>NZ_JANUGX010000021.1 GCF_024753245.1 Massilia norwichensis | reverse complement strand
CCCCGGCTCGGGTCTGTGCCTTGCGCAAAGGCCGGGTGGACAGTTGCGGCCAGAAGGCTTATTGCAACAACCAAAGTATGAAAAGCAGTTCTCATCGTCCCTCCCTGATAGAACGGATGAGTATAAGCCTCGATTCTTCGTCGAAGCTCACAGAAAGTCACCGGTGCGAAGTTCGATGTGGAGTCGAAACGCGACGTGCCACGGGGGACGCCAGACCGCTTGCAGTCGTCTGGAACGCCCCAGCGTACGCGCTCGTTACGCTGGCGACAATAAAAAGTCTCACCAAGCGCTCTCAGTCGAGACCAAGCCAGCGGCGATAAGCCGCATAGTGGTGCACCACATACCCGCCAAACGAGCGCATCCGTCCCACGCTGCGCGACGTCGCCGCCAGCTCACGCTCGAGGTCGGCCTCGCCCAGGTGATGGAAGGAGACTTTCTTCAGCGCGTTCGGCATGGTCTCGATACCGATCATGACCGGACGGCCGATCGCTTCGCCATACGCCAGTTCGTCCATCGCGTGACTGACCAGGCCGTCGCCGCCATCGGCATGATCGCGGTAATCCATCAGGGCCACGAAGTCGTAGATATCCTGCACGTGCTGGCTAACCGGCTTGCGCTGGCCCTTCCAGTCCAGCTGGATGCCGTCCAGCCAGAACGGGATCGCCGGCCCCATCGGCAGGTCCTGGCCGGATGCCCTCTTCACCTGCATCAGCGCATCCGACATCTCGACGAAGTTCGCCAGCAGTTCCATCTTGCGGGTCGACCATTCGGCCAGGATGTGCGGCTCGATGTCGAGGTTGATGCCGTCGAAGCGCTCATCAAGCGCCGCGGCCCGGTTGTAGTCGAGCACGCGCTTGAGCATGGCGACGGCTTCCTCGCGGTGGCGCGGCAGCACGTAGCGCTCGGTGTTCAGGTAACCCGAACCGAGCAGCGCATAGACCTTCAGCCCGGACGCATGCATGCGGCGCAGCAGGCGGCGGTAGCGCTCGGGATTGGAGGCGATCAGGTTGCGGCCCCGGTACGCATCCGCATACAGGTAGATGGTGCCGATCGCTTTGGCCTTCAGGAAGGCGATGCCCTGCGCCGCCGCGCCTTCTTCGTCCAGCATGGCATAGGACTCGCCTTCCCAGGTCCAGATCGCGCGCGGCCCGGCCGGTTCGGCGGCGTGCGCGCTGCCGATGGCCAGCAGCGCGGCCAGCGCGGCGCCACGCATGGCCCTGTGCCAGGCCGGCTTCACAGCTTCATCTCCACGTGGTACTGGCCGATGCCGATCGAGCGCCCGGTCTCCGGATGCGAAGGGATCACCGACACGAAATAGGTCCCGTGCGGCAGCTTGCCCAGCCTGGCCGGCAGTGCCACCTTCAGCGCGGCGCCGGGCGCCAGGGTCTGCGCTTCGCCGGCGCTCTCGCCGATCTCCAGGCCGCCGGCATCGCTGATCACCAGCAGCGGCACGAAGGGGCGCGAGCCGGTCGTCGACTCGTTGCGCATGGTCGCCTCGACCATCGTCGCGCCGTCCGGTCCCGGCGCCGCGGCGCGGCGCACGCCGGACACGCCGACCCCGCCCTCCGCCGCCAGCGCCACGCTGCGCAGCTTGCGGGTCTCGGCGCGGTAAGGCGCGCGCTGGTCGATGCTGGCCGGCGGCGCCAGCGCGGGCATCTGCGCGGCCACGCTGTTCGCCTGCACGAAGGACTGGAACTGGGCGCGTGCCGTGGCCAGCGCCTTGCCGTCCGGCGCGCGGTCGGTCAGCAGGCCGTCGGCCAGTGCGTACAGCCGGCCCTGGGCCAGGTACACCGAACCCGAAACGAAGTCGCTCAGTTCGGTCTTGGTCTGCTTCAGCGGGATCACGTGCAGATTGCGAAAGCTGGTCTCAAGATCCAGGCCCGTGCTCAGCCAGGTCACTTCCGACGGCGATTGCAGGCCATGGTTGTTCGCTAGAAAAGCCAGCAGCGAAGGCGCGATGTCGAACTGCGAGGACACGGCCTTGATCGCGCGCGGCGCCTTCAGCATCGGCGAATACACGATCAGCGGCACGTGGTAGCGCTCGATGCGCGTGTCCATCGGCAGTTCGGGCAGCCGGTGGTCGCCGGTGATGATGAAGATGGTGTTGTCGAAGCCCGGCAGCCTGGCGGCGCCTTCGAAGTAGCGGCGCAGCGCGTCGTCGGTGTACAGGATGCTGGCGAAGATCTCGCGCTGGGCCGCATAGCCGGGGTTGGCGTTCGCGGCGATGCCCAGCTGGGCCAGGCGCTGTCCGACCTTCTGCATGTAGCGCGGCTTGTCCGGGAAGGTGAACGGGTCGTGCATGCTGGTGGTCTGGATGATCGAGACCGTGGGCGTGCGCGGGTCCTCGGCCTGGCGGCGCAGCGCCATCTCGACCAGCTCGCCATCGGCATAGCCCCACTCGTTGCTGCGACGCGCCGGCGGCGCGTAATCGCGCTCGCTGACGAAGCGTTCGACGCCTTCCTGGCGCAGGTACAGGCCTTCGTTGTCGAATTCCAGATTCGAACCGCTGTAGAAATTCAGGCGATAGCCCTGCGATTTCAGGACGCTGAGCAGCGAGGCATGGCGCGGCATCTTGTCGCCCAGCGCGGCCAGGCCGTTGTCGCCGAACGGCAGCGAGCCGAACACGGTGGTCAGCACGCCGAAGGTGCGGCCCTGGCCGGACAGGAAGTTCTCGAAATAGAGACTGCGGCCGGCCAGCTCGTCGAGGAAGGGCGTGAAGCTGCCCAGGCGCGCGCCGGGACCGGAAAAGTTGCGGCCCAGGCCTTCGACGATGATGAAGACCAGGTTCGGCGGGGTGGCGGACGGCCGCGCGAACAGCGGCCCCAGCGTATCCGGGGTCCGCTCCGGGCGCAGGAAGGGATAGCGCGGATCCTTGCCGGACCAGGGCAGCTCGCCGGTGGCGGCCTGCTGCGTATCGGCAGCACCCGACCCGGTCAGGTGGGCCAGGTTGCGGTCGGCAAAATAGGCCATCTTGTTGCGCAGGTAATCGATGCCGGCTTCGCTCTGCGCGGCCGGCGGTGCGAAGTGATCGGGCAGGAAGGCGAAGGCCAGCAGGCTGGCGGCACCCGCAACCAGGGTGCGGCGCGCACTGGCGCGCGGCCACCAGGCGCGCATGGAGACCTTGAGCAGGCCCCACAGCAGCGCCAGCGCGGCCACCAGGCCCAGGACCAGCGGCGGATCGACCCGCCAGCCGCCGCCGACCGTGGTCGCGAGCTCGGCCCGCGTATAGCCGAACAGGTCGGCGCCCAGCGGCACCCCGGCGATCCAGTGGTATTGCAGCAGGCCGGCTTCGACGGCCAGCAGCAGCGACCAGGCCAGGCCCAGCAGAAGAACACGCCAGCGCCGCGCCGGCACCAGCGCCAGCAGCGGCGCGCACAGCACGAACAGGAAGCCGTAGCGCAGCAGTGCCAGCAAATCGTTGGCCAGCGCCGGCCCGAACATCGTCGCGACGCGGATCTCGCCGCCGGCCGCGTGCCAGGTCTCGGCCACGCGCAGGCACAGCCAGGCCAGCATCAGGGCCGGCAGGCAGCTCAGCACGTCGCCGAGGGCTGCGGCCAGCGCGCGGCGTACGGGTCCCGCTTCCCTGGCAGGCGGCGCGGGCGGCTTGTCTGCCACGGCTACCATCGGCGGTACAGCGCGAACGAGAGCCCGCGCTCCCGGCCAGAGGCGGCGCCGTCGGCACGCGAGAAGCTCGCGCCGATCTTGCCGCCCCACTGCGGGTTGAAGTAACGAACCCAGGCCAGCCCACCGCCGCCCGAGCGGGCGCGTCCGCCGGCCAGGCTGAGCGGATCGTCGCTGCGGCCGCTGTTGGCCGTCAGCTCGAGGTAATTGTCGGCGTCGCCGGCGTAGTACCAGCGCGCCAGCAGGCGCTGGCCGGTGCTGTGCGAGCCTTCGGAGACGATGTTCTGGTGGCGCAGCTGCACGTAGAAATTGCCGCTGTATTTGGCGATGCTGACGCCGTAGATGTTGACGCGCGAATCGAAGCCCAGCACGTCGTCGCTGAGCGAGGCTTCCCAGCCCTTGCCGAGCGCCTGCCAGACTTCGAGACGGCCGCTATTGGCCGGGAACAGGCGGCTGGTGGCCGAGTGCTGGTAACGCAGGTTGGCGTAGGCGCCGTCCCAGAGGCCGGCATAGCCGTCGAGCGCCCAGGCGTAGTCGTGCTGGCCGAAGCGGTGCGCGCGCAGGGTCTCGAAGCCCAGCGAGCCGCCCTTCATGTAGCGCCGCAGGCTGAGGGTCTGGTCGTTCCAGCGCGGGCCGTTGCCGACGTCGGTCCAGCTCGAGGACAGCCCGGCGCCCCAGGTATAGCCGGCCGCGTTCACCGCATCCGGCGTGCCGGCGGACGGGATCGCCGCATTCGCGCGGACATTGGGCTGCAGGTCGGGCAGCAGGCCGTCGATCTCGCCGGCGTCGCCGCCCAGCGTGCGGGCGCGTTCGAGGTCGGCGCGCGCCTGCGCGGCATGGCCGAGGGCGCGATGGGCGCGGGCCCGTGCCACCAGCGCAGCCGGGTCGTTCGGGCGCAGCGCCACCAGTTGCTCGTAGGCGTCGAGCGCCTTGGCCGGCTGTTCGCTCCAGCGATAGGTATTCCCCAGTGCCTCCCAGACGTCGGCATAGCCGGGCGAGATCCTGGCGGCCGCGCCGAGGTCGGCCTCGGCTTCGTTCCAGCGCCCGAGGCGCGCGTAGACGATGCCGCGGCCGAGCAGCACGTCGGCATTGCCGGGCGAACGGGTCAGCAGCGCCGAATAGGCGGCCAGCGCCAGTTCGGGTTGGCCATTGTTGGCGAGCGCACGCGCCTTGGCGTACTGGTCGTCGAAGGACGGGATGCCAGGCGGCTGGACCTGGGCGGGCGGATCGGAAGGCAACTGGAGAGCGATGGGCATGGAGCGGTAACAAGGACGAAAGCGCAGGCCAAACTGTGCCGGACTCATCCTATTGCGTCAAGGAAAGCACCTATTCGAACGCCCGGATGTCGCGCGGAATCCTCAGTTCCTTGCCGCTTCATCATCGAGGCCGTCCGCTGAGTGACGGATGAGCGGCGGATGAGCGACGGATGGGCGGCGGCGGCGCCAGACGGTACACTAGCGGGATGAAGATTGCCGCCCTGCTCTCCAGGCACCGGCGCCTGCTGGTGCTGTGCGGGCTGTCCGCCTGCGCCCACCTGCTGCTGCTGGAACTGGCTGCGCGCCGCACGCCCGCCGCCCCGCCGCGGCCCGTCCTGCGCGAAGCGATCGCCCTGCGCCTGGCGCCACCGCCCTCGCCGGCAGTCGCGGCCCCGCCGCCGCGCGCCGCTGCCGGCGCGCCGCAGGACACCGTGCGTCCCCGCGCACGCGCGGCCGTGCCGCAGCCACCCTCCGTCGTTGCGCCCCGGGCCGGCAGCACGCAAGCCGCCGTCGCCGCAGTCGCCGGGCCGCCGCTGATGAGCGCCAACCCGGGCGCCTACCGTGCCGATCTGCCGCCACCGGCGCGCCTGGCCTATCGCTGGCGGGACGGCGCCGGCGGCGATGGCCCGGCCTATCTCGACTGGCGCCGCGACGGTGGCGGCTACCGCCTCGAACTCGACGGCATACTCGGACGGCTGTCCAGCCAGGGCCTGAGCGGCGATACCGGGATGGAGCCGGCGCGCGCCAGCGAGACCCACGCCGGCCGCGAAGAGGCCATCGGTTTCGATACGCGAACCGGGACGATCGCGTTCGAGGCCAGCGGCGCCAGCACCCCGGCCACGCTCGGCGTACAGGACCGCGCCTCGGTGCTGGTGCAGCTGGCGGCGATCGGCCGCGCGGCGCCGGGCCAGTTCCCGGACACGGTGCGGATCCCGGTGGCGGGTGCAGACGCGGTACGGGTCGAGGAATACCAGTTACTGGGCGAGGAAAGCGTGGACACCGGCATCGGCACGCTGGCGGCCTGGCACCTGGCGCAACTGACGGCGCCGGGCCAGCCCCGGCTCGAACTCTGGCTGGCGCCGACGCAGGACTGGCTGCCGGTGCAGCTGCGCCTGACCAGGGCCGACGGCAGCGTGTCGACCCAGGTCCTGGCCAGCGCCGAACGCGCCGCCGCGCAGCCCTAGCGGCGGCCGCCGCTCATTCGCGCACGCGGCGCCAGCCGGCGCGGTGGGCCTCGACGTCGGTGGCGCGCGCCACGCTGGAGGTGATGGTGTTGCCGTCGGCGGTGGTGGTGACCATCTTCAGCGCGCCCGAGGGCAGGCGCACGATGATGAAGCCGACCGCCGCCGAATTCGCGGACAGCGTGGAGCCGGCGATGGCGCCGATGCCCTGCTGGCTGTTCACCGGGGCCGCCGTGCAGACGTTGAGCTGGTACACATTGCTGCTGCCGCCCACCTTGCACGAAGACGAGGACGAAGGGATGTTCGACACCACGGTCAGCGTGCCGGCCGCGACCTTCGGATCGAGATTGACCCGCTCGCCCGCGTTCTGGTCGAGGTCGAAGAACCAGCCTGCCTGCGTCCCCAGGTTCACGCCGGCGCCGCTGATGGTGTAGACCTGGGTGTTGGCGGGATGGGCCAGGGTCTTCTCGACCATCGAGCTCGGGTTGCGCCAGCTGGCGGCCGGGATCCCCGTGTTGCTGTCCTTGAGCACGTAGACGCTCTGGGTGTTGGTGTCGGCGATGTCCGGCAGGTCGAGCAGGCGCCCGGTGCCGAAGATGACGACCTTCTGCGCACTGACGGTCCTGACGCCGGCGGTGTCGGTGTTCTCGACCTGGCACATCGTCACTTCCGGTCGGCTGGTCACGGGCTGCGCGGTGCCGGCATCGCCCATCTGCACCACGGTCGGATCGCCGCCCGCGGTGTAATCGAAGCGCCACATCTTGCCCTGGTTGTCGCCGGCGTAGACATAGGTCACCAGCGGATCGGTGAGCGGGTTGTCGGTGATCGCCGTGATCTTGGCCAGGCCCGAGGGCGTGGTGGTATCGCCGACGTTCGTGCTCTTCTTGCTGAGCACCCGGCCGGTGGCGACGTCCACCACGTAGAGGTAGCCCTTGCCGTCGCCGCCGAAGCCGCCGCCCGGCACATTGTTGTAGCCGGAAGTCAGGAACACCACCCAGCGCTCGGCGCCGGACGCGTCCTTCCAGGTGCCGAACTGCGGATTGCCGAAGGACAGGCCGAGGTCGGCGTCGTAGTTGTTGCCGCTGCAGATGGTCGAGTCGGCGCACAATTCCCACAGCGCGACCGGGTTGGCCGGGTCGGTCACGTCCAGCGCGTAGTAGCCGCGGCCGCCGGCATTCAGGCCGGCCACCAGCACGGAGCGCCAGTTGGTGCCGATCTTGACGTCCGAGATCTCGGGCGAGCCGTCGGTGCTGAACTGGTGGTTGGTGCTGTAGGTCGTGCTGGCTTGCAGGTGCAGCTTCTTCATCGTGATGCGCGGCATGTAGGCCCACAATTCGTTGCCGTTGCCGGCGTCGAAGGCGTGCAGCATGCCGTCGTTGGCGGCGACGAACACCGCCGGCGTGCGGCCGGCCTTGGCGACCTTGAATTCGGCGTAGCCGGCGGCGGTGTAGTTCTTGCGCGGATCGCGCTGGTAGGCCGGCTTGGACGCGGCGATGTCGCCCAGGACGATCGGCAGCACCTGGGTCACGCCTTCGTCCTTGGTGTTCGACAGGCTGTAGGCGCGCAGGCGGGTGTCGTCCGCGTATTGCTGGCGTCCGCGCAGCCAGCCCACGATATTGCTGCCGTCGTTGACGATCAGGCGGTCGGCGGGCGACAGGTTGCTGCACTGGGCCAGTGCCCCGCACTTGTTGTCGAACCAGGTCTTTTCGGTGTCGTTCAGGTTGGCGTAGTCGAATTCCTTGAGGCCGCCGCGGTCGACGTCCAGCATCTTGATCCTGCGCGAATCGGTGGTGGCCGCCACCTTGGTGCCGAGGGTATTGCTCGAGTGCCAGGTGATGGACTTGATCACCTCGCCGCTGACCGGATCGAGCTTGCGGTCGGTGAGCACGCCGAACCACTTCACGGTGGTGAAGGTGGCGGAGAAGATGTCGTTGTCCTCGAGCGTGATGTTCGGGGTCGAGGTCGCGGAGGCAGCGGCGGCGCCGACGTGCACCTCGATATTCGACAGCGCTTTCGAGAGGCCATCGACCACCTCGTTCGGGTCCGAGGCGCTGAAGTACTTGCCGCGGCCGTTGATCGCGGTGTGCCACAGGTCGTCGACGCGTTCCTGCAGCGCCGCGCTGTCGCTCACCAGGCCGACGTTCGGATCCGGCCACACCCAGGCCCTGCCGCCATTCCACGGGCAGCCGGTGCTGACGCCGGTGACCAGCTTGTAGAAATCCGAGCCCTCGGTGGCGCCGGTATCGTACTTCGGATCGAAGGTCATGACGCCATCCACGCCCAGGCCCAGCGCGTAGGTGTTCATGTGCAGGTGCTGGTTGTCGCCGGCGGTGGCGGCCGGCACCACGCCGTCCTTCGTCATCGGGTCGATGTCGGGACGCAGCGAGACCGTGCCGGTGCTGGAGCCGCCGTTATACCAGTGCAGCGCGACGTCGGCCAGCGTGCCGGCGCTCTGCCGGCGGGTATCGACGCAGCCGAGGCGCTGGCTGCAGAAGCGCGTCAGGTTTTCCGACTCGTCGTTGCTGGCGACGTTCGAGGCCGGCCCGCCGTTCCAGTAGCCGTCGGTGGTGATGAAGGCGAAATTCTGCTGGCACGGAAACTTGATCACTTCCGAGCCGACGGCACGCCTGAAATTGCCGAGGTTCGCATACATCTTGCCGATCGCATTCAGGGCCGGCCGCAGCGGGGTCGAGCCGCTCAGGGTCATGCCGTACAGGGCGCCGTACCAGGCGCTGCGGTTGTCGCCAGAAAATTCCGCCGGATAGACGAAGTCCCTGGACGTTTCGGTTGCTGCGCTCGACAGCGGCACGATGCCGACGTTGTACTTGTCATTGATCGACTGGAAGGCCAGGCCGACCGCCGTCTTCATCATCTGGTTGCGCGACTTGTAGTAGGTGTACCAGTTGGCGAAATTGGTCATCTCCTCGTCGTAGGTGCAGGTCGTGCCGGCGCAATCGGTGCGCGCCGCATCCTTCGGATAGCTGTTGTTCTCGGGGACGATGTCGGTCCGCACGAACACCGAGGCGCCGGTGCCGATCGCCGTGGTGGTGGCCGGGATGACGTCGGTGCGCCCGTTGACCGTGCGGCTCTGGGCGCTGGCAGTCACCGCCCAGCCATCGCGGCTGCCGTCGGCCAGCACTGCGCAATCGGGGTCGTCCTTGGCTGCACCGGCCGGACAGGTGATCGGTACCACGGCGAGCGTGTTATTGCCGGCCAAATTGATACCAAAGCTGGCGCAGTCCGGCACGCTGCTGTTGGCCGGCGGCGTGCGCACGCAAGCCGTGTACTGGCGCGTCAGGCCGGTCTTGGCGACGATCGACGCCGCCAGCGCGTTCGCCAGCGCCGCCTGCCTGGAGAGGGTCGTGGTGCCGCCAACCGCAGTGACCGCGCCGTCGGTAACGACCACCGCGCGTCCCGATTCCGTCACCGAAATGCTGTTCATGACCAGGTCATTGGTGGTCGACGAAGCGCCGATCGTGACCGTACCGTAGGCGCCGGTGACGGTGCTGCCGGTGGTCGAAAAGCGTGGGTAGATATAGCCGCCGCTCGTGTACTTCGCCTGGCAGGTATTCAGGTCGGTGGTGGTGCAGAAGCGCACCTTGGCCGGATAGGGATAGCCCGCCGGCGCCGGCGCACCGATCGTGACGGTCTTGCAGACGGTCAGTGCGGCGTCCTTGCAATACTCGGCCACGTTGATCGTGTAGTAGAACGGCGCGGTGGCGTAGGTGTAATTCGAGCTCTTGTAGGTGCCGTTGGGGTAGTTGTAGGCCGCGCCGGTGCCGTACACGCAGTTGGTCGAATTCGGTTTGCACCAGGCCATGTCGGGATAGCCGCTGGCCAGGTTGGACCGGGTCTGGGCATTGCCCGACATATTGGTGTTGTTGATGCCGAAGCCGTCGGTCGGCACCGAGGTCCAGTCCGAGGTCCGGCTGCGCGTCATGGAATTATACGAATTGCCGAGCGCATCGACCGGCGGCAGGTAGCGCACCTTGGGGTTGTAGTACTGGCGGTTGAAATCCGGGCTGTTGAAAGGCGGATGGCCTTGCGAGCAGGCGGTCCGGCCGGCCTTCAGCGTCACATCGTTGCGGCAGGTATCGTTGACGTAATCCGGCGTATAGGTGTACGCCATCGAGTTCGAGTTATCGTACAACAGCATCAAGTTGGGCTTGACGTTGCCGCTGCCGGTGATGTTCAGCAGGGGCAGCTGGGCGATGCCGGTGGGGGCCGCGCTGGCGCCGGCGCCGAGCAGGACGAGCAGGAAGAAGGCGAAGAGTTTTTTCATGGAAGGCCCGCGCTTACGCACCGATGAGCACGATCATCTGGTTGATCACGTTGCTGCCCCGCGGCCCGTTGATGCGCGAGGCGATGACATAGTGGAGTTGCGGCGCGCCGTCGAAGCTGGGCGCGTCCGATGCCAGGCTTTCGCCCAGCGCCACGGCGTTGCCGAGGCTGCCGCGCACCGAGGAGGTCTGCACGCAGCGGTTGTTGTTGGTGTCGAAGCGGCCGTCGCGTGCGCACAGGCGATGCACGACGTACTGGATGCTGTTGCCGTCGGCGTCGGTCAGCGTTTTGGCGCCCTCCCAGAAATCGTCGTCGTGCGGGGTCAGCTTGGTGCTCAGCGAGGCATGGTAGCCATCGTCCGTGTCGTCGGTTTCGAGCGCGGCCTTGTTGGCGGCGGCGGTACTGCTCAGCCATTGGAAACCCTGGTGCAGGCCGAGGTCGGCGGCGCGGTTCAGCGTCGCGTCATAGGCCAGGTTGCCGGTCGCCAGGGCGGTCGAGTGACTGGACTTCATCAGGTACACGCCGCCGACCAGCATCACCGCCAGGATCACCAGCATGACCGGCAAGGCGATGCCCTGCTCGCGGGCACGGCGCAGGACGCGATACGACGCCTGGTTCATCATGGCCTCCACACGAAGTTACGCAGCGGGACGATGGTCTCGAACACGCGGTAGCGGTAGCAGCGCCAGTCGACGCTGTCGCCGGGGACGGCCAGCTTGACCTTGACCGGGACCGCGGCGGCCCCGGCGGTGCCGCTGGCGAACACCTGGAGCGGCGCGGTGGTCGCGGTGCAGGTGCCGCCCGCGCCCGCCGCTTCCGGCGTCCGGCTGCGCGCGACCACGGCCAGGCGCACGGCGGCGATGCGCAGGTAGTCGCCGGCGCCGCCGGTGACGCCGTCGCCGTCGGCATTGATCATCGTCGACGACCATTGCTTGACCTGCATGCCGGCATCCGGCGTGAAATTGCCGCCGGCGCGGTCGTCGAAACCGTACTGCGCCTTGATCGAGACGATGTCGCCGGCCACCGCGGCCGGGCTGGCGGCGGCGCCTTTCATGTCGGTCGAGCGCAGCTGCAGGAAGCCGTTCGCGACCGACCAGGTATGGAAGGACAGCGAGGCCGCCGGACCGAGGTTGAACACGCGCGAGATGCCGGCGCCGAAGCCGGTACCCAGGCCGCCGCTGTTGTAGCGGAAATCGTCGCCCTGGTTCACGTCCACCGTTTGCTGGGCCGGCAGCGCAGCCAGCGCATCCGGGTCCGAGGAAATCTGGGCCAGCGCGCATTTGGTGCCCAGGCGCTCGGGCGCGACCACGACCACGTCGCCCTGGCGGAAGCCGTAGGGGACGCGGTCGACCACGATGCGGGTGCCGCTGGTATAGCTCGACAGCAGGCGCAGGGTGCCGGTGCCGGTGATCGAGCTGCCGGCATAGAAGCTGATCCGGTCGGGATTTTCGCCCTCGGTGGTCGGCGCACCGCTTGCGCCGGCGGCTTCCTTCTCGATGATGACGGGGCCCAGCGGCTTGACCGCGATGCCGCCAACCGTCACCGAGGCCAGTGTATAGCCGGAGACGTCGCTGAAGATGGTGTCGCAACCGGCGACCAGGGGATCGTTCAGGCCGTACCCGGCCTGGGCTGCGTCGCCGCTCATGGAAAACAGCGCCAGCATCCCGTTCTGCATCGCGTCCGAGCTGCCCATGCCATTGCGCTGGGTGCGCTCGGCGCCGCTCATCAGGCGCAGCGCGAACACCAGCGCCAGCATGCCGATGACGATGCTGATCATCAGTTCGACCAGCGAGAACCCCTGTTCACGCGAACGCAGTCGGCCTGTCATGTCTTGCTGCCTGCAATATAGGAAGTGATCCGGTGCTGGTTGGCGCTGGTGCCGGCCTTGCGGGTCCAGGCGATCCGGATATCGACCCGGGTGCCGGCGGCCGCGGCGCCGGGGGTGACCGTGACGCCGATCGTCGCGCTCGGAATGCGCGCAATGGTGGCCTGGTGCCAGGGGCGCAATTGCGCGCTCGGCGCCGCCCCCGCGGCCACCGCGTAGGCGGCCAGGTTGGCCTGGTCGGTGGCCATGATCCCGAGCAGCGATTCGGCGGCCAGCGTCGCTTCGGTACGCATCGCCGAATCTTCCAGCGCCGCGACCGAACGCGCCTGCAGGCCGAGCATGCCGATCAGGCCGATGGCCAGCAGTGCCACCGCGACCAGGGATTCGACCAGCGCGAAGCCTTGCTGCGCGCGGGTGCGGAACAGGCGGGCCGGCTTCATCGCGGGCACCTGCGGCGGTCGGGCGCCACCGCCGCCGGGTCGCAGCGCATGGCGATGCCGGCCAGGGTCAGCGACACCGCGAGCGGCGCGAAGGCGCCGGCGCGGTCGGCCGTGGGCGACAGCGTGATGCGCGAGATTTGCGGCGCGATGCGGGTGTCGACCCAGCCCAGTGCAGTGAAATACACGGCATTCGCGCCGGACGGACCGACCAGCAGGGACACCGCCCGCGACGACGGCAAACCGTCGGCGCTGCGCACGATCGATTTGTCGCCCAGGGTGCCGCGCGGATCGCCGGCCGCCGGCGCGCTGGCGGTGGACCATCCGGTGCTGTCCTCGTCGCAGGCGTCGTCGCTCGAGGGATAGCACAGATCGACGCGCCATTGCTGCTGGCCGCTGACCGCGTTATCGTCCAGCACCAGCCGGCTGGCGCTGTTGCGGCCGATCGCCTGGTTGCGCGCGAAGGCGAAGCCGTCGGCGTAATAGCCGGCGGCGGCGGTCGCCTTGCGTCCGAGCAGCCAGGCCGACATGCTGGGGATGCCGACGCTGGCCAGGATGCCCAGGATCGCGAGCACCACGGCGGCCTCGATCAGGGTGAATCCGCCGGCACGCGGCGCTCGCATCACTGGACGCACCGGCCGTCCTTGCGGTCGATCCAGCAGCTGGTGCTGGTGGTCCAGCCAGTGGGCGCGTGCGGGGTCGCACGGCCGCCGTTCTGGTCGATGGTGAAAGAAAAGTCCTGGGCCGGGCCCCTGCCGACCGCGGTCACCACGTAGGCCGAGGCAGTGGCGCTGGTGAGCGAATAGGAGAAGTTCGCGCTGGTGGCCGGCAGGCGGTCGAAGCCGACGTAGGTGCGGTTGTTCGACCAGTATTCTTCGGCAGCGGTCTGTACGGTGCCGAGGCCGGAATACGCATCCGCCAGGCGCGCGCGCGTCACGTAATTGCCGTAGGCCGGGATGGCGACGGCGCTCAGGATACCGATAATGGCCACCGCGATCATCAATTCGATCAGGGTGAAGCCGCGCTCCCGCGCCGTGGTTCGCTTGAAGCTAGACATATGGAATCCGAGAAAATACTTGCCCAACGACAATATTAGCCTAAGCCACCGGAATTTGGGCTCGGCAGCCGACAAAAAACAACGAAATCGGGGGCGATTTAAGGGGCGAAAATGCGCACGGCAGCGCAAACGATGTCGATCAGTTACCAGGTGATGACGATTAACTATCGACTGTTATTTTCCGCATATCGCGCGTCATGTACAGCGCGCCATCCGGATAGGTCGCGAGCGCTGCGGCAAGGTCCTGCCCGGCGTCCCGCACCGCGAAGCCCTGCCCCTCCCAGAAGCGGCGCGAGTCCTGCACCGCCACCAGTGCCGCATGCGGCAGCGCCAGCGTCCTCGCCCTTTTGGACAGGCCGGCGAGCAGCCGGCGCGCCAGGCCCTGCCCCAGCGCGGATGGCGCCACGGCCAGGTCGTGGATGTACAGCGTGTCCGCATCCGGCGCCGGCGCGAAGCGGGCGCCGAGCGGCGTCACCGCACCCAGCCGCGACGGATAGGCGAACACATAGGCACAGACGCCGTCCGCGCCGTCGGCGACCAGGGTGGTGCCGGAGGCTGCACGCAGGCGCGCCAGCACGATCGCGGCCGGCTCCTGCATGGCGGGCGGATAGCATGCGGCCTGCACGGCCAGCATCGCGGGCAGGTCCTGTTCCGTCATCAAGCGGATGGTGGCGGTGTGGGTGTCGGTATCGATCGGTCGCTCAAGCATGGGGCGGTATTATGCCCGATCGGCGGGAGGCGGACGAGGCCGCCAGCTATTGTTTAGTAAACGGCATAAACATCCTTCCCGGCATCGTGTCACTATTGCTCCTCCATAATTTTCGGGCTATGTTTCCGAAATTGCATCAAGGAGACACCATGGGCAAGCGCCACCTTCTCGCCACCCTCCCGCTGGCCGCCAGCCTCCTGTGCGCCGGTTTCGCCGCGGCCCAGCCGGGAGCTGCTTCCGGCAGCAAGACCGCCGAGGTCAACGTCTTCATCGGCACCGGCGGCGACGGCCATACCTTCCCGGGCGCGACGCGGCCCTTCGGCATGATCCAGCTGAGTCCCGACACCCAGGTCCGCCATTTCAAGCAAAGCTATCCCTGGGCCGCCGGCTACCGCTACGAGGACGATTCCATCCTCGGCTTCTCGCACACCCACTTTTCCGGCGCCGGCCACTCGGACCTTGGCGACGTGCTCCTGATGCCCACCAGCGGCGAACTGAAACTCGAACCCGGCTACCCGGAGCGCCCCTTCAGCGGCTACCGCTCGCGCTTCTCGCACAAGGACGAGCAGGCCGAACCCGGCTACTACGCCGTGAAGCTGCTCGACAACGAAGTCGACGTCGAGCTCACCGCCAGCGAACGCGTCGGCCTGCACCGCTACCGCTTCAAGCCGGGTGCGCAGGCGCGCGTGGTACTGGATCTGCGCGCCAGCATCTACGACTGGGCCGGCAAGAATTTGTGGTCGCGCCTGCGCCTGCGCGGCCAGGACACCCTGACCGGCATGCGCGAAACGCGCGGCTGGGCGCCCGGCCGCCAGCTGTATTTCGCGATCCGCTTCTCGCGCCCGCTGGCCGGTCACCAGCTGATGAACCGCGAAGAAGGCGTCGAGTACCGCGGCTTCGCTTCGCCCGGCAAGAACCCGGCCGAGAAGGTGGTAGTCGAGGGCAAGGCGCTCGAGGCGGCGCTCGATTTCGGCCAGCTCGGCGACACCCCGCTGCTGGTCAAGGTGGCGGTCTCCAGCGTCAGCGAGGATGGCGCCCTGGACAACCTGGACGAGATGCCGGGCTGGGACTTCGATGCCGAGCGTTCGCGTGCGCACGACGCCTGGGAGCAGGCGCTGGGCGCGGTCGAGATCGAAGCGCCGCAGCCGATGAAGCGCATGGTCTACACCAGCCTGTATCACAGTCTGCTGGCACCCAGCCTGTTCATGGACCGCAGCGGCCAGTATCGCGGACCGGATAATCAGGTGCACCAGGCCGACGGCTTCCGCTTCCATTCGACCTTCTCGCTGTGGGATACCTACCGCGCCCTGCACCCGCTGCTCACGCTCATCCAGCCGGAGCAGCGCAACGCCGACTTCGTGCGCTCGCTGATCGCTTCGCAGCAGGCCAGCCCCTACGGCATCCTGCCGGTGTGGCAGTTCGCCGGCCTGGAGACCTGGTGCATGATCGGCTACCACGCGGTGCCGGTGATCGCCGACGCCTACCTGAAAGGCATCCGCGGCTTCGACCCAGAGCAGGCGCTGCGCGCGATGACGGCCAGCGCCGAGTATGGCCCCTACGGCGGCCTGCAGCACTACATGAAGTACGGCTATGTGCCGATCGACCTGGAGCCGGAAGCCGCCTCCAAGACCGTGGAATACGCCTTCGACGACTGGACCATCGCGCGCATGGCCGAGAAGATGGGCAAGCAGGACGTGGCCGCGCGCTATTACAAGCGGGCCCAGAACTGGCGCAACGTGTTCGATGCGAAAACCGGCTTCGTGCGTGCCCGTAAGTCGACCGGCGAATTCCGCACGCCCTTCAACCCGGTGCAATCGAACTTCGGCAGCGACTATACCGAGGGCAGCGCCTGGCAGTATTCCTGGTACATGCCGCACGATAACGCCGGCCTGGTGAAGTTCCTGGGCGGCGATGCCGGCCTGCAGGCCAAGATCGACCAGGTGTTCGACGCCAAAATCGACGCCAACGTCTACGCCCACATGGAAGACATCTCCGGCCTGATCGGCCACTACGCGCACGGCAACGAGCCTTCGCACCATGTAGCCTACCTGTACAACTACGCCGGCGCGCCCTGGAAGACCCAGGGCCGCCTGGGCCAGATCGTCGCCAGCCAGTACAAGGACGCGCCCGACGGCCTGGCGGGCAACGACGACCTCGGCCAGACCTCGGCCTGGCTCGCATTTACGGCGATGGGCTTTTATCCGGTGGCGCCGGGCACCAACGAGTACGTACTGGGCCGCCCCTTCGTCGAGCGCGCCACGCTGAATCTCCCGAACGGCAAGCGCTTCACGGTGCGGGCAGTGAACCTGTCCAGCGCCAACGGCTACGTCGGCAACGTCACGCTGAACGGCCAGCCGCTGGCGCGCAGCTACCTGCGCCACGAAGACATCCTCGCGGGCGGCGAACTGGTGTTCACGATGCAGGCAACGCCGAACACGGCCTGGGGCAAGGACAAGAGCGCTCGCCCCTACACCCAGACGGCCTACCAATGAAGCATTTCTTGATGGCCGCCGCCTTCGGGCTGGCCCTGGCTGGCGCCAAGGCCGCTCCGCTCGACTTCGTGAATCCGCTGATGGGCACGGCCAGCAAGCCCGAGCTCTCGAACGGCAACACCTACCCTGCCGTCGGCCTGCCCTGGGGCATGAACTACTGGACCGCGCAGACCGGCAAGATGGGCAACGGCTGGACCTACACCTACGACGCCGACCGTATCCGCGGCTTCAAGCAGACCCACCAGCCCTCGCCCTGGATGAACGACTACGGCCAGTTCGCGATCATGCCGGTCACCGGCAACAAGCGCTTTACCCAGGACGACCGCGCCAGCTGGTTCTCGCACAAGGCCGAAGTGGCCAGGCCCGACTACTACCGCGTCTACCTGGCCGACAGCGATGTCGGCGCCGAGCTGACGCCGACCGAGCGCGCGGCCCAGTTCCGCTTCACCTTCCCGAAGACCGAGCAGGCCTGGGTCGTGGTCGACGCCTTCGACAAGGGGTCGTATGTGAAGGTGATCCCGGCGGAGCGCAAGATCGTCGGTTACTCGACCCGCTACGCGCGCGGCCCTTTACCCAACTTCCGCAACTGGTTCGTGATCCAGTTCGACAAAGCGTTCAGGACGAGCGAAGTGTGGGACGGCGACAAGATCATCGCCGGCGCGCTCGAAGCCCAGGTGCAGCACGCCGGTGCCATCGTCGGCTTTTCTACCGGCGCCGGCGAACGGGTCGGCATGCGTGTCGCATCCTCCTTCATCAGCCTGGAGCAGGCCGAGCGCAACCTGGCGCAGGAAATCGGCAACGACGATTTCGACGCGACGCGTGCCAAGGCAGGCAAGCGCTGGAACGCCGTGCTGGGCCGCGTCGAAGTCAAAGGCGGCAGCGTCGACCAGCAGCGCACCTTTTATTCGAGCCTGTACCGCATGGTGCAGTTCCCGAACAAGCTGTACGAACTGGATGCCGCGGGCCAGCCGATCCACTGGAGTCCCTACAACGGCCAGGTGCTGCCGGGCCGGATGTTCGCCGGCACCGGTTTCTGGGACACCTTCCGCGCCCTCTATCCTTTTCTCAACCTGATGTACCCGTCGATCAACCGCGAGATGCAGGAAGGCCTGGTCAACGATTTCAAGGAAGGCGGCTGGCTGCCCGAGTGGTCCAGCCCTGGCTACGCCAACGTCATGATCGGGAATAACTCGGCCTCGGTGGTGGCCGAAGCCTGGCTCAAGGGCCTGCGCGGCTACGACATCGAGACCCTGTGGCAGGCGCTGGTCCACGGCGCCAACAATGCCGGGCCGATCCAGGCGGTGGGCCGGGCCGGCATCGAAGACTACAAGCGCCTCGGCTATGTGCCGATCGATGCCGGCATCAAGGAGAGCGCCGCGCGTACGCTGGAATACGCCTACGACGACTTCGCCATCTACCAGCTAGGTAAAGCCTTGGGCAAGCCGCAGTCCGAGATCGCGGTCTACGCCGAACGCGCCCGCAATTACCGCAAGCTGTTCGACCCGGAATCCGGCCTGATGCGCGGGAAGAACCGGGACGGCAGTTTTCAAACGCCCTTCAACCCCTTCAAATGGGGCGATGCCTTCACCGAGGGGAACAGCTGGCATTACACCTGGTCGGTGTTCCACGACGTTGCCGGGCTGGTCGAGCTGATGGGTGGCCGCCAGTCCTTCGTCGACAAGCTGGACGCCGTGTGGACGCTGCCGCCAGTGTTCGACGAAAGCTATTATGGTGAAGTGATCCACGAAATCCGCGAGATGCAGATTGCCGGCATGGGCCAGTACGCCCACGGCAACCAGCCGATCCAGCACATGATCTATTTGTACGACTACGCCGGCGCGCCCTGGAAGACCCAGTACTGGGCGCGCGAGGTGATGAACCGCCTGTACCGCCCAACCCCGGACGGCTATTGCGGCGACGAAGACAATGGCCAGACCTCGGCCTGGTATGTGTTCTCCAGCCTCGGCTTCTACCCGGTCACGCCCAGCAGTCCGCAGTACGCTCTGGGCGCGCCGCTGTTCCCCGAAGCCGTCCTGCACCTGGAGAACGGCCGCAGCGTGCGAATCCGCGCCCCCGGCAACAGCGATGCGCGGCGCTACGTGGCTGCCTTGCGCATCGACGGCAAGGCGGTGACGCGCAACTGGATCGGCCACGACGAGCTGCTGCGCGGCGCGCGGCTGGACTTCCGCATGTCGGCGCAGCCCAACCTGCGCCGCGGCATTCGCGAGCAGGACGCGCCCTACTCCTTCTCGACGGACCCCACGGCGCCGCCGGCCCCGGTGGAGCGGCACTGAAATGACGGTCACCATCCGCGACCTCGCGCGCGCCGCCGGCTGTTCGATCGGCACCGTGTCGCGGGCCTTGAAGAACCAGCCCGGCCTGGCCGAGCCGACCCGCGCGCGCATCCTGTCGACCGCGCGCGAGCTGGGCTACGACTTCGGACGCCTGCGCCTGGGCGCGATCCGGCGCATCGTCTTCCTGCTGCACCAGCAGCACAACACCCTGTCCTCGAGCCCCTTCTATTCGCCGGTGCTGCAGGGCGCAGAGCAGGCCTGCCGCCGCGCCGGCGTGACCCTGTCCTTCAGCGTGGTGCATCCGGGCGAACCGGTGGCCGAACTGGTGCGCGCCCAACAGCCGGACGCGATTCTGTGCGCCGGCTATTTCGAGCCTGAACTGGTGGCGGTGCTGCGCGACAGCGGAAAGCCGCTGGCCCTGGTCGACATGCACCTGCCGGGCTTCAGCTCGGTCAACCCCGACCATCACCTGGGCGGCTACCTCGCGACCCGCCACCTGATCCGCACCGGGCGGCGCCGGATCGCGATGATCGCCGGCTCGCTGGCCCACTACAGCATCCACCAGCGCGCGCGCGGCTACCGCAAGGCCTTGTTCGAGGCGCGCATGCTGGCCGACCCCGAGCTCGAAGCCCAGGTGCCGGCCAGCGGCGAGCCGCTGCAGGGCGTGCGCGACGCGACCCGCGCACTGCTGGCGCGCACGCCGCGCCCGGACGCCCTGTTCTGCTATAACGACAGCGCCGCGCTGGCCGCAATGCAGGTCTGCCTGGACGCCGGCCTCAAGGTCCCGGCCGACATCGCCATCGTCGGTTTCGACGACATCGGCGCCGCCGCCCAGGCCATCCCGCCGCTGTCCAGCATCGCGATCGACAAGGAAGCGCTGGGCGCGGCCGGGGTCGCGCTGCTGCTGGATAAAGCCGGCGCAAGCCCCACCGAACACACCCTGCCCGTGCAGCTGATCGTGCGCGAGAGCAGCTATGACGACTGAACGGAGACGACCCGCATGTCCACCCCGCATCCCGACTTTTTCGACCCGAAAACCCTGACGGACCACGTGGCGCACACGATGGCCTTCTACCATCCGCGCGCGGTCGACCCGAACGGCGGCTTCTACCACTTCTTCCGCGACGACGGCAGCATCTACGACAGCCATACCCGTCATCTGGTATCGAGCACCCGTTTCGTGTTCAACTACGCGATGGCGCACCGCCACTTCGGCGGACCGGATTTTTTGGCGATGGTGCGCCACGGCGTGGCCTTCCTGCGCGACAGCCACCGCAACCCCGATACCGGCGGCTATACCTGGCTGCTGCGCCGCGACCACGGCGCCACCTCGGTACTCGACGCCACCAACCACTGCTACGGCCTGGCCTTCGTGATGCTGGCCTATGCGCACGCGCTGATGGCCGGCGTCGAGGAAGCGCGGCCATGGCTGGCCGAGACCTGGGATCTGATGGAGCAGCGCTTCTGGGAACCGGCGCACGGCCTGTACGCCGACGAAGCCAGCGCCGACTGGTCGCAGCTGTCTTCGTATCGCGGCCAGAACGCGAACATGCACAGCTGCGAGGCCATGCTGGCAGCCTACGCCGCCACCGGCGAGCAGCGCTACCTGGAACGCGCCGAGACCATCGCCTGGAACATCACGCGGCGCCAGGCCGGCCACGCCGACGGCAGGATCTGGGAACACTACCGCGCCGACTGGACCCCGGACTGGGATTTCAACCGCGACGACCCGGCCAACCTGTTCCGGCCCTGGGGCTACCAGCCCGGCCACTTCACGGAATGGGCCAAGCTGCTGCTGCTCCTCGAACGCCATGAGGAACAGCTGACACGCGGCGCCCACTGGCTGCTGCCGACCGCCCAGGAATTGTTCGAGCAGGCCATGGTGCACGCCTGGGACGCGCAGCATGGCGGCATCCACTACGGCTTCGCGCCCGACGGCAGCGTGTGCGACGGCGACAAGTACTTCTGGGTACAGGCCGAATCGCTGGCCGCCGCGGCGCTGCTGGCCGACCGCAGCGGCGACGCCAGCTACTGGGACTGGTACGCGAAGATCTGGGCCTATGCCTGGGACCACTTCGTCGACCACGAACACGGCGCCTGGTACCGCATCCTCACGCCGGACAACCGCAAGATCTCGGATGAAAAAAGCCCGGCCGGCAAAGTCGACTACCACACCATGGGCGCCTGCTACGACGTCGTGCCGCTGCTCGAGCGCAGGCTCGCAAAATAATCCAGCTTGTCGGGATTGCGCGCCTTGGGATGGCGCTCGGACGCTCAGCTGCCCGCGATCGGGCTGCCGAACAGGCCGACAGCCAGCTCGGCCCAGACCAGCAACAGGGTCAGCAGCAGACCGCCGCCGATCGCGCGGCGCTGCTGCACGGTGCGCAGTTTGCGCGTGAGCAGGACGTAGAGGCTGCCGATGCCGGCAAGCAGAATGCCGGCGACGACGAAGTCGAAGGGGCTCCAGTTCACTTCGCGGGTGAAGCGCATGGCCACGGCCGGCACCATCAGGATCGCGCCGGTGCCCAGCAGGACGCGGGCCAGGCCCCTGGCCAGGCTGGTCTTCTCTTGGGCATCGTCGAATCTGTTCATTGCGCGCATGGGTACGGAAGAGTCAGAGGGGGGCCGACTGGACCAGGCTCAGGCCAGATTTGGCCAGGGCCATTGCCACCGGCAATGCGCACAGCACCAGCACGACACCGATGCGAACACGGCGCGCGCGCTGCTTCTGCTGCGAAAAACGTGAGAGACGAAATCCTTTATGGGGGGTCATGGGCGTCCTTTCATGTGCATTGAATATGCAAAATCATAATACGCCGAGGCCAAAACCCCCGCCACGAATGGTTCCACCTCATCACGATGCGTTTGCGCTGGCGCACACGCCCATGTCTCCAGCCCGCAACAGCACTTGCCGGCAAGCCAGGCAAGCACGCTGCATTCCGGACCGCCTACGCGGGCTCCCTTCGGCTCAGCTGCGGTCGACAATCCTGACGATGCCGCCAGCGCCGAACGTGAATTCGGAACGCCCGGCCATCTCGATCAGCGTGCCGGCGGGCGGGCCGCCGGGAACATCGGCCGCCAGCCTGCCGCGCCAGGCGATCTCCGCGACCAGCATCTCGCCTTTCTGCGCCAGGGCGGTGACGCGCTGCTCGCGTTCCGAGAACAGGGTCTTCGATTGCTCGGCCAGCTGGCGAAAGGCGTCGATGCCGGTGGTTTCCGCGCTCAGGGTGCCGCCCGAATAGTTTTCAAAGCGGATCGCCGGGTCGAGCTGGGCCAGCATCCCTTCGATGTCGAAGGTGTTGTAGGCCGCCAGGTAGCGGTCGATCAGGTCCTTCTGCCGCGTATCCATCATCTTCCTCCGCTCATCAACCAGAAATCAGAAATGCCAGGCCACCGCCGAGGCGTCGTCGGCCTGCTTGACCGCCAGGCCGGCGCCGCCGGACGTCCGCTCGTGTTCCCGCAGTTCGCCCAGCAGCTGCTCCAGCCGGCCCTCGGCGCAGGCGCGCAGCAGGCCGGCATCGGTGTACAGGCCGTAGGCGTCGACCAATCGGTAGAAGCCGTCCGTCATCACCAGCAGTGTGGCGCCGCGCTCGACGCGCACCGCGTAACGGCGGGCGGCGAAGGGGCCGGCCGGCGCCAGGCACAGGCTCTGCGGCGCCGGCGCCATGTTCTGCTCTTCGCGGCGGCGCCTGAGCATGGGCAGCAGACGCTCGCGCCGCAGCGCCGGATCAGCCACGCCCTCGCGCACCAGGCCGGCAATCGCCTCCTGCAGCAGCGCCTCCTGCGGGTTCACCCAGGGATCGAGGTCGCGCACGCTGCCGTCCGCGCCCAGCAGCAGGGTCTTGCAATCCCCGAGGCAGTACACGATCAGTTCCGCCGTCGCACCCATGGGCATGATGCGGACCCAGGTCATGGCCGCGACCGGCCACGCATGCATCGGCACCGCCAGGCCCGCGGTACGGTCCTCGAAATCGGCGCGCACCGCGTCGACCGCCGTGCGCACCGCCTGCTCCTGCGAGCTGCGCCCAGCCAGCGCGCGGCCGAAGGCGCTGCCGAAGCGCCGCACGAACCAGGCGACGTCGCCGCCGTCCCTGTCGATGTAGTTCTGCTGTGCCACCGAGGTGGCGCCGTCCAGCACCACGATGTCCGTCATCCTGTCCTGCTCGAATACCGCGACATGGTCCTCGTTGCCGTGACCGGGCGCAGCCGAGGACACTGAAGTCCAAGCCATTCCATACTCCTGATTCATTGCATGAACTATACGCAATTTCAGGAAAAGATGCTGAACAACAACTTCAGCCACCCAGCACGGTCAGGATCACCCGGCGCCGGTGCGGCGCGGTCCGATGCTCCCATAAGTAGATGCCCTGCCAGGTGCCGAGCAGCAGACGGCCGCCGCCGACCGGTACGCTGACGCTGGTCGCGGTGAGCATGCTGCGCACGTGGGCCGCCATGTCGTCCGGCCCCTCGGCATCGTGCCGGTAGGCGGGATCGCCGTCCGGCGCCAGGCGCGCCATCACGGTTTCGAGATCGCGCCGGACGTCGGGGTCGGCGTTCTCGGTGATCGTCAGCGAGCAGCTGGTGTGCTGCACGAACACGTGGACCACGCCGCAGCGCAGGCCGGATGCGGCGACGGCGTCGGCGACGTCGGCGGTGATGTCGCGCGTGCCGCGGCCGGCGGTGGCGATTTCGAGGGTCGTTTGATAAGTCATGGCCACCCAGCTTATCATCTGGACATCGCCGCTGCCACGCGGCACACGACACCGGAGCCGAACCATGCCGATGCAGACCCTGTTTGCCGCCAGCCTGCTGGCCGGTGCCTCGTTCGCCGCCGTCGCCGCACCGGCCACCGCACCGGCCGCGCCATCGCCGGCGACGGTGGTCGCGATCCGCTACGAACTCGACGAATCCTCGGCCGAGCGCATCGAGGAACTGGTGGTCGATCCCATCGAACGCAGCCTGCGCGAGCTGCCGCGCGTGCAGGCCATGCGCACCACCGCCACGCATCGTCTCGCGACGGCGGAGCTGTCCTTCGACGGCGGCGCCGGGGAGCCGGACCTGGCCGAGGTCGTGGCCCGGCTCGACCGCTTGCGGCTGGATGCCGGCATCGCGGTGCAGGCGCGCAGCGTCGGGCTCAGGCCTTGTCGACTCGCATGCTCAGGCGAAAACCCTTCGCTGTGACGTAGCTGCCATCGGCCTGCTTTTCGTTGCGGCCGATGGCAAGCGTCATCGGCTCGCCGAACCTGGCGACCATGCGCGGGTTCGAGGCCAGCTTGCCGTCGCAGACCAGCTTGATCTGCACCGCGACAGTGGCGTCCTTGCCTTCCGCCAGCGTCAGCTCGGCTTCGCAGTCGCGGCCTTCGCCGTCGCGCAAGCCCGCGAGGCGATGGCTGCCCGCGGTCAGCACCTCGTCGTGGCTTGGCGCGCCGCCGTCGATACTCAAGTCCGTGGCCAGGCGATACTGGCCGCCCGGCGCGGCAAGCGGCAAGGCTTCGCCGCTGGCCGCCCAACCGAGACCGGCGCCGGCGACACTGAAACCGGCAAGCAGCACGGCGATGGCGATCCGCGCGCGGCGCGGCGATACGGAATCCTGCAAATGCATGATGCGCTCCTTGGTGGGTGAAATGGCCTGCATGGTGCAGCCGACCGGCAGGCTGGCGGTCGTGAGGGACTTCAACAAGGCATTCGCATAGGCGCGCGGCGCATGCTGCCCGCTGCCGAGGACAGCGCTGTCGCAAGCCAGTTCCTGGTCGGCCAGGAAGCGGCGGCGCGCGGCGCCGGCCAGCGGATGGAACCAGAACAGGCAGCCGATCAGCGCGGCCAGCGCGTTCCACCAAAGGTCGCCACGGCGCGCATGCAGCGCTTCGTGGGCCAGTACCGCAGCCTGTTCGGCGGCGTCGTAACGCAGAAGGAAGTCGGCGGGGAGCACGATGCGCGGCCGCAGCAGCCCGACCAGCATTGGGCCGGCATCCGGCCGCATGCTCAGCCAGGCGCCCTGCCGGCCGGGGCGCAGCGGCCCGAGCGCAAGCAGGAAGGCGCGCTGGCGCAGCAGCAGCAAGCAGCCGGCGGCAACGGCACCTGCCAACCACAGAACGGCCACCAGATACCCCAGATTCAGGTTGGCGGCCTCTACCGGCAAGGCTGGCAGCGCCACGCCATCGAGGGGGGCCGGTGCCAGCGCCAGCACTGCCGGCTGTGCCACCTGGTGGCGGGGCCAGCAGCAAAGCGCGAGTCCGATCGGGAGCGCCAGCCACAGCGCGTAGACAGCCGCGGCACCGATGCGCCTGCGCAGCGGGCGCCGTACGAGGATCAACGAGCCCGCCAGAAGCGTGAACACCAGGCTGGCGATGCCCAGGCGTAGCAGAAGCGCCGACACCAGCGCCGCGCTCATCGGTCCAGCCTGTCGATCAGCTTGCGCAATTCGGCCAGGTCGTCCTTACTCAGCGCATGGCGCTCGCCGAAGTGGGCAACCAGCGGCGCCACGCGCCCGCCGAACAGGCGGTTCAACACCGAACGGCTCTGGGTGTCGACCCAGTCGGCCCGCGCCAGCACCGGCGAATACAGGTAGCGCCTGCCCTGGTATTCGGCGCGGATGACGCCCTTCTTCAGCAGCCGGTTAAGGAAAGTCTTGATGGTCGCTTCCTGCCACTCGGCGTTGCCGGCCAGGGCGGCAACGATCTCGTCGGCGGTGCGCGGCGCGCCTGCCCACAGCACTTCCATCACGAGGGATTCGGCATCGGTAATCTGCGGCAGGCCAGCCATGGCGACTCCGTTTACAGTTGTAATCGATAATGATCATTACACGCGTAATCGGCAGTGTCAAGCGGATCGTTCGGGGCTCAGCGATGACTCAATCGCGCCGCAATTCGTCCAGCAGCCCGCGCGCCTGCCCGGCCTGGGCGAAGCGCATGTCGCCGGCCGTCAGTGCTTCCAGCTCGCGGCGGGCGCCGGCGCGGTCGCCGCTCCTGGCCATCGCCGCCGCCAGGTGGTAGCGGATGTCGCGCGCTTTCGGTGCCAGCGCATGGGCTTTCTGCAGCAGCAGCAAGCCGCGTCCGGCGTCCGCCTTGCTGCCCTTGTCGACCAGGATCCAGGCCAGCGTGTCCATCACGTCGGGCTGTTCGCCGGCCTGGCGGTAGGCTGCTTCGGCGGTGGCCTGGGCGCGCGGATCGCCGAGTTCCTGGTAGGCCAGGGCCAGGTTGTTCAGGACCACGGCATTGTCCGGCTGGCGCTTGAGCACCGCTTCGAGACGGTCTGCCGCCTGCCTGAAGTCGCGCTCCGCCATCAAGGTCTGCGCCTTGTAGGCCTGGGCCCGGATGTCGTCCGGATGGCTCGCCAGCCAGCGGTCCAGGCGCTGCACGGCTTCCTGCCGGCGGCCGGCCTGGCGCAGCGCGTCGTCGATCTTGATCGCCAGCTCGTTGGCCGGATTCAGTTTGAAGGCCCGCTCGTACAGCGCCAGCGCCTCGGGCGCCTGGCGCTTGGCCATCAGGATGTCGGCCTGCAGCTGGTAGCCGGCCGCGGCTTCCGGATGGCGGCGCTGCAGCTGCTCGGCCACCAGCAGGGCCAGGTCGCGCGAGCCCTTGCGCACATAGACTTCAGCCAGCGCCAGCTGGGCCGCGGGGAAGTCCGGCTGCATCGCCAGCACGCCCTTCAGCGCTTCCTCGGCCTGCACCGGCTGGTTCAGCACCAGGTTCAGCGCCGCGACCTGCATCAGCGCCTGGGCCGAGCGCGGCAGCGCGAAGGAAAGCTTGCGGTAGGTTTCCAGTGCTTCGGCGCGTTCGCCGTTCGCCAGCTGGCTCTTGCCCAGCAGGTCGAGCAGGTCCGGATTGTCCGGATGGTTCACCTGCAGCTTGCGCGCCAGGTTGAGGGCCTTCGGGAGCTGGCCGACGCGCAGGTACTGGCCGATCAGGTTGACGGCCGGCCCGACCGCATTCGGGTCGACCGCTGCTGCCTGTTCCAGCCAGCGCGTGGCCTCATCCTGCTTGCGGGCGGCCTCCGCCAGCGAAGCCAGCATGGTCAGCGCCGGCACGCTGGTCTTGTTCTTTGCCAGGAAGTCCTGCATCTGTCGGCGTGCCAGTTCGGGCTTGTTCTCGTCCAGCGCAAGCTGGGCCAGGTCGGCCGCCGCCGCGAAATACGTCGGGTCGAGCGTCAGCGCATGCTGCAAGGACGCGCGCGCCGCGTCCGGCTGGCGGCGCGCGATCGCCACCAGGCCCTTGAGCTCGTGTACCACCGCGTTTTCCGGCTGCACCCGCTCGAGCGCCTGCAGCGCCTGGGCGGCGGCATCCAGGCGCTGCAGGCGCAGCTGGGTGCGGATCAGGGCCACCGCCGCTTCCGTCGAATCCTTGTCCAGCGCGATCGCCGCCTGCAATTCGCGCAGCGCGCGCTCGGTCTCGCCCTTCTCCAGCCGCGACAGCCCGAGCGAGGTCAGCAGGCTGCTCGAGGCCGGATCGAGGACGCTGGCCTTTTCGAACAGTTCGGTTGCCTGGCCGTAGTCGCGCGAGCGCATCGATGACTCGCCGGCCAGCGCCAGCAGTTGCGGATCCTTGAAGCCGCTGGCTTGCGGATTGACCAGCATCGGCTCCAGCGCTTCGCGCGCTGCCTGGCTATGGCCGCTGCCCAGCAGGCTGGCGGCCAGCATCTTGCGGGCGTAGAGGTTGTCCGGGGTGCGCTCCAGGTAGTGGCGGAAGTGATGCTCGGCCAGGTAATAAGAGCCCAGGCGCATGTTGACCACGCCGGCCAGCAGCACGCTCGGCATGTGTTCCGGCGCCACTCGCAGCACCTTCAGCAGCGAGTCGTGCGCTTCCTGGACGCGCCCGCGCGAGAAATCGAGCAGTGCCTGGGTATAGGTCACCAGCACGCTGCCCGGCGCCAGCTTCAGCGCGGCGTCGAGCTCGGCCTGGGCCATCTGGTAGCGCTCCAGTCCGATCGCGGTATAGGCTTTTTCGACGTGCGCCGAACGGTGCTGCGGCTGCAGCGCCAGCACCTTGTCGTAGATGTCGAAAGCCTCGCTGCCCTTGTTCTCGGCGCGCAGCAGCTCGGCTTCGAACATCAGCGCATCGATGTGCCTGGGGTCGCGCGCGAGGATGCGTGCGGCCCAAGCATGCGCGGCGGCCGGCTCGCCGCCGACGAAGGCCGCGCGGCCCATGCCGATCATGGCCGCGGCGTCATCGGCGCGCACTTGCAGCGCCTTTTCGTACAGCGCCCGGGCATGGTCGCGCTTCTCGAGCGCCAGCCAGGCATCGGCACGCGGGGCCAGCAGCTCGCCGCGCGCGTCCTCGTCCTTGCCGGTCGCGTCCAGCGCTTTCTGGAATTCGGCCTGCAGATTCAGCGAGCGGGCCAGCAGCGCGAGCGCGGCTTCTTTCGGATAGCCCTGCTCCAGCGCCTGGCGCGCTTCCTTTTCCGCACTCAGGCCATCGCCCAGCTCCAGATAAACGGTACCCAGCAGGTAGCGCGTGTCGGCGCTGCGCGGTTCCGCGGCCACCGCGTTCTTCAGCGTGATCACTGCACTGCGCTGGTCGCCATGCTGGCGGAAGGCCTCTGCCTTCGCGCGAAGCTGCGTGCCCGATTCGCCGTGGCAGGCAGCCAGCATGGCGGGCAAGAGCAGCGGCAGCAATAGCGAAGCCATCAGCGCAGGAAGACGTCGTGTTTGAGGGGAGGAAGCAGGCATGGCCAATTGCCGCCGGGCGGCGCGCGAGATCAAAAGTATATTGTCGCGGTGGCATGGCGGGCCAGGCAAGCAAAATTTCCGCTGCGAATCATTAGCTGCGTTTGCCGCCTGTCGGAAAACTTTACAGTTGCATACTTCCGACAAGTTAACCGTCAGTCAAGTGCCTGATTTACAAGTAAAGTTAATGTGTGGCATGATTCATGCTGAACAAAAATAAAATCAGTCCGCTGGGGGATCCGTGAAAAAACTTCGCAAGTTCGTGTTCGGCGCCATCGCGCTGCTGGCTGCCATGAGCGCCCATGCCGGCGGCATCAGCGACACCGGCGTCAACGCCTACTGGGGATCCGACAGCCACGGCTACGGCGACGTGATCGGCGGCAGCACCTACGACATCAAGGGCGCCACCATCACCCGGATCGGCAACGTGCTGACGATCGCGATTGCGACCAACTTCGCCGGGCACGCCGGCATGGATGCGAACGTCATCCAGGGCGGCGTCGGTTACGGCGACCTGTTCCTGGCCGAGACCTGGAATCCCTTCGGCAGCGACCCCAATCACGTCAAGGACAACGACAACAACGGTACCCTGTGGTCCTACGGCTTCGCGCTGGACAACCGCTACAGCAACAGCGGCGGCACCTTCAAGCTGTACCAGCTGAATGGCAAGACCAACGACGCCAACGTGCTGGACTCCGAAAGCTTCAATACCTGCGTCAGGGGCGTCAGCTGCGTGTATCGCAATGGCCAGGCGACCGCCGTCAACACCAGCAAGACCAACAAGAACGTCGCCTATACCGGCATGACCGGCAGCTGGAGCGTCATCGCGAACAAGGAAATCAAGTTCACGATCACGCTGGCCTCGACTTCCGACCTGCTGAAATACAGCTCGCTGGCCATGCACTGGGGCGAGACCTGCCAGAACGACGTGATCGAAGGACAGGTCAGCCTGGTGCCGCTGCCGGGCGCCCTGCCCCTCACCGGCCTGGGCCTGGTCATGCTGGGCCTGGCGCGCCGCCGCCGCACGAAGGCGGCAGCCTGACTCAGGGCCGCAGCGCGTAGCGGTCGACGAAGGCCCGGACGCCGTCGGGGTGCGCCGCCAGCCAGCGCTCGTAGTCGGGCCGGTAGGCTTCCTTGTACAACAGCACGAAGATGGCCGGCTCGAGCTGGCCGTCGCGCTGCATCGCTTGCATCTTCAGCAGCGCCGGATCGCTGAGCTGCTTGCCGGAAGCCGCGTTGGCTTCGGCCGCAACCTGCAGCGCCAGCTGCCAGGCTTGCAGCTCGACCTCGAACGGCGAAGGCTTTGGTGCATCCTTGGCGGTACGCGCCTTTGCTTCCGCCATGGCCAGCGCCAGGCGCATGGCATTGTCCGGTGTCTCCGAGGTTTTCTGCAGGTCGCCGTCGATGCTGATGGTCGCCTTGCCGTCTGCGCCGATGCCGACGCTGACGCCGCGCCGCAGGGCCAGCGGCGTCAAGGGATGGCCGGTACGGCTGCGCAGGCCGGCGAGCTTGTTCCAGCTCGGCAGCTGGGCCGGATCGGCGGCGATGCCGGACAGCAGCGCGGCTTCCCCTTCCGCCAGCTTGCCCTGCTCGACCAGGGCATCGGACAGGAAGCGCCAGGCCTGGCCATTGCGCGCTTCGATCTCGGTGGCGCGGCGGAACAGGGCTTCGGCCTTGGCCCACTCGCGCTGCATGTACCAGCAATCGCCGGCGCCGACCCAGGCGGTGGAATATTGCGGATCCAGACGCATGACTTGCTGGTACTGCGCCAGCGCGCCCGCGTAGTCGTGACGGGAGAAGCGCAGTTCGGCCTCGTTCTGCGCGGCGGCCGCGGCCTGGTTCGGCTGGTGCAGCGGCGACGGCGTGGCGTCAAGCAGCATGCGCAGCACTTCCTGGGCCAGCGGATCGTCGGGCTTTAATTTCAGTGCGCCGCGTGCCAGCCCTTCGGCCTGTTTGCGCAGCGCCGCGGCCTGCTCGGGTTTGGCCGGGTCCAGCGCCACCAGATACATGTGCGCCGCCGCCGACAAGGGGGCGGAGGCCTTCGGCGCGGCGGCGGCAGCGGCCTGGTATTTGGCCAGCGCATCCGCCAGCTTGCCCTGCACGGTCAGGGCCCGGCCTTCGGCCACCAGGCTGGCGCAGGCGCCGCTGCAGGCAGGATCGGTGTCGGCGTGGGCGAGCGGCAGTGCCAGCGCGAGGGCGATGGCCGCAATCAGTGGGCGCAGCATGGCGTCTCCATCAATCGAAAACGCCGATGCTACCCGATCCGGGCGGCGCAAATTCCTCGAAATGTCACACTGCGGGACTTCTCTGCCTACTGGCGCAGGCGCGGGCCGCTGGCCTTGCGGAACTCCGCCAGGTGCGAGGAAGGAATCAGGTTGATCTCGGCCGAATGGAAATGGTCGCACAGGGGCCGCAGGGCGCCGTCTTCCGGCTTCCAGCAGGCGGCCTGTTCGCCGTCTTCGTAGATGTCGACGGTCCAGCCGGCACCGCCGATGGTCTGCACGATGCCGCTCACGCCGCCTTCGAACGAGGCCGGCAAGTCGAAGGCGACGCGCAGCACGGTCGCATCCGGCAGGCGCGGATACGGGGTCGTATAGAAGTCGTACAGCTCGGCCACCGGCCAGAACAGGCCCAGCACCTGCTGCAGCACGGCCTGGCTATTGGCGCTGCCGCGCCCGGTCACGACGATGCGTACGCCGAGGCGCAGCCATTCGTCGGTTGCCGTCTCGATGCGGTCCAGGGTTTCGACGGTCAGCATGGCATTCGACTCCGGTAGATTGACGCTCGTCATACTACCCGGAGTCCAGCCCGAGATGCTCTCCAAAAATCACAGGATGGCGATTCTTCCGCCATCGGTTGTAGCTACGCCACGGTGGGCAATTTCGGCAACAGTTTGTCGAGCGTGACAGGATAGTCACGCACGCGCACGCCGGTGGCGTTGTAGATCGCGTTCGCGACCGCCGCGCCGACCCCGCAAATCCCCAGTTCGCCGACGCCCTTGGCCTTCATCGGCGAGGACAGCGGATCGGTCTCGTCGAGGAACACCACGTCCTGGTGCGGGATGTCGGCATGCACAGGCACCTCGTACAGCGCCAGGTCGTGGTTGATGAAGCAACCGACGCGCTTGTCGACCACCAGGTCTTCCATCAGCGCCGCCCCCACCCCCATCGTCATCGCCCCGATCACCTGGCTGCGCGCCGATTTCGGATTCAGGATGCGGCCCGCCGCGCACACGGCCAGCATGCGGCGCACGCGGGTCTCGCCGGTGACGGCATCGACGCCGACTTCGACGAAGTGGGCGCCAAAAGTCGACTGCTGGAATTTCTTGTCCAGCTCACCGTACTCCATCTTGTCCTCGGCATTCAGCTCGCCGCCTTCGGCCGCCTGGCGCAGCCGCAGCGAGCGTCCGCCGGCGCTCACCATGCCGTCGCTGAAATCGGCGTTGGCGGGATCGAGGCCGAGCTTTTGCGCCACCATCTCGCGCAGCTTGACGCACGCCGCGTAGACGCCGGCGGTCGAACTGTTGCCGCCCCACTGTCCGCCCGAACCGGCCGATACCGGGTAGTTCGAATCACCCAGGCGCACCACCACCTGGTCCAGCGGCAGTCCCATCATCTCGGCCGCGGTCTGGGCGATGATGGTGTAGGTGCCGGTGCCGATGTCGGTCATGTCGGTCTCGATCGTCACCTTGCCGTCGCGCTCGAGGCGGGCGCGTGCCCCCGAGCGCATGTTCAGATTGTTGCGGAAGGCAGCGGCCATGCCGTAGCCGATCAGCCAGCGTCCCTCGCGCATCTGGCCCGGCACCGGGTTGCGCTTGTTCCAGCCGAAGCGCTCGGCGCCCATGCGCAGGCAATCGACCAGGCGGCGCTGCGAGAACTTGCGCTCGCGCTTTTCCGGATCGACGCTGGTGTCGTTCACGATGCGGAACATCACGGGGTCCATCTTGAGCTTTTCCGCCATCTCGTCCATCGCGATCTCGAGCGCCATCATGCCCGGCGCCTCGCCCGGCGCGCGCATCGCGTTCGCTTCCGGCAGGTCCAGCCTGGCCAGACGCAAGGCCGTGTAGCGGTTCGGCCCCGCGTACAGCAAGCGGGTCTGCTGCACCGCCGTTTCCGGCTTGCCGTCCGGGAGGTCCCCCGACCAGCTTTCGTGGGCGATGGCGGTGATCCGCCCTTCGCGCGTGCAGCCGATACGGATGCGCTGGATGGTGGCCGGGCGGTGGGTCGTGTTGTTGAACATCAGCGCGCGCTGCAGCGCCACCTTGACCGGCCGGCCCGCCTGGCGCGCGCCCAGCGCCGCCAGCAGCGCCTCCGAACGCAGGAACAGCTTGCCGCCGAACCCGCCGCCGATGTAGGGCGAAAGCAGATGCACGTTCTCCTCGGGGATGCCGAGCGTCTTGGCCATGTCCTTCTTGCCCCAGTTGATCATCTGGTTGGCGGTGAAGATGGTCAGCTTGTCCCCTTCCCATTTCGCCACCGAAGCGTGCGGCTCCATCATCGCGTGCGACTGGTCCGGCGTGGTGTAGATCGCGTCCAGCTTGACCGGCGCGCTGGCCCAGGCGGGATCAAAGTCGCCCGCGCGGGTTTCGGGTTTGTCCTCCTTCTTGCCCAGCTTCGCGCTGTCCTTGGCCTTCGCCAGATCGTACTGGCCCCTGGTCTTCGCGTATTCGATTTTCACCAGCCCGGCGGCGGCACGCGCCTGCTCGAAAGTCTCGGCCACCACCAGCGCCACCGCCTGATGGTAATGCTCGATCTCCGGGCCGCCCAGCAGCCTGGCGGTGTTGTAGTCGCCCTTGCCCAGCTTGCCCGCGTTGTCCGCGGTGACGATCGCGATCACGCCCGGCGCGCGTTTGGCGGCCGACAAATCCATGGCCACGATGCGGCCCTTGGCGATGCTGGCGCCGACCACGTAGCCGTAGGCGGCATTCGGGATCGCCTGGTGCTGCTCGTAGGCATAGGGGGCGGTGCCGGTGGTCTTGAGGGGCCCGTCGATACGGTCGGTAGGACGGCCGACGATCTTCAGCCTGTCGATCGGGTTGGTGCCGGCGGCGGTGGTGAATTTCATCGTTCAGGTCCTCCTTGCTTCGAGCAGCAGGCCGTCCAGCGTGCGCTGCACGAGGGGCACTTTGAAAGCGTTGTCTTCGGTGAGGCGGGCGTTGGCCAGCAACTGGTCCGTCACCGCCTTGCCGCCGCGCGCCAGCTGCTGTTCCGCGTTCGGCATGCGCCAGGGTTTGTGGGCGACGCCGCCCAGGGCCACGCGCCCGCTGCCGTCGCGCTGCACGATGGCGGCCACCGACACCAGCGCGAAGGCATACGAGGCGCGGTCGCGCACCTTCTGGTAGAAGTGCCGTCCGCCGACCGGCTTGGGCAGGGTCACCGCGGTAATCAGCTCGCCGGGCGCCAGCACGTGTTCGATGTGCGGGGTGTCGCCCGGCAGGCGGTGGAAGTCGGCGATCGGAATCACGCGCCGGCTGCCGTCGGGCTTGACGGTTTCGACGTTCGCGTCCAATACCCGCATCGCGACCGCCATATCGCTCGGGTGGGTGGCGATGCAGGCATCGCTGGTGCCGACGATGGCGTGGTGGCGGTTGAAGCCGCCGATCGCCGAGCAGCCGCTGCCCGGCGCCCGCTTGTTGCAGGGCTGGTTGGTATCGTAGAAGTAAGGGCAGCGGGTGCGCTGCAGCAGGTTGCCGGCGGTGGTCGCCTTGTTGCGCAGCTGGCCGGTGGCGCCCGCCAGCAGCGCCCGCGACAGCACCGCATAATCGCGTCGCACGCGCGGGTCGCTGGCCAGGTCCGTGTTGCGCACCAGGGCACCGACCCGCAGGCCGCCGTCGCCGCTGGCCTCGATCCTGTCCATGCCGATGCCGTTCACATCGATCAGGTGGGCCGGGGTCTCGATCTCCAGCTTCATCAGGTCGAGCAGGTTGGTGCCGCCGGCGATGAAGCGGGCGTTGGGCGTGGCCGCCGCGGCTTTCGCGGCTTCTTCCGGGCTGCGCACGCGCTGGTAGGTAAAGGCTCTCATGCCTGGCTCCCTGCCGGATTGGCGCCGGCCACTTCGGCGATCGCGTCCATGATGTTCGAATAGGCGCCGCAGCGGCAGATGTTGCCGCTCATGCGCTCGCGCATTTCCATCGGCGACAGCAGCGGACGCGCGTTCAGGTCCGCCGTCACGTGGCTCGGTATGCCGCGCTTGACTTCGTCGAGCATCGCCGCCGCCGAGCAGATCTGGCCCGGCGTGCAATAGCCGCACTGGTAGCCGTCGTGCTTCACGAAGGCCGCCTGCAGCGGGTGCAGCTTGTCCGGCGTGCCCAGGCCCTCGATGGTGACGATCTCCGACCCCTCGTGCATCAAGGCCAGGCTGAGGCAGGAATTGATGCGGCGGCCGTCGGCGATGACGGTGCAGGCGCCGCACTGGCCCTGGTCGCAGCCCTTCTTGGTGCCGGTCAGGCGCAGGTGCTCGCGCAGCAGGTCGAGCAGCGTGGTGCGGGTATCGACTTCCTTTTCGTAGCGCTGGCCGTTGACGCGCAGCGCCACCTTCGACAGCACCGGCGCCGGCGTTGCCGCGTTTGGCGATCCGGCCTGCGGCGCGGTCGCACCCGGCGTCTGGGCGCCGGCGGCGCCAGGCAGCGCCGCCGCCGTGGCGGTCAGTGCGCCGGCAATCAGCAGTTCGCGGCGCGCGGTGTCGATGTCCCGTCCCGGCGCTGCGTCGTTCAGATGGTCGTCCATGGCCTTGCTTCCTTTCCCGGTGAGTCGCGCCGCCATCTTATGTCGATTCCGGCTCTGCGCCGCACACGTTTCGGCAGAGCGAAAAATGCACCAGCATGGTGCGGAAAGACAGTGCGTAAGCGTGCGGGCGCACGCAAAGTTTGTCCTGTAAAATTGTCTATTTCGCCATTCTCCCTTCTCTCATGAATCACCGCGATGCTTTCCTCGCCAACGGCGGCGACGCCGGCGCGCGCATCCTGGCGCGGGACTGGCGCAGCCACCCGCTCGGCGCCCTGCAGGACTGGCCGGCATCGCTGCGCATGTCCCTCGGCATGGTGCTCGGCTCGTCCTTCCCGAGCTTCATCGCCTGGAGCGACGCACTGTTCATCTTCCACAACGACGCCTATACCTCCATGCTCGGCAACAAGGCCGCGACGGCCTTGGGCACCCCGCTGTCCGAACTGTGGCCCGAGGCTTGGGATACCCTGGCGCCGCTGACGCGCCGGGTGCTGGACGGCGAGGCGCTGTTTTTCGAGAACTTCCAGGTCACCATCGAACGCAAGGGCTATCCCGAACAGGGCTGGTTCACCTTTTCCTACAGCCCGCTGCGCGACGAAACCGGCAATGTGGCCGGCCTGCTCTGCACCGTGGTCGAAGTGACCGACAAGATGCTGGCCCTGGCGCGCCACAAGGAAGCCGAGGAGCGCTACGCGCTGTGCCTCGAGGCCTCGGGCAACATCGGCACCTGGGCCTATGAGCTGGATACCGGCGCCACCTTCGTCGACGAGCAGTTCGCCCGCGTGTTCCGGGTCGATGCCGGGCTGGCCCGCGCCGGGACCGAGCTGGAACGCTTCACCGACATGATGCATCCGGACGACCGCCCGCGCGTGGTGGCCGCGATCGAGCATGCGATCGCCACCGATACCCTGTACGACATCGAATACCGGATTCCCCAGCAGTCGCGCGAAGACGTGTGGGTGAATGCGCGCGGCAAGGTGTTCCGCGACATCAGGACAGGCCGGGCGCGCTTCGCCGGCGTCGCGGTCGATATCACGGAACGCAAGAACGCCGAGCTGGCACGGCTGGAAAGCCAACGCATCGCCAGCGCGGCGCTGCAGCGCGAAGTGGAGAACCGGCGCCGCCTCGACGTGCTGCTGGATGCCGCGCCGGTCGGCATCGTCTACGTCGATGCCCAGGGCGGCCTGCTGGCCGCCAATGCCGCCAACCGCGCCATCTGGGGCGAGCACCCCGGCGCGGAGCACCTCGGCGAATACGGCGACTGGAAAGGCTGGTGGCCGGCCGGCTCGCCGCGCGCCGGCCAACCGCTGGCGCTCGACGACTGGCCCGTGGCCCGCGTCCTGCGCGGCGAAAACCTGTCCGGCGACATCGTCGAAATCGAGCCCTTCGGCGCCGCCGGCACACGCAGGACCATCCTGATCCGCATGGCGGCGATGCGCAACGAACAGGGCGAGATCGTCGGCGCGGTCGCCGCCAACATGGACATCAGCGCCCAGGTCGAGGCCGAGCGCGCGATGCGCGACAGCGAAGCCAGGTTCCGCTCGATCACCAACCTGATTCCGCAGCTGATCTGGTCGGCCGACGCCAGCGGCACCAACGACTACCTGAACACGCGCTGGAGCGAGTACACCGGCCTGTCGGTACAGGAACTGGCCGGGCATGGCTGGGTGAAGATCGTCCACCCCGACGACCTGCCGGCCCTGCGGGAGGCATGGGCGCGCAGCCTGGCCACCGGCGCCCCGTATGAAGTCGAGCACCGCCAGCTGCACCATTCCGGCGAATACCGCTGGGTGCTGAACCGCGCCCTGCCGGTGCGCGGCGAAGACGGCAGCGCCGTGCGCTGGATGGGCGCCGTCACCGACATCCACGACAAGAAGCGCAGCGAGGAAGAACTGAAAGCCGCCGCGCGCCGCAAGGACGAGTTCCTGGCGATGCTGGCGCACGAGCTGCGCAATCCGCTGGCGCCGATCAGCAGCGCCGCCCAGCTGCTCGGCCACGTCGCCGCCGACGAGAACCGGGTGCGCCAGGCCAGCGAGATCATCGGCCGCCAGGTGCGCCACCTGACCGGCCTGGTCGACGACCTGCTGGACGTCTCGCGCGTGACCCGCGGCCTGGTCGAGCTGCAGCGCGAACGTGTCGACCTGAAGGCGGCGATGGCCAGCGCGGTCGAGCAGGCGCGTCCGCTGGTGGAAAGCCGCCGCCACCGCCTCGACCAGGCCATGGATGCGGCCCCGGCCTGGGTCGACGGCGACCGCATCCGCCTGGTGCAGGTCATCGCCAACCTGCTCAACAACGCGGCCAAGTACACGCCGCAGGGCGGCGCGATCGCGCTGTCGCTCGAAGTGGGCGCCAGCCATGCCGCGATTTCAGTGCGCGATAACGGCATCGGCATCGATCCGGCCCTGCTGCCCCACATGTTCGAGCTGTTCACCCAGGCCGAGCGCACGCCGGACCGCGCCCAGGGCGGCCTCGGGCTGGGCCTGGCCCTGGTCAAGAGCCTGGTCGGCCTGCATGGCGGCAGCGTCGAGGCGCACAGCGCCGGCCCGGGCATGGGCAGCCTGTTCCGCATCGTGCTGCCGCTGGCGCAGCCCGTACGCGCGCCGTCTTCCGCGCACGGCGCGCAGCTCGAGCAGGGAGCGGTGGCGGGCCGGCACATCATGATCGTCGACGACAATGCCGACGCCGCGCAGTCGCTGGCCGACATCCTGCGCGCCCTCGGCAACGAGGTCGCGGTGGCGCACGATCCGCGCCGCGCGCTGGCGATGGCGCAGCAGGACTGGCCGGAAGTCTTCATCCTGGATATCGGCCTGCCCGACATCGACGGCTATGCGCTGGCGCGCCAGTTGCGCGCGATGGCGGCGCAGCGCGCCGGCGCAGGTCCGGCCCTGTATCTGGCCCTGACCGGCTACGGCCAGGCGCACGACAAGGTGCTGTCGAAAGCGGCCGGCTTCGACCGCCACTTCGTCAAGCCGGTCGATCTGGCGGCGCTGCTGGCGGCGCTGGCAGAAGCGCCGCAGGCTTGAGGGCGGGCGTCAGCGCCGGCCGAGCGCCTGCATCGCCTTCAGCACATCCTGGTGCGCGGCCGTCCAGCCGCTTTGCGCCAGTACCGGCGCGCACAGCGGGCAGGCTTCGAAGGGATTGCAGGCGTGGTCGATCTCGACATAGCGGCTGCCGGTGACCAGCTTGGCGGCGCGGGCGTCGACCCGGCCAGGCGCGGACTTGCCATCGGCCTTGCCGTCCGCCTCGCCGTCCTTGGGCAGCCAGCGCTCGAAAGCCTCGAGCGCCACGCCGGTCGGCACATACCAGCGCTTGCGGGTCGGATTCCAGCGAGCGCCGAGTTCGCGGGCCTGGTCTTTTTCCGCGTAGGGCACATTCAGAAACGTCATGCCGCCATCATACCATCCGCGCCAACAGGTTCTCGAGGTCTTCCAGGCTGTAAGGCTTGGCGACCACCCAGAACGGGAACCCGAGCGCGTCGCGTTCGGGCGCGCCATAGCCCGAAGCGAAGGCCACCTTCAGCCCCGGCTGCCCCGCGAGCGCGAGGCGCGCCAGGTCGATGCCGGACTGGCCGGCCAGGTCGATGTCGGTGAACAGCAGGTCGAAGGCGCCGTCCCGCAGCAGGGCCACGGCGGCATCCAGCGTGGCCGCGCCGCTGGCGGCATGGCCCAGCGCATCGAACAGGCCGCAGGTCGTCTGCATCAGGTCCCGATTGTCTTCCGCCACCAGGATGCGGCGCGCCACCGCCGCCTGCGCCACCGTGCCCGGCTCGGGCACCGCCGGGATGCTGCGGTTGGCCAGCAGGTGGCGGATCTTGCGCGCCAGCTGGTCGCGGCCATAAGGCTTCGAGAGCAGCTCGACGCCCGGATCGAGGCGGCCGCCATGCACGATCGCGTTCTGGGTGTAGCCCGAGGTGAACAGCACCGCCAGGCCCGGCAGCAGTTCCTTGGCCTGGCGCGCCAGCTCTGGGCTGCGCAGCGGTCCGGGCATCACGACGTCGGTGAACAGCAGGTCGATCGGCATGCCGCTCTTGACGATGCTGAGCGCGGCGCTGGCATTGTCCGCCTTCAGCACACGGTAGCCTAGGCTGCCCAGCATCTCGACCACGGTGCGCTGCACAGCCGCATCGTCCTCGACCACCAGCACGGTCTCGGTACCGCCCTCGACCGGGCCCCCGGTCAGGCGCGTCACGGTATTCTCCGTTTCGAAGCTGCGCGGGAAATACATCTTGATCGTGGTGCCGTGCCCGACCTCGGAATAGATGCGGAAATGGCCGCCGGTCTGCTTGACGAAGCCATAGGCCATCGACAGCCCGAGGCCGGTGCCCACGCCTTCCGGCTTGGTCGTGAAGAAGGGTTCGCAGGCGCGCTCCAGCACCTCCGGGCTCATGCCGCTGCCGGTATCGGACACCGCGATCAGCACGTACTGGCCAGCCTTGATGTCCGGCTCGGCGGCCACATAGGCATCGTCGAGCAGCGCGTTGCCGATCTCGATCGTGAGGCGGCCGCCGCCAGGCATCGCGTCGCGCGCATTGATCGCCAGGTTCAGGATCACGTTTTCGAGCTGGTTCGGGTCGACCACCGTGTTCCACAGGCCGCCGCCGCGCACGGTCTCGATCTGGATGGTTTCGCCCAGCGCGCGCCGCAGCAGGTCGTCCATCTCGCCGACGATGCGGCCCGGATTCACCACCACCGGCTGCAGCGGCTGGCGGCGCGCGAAGGCCAGCAGCTGTGCGGACAGCTTGCCGCCCCGCTCGACCGCCTGCAGCGCCGTCTCCAGCAGCTGGCGGCCATCGCCGTCGGGCTGCAATTGCTCGATACGCCGCTGCAGCAGTTCCAGATTGCCGCCGACCACCTGCAGGATGTTGTTGAAGTCGTGGGCCACGCCGCCGGTCAGCTTGCCGATCGCTTCCATCTTCTGCGAACGCTGCAGCGCATGCTGGGCCGCCGACAGTTCCTCGGTGCGCGCGCTCACCAGCGACTCCAGTTCCATCTGGTGCCGCGCCAGTTCGTCCCGTGCCTGCTTTTGCTCGGTGACGTCGTTGCCCTGCACGAAGATGCCGATCACCGCACCCATCGGGTCCAGTACGGGCTGGTAGATGAAGTCGAGGTGGCGCGTGGCCTTGAGCCCATCCGGGCCGCTGAGCAGATCGACCGGCACCGCGCGGCCGATGAAGGCGCGCCCGGTGCGGTAGACCTCGTCGAGCAGGCCGGTGAACCCCTGGTCCACGACTTCCGGCAGGGCCGTACGGATATTCTTGCCGATCAGCTCGCGGCCGCCGGTCAGCTGGCGGTAGGAGGCATTCGCCAGTTCGAACACGTGTTCGGGGCCGCGCAGCACGCAGATGAAGCCCGGCGCCTGCTCGAACAGGCGCTGCAGGTGCATCTTGTCGCCCTGCAGTTCGTTGGCCAGCTTGAGCGCCGCATGGGCCTCGGACAGCGCCGCGGTGCGCTGCTCGACCATGCGCTCCAGCTCTTCCTGTTTGCGGCGCAGGCTTTCCTCGGCCAGCACGCGCTCGGTCACGTCGCTGCCCTGCGAGAAGATGCCGACCACCGCGCCGGCTTCGTCGACGATGGGCTGGTAGACGAAGTCGATGTAGCGCATCACCGCCTGGCCGCCGCCGGCCTGAATCACGCCCAGCGGCAGCGCCGTGCCGACGAAGGCCTGGCCGCTCGCGAACACCTGGTCGAGCAGCTCGAAGAACTGCTGCCCTTCCAGCTCCGGCAAGGCTTCGCGCACCGGCTTGCCGATGATGTCCTTGAAGCCGGCCAGCCGGTGGTGGGCATGATTCTGCAGCTCGTACACGTGGCGCGGTCCGCGAAAAAAACAGACGAAGCCGGGTGCCTGCTCGAACAGCCGCAGCAGCTCGCGGTAGGGCCGGCTGATCTTGGCCTGTTCGAGTGCGGACTCGGTGGCGAGCGTGGGTGGGTGGAGAGGCAGGGGTAGATTCATCCCACCCATGTTACAACAAACTCAGCGCTGCATCCCCCAACGCCGTACCGTCAGCCGCTCGACGGCATCGAACACGATGTGTTCGAACAGCAGGCCGATCACGATCACCGTCGCCAGGCCGGCAAAGACCTTGTCGGTGAACAGCTCGTTACGGCTCTGGAAGATGTACCAGCCCAGGCCGCCCTTGCCGGAGGTGGTGCCAAACACCAGCTCGGCCGCGATCAAGGTGCGCCAGGCGAAGGCCCAGCCGATCTTCAGGCCCGACAGGATGGCCGGCAGCGCCGCCGGCACCAGGATCTGGGTCACCATGCGCAGTCCGCCCAGTCCGTAATTACGGCCGGCCATGCGCAGCGTGTCCGGCACCGCGCGAAAGCCGGCATAGGCATTCAGCGCCAGCGGCCACATCACCGAATGCACCAGCACGAATACCAGGCTGCCCTTGCCGAGACCGAACCACAGCAGGGCCACCGGCAGCAGCGCGATCGCCGGCAGCGGATTGAACATGGCGGTCAGCAGCTCCAGCAGGTCGCGCCCGAGCCGGCTCGACATTGCCAGCGTCGTCAGCAGGAAAGCGCCCAGCGCCCCTGCCAGGTAGCCCTGCAGCAGCACCGCCAGCGACACGCCCACGTAGCGCGGCAGCTCGCCGGAAGCGATGCCCTCGGCGAAGGCGCGCGCGGTCTGCAGGAAGCCCGGCAGCAGCAGGTCGTTGTTGGCGGCGCGCGCGGCCCACTCCCAGAGTGCGGCCAGCACCAGCAGCAGGACGGCCTTGCGCAGCCAGCCGGCGCGCGCCAGGAAGCCCGGCAGGCGCGCCCGCGACGCCGGCACGCCCGCCGCCTGCGTGGTCTCGGGTGGCAGCAAGGGCAGCTCGTACTCCGGCCGAAGCACAGGATCGATGCGCGCGCTCATGCCTGCACCGCCACTGCCGCCGGCTCGCCGGCTGCGCTTTCCCGGTCTGGCGCCGCGGGCTGCGCATCGCCGAACAGCAGGCGGTGGATGCGCTGGGCCGCTGCCTGGAACGCCTCGCTGCCGCTGCTGGCCAGGCCGAACCGGTGGCTGTCGATCTCGGCCCGCACCCGGCCCGGATGCGGCGACAGCAGCAGGATGCGGTTGCCGACCACCAGCGCTTCCTCGATCGAATGGGTCACGAACAGCATCGTGAACCCGACCTCCTCCCACAGCGCCTGCAGCTCTTCCTGCATGCGCCGGCGGGTGAGCGCATCGAGCGCGGCGAAAGGCTCGTCCATCAGCAGGATGTCGGGCTGCATGGCCAGCGCGCGGGCGATCGCCACGCGCGCCTTCATGCCGCCGGACAGGGTATGCGGGTAAGCGTCGGCAAAGCGCGCCAGGCCCACCTTGTCGAGCCAGTGCAGCGCGCGCGCCTGCGCTTCCTTCTTCTTCACGCCGCCGGCCAGCAGCGGGAACATCACGTTCTGCCGCACCGTCTTCCATGGCGGCAGCTGGTCGAATTCCTGGAACACGACGATGCGGTCCGGCCCCGGCTTGACGATGCGCCGGCCGCGCAGCAGCAGGCCGCCGCTGGTCGGCTGGACGAAGCCGCCGACCGCCTTCAGCAGGGTCGACTTGCCGCAGCCGGAAGGCCCGAGCAGCACGAAGCGGTCGCCCTCATAGACGTCGAAGCTGACCTGGTGGGTGGCGCGCACGCTGCCGGCACCGGACGCGTAATCGATGCTGACATCCTGCGCCCGCAGTAGTGGTGCCGGTAATGGCGCCGACAGGGGCGCCGGCAGCGGCGAAGCCGCGAGCGCCGCCTGGAATGGAAATATGTTCATGCGCCCTCCTCCTTAACTACCCGCGCCCAGCGCCGGGTGCGCGAAGAAGTAGTCGCGCCACGAAGCCGGCTGGTTCTTGATGGCGCCGGCCTGGAACAGGAACTGGGCCAGGCCCAGCGTGTTCTGCGGCGCCACCTTGAACTGGATCTGTGGGTTCTTGATCACCTTCAGCAGGAAGGCACGGTCGGTTTTCGCCTTGGTCACGCGCAGGTAGGCATCGGCCCCGAGCTCCGGGTTGGCCGTGATCAGCTGGGCCGCTTCGTTGAGCGCATCGACGAAGGCACGGTAGGTCTTCGGGTTTTCCTTCACCCACTTCTCGGTGGCGTACAGCACGGTGGCGGAGTTCGGCCCGCCCAGCACGTCATACGAGTTGAGGACGATGTGGGCCTTCGGATTGCCGGCCAGTTCCTGGTCCTGGAAAGGCGGGTTGCCGAAGTGGCCGTTCAGCTCGGTCTGGCCGGCGATCAGGGCGGCGGTGGCATCCGGGTGCGGCACCGACTGCGTCAGGCGGTCCAGGCGCGCGTACTGCGCCGTGCCCCACTGCTTGGCCGCGGCCATCTGCAGGATGCGGGCCTGCACCGATACCGTCACCGCCGGCAGTGCAATGCGGTCCTTGTCGCTGAAATCGGCGATCGTCTTCACGTTCGGATTGGTGCTGACCAGGTAGTAGGGAAAGTTGCCGAGCGAAGCGATGCCCCTGACGTTCTGGCGGCCGCGGGTACGGTCCCAGATCGTCAGCAGCGGCCCAACGCCGGCACCGGCCACGTCGATGGAGCCGGACAGCAGCGCATCGTTGGCGGCATTCCCGCCCGACAGCTGCACGTACTCGACCTGCACCGGCACACCCTGTTTCAGGCCGTGCTTTTCGATCAGCTTCTGGTCCTGGGCCACGTTCAGCAGCAGGTAGACGAGGCCGAACTGCTGGGCGATGCGCAGCTGGCCCTCGGCCCGCGCCGGTGCGGCGAGCAGCGCGGACAGCGCCAGCGTGGACAGCATCAGGGTGGTGGAAAACCTGGCAAACGGGATGCGCATGGTGGTCTTTTCTTGGTGGATTGGATGGGCACATCAGAAGGGCACGTCGCCCTCGATCGTGGTGCGGTACAGTTTGCGGCGCTGGTGCTCGGGGCAGCCGGCCGCCAGGTGCATCAGCGAGCGGTTATCCCAGAACACCATGTCCTGCGGCTGCCAGCGATGGCGGTAGATGTGCTCGGGCCGGGTGCCGTGGTCGAACAGCGCGGCCAGCAGCCCGCGCGATGCGTCTTCCGGCAGGCCGACGATGCGGGTCGTGAAATGCTCGCTGACGAACAGCGCCTTGCGCCCGGTTTCGGGATGGGTGCGCACCACCGGGTGCACGACCGGTTTCACTTCGTCGATCTGGGCCTGGGTCAGGGCCGGTCGCCAAGGATTGCGCTTGCGCAGGTCTTCGTAACGGGCCAGGTAGCTGTGCTCGGCCGTCAAGCCTTCGACCGCACGCTTCAGGTAGTCAGGCAGGCTGTCCCAGGCCGTGTGCTGGTTGGCGAACAGGGTATCGCCGCCCTCTTCCGGCAGCTCCTGGGCGTGCAGCATCGAGCCCAGGCTGGGCGTTTCCTTGTACGAGAGGTCGGAATGCCAGAAGTGGCCGGCATCGCCCAAGCCGATCGGCTGGCCGTTCTCGCGGATATTCGAAATGACCAGCACCTCCGGATCGGATGCCAGCTGGAACTGGCGCAGCACGTGGATCTGCAGCGGGCCGAAGCGGCGGCTGAAGGCCACCTGCTGGGCCGGCGTGATCTGCTGGTCGCGGAACACCAGCACGTGATGGTCCAGGTGGGCGCGGTGCAGGCGCGCGAAGTCGTCGTCGGACAGCGGCCGGCTCAGGTCGAGCCCCAGGACCTCGGCACCCAGCGGCGCATCGTAGGCCCTGATCGCGAACTGCTGGCGCGACGGCGCGTTGTCTGCGTTGTCTATTAGTTGCTGCGTTTCCTGGAGAACGGCGGACATGGGCGGATCCGGATGAGTGAACTTGGGCCCAGCTTATGCCCGCCCGTTTGCCGGGACAACGAAGCTTTTCGAGGAAGCTCATACGGATTTTGCAGCGCCCTGTCATGCGACAGCATGTTCAAGATTTTGCTAGGCTTATAACAAGCTATCGCGCCTGGCCATCAGGCGCTCACACCTTGAAAGGGCAGCATCATGCAAGCGCAAACCCGTTCATCCCGATTCAGCATCACATCGGCGATCTTCGACGTGCTCGACCCGATACCGTTCGGCTTCTTCGTGGCCGCGCTCATCTTCGACGTCCTGTACGCAAATACCTACACCATCCTCTGGGTGAAGGCGGCAGCATGGCTCATCAGCATCGGGCTGGTGTTCGCCATCATTCCCCAGCTCATCAATCTCGGCCGCACCTGGTTCGGCAAGGCCCGCGTCCGTACGCGCAACCTGGCCCTGAACTTCTGGCTCAACGTGGTGGCGATCATCGCCGCCCTGCTGAACGCCTTCGTGCACAGCCGCGACGCCTACGCCACCATGCCGGCTGGCGTCTGGCTGTCGATTCTGACGGTGCTGGCGATGGTGGTCGGACGGGTTCTGCTGGCCAGCGATACCGTAACTTACAAGGAATACAGCCATGGACAAGCTTGAACGCGGATGGCCGCTGACGCTGGGCATCGCCGCCGCCGTGTCGCTTCTACTCTCCGCCTGCGGCGAGAAAGCCCAGGTCAACATCTCCCAGCAGATCGGTGCCAATCCGGTCATGCCCAAGCCGCAGGACTTCCTGGTCCCGCCGATGCAGGTGCCCGAGGGCGTCGGCTGGAAGGGCGACGCCAGGCCGCAGGTCATCGCCGGCCTGCAGATCGAGAAGATCGCGTCCGGACTCAAGCACCCGCGTTCGCTGCTGACGCTGCCGAACGGTGACGTGCTGGTGGTCGAAGCCAACGGCCCCGGTGAAGAAGCCGTCACCACGCCGAAGCAGGTCATTGCCGGCAAGGTCAAGAACAACTCCGGCAAGGGTGGCAAGGGCGGCAACCGCGTCACCCTGCTGCGCCGCAAGCCTGGCGCCGGCGGCGAGTGGGAACAGCACGTCTATATCGAGAACCTGCACTCGCCCTTCGGCATCCAGCTGGTCGGCGACACGCTGTACGTCGCCAACACCGGCAACATCATGAAGTACCGCTACGTGCCGGGCGAAACCAAAATGTCGGACCCGGGCGTCGAACTCGGCGACCTGCCCAGCACCGTCAACCACCACTGGACCAAGGCGATGGTGGCGAGCCCCGACGGCAAATACCTGTACGTCGGCAGCGGCTCGAACAGCAACATCACGGAAAACGGCCTCGAAGTGGAATACCGCCGCGCCGCCGTGCTGGAAGTCGACGCCACCAACGGCGCCAGCCGCGTGTACGCCTCGGGTATCCGCAATCCGACCGGCCTGCAGTTCGAACCGCAATCCGGCAAGCTCTGGGCGATCGCCAACGAGCGCGACGAAATCGGCGCCGACCTGGTCCCGGACTACCTGACCTCGGTGCAGGAAAAAGGCTTCTACGGCTGGCCCTACAGCTACTGGGGCCAGCACGTCGACCGCCGCGTCCAGCCGCAGCGCCCCGACCTGGTGGCGAAAGCCATCAAGCCGGATTACGCGCTGGGCGCGCACGTCGCGGCCCTGGGTCTGTGGTTCTATACCGGGAACATGCTGCCGCAGTACAAGGGCGGCGCCTTCGTGGCCGAACACGGCAGCTGGGACCGCACGCCGCTGTCCGGCTACCAGGTGGTGTACGTGCCTTTCGCGAACGGCATGCCGAACGGGCCTGCGCAGCCGGTCGTGACAGGTTTCCACTCGGCGGACGAGAAGCAGCTGTTCGGCGCGCCGGTCGGTCTGGCGCAGGATGCGGAAGGGGCGCTGCTGATTGCCGATGACGTGGGCAATGTGGTTTGGCGCGTCACGAAACGTTAAACCGTAGGGTGGGGTGTTGAGGCCGGGCGCCTCAACACGAAGGTGCCCACGCGCGGCGTGTGCGTAATGCCTTCGTTACGTGGGCACAGTGTGCCCACCCTACCCTTTCTGCGCCACCTTCACCTGATCCCCATCCGCCAAGCCATCCGGCGGGCTATCGATAATCCGGTCCGCCTTCGTCACCCCATCCCCCAGCTGGATCACGTTGCCGAGATCGCGCGCAATCGTCACCTTCTTGATGCGCACGCGGTTGCCCGCGTCCAGCACCGCGACCTGGGTACCGTTGCGGCCCATGATCAGGGCACCCGGCGGAATCGCCACGGCATCGCCGGCGACGGCCGCCTCGTCGAACTGCACGGTGGCGAAAGCACCCGGCAGCAACTCGCCCTTCGGATTCTCGACCGCCAGCTGGACCAGCATGGTGCCGGAACCGGCATTGATGGCCTGGGCCAGCGATTGCACCTTGGCCTGGTAAGTCACGCCCGGACGTTCGGGCACGCTCACGCGCGCGGTGCTGCCCGGATGGATCTGCGCCACCTGGCGCTGCGGCACCTGCACGTACACGCGCAGGCGGCGCAGGTCGGACACCACGAACAGTTCGCTGCCGGCGCTGCTTCCCGCTGTACCGCCCGAACCCGCGTTGACCAGGGCGCCGACGTCGGTATTGCGCGCCGTGACCACGCCGTCGAAAGGCGCCACCAGCTGGGTATAGCGCTTCAAGGCCTGCTGGCGTTCGACGCTGGCCTGCAGGGCCGCCGCGTTCGACTGCTTGGAGATGAAGTCGCCCTGCTTCTCGTCGGCTTCCTGCTTCGACACCGCGTTCTGCGCCACCAGCGACTGCCAGCGCTTGGCCGTGCTCTCGGCCAGCGCCAGATTGCTGCGCGCGACCGCCAGCTGGGCCTGGGCCTGGCGCAGGTCCTGGTCGAGGTCCGGCGTCTCGATCACGGCCAGCACCTGGCCGGCTTTCACCGGCGCGCCGATGTCGACGTTCCAGCGCGCCAGATAGCCGGACACGCGCGCATAGATGGGTGCGCGCGACCAGGCTTCGATGCGGGCCGGCAGGGCCAAAGGCGTGCCGGCGATGTCCTTCATGGCCACCAGGTTCACCGTCGGCACCGCCTGTGCCGCCGCCATTTCCTTGAGTTGCTCCGCCTGCGAGTGGCGGGTGGCGAGGCCGCCGGCCACCACGGCGCCGGCCACGGCCAGCGCGATCGCGGCGAACACCAGCGGGCGTTTCGAATTCTGGGCTTGTTTAGCTTGCATGGGCAGGAACTCCGGATGGGGGTGGCAGGCCTGCGTCCAGCGCGCGCTTGTGGCGGCGTCCGTGGACCAGGCTGAAAACGACGGGAACGAAGACCAGGGTGGCGATGGTCGAGAATACCAGGCCGCCGATCACCGCGCGGCCCAGCGGCGCATTCTGCTCGCCGCCCTCGCCCAGGCCCAGCGCCATCGGCAGCATGCCGATCACCATCGCCAGGGCCGTCATCAGGACCGGGCGGAAGCGCACATATCCGGCTTCAAGCGCGGCGTCCGCGGCATCGCCGAGCACTTCCAGGCGCTCGCGGGCGAAGCTGATGACAAGGACGCTGTTGGCGGTGGCCACCCCCATGCACATGATGGCGCCGGTCAGCGCCGGCACCGACAGCGTGGTATGGGTCGCGAACAGCATCCAGACGATGCCGGCCAGCGCCGCGGGCAGCGCCGAGACGATCACCGCCGGATCGAGCCAGGACTGGAAGTTGACGACGATGAGCAGGTAGATCAGGCCGACCGCGCCCAGCAGGCCGAACAGCAGACCCGAGAACGCGCGCTCCATGGTGCGCACCTGGCCCAGCATCTCGACGGTCGCGCCTTTCGGCACGTCGGCCTTGGTATCAATCAGCACCTTGCGGATGTCGGCGGCGACGGCGCCGAGGTCGCGGCCCTGGGTGGTGGCGTGGATCTGCACCATCGGCGCGACGTCGTACTGGCTGACCACGGCGTTGCCGCTGGCGCGCTCGAAGCGGGCGATGCCGCCGAGGGTGGCGGCGTTGGCATTGCTGCCGTTGCCCACCGGGAGATTGGCCAATGCCGACAGCGAATCGAGCTGAGTCTGCGGGGTCTGCATCACGATCGGATAGGTCACGCCGGTGGCCGGGTTCAGCCAATAGGTCGGCGACACCTGGCTCGAACCGGCCAGGTTGACCACCATGCTGTTGGTGACGTCGCGCGTGGTCAGGCCGAGCAATTGGGCCTGGGTGCGGTCGACCTCGACCTTGAACACAGGCGCGCGGTTCGACTGCTGGATGCGGGCATCGGCCACGCCGGGGATCGCGCGCACGCGCTTGAGCAGCTTTTGCGCGTAGGCGAAGTTGGCGTCGATGTTGCGGCCGCGCACCTGCACGTCGATCGGCGCCGGCGAACCGAAGTTCAGGATCTGGCTGACGATGTCGGCCGGCGGGAAGGAGAAGGTGGTGTCCGGGAATTGACGCGGCAGCACCTCGCGCAACTTCGCCACGTAGTCCGCGGTGGGCGCGTGCTCCTCGCCGAGCGCGATCTGGAAGTCGCCGTCCTGGGTACCCATGGTGCCGGTGTTGTTGTAGGTAAGGTTGATGCTCGACGAGGGCATGCCGATGTTGTCGACCATGGTCACGATCTCGTGGGCCGGGATGACCTTGCGGATCGCCTGCTCGATCTGGGCGAAGCGCTTCGCGGTTTCCTCGACCCGGGTGCCGACCGGCACGCGGGCATGGATCAGCACCTGGCCCGAATCGACGGACGGGAAGAAGTTACTGCCCAGGAAAGGCACCAGCAGGAAGGACAGCGCCACCACGGCGACGAAGCCGATCAGGAAGGGACGGCGGCGCCGGATCGAATGCTCGAGGATGCCCTTGTAACGGTGGCGGATACCCTCGAAGCGTGCCTCGAAACCGCGCTGGAAGCGCTGGAAGGCGTTGGCCGGCTTCGCGTGGTGCTCCTCGTGCGGATTATGGGCGCGCAGCAGCCAGTTGGCCATGGTCGGCACCAGGGTGCGCGACAGGATGAAGGAGCACACCAGCGCGAAGATCACCGCCTTCGCCATCGGCACGAACAGGAAGCCGGCCACGCCCTGCAGGAAAAACATCGGAATGAACACGATGCAGATGCACAGCAGGGAAACCAGGGCCGGCGCCACGATCTGCTGGGCGCCGTCCATGATCGCCGGCTCGACCGCCTTGCCCTGCTCCAGGTGCCAGTTGATGTTCTCGATGGTGACGGTGGCGTCGTCGACCAGGATGCCGACCGCCAGCGCCAGGCCGCCCAGCGTCATCAGGTTCAGTGTCTCCCCGGTCGCGGCCAGCGCGATGATGGAGCCGAGGATGGACAGCGGAATCGACACCGCGATGATCACGGTCGAGCGCCAGCTGCCCAGGAACAGCAGGATCATCACGCTGGTCAGGGCCGCGGCGATCGCGCCTTCCATCGCCACGCCCTTGATCGCGGCGCGCACGAACACCGACTGGTCGTTGATCGGCACCACCTTCAGCGCCTCCGGCAGGCTGTCCTTCATGGCGTTCAGCTTGGCGCGCACGCCGTCGACGATGGCCAGCGTGGAGGCCGAGCCGTTCTTCAGCACCGACATCAGCACCGACCGGCCGCCATCGACGTGCACGATGTTGGTCTGCGGCGCATTGCCGTCGTGGACGTCGGCGACATCGCCCAGATAGATGGTGGCGCCGCCGACCACCTTGACCGGCAGACGTGCCAGGTCTTCGATCGCGGACGGCGCGTTGTTCAGCTGGATCGTGTATTCGAGGGCGTCGATCTTCTGGTTGCCGACCGGGGTCAGCACGTTCTGCGCGGCCAGCGCGTTGGCGATGTCCTGCGCCGACAGGCCGCGCGCCTGCAGCGCATCCGGCTTGACGTCGATCTGCACCTGGCGCTGCTTGCCGCCGTAAGGCAGCGGAATCGCGGCGCCGGGCACCGTCACCAGCGGCGTGCGGATGGTGTTCAGGCCGAGGTCGAACAGCTGCTGCTCCGACAAGCCCTTGCCCGACAGCGCCAGCTGCAGGATCGGCACCGTGGCCGCGTTGTAGTTGATGACCAGCGGCGGCGTGATCCCGGCCGGCATCTGGCGCGCCGCCGACTGCGCGATCGCCGTCACCTGGGCGTTCGCCACCGCGATGTCCACGCCCGGCTGGAAGAAGATCTTCACCACGCTCACACCCGGATAGGTGTTGGCTTCGATGTGTTCGATGTCGTTGACGGTGGTGGTCAGCGAGCGCTGGAACAGGGTCGAGACACGCCCCGTCATCTGGTCCGCCGGCAGGCCGGTGTACTGCCAGGCCACCGCGATCACCGGCATTTTGATGTCGGGGAAGATGTCGGTCGGTGTGCGCATCGCGGCCAGCGGGCCGATGATGAGCAGGGTGAGCGCCAGCACGACGAAGGTGTAAGGTCGTTTGAGTGCGACGCGGACAAGGCCTAGCAGCATGGAATACTCCGAACAGGGGCGCAGCAGCGTCACGTTGGCGGCGATCTGCCGTCATCTTCCTGTAATGACAGCCCATCTGCCGCGAAGCCGTGGCGCAAAACCCAATAATATGCGCGAAAATGCGCACGCTGGCTAGGGGTTGTAGACTGCAAAACCCCATGAATTTTGCGCATCAATACGCCCTTGGCGAGCATCGTCCATACGAATGCCACGGCATGCCGACACACCCACGGCAGCCGTGTCACAGTCGTATTTAGCAGCCCGTGAAGGCCGGCTCGGGCCGCCGCGCCAGCAGATGCGACAACCTTTGCAGACCCGCCTGCAAGCGTCCACGGTCCTTGATGCTGCCCAGCGAGATCCGGATCGCATTCACCGATCTGTCGCCGGTGGCGAATGCCTCCGCCGGCGTGACGGCGATACCTTCGCTCTCCGCCGCGCGCGCCAGCTGGGCCGAGTGCCAGTACGCCGGCAAACTCAGCCATACATGCAGCCCGTCGCCGCCCCCGCCGTAGCGTCCCGCCAGGATATCCCCCGCCATCCGCTGGCGCAGGCGCGCCTCCGCCCTGACCCCTTCCAGCAGCCGTCCGGCCGATCCGTCGAGGATCCACTGGGTGGCCAGCGCGGCCGTCAAGGGCGCGACCATCAGCGCAAACGATCTTAGAGCGGCCAGGAAGCGTTCGCGTTCCTGCGGGTCGCGGATCAGGACGAAGGCGACCCGCAAGCCCGGGGTCAGGCACTTCGACAAGGTCGAGATGTAAATCACCTGTTCCGGGGCAAGCGCGGCGAGCGGCGGCGGCGCGGCATCGGCCAGGCGCCAGTAGGGATCGTCCTCGACGATGCGGACCTTGCAGCGCCTGGCGATGGCGGCGAGCTCCTTGCGCCGGCGTTCCGGCATGGTGAGCGCGGTCGGGTTCTGCAGGGTCGGATTCAGGTAGACCAGCGCCGGCTGGTGCCGGCGGCAGGCTTGCTCGAGCATGTCGGGCAGCATCCCGTGCTGGTCCGTTTCCACCGCAAGGATGCGGCGGCCGAACTGCCTGGCCGCGGCAAGCAGGCCTGGATAAGCGAGCGGCTCGGCCAGGATGACATCGCCGGGCGCCGTCAGCGCCAGGATCAGGGCCGCGAGCGCCGCTTGCGCACCCGGACAGACCAGCAGCTGCCCGGCATCCAGCTGGCCGAACATCGGTGCCAGCCAGCTGGCGCCGGCCTTGCGGTCGGCCTCGCTGCCCCCGCCCAGGTGGTAAGTCATCAGCGAGGCATTGTCGGCCCGCATCAGTACCTGCGACAAACCCTGCTGCAACAAGTCGTCGAAGTCGACCCCATCCGGCGGCGGCGGAGTATTCATGCTGAGGTCGAGCACCGGGCTCAGTTCGACTTTCGGCGCCGCGACATAGGTGCCGCGGGCGCCGCGGCCCTCCAGCAGGTTGCGGCGCCTGGCTTCGTCGTAGGCGCGCGTGACGGTCGTCAGGTCGAGGTCCAGCTGCGCCGCCAACTGGCGCTGGGGCGGCAGGCGGTCGCCCGGCTTCAGCGAGCCGTCCGCCACCGCCGCCTGCAAGGCATCGGCAATCTGCAGGAAACGCGGCCCCTTGTTGCCGGCCAGGCGCGGCAGCCAGCTTGGCAAACCCTCATCTTGTATGGCTCTCAACTGGGACATTTTGTCTCAATGTATGGAAAATGCTTTTCAGTAGAATGCCCTGGAACCTGCAGCAACACCATCCTCGCATGGCAGTCGCCGGCGTTTTATCCTCACCCCATGCGTGCAAGTAGCAAGTAATAACCTGGAAATAGACAAATCATGGAATGGATCCCGACCGTCTTCGTGGCCTTCAAGCTGATCGTGCTGGGCATCGGCATGTTCTTTGCCATCAAGTGGCATTACGACCAAGGCAAGAAGGGCAAGGAGAATGAAAGGCGCGCGGTGCTGCGCGCCAGCGGCAAGGTGGCCGCGATCTTCGTGGTCTCGCTGCTGGCCGTGGGCCTGCTCGCCTTCGTCCTGATCGATAAGCTCGGCATGTAAGCCGGACTTCAGGCTTCCCCGTCCACCACCACCCGATCCCGCCCGCCCCGCTTGGCTGCATACAAGGCCTTGTCGGCCGCCTCGATCAGCGCCTTCGCATCCTCCAGCCGCCCTTTCTCCATGCTGGCCACGCCGATACTCAGGGTCACGCAGGGACGTACCGCCGTGGGCGCATGCGGCAGGTTCAGCGACGCGACGTATTCGCGGATGGACTCCGCCAGCCGGCGCGCCTGCTCGGCATCGGTATCCGGCAGGATCGCCGCGAACTCCTCCCCGCCGTAGCGCGCCGCCACGTCGGCCGGACGTTTCAGGCGCGACGCCAGCGCCTGCGCCACCGCGCTCAGGCAGGCGTCGCCGGCCTGGTGGCCGAAGTGGTCGTTGTAGGCCTTGAAGGAATCGATGTCGGTCAGCAGCAGCGACAGCGTGCCGCCCAGGCGCTGGGCGCGCCGCAGTTCGCGGTCCAGCGCGACGTCGAAGTAGCGGCGGTTGGCGATGCCGGTCAGGCCGTCGACGTAGGAGCGGGCGCGCAGCGATTCGGCGTGGTCGAGCAGGCGCTTTTCGCGCTCGACCGTGCCGCTGACGTCGCGGATCTCGATCAGGCAGAAGGTTTGATCGTCTTCGCGGAACGGCGAGACCGTGACCGCCTGCTCGATCAGCGGACCGTCGAAGCTGCCGGCGGCGCGCAGCGGAAACGGGCTGCGGTTCTCGGCTTGCGGGATCGCCGTGCTCAGATCCTCGGCAAAGGCGGCCAGCACCGCCGCTTCCACGCGCGAACCGCGCAGCGCGGCGAACACCTCGAACAAGGGCTGCCCGATGACGCGGGCGGCGGCGCGGCCGCAGCGCGGCGTGAGCCAGCTGTTCCACAGCACGATGCGCCGATCGGCGTCGATGACGATGACCCCGCCATTGATGAGGTTCAGGACGCGCGCGGCGATGGCGGGGGCGGCACCGGATACGGCGCCGCCGGCTTCGGATTTGGAAGTGATCACTTGGCAGTTTGAAAACAAATCGACTGCCGGATCATACCGGAACTCAGGGGTGCAGAACAGCGCGCAGAGTGCGCGACAAGTCTTCGGCCGAGTACTTGGCGACGTAGGCGTCGGCGCCGACTTTCTTGACGTGCTCCTCGTTCGTCGTGCCCGACAGCGAGGAGTGGATGACCACCGGCAGGGTCGAGAAACGCTGGTGCGTCTTGATCTTGCGGGTCAGCGTGAAGCCGTCCATTTCCGGCATCTCGAGGTCGGTCAGGACGGCGGCCACGCGGTCGTGCACGGTCTTGCCTTCGGCTTCGGCGGCGCTGGCGATGGCGTTCAGTTGCTCCCAGCATTCGCGGCCGCTCTTGGTCATGATGAAAGGCAGGCCCATCGCATCCAGTCCCTGCTCGATCAGCGCCCGCGCGACCACCGAGTCGTCGGCCGCCAGCACCACCGAACCGGGCTTGATGACGATCTTGCTGCCGACCGCCTGGCCGACCAGCTTGTCCTCGCCTTCCTTAGGCGGGTTCAGGTCGCGCAGGATGGTTTCCACGTCCAGCACCTGGGCCAGGCGCGCCGGCTGGTCGTCGACCGGTTCCAGGCGCGCGATGCTGGTCACCATGCCGCTGCCGGCGCTGCGCTCGGCCGACATCACCTGGCTCCAGTCCAGACGCACGATCTCTTCCACGCTCTCGACCGCGAAAGCCTGGGTGTTGCGGGCGAATTCCGTGACCAGCATGATATTCAGGCCGGTGACAGGCTTGACGCCGGCGATGCCCGGCAGGTCCAGCACCTGGATGATCTGGCCGCGCAGGTTGACCACGCCCAGCACATGCTTCGGGCTGCCTGCGATCGCGGTGATTTCCGGCATCGCGACGATCTCGCGGATCTTGAACACGTTGATGCCGAACAGCTCGCTGTGCTGGCCCTGCTCATCGCCGCCCAGGCGGAAAAGTAAAAGCTCGAATTTATTGGTGCCGGTGAGGTTACTGCGTTCGTCGACTTCCTGCTGAACCGATTTCATGTGATGTCCCGAAAAAGAATTGATTCCTCCGGGAAATGATTCTAGAACTGAACATCGCGCTTGTGTCATGACAGCGCAAATACTTGCTCAATTTCATCACTTTCTGTTCCAAAAAACCACGAACGCACACCGCCCCAGGCGCGGCTCATTATCCAATCGACAGCGCCAGGGTTTCCTTCACCTCCTCCATCACCACATAGGACTTGGACTGGGCCGAATCGGCCAGGTGCAGAATCTCGCCGAGCAGGCGCCGGTACTCGGACATCTCGGGAATGCGGGCCTTGATCAGGTAGTCGAAATCGCCCGACACCAGATGGCATTCCATGACTTCGGGAATGCTTAGCATGGCGCGGCGGAAGCGCTCGAAGGCCTTTTCGGATTTCTGCAGCAGCGTGATCTCGACGAACACCAGGATCTGCAAGCCCATCGCCTGCGGATTCACGCGCGCGTAATAGCCGGCGATGACGCCGTCGCGCTCCATGCGCTTGACCCGTTCGATGCAGGGCGTCAGCGACAAGCCCACCCGCTCGGCAAGGTCCTTCATCACGATCCGGCCATCGTTCTGTAGGATGGAGAGGATGTGGAGGTCGATCTTGTCGAGCACCCGGCTCGATTCTTTTTGAACGCGCATGAAGTTTCACCAAATTCCAAAGTAAATATAGGAACTAATTTGCCTATATCAGATATAAGATAGCAATATTTTCTAATTCATCCAATCTATTTTTAGAGAGCACTATGCGAGTCATCGTACTGGGAAGCGGCGTGGTCGGCGTGTCGACTGCTTATTATCTGGCGCGGGCCGGTCATGAAGTCACCGTGATCGACCGTCAGCCCGGCGCCGGGCTGGAAACCAGCTTCGCCAATGCCGGCCAGATCTCCCCCGGTTACGCCTCGCCCTGGGCCGCGCCCGGCGTCCCGCTGAAGGCCGTCAAGTGGCTGTTCCAGCGCCATGCGCCGCTGGCGATCCGCCCGGACGGCTCGCTGTTCCAGCTTGCCTGGATGTGGGAGATGTACAAGAACTGCGACGCCGACCGCTACGCCGTCAACAAGGAACGCATGGTGCGCCTGGCCGAGTACAGCCGCGACTGCATCCGTACCCTGCGCAACGAAACCGGCATCGACTACGAAGGCCGCCAGCAAGGCACCCTGCAGCTGTTCCGCACCCAGGCCCAGTTCGACGGCGCCGCCAAGGACATCGAAGTGCTGCGCCAGGCCGGCGTGCCCTTCGAGGTGCTGAGCCGCGAACAACTCGCCAACGCCGAGCCGGCACTGGCAAACGTGCGCGACAAGCTGGTCGGCGGCCTGCGCCTGCCGAACGACGAAACCGGCGACTGCCAGATGTTCACCACCAGGCTGGCCGCGATGGCCAAGGAGCTCGGCGTGCGCTTCGAATTCGGCGTCGACATCCGCGCCATCGAGTCGCAGGGCGACCAGATCACCGGCGTGCGCACGGATAAAGGCACCTTCACCGCCGACCGCTACGTGGTGGCGCTGGGCAGCTATTCGCGCCAGCTGATGAAGCAGTTCTTCCGCGTGCCGGTGTACCCGCTGAAGGGCTACTCGATCACCGTGCCGATCACCGATGCGTCGCAGGCTCCGGTATCGACCATCCTCGACGAAACCTACAAGATCGCCATCACCCGCTTCGAGAACCGCATCCGCGTGGGCGGCATGGCGGAAATCGCCGGCTACAGCAAGGCCCTGAACCCGCGCCGCCGCGAGACCCTGGAGATGGTCGTGACCGACCTGTTCCCGGGCGGCGGCGACGTGTCGAAAGCCAGCTTCTGGACCGGCCTGCGTCCGATGACCCCGGACTCGACCCCGATCGTCGGCGCGACCCCGCTGCGCAACCTGTTCCTGAACACCGGCCACGGCACCCTGGGCTGGACCATGGCCTGCGGCTCGGCGGCGGTGATCTCGGACCTGGTCAGCGGCAAGGTCCCGGCCATCCACACCGACGACCTGGCGATCTTCCGCTACGCCGGTTCGCGTCCGTCCGCGGCCCGCCCCGACTTCGCGAAAGCCTGACGTGCCGGGTGTCATCGATGCCCGTGCGGGCGCGGTCCTGAGCGTCGACCTGCAAGCCATCCGCGCGAACTGGCGCCTGCTCCGCGATACCGCGGCCGGCGCCGTGTGCGCGGCCGTGATGAAGGCCGACGCCTACGGTCTCGGCATGGCGATGGTGGCGCCGGCCCTGGCCGGCGAAGGCTGCCGCGTGTTCTTTACCGCCCACCTGGACGAGGGCATACGCCTGCGTCCCCTGCTGCCGGCCGACGCCACGGTCTATGTGCTGCACGGCCCGCCGCCGGGAACGGCGCGCGACTTCGTCGAGCACGGGCTGATCCCTGTCCTGAACGATCCGGCGCAGATCGCCGAGTGGCGCGCCCTGTGCCGCAAGCTGCAGCGGCGCCTGCCGGCCGCGCTGCAGTTCGATACCGGCATGTCGCGCATGGGCCTGGCGCCGGCCGACGTCGACCGGCTGCTGGCCGACCCTGCATGGCAGGACGACATGAAGCCGGTACTGGTGATGAGCCACCTGGCCTGCGCCGACGAACCGGCGCATCCGGTCAACGCCTCGCAGCGCGAACGCTTCGCGGCCTTGCGCACGCGCTTTGCCGGCATTCCGGGCAGCCTGGCGAATTCCTCGGCGGTCTTCCTCGGCCGCGACTACCGGCACGACCTGGTGCGGCCGGGCGCGGCCCTGTACGGCATCAACCCGCAGCCGGCGCTGGACAATCCGTTGCGCCAGGCGGTCTCGCTGCGGGCGCGCATCGTGCAATCGCGCAGCGTGCAGGCCGGCGACATCGTCGGCTACGGCGCGCGCTATGTGGCCGACGGTCCGCGCCGCATCGCCACCATCGGCATCGGCTATGCGGACGGCTGGCTGCGCTCGCTCTCCTGCCGCGGCCATGCCTACATCGACGAGGTGCGCGTGCCGTTTGCCGGCAACGTCTCGATGGACAGCATCACGCTGGACGTGACCGGGATTGCCGAAGACCGCGTGCAGCCGGGTTGCGAAGTCGAGCTGCTGGGCAGCCGCCAGACCGTGGACGATGTGGCGCGCGAGGCGGGGACGATCGGGTATGAGGTGTTGACCGGGCTGGGCAGCCGCTTCCACCGACAATACCTGTAAGGTCGTTCCCGCGATCTCACCCTCGTCATTCCCGCGATCTCACCCCCGTCATTCCCGCGATCTCACCCCCGTCATTCCCGCGAAAGCGGGAATCCATACGTCGCGTGATCAGTGCCTCAGCATGGATTCCCGCCTTCGCGGGAATGACGATCAGAACAGCGCGCCCTGCGGGCTGGTGAGCCGCGCAAAGCTGTCCCCCATGAACGGCAGGATCGCATCCGCCACCGGCTCCAGCTGCTTTTCCAGGTAGTGCGCGTAGTCGATCGGCGAGCGCGTCCCCGCCTCGCGCACGTCCAGCGGCTCCGGCCCGGCGGTGGTCATCACATAGCGGATCCAGCCGCCGTTGCGGTATTGCGGCGGCCGGCCCTGGCGCACATGGTACTCGTCGGCGATGCGCGCCGCGCGCACGTGCGGCGGCACGTTCTTTTCGTACTCGTCGAGCGCGCGGCGCAGGCGCTTGCGGTAGACCAGCTGCTCGTCCAGCTTCCCGGCCAGCGTGCGCGCCACATAGTCGCGCACGTAGTCCTCGTAGGGCTGTTCCTTGAAGATGCGTTCGTACAGGCCCTGCTGGAAGGCCTGCGCCAGCGGGGTCCAGTCGGTGCGCACCGTTTCCAGGCCCTTGTAGACCATCTCGTCGCCACCGTCGGCGCCGGTCGCCATGCCGGCGTAGCGCTTCTTGCTGCCCTCGTCCGAGCCGCGCACGTTCGGCATCAGGAAGCGCCGGAAGTGCACGTCGTATTCCAGTTCCAGCGCGCTCTCGAGCTTGAGCTCATCGCGCAGCGTGTCGCGCCACCAGCCGTTGACGTGGTCGACCAGTTCGCGGCCGATGCGCTGCGCCTCTGCATCCGGGTGCGGCTTGCCCAGCCAGACGAAGGTCGAGTCGGTGTCGCCGTAGATCACCTGGTAGCCACGTTCCTCGATCAGCTCGCGCGTGCGGTGCATGATGCGGTGGCCGCGCATCGTGATCGAGGACGCCAGGCGCGGATCGAAGAAGCGGCAGGCCGGCGTCCCGAGTACGCCGTAGAAGGCGTTCATGATGATCTTCAGCGCCTGCGACAGCGGCGCATTCTTCTCGCGCTTGGCCGCCTCCCTGCCCGCCCACACGCGCGTGACGATGCCCGGCAGGCAGTGCCGGGTGCGCGAGAAGCGCCCGCCGCGAAAGCCCGGCACGGTGGCCTCTTCCGGCTCGGCCAGGCCCTCGACCAGGCCGACCGGATCGATCAGGAAGGTGCGGATGATGGATGGGTACAGGCTTTTGTAGTCGAGCACCAGCACCGAGTCGTACAGGCCGGACTTCGAATCCATCACGAAGCCGCCGGGGCTGTCCTCGGCCGGCACGTCGCCGATGTTGGGTGCGACGAAGCCCTGGCGGTGCATCAGCGGGATGTACGAGTGCTCGAACGCCGCCACCGAGCCGCCGCTGCGGTCGGCCGCCAGACCCGTCACGCTGGCGCGCTCCAGCAGGAAGGCCATCAGGTTGGTCTTCTCGAAGATGCGCGTGACCAGCTCGCAATCCTTCAGGTTGTAGCGCGCCAGCGCCGGCTTGTCCTGGTAGAACATGCGGTCGATCTCGGCCATCCGGTCGTAGGGATTGCCGATCTCCTTGCCTTCGCCGAGCAGGGTCTGCGCCACCGACTCCAGGCTGAATGAGGGGAAGCTCCAGGTCGCCGAGCGCAGCGCCTCGATACCGTCGATGACCAGGCGCCCGGCGATGCCGCCAAAGTAGAACTCGCCGCCGCTGCGCTCGCGCCATTCCATCGGACTGCCGTCGCGCCCCAGGCGCAGCGGCCGCGCCATCGCCTCGGCGTGCTTTTGCAGCACGCGCAGGTCGAAGCCGATCACGCTCCAGCCGATGATGGCGTCGGGGTCGTGGCGCACGAACCATGCCTCGAGGCGGTCGAGCAGCGCCAGGCGGCTGTCGCAGATCTCGTAGTCGAAATCGAGGCTGCCGGCATCGCCGTTCGGCGGACCGAGCATGTAGACCTGGCGCTGGCCGCAGCCTTCCAGCGCGATCGAACGCAGCTCGCCCTGGAAGGTGGTTTCGATGTCCAGCGACACCGTGCGGATGGCCGGGCGGTAGTCGCCGTCGGGCTTTAATTGGCCGTCCAGCAGCAGTTGCGGGTCCTTCTCGTCCGGGGTACCGGGAGGCCGGACCCCCGCAAACAGCACGGAGGCTGTGATGAAGCGCTCCATCAGGTAGCGCTCCGGCGGGCGCACGTCGGCCTCGTAGACGTTCACGCCGTGCTGGCGCAGCTTCTTTTCCAGCGCCAGCAGCTTGCGGTACTGGCGGCAGTACAGGCCCGCTACCGGGCGGTGGCTGAAATCCTTCAGCGCCAGTTCGCGCAATTCGCAGCCCTTCTCGCCGCGCAGCACGAACTCGGCCGCCTCGCGCTGCTCGAGCGGAATAAAGGCGACCGCATGCTGCCCGCCCACGCGCACGCGGCGCGGCCCATGCTCGGTGGCGAGCCAGAATTCCAGCTCGACACCGGACTCGGTGTCTTTCCAGTGCCGGGTCAGCAGGAAGCCGCGCGGGTGGTCCATGCCGGGCCTAGGATGCGAAGGAGACGCTGTCGCCGCGATAGCGCGCCAGCTCGGCCTCGCTGAAGCCGGCGCGGCGGCGCGCCTCCAGGTTGAAGGGGCCCTTCAGCACCGGCGCCTTGTAGCGGATCGCCAGTTCCTCGTAGGTCGACACCGGCTCCAGGCCGCGCTCGGCGCACAGGCTCAGATACCAGCGGTTGCCGATCTCGACGTGGCCGACCTCGTCGCGCAGGATGATGTCGAGGATTTCCGCCGCGGCGTGGTCGCCGGCCTGGGCCAGCTTGGCGCGCAGCGGCGGGATCGCATCCAGCCCGCGCGCCTCCAGCGTGCGCGGCACCAGGGCCATGCGCGCGAGGATGTCGCCGCGGGTCTTCTCGACCATCTCCCACAGGCTGTCGTGGCCGGGAAAATCGCCGTAGCCATGGCCGAGCGCGCCCAGGTGGGCGTCCAGCAGCGAGAAGTGGTAAGCCTCTTCCTTCGCCACGCGCAGCCAATCCAGGTAGTAATCGGGCGGCATGCCGGGGAAGCGCCAGATCGCGTCCAGCGCCAGGTTGATCGCGTTGAATTCGATATGCGCAAGCGCGTGGACCAGCATCGCGCGGCCTTCCGGCGTGACCATCGAACGGCGGCCGACCAGGCGCGGCGGCACCAGTTCCGGCTTGGCGGGACGGCCAGGGATGGTGCCGGCGGGTTCGAACAGCGCGGCGGTATCGACGGCCAGGCTGGCATCGACTTGGGCGCGGGCCAGGGCCGCGACGCCTTCGCATTTACGGCGCGGGTCCGTTTCAAGCAGGTGGATCAGTGCGCCTGCGCGCAGCTCGGACGGAGCGGACATCGTGTGTGAGATGGTGCGTAAAGCACGAAGTGTACCAAAACCGGAGGGCCCCGGCGCCCGCGCGGCAGCCCGCAGTCAGCGCATCCAGCGCGCGATCAGCCACATGCTCAGCTTCTGCAGGCCGATCAGCGCGACGGTGATGCCGAGCGCCAGACCGAACAGCAGCAGGTTGTCGGCATCGCCCGCCTTCAGGCCGAAGCTGAGCGCGGTCGAAACCGAGGGCGGGTGCACGGCGTCGAACACCACCATGCCGAGGATGGCGACGACCATCGCCACCCCGGCCGAGGCATAGCCGGGGCCGAGCGCGGCAAAGGCCAGCATGCCGACGACGGCGGCGCCCATCTGGGCCAGGATCAGGGTGCGGGTCTGGTTGACGGCATGCGAAGGGTCGAGGTAGACCAGGAAGGCGCTCGAGGCCAGCGATGCGAACAGCAGGCGCTGGCTGCTGATGGCTTCGACCAGGGCCAGCACCAGCAGCACGGTGACGGTCGGCGCCAGTACCAGCAACAGTTCGCGGCGCAGGCCGATGCGGCTGCGGCGCGACGGCTTTGCCTGGGCCGCCATGCTCACGCCCGCCCGGCCTGGCCAGGCTCGCGCTTGAGCGCCGGCGCCTCGCTCGCCTGCTCGTCCTTCAGCTCCTTGCCGAGGAAGTAATTGAGCGCGGTCCGGATCACCGCGATGGCGGCCAGCTTGCCGATCCGCTCCCAGGTCGGCGCCACCGAGGTCGAGAGGATGTCGGCGGCCAACTGTAACTCCAGCGCCAGCGTCAGGTAGCGCGCGAAGGCCAGGCGGATCGGCACGAAGCTGCTGTCGCGCCGGGTCAGCAGCTGGCGCAGCAGCGCGACGACCACCACCACCACGCCGGCCGCGATCACCAGGGCGCCGAGCGCCTCCACCAGCAGTCGCAGCCATTCTACGCTGGACCGGACCTGCCCTTCGACCTGATCGAACACGCTTCTCTCCTATTGGTTGTAGAGGTAGGCCGCCATGTCGCGCGCTTCGCGCTCGCTGACGCCCAGCTCGGGCATCGCGGTCTGCGGGTCGACCGCGCGCGGATGCTGGATCCAGCGGATCAGGTTGGGCGCCGTATTCGGCAGCACGCCGGCGACGTAGCTCTGCTCGCGCATCGCAGTCAGCGACGGTCCGACCTTGCTGTCCGCATGGGCGACGCCCTTGATCTCGTGGCAGGCGGCGCAGCCGTAGCGCGCCACCAGCTCGCGCCCCACGCGTGGATTGCCGCCGGTGAGCGGGTCGTCTTCCGGCGGCTGCTTGGCGCAGCCGGCCAGCAGCGCCGCCGCCAGGAGCAGGCATGATGACAGCGTCTTCATCGTCCGGCTCCCGCCGCCGCGTCGGCGGGCGTGCGTCCCAGCCAGCGCGCGCACAGCACCAGGCCGGCCACGACATAGGCCAGGCCGCCCGGAATCCACATGATCAGGCCGCCGAGCTGCTGGTCTTCCAGCGCCGTCGAGCCGAAGGCCTGGGCCTTGCTGCCGTAGTACGGATACCAGATCTGCTCGGACATGGTGAACATCGCCCCCAGCGCGCCGGTGTGCATCATGGTGGTGAACAGGTAGACGATGGCGGCGCCCCGGCCCTGGGTGCCGCCCTCGCGCGCCAGTACCGCCCACCAGAACAGCAGTGCCGAGAACAGGAAGCTGGCGTGCTGCAGCGCGTGCACGCCGTTGCTGGCCAGGCCGGCCTGGAAGGTGGGCGGCACATGCCACATCCACAGCGCGGCAAAGTGCAGCAGCCAGGCGTTCAGGGGCCGCGTCAGCGCGTGCCAGGCCGCGCTCACCGCCGGGTTGCGGGTCGCGGCCCCGGTACGGCGGCGCCAAACCGCAGGCAGGCCCCAGACCCAGATCCCGAGCGGCCGTCCCAGCACCAGCATCGGCGCCGCCACGATCATCAGGAACTCGTGCTGCACCATGTGGGCGGCGAAGGAAAAGCTGCCGCTCGAATCCAGCGGCGAGGCCAGCGCCAGCGCCAGCGCGATCCAGCCGGCGCCGAACCAGGCGGCCTGGCGCACCAGCGACGGGCGCGCATGGCGCGAACGCGGCCATAGCCGGCGCAGGCCCAGCACGTAGAGCAGCAGCGACAGCGCCAGCAGCGCCAGCACCCAGGGCTCGGCGCCCCAGGACAGCGCGTCCGCCGCCGTGTACTGCCCTTCGACGTCGTGGGCATGGGCAGCGCCGGCTGCGGCCAGCGCGACGATGAGCGGGATCAGCTTGCGCATGGCGACAGTACCCATTGCGGAAACCACTGCGCCAGCACGACCAGCGAGGACAGCGCCCCGACCAGCAGCGCCACCAGCGCCAGGAAAGGCGGCCGGGCCGGTGCGGTATCGCTGTCCCCGGCCGCCGGGCCATCGTCGGCGCGGCTGGCGCGCCAGTTGCGCCAGGCGCCCCAGCTCATCCAGAGGCAAAGCGCCAGCGACAGCGCGCTGACCAGGTTCGGCGCCAGCATGCTCTGGCGCGCGCAGGACGGCGTCACCATCGCGTAAGTGATACTCAGATTGGTCAGCGCCAGCGTGGGCTCCGCCAGCAATGCAGGCCAGTTTCCCATCTAGATCCTCGCTCCCCAATACACGACGGCATAGATCGGCAGCCAGCTGAGCACCACGAAGTACCAGTAGGCGGCATTTTCGCTGACGTCGACATAGCGTTTCCCCTCCATCAGGCCGGTGAAGGTCAGCGCCGTCAGGACCCCGGAATCGAAGGCTCCGTGATCAGGTGGGTGGTGTGCAGGGCCATCAGCATCCACACCACCGAGCCGTAGGCATCGGTGTCCCAGCGCGTGTTGAGGGCGCCGAATTCGAGCACGCGCACGGCCAGGAAAGCCACCGAGACCAGCATGCACACGACCATCCAGAACTGCGTCTTCTTCAGGTCGAGCCGCTCGGCGGCCTTTTTCGCATAGTGGTTGGGGATGATGCTGCCTAACATGATCGCGGTGTTCAGGTTGCCCCAGATGAGCTCCGGCGGAAAGCCCGACATCGGCCAGGCACTGGCATGGCTGCGCAGGTAGAAATAGGCCATGATGGTCAGCGCGAACACCGTGCCTTCGATCGCCATCAGGCCCATCGTGCCCCACCACATCGGGCTGCGGTTGCCGAAAGCGAAGGTGGGCAGCGTCGAGATGTCCAGCACCCTGCCCTCGTCCAGCAGGCGGCCGTCGCGCTTCGGGTCCGGCGCGCTCATGGCAGCAGCTCCGAATCGACGCGGCTCTTGATGATCTCGGGCTCGGGCCAGAACCAGAGGGTGGCGGCAATCGCCACCGGCACCGCGCCCCACACCACGGCCCAGGGCGTGAAGATCGAACCGACGAACAGCACGGTGGTCGCCAGTGCTGCCAGGAAGGGCCAGGGCGTCGAGCTGGGCAGCCACAGACGGTGATCCGGTTCGGCGTCGGCCACGGAGGTGACCAGGATCTCGCGGTAATCGTTGGCCAGGCCGGTCACCTGCTGCGGCATGCCAGGCGCCTCCCACAGCGGATAGCGGCCATGCACGACCGGTACCAGGTGGAAGTTGGCCATCGGCGGCGGCGAATTCACGCTCCACTCCAGCGTGCCGGCACCCCAGGGGTCGCAGCCGGCCAGTTCGCCGCGGCGGCGGCTGCGCAGCACGTTGACCACGAACAGCAGCACGCTCACGGCGATCATCGACGCGCCGATGGTGGCGGTCAAGTTCAGCTTGTCCCAGCCCATTTCGTCGGGATAGGTGTACACCCGGCGCGGCATGCCCTGCAGCCCGAGCACGTGCATGGGGAAGAAGGCGATGTTGAAGCCGATGAAGAACAGCCAGAAGTTCCAGCGGCCCAGGCGTTCGGACAGCATGCGCCCGGTGAACTTGGGGAACCAGTAATAGAAGGCGCCGAACAGCGGGAACACGGCGCCGCCCAGCAGCACGTAATGCAGGTGGGCGACCACGAAGTAACTGTCGTGCAGCTGGTAGTCGAGCGGCACCGAGGCCAGCATCAGGCCGGTGAGCCCGCCCGCCACCAGGATCACGAAGAAGGCCAGCACGAACAGCAGCGGCGTCTTGAAGTGGATGCGGCCGGTCCACAGCGTCGCGATCCAGCAGAAGATCTGCACCGAGGTGGGAATCGCGATCATCAGGCTGGCCGCCGTGAAGAAGCTCTTGCCCAGCTCCGGCAGGTTGGTGGCGAACATGTGGTGCACCCACAGGCCGAAGGCGAAGAAGGCGGTGGCGATCAGCGACAGCACCATGGCCGCATAGCCGACCACCGGGCGCCGCGAGAAGGTGGCGATGATGCTGGACATGAAGCCGAGCGGCGGGATGAAGATCATGTAGACCTCGGGGTGGCCGAAGAACCAGAACAGGTGCTGCCACAGCAAGGCGTCGCCGCCCTTCGCCGGGTCGTAGAAGTGGGTATCGACCAGGCGGTCGGTGATCAGGGCGGTACTGGCCAGCATCACCGCCGGCATCGCGAACAGCACCATGAAGGAGGTCACCAGCATGGTCCAGACGAACAGCGGCATGCGGTTCAGCGTCATGCCCGGCGCGCGCATCTTGAGGATCGTGGTGATCAGGATGATCGCCTCCATCAGGCCGGACAATTCGGTGAAGGTGATCATCTGGGCCCAGAAGTCGACCCGCTTGCCCGGCGAGTACTCGGGACCGGACAGCGGCGCGTAGGCGAACCAGCCGGCGTCGGGGCCGATGTCGAGGAAGAAGGCGATGTACAGCATGATGCCGCCCAGCGTGAATATCCAGTAGGCGAAGGCGTTCATGCGCGGGAAGGCCACGCTGCGCGCGCCGATCATCAGCGGGATCAGGTAGCTCGCCACGGCCTGCATCACCGGCACCGCGAACAGGAACATCATGGTCGAGCCGTGCATGGTGAAGACCTGGTTGTACAGGTCGGGGCCGAGCACCCGGCCGTTGGGCAGCGCCAGCTGCAGCCGGATCGCCAGCGCCAGCAGCCCGCCCAGCAGGAAGAAGATGAAGGTGGTGACCATGAAGCGCTTGGCGATGGTCTTGTGGTTGATGGCCGAGAACCAGCCGATGAGGCCGGGCGGGTCGCTCCAGGTCTGCTCCAGCAGGTCGGCGTCGCCGGTGGGCAGGCGGTCGTTCATTTCAAAGTCTCCAGATAGGCAAGCAGGGCCTGCAGGTCGGCCGGCGGCAGGCTGTTGGGCGGCATGTAGACGCCCGGCTTGAGCGCCTGCGGGTCGGCGATCCAGCCGCCCAGGTGGCCGCGGTTATTCGGGAACATGCCGGCGCCGATGGTGCGGCGGCTGGCCAGGTGGCTGAGGTCCGGGCCCCTGCTGCCGCGCGCGGCGGTGCCGGCCACGGTGTGGCAGCTGGCGCAGTTACCGTTCAGGAAAACTTCGCGTCCGCGCAGGGCCAGGGCATCGACCGGCGCGGGCGCGGCGCTGCGCTGGGCGGCGGCCCAGGCCTCGTAGTCCGCGTTCGGCTCGGCTTCCACCAGCAGCGCCATCAGCGCGTGCTGGACGCCGCAGAATTCGGCGCACTGGCCGCGGTAGGTGCCGGGACGGTCGGCGCGCAGGCTGAGGGTCGCGGTGCGGCCCGGGATCATGTCCTTCTTGCCCTGCAGGTTGGGGATCCACAGGGTGTGGATGACGTCGTCGGCGCGCAGGGTGACCAGCACCGGCCGGCCGACCGGGATGTGCAGCTCGTTGGCGGTGGTGAATGCGCGCGCCGGATCGGCGTCGAGGTAGCGCGCCTCCCACCACCACTGGTGGCCGGTCAGCTCGATGTTGACGGCGTCCGCCAGCGGCAGGCGTGCCAGCGCGCGGCTGGTCCAGGCATCGGCCACCAGCAGCGCCACCAGCCCCAGCGCGGATGCCGCGGTGGCCCAGCCGATGATGCGCCAGACGCGCCGTTCGGGCCGCGCCAGCGAGCCCAGGTCCGGCGCCGTGCCGGCATCCGCGCGCGGCGCGATCCAGAGCGCGGTCACGCAAGCCGCCACCACCAGCAGGAACACCAGCGCGCACAGGCCGAGCGTGAAGTTCCACAGGCTGCCGATGTGCTCGGCCTGGATTCCGGCCGGACGTAGCGCATCCTGCAGCGGCCCTTCCACACTCCCATATCTGCTCCAATGCAAAAACGTTAATACATTGGCAGATATATATCGTATTTCACGGCGGAACGCCGCACGGGAGGCCCGCGCTCAGCGCGCGCCTTCGGCTTGCGGCAGGTCGGGCTGGGCGCTTTCCTCGAGCGGCTGCGTGGCGCGCGCCTCCTTGCGTTTCAGCGCATAGCGGTTCAGGCCCGCCATGTGCACCCGGCACAGGTAGTCTTCCCAGTCGATCAGGCGCGCGTCCACCGGATAGGTTTGCTGCTCGGCCGCGTCGAAACGCCGGGCCAGCGCCAGCAGGCCATGATTGTGGAAGCGGTAGCGCGGCTGCGCGTAAAAGGAAAAGGTGATGGCCAGCAGGCGCGTGGTGCGCAGCTTTTCCATCGCCGGCGTCTCGCCCGGCTGTCCGGCCAGGCGGCGCAGGCCGCTCCAGGCCATCGCACCCAGCGCCACGCCGGCCATCGCCAGCCGGAAGCGAAGGTTGCCGACCACCCGGAAGGCGTGCTTGGGCGCCTTGTGGAACAGCTTGTCGTACTGCTGCCAGTTGCGCTGCGACTCGCCCTGCAGCAGGCGGATCAGGTCCCCGACCAGGATCGGGTTGCCGCTGCCGCTGCAGCTCTGGTAGATGCGGTGCGCGGCGGGCGCCTGCAGCGCTTCGGCGGCCGCCATCAGGATGCCGTTGGCGACCAGGTCGGCCGGGATCACGTCGATGATGCCTTCCGGCCGCGCCGGGAAGAAGCTGGTGTGGCCGCGCGCATAGGCCAGGATCACGGCGTCGGCCACCTTGACGCCTTCCAGCCAGCCCGGCACCGGCGCCTGCAGCGTGCTTTCGATGATCGAGGGCCGCACGATGGTCAGCGGGCGCCCCTGCATGCCCTGCAGCGCCAGCTGCTCGCCCATCCACTTGGTGAAGGTATAGGTGTCGTTCCAGCCGTGGCGGTTGGCTTCGCGGATGCCGAGCGCGGTCAGGGCCTGCGTCAGCTGCTCGGCATCGCCGCCCTGGGCTTGCACGCGGGCGCGCAGGCGCGCGATCCTGCCCTGCAGCCGCGCGGCCAGCGCATCGACGGCGTAATGGCCGTCCCTGCCGCGCCTGAGCGCGCGGCGCGCCGGCGGCGCGAGGTTTTCCTCGAGCATGTCGCCGCGCCGATAGCCGTTCACATAGCAGGTCGAGACCTGCACCAGTGGGCAGTTGGCCGCACGGGCCAGCGCCGTCAGGTGGTGCAGGCTGAGGGTGTTGATGGCCAGCGCCTGGTCGAGCGGTTCGCGGAAGTTGACGCTGGCCGCGGCATTGATCACCAGGTCGGTGCGCAGCGCCAGCGCCAGAAAGCGCTCGGCGCCGAGCCCGAAATGCGGCTCGGTGACCTCGCCGGTCACGCATTCGACCTGCTCGTCGAAGAAGCGGTCCAGCCAGGGCCCGCGCTCGGCGCGCAGGCTATCGAAGATCGACGAGCTGGCCACCTGGCGGGTAAAACGCTCGCGCGCATTGCCGTCCTTGCCGCCGCGGATCAGGAGGATCACGCCGGCCAGGTCGGGCACCGTGCGGATCAGTTTTTCGAGGACGACCTTGGCCAGGAAGCCGGTGGCCCCGGTCAGCAGGACCCGCTTGCCGGACAGGGCGGCCGGCACGCTCAATTGAGTATTCGTCATTGCTCAGATGATTCGTGTAAGGCGGAACATGGCCGTCATCGCCAGCGCCGGCATGGCGTTGCGGTGGCAGCAGTAGGTCTTGGCGATGCGGCCCTGGAAGCGCGACTTGGCGAATTCCAGGCCCTTGAAGTTGTACAGGAAGTCCATGCGCTCGCGGATCACCGACATGGTCGCGCGCAGCAGGCGCGACTCCTGCGGCTCGATCTGTCGGTCGACCTGCAGCGGCACCAGGCCCAGGTCGACGCAGGGCACGCCCTCTTCCTTGAACACCGCCAGCGCGTGCGCCATCAGCGCATACCACAGGCCCTGGCGGAAATTGGCGGACGAGCGCGAGATGTTCGGCACGTAGCCGGCCAGGTGGCCGTCGCGGTAGATCGGATCGAAGAAGATGAAGCCGACCGCCTCGCCATCGAGCATCGCATAGAAGTAGCGCGTGCCTTCGCGGTAGTCGATCAGCATCGGCCGGATCAGGAAGCGGATTTCGTTGTTCTTGCAGCGCCGGGTGCGGATCCAGGCTTCGGAGATGCGCTTGACGTCGTGGTCGAAGCCGCCCTCGCGGATCTCGATGCCCTGGGCACGGGCGCCGTTGACGGCGGTGCGGATGATCTGCTTGCGCGCGCCGCGCAGGCTCCACTCGGCCAGCTCGATCTTCGACTCGCTGCCGAACTGGGTGCCGTAGTAGCCGTGCCTGCCGTGCAGGTGGTCGACGGTGGCTTTGCTGACCTGGACGAAGACGGCGCGCGGGTAGCGCTCCAGGAAGCGGTCCAGCATCAAGGCGCGCTGCTGCGGTGCGCAGACCGGATCGGCCAGCGCGAACTGCATGCCCCAGTAATGGGCGTAGGCGATGTAGCCGACGCCGGGCAGCTCGAAATACGCCATGTCCGGCTGCATGGTCGAGAAGGACATCGGGTGGCTGCCGTACTGCTTCAGCCAGGCGACGCGGCGTGCGAGGTCGGCATGGATGGCAGCGTCGGGCTGGGCCGCGGACGGCCGGGTGAGCGCGAGAGCGGAATCGGTCATGGAGGCTCCGGTTGGATGTCGGGCAGCCGCTGCCCGCCGCGGCGAGCGGCAGGGCTTTACGGCGCGGGAATGCGCAGACGCGGCATCAAGCCGGTTTCTCGCCCAGCACGGACCAGTAACAGTTCAGCAGCAGCAGCTTGTAGTGCTTCTGCTCGTGGATGCGCAGCCCGAGCTGCTTCATCCGCTCCGGATAATTGTAGATATTGTGGAAGGCGTTCCCGGCGAACAGCCAGAAGAAGCCGACCGCGCCATACCAGTACAGGGTCTTCACCAGGCGGCTCAGGACGTTCCCGGTCGGGAAGGCGAAGTCGCCGACCACCACCCGTGCGCCCGGCTTGCCGAGCTTGATCAGGTGCTGCAGCACCTTGACCATCATGTCTTCGTGGAAGACATTGAGGAAGAAGTTGGCCACGACCATGTCGTAGCGCTCGACTTCCTCGACCTTCATGATGTCGCTGTGGACCTGGCGGATCCGGACGGTGACGCCCTCCTTCACCAGGTTGACCTGGAACTTCTTGAGCATCGTCTCCGACAGGTCGACCACGGTGACCTCGGCGCCGCGCTGGGCGGCGTACACCGCGTCCCGGCCATGCCCGACGCCGGCAAACAAGACCTTGTCGCCGGGCTGCAGCTTGTCCAGCATCGCGATCTTGCACTTGTGGATGGACTTGCCGCTGTAGAAGGCGCTGAGCCAGTCGTAGATCGGCCCTACCAGCCTGTATTTGTCTCCCATGCCTGTCTCCCTTATATTTTTTATAAGGGTAAGCGAAAGCGTCAAACGGCCACGTTTTAGTCGCTGGCTTTAGGAGCCAAGATTCTGGCTTTGTGAGTCAGGCGCAATCAATGCACGCGCCGATGGCGCAGCGTCGAGGTCCAGTTTTCGAGGTCGACCTCCTCGCGCATGTCGGCGCAGGCGTCCAGCAGTTTGGCGATCTCGCGCTTGCTCAAACCGGCGTTCAGCGTCAGCCGCACCAGGGCGCGGTTCTTCGGCGTGGCCGGGGCGCAGAACACGGCGCCCTGGATGCCGCGGTTCTCCAGCGCCTTGCGCAGCACCAGGGTTTTCGGTTCGGTGCCGACTTCGAGGGCGACGATCTGCTCGCTGCCCTCGTCGACGCAGTAACCGAGCCGTCCGAGGCCGGCGCGCACCTCCTGGGTAATGCGGCGCAGCGCGGCGCGGCGGGCATCGGCTGCCTCGACGAAATCGATGGCGGCGTCGAACCAGGCCAGTTCGTGGTTCAACAGGCAGGAGCTGAAGATGGCCGGCCGCGACTCCGACAGGAAGTAACCCTTGAAGCGGCTCGAACAGGTGATGATGCCGGCGCGGCCCGCAAACGCCTTGGCCAGCGAGGCGGTGCGGAAGTGCACGCGCTCTTCCAGGCCGGCTTCGATGACCAGGCCGGCGCCGCGCGGGCCGTGGGTGCCCAGCGAGTGCGATTCGTCGACCACCAGCACGCTGCCGGTCCGCTCGGCCAGCGCCACCACCTCGTGCAGCGGCGCCAGGCTGCCGTCGGTGCTGTACAGGGCGTCGACCACGATCACGCCGGCGCCGTGCTTGTTCAGCTGGCGCTGCAGGTGATCCATGTTGTTATGCAGGAAGGGCACGACCTTGCCACCCCCAAGCTGCACCCCGTCCCACAGCGAGGCGTGGGCCATGATGTCGAGGTAGACCGGGACGCCCGGCCCGGCGATGCTCTGCAGCAGCCCGACGTTGGCAGCCCAGCCGGACTGCGCCAGCACCGTCTCCTGGGCGCCCATGAAGTCGGCGAATTTGTCTTCGAGCCGGTGCTGGCGGCTCCCCGCCTGCAGGTAGACCGCCGACATCAGCGACTGGCTGTCGGTGCCTTGCAGCGCCCGGACCTGGGCGTCGAGCAGGCTGGGCTCGTTCGCCAGGCACAGGTAATCGTTCCCGGCCAGCATCACCGCACCCGGCCCCTGCCGTTTCCATACATGCACGTGCTCGCCGCCCATCAGCTGTTCGATGCGGTCGACATGATGGGCATCCATGCGCTTCGTGACGAAGGCCGGCATGTGCAGGGTCGTGGAACGGACATGGGTTTGGGTCGTGGTGTTGATCATGGACATGTTTTCCTCCAGAAAAGAATTCATTGTGTCTCCGCACAAGGCGTCAGCTCGCCAGATCGACACACCATTGACCGATATCAACCTGGAATGAGCGATTTCCTTCAAGCTCAATCAGTAATTGAGTGAGATCAATTTCGATTTGACAAGATTCAAAAACAAACGGTCGATGACCGGGAGCTACCGAGTGAAGAGTCTGCTGTACAGGAGTGTCGCGAGCATCAGCGCGCCGATCAGGGCGCGTTATCGCCTGAGCCGGCCAGCCTTGCTGGCGTGGCTGCTGCGCCAGGAGCAGCAGCAGGAATATGCCGTCATGCGTCTGCACTTCCTCGCCTGGCTCGGCTGCATCGGCATGCCCTTGTACTACCTGATCTGGACCACTTGGTTCCCCCAAAAGTTCGAGACCCTGGACCTCCGTGTGATCGGTTTTGTGCTGTGTCTGCCTGCCCTGTTGGTGCCGCACAAAATTAAGGGAAATTGGCTGCGCGTCTACGAGTTCATCAGCGTGACCTACGTCATGCCCTTCTTCTTCAGCTTCATGTTCCTGATGAACCACGGCTCGGCGGTGTGGGGCGAATCGCTGCTGGTGGCGCTGATCGCGCTGTTTCACTTCGACTGGCTGTTCGCGCTCGCCTCCTGCGCGGTCGGCGCCTTGGCCGCCTGCCTGCTGTACGTGACCGCCGGCGACCCGGACGCGCTGCGCTCGGGCCTGAGCGCCTTCCCGCTGGCGCTGGAGCAGATGCCGATCTACATCTTCACGATCGTGATCGTGTCGGTGACCAAGGTCGGGCGCCGGGTGCTGGCGCGCGAGAAGCTGTCCGGCATGGCCTCGGCGCTGGCGATGGTCTCGCACGAGTTGCGCACGCCGCTGATCAGCATCGCCGCCAATGTGCGCGGCATCGCGCGCGCGCAGGCCGGCGAGGACCGCGGCGTCGAGGAAGCGCTGGCGCGCATCCAGTTCGAGGTACGCCACATGAACCAGATGATCGACCTGTTCCTGCTGTCGTCCTCGGCGATGAACCGGCAGCTGGCGCCGACCGAGCGGGTGGCGATGGCGGCCGTGGTGGCGGCGGTGATCGAGCGCTATCCCTTCATCGACGCCGCCCAGCGCCGCCAGGTGGACGTGGTGGTGCGCCAGGACTTCGCCTTCCTCGGGCGCGAGGAACTGGCCGCGGTGGTGCTGCTCAACCTGCTGCGCAACGCCCTGAAGGCGGTGGCGCGCGCCGGCAGGGGCAAGGTGCGCATCATCGTCGACGGTGCCCGCAGGCGTCCGCGCCTGCTGCTGATGGACAGCGGCTGCGGCATCGGCGCCAAACAGCTGCCCTACATCTTCGAGCGCTTCTATTCGTACCCGCCGCATACCGGCGCCGGCATCGGCCTGGCGCTGTGCAAGGATATCGTGCACGCCTGGCACGGCAAGATCCGCTGCCGCTCGCGCGAGCAGGTCTACACCGTGTTCGCGCTGGAATTCCCGCGCGAGCGCCGCGCCACCGTGCGCGGCGGCGCGACACCGGCCGCACAGCTTTCACACCGCGCCCTTGAAGACCGAGGCAAACCATGACTCTCCCGATCTACCAGCACCCGACCATGACCGTCCTGGTCGACGACAGCCCGAGCTTCCTGCACAGCCTGCGCTACCAGCTCGGCCCGGGCTTCCCCAGCATCGGCTTTTCCGATGCCGGCGCCGCGATCGCCTGGCTGCGCGAACATGGCGCCGCCCCCGCGGCCCTGGCCAGCCTGCTCTCGCCCAGCGTCGACACCTACACGCTCGCGCCCCAGCCCTACAACATCGCGCTGCACGTCGAGCAGGTCTGCGGCATCCGCACCCGGCCGCAGCGCTTCATGACGCCCTCGGTGCTGGTGGTCGACTACTCGATGCCGGGCATGAACGGGATCGAATTCTGCGAGGCGGTGCACGATCTGCCCTGCCGCAAGATCCTGCTGACCGGCGTGGCCGACGAGCGGGTCGCGATCGACGCCTTCAACCGCGGCCTGATCGACCGCTACGTGCGCAAGAGCGACGCCCATGCGCTGGACCGGCTGGAGGCCGAGCTGACCCAGCTCCAGGAGGGCTACTTCCTGGCGCAGTCGGAATCGCTGCGCCTGCTGCTCGCGCTGCACGACTTCAGCTTCGTCAACGACCCCGCCATCTGGGGCCTGGTGCGCGAACTCGGTGCGCGCCACAAGATCGTCGAACACTACCTGTACAAGGCGCCGCCCGGCTTCCTGATGTACGACCGCGATGCCCGCCCCTGGCTGCTGGCCGTCGAAACCGAGCAAAGCATGCAGGCGCACTTCGAGATCGCGCTCGACGGCGGCGCCCCGGCCTCGCTGCTGGAAGCGCTCGAGCAGCGCCGCGTGGTGCCCAACTTCAGCGACGGCGACGGCATGTATTCGAAGGTAGCGCACAAGGAGTGGCACCGCTTCACTTCGCCTACCCTGACCTGCCATGGCCGCGAGCTGTATTACTGGGCCATGTTCGCGCTCGATCCGGATGCGCTGGAGGGGCGGGTCGATTCGTTTGCGGAGTTTCTGCGGCGGTATGCGGGAACTGCCTGAGTGACCGGCCACCGGGCGGCCTTGCCGCTGGTGGCCGGCTTTCGTTTTTCCAGCCCACTCTCGTCGGTTAGTTGCATATAATTGCAAGACCGACGGCCCGGCATCAGCGCGGCTTGCCTGCTGCCCGGCTCCCGAGCACCAGCCCGATCCCGCCCAGAATCGCCAGCGCCGACAGACCCAGGCGCAGGCTGAACGCCTCGCCCAGCAGCAGCACCCCGCCGAGCGCCGCGATCAGCGGCACCGACAGTTGCACCACCGCGGCCCGCAACGCGTTCAAATGGCGCAAGGCCGCGTACCAGACGACATAACCGAGCCCCGAGGTGACGGCGCCGGAGGCGATCGCCAGCCCCACCCCGACCGCGTCCGCATGCGAACGCAGCACGAACACCAGCGCCAGCAGCACCCCGAGCGGCGCCGCGCGCACGAAACTGGCGGCGGTGGCGCCCAGCGGATCGCCCGCCCCGCGCCCGCGCAGCGAATAGCCGCCCCAGGCCACGCCGGCGCCCGCCATCAGCAGCGCGCCGAACAGCGAAGGCGCGGCGGCACCGGGCAACAGCAGCACCGCCAAGCCGCCGGCCGCCAGCACCAGGCCGAGCCAGCCGCCGGGCGCGAAGCGTTCGCCGGCCAGCAGCCCCGCCCCCAGCATGGTCAGCTGCACGGCGCCGAACAGGATCAGCGCGCCGGTCCCGGCGGGCAGCGACACGTAGGCAAACGAGAACAGGGCGACATAGGCGAACAGCAGCGCGGCGGAGCGCCAGTCGCCGCCTTGCCATACCGGCTGGCGCCGCGCGCGCATCACGACGGCCAGCACCAGCGCCCCGGCGAGCAGGCGCACGGCGCCGAAGCTGGCCGGGTCGATGCGGTCCTGCTGCAGCGCGAGGCGGCACAGCAGCGAATTGGCGGCGAAGGCCAGCATCGCCACCGCGGTCAGGGCGGCTGTCCTTCCAATCGATTGGGGCATGAGGATTCCCTAAATGGCGTCCAGATTGTAAGCTATGCAACCACCAACGCAAACGCTAACCGATGCGCTGCCGGCCAAAAGCCTTCCCTGTGCGAGCGCATCCGCTGTCCTTCTGCTACCGTATCGGGGTTGCCGGCCCAGCGCCTTCTTCAACTATTGGAATGAACACGACATGACCCTCTCGACAGAATCGGATAACGCCCTTCCCCTCGACATGACCATCTTCGGTGGCATGGGCGACCTGGCGATGCGTAAACTCCTGCCGGCCCTGTACATGGCCTACCTGCACGGCAACCTGCCGGGCTCGACCCGCATCATCTCGACCGGCCGCCAGGACTACGACCGCAACGCCTACCTGGCCCACGTGGAAGCGCATTCGCGTTCCTTCATCGCTGCCGAGAACTTCAACGACAAGACCTGGGACGGCTTCCTGCAGCTGCTCGAATACGTCCGCCTCGACGTCCAGCAGGCGCCCGACTTCGGCGCCCTCGCCGCCGCTTCGCGCGAGGGCGCGCAGCGCGTGTTCTACCTGTCGACGGCGCCTTCGCTGTTTACCACCATCTGCGAAAAGCTGGCCAGCGCCGGCCTGGTCGACAAGAACGCCCGCGTGGTGCTGGAAAAGCCGCTCGGCACCGACCTCGCCTCGGCGATCGAAATCAACGAGGCCGTCGGCAAGCATTTCGAGGAATCCCAGATCTACCGCATCGACCACTACCTGGGCAAGGAGACCGTGCAGAACCTGATGGTGCTGCGCTTCGGGAACTCGATCCTGGAACCGCTGTGGCGCGCGCCGAACATCTCCAGCGTGCAGATCACGGTGGCCGAGGAAGTCGGCGTCGGCAGCCGCGCCGGCTTCTACGATGGCGCCGGCGCCATGCGCGACATGGTGCAGAACCACCTGCTGCAGTTGCTGTGCATCGTCGCCATGGAGCCGCCGACCTCGCTCAATGCCGACGCCGTGCGCGACGAAAAGCTCAAGGTACTGCGCTCGCTGCGCCGCTTCGGCCTGGCCGACATCGCGCGCGACACCGTGCGCGGCCAGTACAGCCACGGCGTCAGCGGCAACCAGGAAGTGCCCGGCTACCACGAAGAAAAGAACGTCCCGCCGGACAGCAAGACCGAGACCTTCGTTGCGCTGCGCACCTTCATCGATACCTGGCGCTGGTCCAAGGTGCCGTTCTACCTGCGCACCGGCAAACGCATGCAGCGCCGCTCGTCGAAGATCGTGATCGAGTTCACCAACCCGCCGTTCCCGCTGTTCCCGGATGCGCCGGGCGGGGTCGCGAATCGCCTGGTGATCGAGCTGCAGCCCGAGGAAGCGATCAAGCTGCAGCTGATGGCCAAGGAGCCGGGCAGCGGCATGCACATGCAGCAGGTGGCGCTGAACCTGGACCTGCAGTCGGCCTTCCAGCAGCGCCGCGCCGAAGCCTACGAGCGCCTGCTGATCGACGTCGTGCGCGGCCGCCTGACCCACTTCATGCGCCGCGACGAGCTGGAAGCGGCCTGGGAATGGGCCGACCCGATCATCGAGGGCTGGAGCACGCTGGGCGAGAAGCCGCATGCCTATGCGGCGGGGTCGTGGGGACCGGCGGAGTCGTTCGCGCTGCTGGCGCGCGACGGTTATCACTGGGTGGAGTGAGCGGCTGGCGCCTTGCGCGCCAGCATCGAGGCGGCGGGAGCGGATCCCGCCGCCTTGCAAGCCATCAGTCGGCGGCGTCCTTCACGTCCGCCACTGCCAGCGCCGTCATGTTGACGATCCGGCGCACGGTGGCGCTCGGGCTCAGGATGTGCACCGACTTCGCCGCCCCCAGCAGGATCGGGCCGACCGTGACGCCCTTGCCCGACGAGACCTTCAACACGTTGAACAGGATGTTGGCGGCGTCCAGCGAAGGCATCACCAGCAGGTTGGCGCTGCCTTCGAAGTTGGCCTGGCCGGACGGCAGGTAGATCGCGCGGATGTTCTCGTCGAGCGCGGCATCGCCGTGCACCTCGCCGATCACTTCCATCTCCGGCGCTTCGCGCGCCAGGATCTCGCGCGCCTCGCGCACGCGCTGCGCCGACGGCCGCGAGGACGAACCGAAGATCGAATGCGAGAGCAGCGCGACCTTCGGATCGAGGCCGAAATGGCGCAGCTCTTCGGAGGCCATGCGCGCGATCGCCGCCAGTTCGCTGGCGCTCGGCTGGTCGTTGACATAGGTGTCGGTGATGAACAGGGTGCCCTTGTCGAGCACCAGCGCGTTCATCGCCGCCATCACCTGCGCGCCTGGCGCCAGGCCGATGTCGCGCTGCACGTGGGCCAGGTGGCTGTCGTAGCTGCCCTTCATGCCGCAGATCAGGGCATCGACTTCGCCCGCCGCCAGCAGCCTGGTGCCGCGCTCGGTGGTATCGCCTTCGCACTCGACCAGGGTGTAGTCGGTGCCGCGCTGCATGCGCAGGCCGGCTTCGAGGATCGCCTGTTCGATCTCGGCGCCGCGGCCGATCAGCACCGGCTGCGCCAGGCGCTCGTCGACCACGGTCTGCACCGCGCGCAGCACGCGCGCGTCGAAGCCTTCGGCGTAGGCCACGCGGCGCGGCTTGGCGCGCGCCTTGGCGAACACCGGGCGCATGAAGAAGCTGGTGTGGTAGATCATCGCCGCCAGCCGCTCGCGGTAGGCGTCCATGTCGGTGATCGGGCGCGCCGCCACGCCGGAGCTGGCCGCGGCGGCTGCCACCGCCGGTGCGATCGCCGCCATCAGGCGCGGATCGAAGGGTTTCGGGATGATGTAGTCGGGACCGAAGCGCAGGTCCTGGCCGGCGTAGGCGGCGGCCACCGCGTCGTTGGCCTCGGCTTCGGCCAGCTCGGCGATCGCGCTGACGCAGGCCAGCTTCATCGCCTCGGTGATGCGGGTCGCGCCGCAATCGAGGGCACCGCGGAAGATGTAGGGGAAGCACAGCACGTTGTTGACCTGGTTCGGGTAATCCGAACGGCCGGTGGCGACGATGCAGTCGGGGCGCGCGGCCTTCGCCACTTCGGGACGGATTTCCGGTTCCGGGTTGGCCAGCGCCAGGATCACCGGACGGTCGGCCATGGTCTTGACCATCTCGCCGGTCAGCACGCCGGCGGTCGAGCAGCCGAGGAAGACGTCGGCGCCGCGCACGATGTCGGCCAGGGTACGGTCGGCCGTGTCCTGGGCATAACGCGCCTTGTTGGCTTCCATGTTGGCCTCGCGGCCCTGCCAGATCACGCCCTTGGAATCGGTCACGAAGATGTTCTCGCGGCGCACGCCCAGGCTCACCATCATGTCGAGGCAGGCGATGGCCGCGGCGCCGGCGCCGGAGGCGGCCAGCTTGACGCTGCCGATGTCCTTGCCGACCACCTTCAGCGCGTTCAGCAGCGCCGCGCTGGAGATGATGGCGGTGCCGTGCTGGTCGTCGTGGAAGACCGGGATGTTCATGCGCTCGGAGAGCTTCTTCTCGATGTAGAAGCACTCCGGCGCCTTGATGTCCTCGAGGTTGATGCCGCCGACGGTCGGCTCCAGCATCGCGATCGCCTCGATCAGTTTATCGGGATCGTTCTCGGCCAGCTCGAGGTCGAACACGTCGACGCCGGCGAATTTTTTAAACAGGCAGCCCTTGCCTTCCATGACCGGCTTCGAGGCCAGCGGCCCGATATTGCCCAGGCCAAGGACGGCGGTGCCGTTGGAAATCACGGCGACCAGGTTGCCGCGCGAGGTGTACTCGGCGGCCATGGCAGGGTCGGCTGCGATCTCCTCGCAGGCATAGGCCACGCCCGGCGAATAGGCCAGCGACAGGTCGCGCTGGTTCGACAGGGGCTTGGTGGCCACGACCTCGATCTTGCCGCGTACGGGGCTGCGGTGATAGTCGAGGGCGTCGGCGCGCAGTTGCGCGTCCTTGCCCGGTTCCTGGATGCCGCTATCGAGGCTGCTTTCGGTACTCATTGGAGATCTCCTCGCTTGATGCTTGATGCTTGATGCTTGATACTTGATGATTGAACTATGGTCGCAGACGCGCGCGCGCGGCGCACGGCTCAGAAACCTTCGAGCACGGTGCTCAGGTGGGTGACGTTGGGCGCGCCGTCGAAGCAGTCCCCGACCAGACGGCGCCAGGCCTGGAAGTCTTCGCTGCCGCGGAAGTGGACGTTGTGGTCTTCCAGCGTGTCCCACTGGACCAGCAGGCGGTAGGCGCGCGGGTTCTCGATGCCGCGCTGCAAGCGCATGCCGGTGCAACCGCGGGCCCGCTTGAACAGCGGCACCGCTTCGCGCACACCCGCTTCGAACTGCTCTTCCATACCTGCCTTGACCATGATTTCTGCCGTTTCCAGGATCATGTTGTTTCCTTTCTTGATGATCTGACCCGCGATTATGCCCCGGATGCGGTATCGTTGCAGACCCAGCATGGAGAACGCATGAGCACAAGCTTCCATTTCTACGAGCCGCGCCAGGGCCACGGCCTGCCGCACGACCCCTTCAACGCCATCGTCGGGCCGCGTCCGATCGGCTGGATTTCGTCGCGCGACAAGGCCGGCATCCTCAACCTGGCGCCCTACAGTTTCTTCAACGCCTTCAACTACGTGCCGCCCATCGTCGGCTTCGCCAGCATCGGCTGGAAGGATTCGGTGCGCAATATCGAGGAGACGGGCGAGTTCTGCTGGAACCTCGCCACCCGCCCGCTGGCCGGGCAGATGAACCAGACCTGCGCCGCGGTTCCGCCGGAGACCGACGAGTTCGCGCTCAGCGGTCTCACGCCCGCGCCTTCGCGCACGGTGGGCGTGCCGCGCGTATTGGAAAGCCCGGTCTCGATGGAATGCCGCCTGAGCCAGCTGATCCAGCTGCAGGGCGCCGATGGCGGCAAGGTCCCGACCTGGCTGGTGCTGGGCGAAGTCGTCGGCGTGCACATCGATCGCGCGCTGCTGAAGGACGGCGTCTACGACACCGCGGCAGCCCAGCCCATCCTGCGCGGCGGTGGGCCGGCCGACTACTTCACGATCGGTCCCGAGCAGCTGTTCCGGATGTTCCGTCCGCAGCTTTGACAGCACCCGCATGCAGGCCTAAAGTGGAGATAGCCGCCCCACTTCGGGAGAAGCCAGCATGTACAGGGTCATCGTTGTCCATGTCGACGGCAGCGCACGCCAGGCAAGCCGCCTGCGCGCAGCCGCCCTGCTCGCCGTCAAGTACGGCGCCCACCTGGTCGGCAGCGCCGCCACCGGGATCTCCTGGATGGATTACAGCCTGCTGACCGGCTCGATGGCGGCGCCGGTCATCGGCGACGATTTCCAGGCGCTGCGCGAAGCCGCCGCCGCCCACCTGGAAAGCTTCGAACTGGCTGCCTCCCGGCTGGGCGTGGCCTCGGTCGACGCCCGCCTGGTCGAAGACGACCCGCGCTATGCGCTGTTGCTGCAGTCGCGCTATGCCGACCTGGTGGTGCTGAGCCAGGACGCCCCCGACCAGGCCGGCCTGCCGCTGCGGGTGCGCGGCCTGCCCGAGCACGTGGCGCTGCGCGGCGCGCGGCCGGTGCTGGTGGTCCCGGGCACCTACCAGGGCGAGCCGATTCCGGGCACGGCGGTGGTCGGCTGGGACGGCGGCACCCAGGCGCTGCGCGCGATCGCGGCCGCCCTGCCCTTGCTGGAACATGCGGCCGCGGTCAAGCTGGCGGTAATCAATCCCGATGCGCTATCCGACCTGCACGGCGAGCAGCCGGGCGCCGACATGGCGCTCTACCTGGCGCGCCATGGCTTGCAGGTCGAGGTGGTGGTCGAGCGCACCCGCGCCACCACCGCCGCCACCTTGTGCTCACTGGCGCGCAGCTGCGGCGCCGGACTGATGGTGGCCGGCGCCTTCGGCCACAGCCGCTACCGCGAGTGGATGCTGGGCGGCACCACGCGCGAACTGCTGGAGCGGGCGCCGTTGCCGCTGTTGATCGCGCACTGAGCACGCCGGCTAGCCCGGCGCCCGGCCGCGGCGCCGGATCCAGGCATACAGCAGCGCATTGATCGCCAATACGCCCACGCCCAGCCCGATCTGCAGTTCGCGCGTCAGACCGGCTGGGTAGATCAGCGGCAACAGGTAATGATCGACGAAGCCGCCCTCGTAGCCCGCCTGCCCGGCCAGGCGCCGGAAGTACAGCTCGGCCCAGGTCAGCGGACAGACCGCGCCGCTGGCTTCGACCAGAAAACCCCAGCTGGCGGCCGCCAGGTGCGCCGGCAACCAGCGCCGCCGTTTTGCGACCAGCAGCGCACCGAACACGACGAAGAGAATGAAGCCGAGGTGCAGCAGCAGCACCGCATCGGCCAGCAGGCGATAAGGCATGCGTGCATGCTACCTCGGCCCGCGCCGCGCCGGCCAGGCTTTTGGATGCGCCTCAAACGCCAGCCCGGTTCGCCGGGTGCGGCTATCGTGCGCGGCCCGACCTGGCGTACAGTGCTGTCTTTACGCACGAACGAGACCGCCATGCATGCAATGAACTGGAGCGCCTTCGGCACCCTCGGTGCCATGGCCCTGAAGCAGATGGACCGCAGCCGCCAGGCGCGCGGCCAGATGATGGAGCGCGCCGGCTACGGCCCGCGTCCCACCCCATCCTCCACGGTGCACCGCGAGCCCGGCCTGCACCTGCGCCGCTACGGCGCGCAGGCCGCCGAAGGCCCGTCCGTGCTGCTGGTGCCGGCGCCGATCAAGCGCGCCTACATCTGGGACCTGGCGCCGGAGCGCAGCGTGGTGCGGCGCTGGACCGAGCGCGGCTACCGCGTCTACCTGGCGGAATGGGAGCCTTTGCCGGACGCCGGCGCCGGGCAGGCATTCGGCCTCGCCGACTACGCCGACCGCCTGCTCGGCGCCTGCCGCCAGGCCATGGATGCCGACGGCAGCAGCGGCCACCCCGTGCTCGCCGGCCATTCGCTGGGCGGCGTGCTGGCCGCGATCCACAGCTGCCTGCATCCGGACCAGGTGCGTGCCACCCTCCTGCTGGAAGCGCCGCTGCACTTCGGCCCGGACGCCTGCTGCTTCCACAAGCTGGTGCAGGCCACGCCCGATGCGCACCAGGTCGCCGGCACCTTCGGCCAGGTGCCGGGCGCCTTCCTCAATACCATGAGCGCGCTGGCCGAGCCCCAGGCCTTCCAGTGGGAGCGCTGGATGGACCGCTGGCTGTCGCTGGGCGACCCGCAGGCGCTGGCCACCCACATGCAGGTCGAGCGCTGGACCCACGACGAATTCGCACTGCCGGGCCAGCTGTTCGGCGACATCGTCGAGTGCTTGTACCGGGGCGATCGACTCATGCGCGGCGAGCTCGAGATCGGCGGCCGGCGCATCGGCCCGCAGGACCTGCGCACGCCGCTGCTGAGCGTGGTCGATCCGCGCAGCAAGCTGATCCCGCCGGCGGCAGTGCTGCCCTTCCACGAAGCGGCGGCCAGCCCGCGCAAGCAGGTGCTGCACTACGAGGGCGACATCGGCGTCAACCTGCAGCATGTGGGCGTGCTGGTCGGGCGCAGCGCCCATGCGCGGCTGTGGCCGGCGGTGTTCGACTGGCTGGACGGCCGCGTGGAAAGCTGAGGCTTCAAAGCGGGCGCAGGAACAGGCCCACGGTCAGCGCCACGCCGATGCAGACGATCGCCACGCGCAGCGCCTTCTCGTTGACCCGGTGCAGAGCCCAGGTGCCGGCCAGGCCGCCGAGAATGGCGCCGACCGCCAGCACGCCGGCCTGCAGCCAGTGCAGCTCCGGCGAGGTGATGAACAAGGCCACCGCCGAGGCGTTCATCACACCGGCCAGCACGTTCTTGGTGCCGCCGGCGTTACGCGCCGACAGTCCGGCCATGGTCAGCGCCGCCATCATGAGGATGCCGATGCCGCCGCCGAAATAGCCGCCGTAGACCGCGATCAGGAATTGCGCGGTGCCGGTGGCGAAGGGTCCCAGCTGCGCCGCCTGTTCGCTCGATGCCTTGCGGAAGAAACTGCCCCAGGTGAAGACCAGGGTGGCGAACAGCACCAGCCAGGGCACCAGGCGCGCGAACACCTTCGGCGAGGTGTGCAGCAGGAGCAGGCCGCCGGCCGCGCCGCCCAGGATGCTGAGGATGAACAGCGTGCGAAAACGCAGCCCGGCCGCTCCGGTCACCAGCTTGCGGCCGGCGTAGCCCGCGGTGATCTGGCCCGGAAACAGGGCCACGGTGGAGGTGATGTTGGCCGCCAGCGGCGACATGCCGGACAGGATCAGCGCCGGCAGCGTGACGAAGGAGCCGCCGCCGGCCAGGGTGTTCTGGATGCCGGCCCACAGGCCGGCGAGGAAGATCAGGAGCAGCAGCATCGTGCGGGTCCGAGCGACCTGGCCGATTCAACGCGCCAGCAGATGCGGCCTGATCTCGCCGATCGTCCTGGCCCCGGTCAGCACCATGTTGGTCCGCAAATCCTTCTCCATGATCGCCAGCAGCCGCTCGACCCCGGCCTGGCCCGCGGTCGCCAGCGCATAGATGAAGGCCCGGCCGATCAGCACGCCGTCCGCGCCCAGCGCCAGCATGCGGAACACGTCGGTGCCGGTGCGCACGCCGCCGTCGGCGAAGATCGTCATCCTGCCCTTGACCGCCTCGGCGATAGCCGGCAGCACGCTGGCCGAGGAAGGCGCGCCGTCCAGCTGGCGTCCGCCGTGATTCGAGACGACGATGCCGTCGGCGCCGAAGTTCAGGGCGTCGCGCGCGTCCTCGACGTCGAGGATGCCCTTCAGGACCAGCTTGCCCTTCCACTCGTCGCGGATCCACTGCAGGTCCTGCCAGCTGATGCCGGGGTCGAAGTTCGAGCCCAGCCAGCCGATATAGTCTTCGAGTCCGGTGGCATGGCCGCGGTAGGCGGAGATGTTGCCGAGGTCGTGGGGCCGGCCGAACAGGCCGACGTCCCAGGCCCAGCGCGGGTGCGCCATCGCCTGCAGGATGCGGCGGCGCGGGCCGGCCGCGCCGCTCATGCCGCTGTGCAGGTCGCGATAGCGGTTGCCGGGCACCGGCATGTCGACCGTGAACACCAGCGTGGTGGCGCCCAGCTCGCTCGCGCGGCGCATCACGTCGCGCATGAAGCCGCGGTCCTTCAGCACGTAGAGCTGGAACCAGATCGGTTTGCTGGCCTTGGCCGAGACCTCGGCCAGCGAACAGACCGACACCGTCGACTGGATGAAGGGGATGTTCGCGCGGCAGGCCGCCTGCGCCGCCTGGACTTCGCCGCGGCGCGCGTACATGCCGGCCAGGCCGATCGGCGCCAGCGCGATCGGCAGCGCGTGCGGCTGGCCGAACCAGTGGGTCGAGATGTCCAGGGATTCTGAACCGCGCAGCACGCGCTGGCGCAGCTTGATGCCCTGCAGGTCGTCGACGTTGGCGCGCAGGGTCTGCTCGGCACCGGCGCCGCCGTCGAGATAGTGGAACAGGAAGGGCGGCAGCCGGCGGCGCGCGGCTTCGCGGAAATCGGTGGCGGAAGAGATGATCATGGGTTCGGCCGTTCTTGTCTTATTGTCCAGTGTACGACGAAATCCGGCCGTGTGCGCATGCAGGCCGCTTGATTTCCGGGCAGCGATGCTATAGTGTGCCGCCCCTTCTCAACAATAGTAAAGACAGCAGATGTTCCCGGCAGTTTCCCTCGACGTGGCGGCGGCCCTCAAGACGCTCGTCCTGACCCTCGACCTGGTCGGCACCTTCGTGTTCGCGCTCAGCGGCGCCACCGCCGGCGTCAAGCGCCGGCTCGACATCTTCGGCGTGCTGGTGCTCTCGTTCGTGGCCGCCAATTCCGGCGGCATCGTGCGCGACCTGCTGATCGGGGCGACGCCGCCGGCGGCGATCAGCGACTGGCGCTACCTGCTGGTGTCGGTGATGGCCGGCCTGCTGATCTTCTTCCGGTATCCGAAGGTGCGTCACCTGAAGAATCCGGTACTGGTGTTCGACGGCGCCGGCCTGGCGCTGTTCTGCGTGGCCGGCGCGCAGAAGGCGCTGGTGTTCGGCCTGGCGCCCTGGGCGGCCGCCCTGCTGGGCATGCTGACCGGCGTCGGCGGCGGCGTGGCGCGCGACGTGCTGCTGTCCCAGGTGCCGGCCGTGCTGCGCGCCGAGGTGTATGCGGTGGCGGCCCTGGCGGGCGCCGCGGTGGTGGTGATGGGCCACGTGCTGGGCCTGCCCTCGGGGCCGATGGCCGCCGCCGGCGCCGTCCTGTGCTTCGGGCTGCGCATGGCGGCGATCCGCTGCGACTGGCACCTGCCGGTGGCCCGCACCCCGGAAGAACCGGAGCAGGAAGCGCGCGACGGAAGATGAGCCCGGTTTGAGCGGGCTCAGCGGCTCCCCCGAAACGCAGGCGCATCCTGAAGGCTTGCGTCAACACCGGGAGCAGCCGACGAAACCAGCAGCGATACCCACGTATCCCTCGGTGGCCAGGCAATCGCCGGCCAACCTCGCCTTCAATGCCCTGCTGTTCTGCGCGCTCGGCTGGGCCATCCTCGCGTACTGGATCGTCGCCAGCCATGCCGGCGCCATGCCGCACCTGATCAACACCCTGGCCTGCGCGCCCGTCATGGCGTGCGCGCTACGCCGCTTCCACGCCGCCTGCCCGCGCCGTCTGCGTGGCGGCATGCGGCCGCCGGGCACGCACCGCGCCGGCAGGCTGGCCCTGGCCCTGCTGTTCGCCAGCGGCGCGGCCTTCGGCGCGGCACTGGCCAGCGGTTCGGTCCTGATCGTCGCCGTGCTGGCCCTGGCCTGCTGCTGCATGCCCTGGACCAGGTGCCGGGCCCACCGCCAGCACCTGCTGCTGTCCTTTGCCGCGCTGGCGGCGGGCGGCGCACTGGCCCTGGCTGCCAGCGCCCGGCCGCTGACGATCATGGTGGCCCTGCCCGCGGCCTGGTGTCTGTGGACCATGGCGGCGCTGCTGTGCATAGCCCTGTGCGGCAGCGAACTGCGGAAGAACCGGCGACGCTGAGTACGCGGCGCCGGCAACTCCCTGTAGAATCCGGATTTTGCCCGCGCCCGCCATGAATACACGCCCCCCGCTGTCCGCCGCAGAAAACACCGTCCCGGACCTGGTCCTCGGCCTCGAAGACCGGCCCCGCGCCTGGGTCGGCATCCTCGCCGCCCTGCAGCACCTGCTGGCGATCATCGTCCCCATCGTCACCCCGGGCCTGCTGATCTGCCAGTCGCTGGGCGTGTCGGCGCGCGATACCAACCTGATCGTCTCGATGTCGCTGGTGGTGTCGGGCATCGCCACCTTCGTCCAGTGCCGCCGCTTCGGCCCCTTCGGCGCCGGGCTCCTGATCGTGCAGGGCACCAGCTTCAACTTTGTCGGCCCGCTGATCGCCGGCGGCACCCTGATGGTCAAGCAGGGCACGCCGGTCGAAGCGGTGATGGCGGCGATCTTCGGCGTGGTGGTGGCCGGCTCGTTCATCGAGATGGGCGTGTCGCGCATCCTGCCCTTCATCCGGCGCATGATCACACCGCTGGTCACCGGCATCGTGGTGCTGATGATCGGCCTCACGCTGATCAAGGTCGGCCTGATCAGCATGGGCGGCGGCTTCGCGGCGATGTCGAACGGGACCTTCGCCAACGGCGAGAACCTGCTGCTGTCCGGGACCGTGCTGGCGATCATCGTGCTGCTGAACCGGATTCCGGTGGTGTGGATGCGCAGCGGCGCCATCATCATCGCGCTGGCGGTCGGCTACCTGCTGGCCGGTCTGCTGGGGCGCCTGGACTTCAGCGGCATGCGCGACGCCGCCTGGGTCCAGGTGCCGCAGCCGCTGCACTTCGGCCTGAGCTTCTCGTGGTCGCTGTTCATCCCGATGATCGTGATCTACCTGGTCACCTCGCTCGAAGCGATCGGCGACGTCACCGCGACCAGCAAGGTCTCGCGCGAGCCGGTCGAGGGCGAAGTCTGGATGCGCCGCATCAAGGGCGGCGTGCTGGTCAACGGCGCCAACTCGCTGCTGGCCGGCCTGCTGAACACCTTCCCCAGCTCGATCTTCGCCCAGAACAATGGCGTGATCCAGCTGACCGGCATCGCCAGCCGCCATGTCGGCATGTGGATTGCCCTGTTCCTGGTCGTGCTCGGCCTGTTCCCGAGCGTGGCCGGCGTGATCCAGGCGGTGCCCGAACCGGTGCTGGGCGGCGCCGTCATGGTGATGTTCGGCGCGGTGGCGGCGGCCGGCATCAACATCCTGGCCAGCATCACGCTGGACCGGCGCGCGCTCCTGATCATCGCGGTCTCGCTGGCGCTGGGCCTGGGCGTGTCGCAGGTGCCGGAATTCCTGGCCCACATGCCGGCGGCGCTGCGCCATGTGCTGGAATCGGGCGTCGCAACCGGCGGCATCTGCGCCGTGCTGATGAACTGGTTCCTGCCGCCCGCGCACCTGGAGGCCGGCCGCGCCTGAACGAGGCCGGGGCGCCGCCCGCTTGCGAACGGGCGCGCGCCACCGAACAGAAGACGGCCCCAGCGCATGCTACAAGAACGGAAACGGGCCTGTGCCCCGATCGTTCAAGGAGAACAGCATGCTGAAACTCGGGAATATGGATGCCGCACGGGTCGAGCGCCTGGGCGCGCTGGCCGCGCATGTGGTCGAACATGCGCTGGCCTCGGGATTGAGCTGGGACGAGGCCATCCTCGGCTTCGGCATCGCCGCCAAGGCGCTGGCGGCCAAGGCGGCCGACCAGGGCGTCGGCCGCATGGACCAGTGCGCGGCGTTGGCCGAGCGCCGCCTGAAGGCCGGCATGGACCAGAGCGCGGACGTGCTGCGCGCCTTCCTGCGCTAATTGGCAATAATGTAACAATTGCAGCCGGTTCGTGTCGACCAAGGAGAAACAATGCCGTCCACTTCCGCCGCGCTGCTGTCCGCGCGCGGCCTGCGCTCGCCCTTCGGCGGGCCCTTCGACTTCGATGTGCAGGCCGGCGAATGCGTCGCGATCCAGGGCCCGTCCGGCGCCGGCAAGAGCGTGCTGCTGCGCATGCTTGCCGATCTCGACCCGCACGAGGGCGAGGCCTCCCTCGAGGGCCGTTCGAACAAGGCGATGCCGGCGCCCGCCTGGCGTTCGCAGGTGGTCTACCAGGCCGCCGAGCCGGCCTGGTGGGAAGCCACCGCCGCCGAACATTTCGAGGATGCCCAGCGCGCTTTCGTCGAGCGAACCATGTCCGCGCTCGGCCTCGCCGCCGCGCTGCTGGACAGCGAGATCGACCGCCTGTCCACCGGCGAGCGCCAACGCCTGGCCCTGGTGCGCTCGCTGGCCGCCCAGCCGCGCGTGCTGCTGCTCGACGAGCCGACCGCCGCCCTCGACCCGGAGGCGGTGGCGCGTGCCGAAGCGCTGCTGAGGTCCTGCCTGGCGCAGGGCATGGCGATACTGATCGTGACCCATTCGGCCGAGCAGGCCGGACGCCTCGCGCAGCGCATCTTCCACCTCGACCGGGGAAGGCTGACCACCATATGAATGCGATCCACCTGGGAAGCTGGGACCTGCTGGCAGCCGCGTTGCTGATCCTGCTCGACGCCGCACTGTCGCTGGCGCTGCGCCTGGGCGTGCACCGCCAGATCCTGATCGCCGCAGTGCGGATGGTGGTGCAGCTGGCGATCGTCGGCATGGTGCTGCGCAGCGTGTTCGCGGCCGGCTCGCCGCTGGCGACTGCCGCCGTGGTCCTTTTCATGATCGGCGCCGCCGCCCGCGAAGTCGCGACCCGGCCGCGGCAGCGCCTGAAGCGCCACATGAATTACCAGATCAGCGCCGCGGTGGTGGCCTGCGCCGGCTTCGCCACCGTGCTGCTGGCCCTGACCACGGCGGTACGGCCCGACCCCTGGTATGCGCCGCGCTATGCGATTCCGCTGATGGGCATCGTGCTGGGCAGCGTGCTGAACGCCGCTTCGCTGGCGCTGGACGGCATCCTGGACGGCGTGGTGCGCGAGCGCGGCCGCATCGAGGCGCGGCTGGCGCTGGGCACGCCCTTCCGCGAGGCGATCGGCCCGTTGGTACGGAATGCCACGCGGCGCGGCATGATCCCGGTGGCGAACCAGATGTCGGCCGCCGGGATCATCACCCTGCCCGGCATCATGACCGGCCAGCTGCTGGCCGGGATGGACCCGGTGGAAGCGGTCAAGTACCAGATCCTGCTGATGTTCCTGCTGGCCGGCGCCAGCGGCCTGGCGTCGGTGGGAGCGGCGCTGCTGGCAGTGCGTGCGCTGAGCGACGAGCGCCAGCGCCTGCGGGTCGATCGCCTGCGCTGAGTCAGTGCAGGCTGCGGTGCCCGAGATCGCGCAGCACCTCGCGCGCCGCATTGTGACCCGGCGCCCCGGTCACGCCGCCCCCCGGATGCGCGCCGGCACCGCAGGTATAGAGCCCCTTCAAGGGGCCGCGGTAGTCGGCGTGGCCCAGCATGGGGCGCGCCGCGAACAATTGGTCGAGTCCAAGCGCGCCGTGGAAGATATCGCCGCCGATCAGGCCGAAAGTGCGTTCGAGGTCGAGGGGGCTCATGATCTGGCGCCCGATCACGGCGCGCTCGAAGTTGGGGGCGTAGCGCGTCACGGTGGCGATCATGAGGTCGGCCACCTGCTCGCGGTGCTGGTCCCAGCTGGCGCCGTCCGGCAGCTGGGGCGCCACGTGCTGGCAGAACAGGCTGGCCACGTGCTGGCCGGGCGGCGCCAGACCGGGGTCCAGCGTCGATGGGATCAGGACTTCGACGATGGGCTCGCGCGCCCAGCCGAGCGCGCGCGCGTCGTGGTAGGCGCGTTCCATGTACTGCAGGCTGGGCGCGATGATGATGCCGCTGCCATGGTGCTCGGCCGTCTCCCGGCCGGGCAGGCAGCTGAAGTCCGGCAGCTCGGACAGCGCCACGTTCATGCGGAAGGTACCGGAGCCGCAGCGCCAGGCCTGCATGCGCCGCAGGAAATCGGCCGGCAGCGCGGCGGCATCGACCAGCCGGGTGTAGAGCAGACGCGGGTTCAGGTTGGACACGACCACGCGCGCATCGAGGCGCTCGCCGCTGGCGGTCACCACGCCGGTGGCGCGGCCCTTGTCGAGCAGGATCTCGTCGACCGCGCAGCCGGTGCGGATCTCGACGCCGCGCGCCTGCGCCGCCTTCGCCATCGCCTGGGTGATCGCGCCCATGCCGCCGATGGCGTGGCCCCAGGCGCCCTTCTTTCCGTTCACTTCGCCGAACACGTGGTGCAGCAGCACGTAGGCCGAGCCCGGCGTGTAGGGACTGGCGTAGTTACCGACCACGCTGTCGAAGCCGTAGGCGGCCTTGATCGGCGCGCTCTCGAACCAGCCATCCAGCACGTCGCCGGCCGACTTGGTGAACAGGTCGAGCAGCGCGCGCTGGCTGTCCAGCGGCAGCTTGCGCACGCGGTTGCCGAGTTTACCGGCCTTGAGCAGCTCCGGCAGCGCCTCCAGCCAGCCGCCCTGCACGCGGTTCGGTGGCGTCTGCAGCACCAGTTCGCGCAGCAGGTCGGCAGCGACGTCGAGGTGCCGGGCATAATCGTCGAGGCGCTCGGCGTCGCGCTGCGAGAACTTCGCCACTTCGGCTTTGGTTTTGCCGGCCCCGAGCTTCAGGTAGCGCGTGTCGTCCAGCGGCAGGAAGTTCGAGAGCGGACGTTCGACCACGCGCAGTCCGTGAGCGGGCAAGTCCATCTCGCGGATCACCTTGGGGTTCAGCAGCGACACCGTGTACGAGGCCACCGAGTTGCGGAATCCCGGGTGGAATTCCTCGGTGACGGCGGCGCCGCCGACCACCGCGCGCTGTTCCAGCACCGTCACCTTGAGCCCGGCCCTGGCCAGGTAAAAGGCGCACACCAGGCCATTGTGGCCGCCGCCAACGACGATCGCATCGCGCATTCGTACCCTCCGTTTCGTGTCAGGTCTTGAAAAAGCGGTAATCTGGGCTAATATACAAGCTGCCCCATCGATGGCAACCGATAAATGACATCCCTTCACGCATTCCTCACCTCCGGCGGTTTGGCCTTCGCCATTCCGCGACATCTCGCCCGGCTTCATTAAGCTCGGCGCTGGTCGTTTACGCCGGTCGCCGAGCTCCACCCCAGCATGTCTTCGCCGCCCCGGCACATGGGCGGTCATTTCAATGTTGTCCTGTCCGGACTTGAATGGGAGTACCTATATGAAAATGCATCGCAAAACGCGGTTCGTGGGAGAACGCACGCCTGCGCAACGGCGCCCGCTCGCCTACCCCGCGCTGCACCGCCTGCTCGCGCGCCGCCAACGGCTGCGCAAGTGGATCGCCATGGCGCTAGCCATGTTCACGTCGGCCGGCCTGCTGCTGGCCGGTCTCGAGTTTTAAAAATCAGGGAGAGCAAATGAACCCGAACATCATGATGTCCAAGACCGATTTCAACCGCATCGACCAGCTGCTGGAAAGGCTCGCCACCAGCCGCGTGCCGGGCAAGGAAGCCTTGTCGGACGAACTGTTGCGGGCGCAGATCGTCGAGCCCTGGGAAGTGCCTCCGACCGTCGTGACCATGCATTCGACGGTCCGCTTCCGCCTCGACGGCGATGCCACGCCGCTGTGCCGGACCCTGGTCTATCCGAAGGATGTCGGCCAGGCGCCGGATGCCCTGTCGGTGCTGTCGCCGGTCGGCAGTGCCCTGCTCGGCCTGTCGGAAGGCGACCGCATGCAGTGGCTGCACCCGGACGGCAGGGAAATCGGGGTCGAGGTGCTGGAGGTGGTCTACCAGCCGGAACGGGCCGGCGATTACCACCTGTGAGCGGGCGGCGCGGGACGCTCAGCCCGGCAGCACGTCGGTGCGCGTCCCGTACATCCTGCACTCGGCCGCCAGCGCCAGCACGTTCGGGTCGCGCTCACGCGAGCGCGAGACCAGCAGCGTGATGGTCTGGCGCGACGCGTAGCGGGCGTCGAGCGGGATCAGGTCGACGCGGCTGCTGAAGCCGGCCACGCGGCCCGGCAGCAGGCTGTAGCCCATGCCGCCGCCGACCAGGTTAATCAGCGAGAAAATGTCGCCGACCCGCATCACGGTCTCGGGCACGTAGCCGGCCTGCTGGAAGGCGTGGTCGAAGCTGTCCGAGGTGACGAAGCCGCCGCCCAGGGTGATGAACTTCTCGTCGCGCAGCTCGCGCAAATCGACGTGCTCGCGGCCGGCATAGGGCGAACCCTGCGGCGCCGCCAGGCGCACTTCATCCTCGAATAAAGGCACCGCCAGCAGCTGCGGGTCCTCGATCGCGGCCTGCAGACCGATCACGATCGCATCCAGCCGCCCTTCCGCCAGGCTGCGCAGCAGTTCCTGGTTCGAACCCAGGGTCAGATCGATCTGCAGCTCCGGCCGGCGCAGCTTCAGGCCCATCAGCAGCTGCGGGATGCAGCGCAGCGTCAGCGAATACAGCGAACCGATCTTCATGCGCGCGCCGGCCACGCCGGCCATTTCGCGCGCCTTGCGCACACCCTCTTCGGTTTCCTCGACCGCGCGCTGGGCGTGTTTGGCGAACACGTAGGCCGCCGGCAGCGGCGCCAGGTTGCGGCCCTCGCGCCGGAACAGCGGACAGTGCAGGCCTTCCTCGAGCGTATGCAGGGCCCGATGGACGCTGACCGTGCTCTGGCCCAGCTCTTCCGCCACCTTGCCCAGGCTTTGCAGGCGCATGAAGGCCAGGAACACTTCCAGCTTCTTGAGCGTGATTTCTTCGTCGATCATGACGCCTAGCTTACTCCAATCGTTAACTTCAGAGTAAACATCCAGCAGTCGCGTTGATTGAAAGGCCACCCCATGCTGCCTATGCTGGCAGCAAACGCTCATACAAAGGAGACAACATGGGAAGCACTTCTCCCCAGCCGCGCAGGTGGGACACGCGGCGCCAGGAAAAGCAGCGCCGGCTCGCACAGGTGGCGCACCTGGCCGACGGCCCGGTACTGGACAGCAGCCGCCTGGTCGAGTCCCTGGAAAAGCTGGTGGTCAGCGGCGACCGCGTGGTCCTCGAAGGGAACAACCAGAAGCAGGCCGACTTCCTGGCGCGCAGCCTGGTGCAGGTCGACCCGGACCGGGTCAACAAGCTGCACATGATCATGCCCAGCGTCAGCCTGCCCGAACACCTCGACCTGTTCGAGCGCGGCATCGCCAGCAAGCTCGACTTCGCCTTCGCCGGTCCGCAGAGCCTGCGCATCTCGCAGTTCCTGCAGGAAGGCACGCTGCAGGTCGGCGCCCTGCACACCTACATCGAACTCTACGGCCGGCTGTACGTCGACCTCGCGCCGAACGTGGTGATGGTGGCCGGCTACAAGGCCGACCGCGCCGGCAACCTCTACACCGGCCCCAGTACCGAGGACACGCCGGCCCTGGTGGAGGCCGCCGCCTTCCGCGACGGGATCGTGATCGCCCAGGTCAACGAGATCGTCGATGATGCGAAGGACCTGCCGCGCGTCGACGTGCCCGGCTCCTGGATCGACTTCGTGGTCCAGTCGGACAAGCCCTTCTACATCGAGCCGCTGTTCACGCGCGACCCGCGCCTGATCAAGCCGGTGCACATCCTGATGGCGATGATGGCGATCCGCGGCGTCTACGAGCGCCACCAGGTGCAGTCGCTGAACCACGGCATCGGCTTTAACACCGCGGCGATCGAACTGCTGCTGCCGACCTACGGCGAGCAGCTGGGCCTGAAGGGCAATATCTGCCGCAACTGGACCCTGAACCCGCACCCGACCCTGATCCCGGCGATCGAGTCCGGCTGGGTCGAGAGCGTGCACTGCTTCGGCGCCGAACTCGGCATGGAGGCCTATACCGCGGCCCGGCCCGACATTTTCTTCACCGGCCGCGACGGTTCGATGCGCTCGAACCGCGCCTTCTGCCAGCTGGCCGGCCAGTACGCGGTCGATTTGTTCATCGGCTCGACCCTGCAGATGGACGGCCTCGGCAACTCATCCACCGTCACCCACGGCCGCCTGACCGGCTTCGGCGGCGCGCCCAACATGGGCCACGATCCGCACGGCCGCCGCCATGCGACCCCGGCCTGGCTCGACCTGGTGGAAACCGACGACCCGCTGGCGCGCGGCAAGAAGCTGGTGGTGCAGATGGTCGAAACATTCCAGGACGGCAGCGCGCCGACCATCGTCGAGTCGCTCGATGCGGTGGAGGTCGGCAAGGCGTCCGGCATGCCGCTGGCACCGGTGATGATCTACGGCGACGACGTGACCCACGTGCTGACCGAGGAAGGCATCGCCTACCTGTACAAGGCGCGCTCGCTGGAAGAGCGCAAGGCGATGCTGGCGGCGGTGGCCGGTGTGACCCCGATCGGCCTGCGCCACGACCCGAAGAAAACGAAGGAAATGCGCGAGCAGGGTCTGATCGCCCTGCCCGAGGACATGGGCGTGCAGCGCGCCCAGGCCACGCGTTCGCTGCTGGCGGCCAAGAGCATCGCCGAGCTGGTCGACTGGTCCGGCGGCCTGTACGATCCGCCGGCCAAGTTCAGGAGCTGGTAATGACGGCATTGAATCCACTGCGCCAGAGCGCAGCTAGCGGTCTTTGCGACGGGTTGGCCAAGCGTTTGGCCGACCTGGCCGTCGAAGCCCTGATCGACGAAGCCATGCTGACCCCGAAACCCGGCCTGGTCGACATGCGCGGCAGCGGCGCCCACACCGATCTGACCTGGATGCTGATGTGCCGCTCGGCCTGCGCGCTGCGCCCAGCCTTCCTGCAGATGGCGCAGGCCGGCAGCGCGATCGGCGATGCCACGCTGCTGCGCCGCCGGATCGGCGCCATCGGCCGCGAAGCGGAAGCGGCGATGATGGCCGCCACCGGCGGCGTCAACACCCACCGCGGCGCGATCTGGGCGCTGGGCTTGCTGGTGACGGCCGCCGCCCGCCACATGCAGCGCGGCGACAGTGCGGACGCGGAAGCGATCGCCTTGGGTGCCGGCCTGCTGGCGCGCCTCGAAGACCCCGGCGCCCCTGCGCGCACCGGCAACAAGGGCGAACTGGCCTGCCGCGAACACGGCGTCGGCGGTGCGCGCGGCCAGGCCCGGGCCGGCTTCCCGGCCGTGGTCGAACAGGCCTTGCCGATGCTGCGCCTGGCCCGCGCCCGCGGCGATGGCGAAGCCCAGGCCCGCGTCAACGCCCTGCTGGCCGTGATGGCCGGCCTGGACGACACCTGCCTTCTGGCGCGCGGCGGCCGCAAGGCCCTGGCCAGCACCCAGGCCGGCGCCCGGCGCGTGCTGGCGCTGGGCGGCATCGCCTCGCCGAACGGACGCGCGGCGCTGACCAGGCTGGAGACGCGCATGCGGCAACTGCACGTGTCGCCGGGCGGCGCGGCGGACCTGCTGGCGGCGGCGCTGCTGCTGGACCGCATCGAACGATCCGCCGACAAAGAACAGAGCTAGAGGAGACGACAGCATCATGGAAAAAATGGAATTCGCGTTCGACGCCGGCCAGCCGGCCAGCGGACGCACGGTGGCCGGCGTGGTGGCCTCGGGCGACCTGGAGGTCCTGCTGGAGCCGGGCCAGCCCGGGCGCACCACGGTGGCGGTGCAGACCTCGGTGGATGGCTACGGCGCGACCTGGACTTCGCTGCTGGAACGCGTGCTGGGTCCGGGCAGCCTGCCGGCCGCGCGCATCGAGATCAACGACAACGGCGCGACGCCGGGCGTGGTGCGGATGCGCATCGAACAGGCGTTCGAAGAGGCCGCGCAAGAAAGCAATGCGGGAGGGAATACGCCATGAGCACGCATATCGAACAACTGCTGCAGCGCGACAGCTTCATCGAACGCGGCGCGCGCAGCCGCGCCAGGGCCCTGCTGGATGCGGGCACGATGCGCGAGCTGGCCGGGCCCTTCGAGCGCCTGCACTCGCCCTGGCTGGCGCTGCAGCAGCTGGTGACTTCGGCCGACGATGGCGTGGTGGTCGCCAAGGGTCTGCTGGACGGCCATCCGACCGTGGTGCTGGCCATCGAAGGCGCCTACCAGGGCGGTAGCATGGGCGAGATCGGCTGCGCCAAGATCGCCGGCAGCCTGGAACTGGCGGCGCGCGACAACCGGCGCGGGATCCCGACCCGGGCCGTGATCCTGTTCGAGACCGGCGGCGTGCGCCTGCAGGAAGCGAACCTGGGCCTGGCCGGCATCGCCGAGATCCAGGCGGCGGTGGTCGACCTGCGGCGCTACCAGCCGGTGATCGGCGTCAGCGCCGGCACGGTCGGCTGCTACGGCGGCATGTCGATCGTGGCCGGCCTGTGCAGCTACCTGGTGCTGACCCGCGAAGCCCGGCTCGGCCTGAACGGGCCGCTGGTGATCGAGCAGGAAGCCGGCGTCGCCGAATTCGACGCGAAGAAGCGCGGGCTGATCTGGGGACTGACCGGCGGCGAGCAGCGCGCCGCGACCGGCCTGGCCGACGCCTGCGTGCAGGACGACACGGCGGAAGTGAAGGCCACCGTGGCGCGTCTGTTCGCCCAGGGTCTGCCGAAGCAGCACCGCAGCGAACGCGCCGACGATTTCCTGGCGCGCCTGGCGCGCGTCGATACGGCCGGCCAGCCCGCCCCGGAAGACGTGCGCAACATCTACCAGCAGGGAGACGCATGATGGAACAACAGAACACCACCCGCGGCGCCATGTGGCTGCGCCTGCTCGCCGGCGGCGCGCCTTCTGCGCACGACTGGGCCGCCGTGCAGGTGCGCGACGCCGAACTGGCCGGCGAGCCGGCACGCTACATCGCCGTCGTGCCCGATCCCGCCAACCGCTTTCCGCGCGCCCGCAATGGCGAAGTCGGCCTGGTCGAAGGCTGGCAGCTGGCCAAGGCCGTGCAGGAAGTCGTCGCCATGGACCGCGAGGCTGCCGTCAAGCGCCCCATCGTCGCCGTGATCGACGTGCCCAGCCAGGCCTACGGGCGGCGCGAGGAAGCCTACGGCATCCACCAGGCGCTGGCCGGCGCCGCCGGCGCCTATGCCCAGGCGCGCCTGGCCGGGCACCCGGTGATCGGCCTGGTCGTCGGCCTGGCGATGTCGGGCGCCTTCCTGGCCCACGGCTACCAGGCGAATCGCCTGATCGCGCTGGACGACCCGGGCGTGATGGTGCATGCGATGGGCAAGGCCTCGGCGGCGCGCGTGACCCTGCGCTCGGTCGAGGCGCTGGAAAAGCTGGCCGCGACCGTGCCGCCGATGGCCTACGATATCCAGAACTATGCCTCGCTCGGCCTGCTGTGGCGGGTGCTGCAGCTGGCCGACCTGGCCCAGCCCGGCGAACAGGATATCGCCCTGGTGCGCGGCGCATTGGAAGCGGCGCTGGCCGACATCCTGGACGACCGCGAACGGGATCTTTCCGGACGCCTGCATGGAAAACACCGCCAGGCCTCGCGCCGCGTACGCGAACTGCTGCAGACGCAATGGGAGGCCGCCGACTGAGGACCACCACGCATGCTTCCGCGGGACGCCACCCATAAAACAAACAGGCGCCCGCTCACTTTTCTTGGACGAAGTAGAGGAGACAGACATGATTATCTATGGAACCGCGTTACTGGCCGTGTGCCACCTGCTCGGCATCTTCCTGGGCGACCTGCTCGGGCAACTTCTGGGCGCAAAAACCAATGTCGGCGGGGTCGGCATCGCCATGATCCTGTTGATCTGCGCCCGCCTTTGGATGCACAAGCGCGGCCTGATGCCCGAGCTGACCGAGACCGGCGTCAGCTTCTGGGGTGCGATGTACATCCCGGTGGTGGTGGCGATGGCCGCCCAGCAGAACGTGGTGTCGGCGCTCAGCGGCGGCCCGGTGGCGCTGGTGGCCGCCTTTGGCAGCGTTCTGGTCTGCGCCTGCTGCGTGGCCCTGATCAACCGCCGCGAACGTCCGGTTGAAGCCAGCGAGGACGAAGCCGAGACCGAAGCCCGTATTGCCGCGCACCGCGCCTGAGGAGACGATCATGTTGGAACTGTTGGAAAAAACCGCGAAACATAACGGCCTGGTGACGGCCTTCGCCCTGGTCGGCCTGGTGATGCTGGTGTCGATGTGGCTGTCCAAGCGCCTGACCTTCGGCCGCGTGCACGGCTCGGCCATCGCCATCCTGATCGGCCTCGGCCTGGCCTACTGGGGCGGGATCCAGACCCACGGCACCAAGGGCGTGGCGGACGTCTCGCTGTTCGCCGGCGTCGGCCTGATGGGAGGCGCCATGCTGCGCGACTTCGCCATCGTCGCCACCGCCTTCGAAGTGAAGGTGACCGAAGCGCGCAAGGCCGGGATGGTCGGCGTGGTCGCGCTGCTGCTCGGGACCCTGCTGCCCTTCATCGTCGGCGCCTGCGTGGCCTGGAGCTTCGGCTACCGCGATGCCGTCAGCATCACCACCATCGGCGCCGGCGCCGTGACCTATATCGTCGGCCCGGTCACCGGCGCGGCGATCGGCGCCAGCTCGGATGTCATGGCACTCTCGATCGCCACCGGCCTGGTGAAGGCGATCATGGTGATGGTCGGCACCCCGATGGCGGCGCGCTTCCTGCACCTGCACACGCCGCGCTCGGCGATGGTGTTCGGCGGCCTGGCCGGCACCGTCAGCGGGGTCTCGGCCGGCCTGGCCGCGACCGACCGCCGCCTGGTGCCCTACGGCGCCCTGGTCGCGACCTTCCACACCGGCCTCGGTTGCCTGCTCGGGCCCTCGCTGCTGTTCTTCGCCACGCGCGCGCTGGTGGCCTGAGATGGCAAGCCCGCATCCGCATGACCTGCTGTTCCTGCGCCGCGCCGAGGCTTTCGAGGCCTGCGCCTGCAATGCGCGGCCGGGCTGGCTGGAGACGGCCTGGCTGGCTCAGGCGCCGGTGGTCGTACGGCGCGCGCTGGCCGGCGACGGCCGCGTGCCGATCGGTGTACGCGGGCTGGAACGGAACCAGCGCTGTGCCGGCAGTATCCCCGTGGGCGAGGTCGCACGGCGCATCACGCCGCAAGACCTGGCGCGCGCGGTGCGGCAGGCCCCGGAGCGCCTCGAAGCCGATGCGGCGGCCCTGCCCTGCATCGCCGCCCTGCTGGCGCTGGCGCCGCGCCTGCAGGATCTGGGCTTGGCCTGGGGCCCGGCCGGCGGCGTCGGCTTCTGGCTGGCCAGCAGGCTACCGGTGCTGCGTCCGACCAGCGACCTGGACCTGCTGGTGCGCGCGCCGCAGCCGCTTGCGCCGGCCCAGCTGGCGGCGCTGTGCGCGCTGCAGGCATACGCGGGCTGCTGCGTCGACATCCAGATCGATACCGGCGCCGGCGGTTTCGCGCTGATGGAATTTGCGCGCGGCGGCAAGGTGATGCTCAAGACCGACGCCGGCCCGGTGCTGGTGAACGATCCGTGGCAGCGCCGGGAAGCGGCATGAGCGTCCTGTTCACCTTTCCCGGCCAGGGCGCGCAGAAGCCTGGGATGCTGCACGCGCTGGCCGACCATCCGGAAACCGCGCGCACGCTGGCAGAGGCATCCGCCGCGCTCGGCCGCGATGTGCTCACACTGGACACGGAAACCGCGCTGCGCTCCACGGTGGCGGTGCAGCTCTGCCTGCTGGTCGCCGGCGTGGCGATGGCGCGCGTGCTGGCGGCGCACGGAGCGCAAGCGCAGATGGTGGCCGGGCTGTCGATCGGCGCCTGGCCGGCGGCGGTGACGGCCGGCGTGCTGGCCTTCGACGACGCGCTCCGCCTGGTCGAACTGCGCGGGCGCCTGATGGAAGACGCCTACCCGTCCGGCTACGGCATGACGGCGATCGGCGGCCTGACCCGCCAGCAGCTCGCAGCGCTGGTGGCGCAGGTGCATGGCCCCGGCCACGAAGTCTACCTGGCCAACCTGAACGCGCCGCGCCAGATCGTGATCGCCGGCGCCGAAGCGGCAATGGCGGCGGTGGCCGCGCTGGCGCTGGACCACGGCGCCCAGCGTGCCGAGCGCCTGGCGGTGCCGGTGCCTTCGCATTGCGAACTGCTGGAGACGCAGGCGCGGACACTCGCCTGCGCGATGGACCAGGTGGCGCTGGCGCGGCCGCGCATCGCTTTCATCAGCAGCAGCCTGGCGCGCGCGCTGTTCGACGGCCGGCGCATCGGCGCCGATCTGGCGGCGAACATGGCGCGGCCGGTGCTCTGGGCCGACACCGTGCGGCATGCCTGGGAACGCGGCGCGCGGCTGGCAATCGAGATGCCGAGCGGCTCGGTGCTGACCAAGCTGACCGCGCCCGAATTCCCGGATGGGGTGGCGCTCAGCTGCGAGGGCGCGCGGCTGGACAGTGTGGTGCAGGCCGTGCGCGAAGCGGGCGCATAAAGCCGAGACGGTTCAGTCGAGCACGCGGTTACGCGACTCCACGTCCACACACAGGATCGCCACCGCGCCGAGCGCCAGGAAAGCCGCCAGCATCCCCAGCGCCAGCGTGAAGTGCGCCGCCATCACCGGCGCGATGACGGCCGGCGCCAGCAGGCCGCCGAAGCGCGCCACCGCCCCCGCCATGCCCATGCCGCTGGCGCGCAGCCCGGTCGGGTAGACCTCGGGCGTGAAGGCATACAGCGCGCCCCAGGTGCCCAGCAGCGCAAAACTCATCAGCAGGGTCGAGCCGACCACCAGCGCGGTGGCATTGCCGAAGCTGTAGCACAGGCAGCCGGCGGCGCTCAGCAGCAGGAAGCCGACCAGCGTCGGTTTGCGCCCCCAGCGCTCGACGCCGTAGGCCGACAGCGCAAAACCCGGCAGCTGCACCAGCGCCAGCACGATCAGGAATTCCTGGCCGCGCATGAAGCCGAAACCCTCCGCGCTCAGCTTGACCGGCAGGTAGACGAACACGCCGTAGTAGGCCATCGAGATCAGCGCCCAGGCCAGGAACAGCGCCAGGCTGCGGCGCCGCAGCGCTTGCGCGAACAGCGCCGCCAGCGACGCTTTCGGCGCATGCTCGGGCTGCAGCGCCGGGATCGTCACGCTGCGGCCGTTGACCCTGGCAATCCGCTCCAGCACCGCGCGCGCCTGTTCCGGCATGCCGCTGCGGTTCAGGTACATCGGCGACTCCGGGATCGACAGGCGCAGCACCACGCCGACCAGGGCCGGAATGCCGGTCACGAAAAAGATCATGCGCCAGGCATCGTTCTCCCAGCGCAGCGCCGCCAGCGCCAGCACCGCCAGCAGGATGGTGCCGACCGCCCAGAAGGATTCGAGCAGCACCAGCCAGCGTCCGCGCCGGTCGCTGGGCAGGAATTCGGCCATCATCGTGTAATCGACCGGCAGCGTGCCGCCGACGCCGATGCCGGTCAAAAAGCGCAAGGCCAGCAGCCAGCCGAAGTCGGGCGCGAAGCTGGAGGCGACGCCGAAGCAGGCGTCGACCAGCACCGCGGCCATCAGCACCGGGCGGCGCCCGATGCGGTCCGCCAGGCGGCCGAACACGAAGGCGCCGATCAGCATGCCGATGAAGAAGAAGGTGCCGGTCTCCAGCGCGCGCGGCATGGCGACGTCGAAGGTTTTCGCGATGCTCGGGGCGGTGAAGCCGATCGCCAGGACCTGCATGGCGTCGGCCATCCAGACCAGGCCGAAGATGACGAACAGGCGGTACTGGAATTTGCCGACGCCTGCGGTTTGGATGCCCTGCTCCACTGTTGCCGGTATGGTGTCCATCTGCTTTCCTTCACGCTGCTGTTTGTCAGGGGCTCGCAAAGCCGAGCGTGCCAAAAAACGTTCTCGAGAACAGTGCAGTAGAGAACAAAAAGAAGACGTTTTGTTTAGCAAGCCGCCAGATGATGCCAATTCTCATGCATCTACCATGGTCTCTGCTACACTCCAAAATTACGTTCAGCAACATGGCATCCAATGATTCAGTTGACCTTCCACTCTGCGGCTCAGGAAGATGTTGAGCTCGCTTCCCGGTATTGGGCGATGAACGCCGCCGGGAAGTTCGAGAACGAGATTGCCGATCTGCTGACTCGTAACCACATTGCGAGCAAGGCACTTCTCGAAAAACGGGTCCGGTCACTGGCCGATGCCTACGATACGAACCAGGTATGCCTTCAGTGCGGTGGGTATGAAAAGATCAGGCGCCGGTCGGACGCACAGCGTGCTGCGGCCCCAATGCACCGGCCCTGTCTGGCATGCATGAATCGGATGAAAGTAAAGCGGTCAAAAACAGCATCGAAAGGGATGCTTGAGCAGCGGCCGGTCTCCATCCGCTATGACGACCTCGGTGACGACACGGTAATGCTCCTACTGGCACTGGAAGCCTCGTCAGGTTCGCCCGGCCTTCAGATACCATGTGCTGTAGACGACTACCGCAAACTGGCGCCGGGTCCAGCGAGCTACTTCTTCAACAAATTGCGTCAGGCCAATGCGATCGTCGAGTCATCGCAAACGAAGGGCGCTTTCCTGCTTGCGCCGGATATCCACCTCGGCGCTGGCACCAATGCCGTGAACCATTTGCGAGGCCGTGAGCTGAACGATAGCCGCGCGCTGTACCGGCTTTGGCTCGACCTTGCGACGGTCGACTGCATGGCGTATTTCTGACACCGCTGCCGCGTGCACAAGTTCACGCTGGCTGAAACCACGGAATTCGAAGTGCGCCGCATTCTATCGAACTGGCTTCAACGTCTTAGCGTCAAACATGTCTGGTTTATTACTTACTGCGTTTTGAAAGACATGTCGCCAGAAAGCGGCCTGCGTCTTCGAGCCGCGCATATACCCGATCTTTTGTATAAACGCCTGGAAGATACCGCGGATGACCAAGGGGTCGGTCGCATGTGGAATCGCAGCGTCGGCCCTCAGGGTGGTGGAACACTGTGGCGCCTCTTCGCACAGCGCTACGACATCGATGAAGGCACCCCGGGGTCCGAAGCCAGCCTGCGGCTTGCAGGGCAACTACCCCTCGTCGACGATGGGGAACCCGACTGCAAGTAAGGCTACGCAAAGGCTGCTTCCTGGAATGCCGCACCTGCCGCTAACGGCAGGCTGTGGCAGCGCGGCGATGGACGGGCCGAAGCCAATCCATCGCCGTTCCGCTCAGCGACCGGCCGTCTGCACCCCCACCGGCGGCGCATTCTTCACATACTTGTCGAACCAGCGCAGCATCTCGTACACCAGCTGCTCGTTCGATTCGCGCGCCGCGTACCAGTGCGGCTCGTGCGGCAGCATCACCAGGCGGGTGGTGCCGCCGTTGCCGCGGATCGCTTCGTACAGCTTCACCGACTGCAGCGGCGTGGTGCCCGGGTTGGCGTCGTCGCCGCCGTGCACGATCAGCAGCGGCGTTTTCAGCTTGTCGGCGTAGAAGAAGGTCGAGGCCTTGGTGTAGACGTCCGGCGCTTCCCATACCGAGCGGCGCTCGTTCTGGAAGCCGAACGGGGTCAGCGACTTGTTGTAGGAGCCGCTGGTGGCCGCGCCGGCGCGGAACAGGTTCGAGTGGGCCAGCAGGTTGGCCGTCATCAGCGCGCCGTGGCTATGCCCGGTCACGCCGATGCGGTCGGGGTCGGCCACGCCCAGGCGCACGGCTTCGTCGACGGCCGCCTTGGCGTTCGCCACCAGCTGCTCGGTGTAGGTGTCGTAGGCCTTGCGCGGGTCGCCGACGATCGGGAAGGCGGCGCTGTCGATGATGGCATAGCCCGACAACAGCAGCAGGCGGTACTGGCGCAGGCGCGTGAAGGTGGCCTGCGAACCGGTGGTCTGCCCTGCCTTGGAGGCGTCCGCGTAATCGAGCGGATAGGCGTTCAGGATGGTCGGCAGGCGCGTGCCTTCCTTGTAGCCCGGCGGCGTGTAGAGCGTGAACGAGAGCTCGATGCCGTCCGCGCGCTTGTACTTCACCAGGCGCTTCTTGATCTGGCGGACTTCCGGGGTCGGGTCCGTCAGGTGGGTCAGCGCGCTGCTCGTCGATGCGTACAGCGGCTCGCCGGCGGCGGCGCTGGTGGCGGCAGCGCCGAGGGTGCGCACGATCGCGTTCGGGGTTTCGGTGGCCGACTGGTACCAGGTCATCAGGCGCTTGGTGTCGTTGCCGGCGAAGCCCAGGAACTGCTCGTAGGAGGCCTTGTCGCTCCTGAACAGGCGCTCGGCCTTCTGCGTCTTCAGGTCGAATCTATCCAGGAACGGACGGTCGCCGTCGGGCGAGGAACCGGCGCCGGACAGGTAGATCGTTTCGCCATCGAGCTTGATGACCGGGAAGCCGTTGGCCAGCTGGCGGCGCACCGGACGGCCGGGGTCGGCATACTTCTCGTCGCTCGACATGTCCCAGACCAGACGGCGCGAGTTTTGCGCATCGTCGACGTTGATCTGCCAGGTGCGCACCCACTTGCGGTTGACGTCGTAGTCGCTCAGCAGGGCGACGTCCGCCTTTTCGCTCCAGTTCAGGCCCGCATAGCGCTGCTGGGTGCGGACGATCTCGACGGGCGCCGCATTGAACGGGGCCTTCAGCATCATCAGCTTGTCGCGCTCGGCGGCTTGCACGTTCGGGTTGCCGCCATCGAGGGCTTCGGCCCAGACCAGGGTTGCCGCATCAAGCGGACGCCAGCTGAAGCTGCGCGGACCGGTCGGCACGCCGCGGTTCGGCACGCGGTCGGCCAGCGGCAGCGCGGCGATCTCGCGCACGACGGGGTTACTGTCCTTGGCGCCCTTGCCCGCCTGTTTCGTCAGGTCCCAGATGTCGACCTGCTTGGGGAAGCGGTCGAAGGTGGTGACGTAGGAGTACGGCGTGCGGATCTCGGTGACGACCGCGTGACGGCCGTCCGGCGCGACGTCGATCTCTTCATACATGCCGGGACGGCCGACGTTCGTGATCTTGCCGCTGGCGGCATCGACCAGCGCCAGCTGCGAGCTGCCGTAGTAGTTGAACAGTTCTTCGTCGTGGCGGTTGCGCAGGGTGTCGCGGTTTTCGTAGGTGCTGCTCTGGCCCGTCGCGCCCAGCGATTCCTGGATGCCCGGGCCTTCCGAGCCCGGCGCCTCTGCCGGGGGTGCCTTGCGCGCGGTCGTCAGTTTGACCAGCAGGGTCTTCTGGTCCGGCATCCACTGCATCTGGTCGCCGAACATCTGGTTCAGGCGCACGCCCGGCAGGCGGCGCACGGCACCGGTCTTCGCATCGCCGACCCACAGTTCGACCGCATCGTTGGTGACGTTCTCGAAGGCGAAGCGCTGGCCGTCGGCGCTCCAGACCGGGCGCCGCGGGCAGGCGTTGGCCGGCAGCTTCACGTGGATCTGCTTCGCATCCGCGACCTGCACCAGGTCGATCGCGCTGACGCAGGGCGGGATGCCGTAGCCGCCCGGCGTATCGTGCTGGCTCTGGTTGCCCGGCTCGATGCGCACGCCGGCCAGGCGCAGGAAAGGCGTGGCGACCTTGGCGATCGACGGGTACTCCTCCATCGTGACCAGCATCAGGCGGTCGCGGGTCGGGCTCAGCGAAGGCATTGGTGGCGACGGTGCGCGCATCACGTCGAGGATTTCCTTCGGCGGCTGGTTGTAGGGGCTGGCCGTGCCGCTGGCCGGGGTCGCCGCGGCATTGGGTGCGGCAACGGCCGACGTCACGCCGGCGATGAGCGTGGCGCCAACCAGGCCGGCCATCAAATGTTTTCCCTGCATGGAGATTCTCCGTCTTTGATCAGAACGATGACATTGCCATAAAAATATCCATACGGCAATCTCAGAATATCACCACGCTCCAGGGCGCTGCGCACTTGTGCTCGGTTTCGAAGCTGGCGAAGGGCTGCACGCCGCCGCCGGAGGCCACGTCCAGGCCGAGCACCTTGTCCGGACCGGTGAAGGCCGGCCAGGTGGTCGCTACCCCACTGCCCTTGTTCGGATCGCCGGTGCGGGCAAAGTTGGTCCAGTAGCGCGACATCGCCGCCTGCAGCTGGCGCTGCTCATCGTTGGCGAGCGGGTGCAGGTTGTAGAGGTATTGCAGGTCGTAGGAGTGGGCGGCGCCCTGCGGGAAGCTCAGGTAATACTTGCCGTTCTCGACGCCGACCGAAGGGATGGCGGTCTGGTCGCGGAACTCGTACATCCAGACCGGCGTGCCCTGCGCCGCCACGCGTTGCACCGTGCGCAGGGCCGGGCAGGAAAAGCCGAGGTCGGTCGCCAGCGTCGAGACGGCAAGGCTCGGCTGCAGCGCCGGATTGGCGCCGTAGTTCGACAAGGGGTAGAAATTCGCGACCAGGGCGTCGACGTTGGCGGCGCCGCCGATCAGGGACGCGATGGTCGGCGCATAGGCCGCTGCCGGCAGCGCAAAGCTGGTATTGGCAGGGTCGCGGTTGGGCGGCGATGCCGCGTCGCGGCGCCCTGCTTCGCCGATGGCGACGTAGAGCGCGTATTCGTCCTGGTTGGTGCCGTCGATAAGGGGGACCTTCGTGTTCTCGCCGGCGGCGAAGCTCGCCTTCACGGATTTCGGCAGCACCTTGCCGTCCACCGAGGGCACCGGATTCGACAGCGCCGCGGCCAGGGCACCGGCGAGCTGGTTGCGCACCACCGCGTCCGGCAGGCTGCGCAGGCGGGCCGCCGTCACGTTGGCGGCATCGCAGGCGATCCCGGTCGCGCCGGCCGCTTTCGCCGCCTTGATCGCATTGTCGACGATGCTGGTGCTGACGGCGCCCATCTGCGCCGCCGACAGCTGGCGGTCGTTGCCGTAATTGCCGCTCTGGACGATGGCCTTGGCGAACAGGCCTTTCGAGCCCGGCGACGCCAAATGGGTCATGACGCTGAAACCGCCGGCGGATTCGCCGAAGATGGTCACGTTGTTCCTGTCGCCGGCGAAGTGGACGATGTTCTCCTGCACCCAGCGCAGGGCCGCCTGCTGGTCCATGATGCCGTAGTTGCCGGCGGCGCCGTCCTGGTTCAGCGCCGGATGGGCCAGGAAGCCCATCGCGCCGAGCCGGTAGCCGACGTTCACCACGATCACGCCCTTGCCGACCAGCGGCGACGGGTCGGCGTACTGGACGGTGCCGCCGGTGACGAAATTCCCGCCGTGGAAATTGACCATGACCGGGAACGGGCCCTCGCCCAGCGGTGCGTGCACGTCGAGGTAGAGGCAGTCCTCGCTGTCGCCGGGCAGGCGGAACGGGCTGTTGCTGGTCTGCAGGCAGGGCGCGGCGGAGGCGGTCTTTTGCAGCCGCCCGTTCCACTTCGGCGCCGGCGCCGGCGGCGCCCAGCGCAGGTCGCCGACCGGCGGTGCGGCAAAGGGGATCGCAAAATAGCTGCGCATACCGAGGCGGTCGACCGCGCCGACTTCGCCGTTGGCGGTGGCCGCGATCACCGGGGCGCTGGTGGGCTCGCTCGGCGGCTCCGAGTTGGCGCAGGCGGCGAGCAGGATGGCGAGGCTGGGTGCGAGAACGGCGGTGGCGTGTTGCAGGTGCTTGGCTTTCACGGGTGCGGCTCCTTGTTCAATATCGGCCCGACCTTAGCACACCTGCCCTACGCACTCGCTCACCAAAAATCACCTGTTCAACTGCTGACCGAAGGCCGGCCGCGCCATGGCGCGGCGCTCCAGGGACGATAGAGCAGGAGCGCCGCCACCAGGCCGCAGGCCGCCGCTGCCGCCATCCAGTAACCGGGGGCCGCCTTGTCGCCGGTGAACTGTATCAGCCAGGTGGACACCACCGGCGTGAAGCCGCCGAAGATCGCCGTCGCCAGGCTGTAGGCCAGCGAAAAGCCGACGGTACGCACTTCCGGCGGCATGATCTCGGTCAGCGCGACCACGGTGGCGCCGTTGTAGCTGGCATAGATAAAGGACAGCCACAACTCGGCCACCAGCATGTTGGCGAAGCTGGCATGGTGCACCAGCCAGGACAGCACCGGATGGGCGGTCAGGATCGGCAGCACGGTGAACACGACCAGCAGCGGCCAGCGCCCGATGCGGTCCGACAGCGCGCCCATCACGGGCAGCCAGATGAAGTTCGACAGGCCGATGCAGAAGGTGACCAGCAGGCTCTCGGCAGCGTTCAGGTGCAGCACGCTCTTGCCGAAGGTGGGGGCGTACACGGTGATCAGGTAGAAGGACACGGTGGTCATCACCACCAGCATCATGCCCAGCAGGACCAGGCGCCAGTTGTCGGCGATGGAGCGCAGCACTTCGCCGAAGGATGGGTGGTGCTTGCGCGCCTTGAACGCTTCGGTTTCCTGCAGCGAGCTGCGGATGACGAACACCACCGGAATGATGCTGCAGCCGATGAAGAAGGGAATGCGCCAGCCCCAGTCGCCGATGACGGCCGGCGACAGCCATTGGTTCAGCAGGAAGCCGATCAGGGCCGCCACCATGATCGCCGCCTGCTGGCTGGCCGACTGCCAGCTCACGTAAAAGCCCTTGCGGCCCGGCGCTGCCATCTCGGCCAGGTAGACCGATACGCCGCCGAGTTCGACGCCGGCCGAAAAGCCCTGCAGCAGGCGGCCGATCAGCACCAGCAGCGGCGCGAAGATGCCGATGCTGGCGTAGCCCGGCACGAAGGCGATCAGGACCGTACCGAAGGCCATGATCGCCAGCGTCAGGATCAGGCCCTTGCGGCGGCCGATCCGGTCGATATAACTGCCGAGGATGACCGCGCCCAGCGGCCGCATCAGGAAACCGGCGCCGAAGGTCACGAAGGTCATCATCAGGGACGCGTATTCGTTACCCGACGGGAAGAAGGTGGCTGCGATATAGGTGGCGTAGAAGCCGTACAGGAAAAAGTCGAACATCTCGAGGAAGTTGCCGCTGATAACGCGCAGCACGGTCGAGAATTGGGAAGGGACCGGACGGGCCTGATGCATGGTGTGCTCCTCTACTGCATTGGTCGAATGACATTGGTCTTATCGGGCCATGATCCTCGGTGTGTGATAATAAGTAAATTGCATAATTGTGATTAATCGATGCATGAACCGGATTGATCTGGAATTCAGCGATCTGCAAGCCTTTGTCGGCCGTTGCCGAACGGCTCAGCTTCAGGGCCGCCGCGGCGCAACTATTCATCTCCCAGCCCGCGCTCAGCCGCCGTATCGACAAGGTCGAAGGCGTGCTCAAGGTGCGTCTGCTGGAACGCAACAGCCGGCGCGTGACGGTGACCGAGGCCGGGCGGCAGTTCCTGGAACATGCCCGCGCCTCGATCGCCGAAATGCAGGTGGCGCTCGGCACGATCTCGGCCGCGGCAGCCCATCGCAGTACGGTGGTGACGGTGGCTTGCGTGCCCTCGGTGGCGAACCACGTGCTGCCGGACGCGCTGCAGGTGTTTTCCGCGCAGTTCCCGGACGTGCGCCTGCGCGTGCTGGACGAGAGCGGGACCCAGGTCGTGCAGTCCGTGCTGCGTTCGGAGGCGGATTTCGGCGTCAACTTCATCGGCGTGCAGGATGCCGACCTCGATTTCAAGGCCATCTATACCGAGCCTTACGTGCTTGCGCTACAGCGCGGCCATCCGCTGGCGGGGCAGCGGACCGTCAGCTGGAGCGCGTTGCGCGGCAGCCGTTTGATCGCCGTCTCGGCGCGCAGCAGCAACCGCATCCTGCTCGACAATGCCCTCGCCCGGCTGGAGGAGCGTCCGGTCGTGTTCTGCGAGGTGAACCATGTGACGGCGGCCCTGGCGCTGGCCGATGCCGGCGTCGGCGTGACGGCGGTACCGGCGCTGGCGTATTCGGCGCTGCGTTATCCCTCGCTGGTGACGGTGCCGCTGGTCGAGCCCGAGGTCAAGCGCACCCTCGGCCTGATCGCGCGTAAAGGGACCGTGCTGTCGGCGCCAGCCCAGGCCTTGTACGAACTCCTGGCAAGCGCGGCGGCGAAGGGATTCGCGTTCCGCTGAATCAGGGCTGCTTGTCGGCCACGGGAACGCCGAAGTCGGGCGTGCCGTCCGACCGCCACGCGATCGCTTGCGCGCGCGTGTGGCGGTTCGGGTCGCGCAGCGGGTCGCCCACGATGTCGCGGTAGTTGCGTGCGTGGTAGAGCAGGATATCGGTCTTGCCGTCGGGTGTGGTCGTGAACGCATTGTGGCCCGGGCCGTACTGGCCGTTTGCCGCACTGCTCGCAAATACGGGCGTTGGCGATTTGGCCCATGCAGCCGCATCGAGCAGATTGGCGCCCTCCTTCGCCGTCAGCATACCCGTCGCGTAGTTCGCATCGGTGGCGCTGGCGGAATAGGTCATGAAGACGCGGCCGTGTTTGACCATGACGGCCGGCGCTTCGTTGACGTCGAATTTGACCTTCTCCCACGCATATGTCGGCGTGGTCAAGAGGACGGCCGGACCGGCGATCGACAGCGGCGAGTCCATCTTCGCGATGTAGACCGCCGTCATGTGTCTGGTCGCGGCTGGCGGACGCTGCGCCCATGCCAGATAGCGCTGTCCTTTCACTTCGAAGCTGGTCGCGTCCAGCGCGAAGGATTCCCAGCCCGTCTTGAGCTGTCCGCGCTCGGTCCATTCCCCTTCGAGCGGATTGGCGCCGGCGTTCTCGAGCACATACAGCCGCACATCGAAAGGCGCGTCGGCGCGGCCCGCGGTGAAGTACAGATACCATTTGCCGTCGACACGGTGCAGCTCGGGCGCCCAGATATTCGCACTCATCGGGCCTTCCTGATGCCGGCGCCACACCACCTTGGCTTCGGCTTGGCCGAGCTCGCCGAGCGTGCGCGCACGCCGCAGTTCGATGCGGTCGTATTCCGGCACGGTGGCCGTGAAGTAGTAATAGCCGTCCGCGGCCAGCGTGACCTGGGGATCGGCGCGCTGGCTGACGAGGGGATTGACGAGATCCGGCGCCGCATGGGCAGCGGCGACGGAAACGGCGGACAGCAGGGAAAGCGTCACTCGGAGGGCGATCGTCACGTGATGTGCAAGCGTGGTTGAACCAGCCCCCATGATAAGAACCTGGGACGAATTCAACCAATCACTTTTTCACGACGATCGATACCGAAAATGGCCGTCGCGAAGACGCCTATTTTTTCGCAGCGAAGCTGGCGCGCGCCTTGTGCAGCTTCCGGTAGCTGTCCATCAGGCGATGATGGCGGTCCAGGCCTTCCAGCTGCATGCTGGTCGGGGTCAGGCCATGGAAGCGCACGCTGCCGTCGACCGAACCCAGCACCGCATCCATGCGCGGGTTGCCGTACATGCGGCGGAAATTGACGACGTAATCGTCCAGTTCCATCTCGTCGTCGAGCACGACTTCCAGCACCGCTTCCAGCGCACGATAGAACAGGCGGCGCTCGACGGTGTTGTCGTTGTACTGCAGGAAGGCGCCAACCAGTTCCTGCGCTTCCTCGAAACGCTGCAGCGCCAGGTTGATGAGCAGGCGCAGTTCCAGCACGGTCAGCTGGCCCCAGTCGGTGTTCTCGTCGAACTCGATGCCGATCAGGGTGGCGATGTCCGAGTACTCGTCCAGCTCGTTGTTTTCCAGGCGATCCAGCAGCGCAGCGAGCGCATCGTCGTCCAGGCGGTGCAGGTTCAGGATGTCTTCGCGGAACAGCAGCGACTTATTCGTGTTGTCCCAGACCAGGTCTTCGACCGGGTAGATTTCCGAGTAGCCCGGCACCAGGATGCGGCAGGCGGTGGCGCCCAGTTGGTCGTACACCGCGATATAGACTTCCTTGCCCATCTCTTCGAGGATGCCGAGCAGGCTTGCCGCTTCGTCGGCGTTGGCGTTGGCGTTCTCGCCCTCGGCGGTGAAATCCCACTCGACGAAATCGTAGTCCGCCTTGGCGCTGAAGAAGCGCCACGACACCACGCCGCTCGAATCGATGAAGTGCTCGACGAAGTTATAGGGTTCGGTGACCGCTTCGCTGGCGAAGGTCGGCGGCGGCAAGTCGTTCAAGCCTTCGAAGCTGCGGCCCTGCAGCAGTTCGGTCAGGCTGCGTTCCAGCGCGACCTCGAAGCTCGGGTGCGCGCCGAAGGAAGCGAAGACGCCGCCGGTGCGCGGGTTCATCAGGGTCACGCACATCACCGGATACTGGCCGCCCAGCGAGGCGTCCTTCACCAGCACCGGGAAGCCCTGCTCTTCCAGGCCCTGGATGCCGGCCACGATGCCTGGATATTTCGCCAGCACTTCTTGCGGCACGTCGGGCAAGGCGATCTCGCCTTCCAGGATTTCGCGCTTGACGGCGCGCTCGAAGATCTCGGACAGGCACTGCACCTGCGCTTCGGCCAGCGTGTTACCGGCGCTCATGCCATTGCTGGCGTAGAGGTTTTCGATCAGGTTGGACGGGAAATACACGGTCGCGCCATCCGACTGGCGCACGTAAGGCAGGGACACGATGCCGCGCGCCGCATTGCCGGAATTGGTGTCGACCAGGTGCGAGGCGCGCAATTCGAGGTCCGGATCGTAGATGCCCAGGCAGTACTCGTCGAGAATCCCGGCGGGCAGCGTATCGTTGGGGCCGGGCTTGAACCAGCGTTCGTCCGGGTAGTGCACGAAGTCCGCATTGGCGAACTCCTCGCCCCAATAGGCGCCGGCATAGAAATGGTTATTGCTGATGCGCTCGATGTACTCGCCCAGCGCGGAGGCCAGCGCGCTTTCCTTGGTCGCGCCCTTGCCGTTGGTGAAGCACATCGGCGAATGCGCGTCGCGGATATGCAGCGACCACACGTTCGGGACGATATTGCGCCACGAAGCGATTTCGATCTTGATACCCAGGTCGGCCAGCAGGCCCGACATGTTGGCGATGGTCTGCTCCAGCGGCAGGTCCTTGCCGGGGATATAGGTCGCGGCATCGCTGTCCGGCTGCAGGGTCAGCAGCGCCTGCGCATCGGCGTCCAGGCTCTCGACTTCTTCGATCACGAATTCCGGACCCTGCTGCACGACTTTTTTCACGGTGCAGCGCTCGATCGAACGCAGGATGCCCTGGCGGTCCTTTTCCGAAATGTCGGCCGGCAGCTCGACCTGGATCTTGAAGATCTGCTTGTAGCGGTTTTCCGGGTCGACGATATTGTTTTGCGAAAGGCGGATGTTCTCGGTCGGGATGTCGCGGGTGTTGCAGTACAACTTCACGAAATAGGCTGCGCACAGGGCCGACGAGGCCAGGAAGTAGTCGAAGGGACCCGGCGCCGAGCCGTCGCCCTTGTAGCGGATCGGCTGGTCGGCGATGACGGTGAAGTCATCGAATTTCGCCTCGAGGCGCAGCTTGTCGAGGAAGTTGACTTTGATTTCCATGGGGGATGTCCAGAATGATGCTCAAGATGGTGTAGCCGCACATTATCCGTGGTTTCAGGCCTGGAGCATAGGCTGGCGGCGGACCGGTTTATTCGCTTTCGGTGCGGCGCGCAAACCAGGTCGCCAGCACGGAACCGGACAGGTTGTGCCAGACGCTGAACAATGCGCTCGGCACCGCTGCCAGCGGACTGAAATGCGCGGCCGCCAGGGCGGCGCCGAGACCGGAATTCTGCATGCCCGTTTCCAGTGTCACGGCCTTGCGCTTGGCAAGGTTCATGCCGAAGGCGCGCGCGAACAGGTAGCCGAGTGCGAATCCGAACAGGTTGTGCAGCACGACGGTGGTCAGGATCAGCAAGCCATTCGTCATCAGTTTCGCCTGATTCAGCGCGACGATGATCGCAATGATGAAGACAATCACGGCGGTCGACACCAGCGGCAAGGCCTTGACGCTGGCGGCGGCCTGCCTGCGGAACAGGGTCTTGGCAAGGAGCCCCAGGGCGATCGGAAGAATCACCACCTGCACGATATCCATGAACAGGGATTCGGTGCGTATGCTCATCCATTTTCCGGCCAGCAGAGACACGAGCGCCGGCGTCGCCAGCGGTGCAATCAGCGTCGACACCGATGCGATCGAAACGCCGAGCGCGACATCGCCCTTGGCAAGGAATGTCATGACGTTGGATGCGGTTCCGCTGGGGCAGCAGCCGACCAGGATCACGCCGATGGCGATATCGGGCGGCAGATCGAGGCCGATCGCCAGCGCGTACGCGATCCCGGGCATGATGAGGTAATGCCCTACTACACCGATCGCCACATCCCGTGGTTGCCGGAAGACTTCCCTGAAGTCCGCCGTGGACAGGGTCAGCCCCATGCCGAACATGACGACGCCGAGCAGCGGCGAAATCCAGGATTTATAAGCGAGGAACAGCTGCGGCGCGAAAAAGCCGAAACAGGCCATCAGGATGACCCACAAGGAAAATGTCTTCCCTACTGCTGCGCTGGCTTTTTCCAGTAATTTCACGCGTCCTGCCTCCGATAACAATGTTTTACTGCAGCCAGGCATTGTAGCGGGGCGAGCTGGGCAGCGCCGGAAATGACCTCAGAAAGCAAAAAGCCCGCT
>NZ_JANUGX010000020.1 GCF_024753245.1 Massilia norwichensis | reverse complement strand
GACCGCTTCGAGCCGGACAGTCCAGGAATGCACACCACCGATACGGTCGACTACGGAGTCGTGCTGGATGGCGAGATCTGGCTTGAGCTCGACAACCAACAGGAGACGAAGGTCGAACGTCACCAAGTCGTCGTTCAACAAGGCACGCGCCATGTGTGGCGCAACAAGAGCGACCGGTGCACGACCATGATGTTCGTGCTGATCGGTGCGACTCGCCAACAGCCGCAACGCTAAGGGCTTCGATCCGACGATGATCCACTCGATTGTCATCGTCGGATCGGTTCAGTATTCGTAGCTATTCCATGGATCTCTGATACGGCACCATCTGATGCTCTGGTACACGTTTACGTGCCTTGCATTCACTTGAGGGTGCCGGAATCCTCACTTCGATAAAACAGCGCCAGACCATTCCCCGATTTGGTATGCCACTGCATACCCCTACTACCCGACGCGGCTACAACTCCATGACATTCTCTAACCTGAAAATTGGCACTCGCCTCGCCTGCGGATTTGGTCTTCTCTGCGGGCTGTTGCTGCTCATCCTGACGATCGCTACTTCCATGCTCGGCCGGATCAATGCTAACGCTGCCGACATAGCGCAAAACAGCATGGCTAAACTTGAAGGTTCGGCGATGGTCCTTCACGATGTGGCAGCGATTGAGATCGCTTTACAGCATGCTGTGCTTGCCAGTAGCGCAGCCGAGCGCAAGGAGGATGCGGACATCATCAAGATGAAGCGTGCCGAGATAGATGGCCTCTACCGTATGGTCGACCCAGAGACTTTCGATGCGCGCGGCCGCGAGGTATTCGAGCAGGCCGGCAAACTCAACGTGGAATATGTAAAAGGACAGGATGCCATCATCGGCTTTTTGGATGCCGGCGACGAAGCAACCGCCCGCTCTTACTTAATGGGCCAGCTTAGGCCGGTGCTAGCCTCATATAAGAAACTGCTCAGCGCTCAAATGGCAAAGCAAAAAGAGCTCGGGAAGCAATCTGCAGACGAAGGACAACGTAAATATCTCATGACACGCAGTTTGCTGCTTGGCTTGGGCATCGTTGTCCTGGCGATATCCGCCGCCACTGCATGGTGGACGACACGCTCGATCACGCAACCAATCGCGCAAGCGCTTAAGATCGCTAATACAGTTGCCTCCGGTGACCTGCGAAGTGACATTCCGGCGAGCTGGCAGGATGAGACTGGCCAGCTTCTGCAGGCTCTCAAACGGATGAACGACAACCTGGTAACCGCAGTCGGCACAGTGCGTTCCAGCACCGATAGCATCATGTCTGCATCAGCCCAAGTCGCAACTGGCAATCTGGACCTGTCATCGCGTACCGAACAACAAGCGGGAGCACTCGAAGAGACTGCATCGTCGATGGAGGAACTTACGTCGATCGTCAGACAGAATGCCGACAACGCCTTCACCGCAAATCAGCTTGCCAAGGAAGCTTCGATAATTGCTGTCCGCGGCGGCAGCGTGATCGATCAAGTGGTCGATACGATGCGGGAAATTGATACGTCGGCCGCAAAGATCGCTGACATCATCGGTGTCATCGACGGCATCGCGTTTCAGACAAATATCCTTGCGTTAAATGCTTCGGTCGAAGCAGCACGCGCCGGCGAACAAGGTCGCGGCTTCGCTGTCGTCGCGAACGAGGTGCGGAACCTGGCCCATCGCAGTGCTGCTGCTGCCAAGGAGATCAAGGTGTTGATTGGGAACTCGACTGGCACGGTACAGACCGGCACCAAGCTCGTGGGCGAAGCGGGGGCGACGATGCGTGACATTGTCGACAGGGTAAAACGCGTCACCCACATCATGGCGGAAATCTGCGAGGCCGGCCGCGAACAAACGAGCGGCATCGAACAGGTCAATCAAGCGGTGATGCAAATTGACGCTGTAACCCAGCAGAATGCTGCCCTGGTCGAGGAAACCTCGGCCGCTGCAGCAGCGATGCACGATCAGGCCCAGCACTTGGCACATGCAGTCAGCGTCTTCAAGCTGGCCGACCAGGGCAAGTCTTCCAGCTTGGACCTAGTCAGCGTGACTCCAAATTATTCAGCGCATGAGGTATTGGCGCTCGGCCGACGCGACCGCATCGGCAGGCCGACTTCATCTACCCAGTAGCTACCGCAGCCGCGTCAGACTAGCTTCGATGCGCGTCGCGCAGGGCGCGCAACGCAACGCCGATCAGGTCGCCGGCACGGAGCTCGGTATGCAGTTGCATCGCATTACCATAAGTAAGTTCCATGACCAGGGCCCCCAGAACCATAGGCTGAACAGGAGAACGGCCTTCCGGGAAGATTTTCGCAAGACGGCTCCCAACTGCCTTCCACTGCTCGTCGAACAGCCGCGTGTGCCGCTCGGACAGGGCAGCGTCGCTGCGCGCGCGCCGGGTCATTTCCAGCACCAGTAGGCGCAGGTCGGGCTCGTGATGCAAGCTGCTCGCCCACTCGCATACGGTGTTGATCGTCTCGTCAGCTCCCTGCACAGCATCGAGCCGGTTGCACAGCTCGTCAACCTGCCCGCCCGCATAGTAGTCCACCAGCTCCAGGAACAGGTCGTCCTTTGAAGCGAAATTGGAATACAGTGCGCCTTTCGAATAGCCCGCCTCTTCCGCGATACGGTCGACCGAAGCGCCGCCATAGCCCTCCCGCGTAAAGACGACTGCAGCGGATGCGAGCAGGCGCTCGCGGGTCTGTGCACGGCTCTGTTCACGCGTCAGGCGTGCAGGTCGGTCGGAAGCAGTCTTCTTAAGGATGCCGGAAGAATCGGTTTCAGTCATGGTGCTCGCGTCCTACATGCCGATCCAGGATCGGCAGCGCTGTCAATTTCATGGATGTAGAGTCAGCAAAGATGGCCTGCTGACTCCACCGTTTCGCGATATTGTCGGGCCCGCTTTCAAAAAGCGCAACCACACGCCTCTCCACCGCCTGGCCAGGGACTCAGGGCGCGCTCTTAAGGCGCTTCATGAATTCGGCAAAGTGCGGCCGGAACTCGTCGAACAAGGGATGCTTGCGGTTTTCCAGCATCACTTCGCTGAATAGTTTCAAGCCCACGGTAAAGGCCGTGGCAGTGTTCGCGTCAAAGAGATCACGTTGGCGAATGCGCTCGACCAACGAGAGTATCTCGTCATGATTTCCGACTTCGAACTCGAGGGGCAAGCCGCCGGTGCCGGGTTCACCGTCGGCGGAAGCGATGCTGTTTCATGGGATTCCTCGATCACGGTTACCAAGACCAACTTGTTTGCTTCAGCTTGCTGCACCGTCGTTAAAGACGACGGTCGGGGTCACTGACATCCCGACCTTCAGCCGGGCCGCAGCGCTCTGGCCGGGCTCAATGACGATTTTTACAGGCAGGCGCTGTACAACTTTCGTGAAGTTACCAGTCGCATTGTCCGGCGCAATGGGAGAAAACGACACACTGCTGGCAGGTGCCAGGCTTTCGACATGTCCTTTCAGGATCGTCCCTGGCAACATGTCAACAGCGATCTCGACCGGCTGGCCGACACGCATCCTGGCGAGCTGGCTTTCGCGGAAGTTGGCTTCAATATAAGCCTGCTGCAGCGGCACGATGGCAAGCATCGCGGCGCCGACCTGTGCGTATGCGCCAACACGTACAGTGCGCTGGCCAACCACGCCATCGATGGGCGCCACGATTGTGGTGTAGGACAGGTTCAGCTGTGCAGCCTCCAGTGCGGCCCGGCTACGCGCCACCTGGGCTTCAGCTTGCGCGACCTGGGCATTCAGGATATCGACCTCCTGGCGAGTCCCAGACAACGCTGCAAGGTCGGCAGTATGATGCGCGGCGGCCGCCTCGGCCTGGGATTCGGCCTGCTGGCGGTCCTGCAAGGTGGCTGAACCATCGGACGACAGGTCGCGATAGCGCTCTTGATTCGCCTTGGCGAATTTCAGCGCCGCGCTGCTGGCGCCGATCGCGGCACTGGCGCGCTGGATCGCGCTTCCCTGCTGTGCGATAGCGGCGTGCAGGCGCGACAGGTCGGCCTGTGCTTTGCTGAGGTCGGCAAAGGCGATATTGACCGCAACGACGTAGTCGCGCTGGTCGATCTTCGCAAGCACCTGCCCCTTGTGTACCGCCTGGTTATCCTCGACTAGCACCTCCAGAACGTTGCCCGCGACCTTGGGCGCTACCTGCGTGTAGTCCGCGGTGATGTAGGCATCGTCGGTGCTTTGTCGATTGCTTTTACCTTCCACATAGCTGTACGAGTAGGCGCTGCCGGCCACAACGGTGGCGAGCAGGACAACAATGAGGATTTTTGCAGATTTTGGAAGCGACATGGATGTTTCCTTGAAGATATTTGAAGTGTTCAGTGTTTGTTTGCCGCCAGCAATGGCGGCGCAATGTATTCGAGGGACAGCACAAGCGGCACCAGGGCCAGCGCAAGGATGCCCAGCACCAGGTAGCCATCCGCGATGGCCAGCACAAAGCCCTGGTGGGAAACGCGGTGCGATACGTCGACGAGGGCTTCCAGAGACGGCGCAGTGGCCGCACGCCGCGCATTGGCAGCTTGGTCCAGCAGGACATTCGCGTGCGTCGCTTCGCGTACTGCCAGCACACGGCTGACGACAGCGCTGCCCAACATCGTCCCGAATGCGCGCAGGGCGTTGACGATCCCGGATAGCTGAGGCCCTTCCATCGGCTGCACTACACTGGTCGCCAGGAACAGAAGAGAGATGACGGCCATCGGCTGGCCGCAGGCCTGCAACGCTTGCGCGAAGACGAACTCTCCGGCCATCCACTCGGATGTGAGCTGCGCACCTGCGAGGCAGGAGCCAGCAATCAGGATCAATCCGGCGGCAAACATATAGCGCGCGTCGATCCACTTCTTGTACAACAAGTACGAGACCGCGGGACCAAGCACGAACTGCGGCAAGCCAACTCCGAGGCCGATGGCGGCCAGGTAAGGTGTGCGGAAATGCCATGCATGGCCAAGGTAGTCGGCCGGCAGGAGCGAGCCTGACAGCAGTACCACAAGCAGCCCGACGAACACAACGAACCCCAGGCCAAGGTTGCGCCGGTGGAGAAGTTGCAGTTTTACGAAAGGCAGCGGATGGAACCATTCGCAAACTAGGAACACCACTACCAGCCCTGCCCCGGCGCCGAACAGCCAGCAAATCAATGCGCTGTTGAACCAGTCCAGGCGCTCACCCTGCGACAGTCCGATCCCGACCATGGCCAGTCCGGCGATGCCGGTGACCAGGCCAAGCCAGTCGACCTGCCTGAATCGCTCAAGGCGTACAGGGTCCTGCGGAATACCCCAGGCCACGGCGCACAAGGAGAAAGCGGCCATCGGCATGGTTTGCCAGAACAGCAGCTGCCAGCTCTGGACCGTGTCCGTCCACATCGCGGACATCCAGGTCGCAACGTTTGGCGCGAAGGTCGCGGTCATGGCGTACAGCGCCAGGCCGTACACCCGTATCGGCAGCGGAAAGAATCGCAGCGCGGCGGCCATCAGCACGGGGATCAGAAGGCCACCAAAGAAGCCCTGCAGGCATCGCAGCGCCAGCAGCACGCCCACGCCCGGTGCAAACGGCGTCGCCAGCGCCAACAGCGCGAAGATCGCGACCACCGCCATGTGATACCGACGGAACGAGAACGTCACCGCAAACCATGCGGAAAAAGGCATGGCTGCTAGTTCGAACGCGCCGTACAGGCTTGTGATCCAGCTGCCATCGTCGACACCCATGCCGAATACTGTACGAATATCGGTCAGCGCCAGGCCACCCATGCGGCTGTTTAGGCCCGACATCATGGCGGCGACGAACACGCCGACCACGCCGGTCAGCAGGCGCAGACCGAACGGATGGACCGCCGGCGGGGCGGCGGGTGCGCCGCGCGCACCGGGCACCGGCGCGCCCGCAGGCACCTTGGAAAGTTCATGAATGGGCATCATCGATCAGCTCCTCGGTGGTAGTCACAGTTCGGCGGCAAAATTGCCGGCGAGGCGGCGTGCAGTCGTCTCGGCCTCGCTCATCGCGTCCACCTGGCTCACGGCGGTACCGCAATCGGCAATGCCACCGTGCTCGTAAGTCTGGATTTCCCAGCGCCAGCTGCCGTCGAACTCGTCCGCCCACACACACAGGCGGCGGTGGTCGACGCTGAACATCTCATCGTCGAGGTCGAGGACCCAAAGGGGGAGATCGGATTCTTCTGATGCATGCCAGGTGTGCATATGCGTGTCCTTATCGTGCTAGTCGTGCGTCGCCGCCGGCGGCCGGAGGCTGCATTGGTTCCCAGCCGCCGCCGAGGGCTTTGTACAGCGTGACCATGGCCAGTGTTGTTTCGACGCGGCCACGCGATGCAGCATTCTCGCTATCGAGCAGGCGCTGCTGGGTCACCAGTACGTTGAGGTAATCCGCCGCACCCTGGGTGTAGCGACGTTCGGCGTGTTCGAGCGCCTTACGGTTCTGGACAACCGCCACGTCAAGCTTTTCGGCGCGTTGCTGGCCGGTGCGGTATGCCGTCAAGGCGTTATCGACTTCATGCCACGCGGCGAGCACGGTACGCTGGTAAGCGATCGCCGCCTCTTGCTGGCGCGCTTCGGTCAGCGCGAGGTTGCCGGCCAGCCGTCCGCCTTCGAAGATCGGCAGATGCAGCACCGGTCCGACGGCGAACTGGCGAGCACCCCAGTCGCCGAGCTGCCCGAGCGACAGAGACTGGAAGCCAAAGCTGCCGGTCAGGCTGACCTTCGGGTAGAAATCGGCCTTGGCCACGCCGATCGCCGCGGTGGATGCGTGCAGTTGCGCTTCCGCGCGCAGAATGTCCGGGCGGCGGTGCGCAAGCTCGGAAGGCAGTCCGACCGGCACCTGGGCCGGCAGGCCCGGTATCTGCTGCGCCGCCGACAGCTGGGCGTCCAGCGCGTGCGGCGACTTGGCCAGCAACAGCGCGAGCCCATTCATGAGCGCAGCGCGGCGCTGTTCGAGCTCGGGGATGGCAGCTTCGAAGCTTGCCAGTTGCGCAGCCGACACCGACGTGTCGAACTCGGTTGCGACGCCCTGCTGGCGGCGGCGGCCGGCCACGTGCAGGCTCTTGGCCGCGATCTCCGCATTCGAGCGGGCGATACGTAACTCGTCCTGCACGCCGCGCAGCTCCAAATAGGTGCGCGCTACTTCCGCAGTCATAGAAACGCGCACGGCCTCGGCGTCGAAGTGCGTGGCGTCCATCTGCGCCGCTGCCGATTCCTTCATGCGCCTTGCCCGGCCCCACAGGTCGAGCTCCCAGCTGGCGTCGACCCCGTACTGCCACAGGCTGTAAGGTGTTTGTCCGGCTTCGCCCGGCAAGGAGTTCGTGCCGAAAGGATCGGTACCGTTCGCCGCGCTGGCGCTGGCGGGATCCGCCGTACCGGTCAAAGCAAGAATGCCTTTGTCGCTCGCACGTTCGCGCAAGCGCGATGCGCCCGTGTTGACGCTCGGCAGCAGGGCCGCCCCGCTTACCTTCAATGCCGCCCTGCTTTGCGCCAGGCGCGCGGTAGCGACTTGCAGATCGAGGTTAGCTGCGAGCGCCTCCCGTTCAAGTGCAACAAGCGTCGGGTCGTTGAAGAGTCCCCACCACGCAGGGTCAAATGACTGCTCGACGGGACGGCTTAGCGTCGCCTGCGCATTCCCGTCGGCGATGCTGCCCTGCCTGAACGAGGCAATCGAGACAGGACTGTCTGACCGACGGAAGTCGGGGCCAACTGAACACGCGCTCAAGGCCAGCAAACTGGCTAGGGCACTGGCACGCAAGTAGAAAGAAGAAGACATAAACAGACTCAGATGTTTGACAGGACAAATTATACCGATCGGTATTTGGATTGTCACTGGTATTTATATCCCATGTGGTATTTCCTGTGCTAGCATCTGATCTACAGGGAGTCTCCCAGCTCCACTTGTTATAGGTTTAAGACGCACCAATCGAAATCAGACAGCTCGCGTATTTCGTTGCCATCGCCGAAACCCTTCATTTCTCGCGCGCCGCAGAAGCCCTGGGACTCGCTCCGTCCGCCTTGAGCATGCAGATCCAGCGTCTTGAGCGGGAACTCGGCGTTCGCCTCCTCGAGCGGACGAAGCGTTCCGTGAGCTTGACCTCTGCGGGAAGATAGTTTCTGGAGGAAGCGCGGGCAGCACTGTCGCAGGTCGAGAATGCGAAACGCGTTGCCCACCGGGCTGGTCGCGGCGAGGCCGGCTCGATCCGACTGGGCTACGTGATTTCGGCCGCCAGCTCCGGAATCGTCCAGGCAATACTGCGCCGCTTCCGGGATCTGGCCCCGGACGTATCGATCTCGCTTGAGGAATTGTCCAGCCCTGCACAGCTGCAGATGCTCGAGCAGGGAAAGCTGGACGTATGCATTGTCAGGACACTGGTCGGGGCACCCGATCAGGTGCAGCGGTTTTCACTGGGCAGTGAAATAGCTGGCTCGAATTCAACCGCTCTATTTCGCAGAACCGGGCGCTGCTCTAGCGCGCAAGCCGGACATTGCGGGCCACAATATTCGTCGACAGTCTTTTTGACAAACAGGCAAGCATGCCGGATCATCCGGTCATGCCCTCCTTCCGCCGCAAGCTCATCTTCATCCTGGCCTAGACCCTGTTCTGGACCCTGATGATCCTGGTCGCCGTCCAGGATTTCCAGCGCAACGAGCACAGCCCGGCGATCTGGAAGCCGATCCTGTGGGAAGGTTCATCGGCGCTGGTGGCGACCCTGCTGGTGCTGGTGCAGCTGCGTTACGAGCGTAGTGACGACGAATTGCTCGGCCGCCCGCTACGCTGGTTCGCGCGCCAGGCGCGGTGGTTGCCGCTGTGGTGGATCGCGTTCACGCCACTCGCCTTCGGCATCCGTCATGCCGTCTATGCACTGGTCGGCGCAACCTACCCGCACGATCCGTGGCCGCGTCTGTTCGTCTACGAGTCGATGAAGATCTCGATCTTCGTCGGCCTGTTCATGGCAGTGCGCTTCGGCATCAAGTCCTATGAGGCGCTGGTCGAGACCCAGCTGCGCGCGCAGCAGGCGATCGCCCTGCAGCAGCAAGCCCAGTTGCAGCGCCTGGCCCAGCAGATGCAGCCGCACTTCCTGTTCAACGCGCTCAACACGGTCTCGTCGCTGATGCATACCGACGTCGACAAGGCCGACGCCACGCTGATGCAGCTGGCCGGCGTGCTGCGCGCCACGCTGGAGCTGGGCGAGGCCATCGAGGCGCCGCTGCAGGCCGAGCTGGACATTGCGCGCGGCTATGCCGGCGTGATGGCCGAGCGCTTCGCCGGCCGGGTCGAGATCGCCTGGGCGATCGACGATGCCCTGCTGGCCCAGCCGCTGCCGGTGATGAGCCTGCAGCCGCTGCTGGAAAACGTGTTCCGCCACACGGTCGAGAAGCGCCGCGGGCTGACGCATATCGCGGTGTCGGCGCAGCGCGAGGACGATGCGCTGGTCTTGCGCGCCGACGACGATGGCCGTATCGACGACAGCGCCGCGCACACCGGCGGCAGCGGCTGCGGCATCGGCCTGGCCAACCTGCGCGCCCGCCTGGCGGCGCTGCACGGGCCGCGCGCCTCGCTGTCCCTGGCCGCGCGCGCGGAAGGCGGCGTGCGCGCCGAGCTGAGGGTGCCATGCGCATCCTGATCGTCGACGACGAAAAGCCGGCACGCGACAAGCTGCGGCGGCTCCTGTCCGCGGAAGCCGGCATCGCGCACATCGATGAAGCAGCCGACGGCATCGAGGCCCTGGCCCGCATCGCGGCGGACAAGCCGGATGCGGTCCTGCTCGACATCGCCATGCCCGAGCTGTCCGGCATCGAACTGGCGGCCTCGCTGCCCGAACCGGCGCCGGCCATCGTGTTCGTGACCGCATGGGACCAGTACGCGATCCAGGCCTTCGATGCCGGCGCCATCGACTACCTGCTGAAGCCCTACGACGCCGCCCGCCTGGCGCGCGCGGTGCAGCGCCTGCGCGAACGTCTGCAGGCGCCGGTGCCGGTGCCGCAAGCGCTGCCGGCCCTGCCCGTGCAGCAGTTGCTGGTATCGGAGCGCGGCGGCACGCGCGTGGTGCCGGTGCAGGAGATCGGCTGGATCGAAAGCGCGGACAATTACGTGGTGCTGCACACCCTGTCCGGCAGCCCGCTGCTGCGCCAGACGCTGACCGGCCTGGCCGAACGGCTGGCGCCGGCCTTCCTGCGCTGCCACCGGCGCGCCGCCGTGCAATTAACGTGGATCGAGCGGGTGGTCCCGCTCGACAAGGGCGATTGCGAACTGGTGCTGCGCGGCGGTGCCCGGGTGCCCTGCAGCCGCCAGTACCGCGCGGCCGTGCTGGAGCGGATCCAGTCCGCCTGCTGATACGGCGCCTTTAATGCGTGGTGGCGCCGCGCTGGTCGCTGGACGGCGAGCTGCGCTCGATGTGCGGCTGGCCGGCCTGGGCAGTGCCGGATGCACGCTGGCTGCCATCGCCGCCGAGGCCGGACTGGGGCTGCGCGGCGGCGCCGTCGCGGGCACGTGCGAACGGGTCGGCAAACTGGCGCACGCTTTCCTGCTGGGCGCGCAGGCTGCGCTCGGTCTGCTCGGTGGCGTCGCGCGCCACTTCATCGGCCAGGGCGCGTGCGGTGCGGGTGGTATTCTGCACATGCTGCTCGGTGACGCGCGCCAGGTCCACCTGGGCGTCGGCCGCCAGACGGGTGATGTGCTGCTGGTAGGCGCGCAGCTTGTCGCTGGTCGGCTGGGCGCGCGCGGTGGCGGCGCTCAGTACTTCGGTCTGGCGGTCGGCGCTCAGCACCTGCTTGCTGGCCAACGCGGTTTCCTCGATCAGGGTCTGCATCAGCTGGATGTTCAGGTCGCACATCTGCTGGAAGGATTTGAACAGGGATTTCGACATGTCGTTCAGGAATGCAGTCTGGGCGTCGACATGCGTGCGCACTGCCGGGGTAATGTTTTGCGGGAATGGATACATGGGCTAACCTCGCTTGATGGGTGATTGGGATCGAACGAAGTAGCAAGCCTAAAGGCGTGAGGCGCCTCGCCTTTGATATGCACCAAGGATAATGGGCTTGAAAAACCCGGCTCAGAGCTGAGCGCCGCAGTCCTTGCAGAAGCGCGAGCCCGCCTCGTGGCCGCCGCTGCCGCATTGCGCGCAGAAGCGCGGCACCGCCGCCGGCCGCGCCGGCCCCGTGCGCGCCGGACCCGAGCGGCGGTCGCCGCGCCGTGCCGACAGCTCGGCCGTCACGATGCCGGTCGGGACCGCCAGGATGCCCCAGCCCAGCAGCATCATGAAGGAGGCGATCGCCTTGCCGAGGTGGGTGTGCGGCGTGATGTCGCCATAGCCGACCGTGGTCATGGTCACGGTCGCCCAGTACATCGCGACCGGGATGCTGGTATAGCCGTTCTCCGGTCCCTCGACCACGTACATGACGGTGCCGAGAATCAGGATCGCCATCAGCACCACCGAGAGGAAGACCATGATCTTGCGGCGGCTGGCGGACAGGGCCTCGCCCAGGCGCGTGTATTCCTCGATGTAGAGGGTCAGCTTGAAGATCCGGAACACGCGCAGCAGGCGCAGGATGCGGATGTCGAGCAGATAGCTGCTGCCCGGCACCAGCAGCGAAAAATAGGTCGGCAGCACGGCCAGCAGGTCGATCACGCCGTAGAAGCCGCTGATGTAGCGCCACGGCCGCTGCACGCAGATCACGCGCGCCAGGTATTCGAGGCTGAACAGCGTCGTGAAGCTCCATTCGAGGACATTCAGGATGTCGCCGTATTCCCGGTGCAGGCCGGGCACGCTGTCCAGCACCACCACCAGGATGCTGAGCAGGATCGCAAACACCAGCGCGATGTCGAAGCGGCGGCCGGCCGGGGTGTCGGCCTCGAAGATGATGTCGAACATCTGCCGCCGCAGGCCGGGCGGCGGTTTGCCGTAGGACTCGGGCACCTGCGACACATAGACGCGTTCCTGGAACTTCTGCTTCAGGCCCTTCATGCGCTTTTCTCCGGCACTCACTTTGCGGCCGGCGCCTTCAACCCCTCAGTCGGCATGGCGCTCGACCCAGGTGGCGTAGCACTCCATGAACTGCTGCAGGAAGCCGTTCAGCGACTCGTCGGTCAGCTTGTCGCCATCGAACTTGTTGGCGATGCCGCCGATATAGGCCTCGGGCGATTGCATGCAGGGCATGTTGAGGAAGACCAGGCACTGGCGCACCGCGTGGTTGGCGCCGAAGCCGCCGAGCGCGCCCGGCGAGTTGCTGACCACGGCGCAGGGCTTGCCGCTCCACACCGCCTTGCCGTAGGGGCGCGAACCGACGTCGATCGCGTTCTTCAGCACCGCCGGCAGCGAGCGGTTGTACTCGGGCGTGCAGAACAGCACGCCGTCGACGTCGCGGATGCGGTCGCGGAATTCGGTCCAGCGCGGCGGCGGCGTGTCGGTCTCGTCGTCCTGGTTGTACATCGGCAGGTGCGCGATGTCGACGATTTCCAGTTCCAGCGTGGGCGGGGCGGCCAGCATCAGCTGTTTGGCCAGCTTGCGGGTGAAGGATTCCTTGCGGAGGCTGCCTACCAGTACTGCGATCTTGCGGGTTGCCATGTCGATCCTCTCAGGTGTGTGGAATGTCGTCATGATAACCCGAAGCGGCAAGCTTGCTGCCCGGCCTCGTGCGCCCTTTCGAATCAGGCGGCGCGCAGCCCCTCGATCGACCAGGCCTTGAACGCACGCTGGATCAGAAGCGTCTCGCGCGCATCCAGCACGCTGTCCGCGTGGACAATCTCCAGCATCGTCTTCATGACCGAAAAGCGCAAGGCCTGGTCCTCGACTTCGGCCAGCAGCGTGTCGAGCAGGCGGCTGTCGATTTCGACTTCGGCGCTGCAGCGGCGGGCCGCGCTGGCCAGCAGGTCTTCGCACAGCTCGCGCACCACCTCGTCGAACGCCTCTTCGCCCAGGCTTACGTGCTCGGGGATGCCGGAGGCGCGCATGGCCTTCAGCTCCGAGGGCGCGAGATGGCCGTCGACGATCATGGTCAGGGCCAGCAGGCGCGATACCGCTTGGGCGCTGTTGGTGGGGTAAGTACGCATCTTTGAAGCTCCTTGATTGACAGAGCCACCAGATTAACCCCTATACTTCTCAATTAAAACCGCATAAAGCTTGACGAATACTCTTGTTTTTTCGAAGTATTGGATTTCGGCGTGCTCAAATGCGCCGGCGCCGGTACTCATCCAGGAAGGATGCGAGCTCGCGTCCGGCCAGCACCTTGACCGCGTCGCCATGGTGCGCATACAGGTAAGGCGCGCCACCCGCGCGGTCGGTCAGCTTGGCGCGGATGAGGAAACGCGTCCCGGCCGGATACAGCGCCGGATCGCGCAGGCTGCGCGAGCAATGCACGCGCATCGAGGTCGCATAGGCCTGCCCCGCCACCGGCCGGATGCGCAGCAGGCCGGTGCGCGGGTCGCTGAAGGATTCGACGGCCACGTCGCGGTAAGCCCAGGGATCGCGCGCCATCTCAGGCCTTTGCCGCAGCCGTGGCCGCCGCGCGGTGCGGGACGGCTTCGCGGATCGGCAGGTTGACCAGCGCCGCTGCCAATGCCAGCACGATGTCGGCGTACCACATCCACGAATAATCGCCGAAGCGGACAAACGCCAGCCCACCCAGCCAGGCGCCGAAGAAGCCGCCGATCTGGTGCGACAGCAGGGTCAGGCCGAACAGGGTCGACAGGTAGCGCGTGCCGAACAGCTTGCCCACCAGGCCGGCTGTCGGCGGTACCGTGGCCAGCCACGAAAAGCCGAGCGCGGCGGCGAAGATGTAGAAAGTCAGCGCGGTCTTCGGCGCCAGCAGGTAGAGCGCGATCATCACTGCGCGGCCGCCGTAGATCGCCGCCAGCAGCCACTTCATGCGGTAGCGCTGGCCCAGCGCGCCGACCACCAGCGAACCGGCGATGTTGAACAGCCCGATCAGGCCCAGCGCCTTGGCTGAAACCCCGGCCGGCAGGCCGCACAGCGCGACCTCGCCCGGCAGGTGGGTGACCAGGAAGGCGATGTGGAAGCCGCAGGTGAAGAAACCGGCGTGCAGGCACAGGTAGCTGCGGTCGCGCATGGCTGTGCGGAGCTGGCGGCCCAGCGTGAACTCGTCGGGCGCCGCCGCGGCGGCATTTTGGATCCGCTTCTGGCCGCGCATGAAGAAGGCGAGCGGAATGGTCAGCAGCGTGGTCGCCGCCAGCGAGAACATCGCCGTGACCCAGCCGCCGGCCTGGATGATGAATTGCACCAGCGGCGAGAACACGAACTGGCCGAAGGAGCCGCCGGCATTGACGAAGCCGGCCGCGAAGGGACGGCGTTCGGCGGGCAGGCGCTGGGCGGTGGCGCCGATCAGGATCGAGAAGCTGCCGGCACCGGCCCCGGCCGCCGACAGCACGCCCAGGGTCAGCATCAGGCCCCATTGCGAGGACACGAAGGGGGTCGCGGCCAGGCCCGCCGCCAGCATCAGGGCGCCGACCACGATCACCCGCGCCGGTCCGTATTTGTCGGCGACGGCGCCGAAGATCGGCTGGGATGCACCCCACATGAACTGGCCGACCGCCATCGCCAGGCTGATCGAGGCGACGCCGAGGCCGGTCGCGGTATTGATCGGCGAGAGAAAGAGACCGGTGGTCAGGCGCGCGGCCATCGTGATCATCAGGATCGCGCTGGCGGACAGGATCAGCAGCCAGGCGGCGCGCGGGCTCATCGTGTTCTGGGTCGTCATGCAGGCTCCCTTGTTGTCGTTTTATTCCCGACAGTGTCGCATGACGCGGCGGAAGTTGCTTGACGACGCGTCGTCCCCGCGAAGGCGGGGACCCATACTGAAGCTGAGGACTCGGCACAGTCGAAGCAGTCGCGGTGCTTCAGACTTACCGGTTTCTGCGGCTCAGCATGGATTCCCGCTTTCGCGGGAATGACGGTAATGGCGACGAAACGACGGCTCGAACGGGTTACACCTTCACGAGCAGCGCGGTCGACTGCGCCGCCATGCCCTCTTCCCGCCCAAGGAAGCCCAGCTTCTCGTTGGTCTTGGCCTTGATGTTCACCTGCTGCGGCGAGACGCCGAGGTCTTCGGCGATGCGCGACACCATCTGCGGGATGTGCGGCGCCATCTTCGGCTGCTGGGCGATGATGGTGGCGTCGATGTTGCCGATGGTGTAGCCGGTGGCCAGCACGCGTGAGGCGACTTCGCGCAGCAGGGTGCGCGAGTCGGCGCCGGCGAACATCGGGTCGGTATCCGGAAAGTGCTTGCCGATGTCGCCGAGGCTTGCTGCGCCCAGCAGCGAGTCGATGATCGCGTGCAGCAGCACGTCGGCATCCGAGTGGCCCAGCAGGCCGAGGCGGTGCGGGATGGTGACGCCGCCGACGATCAGCTTGCGGCCCTCGACCAGGGCGTGGCAGTCATAGCCGGTTCCGATGCGGAACGGCGGAGTGGGGTTGTACGATGCAAGAGCCATGGTGTTCACACGAGTTCAGGTTGGGACACTGCCAGGTACAGCTCGGCGATCCGGATATCGTCCGGCAGCGTCACTTTCAGGTTGCGGGGATGCCCCTCGACCAACTTGGGGGTCAATCCGAGGGCTTCAACCGCACTGGCGTCATCGGTAATCGTATTCGGATCCGTCGCCGCCGTCAGCGCTTCGCGCAACAGGCTGTAGCGGAACATTTGCGGCGTTTGCGCCAGCCACAGGCCGTTGCGCGGGATGGTGCCGCAGGCTTCGCCTTCGATGCAGCGCTTGACGGTGTCGACCACCGGCAGGCCCAGCAGGCCGCCGACCGGGTGTTCGCCGGTGCTGGTGATCAGCTTCTCGATCAGCTCGGCGGTCAGGCCGGGACGGGCGGCGTCGTGCACCAGTACCCAGTCGCTCTGCGCCAGCGTGTTGGCCAGTACCGCCAGGCCATTGCGCACCGACTCCATACGGCTCGCGCCGCCGCAGCGCAGCACGGTCACGCCGTGACTTGGCGCGACGCTGTCGATATAGGGATCATCCGGGCTGACGACGATGAAGGTGTGCGCGATCAGGTCGCTGGACAGGAAGGCGTCGAGGGTGTGACGGAGCATCGGCTTGCCGCCGATGCGGATGTACTGCTTCGGCGTGGCCGCACCCATGCGGGCGCCGACGCCGGCAGCGGGAATTAATGCAAAGTATCGTGGTGCTTGGTTCATTTATGAGTTTGATCGTCTTGTCGATCCAATAAGAGACTGTACCTCACCTCGGCAAACTTTGCCGAGGCGCGCATATTCCTTCGGACTGTCGATGCCCGCCTGCCTGGCCTTCGCCGCCGCCATCTCGCGCTTCAGGAAAGGCATCCAGGTCCGGTCCAGTTCCTGCTGCACGCGCCGCAGCGCCTGCCCTTGCGGCGCCACTACCGGTCTGCCGTCGAAGCGCTGCGCCATCCGGTCCAGCACTCTCCTTTCCACTTTCGGCAGATAGTCGACGTAGGCCTTGAGATGGCGCATTTCGTGAGCAAGTATTTCGCGGTACGCACAAGTGCCTGGCTCGAACTCCCGTCCCACGTAAATCACGATGGGCTCGTAGGACAGCCTCACATTGACCAGTGGCCGCAGGCATTCGGTGCCCGTGGCCGGATCGCCGATGATGGTGCCTTCGACGCTCACGGCCACACGCGATTCGGCCCGCGTCAGTCCCAGCACGAAACCGCCATCCGCGGCGGCCCGCTTCATGCGCGTCAGGGTCCGGTACGGCAGGCTGTTGTCGATGCGGTAGCCATTGTCGTAGACGTCGACCTTGACGTCCGTGCGCTGGCTCGCATGGGAACCGGCTTGCCAGCTTTCGCAACGCTCGGCAGCCGGCGTCGCCGCGGATGCCGGGTTCGCCATCGCCATCCCCATCAGGCAGGACAGCAAGGGCGCCAGCAAGGCGGCTTTGGCCATCTCAGCCCGGGGTCCAGGTGCCGGCGGCGTACTTCTCCAGCCAGAAGGTGCCGATGATGGTCTTGACGTCGGTGATCTCGCCCTTGCGCACCATCTCCAGCAACTCCGGCACGGTGGCGGTGAAGAGCTCGAGGAACTCGCCTTCGTCCAGCTTGGCTTCGCCCTTGGTCATGTCGCGCGCCAGGAAGATGTCGAGGTGTTCGTCGGAATACGCGATCGCGTTGTGGATCGTGCAGACGAAGTTCCAGTCCCTGGCCGTGTAGCCGGTTTCTTCTTCGAGCTCGCGCTTGGCGGTGGCCAGCGGGTCCTCGCCCGGGTCGATCTTCCCGGCCGGGAACTCGATGAAGACGCGGTCGTTCGGGTAGCGGAACTGGCGCTCCAGCAGCACGCGGCCGTCCGGCAGCAGCGGCAGGATCACGACGGCGCCCGGGTGGCGGATGAGTTCGCGGGTGGTCTCGGCGCCGTCGGGCAGCCTGACCTTGTCGCGGGTGACTTTGAGGAAGTGGCCATCGTAGGCCAGGTCGCCATCGATGCGGGTTTCTCTCAGGTGGGAATCCATGGTTGATGCTCCGTGTTACTTCGTTATTCAACGGGCACCGGCGCCATGGACGCGGGTGCTCAGTTCCGGCGTTTCTTCAGGTAGCGTAGAACGAAACCGGGGAAGGCCAGCACGACGAACATGCAGCCCGTGATGGCATAGAACTCCCAGGTCTGGGGAAAGGCATTGCCGATCCGGGATTCCAGCAGCAGGGCCAGTCCGCCGACGACGAAGTATAAAACAAACAACTCGAGAAGGCGCACGACGAAGAACTTCGTGTGCGCCCTGCCCTGCGCTGGCTTCATGGGAATGAAGCCGAACACGCTCTCGTTCAGGAAAGGCAGGTTGGCGAACGCGATCGCGACCGCGATCACCAACCAGGTTGCCAGGGACAGGTCCACGGGCAGGTCTTACGAACCCAGGGTCTGGGTCATGGCGCTCAGGCAGGCTGCCAGCAGGCCGCCCGGCATCACGCCCAGCAGCACGACCAGCACGCCGTTCAGCGACAGGGCCACGCGCATGTCCAGCGGGGTCTTGATCGGCGAGACGTCCACCGCTTCGTCGAACCAGATGGTCTTCACCACGCGCAGGTAGTAGAAGGCACCGATCAGCGAGAACAGCACGGCGACGATCGCCAGCCAGTACTGGCCGGTAGCGACCACGGCCTGCAGGACGGCCCACTTGGCCATGAAGCCCATCATCGGCGGCACGCCGGCCAGCGAGAACATCAGCACGGTCATGACCAGCGCGTACCACGGGCTGCGCTTGGCCAGGCCCTTGAAGTCCGCGATTTCTTCCGCTTCAAAGCCCGAACGCGCCAGCATCATCACCAGGCCAAAGCTGCCCAGGGTGGTCAGCACGTAGGTGATGCTGTAGTACATGGCGGCGCTGTAGGCCGGCGCGGCGTTGGCGGCGTTCAGGGCATCGCGTGCGCCGGTGGTGCCGGCCATCATGCCGAGCAGGACGAAGCCGAGCTGGGCGATGGTCGAGTAGGCCAGCATACGCTTGATGTTGGTCTGGGCGATCGCGGTCAGGTTACCCACGGCCAGCGACAGCACGGCCAGGGCCAGCAGCATCTGCTGCCAGTCGAACGCCATCGGCAGCAGGCCTTCGACCAGGATGCGGATCATCATCGCGAACGAAGCCAGCTTCGGGGCGGCGCCCAGCAGCAGGGTCACGCCGGTCGGCGAACCCTGATAGACGTCCGGCACCCACATGTGGAACGGCACCGCGCCCAGTTTGAAGGCCATGCCGGCCACGACGAACACCAGGCCGAACACCAGGATGGTGTGGTTGGCGGCGCCGGCAGCGGTCAGCTTGGCGATGGTGGTGATGTCCAGCGAACCGGTGGCACCGTAGATCATCGAGATACCGTAGAGCATGAAGCCCGAGGCCAGCGAACCCAGGATGAAGTACTTCATCGCGGCTTCGGTCGAGATCGCGTGGTCGCGGCGCATGGCCACCAGCGCGTACAGCGACAACGACATCAGTTCCAGGCCCAGGTAGATCGGCAGCATGTTATTGCCGGAGATCATGATCATCTGGCCCAGCATGGTGAACAGGGCCAGCACATACATCTCGCCGCCCATGTTGCCGGACATCATGCCGCGGTCGCCCGCGTACTGGCGCGAATACACCAGGGTGATGCCGACCGCCAGGTAGGTGAACAGCTTCAGCAGGTTCGCCATCGGGTCCGACACGAACATGTTGAAGAAGGTGTAGGTCGTCGTCCCGGCAGTGAAGTCGCCCCAGGTGATCACGGCGCAACCGACCAGGGTCAGCAGCGACAGCACGTAGGTGATGTTGCGCTTCCCTTCCTTGAGGAACATGTCGATCAGGAGGATCGCGCAGGACGCGACCACCAGGAAGATTTCCGCGGACAGCGGCGCCATGTTGATGGACGCTGCCGATAGAGTAGTGTTAATCATCGGATTCATATCGTTTTAATTTCCCGCTCAATGCACCGGCGGCAGCTTGCTGACCGAGACGTGCTGCAGCAGATCGGCCACCGACACTTGCAGCGCATCGGTGAACGGTGCCGGATACAGGCCCATGTAGATGGTCAGGATCGCCAGCACGCCCAGCATGAAGAATTCACGGCCGTTCAGGTCGGTCAGTTCGGCGACATGCTTGTTGCCGATCTTGCCGAACACGACGCGCTTGACCATCCACAGCGAGTAGGCTGCGCCCAGGATCAGGGCGGTGGCAGCCAGCAGGCCGGTCCAGAAGTTGAACTGGACGGCGCCGAGGATGACCATGAACTCGCCCACGAAGCCCGAGGTGGCCGGCAGGCCGCAGTTGGCCATCGCGAACAGCACCGAGAACGCGGCGAACTTCGGCATGCGGTTCACGACGCCGCCGTAGTCGGCGATTTCACGCGAGTGCATGCGGTCGTACAGCACGCCGATGCACAGGAACATCGCGCCCGACACGAAGCCGTGCGAGATCATCTGCACGATACCGCCCTGCACGCCGATCTCGTTGAAGATGAAGAAGCCCAGGGTGACGAAGCCCATGTGCGCGATCGACGAGTAGGCGACCAGTTTCTTCATGTCCTTCTGGACCATCGCCACCAGGCCGATGTAGATCACGGCGATCAGCGACAGCACGATGATCAGCGGCGCCAGGTAGTGCGACGCGTCCGGCGCGATCGGCAGCGAGAATCGCAGGAAGCCGTAACCGCCCAGCTTCAGCATGATCGCGGCCAGCACCACCGAACCGCCGGTCGGCGCTTCGACGTGGGCATCCGGCAGCCAGGTGTGGACCGGGAACATCGGCACCTTGACGGCGAAGGCCATCAGGAAGGCGATGAAGACCAGCACCTGTTCCGTCATGGTCAGCGGCAGCTGGTGCCATGCCAGGATGTCGAACGAACCGCCCGACTTGTTGTACAGGTAGATGATCGCGATCAGGGTCAGCAGCGAACCCATGAAGGTGTACAGGAAGAACTTGAATGCTGCGTACACCCGGTTCGGGCCGCCGAACACACCGATGATGATGAACATCGGGATCAGGGTGGCTTCGAAGAAGAAGTAGAACAGCAGGCCGTCCAGCGCGACGAACACGCCGATCATCAGGCCCGACAGCATCAGGAAGGAGCCCATGTACTGGGCCACGCGTTCCTCGATCACCTGCCATGCCGAGATGACGACGATGATCGTGATGAAGGCGGTCAGCGGCACGAACCAGAGGCTCAGGCCGTCGATGCCCAGGTAGTACTGGATGTTGAAGCGTTCGATCCAGGCCGCCTTCTCGACGAATTGCGGGCCATGGGCGGTATTGCTGAACTGCGTGAACAGCGGGATGGTCGGCAGGAAGCTGACCACCGCGCCGATCAGCGACAGCACGCGGGTGAAGCCCGCCTTGCTGTCACGGCCGACGGCCAGCACGATCACACCGAAGATGATCGGAAGCCAGACCGAAAGGCTGAGGTACGGGTAGGAGGAAATCGTGGACTGCATCTTGTTTTTCTCTCTGTTTAAGCGTGCCAGAACGGGAAGAAGTACAGCAGCGTACCCAGCACGCCCAGGATCATCACGAACGCATAGTGGTAGATGTAACCAGTCTGGAACGTGCGGACGATGGTCGAGAACCAGCCCACCAGCTTGGCGGAACCATTGACGACCAGGCCGTCGATCAGCACGCGGTCACCCACCTGCCACAAGGCCTTGCCCACGCCGCGTGCGCCGCCGGCGAAGACCACCTCGTTGAACTTGTCCATGTAGTACTTGTTGTCCAACAGGGTGTGGATCGGGCGCAGCGCCTTGTAGAAGGCAGCCGGCACGCGCGGATTGATCATGTAGCAGTAGTAGGCGGCAACGACACCGGCCAGGGCCAGCCAGAACGGCAGCGAAGTGAAGCCGTGCAGGCCCATCGCCAGCGCGCCGTGGAACTCCTTGCCCATCTCTTCCAGCGCCGGGTGGTTCTCGCCGACGAAGATCACGTTCTTGAAGAAGCCGCCGTACAGCATCGGCTCGATCGCGAAGAAACCGATGATGACCGACGGGATCGCCAGCAGGATCAGCGGCAGGGTCACCACCAGCGGCGACTCGTGCGGCTTCTGGCCCGGGGCCAGGCCGTGGTGGCCGTGATCGTCTTCCTCTTCTTCGTGGTGCGCGTCCGAATCGTGCAGCGCGTGCGGGTCGCCGTGGCCGTGCTCAGCCACCTTCTGCTGGTGCGCATCGTGGGCGTGCGCGTGGTCGTCATGCGCATGCGCCTGGCCGAAACGCTCCTTGCCGTGGAAGACCAGGAAGTACATGCGGAAGGAGTAGAAGGCGGTGATGAACACGCCGGCCACGACCGCGAAGTAGGCGAAGCCCGAACCCCACAGGTGGGACTCGTGCACGGCCTCGATGATCGAGTCCTTCGAGTAGAAACCGGCGAAGAACGGGGTACCGATCAGGGCCAGCGAACCCAGCAGCGAAGTGATCCAGGTGATCGGCATGTACTTGCGCAGGCCGCCCATGTTACGCATGTCCTGGTCGTGGTGCATGCCGATGATGACCGAGCCGGCGCCGAGGAACAGCAGCGCCTTGAAGAACGCGTGGGTCATCAGGTGGAACACGGCGACGTTGTAGGCCGACACGCCCAGTGCGACGGTCATGTAGCCCAGCTGCGACAAGGTCGAGTAAGCGACCACGCGCTTGATGTCGTTCTGGATGATGCCCAGGAAGCCCATGAACAGCGCGGTGATCGAACCGATCACGATGATGAAGGACAGCGCGGTGTCCGACAGCTCGAACAGCGGCGACATGCGCGACACCATGAAGATACCGGCGGTCACCATGGTTGCCGCGTGGATCAGCGCCGAGATCGGGGTCGGGCCTTCCATCGAGTCCGGCAGCCAGACGTGCAGCGGGAACTGTGCGGATTTACCCATTGCGCCGATGAACAGGCAGATGCAGGCGGCGGTCAGCAGCGGCCAGGTGGTGCCCGGCACGGTCATGTTGACCAGCTTGCCGGCCTGGGCGAAGGTTTCGCCGTAGTGCATGGTGCCGGTCGCGGCCAGCAGCAGGCCGATACCCAGGATGAAGCCGAAGTCACCGACGCGGTTCACCAGGAAGGCCTTCATGTTGGCGAAGATGGCCGTCGGGCGGGTGTACCAGAAGCCGATCAGCAGGTACGAGACCAGGCCCACCGCTTCCCAGCCGAAGAACAGCTGCAGGAAGTTGTTGGACATGACCAGCATCAGCATCGAGAAGGTGAACAGCGAGATGTACGAGAAGAAGCGGTTGTAGCCTTCGTCCTCGGCCATGTAGCCGATCGTGTAGATGTGGACCATCAGCGACACCGAGGTCACCACGCACATCATCATTGCCGACAGCGCGTCGATCTGGAAACCGACCGACATCTTCATGCTGCCGATGGTCATCCAGGTATAGACGTCACCGTTGAAGGTGTTCCCGTCGAGCACGTCCATCAGGGTCATGATCGAGAGGACCATGGCGATGAACACGCCGGCGATGGTCGCGGTATGCGACACCTTGCGGCCGACCACGTTCCCGAAGAACTTGGTGCCGAGCAGGCCGGCGATCGCCGAGCCCGCGAGCGGTGCGAGTGGCACCGCCAGCAAGAGGTTAGGGTTAATTGGCCCCGTCATTTTCTATAGCCTTATGTCTTGTTTATCGAGGAGTTCACAGAACAAACCGATCAGCCCTTCAGGCTGTCGAGGTCTTCCACGTTGATCGTGTCCAGGTTACGGAACAGGACCACCAGGATCGCCAGGCCGATCGCCGATTCGGCGGCCGCGACAGTCAGGATGAAGAACACGAAGATCTGCCCTGCCGCGTCTCCCAGATAGTGCGAGAAGGCGACGAAGTTCAGGTTCACTGCCAGCAGCATCAGTTCGATGGCCATCAGCAGGATGATGATGTTCTTCCGGTTCAGGAAAATGCCGACCACCGAGATCGCGAACAGGATCGCGCCCAGGATCAGGTAATGAGCGAGCGACAGAGTCATGGATTCTCCTTGTTGGCGGCTTCGGCCTTGGCAGCGGCGGCGGCCACTGCGGCGGCGTCGATCGCCTTCTGGTCGATGGTTTGCATCTTCACGATGCGCAGGCGGTCGTTACGCTTGACGCGGACCGCGAGGGCCGGGTCGATGGCCTTGGTGTCCTTGCGCTTGCGCAGGGTCAGCGCGACGGCGGCAATGATCGCCACCAGCAGGATCAGGCCGGCGATTTCGAAGCCGTAGATGTACTGGGTGTAGATCAGGCGGCCCAGCTCACGGGTACCGCCGATGTGGCCGACGGCAGCCTCGGCCGGTGCCTCGGCGGTGCCGAGGAAACCGCGCCACAGCACGGCAGCCATCTCCAGCACGACCAGCGCGCCGATACCGGACGCCAGCGGCAGGTAGCCCCAGAAACCTTCGCGCATGCGGTCGATGTTGATGTCAAGCATCATCACGACGAACAGGAACAGCACCATCACGGCGCCGACATAGACCAGCACCAGCACGATGGCCAGGAACTCGGCCTTGAGCAGCATCCAGATGCCGGCAGCGTTGAAGAACGCGAGCACCAGGAACAGCGCGGCGTGAACCGGGTTCTTGGCGGTAATGACGCGCAACCCGGCGACGATCATGATCGCCGAGAACACGTAGAACAGAACAGTTGTGAATTCCATGACTTACGCAGGAGCCCTTATTTTTATTTACCGTTATTAGCGATACTTCGCGTCCGCAGCACGGGCGGCGGCGATCTCGTTTTCGTAGCGGTCACCCACGGCCAGGAGCATCTCCTTGGTGTAGTACAGGTCGCCACGCTTTTCGCCGTGGTATTCCAGCACCTGGGTTTCGACGATGGAGTCGACCGGGCAGGACTCTTCGCAGAAACCGCAGAAGATGCACTTGGTCAGGTCGATGTCGTAGCGCGTGGTGCGGCGGGTGCCGTCCTCGCGCTGCGCCGATTCGATCGTGATCGCCATCGCCGGGCATACCGCTTCGCACAGCTTGCAGGCGATGCAGCGCTCTTCCCCGTTGGGGTAGCGGCGCAGCGCGTGCAGGCCACGGAAACGCGGCGAGATCGGGGTCTTTTCTTCCGGGTACTGCACCGTGATCTTGCGCGAAAACGCGTATTTACCGGTCAGCGCCAGGCCCTTGATCAGTTCGGACAGCATCAGGCTGCCGAAAAAGTCTTTTACTCGAGTCATTTGTTGCGCCTCTTTACTTCCAGGGGTTCCACGACGTCTGCATGACGCCGGCGACCAGGACCAGATACACCAGGGTCAGCGGGATGAACACTTTCCAGCCCAGGCGCATGATCTGGTCATAGCGGTAACGCGGGAAGGTACCGCGCACCCACACGAACAGCGACACGACCAGGAAGGCTTTCGCGAACAGCCAGAAGAAGCCGCCCAGCGCGCCGAATTCCAGGAAGGAGAACGGTGCCTGCCAGCCGCCCAGGAACATGATCGATGCCAGGGTCGCGACCAGGATCATGTTGGCGTATTCGGCCAGCATGAACATCGCGTAGGACATGCCCGAATACTCGACCATGTGGCCGGCCACGATTTCCGATTCGCCCTCCACCACGTCGAACGGGTGGCGGTTGCACTCGGCCAGGCCGGAGGTGATGTAGACCACGAACAGCGGCAGCAGCGGCAGCCAGTTCCACGACAGCACGTTGATGCCCATGCCGGCGAAGTGGCCGCGGGTCTGGGCGCCGACGATGTCCGAGAAGTTCAGCGAACCGGACACCATCAGGATCACCACCATCACGAAGCCCATCGGGATCTCGTAGGAGATCATCTGGGCCGATGCGCGCATCGCACCCATGAACGAGTACTTCGAGTTCGAAGCCCAGCCGGCGATGATGATGCCGTACACCTCCATCGAGGTGATCGCCAGCAGCAGCAGCAGGCCGGCGTTGACGTTGGCCAGCGCCGCTTCCGGACCGAAGGGAATGACGGCCCATGCGGCCAGCGCCGGCATGATGGTCATGATCGGACCGATGATGAACAGGCTCGGGGTGGCTTTCGCCGGGACCACGATTTCCTTGAGCAGCAGCTTGAGCGCGTCGGCGATCGGCTGCAGCAGGCCCAGCGGGCCCACGCGGTTCGGACCCACACGGATGTGGATCCAGCCGATCAGCTTGCGCTCCCACAGCACCAGATAGGCCACCAGGCCCATCAGCGGCAGCAGGATCACCACGATTTTCAGCAGCGTCCAGGCAAAGGTCCAGGCGGTCGGACCTACCAGGGCTTCGCCGCCCGTATAAAAACTATTGAGTACGTCAGGCATCGACATTTTGATTAAGCCTTTTCAATCGAAATCGGACCGAACATGGCGCCCAGCGACGAGGTCAGCTGGTGAGCGGCGGCCACGCGCACGACATTGGCCGGCAGGCGCTTGTCGATGGCGGCGACCAGGGTCGCACTGCCCTCCCCTTGCTGCACGGTGACCATGTCGCCGGCCTTCACGCCCAGCACCTCGGCCAGCTTGGCCGAGATGGTGGCCAGCGGGGCCTGTGCGTCGGCGGTGCGCAGCAGCGGTTCCGAACGGCGCGCGAGGGCGTCGGCAAAGTAGATCGGCACGTCGGCCAGGCGCTCCAGCTTGGCATCCGCGTCGGTCGAGAACTTGGCCGCGGTCGGGGCCAGCTTGGCCACGTTGTTCAGCTTGGTGGTCAGGTCGGCGCCCTTGCCGCCCAGCGCTTCGTCGCGGATCGATTCCGAGTTTTCGTAATCGAAGCCCGACAGACCCAGCAGGTTGCCCAGCACGCGCAGCACTTTCCAGGCCGGACGGGTCTCGCCCAGCGGCTTGACGGTGCCGTTGAAGCTCTGTGCGCGGCCTTCGCAGTTGACGAACGTACCTGCAGTTTCGCTGAACGGCGAAATCGGCAGCAGCACGTCGGCGTAGTCCATGCCGTGCTTGAAGGCCGACATCGCGACGACCATGTCGGCGCCCTGCAGGGCCTTGATGGCTTGCTGCGGGTTGGCGGCGTCCAGTTCCGGCTCGGCGTTCAGCAGCACGTAGGCCTTCTTCGGCTGCGCGAACAGGTCACCAGTAACCCGGGCATTCTTCGAGGTCGCGTTGACCAGGTAGCCGCCGACGGTGTTGGCGGCGTCGACGAAGTAGCCGAACCTGGCGCCGGTCTGCTCGGCGATCCACTGGGCGGCGGCGTGCAGCGCGGAGGCTTGCGGATGCTGCGCGGCGGCGTTGCCCAGCAGGACAGCGCCCGGCAGGTCGGCGGCGTTCTCGACGACCAGGGTCGCGGCGATGGCCTTCGCCTCATCCGAAGCCTCGATGCCTTCGAAGCCGGCCGGAGCAGCGATGCCCTTGGCGCTTGCTACGGCCACGACGATGCTCGACAGCGCAGCCAGCCAGTCCGACGGTGCGGCGATCAGGCGGCCGGCGGTCGGGATCAGGTTGTCGTCGTCCGAACCGTGGACGATGGACAGCTTGGCGCCCGACTTGACGGCGGTACGCAGGCGGGTGGCGGCCAGCGGGTGGTCCTTGCGCAGGAAGGAACCGATGACCAGCACGCGCTTCACGGTCGACAGGTCGGCGATCGGCATGCCCAGGTGCGGGACGACCTGGCCGTCCAGCGCGAAGTCGCTCTGGCGCAGGCGGAAGTCGACGTTCTCGATGCCGAAGCCGCGCATGGCCTTCTGCAGCAGGTACAGTTCTTCCACGGTCGAGTGCGGGGTCGCGACGGCGGCGATGCTGTCGGCGCCGTGCTCGTGGCGGATGTTACGGATGCCGTGGGCGACGTACTCGAGGGCGGTCTGCCAGTCGGTGTCGATCCACTTGCCGTCCTGCTTGACCATCGGGTTGACCAGGCGCTCGGCGTTGTCCAGCGACTCGTAGGAGAAGCGGTCCTTGTCCGACAGCCAGCACTCGTTGATGTGTTCGTTTTCCAGCGGCAGCACGCGCATCACCTTGCCGCCCTTGACCTGGACGATCAGGTTGGTGCCCAGCGAATCGTGCGGCGAGACCGACTTGCGGCGCTGCAGTTCCCACGGACGTGCCGAGTAGCGGAAAGGCTTCGAGGTCAGCGCGCCGACCGGGCACAGGTCGATCATGTTGCCCGAGACTTCGGAGTCGACGGTCTTGCCGACGAAGGTGGTGATCTCCGAGTGCTCGCCGCGGCCGACCATGCCGAATTCCATCACGCCGGCCACTTCCTGGCCGAAGCGCACGCAACGGGTGCACTGGATGCAGCGGCTCATCTCTTCCATCGAGATCAGCGGACCGGCTTCCTTCGGCGTCACCACGCGTTTTTCTTCTTCGTAGCGCGAGTTGCTCTTGCCGTAGCCGACCGCCAGATCCTGCAGCTGGCATTCGCCGCCCTGGTCGCAGATCGGGCAATCCAGCGGGTGGTTAATCAGCAGGAACTCCATCACCGACTTCTGTGCGGCCACCGCCTTGTCGCTGTGGGTGCGCACGATCATGCCCGGCGAGACCGGGGTCGCGCAGGCAGGCATCGCCTTCGGTGCTTTTTCCACTTCCACCAGGCACATGCGGCAGTTCGCTGCGATCGACAATTTCTTGTGATAGCAGAAGTGCGGGATGTAGGTTCCCAGTTTGTTCGCGGCGTCCATCACCATGGAACCTGGTGGGACTTCTACTTTCTTGCCGTCTAATTCAATTTCAACCATTTGATCGTTACCTGACCTGGTTTAAAGGTATGCGGGCACGAGGCAGTGCTTGTGCTCGATGTGATATTCGAATTCCTCGCGGAAGTTCTTGATCATCGCTTCGACCGGCATTGCCGCGGCATCGCCCAGGGCGCAGATGGTGCGGCCCTTGATGTTGAAGGCGATGTTGTTCAGCAAGTCCATGTCTTCCGGACGGCCCTGGCCGTTTTCGATACGGTGCACCATGCGGTACATCCAGCCGGTGCCTTCACGGCACGGCGTGCACTGGCCGCAGGATTCTTCGTAGTAGAAGTAGGACAGGCGCAGCAGCGACTTGACCATGCAGCGGGTCTCGTCCATGACGATCACGGCGCCCGAACCGAGCATCGAACCGGCCTTGGCGATCGAGTCGTAGTCCAGGTCGGTGTCCATCATGACTTCGCCGCGGATCACCGGTGCCGACGAACCGCCCGGGATGACCGCCTTGATCTTCTTGCCGCCGCGCATACCGCCGGCCAGCTCCATCAGCTTGGCGAACGGGGTGCCCAGCGGGACTTCGTAGTTGCCCGGACGCTCGACGTCGCCGGAGATCGAGAAGATCTTGGTGCCGCCGTTGTTCGGCTTGCCCAGCGCCATGTACTCGGCGGCGCCCAGGTTCAGGATGAACGGGACGGCTGCGAAGGTCTCGGTGTTGTTGATCGTCGTCGGCTTGCCGTACAGGCCGAACGAGGCCGGGAACGGCGGCTTGAAGCGCGGCTGGCCCTTCTTGCCTTCCAGCGATTCCAGCAGCGCGGTCTCTTCGCCGCAGATGTAGGCGCCGTAACCGTGGTGCGCGTGCAGCTGGAACGAGAACTGCGAACCCATGATGTTATCGCCCAGGAAGCCGGCGGCGCGCGCCTCTTCCAGCGCCTCTTCGAAGCGCAGGTATTCCTGGAAGATCTCGCCGTGGATGTAGTTGTAGCCCACGGTGATGCCCATCGCGTACGCACCGATGGCCATGCCTTCGATCAGCGCGTGCGGGTTGTAGCGGATGATGTCGCGGTCCTTGAACGTGCCCGGCTCGCCTTCGTCGGTGTTGCAGACGAGGTATTTCTGGCCCGGGAACTGGCGCGGCATGAAGCTCCACTTCAGGCCGGTCGGGAAACCCGCGCCGCCGCGGCCACGCAGGCCGGAGGTCTTCAGGTCGGCAATGATCTGTTCGGGCGTGATGCCCTCTTCCAGGATCTTGCGCAGGGCCGAGTAGCCGCCACGTTTGACGTAGTCGGCCAGGTGCCAGTTGTCGCCGTTCAGATCCTTCAGGATCAGCGGATTGATGTGGCGGTCGTGCAGGCTGGTCATTTGTTCAGTTCCTCCAGCAGGGCGTCGATTTTTTCGTCGCTCATGAACGAGCACATGCGGTGGTTATTCACCAGCATGACGGGTGCGTCGCCGCAGGCGCCCATGCACTCGCCTTCCAGCAGCGTGAACTTGCCGTCTTCGGTGGTGCCGCGGTAGTCGATGCCCAGCGCGTCCTTGATGCGCTGGCCGGCACGTTCGCCGCCCGACAGTGCGCACGGCAGGTTGGTGCAGACGGTGATCTTGTTCTTGCCGACCGGCTTCAGGTTGTACATGTTGTAGAAGGTGGCCACTTCCTGCACGGCGATGGCAGGCATGCCGATGTAGTCGGCCACTTCCTGCATCGTTTCCGGCGACAGCCATCCCTTTTCGACTTGGGCGTGGGCCAGCGCGGCCATCACGGCCGACTGGCGCTGGTCAGCCGGATACTTGGCCAGCTCGCGGTCGATTTTTTGTAAGCACTGCTCAGATAACATTTCTTCTCTTCCTTATCGGTCGATCGAACCGAAAACGATGTCCTGCGTACCGATGATCGTCACGGCGTCGGCGATCATGTGGCCGCGCGCCATTTCGTCCAGGCTCTGCAGGTGCACGTAGTCCGGGGTACGGATCTTCAGGCGGTACGGCTTGTTGGCGCCGTCCGACACGATGTAGATGCCGAACTCGCCCTTCGGGTGCTCGATGGCGGCATACGCCTCGCCCTTCGGCACCGGGAAACCCTCGGTGAACAGCTTGAAGTGGTGGATCAGCGATTCCATGTTCGACTTCATGTCGACGCGCGACGGCGGCGCAATCTTGTGGTTGTCGATCATGACCGGGCCCGGGTTCGCACGCAGCCAGGCGACGCACTGCTTGATGATGCGGTTGGCCTGGCGCAGCTCTTCCACGCGGACCAGGTAGCGGTCGTAGGAGTCGCCGTTGGTGCCGACCGGCACGTCGAATTCGACCTGGTCGTAGGCCGCGTACGGCTGGACCTTGCGCAGGTCCCAGGCGATGCCCGAGCCGCGCAGCATCGGGCCCGAGAAGCCCATGCCCTTCGCGTCTTCCGGGGTCACCACGCCGATGCCGACGGTACGCTGTTTCCAGATACGGTTGTCGGTCAGCAGGGTCTCGTACTCGTCGACATAACCGTCGAAGCGCTTGGTGAAACCGTCGATGAAGTCCAGCACCGAACCCTGGCGGATTTCATTCAGCTCGTCCACTGCGCGCTGGCTGCGCACCAGCGACGGCTTGTGCTGCGGCATCTGGTCCGGCAGGTCGCGGTACACGCCGCCCGGGCGGTAGTAGGCCGCGTGCATGCGCGCACCCGACACCGCTTCATAGACGTCGAACAGGTCTTCGCGGTCGCGGAAGGCGTACAGGAAGGGGCCCATGGCGCCAATGTCCAGCGCGTGCGCGCCCAGCCACATCAGGTGGTTCAGGATGCGGGTGATCTCGTCGAACATCGTGCGGATGTACTTGGCGCGCATCGGCACTTCGATGCCCAGCATCTTCTCGATCGCCAGCACGTAGCCGTGCTCGTTGCACATCATCGACACGTAGTCGAGACGGTCCATGTACGGCACCGACTGCAGATAGGTGCGGGTTTCCGCCAGCTTTTCGGTGCCGCGGTGCAGCAGGCCGATGTGCGGGTCGGCGCGCTGGATGACTTCACCGTCCAGCTCCAGCACGAGACGCAGCACGCCGTGCGCTGCCGGGTGCTGCGGACCAAAGTTCAGGGTGTAATTCTTAAGCTCAGCCATTATTTCATCCCGTAGGTTTCTTCGCGGATCACGCGCGGAATGTTTTCACGCGGCTCGATCGTCACGGGTTGGTAGATCACGCGCTTCTGCTCGGGGTCGTAGCGCATTTCGACGTAACCCGAGATCGGGAAGTCCTTGCGGAACGGGTGGCCGATGAAGCCATAGTCGGTCAGGATGCGGCGCAGGTCGCCGTGACCTTCGAACAGGATGCCGAACAGGTCGAACGCTTCGCGCTCGAACCAGTTGGCGTTGCGCCAGATGCCGGTGATCGACGGCACCAGCGGCATTTCGTCGTCCGGGCAGAACACGCGGACGCGCACACGCCAGTTGTGCTCGATCGACAGCAGGTGGGTCACCACCGCGAAGCGCAGGCCATCCCACTCGCCTTCGCCGTAGTTCAGGTAGTCGACGCCGCACAGGTCGATCATTTCTTCGAACGCGAGCGTCTTGTCGTCGCGCAGGGTCTGCATCGCAGCAAGATAGTCGGCGGCCTTGACTACCACGGTTACTTCGCCGAGCGCCGACGAAATGGCGGCGCGCTCGCCGAGCGCATTCTTCAGGGCGAGCTCAAGGACTTCGAGTTTTGTCGTCATGGTGTTAGCTGCTTGGTTTTATCGCGCGATGGTGTTGGTGCGCTTGATCTTGTTCTGGAGCTGGATGATGCCGTACAGCAGTGCTTCCGCGGTCGGCGGGCAACCCGGGACGTAGACGTCGACCGGCACGATGCGGTCGCAGCCGCGCACGACCGAGTAAGAGTAGTGGTAGTAGCCGCCGCCGTTGGCGCAGGAACCCATCGAGATGACCCAGCGCGGCTCGGCCATCTGGTCGTAGACCTTGCGCAGTGCCGGCGCCATCTTGTTGCACAGGGTGCCGGCGACGATCATCACGTCGGACTGGCGCGGGGACGGACGGAACACGACGCCGAAGCGGTCCAGGTCGTAGCGGGCGGCGCCCGCGTGCATCATCTCGACCGCGCAGCAAGCCAGGCCGAACGTCATCGGCCACATCGAACCGGTACGGGCCCAGTTGATCAGCTTATCGGCTGTGGTGGTAACAAAACCTTCGTTTAAAACGCCTTCAATAGCCATGGCTTATTCCCAATCAAGGGCACCTTTCTTCCAGATGTACCAGAAACCGACGACGAATTCGGCGATGAAGACCATCATCGTGACGAACGCAGGCCAGCCCAGGTCGCGCATCGAGACGCCCCATGGGAAGAAGAATGCCGTTTCCAGATCAAACAAAATAAACAGGATCGCGACCAGGTAGTACCGGACGTCGAATTTCATGCGCGCATCTTCGAAAGCTTCGAAACCGCATTCGTACGGCGACAGCTTGGCAGCGTCGGGACGGTGCGGCGCAATGATGCGGCCAAGGACTTGCGGAGCGACGCCAACGCCGATACCGACAAGGAGGAACAGAAGGACGGGGAAGTAATTCTCGAGGTTCACAGCAGAGAAGCCTTATTGAACGATCGGTTGATAAAACACTGCATGGCTGCAGCACCGCATCGGACAATCCTGGCTTTGGGCCTACGACCAGGATCGCACGATCAAACATCCCGGAAGATTTACAACCGGAATCTTTGAAGATCCTCGTAAAAAAGCCAGCTAAGGCAAGGAGCGAACCCCTGCGCCCTAGCTGGCTTCTGCATCTTGGTGCCGACGGCGAGACTCGAACTCGCACAGCTTGCGCCACTACCCCCTCAAGATAGCGTGTCTACCAATTTCACCACGTCGGCTGGAGACCAGTATTCTACCCTGCCTTAGCACTATTTTTCAATGCTCAAATTGCGCTAACACAAGGAAATACTGTTTTTTTCTCTACTTACTTTTCGCTGTATTCACAGCCTGGCGGGTCGAGAAGCCGCCAGGGCTTGCTGGCGGAGAGAACCCACCGATACTACACCACCCCGTGCAAGCCTGCACGGAGGGGTCCGCTTTTGCCGTGCGGATCGGAACTTCGAATTACTTGGCCGGTGCCGGGGCGCCAGTCGATCCCGCGCCCGCCTGGCCAGCCGGTGCCGTCGGCACATCCTGCGTGGCAGCCGGTACCGCGGGTGCGGCAGCCGGTGCCGGCGCAGTGTTCGGAACGGCATTGCCCGCATTGTTCGCCGGGGCAGTGGCCGGAGCGCGCTCCATCACGCCACCGCTCACGCTCGCCGCCGGACGGCTGGTACCGAAGTAGGCCAGCGCCAGGGTGGCGGAGAAGAAGATCGCTGCGGCGATCGCGGTGGACTTCGACAGGAAGTTCGAAGAACCGCTGGCGCCGAACAGGCTGCCGGAGGCACCGGAACCGAAGGCGGCGCCCATGTCGGCGCCCTTACCGTGCTGGACAAGCACCAGGCCGATGATGGCCAGTGCGGACACGACCTGCAGAACAACGATCAGATTGAACAACACGTTCATTATTATTCCATTCCAAGGTTAACTACTACGTTGCAAATTCGTTTCTGCTGCAATGCTCAGCGGCATGGATGATAGCCAGAAAATCCTGGGCCTTCAACGCCGCCCCACCGATCAACCCGCCATCGATATCGGGCCGGGCCAGCAGTTCGCGCGCATTGTCCGGCTTCATGCTGCCGCCGTACAGGATGGCGACGCTATCCGCCGCCTCGCCGGCCCGCGCCTGCAGTTGCGCACGCAGGCGGGCATGGACTTCCTGCGCCATCTCCGGCGTTGCCGTCTTGCCGGTGCCGATCGCCCATACCGGTTCGTAGGCGACCACGATCTTTTCCACGGCGGCGGGCGGCAGCTGCGCCAGCACCGCGCCGAGCTGGGCGCCGACCACGTCGAAGGTCTGCCCCGCTTCGCGCTGCTCCAGCGTTTCGCCGACGCAGACGATCGGGGTCAGCCCCTCCTTCATTGCCGCCAGCGCCTTTTTGGCCACCAGCTCGCTGCTCTCGCCATGGTAGGCGCGGCGCTCCGAGTGGCCGACGATCACATAGCGGCAGGCGAAGTCGCACAGCATCTTCGCGCACACTTCGCCGGTATAGGCACCGCCTTCATACGCGGACACGTCCTGCGCGCCCCAGGCGATGGTGCTGCCCTTCAGGGTATCTTCGCATTGCTGCAGATACGGCGCCGGTACGCACACGGCAATCGCCGACTGCACGCCGTCGATGCCTGCCGCAATGCCCTCGAGCAGTGCGGCGTTGGCCGCGCGGCTGCCGTTCATCTTCCAGTTGCCTACGATGAGCTTGGACCGCATCAGAACCTCACCGTCAAATAACCCGCTATTTTAGCGGTCGTTGCTGGGACGGTCAAACGAACCTTGACCAAGTGCATGTTTTTCATGGTTGCTTCCAAAGTTGTGGGGATTCGTTGTCTCAACCGGCGACGTTGAGCATGATCTTGCCGACATGGGCGCTGCTCTCCATCAGCGTATGCGCCTCGGCAGCCTGATCCAGCGGGAACACGCGGTGGATCACCGGCCTGATTTTGCCGGCCTCGATCAGCGGCCAGACGCGTTCGCGCAATTCGCGCGCAATCTGCGCCTTGAAGGCGACCGGGCGCGGGCGCAGGGTCGAGCCGGTGATCGTCAGGCGGCGGCGCAGGATCTGGCCGAGGTCGACTTCGGTACGGGCGCCGCCAAGCAGTGCGATCAGGGCGATGCGGCCGTCGTCGGCCAGGCAGGCGATCTCGCGCCCGATGTAGTCGCCGCCGACCATGTCGAGGATGACGTCGACGCCCTTCCCGCCCGTCAGCTCCTTGACGATGGCCGCAAAATCTTCGGTCCGGTAATTGATCGCGCGTTCGGCGCCGAGCTGTTCGCAGGCGCGGCACTTATCGTCGCTGCCGGCGGTCGCGAATACACGGTGTCCCATTGCGGCAGCCAGCTGAATTGCGGTGGTGCCGATGCCCGAGCTGCCGCCCTGCACCAACAAGGTCTCGTCCGGCTGCAGGGCGGCCCGCTGGAACACGTTGCTCCAGACGGTAAAGAAGGTTTCGGGCAAGGCGGCGGCCTCTATCGGACTCAAGCCCTTCGGGACCGGCAGGCACTGCGCGATCGGGGCGGCGCAGTATTCGGCATAGCCACCGCCTTGCACCAGTGCGCACACCAGGTCGCCCTTGCCAAAGCCGCTGCCGGCCAAGTCGCCGTCGACGATCTCGCCGGCCACTTCGAGGCCCGGCAGGTCGGAGGCGCCCGGCGGCACCGGATACTGGCCGAGACGCTGGAACACGTCCGGGCGGTTGACGCCGGCGGCCAGCACGCGGATCAGGACTTCGCCGGCCTTGAGGACGGGCAGCGGGCGTTCGCAGGATTGCAGGACTTCCGGCTTGCCGGGCTGGGTAATTTCGATGGCGCGCATGTGAATGTTGGGCCAGAAAGGCCTGTTAAATAAGTAGCAATTGTACGCCACCGGCAACCCGTCACCAAGCGTACGCCGGCGCGAAGATTGCTGATAACGCTACCATTGCGCAACTTAATGCTGAGTTGCACCGAAAATGCGATGCGGGTTAGCGCCAGCTCAACAAAAGCCTTCGGGCGCCTTGCTGCCACGGTCGAGACTGCTAGATTGGCTCAGCGGGCTCATGCATAGTGCATTGCCCATCACCAAGGAGCGAAACATGAAGTTGAGCTTACCTTCCCTGTTGTCCGGCCTGGCGCTGGCAACAAGCCTGGCCTTCGCGCCGTTTGGCGCCCAGGCCCAGAACTGGACCACCGAACGCTGGGTCGGCACCTGGGGTGCCGGCCCCGGCGGTCCGCCGCTGGCGGCGAACACCCAGACCTTCACCGACCAGACCGTGCGTCTGATCGTGCACTCCAGTATCGGCGGCAATCGGGTCCGGATTCGTTTATCCAACGAGATGGGCAGCACCCCGCTGCGCATTGGCGCGGCCCATATCGCTTTGCGTGCGGGTGGAGCTGCGAATGGAGCAGATACGCAGGCCGGGACCGATCGCGCGCTGACCTTCAGCGGCAATACCTCGATCACGATCCCGCCCGGCGCGCCGGTGCTGTCCGATCCAGTCAACCTGAACGTGCCGGCGCTGTCTGATCTAGCAATCAGCCTGTACCTGCCGGGCACCGTCGGCGCCACCACCATCCATGGCACCGCGAGCCAGACCAACTACGTCTCGCTGCCGGGCGACTTCACCGGCGCGGCTTCGCTGCCGACCCAGCGCACGATCCTGTCCTGGCCCTTCCTCACTGAAGTCGACGTTGAGGGCGGCCAGGCAAGTGGCGGCGCCGCCATCGTGACCCTGGGCGATTCGATCACCGACGGCACCCGCAGCACGCCGGACACCAACAACCGCTGGCCCGACTGGCTGGCGCGGCGCCTGCAGACCGTGCGCGATCCGATCCAGGGCATCAACGTCCGCCTGGGCGTGGTCAACCGCGGCATCAGCGGCAACCGCCTGCTATCGAATCCGCCGGAAGGCTCGCTGGCCGGCCGCAACATCCAGGAACGCTTCGACCGCGATGTGCTGGCCACGGCAGGCGTGCGCTACATGACCCTGATGATCGGCATTAACGATATCGGCAACAGCCCGAACGCAACGCCGATCTCGGCCGACGAGCTGATCGCCGGCTACCGTCAGGTGATTGCGCGTGCGCATGCGAAAGGCATCGCCGTGTATGGGGCGACGCTCACGCCGTTCGAGGGTGCGGGTTATTACTCGCCGGAGAAGGAAGTGGTGCGCCAGGCCGTCAATAACTGGATTCGTTCCAGCGACGAGTTCGATGCCGTGATCGATTTCGACCGCGTCACGCGCGACCCGTCCCATCCGACCCGTTTCCTGCCAGCCTACGACAGCGGCGACCATCTGCACCCAAACGACCTGGGCTATCAGGCGATGGGCAATGCGGTGCCGCTGGAGCTGTTCCGCTCGCTGGGCGGGACTTATCTGCAGGGGCCGGTGCCGGCGACCAGGCAGTAACGAACGTCGTCCCGCGAAAAACGTCGTCCCCGCGCAGGCGGGGACCCAAGTTTGCAAGCGCTTCGACAGCGCAAGCAGAGATTGGGTCCCCGCCTTCGCGGGGACGACGATTCCGGCAATGCCGGGATCGTCGAAACTAGCGACTAACTGATTACTTCTTGTCGTTCTTGTGGCTCTGCGAGCCAGCCTTCGCATGCTGCTCCGAGGAGCCGCCGCGCTGGCCACTGCCTTGGCCGCCACCCTGGCCGCCGCCGCTCTGCTGGCTGCCGCCGCCCTGGCTCTGCTGGTTACCATCGTTCTTGTGGCTCATCGAGCCCGCGCGGCGCGCCTCTTCCGAATTGAACTCGTGGGCATTGCCCGATGCGTGAGCGGCCTTGCCGCCTTCGGATGCAATTTCGCGCTGCTTTTGCGGGTCCATCGAGGCGAAACCGCGGTTGCTGGTGTCGCCGCTCTGGTTATTTCCCTTGTTGCCGCCGCCTTGGTTATTCGATGCCATGATTGCCTCCAATAATAGTTGGGTTATGCTCCAGTTCGCTGAAAAGCGCGCTGAGACAGGACCATGTTAGTCACCATTGCCGTGTCCGCCCACCTATAAACTGCCATGACTTTGTAGGACTATGCCTTCATGGGACGTCGGTTTGGTCTTTGCATCGAAAAACAACTCAAGAGTTCGTGCCCGTTTTTGACTGGGTCGGCAGCGCGGTGCCGGGCTTCCAGTTGCGCGACAGCGACTGCGCCTCCTCGATCTGTTCCTGGGTCATCTGGCGCGCGATGATGGCGCGCTGCTCGGTCGCGCTGCGGTGGCCGTTGGCGGCCGCCAGGTTCCACAGCATGTAGGCGATTACCATGTCCTGGGGCATGCCGGCGACGTGGTAGCGGTACATCAGCCCGAGCGCGTGCTGGGCATCCGGGTGGCCTTGCTCGGCAGCCTTGCGAAACCAGGTCACGGCCAGCTTCTGGTCGAGCGGCACGGCGTTGCCGGTGTAGTACATCGCCCCGATCACGTACTGGGCGTCGGCCTTGCCCTGCAGCGCCGCCTTGTAATGCCAGGCAAAGGCTTGTTTGTAGTCGCGCTGCACGCCGCGGCCCATGTAGTACATCAGGCCCAGCAAATGCTGCGCATCGGCGTTGCCGGCCTTAGCCAGCGGCGTGACCTCCTTCAGCGCCAGCGCATAGTTGCGGGCGTTGTAGGCATTGGCGCCTTCCGTGAAGCCGGCCATCGCAGTGCTGTGCAGCCCCAGGGCCAGCAGGATGGCAACGATGTGTTTTCTCATTGTCTCGTTCGGAACAGGTCTTTTTATTGTTCTTGTGTTTGATGGTCGGCTTACTTCCAGCTCACCTTACCCAGCCCGTCGACCGCCACCCTGCGGTTCTGGGGCTTGCCGAACACCGTTACCGAGCCCATGCCGGACAGGTTCAGGTTGGCGTTCTGGTGCGCCGTCACGCTGGCGTTGCCCAGGCCCGAGAGGTCGACGTTGACGCTGTCGGCGACGAACTCCTTCGCGTCCAGGCTGCCCAGTCCGCCGAGATCGGCCTTCAGCCACTTGGCGCGTCCGCTCAGGTTCACGATGCCGGCCCCGCGAAGGTTCAGGTCGACGCCCTCGCCGTTCAGGCTCTGCAGGTGCATGCTGCCGATGCCGCCCAGGCTGGCCGATACCAGCCTGTAATTACATGATATCCGCATCGATCCGGCGCCATCCAAACTCAGTTCCAGTTCGTCGCCCGAGAAGCCGGACACGTCCGTCGAGCCCAGGCTCTCGGAACTCACTTCGCGTAGCGCCGGCAGGGTCAGCTCGGCATGCAGCGAGCCCAGGCGCACGCGACCCTGGAGTTCGGTATCGATGTTCAGCGTATCGCCGCTCTGCACGGTGACGGTCCTGGCCAGCCAGCGTGGATCCCCGCTCAGGGTTAGGGTAGCGGCGCTGCCCTGGCGGATCCGCAGATCGACCGCGCCGTCGAGCTTGACGCGCACCACGCGCGCATCGATGGGGCGCGTCTCGGTGGCGACCTCGGGCGCTGCCTGGGCCAGGCCGAAACCAGCCCAGAAAACCGTGGCCGCCAGGCCGAGCTTGAAAACATTGTTCATCCAATTCTCCGAAATCCGTGTTCTTGTCATGCAAGCGTACCTTGCTCTATGGAATTGTGCCACCTCGACAATTTCCAGGTTGGCATGACACATCCTCAGGGTAGCGATGGAGCTCGTCCATGCCCAGGAATTTGCGACGAACTGCAGAAAGCGCACCCCGAGCGTCAAAAGAGGACGACGGCATGCAGACGGCGGCGCGGCTGAACCGGCCATTATCCGGCACGGTCAGCCGGAAAACTGTACGCGTTTGTCATCAGATTTTCAGCACACCGCAAGTTATTGAACAAAAAAGTTACGTAAATGCATGACATTGAGCTAATATAAAATGCTGCCTGGATATGATCCGGGCACAAAGAGGCAGTTTCGAGTTCAGTCCAAACCAGAGGTTATCAATGCGCAAGCGCCTATTACCCGCCCTGCTGGCCGGTGCCACGCTGTCGCTGTCCGCCCATGCCGCGAACAACGACCAGTGGACCCTGCCGGTCAACATCAAGAAGCTCGACAACGGCCTGACAGTCGTCGTCTCCGAAGACCACAGCTCGCCTACGGTCGGCGTCTCGGTCGTCTACCACGTCGGCATGCGGCTCGAGCCGCGCAACCGCACCGGCTTCGCCCACCTGTTCGAACACCTGATGTTCCAGGGCACCCCGGGCGCGCCGAAGGGCGCGTTCGACCGCATCATCACCGGCGGCGGCGGCCAGAAAAACGGTTCGACCCGACCCGACTTCACCAACTACATCGAGACCGCACCGTCGTCGGCGCTCGAGCCGATCCTGTGGCTCGAAGCGGACCGCATGAAGACCCTCGACTTCAACCCGGCCACGCTAAAGAACCAGCAGGACGTGGTGAAGGAAGAGATCCGCGCGAACGTGAAGAACCGTCCGTACGGCGGCTTCAGCTGGCTCGACATCGGCCAACTGGCGTTCCAGAAGTGGGAGAATAACCACGACGGCTACGGCAGCTTCGAGGATCTGGAAGGCGCCAGCCTCGACGACGTGCGCGCCTTCCATCGCGACTACTACGGCCCGAACAACGCAGTGGTCTCGATCGCCGGCGACGTCACCCCGGCCCAGGCCTTCGCACTGGTGCAGAAGTACTTCGGCGGCATCGCCACGCGTCCAACCCCGGCCGCGGGCGATTTCTCGGAAGGCCTGAACACGCAGGAGAAGCGGATCCAGCAGAGCGACCCACTGATCCAGGTGCCGGCCGTGGCCGTCGGCTGGAAAGTGCCCGCGCGCGGCCACCGCGACCAGGCTCCGATGGCCGTGCTCGCCGAACTGCTGGCTGGCGGCGACGCCTCGATGTTCTACCAGGGCATGGTCAAGGGCCGCGAAATCGCCCTGCGCATTTCGAGCGGCTTCGGCCTGGTCGGACCGTTCGAATACGACGGCCCGACCCTGTTTACCGTCACCAGCCTGTACAAGCCGAACAGCAGCGCCGACGCGATGCTGGCCGCGATGGACGAGGAAATCGGGAAGGTCGCGAAAAACGGTGTCGATCCGGCCGTCCTCAAGCGCGTGAAGACGCGCATGCAGGCCGACTGGAACAACGGCCTGGAAAACATCCTTGGCCGCGCTGACACCCTGGGCAAGATGCAGACTCTGTGGGGCGACGCCAGGATCGTCAACAAGGTGCCGGGCTGGATCGACGCCGTGACCCCGGCCGACGTCCAGCGCGTCGCTGCGACCTACCTGGTGCCGGCCAACCGCACCGTGATCGACCGTCAACCCGCTCCGCGCGCGCCCGCCGCGCCGGCAGCACCCGCCGCCGCAGCACCGGCCGCCCCAACGAAATAAGGAACGCATCGATGAAAAAACTGATGCTCATCGCCGCCGTCGCAGCGGCCTTCGCCGCCCCGGCCTTTGCCGCCGAGCCAGCCACGCCGGCAGGCATGCCGGCCTATGGCAAGGACAAGCCCCTGCCTTCCCCACAGATCACCAGGAAAACCCTGGCCAACGGCCTGCAGATCTGGGTCGTGCCACGCAATGGTCCGCCGCGCGTCGACATGGTGCTGGCCGTGCGCGGCGCCGGCCTGGGCGCCGACGACGCCACCCATCCCGGCTTCGCCAGCATGCTGGCCGGCCTCCTCAATGAAGGCAGCGCCAAGCGCGATTCGCGCGCGATCGCCGAAGCGGCCCAGGGCCTGGGCGGCTCGGTCGGCGCCGGCGCCACGTCGGACGGCGTCTACATCATCGCCAACTCGCTGGCCTCGCAGGCTTCGCCAATGATGCAACTGCTGGCCGAAGTCGCGCGCACGCCGTCCTTCCCGTCCAGAGAAGTGGCACTGGCCAAGGCCAACGCGCTGCAGTCCCTGCGCATGGCGGAGACCCAGCCGGGCTACCGCGCCGAGCGCGCGCTGAATGCCGCGCTGTACGGCAGCCACCCCTACGGCCACACGACCCCGACGGCCGAGGCAATCGGTTCAGTGACGGAAGCGCTGCTGCGCAGCGAACATGCCAAGCGCTTCCGGCCGGACCACGCGCTGCTGGTGATCGCCGGCCGCATCAAGGACGCCGACGCCCTCAAGCTGGCCGAGCAGGCCTTCGGCGACTGGAAGGCCAACGGCCCTGCGCCCGCCGAACTGGCGAAGGTCGAGCCGCCGCCCAAGCCGGCGCACCTGCTGCTGGAGCGTGCCAACAGCGTGCAATCGGCCATCCGCGTGGGCGGCCCGGCCTTGCCCGCGACCGGCCCCGACCAGGTCCCGCTGCGCCTTGCCAGCACCATCCTCGGCGGCGGATCCTCGGGCCGCCTGTTCCTCAAGCTGCGCGAGGAAAAGGGCTACACCTACGGCGCGTATGCGGGCGCGCGCCTGATGCGCGAAGGTGGCTCGGTGGTCGGTTTCGCCGACGTGCGCAACGAAGTGACCGGGGCGGCGCTGAACGACCATCTGGCCGAGTACAAGCGCATGGGTACGGAACTGGTCGGCGCGCAGGAGCTGGACATGAACAAGCGTTACATCGCCGGTTCCTACCTGCTGGCCAACCAGATGCAAAGTGCGGTGGCTCTGACGCTGGTGAGCAACTGGCTGGTCGGCCTGCCGCCCGAGTACCTGAGTCAGTACGTGCCGCTAATGCAGAAGGTGACGCCGGAGCAGATCCGCGATGTGTCGAAGAAGTACTTTGCGCCCGAGAACCAGTCGATCGTCGTGGTCGGCGACAGCAAGTCCGTCGGCGAGCAGCTGAAGGCCTTCGGCGAGTTCACCGTCACGGATAAGTAATCCGCCTCAGACAGGCGTGCAAAAGCCTCCCGGGTGCGAGCCCGTGAGGCTTTTTTCATGTCTGGATTATTTTTTGGCCGACTGCTTGTTGCCGCCGCTGGAAGACTGCTTGGTCTCCCCATGCTCGGCACGCTGCTTGTTGACGATGCGCGAGGCGACTTCCTCCTCGCGGCCCGGATAGCGGTGTTCCTTCTTGAACTCGGTCTCGAGCTTCTTGTACTCGCGCTCGCGTTTGGGGCTGGCTCCCTTGGGCATGGCATCCTCCTTCTGGTGAGTAGATGCCGCCAGATTAGGACGGTTCGACGCGATTTTCGGTGCGCTGACACACGCACGCGCGTGGGCTCGGGGAGCCCACCCTACCCGTCGACGTAGGGTGGGCACCCCGTGCCCACGCATCGAACACTCAGCCCTGCAACGCCTTTTCCAGGTCATCCAGCTCCGCCGGCTTGACCAGGTGGGCATCGAATCCCGCCTCATGCGCCTTGCGCCGGTCTTCCGGCGAGCCGTAGCCGGTATGCGCCACCAGCCGGGTCGATTTCAGCACCGGGTGCTGCTTGAGCATGCGCGCCACCTCGTAGCCGTCGACGTTCGGCAAGCCGATGTCGAGCACGATCACGTCCGGGCGCTGGGCCAGCGCCAGCTCCACGATGCCGGTGGCATCCGCCGTGGTGTGGGCTTCGTAGCCCATCTCGGCCAGCAGGAAGGCCATCATCTCCATGGCGTCGACGTTGTCGTCGACCAGCAGCACGCGGCGGCCGCCCTGCCCGGTCTGGCCGGCATCGTCGCCGCCGGCGTCGGGTGCAGGCTGCTGCGGCGTCGAGGTGCGCAGCACCGGCAGTTCGACCGTGAAGGTGCTGCCCATGCCGATGCCGGGGCTCGTCGCGGACAGGTGCCCGCCATGCATTTCGAGCAGGCGCGACACCAGCGACAGGCCGATGCCGAGGCCTTCCGGCGCACGGTCGGGCGGCACCGCCGCCTGCGCGAACATGCCGAAGATGCGCGGCAGGCTGTCCTCGGCGATGCCGATGCCGTTGTCCTGCACCGCGATGCGGACCAGGTCGCCGTCCAGCTGCACCGACACCTTGATGTGGCCGCCCTTGGGCGTGAACTTGGCGGCATTGTGCAGCAGGTTGCCCATCGACTGGGCCAGGCGCACCGGGTCGCCCGAGACCCAGATCTGCTGCTCCGGCTGGATCACTTCCAGGCGATGCTCGCGGGCCGCGATCAGCGGGCCGGCGGTCTCGATCGCCTGCGCGATCACGCCGTTCATGTCGACTTCTTCCTTGCGCAGCGCGATCTTGCCTTCCGAGATGCGCGCCACGTCCAGCAGGTCGTCCACCAGGTGCGCCAGGTGGTCGACCTGGCGCGTGATCACCTCGCGCGCGCGCGCCTGGCGCTCGGCCGCGCCGGTGCCGGTCGCGCCCAGCAGCGCGGCGGCGTTGCGGATCGGCGAGAGCGGATTGCGCAGCTCGTGCGCCAGCGTCGCCAGGAATTCGTTCTTGTTGCTGTCGGCCGCGCGCAGCAGGCTTTCCATTTCCTTGCGCCGGGTGATGTCGCTGGTGACGCGCGCCACGCGGTAGACCTCGTCGCGGCCGTCGCGCACCGGGAACAGGCGGTCGCGCACCCAGCGCGACGCGCCGTCGGCGACGATGCGGAATTCGGCCTCGTAGTGCGGATGTTCGCGCAGGCCGTTCCACAGCCCGCTCACATAGGCGCGGTCGTCCGGATGCACGGCGTCCAGCCAGCTGTCCGGCTCGCGCTCGAGCGAGTCGACGCTGCGGTCCCAGATCTTGGCATAGGCCGGGCTGACGTATTCGAGCGCGCGCGCCGGCACCGAGAACATCCAGAACACGTCCTCGACGTTGTCGGTCAGCTGGCGAAATCGCTCCTCGCTGTCGCGCAGCGCGCTCTGGGTCTGGCGCATGCGCAGCAGCGCGTTGACGTTGGCGATCAGTTCGTCGGCCTCGATCGGCGCCGCCAGGTAGTTGTCGGCGCCGCCCTCCAGGCCGCGGATCTTGTCGGCGCGGCCGGTCAGCGCGGCCGAGGTCTGCAGCACCAGCACCATGGCGCTGTCGGGATCGGACTTGATGCGGCGGCAGACTTCGATGCCGTTGATGTCCGGGAGCTTCACGTCCAGCAGCACCAGCGCGATGTTGTGGCGCTTGACGGCCGCCAGCGCGTCGGTGCCGTTGGTCGCTTCCTCGACCTCAAAGCCGGCGCTCTTCAGGATCCGGGTCTTGGCGTAGCGGGCGCCGTCGTTGTCGTCGACGTTCAAGATCAGGGTGGGGTTGGTCATCGTCTATCCATCAATGTGCGGGAAGCGCCGCGGCAGGATCAGGCTGAAGGTGGAGCCGGTACCGACCTGGCTCTCCACCTCGACCCGTCCGCCGAGCAGCTCGGCCAGCTTGCGGCACAGCGGCAGGCCAAGGCCGGTGCCCTTGCTGCGGCGCTGCAGCGGGTGCTCGATCTGGCTGAATTCCTCGAAGATCAGTTGCAGGTTGTCCGGGCTGATGCCGATCCCGGTGTCGGCCACCGAAAAGGTGATGGTATCGCTTTCGCCGTCCCAGACGGCGTGGACGCGCACCGCGCCCTGTTCGGTGAACTTCAGGGCATTCGAAATGAAGTTGCGCAGCACCTGGGAGATCTTGCCTTCGTCCGATTCGAAGGTCTCGGCAAAGTCGGGCGTGTCGAACACCAGCTCGACCCGCGCTTCGTCGACCAGCGGGCGCAGCATGCCCTTGAGGGCGCGGAACAGGTTGTCCACCGATACCGGCGCCAACTGCACCTCGACCTTGCCGGCCTCGATCTTGGCCAGGTCGAGCAGGTCGTTGACCAGTTCCGACAGGTCGTTGGCGGCCTTCTCGATGAACTTCACCTGGCGCTCCTGCTCCTGGGTCAGGTCGCCGTCCAGGCGGTCCAGCAACAGCCGCGCCAGCGCGCGAATCGACGACAGCGGCGTGCGCAGCTCGTGGCTGGTGTTGGACAGGAAGCGCGACTTCATCTCGTCCGCCTTGCGCAGGCGCTCGGCCTTGTCCTCGATCTCGGCGTACAGCGCGACGATGCCGCGGTTGGTGTCTTCGAGTTCGCGCGTCAGCCCGAGCAGGTCTTCCTGGCGCTCGCGCAGCTCGGCCAGGGTCGCAACCAGTTCCTGGTTCTGCTGGTGCACCTCGAGGTAGCTGTTGGCCACCGGGCTGTCCTTGGCGAGCTGGGCGCCCAGTTCGGCCAGGCGCGCGGAATCCACCCTGGCCTGGAGCGGCAGGACCTTGCACATCATGGCCACCGGCGCCCCGCCGGCATCGGCCTTGACGCTGCACTCGTCCATCAGGCGGTGCATCGTCACCAGCGCATCGTCCGGCAGGTTCCGGCCCGCCGCCGCGCTGCCGCTCGAGATCGTCATCTCGAGGCACTGGCGGCGGCCGTCGTGCTCCTCGATCTGGAACACCGCGCGGCCGCCGTAAGCCAGCTGGCAGGCGCCGCGCGCCACCTCCGACACCGCGGTGGCGATGCGCACCTGGTCCTGCTGCGAAAAGCCGAGCAGCTTTGATACCTGGCGCGCGCGCTGGCGCACCAGCACCATATCCTGTTCGCCGGACAGGCCGACATTGAGTATGCGCTGCGCGCTCATGCATGCCCTCCCCGGCGCCGGCCGACCAGCACCAGCGCGTCGTCGCGGCCGCGGATGAAGTCGCGCATCAGGATGCCAGCGACCAGCACCGGCACGCGTCCGTGCAGGCCGGGATAGTCGTTCAGATCCCACTGCGTCTGCACGCCGTCCGAGTGCAGGATCACCAGCGCGCCCGGCGGGCAGTCGGCGCTGAATTCCTGCACCTTGCGCATGTTGGCGCCGACGATGCCGTTGTGCGAGACCAGCGCACGGCGGGTGTCGCCATCGTGGACCACGCAGCTGACGTTGCCGATGCCGGCGAAGCGCACGTCGTTGCCGGCATAGTCGATGCGTGCCACCGACAGCGCCGCGCCGCGCGTGATGCGCAGCGCCTCGTGCGCCGCCTGCAGCACCTCGCCCGGGGCCGACGAAGGCCGGCGTTCGAGCGCATGCACCGCCGCGCGCGCGGCCTTGGCCGCTTCCGGCCCGTGTCCGAGGCCGTCGACGCCGAGCAGCGTGGCGCCGTCGGGACCGCAGCTGGCGGCCCAGCCGTCGCCGGATTCGTCTTCGCCGGCCAGCGGCACGTAGAGCGCGCCGACCTCGACCCCGCAAGGCTCGGGCGGCGGGCTGCCGCGCCACAGACGCATGAAGAAGGCCGCACCCTTGCCACGCATCGACCAGAAATCGAACTCGTCGGACTGGCGGCGCAGCGCGCCGAGGCCATTGCCGGCGGTGCCGGCGGTCGAGATGCCGTCCTGGAAGCTGGCGGCGACGTCCAGCAGGCCGGGACCGTTGTCGATCGCCAGCACGTCGACGCCCGCCATCGATGCGCCCGACTGCGCGCGCATGATGTAGAGCGTGCCCTCGCCCGCGTGCTTGAGGATGTTGGTGCCGGCTTCGGTCACCACGATCGCGAGACGGCCGGCCTGGACTTCGTCGAAGCCCAGTTCGTCGGCCAGTTTCTGGCCGGCGCGGCGGGCGGCGGCGACGTCACTGGCGTGATTGATCGGAAAGACGAGCTGCGGGTGCAGTGAACTGATCAGCGTTTCCATTTGACGACAGACACTGCCGTGCCCTCTCCCGGCCGGGAATCGATGTCGAACTCGTCGACCAGGCGCTTGGAGCCGCCCAGGCCGAGGCCCAGGCCGCCGCCGGTGGTGTAACCGTCGCGCAGGGCCATGTCGAGGTCGGCGATGCCCGGCCCATTATCCACGAAGATCAGGCCGATCCCGCGTTTGAATCCATCTTCCAGCGCGTCGAGATGCACTTCGCCGCCGCCGCCGTACTTGATCGTGTTGCGCGCCAGTTCGCTGGCGGCGGTGACGAGCTTGGTCTGGTCGACCAGCGACAGCGCGATCGCCACCGCGCGCTCGCGCACGTGCCTGCGCAAGCCGACCACGTCCTCGTCGGAGCGCAGGGGCAGCGTGGTGCGCCCCGTACGCAGCCGGGCATGAAGCTCGAGCAGCGCGGTGTCGAAAGCCACTGCGTTATTGAGAGCTGCGCTCATCAAATATGGTTCTTTCCTAACAGGGCCATGCCCTTTTCCACGTTCAGCGCCGTCTTCACGCCATGCAGGGTCAGGCCCAGCTCCACCAGCGTGATCGCGACCGCCGGCTGCATGCCGACCACCACGGTCTGGGCGTCCAGCACGCGCGCCATGGCGGCCGTGTTGCTGATCATACGCCCGATGAAGGAATCGACGAGGTCCAATGCCGAGATGTCGATCAGGACGCCCTTGGCATTATCGCGCACGATGCGCTCGGTCAGGTCGTCCTGCAGCGTCATCGCCAGGCGGTCATGCATGTCGACCTGGATCGTCACCAGCAGCAGGTCGCCCATGCGGAGAATCGGGATGCGTTCCATGCGGATCTCAGCCCTTCTTCACGATCGAGGTGCCGGTGCGCTCGAGCGCCACCACGAAGGCGTCCGCCAGGCTGGCTTTGGTGGTCACGTCTTCCAGGTTCACGCCCAGGTGGACGATGGTCTGGGCGATCTGCGGGCGGATGCCGCTGATGATGCAGTCCGCACCCATCAGGCGCGCCGCGGCGATGGTCTTCATCAGGTGCTGCGCCACCAGGGTGTCGACGGTGGGCACGCCGGTGATGTCGATGATCGCGATGGCCGCGCCGGTGTCGACGATCTTCTGCAGGATGTTTTCCATCACCACCTGGGTACGCGCCGAATCCAGGGTGCCGATCAGCGGCAGCGCCAGGATGCCGTTCCACAGCTTGACCACCGGGGTCGAGAGTTCCAGCAGTTCCTGCTGCTGGCGCACGATGATCTGGTCGCGCGCACGCTGGAACACTTCGATGGTGTACAGGCCCATCTTGTCGAGCAGCGAGCTGATGGTCCAGGACGCGTTGGCCAGGGCCGCCGGATCGTTCGCGAAGCCGGCGTTCAGGCGCGCGAACAGCGGCTGCTTGAGCGAGAACACGAAGGTCGCGGTTTCGCTCGGGGTCGAGCCGCCCTTGGCGCGCGCGGACGAGATCTCGGCCAGCAGGTCGCGCACCTCATCCCAGGAGCGGTGCTCCATGTTCTGCAGCTCGCCGCCGCCGGTGCCCTTGGCGAAGGCCGTCAGGAATTGCTGGCAATGCCTGCGCAGCTGGTCCTTCGAGACCACGTTCGAACGGACCGTCAGCGCCTCCAGCTGCGCCATCCACTCGGCGCCGATATCGGCCTCGTGCTCCTGGATGATCTGGCTGATGCGGGTTGCGTAGTCCTGAGTGGTCATCTGTCGTTCCTTTGCTCTTGTCTTGGAAGGTTAAGGCCCTTTGACGTCATGCCAGGGCCCATTCTGTTAAATGACAAACTATACCATTCATTTCCACCGCGCTACGACACGTTTGCAGGTATGCACCGGCCTGGTTTTGGTCCAGCCAGACGGTCCGCGCGCCGATTTGGCGGAAGTGATGAGAATGGGGGAGTTAGACCGGCCGACGGGGCTTCGGCGGCCGGGATTTGATGGTTTTGATTGTACTAATTTTGGCGGAACTCGGCAGTAGTTTTTTGTGTTTGCCTTCTAAGTCCGCAACATGAAAAGCGGCCGCCTGAGCGACCGCTGCTTCGTTACCGTGGAGCGGCAAACAATACTTCAGTCTCTTACAGGTGGCATCAGAAGGACTTTCTGGACCTTCCCATGACGCTTGTCCGTGATGAAGACCAGAGATAGCCGTCACCGTAATCGCTCTTCACCGCCCTTGGACCGACGAGGTAGGCCGGATACTCATCGTAGTCGTAGTAACCAGTCGAAGGGCCGAGCAGACGTCTCACCTCTTTCGCGCTCAGATCGGCAGGCTTGTACCTGGCAAGGAAGGACGCGACCATCTGGCCGCGCTCTTCCTGCGTGCCGGCCTTCCATGCCTGGACTGTAAATTCGCGCTGGCCGAGCTTTTTCGCCTGGTCCTCGACGGATTCGGACGAGCATCCGGACAGCGTCATCAGCACCGATAGCGTCATGGAAAGCAAACGCAGGCCATTCGAAGTGTTATGCCGATCCATCTCTGCTCCATGGTGAGTCTGTTGGATGCAGCAGGACGCTAGCATGGCACACAAGATGGCCACTGCGAACGGCGCAAGAAACAAAAAACCGCCAGGCTCACGCACTGGCGGTTTTTTCAAGCCGGCCACCGAAGCAGCCGGGGAGCACGCAGGATTACTGCGCCGCGCCCGCTGCCGCGTCATCCGCAGCAGCAGCCTTCATCGACAGCTTCAGGCGGCCGCGCTCGTCGGTCTCGAGGACCTTCACGCGCACTTGCTGGCCTTCCTTCAGGTAGTCGGCCACGGCGTTGACGCGCTCGTTGGCGATCTGCGAGATGTGCAGCAGGCCGTCCTTGCCCGGCATGACCTGCACGATCGCGCCGAAGTCCAGCAGCTTCAGCACGGTGCCGTCGTAGGTCTTGCCCACTTCGACCGATGCGGTCAGCTCTTCGATGCGGCGCTTGGCTTCCTGGCCGGCAGCGGCGTCGACCGACGCGATGGTCACGATGCCTTCGTCGGTGATGTCGATCTGGGTGCCGGTCTCTTCGGTCAGCGCGCGGATCACGGCGCCGCCCTTGCCGATCACGTCACGGATCTTCTCCGGGTTGATCTTGATGGTGATCAGGCGCGGTGCGAAGTCCGACAGCTCGGTCTTCACGGTCGGCATGGCCTTCTGCATTTCGGCCAGGATGTGCTGGCGGCCGTCCTTGGCTTGCGCCAGTGCCACCTGCATGATTTCCTTGGTGATGCCCTGGATCTTGATGTCCATCTGCAGCGCGGTGATGCCATTGGCGGTACCGGCCACTTTGAAGTCCATGTCGCCCAGGTGGTCTTCATCGCCCAGGATGTCGGTCAGGACCGCGAACTTGCCGCCTTCCTTGATCAGACCCATGGCGATGCCGGCCACGTGTGCCTTCATCGGCACGCCGGCGTCCATCAGCGCCAGGCAGCCGCCGCAGACGGAGGCCATCGACGACGAGCCGTTCGACTCGGTGATTTCCGAGACCAGGCGCACCGAGTAGCTGAACTCTTCCGGCGACGGCAGCGCAGCGACCAGCGCGCGCTTGGCCAGGCGGCCGTGGCCGATTTCGCGGCGCTTCGGGGTGCCAACACGGCCGGTTTCGCCGGTGGCGAACGGAGGCATGTTGTAGTGCATCATGAAGTCGTCGGTGTACTCGCCCATCAGCGCGTCGATCTTCTGGCTGTCGCGGCCGGTGCCGAGGGTGGCGATGACCAGCGCCTGGGTTTCACCGCGGGTGAACAGGGCCGAGCCGTGGGTACGCGGCAGGACGCTGGTGCGGATCGAGATCGGACGCACGGTGCGGGTGTCGCGGCCGTCGATACGCGGCTCGCCTTCCAGGATCTGCGATCGAACCACTTTGGCTTCCATGTCGAACAAAATGTTGCCGACTTCGGCCGCATCGGCTTCGACGCCCTGCTCGGCCAGTGCGGCCATCACTTCGCCGGACAGCGACTTCAGCTTCTGCTGGCGTGCCGACTTTTCGCGGGTCTGGTAGGCGTCGCGGATTTTCGCGTCGGCCAGTTGTGCGACTTGCGCAATCAGGGTTTCGTTCTTCGGTGCCGGGGCCCACTCGACTTCCGGCTTGCCGCCTTCTTCGACCAGGGCGTGGATCGCGTCGATTACGGCCTTCATCTGCTCGTGGCCGTAGACGACCGCGCCCAGCATGATTTCTTCCGACAGCTGCTGGGCTTCGGATTCGACCATCAGCACGGCGTGCTCGGTACCGGCGACGACCAGGTCCATCTGCGAGGTCTTGAGCTGGGTGGTGGTCGGGTTCAGGATGTACTGGCCGTTGGCGTAGCCGACGCGGGCGGCGCCGATCGGGCCGTTGAACGGGATACCAGCCACGCACAGAGCGGCCGAGGCGCCGATCATCGACGGGATGTCCGGATCGATCTCAGGATTCACGGACAGCACGTGGATGATGACCTGGACTTCGTTCAGGTAACCTTCCGGGAACAGCGGGCGGATCGGACGGTCGATCAGGCGCGACGTCAGGGTCTCCTTCTCCGACGGACGGCCTTCGCGCTTGAAGAAGCCGCCCGGGATCTTGCCGGCGGCGTAGCTCTTCTCGATGTAGTCGACGGTCAGCGGGAAGAAGTCCTGGCCCGGCTTGGCGTCTTTCTTCGCCACCACGGTTGCCAGGACAACGGTGTCCTCGACCGACACGACGACGGCGCCGCTGGCCTGGCGAGCGATTTCGCCGGTCTCCAGGGTCACGGTGTGTTCGCCGTACTGGAAGGTTTTCGTAACTTTGTTAAACATGGGTAATCCCTTTCTATTTGCCGACAGAATTTCAGGCGCTGTCGTTCACCTCACCACAGTTCCAACCAATAATCAGTCGGGGAAATTGGGCCAATTTCCGCGAATGACTAAAATGAAAAATGCCTGCGGCAGTCGGGCTGACGCAGGCATTTCATGATCAAGCCAGTCGGCTCAATGCTGGTATTACTTACGCAGACCCAGCTTGGCGATCAGGTCGCGGTAGCGGTTCAGGTCTTTGCGCTTCAGGTAAGCCAGCAGGCTCTTACGACGGTTGACCATCATGATCAGGCCGCGGCGCGAGTGGTGGTCCTTCTGGTGTTCCTTGAAGTGGCCGTTCAGTTCGTTGATGCGGGCGGTCAGCAGTGCAACCTGGACTTCCGGGGAGCCGGTGTCTTTGTCGCCACGTGCGTTGTCCGCAATGATGGCGGCCTTGTTGATGTTTTCTACGGTCATGATATTACCTTTCACATGCGGTGCAAGAGTCGGAACCCAGCGCACCGTGAATTGTTGAGAAACCTGGCCTCAAAAGCCAAGACCGGGAAGTATAGGGCAAATTGTCCGGTGAGGCCAGTCTTTCCTCGGCTTCGCTACAATGTGAGGGTTGGCATTGCCGTTTTGGCATGCATCAAGAACCCGAACTGGATAAAGCGATGACGAAGACAATCAAAACTGCGGGTGTCCTGGCACTCATCCTGGCCCTGTCCGCCTGCGCGCCCATCATCCGCCGCACGCCGCCGGTGGGTGCGCCGCTGGCCGAGGTGACGGCCAAGCTGGGCCAGCCGAACGCCGTGTACCCGGACCCGGCCGGCGGCCAGGTACTCGAATACCGTGGCCAGCCGATGGGCCAGTTCCAGCATATGGCGCGCATGGGCGCCGATGGCACGCTGCTGTCCTACGAACAGGTACTGACCGACGAAAACTTCGCCAGGATCGAGATCGGCCGCTGGAACCGCGACGATGTCCTGCGCCACTTCGGGCGTCCGGCCGAGGTCGTGCGCTCGCGCCTGGAAGAAGGCGAGATCTGGTCTTATCGCTACAAGGAGAAAGGCATATGGAATTCGCTGATGAACGTGGACTTCAATGCGCGCGGCACGGTGCTGCGCGTGTTCAACAGCCCGGACCCGCTGTTCGACGAGCGCTTCAAGGGATTGTGAGGATGCGATGCCAAACCTGTTGAGAAGCGTGGCGCTGGGGGCGTTGGCCCTGGCGTTGACGTTCGCCCTGTCCGCCTGCGCCCCGCTGTTCCGCCAGCCGCCGCCGGTGGGCGCGCCGCTGGCCGAGGTCACCGCCAGGCTCGGCCAGCCGGCTGCCAGCTATCCCCTGCCGGACGGCGGCCAGGTGCTCGAATACCGTGGCCAGCCGATGGGCCAGTTCCAGCACATGGCGCGCATCGGACCGGACGGCCGCCTGCTGTCCTTCGAGCAGGTGCTGACCAGCGAGAACTTCGCGAAGGTCAAGATCGGCCAGTGGACCAAGGACGACATCCTGCGCAACTACGGGCGCCCGGCCGAGGTCTCGCGCGTGGCCTTCCACAACTACGAAGTCTGGTCCTATCGCTACAAGGAGGCCGGCGTCTGGAACTCGCTGATGAGCGTGCACTTCGACCAGCAAGGCGTGGTGCAGCAAATGCTGAATGGCCCGGACCCGATGTACGACGACCGCTTCCGGCACCGTTAAGGCAAGCCTAGGCGCCCGGTGAGGATGTGTGAGAAAGCAAGATATGGCGACGGCTATACTCTTTCCACATGGACCTTGCCTACCGCTCTCAGACGACCGACCGCCGCTTTGGCCTGCTGCTGACCGCTCTCGTGCACGTGGCGCTGCTCGGCGGCTGGCAGATGGTGCGCACGCCGCCACCGCCGGCGCCATCCGAAGAAGGCAGGCATAGCGATATTTTCTGGATTCCACTGGCGCAGCTCAAGCCTGAACGGCGCAAGCAAGAAGCAACGGCGCCGGTGCCGGCGCCGCACAAGGAAGCCGCAGCGCCGCGTGCACAGGCGGGCCCTGCCCTCTCCCTGCCGCCGCTGCCGGTCGTGACGCCGACGCCTGGCCCCAGCGCCGACACGGCCATCACGCCAGGCGCACCGGCCGCGACCACAACGGATGCCGACGCGCAGCCGCAAGCCGCCATTCCGCAAAAGCCGAGCGCAGAACAGATTCTGCAGCAGGCCAGGCGCGACATCGGCAGCATCGCCAAGGCGCTGCGCAAGGAGAACAATCCCTACATTGCCGCGCCGCTGGACAGCCCGCAGATGCGGATGCGCAAGAAGATGGAAGAAGCGGCGGCCCTGGCCAAGCCCGAGCTGTTCGAAGCGCCGAAGGTCGAGGAGCTGGTGAACAATTCCGGCGACGGCGCGCGCCGTTCGCGCGTCATCACCGGCAGGCGCACCTACTGCATCACGGAGCGCTCACCCACGACCAATGTCGAGATGATCGAACACCACGGCAAGCTGCGCATCACCAATTGCCCGCAGGACGAAGGGACGGCGACCAGGCAGGAATGGCGCACCCTGCGCGACTGAAGGTGCGCCGAAGCCTCAGCGCCGCTCGCTCGGATCCAGCGGCTCTTCCCCGGTCTGCACGATGCTGACCGGCTTGCCCTTGGCGAAGCGGTACACATAGACCGCGTAGCCCGACAGGCCGTACAGCACGAACAGTGGCCACAGCACCTTCGGCGGGTCGATTGCCAGCAGCGCCAGTCCGAGCGCGACCAGGAACACGACGATGAAGGGCACCGACTTGCGGAAGTTGACGTCCTTGAAGCTGTAGAAAGGCACGTTGGTGACCATGGTGATGCCGGCGAACAGCGCGATGACCCAGGAGATCCAGTCGGCCTGGCGCGGGCTGATATTGATTTCGGGATCGGTCATCATCATCACGAAACCAACGACCAGCGCCGCCGCGGCCGGGCTGGGCAGGCCCTGGAAGAAGCGCTTGTCGACCACTTCGATATTCGTGTTGAAACGCGCCAGGCGCAGCGCGGCGCCGGCGCAGTAGACGAAGGCGGCGATCCAGCCGAGCTTGCCTAGACCGCGCAGCGACCATTCGTAGATCACCAGCGCCGGCGCGGCGCCGAAGGACACCATGTCCGACAGCGAGTCGTACTGGGCGCCGAACTCCGACTGGGTGTTGGTCAGCCGCGCCACGCGGCCATCCAGCCCGTCGAGAACCATGGCGATGAACACGGCCCAGCAGGCGTGGTCGAAGCGCTGGTTCATCGCCATCACGATCGCGTAGAAGCCGCCGAACAGGGCGGCGGTGGTGAAGGCATTCGGCAGCAGGTAGATGCCGCGGCGCGGACGGGCGCCGGCGTCGAGGCTGCGTGCGCCGTTACCAGTGCGGCGGCTGAAGCGGAAACGGCTGAAACGACCGAAGCGGCCCGTCTTGGGCCCGTCGTTCTTTCTGCGGCGAGGGAAGGTTGGCATAGTATTGTTATTCGGTAACTGCGCGCGTGGGCGCGGACCATGCCATTATATGGCCGCGCCCTGCAGTTAGCGAACCGATACGCTTATCGGAATTTCACTTTGCCAACCAGGCGCATCTCCAGACGGGTTTCGCCGGGCTCGAAGCTGGGCTCGGGCGTCTCGGCCATGTCGGCGCGCTTGCCACGCATCATCGCCATCGGCGCGGCGGCGGCTTCGCCCTGCCCGCCCGCGTAATGGCCGCTGCCTTCGAAGTCGACGGTGTCGATCGTGGCATCGTTGACGTTCCGCCCCATCGCGCGCGCAATCGAGGCAATGCGCTCGTTCAGGTTGCGGTAAGTCGCGGCGATGCGCTCGTCGTCGAGCTTCTTCGTCAGCTCCGGGCTGAGGTGATAGTCGATGCCGCTGATGCCCAGTACGTTCTGGGCCGCCGCAGCCGTTTTCGGCAGATTCTCCAGATTGCGGGTCTTCAGCTCCAGGTACTGGCCGACGCGCCAGCCGATGGGCGTGCGGCGCGCAGCCTGGGTCGCCAGCGGGCGCTGCGGATTGTCCGGCACTTCCGGGTACACTGGGTAGCTGTAGTAATTGACGGTCTTCAGCTCCGCCTTCGGATCTTCGCGGCGCACGATCTCGGTGCCCTGCTTCATCTTCTGGTTCACGCGCGCCTGCGCGACGGCGCGGTCCTTGTCCTGCTCTTCGACCGAGAAGGTAACCGTGGCTTCGTCGTTGGCGTGCTTCACTTCGCCATAGGCGGGGACGATGATCAGGGTGCCGCTGGTCGTTGCCGCGGCGGGTGCAGGCGCGGTCTGCGCATGGGCGTTCAGGGCCAGGCCAAGGCTGGCGGCGAGGATGAGGCGGGAAGGACGCATGCTTGTTCTCCTGTTGAGTTACAGGAAGAACGATAGCGTGTTTTGCGCAGGCGGGGGATGGATGTAATGGACTTTTGCAAATCGTTGCAACTCATTACGTCATTGCTGCTACTTGCCGTCATTCCCGCTACTTGCCGTCATTCCCGCTACTTGCCGTCATTCCCGCGAAGGCGGGAATCCATACTGAGACACCGAAGTCGACCAATCCCGATGCTCAGCATGGGTTCCCGCTTTCGCGGGAACGACGGTCACTATGTTTACCGCCCGATCAGTTCTTCGACTGATCCACCAGCTTGTTCTTCGCAATCCACGGCATCATCGCACGCAGCTTGCCGCCGACCTGTTCGATCTGGTGCTCGGCGGTGAGACGGCGGCGCGAGATCAGGGTCGGGGCGCCGGCCTTGTTCTCGAGGATGAAGGACTTCGCGTACTCGCCGGTCTGGATGTCCTTCAGGCACTGCTGCATCGCCTTCTTGGTGTCGTCGGTCACGATGCGCGGGCCGGTCACGTACTCGCCGTATTCCGCGTTGTTCGAGATCGAGTAATTCATGTTGGCGATGCCGCCTTCGTAGATCAGGTCGACGATCAGCTTCAGCTCGTGCAGGCACTCGAAGTAGGCCATCTCCGGCGCGTAGCCGGCTTCCACCAGGGTCTCGAAACCGGCCTTGATCAGCTCGACGGTACCGCCACACAGCACGGCCTGTTCGCCGAACAGGTCGGTCTCGGTCTCTTCGCGGAAGTTGGTCTCGATGATGCCGGCGCGGCCGCCGCCGTTCGCCATCGCATACGACAGCGCGATGTCGCGCGCCGCGCCCGACTTGTCCTGGTAGACCGCGACCAGGTGCGGCACGCCGCCGCCCTGGCTGTAGGTGCCGCGCACGGTGTGGCCCGGGGCCTTCGGCGCGACCATGATGACGTCGAGGTCGGCGCGCGGCACGACCTGGCCGTAGTGCACGTTGAAGCCGTGAGCAAAGGCCAGCACGGCGCCCTGCTTCGCGTTCGGCTCGATGTTTTCCTTGTAGACCTGGGCGATGTTCTCGTCCGGCAGCAGGATCATGATGACGTCGGCGGCCTTCACCGCTTCATTGACTTCGGCGACCTTCAGGCCGGCCTGTTCGACCTTGGTCCACGAGGCGCCGCCGCGGCGCAGGCCGACGGTCACGTTGACGCCGGAATCGTTCAGGTTCTGGGCGTGCGCGTGGCCCTGCGAGCCGTAGCCGATGATGGCGACGTTCTTGCCTTTGATGAGGGAGAGGTCGCAGTCTTTGTCGTAGAAAACTTTCATTTGATGTCCTGTGTTTTGGGTTCGTTGTATGCGGGTGTGACGCGTGGGCACGGGGTGCCCACCCTACACCTTCAAAATTCTTTCGCCGCGACCGATGCCGCTGCCGCCGGTACGCACGGTCTCGAGGATGGAAGCGCGGTCGATCGCATCGATGAAGGCGTCCAGCTTGCTCTTGGCGCCGGTCAGCTCGATCGTGTAGGTCTTCTCGGTCACGTCGATGACGCGGCCGCGGAAGATGTCGGCGGTGCGCTTCATCTCTTCGCGCTCCTTGCCGACCGCCCTCACCTTGATCAGCATGAGCTCGCGCTCGATGTGCTGGCCTTCGGTCAGATCGACCACCTTCACGACTTCGATCAGCCGGTTCAGGTGCTTGGTGATCTGCTCGATGATGTCGTCCGAACCGGTGGTGACGATGGTCATGCGCGACAGCGTCGCGTCTTCGGTCGGCGCCACGGTCAGCGTCTCGATGTTGTAGCCGCGCGCGGAGAACAGCCCGACCACGCGCGACAGGGCGCCCGCTTCGTTCTCGAGCAGGACGGAAATGATGTGTCGCATTACAGGTCCTCCGAGCTCAGCAGCATCTCCGACAAGCCCTTGCCCGTCTTGACCATCGGCCAGACGTTCTCGCTGCGGTCGGTGATGAAGTTCATGAACACCAGGCGGTCCTTCATGGCGAAGGCATCGCGCAGCGCGCCCTCGACGTCGCCCGGCTTTTCGATGCGCATGCCGACGTGGCCATAGGCCTCGGCCAGCTTCTCGAAATCGGGCAGCGCATCCATGTACGACTCGGCGTAGCGCGAGTTGTAGTCGAGCTCCTGCCACTGGCGCACCATGCCCAGGAAGCGGTTGTTCAGGAGGATGATCTTCGGCGTCAGGTGGTACTGCTTGCAGGTCGCCAGCTCCTGGATGTTCATCTGGATCGAGCCCTCGCCCGTGATGCAGGCCACGGTCGCGTTCGGGTTCGCCATCTGCACGCCCATCGCGTACGGCAGGCCGACGCCCATCGTGCCCAGGCCGCCCGAGTTGATCCAGCGGCGCGGCTGGTTGAACGGGTAGTACTGTGCAGCCCACATCTGGTGTTGGCCGACGTCGGAGGTGACGAAGGCATCGCCGCCGGTGACCTGCCACAGGGTCTCGACCACCGATTGCGGCTTGATGACTTCATCCGACGGCGTGTACTTCAGGCACTCGCGGCCGCGCCATTCGCCGATCTGGCTCCACCATTTCTTGAGCGCCCCTTCATTCGGCTTCTGCTCGGCGGCGTCGAGCTGGGACAGCAGCTCGACCAGCACGTCCTTGACGTTGCCGACGATGGGGATATCGACCTTCACGCGTTTCGAGATCGAAGACGGGTCGATGTCGATGTGGATGATCTTGCGCGGGTTGCTGGCGAAGTGTTTCGGGTTGCCGATCACGCGGTCGTCGAAGCGGGCGCCGATCGCGACCAGGACGTCGCAATGCTGCATCGCCATGTTCGCTTCGTAGGTGCCGTGCATGCCCGGCATGCCGACGAAGTGGCCGCTGGACGCGCGGTAGGCGCCCAGGCCCATCAGCGTGTTGGTGACCGGGTAGCCGAGCTTGTCGACCAGGCGGTTCAGTTCGTTCGATGCGTTCGCCAGGATCACACCGCCGCCGGTATAGATCATCGGGCGTTCGGCCGACAGCAGCAGCTGCACGGCCTTGCGGATCTGGCCCGCGTGGCCCTTGTCGACCGGCTTGTACGAGCGCATCTCGATTTCGCGCGGATAGTCGTACAGGGCCTTCTGCATGCTGACATCCTTCGGGATGTCGACCAGCACCGGGCCCGGACGGCCGGTACGTGCGATGTAGAAGGCTTTCTTGATCGTCGCGGCGACGTCGCGCACGTCCTTGACCAGGAAGTTGTGCTTGACCACCGGCCGCGTGATGCCGACCGTGTCGCATTCCTGGAAGGCGTCCTGGCCGATCGCGTGGGTCGGCACCTGGCCCGAGATCACCACCATCGGAATCGAATCCATGTAGGCGGTGGAGAGGCCGGTGACGGCATTGGTGACGCCCGGACCGGAAGTGACCAGGGCCACGCCAACCTGATTCGAGCTGCGCGAATAAGCGTCGGCCGCGTGGATGGCCGCCTGTTCGTGGCGCACCAGGATGTGCTGGAATTTGTCCTGCTTGAAGATGGCGTCGTAGATATACAGGACCGCGCCGCCCGGGTAGCCGAAGACGTGCTTCACGCCCTCCTCTGCCAGACAACGGACCAGTATCTCAGCGCCCGTGATGGGAACTGCTGCGTCGTGACTCATTACGTTTCCTTTCAAGACCCATAGGGAGATTGATCGGATGCTCGTGCCTGACGAGATACGTGTCGCGCAACAGTGCTCATGCTTCCCTTCTTTCTGCGCTCACGTCGATCTTTCAGTCACCCGTAGATGACTTACGAAACGGCGCTGGTCGCAAACTCGTTTGGCGTGAGTTTCTGTGTGCGGAATGCGTGTCTCTCGCGCTTTTGGCGCGGGTGGGAGCAAACTGCCTACATGTGAAAGCGCGTCATGCCTGGACCGGCGGGGTATGCCGCTCCGGATGACTTTGGGCTTCGGGGTTGCAAAGCGTTATACACCTTACTGCGTTGCACCATTCCGGTCAAGTACAAAGATGGAAATGGCCAAATTGGTGCACTTAACCGACTCGGCGTTGAATTCGCTTCATTAATGGCCGCGCAAATCGCTTTCAATTCAGGGGACTCCATTCAGACAAAATTCGCGGCATGCCGGACGCAGACGCAGCAATTCGGCATAGGCTTGAATCGCCGGATAATCCGGACGCGGCATTGGCGTCATCAGCCAGCGGTTGAGCGAAAGGCCGAGCACGATATCGGCCAGCGAGAAATCCGCGCCGGCGGCATACGCGCCGGTCCCGGCCAGCTGGCCGTCGAGGATGCCCATGTGACGGTGCCACTGCGCGATGCTGTGCTCGACCTGGAAAGCATCACGATGCGCCGCGCGGCCAGATAGCGGCAGATCGTGTTGGATTCCCACAGCACAGGAGCGTCAACGTCTGCGCCATCGACCAGCACCGGCACCATCGCGTTCGGATTCAACGCGAGAAAAGCCGGGGACGAGGTCGGCTGGAAGCCGGCACCCCAGTCTTCGCGGACGAAAGGCAGGCCGAGCTCGGCGCAAGTCCACAAGACCTTGCGGACATTGATCGAACTTGCCTTCCCCAGGATGCGCAGCATGGTCCGTCTCCTCATTTTTGCCGCACAGTCACAAATCGCGCAGCCGGTTTAGCGTGCGCTCAAGCATAAATTTTGCTAGGATTCGAGGGTTTTCCGACCCTTCATCGCATGGCAACCGACAAAGAACTCAACGACTTCCTCGAAAGTGTGGAACGGCGCGCCTTCAAGCAGGCAGCGTACGCGGTCCGCAAGGACGAGGCAGCGCTGGACATCGTTCAGGACGCCATGATCAAGCTGGCCGAGAAATACGGCGACAAGCCCTTGGCCGAACTGCCGATGCTCTTTCAACGCATTTTGCAGAACACCATCCTCGATTATTTTCGGCGCGAGAAAGTGCGCAATACCTGGGTCAGCCTTTTCGGAAACCTGGGTCGACGCGGTGAAGACGACGACGAGGACTTTGATATACTCAATTCCTACGAGGCCGAAGAAGGGTCGGCCGCTGCCGAGTCGAGTGCAGATCAGGTCGAACGCGCGGAAACCCTGCGTCAGATCGATGAAGAGATACAAAAGCTCCCTACGCGTCAACGGGAGGCCTTCCTCATGCGTTACTGGCAGGACATGGACGTGGCCGAAACGGCCCAAGCAATGGGATGCTCCGAGGGCAGTGTGAAAACGCATTGTTCTCGCGCTACGCATGCCCTGCAAAAAGCCCTGGAGGCCAAGGGAATTAAATTATGAACACCGACGACATCAACCTGGCGTACAAGATCCGCCACGCCCTGAACGAGAACCTCGACAATCTGCCGGCCTCGACCACCGACCGATTGGCTGCCGCGCGTGCCCTTGCCCTCGCGCGCAAGAAGGCCGATGCGCCGCGCGTGCCGGTGCAGGAGAAGCGCCGGCTGTTCGACATGCGCTGGATGAAGGGCCTGGCCGTGGCCGCGCCGCTGCTGGCGATGGTGATCGGCCTGGCTGGCGTCTACCAGAGCGAGCACGAACAGCGCGCGGCCGAGCTGGCCGACCTGGACGCCGCCGTGCTGTCGGACGACCTGCCGCTCACCGCCTACACCGACCACGGCTTCAACGCCTACCTGGCCCAGCAACAGCAGCAAGCACCGCAACGCGCACAGTAAGGCCCAGCTTTGATGACGGCAAACAAGGGTAAAGTCGCTGCCGCCGGCGCCGCCGCTGCATTCGCCGGCATCGTGCTGCTGTTCAGCCAGCAGCACGACCGCTTCGCCATGCCGGGCGCGGGCAGCAGCACGCCTGCCGCCGCCGGCGCCGCGTCCAGCGCGCATGCCGGCCGGGCCGACAGCGCCTCGGCACAAAAGGCCGGCGACAAGCCGCTGTGGCGTACTCTGACATCGGCCCAGAAATTGGCGCTGCAGCCGCTGCAGGCCGAGTGGGACCAGATGGATGGGGTGCGCAAGCAGAAGTGGCTGCAACTGGCAAACCGCTTCGCCAACCTGAAACCCGAGGAACAGCAGCGCGTGCACGAACGCATGCGCGAGTGGGCCAAGCTCACCCCGGAGCAGCGCGAACTGGCGCGCGAGACCTATGCGCGCGCGCGCAAGATCGCGCCCGACCAGAAGACCGCGAGCTGGCAGAGTTACCAGCAGCTGCCCGAAGAGCAGAAGAAGAAGCTGGCCGCCTCGGCGGCAGGCCGCAAGAAAGCCTCGGTGGTGCCGAGCCAGGCCAGCGGCAAGGCCGTGGCGCCGCTCGGCGGCGGTGCGACCTCCTGCCCTGCCGGCACCGTGAAGAACAGCGTCTCCGCAACGCCGCCCTGTGTGGCGGTGCCGTCGACGCAGCAGCCGGCGCCCGTTACGCCGCCGCCGCAACCCACGCAGCCCGCCCAGCCGGCCAATCCGCCGCAACAGGAAAAGCCGGTACCGGCCAACTGGGGCATCACACCGAACAACGCCTGAGTCTTCGAGCCATTTTATGAGCGACACTACCAGCAGCACCCCGACCGTCAAGCGCCGCCTGATCGTGATGGTCTACGAGACCTTCCTGCTGCTGGCGGTCGAGATGCTGGCGGTGGCGCTCTACCTGCTGGTGACGCGCAACAGCCATGAGGCGCTGGCCCAGTACGGCCTGAAATTCTTCCTGTTCCTGGTCACCGGTGCCTACTTCGTCTGGTGCTGGACCGACAGCGGCCACACGCTGGCGATGAAGACCTGGCGCCTGCGCCTCACGGCCGACCAGCAGTCGCGCGTGCCGCTCAAGACCGCGGTGCTGCGCTATGTGCTGGCCTGGGGCTGGTTCCTGCCGGCGCTGCTGGTGTGCGCGGCCTTCGGCCTGAAGGGCAAGCTCGAAGTGTCCGCCGTGATCGCCGCGGGCATCGCCGCCTGGGGCCTGACCGCCTTCCTCGACAAGGACCGCCAGTTCCTGCACGACCGCCTGGCCGGGACCCGCCTGGTGCTGCTGCCCAAGCAGGCCAAGCCCGCCAAGCCCGCCGCCGACGCCGCGCAAACGGCAGGCGCCTGATTTCTCTTCCTTAGAACTTCTCGCTGTCGCGCAGATAGCGCCACTGCCCCACCGGCAGGCTGCTCAAGGCCAGGCGGCCGATGCGCAGGCGGCGCAGGCCTGTCACCTGCAGCCCGACCTTTGCGCACAGGGCTTCGATCTGGCCCGGCACGATGCCCTTGCCGGCGAAGCGCAGCCGCGCCTCGCTCTGCCAGCTGGCCTTGAGCGGCGTCTTCGGGCTGCCGCCCGCGTTCAGGCGCGCCAGGCCGTCCTCGACGATGGCGCCGCTGACCTCCGCCACGTATTCCTGCTCGATACGGTCGCTGTCCTGGCCCAATTTGCGCAGCACGCGCCAGTCCTGGCTGAACACGACCAGGCCGCTGGCCAGGGTCTCCAGCGGCATCGCCGGCGTCAGGCGGCTCAGGTGGCGCTTCAGGAAGCGCTGGCCGGGCTCAGTCTGAAACAGGGTCTCCGCCTGCAGCGAGTCGAGCGCCGCCTTGCCGTGCAGGCCGGCCGGCTTGTGCAGCAGGATGGTGACCGGCTGCGGCTCCTCGGCCGTGGCGCCAGGCAGAAGAGCGACCTGCTGCGCAGGCAGCACACGCGTCGCCGGTTCGTCGACCACGGTGCCGTCCACGCTGACCCAGCCGCCGGCGATGTAACGCTCGGCCTCGGCGCGCGAACACCCCGCGAACTCGGCCACGCGCTTGGCGAGGCGGATGCCTTCGTCACTCATCAGGCGCGCCAGTCCTTGAAGAAGTCCTTGAACGCGGCGACGGTCTTCTGCACGTCGTCGCGGCTGATGTCGAGGTGGGTCACCAGGCGGGTCTGCGTGCCGATCGAGGCACGGATACCCTGGTTCGCCAGGTGCTCGCGCAGGGCGGCGACCGCCGCTGCCGGGATCTCGACGTAGAAGATGTTGGTCTGCGGCGTGGTCACGCGTAGCTGCTCGATCTGGGCCAGACCGCTCGACAGGTCGGCGGCGTTCTGGTGGTCCTCGGCCAGGCGCTCGACGTTGTGCTCGAGCGCGTACTGGGCCGCCGCGGCGATCACGCCGGCCTGGCGCATGCCGCCGCCCAGCATCTTGCGCCAGCGCTTACCTTGCTCGATGAAGGCCTTGGGGCCGAGCAGCACCGAACCGACCGGCGCGCCCAGGCCCTTCGACAGGCAGACCGACACGGTGTCGAAGCCGGCCACCTGCGCGCGCAGGCTCAAGCCATTCTTGACGGCGGCGTTGCAGACGCGTGCGCCGTCCAGGTGGGTCGCCAGGCCCTTGTCATGTGCCAGCCCGGTGGCGGCGAGCACGTAATCCTGCGGCAGCACGCGGCCGCCGATGGTGTTCTCGAGCGCCAGCAGGCGCGTACGCGCGAAGTGCATGTCGTCGGGCTTGATGTAGGCCGCGATGTCGTTCAAGGCGATCGAACCGTCCGGCTGGTTGGCGATCGGCTGCGGTTGGATGCTGCCGAGGACGGCCGCACCGCCGCCTTCGTATTTGTAGGTGTGCGCTTCCTGGCCGACCAGGTATTCGTCGCCGCGGCCGCAATGGGTCATCAGCGCGATCAGGTTGGTCTGGGTGCCCGAGGGTGCGAACATGCCGGCCTCGAAGCCGAACAGCTCGGCCGCGAAATCCTGCAGGCGGTTGACGGTCGGGTCGTCGCCATACACGTCGTCGCCGACGGGGGCCGCGGCCATGGCGGCACGCATCGCGGCGGACGGTTGGGTGACGGTGTCGCTGCGCAGGTCGATCCAGCGCTCGGTGCTCGGGTGCTCGCTCATGGGTCTCTCTTCAAACGTAAAAGCGCTGGGCCATCTCTTCCAGGCCCACTTCGGCCAGCACCTGCTGCAGGCGCTCGGCGGGCCGCTTGCGCGGCAGGTTCTTGTAGGTCGCGACGATCAGCTCGTTCTTCATCGAGTGCTCCCAGCCCACCAGTTCGGTCACGGTGACCTGGTAGCCGTGCGCTTCCAGCTGCAGGCAGCGCAGCACGTTGGTGATCTGACTGCCGAATTCGCGGGTATGGATCGGGTGGCGCCAGATCTCGGTCAGCGCGCTGCGGCCCAGGTCCTTGCCCTTGTTCTTGCGCAGCACCGACGCCACTTCGGCCTGGCAGCACGGCACCAGCACGATGTGTTTCGCCTTCTTCTTGAGCGCGAAGTCGATCGCGTCATCGGTCGCGGTGTTACAGGCGTGCAGCGCAGTGACCACGTCGATGGTGGCCGGCAGCTTGCTCGACTCGGTGGACTCGGCCACCGACAGGTTCAGGAAGGACATGCCCTCGAAGCCGAGGCGCGCGGCCAGCTCGGTCGATTTCTGCACCAGCTCTTCGCGGGTTTCGATGCCGTAGATGTGGCCGCCCTCACCCGCGGGTTTGCCCTTGAACAGCAGGTCGTACAGGATGAAGCCGAGATAGGACTTGCCGGCGCCGTGGTCGACCAGGCTCACGCCCTGCTTGTTCTCGCCCTGCGCAGCGGCGCCCTGCTGCGCCAGCACGTCGGCCACCAGCGGCTCGATGAACTGCACCAGGTGGTAGACCTGCTTCAGCTTGCGCCGGCTGTCCTGGTTCAGCTTGCCCTCGCGGGTCAGGATGTGCAGCTCCTTGAGCAGTTCGATCGACTGCCCCGGCTTGATCTCGGGAAGGAGTTCGTACACGGTCGGCGCCGGCTTCTTTGCGGCGCCCTTCTTTTCAGCTAGCTTCATCTATCCAGGCCGTTTGTATGGCTTCGAGCACGCGTTCGCCGCCGCGGGCGCGGTCGTCGTCGAAGCCTTCCAGCCCGACGACCCAGTTATGCAGGTCCACGAAGCGCACCGTCGTGGGATCGACGTCCGGATACTTCTCGTACAGCGCCTCGGCGATGGCGGTGACGTCGGTCCATTTCATGGTGCGCTCCATGCTCAAGAATCAGTGATTCTCGGCGGCGTGGTTGATCGTGTATTTCGGGATCTCGACCACCAGGTCTTCATCGGCGATGATGGCCTGGCAGGACAGGCGCGAGTTCGGCTCCAGGCCCCAGGCCTTGTCCAGCATGTCCTCTTCCTTCTCTTCCTGCTCGTTCAGCGAGTCGAAGCCTTCGCGCACGATCACGTGGCAGGTGGTGCAGGCGCACACGCGGTCGCAGGCGTGCTCGATCTCGATGTCGTTTTCCAGCAGCGTGTCGCAGATCGACTTGCCGCTCTGGCCGTCGAGCACGGCACCTTCGGGGCAGAAGACGGGATGGGGGAGGATGACGATTTGTGGCACTTCTTTACCTCGTTTGATGATGAATTACGTCGTTCCCGCGAAGGCGGGAACCCAAGTTTACCGGCGTTTCGTCAGCTCAAGGAGAACCTGGATTCCCGCCTTCGCGGGAATGACGTGCTGCCGTTCGTGGCCTTATACCTGATCCAGTGATTTACCAGCCAATACCTTACGCACGCTCTTGTCCATGCGTCGCGCCGCGAATTCCTCGGTGCCGTGGGCCAGCGCCTGCACCGCGTCGTGCAGCTTGTTCTGGCGCTCGTCCACGTTCACGGACTCGTCGTTCGAGCGGGCCAGCGCGTCGCGCACGCCCTGCTCCAGCTTTGCCACCGCCGCGCGTTCTTCATCGCTCAGCAGCTCGGCATCCAGGTCCAGCGCCGATTGGGTGGCCAGCAGGATGCGCTCGGCCTCGACCTGCTCTTCGCGCAGCGCGCGGGCGACCATGTCGACCTGGGCCGAGTTGTACGAGTCCTGCAGCATGCGCGCGACTTCGTCGTCGCCCAGGCCGTAGGACGGCTTGACGGTGATCGAGGCTTCGACGCCGGAGCGGGTTTCGCGCGCCGACACCGACAGCAGGCCATCGGCATCGACCTGGTAAGTCACGCGGATGCGCGCCGCGCCGGCCGCCATCGGCGGGATGCCGCGCAGCTCGAAGCGCGCCAGCGAACGACAGTCGGACACCAGCTCGCGCTCGCCTTGCACGACGTGCACGGCCAACGCTGTTTGACCATCCTTGAAGGTCGTGAACTCCTGCGCACGCGCGCATGGAATCGTCGAGTTGCGCGGGATGATTTTCTCGACCAGGCCGCCCATGGTCTCGATGCCCAGCGACAGCGGGGTCACGTCCAGCAGCAGCCAGTCGTCGCCGGCGGCGCGGTTACCGGCCAGCAGGTTCGCCTGGATCGCGGCGCCCAGCGCCACCACCTTGTCCGGGTCGATGTTCGCGTGCGGGATGGTCTTGAAATAGTCGCCCACCGCGCGGCGCACGTTCGGCATGCGGGTGGCGCCGCCCACCATCACCACGCCGTCGACGTCTTCCACGCTCACGTTGGCATCGCGCATGGCCTTGCGCACGGCATTCATGGTCTTCGCGACCAGCGGCTGGGTGATCTCGGCGAAGGTCTTCGCGCTCACCGTCACCTGCACGATTTCGCCCGACTTCAGGATCGCCTCGACAGTGGTTTCTTCGTTGGTCGACAGCAGCTCCTTGGCCTGGCGCGCCTTGACCATCAGGGTCGCGGTGTCTTCATCCGACAGCGGCGCGAGGCCGGCCTGCTGGGTGATGTGGCAGAACAGGCGCTGGTCGAAGTCGTCGCCGCCCAGGGCCGAATCGCCGCCGGTCGAGAGCACCTCGAACACGCCTTTCGACAGCCTCAGGATCGAGATGTCGAAGGTGCCGCCGCCCAGGTCGTAGACCGCGTAGACGCCTTCCTTGCCATGGTCCAGGCCATAGGCGATGGCGGCCGCGGTCGGCTCCGACAGCAGGCGCAGCACATTCAGGCCGGCCAGCTGGGCCGCGTCCTTGGTCGCCTGACGCTGGGCATCGTCGAAGTAGGCCGGCACGGTGATCACGGCGCCGACCAGTTCGTCGCCGAGCGCGTCTTCCGCGGTCTGGCGCAGCGTGGCCAGGATCTGCGCCGAGACTTCGACGGGGCTCTTCACGCCGGCCACGGTTTTCAGCTGCACCATGCCCGGAGCATCCACGAAATCGTAAGGCAGGTTCTCGGCGTGCGCGATGTCCTTCAGGCCGCGGCCCATGAAGCGCTTGACGGAGACGATGGTGTTCTTCGGATCGGTGGTGCGGTGGGCTTGCGCCTTGTAGCCGATGTTGGCGTGGCCATTCGGCAGGTAACGCACGATCGATGGCAGCAGCGCGCGGCCGTCCTCGTCGCTCAGCACTTCGGGAATGCTGGAACGGACGGTCGCGACGAGGGAATTGGTGGTGCCCAGGTCGATGCCCACCGCCAGCCGGTGCTGGTGCGGTGCGGTCGACATGCCGGGTTCGGAAATCTGCAGTAGTGCCATGGTCGTGTTACCTGATCGTTTTGTTTTTCTTGGAACTGTGTGTGCGTGGGCACGGCGTGCCCACCCTACGAGCCGGCGTTTTCCGGTAGGGTGGACACCCCGTGTCCACCAATGCGTGCCGATTACGATTCGAGCGCTTCGAACGCGTAGTGCAGCTCGTCCGCGAATTTATCGAGGAACATCAGTGCGCGCACGCCCTGCGCCGCCTGGGTGTAGTCCCCTAGATCGAGCAGCTTGCCGACCTGGGCCAGCCGGCTCTTCTTCTCGCTGCGGACCTGGGCCTCGAGTTCGTCGAGCGCCTCGGCATCCTTGGATGCGCGCGCATCGCCGAGCGCCTCGCGCAGCTCCATCTGCTGCATCAGGAAGTCCATCGGCATCGCCGTGTTGGACTCGGTCTGCAGGTCGACGCCGTGCAGCTCGCACAGGTAGCGCGCGCGCTGCATCGGGTTGCGCAGGGTCTGGTAGGCCTCGTTGGCGCGGGTCGCCCATTGCATCGCGACGCGCTTTTCGGTGTCGCTGGCATTGACGAAGCGGTCCGGGTGCACGCGGCCCTGGATTTCGCGGTAGGCGGCGTCCAGCGCGTCCATATCGACGTCGAACCTGGCCGGCAGTTGGAACAGCTCGAAGTGATTCTGCATCGCGGGTCTTCTCTACCTCAGATGCGGAAGGATTCGCCGCAGCCGCAGTTGTCCTTGACGTTCGGATTGTTGAAGCGGAAGCCTTCGTTCAGGCCTTCGCGGGCGAAGTCCAGCTCGGTGCCGTCGATGTAGGGCAGGCTCTTCGGATCGACGAAGACCTTCACGCCGTGCGACTCGAAGACATTGTCCTCGCCCGCCGGCTCGTCGACGTACTCCAGCTTGTAGGCCAGGCCGGAGCAGCCGGTCGTGCGCACACCGAAACGCAAGCCGACACCCTTGCCCCGGCGTTCGAGGTAACGGGTGATGTGACGCGCGGCTTTTTCAGTAAGGGTGATTGCCATTTCGTGATTCTCCAGCTTGATTCGTTAAATGCATCGTGGGCTCGGCGAGCCCACCCTACGTCCTCGTTGCGGATCGTAGGGTGGGCACTCCGTGCCCACGCATCACATTAAGCGGCCTTTTCTTCGGCTGCGTGCTTGTGCTTGTAATCGGCCACGGCGGCCTTGATCGCGTCCTCTGCCAGGATCGAGCAGTGGATCTTCACCGGCGGCAGCGCCAGTTCTTCGGCGATCTGGGTGTTCTTGATCGACAGCGCTTCGTCCAGCGACTTGCCCTTCACCCATTCGGTCACCAGCGAGCTCGAAGCGATCGCCGAGCCGCAGCCGTAGGTCTTGAATTTCGCGTCTTCGATCACGCCGGCTTCGTTCACCTTGATCTGCAGCTTCATCACGTCGCCGCAGGCCGGGGCGCCGACCATGCCGGTGCCGACGTCGTCGGAATTCTTGTCGAACGAGCCGACGTTGCGCGGGTTTTCGTAGTGGTCGAGGACTTTGTCGGAATATGCCATGTCAGTGCTCCTTGGATGCGTATGCGTTAATTAGTGGGCGGCCCACTGGATCGTGTTCAGGTCGATGCCGTCCTTGTGCATTTCCCACAGCGGCGACAGTTCGCGCAGCTTGCCGACTTTATCTTTCAGCAGCTTGATGGCGAAGTCGATGTCTTCCTCGGTGGTGAAGCGGCCGATGGTGAAGCGGATCGAGCTGTGCGCCAGTTCGTCGCTGCGGCCCAGGGCGCGCAGCACGTAGGACGGTTCCAGCGACGCCGAGGTGCAGGCCGAACCCGACGACACCGCCAGATCCTTGACCGCCATGATCAGCGATTCGCCCTCGACGAAGTTGAAGGACACGTTCAGGTTGTGCGGCACGCGGTGTTCCATGTCGCCGTTGATGTAGACCTCTTCGATCTCCATCAGGCCCTTGGCCAGGCGGTCGCGCAGCGCCTTGATGCGTGCGAGTTCGCTGTCCATCTCTTCCTTGGCGATGCGGAAGGCTTCGCCCATGCCGACGATCTGGTGCGGTGCCAGCGTGCCCGAACGCAGGCCGCGCTCGTGACCGCCGCCGTGCATCTGCGCTTCCAGGCGCACGCGCGGCTTGCGGCGCACGTACAGGGCGCCGATGCCCTTCGGACCGTAGGTCTTGTGCGCGCTGAAGCTCATCAGGTCGACCTTCAGCTCTTCCAGGTTGATCTCGACCTTGCCGGTGGCTTGCGCGGCGTCGCTGTGGAAGATGATGCCCTTCTTGCGGCACAGTTCGCCGATTTCCTTGATCGGCTGGACCACGCCGATCTCGTTATTCACCAGCATGACGGAGACGATGATGGTGTCCGGGCGGATCGCCGCTTCCAGCTGCTCGATCGAGATCAGGCCGTTGTCCTGCGGCTCCAGGTAGGTCGCTTCGAAGCCGACGCGCTCGAGTTCGCGCACGGTGTCCAGCACGGCCTTGTGCTCGGTCTTGACGGTGATGATGTGCTTGCCCTTGCTCTTGTAGAACTGGGCGGCACCCTTCAGCGCCAGGTTGTTCGATTCGGTCGCGCCCGAGGTCCAGATGATCTCGCGCGGATCGGCGCCGACCAGGGCGGCGACGTTGGCGCGCGCTTCCTCGACGGCCGCTTCGGCGCTCCAGCCATAGGCGTGGCTGCGCGAAGCCGGGTTACCGAACTGCTCGCGCAGGAACGGGATCATGGCGTCGGCGACGCGCGGATCGATCGGCGTGGTGGCCGAGTAATCCATGTAGATCGGGAAGTGCGGTGCAGTCTGGAAGCTCTGCTCGATTTTTTTGTCCAGGGGCGCGTTCATCAGTTCACTCCAATATGCTTTGCTTCAGTATTTTCCGAAGGAGCGTGGCGGTGCATGACCACCACGTTCTGCTCTTTCTGTTCTTTCTGCTTCTGCTGTTCGACCAGGTCCTGCAGGGTGACCGAATCGAGATAGTCCACCATCTTCGCGTTCAGCGTGGCCCACAGCTCGTGGGTCATGCAGCGCGTGCCGCTGGCGGCATCGGCGCCGTGGCAGTTTTCCTTGCCGCCGCACTGGGTCGCATCGAGCGGCTCGTCGACGGCGATGATGATGTCGGCCACGGTCACCTTGTCGGCGGTGCGCGCCAGGCTGTAGCCGCCGCCCGGCCCGCGCACCGACTCGACGATCTCGTGGCGGCGCAGCTTGCCGAACAGCTGCTCCAGGTAGGACAGCGAAATGGCCTGGCGCTGGCTGATGCCCGACAGCGTGACGGGACCGTTACCCTGGCGCAGGGCAAGATCGATCATCGCAGTAACAGCAAAACGGCCTTTGGTGGTCAGACGCATCACAACCCCGGGTTGGTTTCCAAACAGTGTTAAAATCTTGCTTCTCTTCAACGCCCCAAGTTGATCTCTCGCATAAGCAAGAACAAAAACCTGATTAGTTGATTGATTTAGTCAAGTATAGCGTATTTGATCGGGTTTGTCTTGGCGCCCCCAATTTCTGACCTACCGCAAACCGGGGTCAGACACCGAAATTTGGCAAGTTCCTCGGGGCAGTTTCCAAAAACCGGTGTCTGACCCCGGTTTGATGTTGCGATTTCTGACTTCCCTCAAACCGGGGTCAATTGGGGTGCAGCAGTTGCATCGGGCCGAACAGCTTGTGCATGCCTTCGTGGCCGATGAAGCTCAGGTTGTAGGGATGCTCGGCGTGGATCTGCGGCAGGCCTTCGGTTTCCGGCACCTTCTTTAATTGCTCGGCGATCTTGCCCCACAGGACCAGGGTCGGCTTCTTCGCGCACCCGCTCAGGGCCGCGAACACGGCGCGCTGGAAAGGCAGCCAGGCGCGGGCGTCGACCACCGGCGCGACGTGCTTGCGGAACACCAGCGATGCATTCAGCAGCAGGAAGCCCTGTCCGGTCAGCTTGTCCTGCAGCTCGGGCAGGGTCTGTATGAAGCTGCCGGCGCGCGCGGCCTTCGCGATCGGTGCCAATGCCGCGCCGCCGGTATCGTCGATATTGAGTTGGCCGTCGGCCACCAGCAGCATCTTCATGAAGTTGCGCAGCGAGGTCGCGCGGTTGACCGGCTTCGACAGGCCCGTCTCCGACCACAGCTCGCCCACCGCGCCATCCATGAAACAGACCCCGGTCGCGCTTTCCGCGCGCGGGTACGGCCCCTCGCCCACCAGCACGTAGCGCACCTCGTCCAGCGGCAGCGCGAAGGCGGCGAACAGGCGTCCGCCGGTCGGCAGGTAGTCGTCTTCGGCCAGCGCCGGCAGGTAGCTTGGGTCGGCTTCCATCATGGCGCGCAGGCCGGCTTCCAGGTGCGGGCGCCAGGAGGCGTCGGCAAGCTTCAGGGCATCGAGGATGGGGGCGGGAATGGCGGCAGGGTTGGCAATGATCGGCATGGCGAAATCGGCAAGCTGAAAGGGAGGCAGATTGTAGCCGACCCGTCCGTCCGCAAGGCCGCGCGCCGGCTTTTTTTGCGCGCTGTTCCGCACGTCAAACTGGCGTCCGGGTTTCGCGAATCGGTGCATCATCGGGTCCGCTCAAGCAAGCAATCCCACCAACCCAACTTGGCAGGAGGACCCCATGCAAACGATCCAGGATGTGATGACCCGCGACGTGCAAAGCATCTCGCCGCAGGAAACGATTCAACGCGCCGCCCAGATGATGGACGAGCTGAACGTGGGCGCGATCCCCGTGCTCGACGGCCAGAAGCTGGTCGGCATGATCACCGACCGCGACATCACCGTGCGCGCCACCGCTGCCGGGCAGGCACCCGACAGCACCCGCGTCGGCGACGTGATGAGCACCGACGTGCGCACCTGCTCGCCGAACCAGACCGTCGACGAAGTGCTCGGCCAGATGGGCGACGTGCAGATCCGCCGCGTGCCGGTGATCGACGAGAATTCGCAGGAAGTGATCGGCATCGTGTCGATGGGCGACATGGCGACCAAGCACTCGGCCGGCGTCGACCGCGCGCTGGAAGAGGTCTCGTCGCCGGCCGAACCCGACCGCTCGGGCATCGGCTCGGAAACCCGGCATTAAAAGAAAAACCGGCCGCGGATGCTGCCATCCGCAGCCGGTTTTATCGGGCGTTACAAGGGATTATTCCGCGTCCGGCTGGTTCGAGGGATGGGCCGCGATGAAGGCCGGGATCTCGACGCACTGGGCGTTGATGCGCGCGATATTCGGGTAGACCGACACGTCGATGCCGTGGCGCTGCGCATTGAAGACCTGCGGCACCAGGCAGCAGTCGGCGATGGTCGGCGTGCGGCCATGGCACAGCGGACCGGCGGCGGGGTCGCGCGCCAGGTGCTTCTCCAGCACTTCGAGGCCGCCGACCAGCCAGTGGCGGTACCACTCGTTCTTCTTCTCTTCCGAAATGCCGAGCTCCTGCACCAGGTAGCGCAGCACGCGCAGGTTGTTCACCGGATGGATGTCGCAGGCGATGATCTGGGCCAGCTCGCGCACGTGCGCGCGCTCGGTCGCGTCCTTCGGCATGATCGGCGTTTGCGGGTAGGCGTCTTCGAGGTATTCGAGGATCGCCATCGACTGCGTCAGCGTGATGTAGTCATCCTGGAAGGCCGGCACCAGGCCGCTCGGGTTGATCGAGCGGTACTGCTCCTGCAACTGTTCGCCGCCGCCGCGCAGCAGGTGCACCGGAATCGCATCGTACTGCAGACCCTTCAGGTTCAGCGCGATACGGACCCTGTAGGCTGCCGAGCTGCGAAAATACGTATAGAGCTTCATTGCTTCCTCCCATGATAGTGGGCGACCTCCTGGTCGATCGCCCCGAATATGCTCGCGCCGGCGCCGTCCAGCATCTCGATGCGGACCGTGTCGCCGTAGCGCAGGAACGGCGTTTGCGGCGCGCCCTGCTCGATCGTTTCGTACATGCGCAGCTCGGCCAGGCAGCAGTAGCCGACGCCGCCGTTGGCGATGCTCGAGCCGTGCAGCCCGCCCTGCTTGTTCGACACCGTGCCCGAGCCGATGATGCTGCCGGCCGCCAGCTCGCGCGTCCTGGCGGCGTGCGCGACCAGCTGCGCAAAGCTGAAGGTCATGTCGTCGCCGGCGTTCGGACGGCCGAAGGGCTGGTCGTTCAGTGTCACCTGCAGCGGCAGGCAGAGTTTGCTGTCGCGCCATGCATCGCCCAGCTCGTCCGGGGTCACGGCCACCGGCGAGAAGGCGCTGGCCGGCTTCGACTGGAAGAAGCCGAAGCCCTTCTCCAGCTCCTTCGGAATCAGGTTGCGCAGCGAGACGTCGTTCACCAGCATCACCAGGCGGATGGCGGCCGCTGCCTGCTCCGGGGTCGCGCCCATGGGCACGTCGCCGGTCACCACCGCCACTTCCGCTTCGAGGTCGACGCCCCACTCCTCGGTCAGCACCGCGATCGGATCGCGCGGACCGACGAAGGAGTCCGAGCCGCCCTGGTACATCAGCGGGTCGGTGTAGAAGGACGGCGGCACCTGCGCGCCGCGCGCCTTGCGCACCAGCTCGACGTGATTGATGTAGGCCGAGCCGTCGGCCCACTGGTAGGCGCGCGGCAGCGGCGAGGCGCACTCTTCTTCCAGGAAGGAGACGGCATCCTGGGCCACGCCCTGGTTCAGTTGTCCGTACACCTGCAGCAGCTGCGGCGCCACGCGGGTCCAGTCGTCGAGTGCGGCCTGCAAGGTGGGAGCGATGTGCGGGACGGCCTGGCAGGTGACCAGATCGCGGCTGACGACGACCAGGGTGCCGTCGCGGCCGCCGGTTTTCAGGGTGGCGAGTTTCATGATTTCCTCAGCGATGAATATTGCCGCAATTAAAAATGAAAACGGACTATCATACAAACAATATTTTTCGCCTCATTTATCGGATTATCTGATGAATCCCACCCTGCGCCAGATGCGGGCCTTCATTGCCGTGGCCAAGACCGGTAACTTTACGCTTGCCGCCCAGTTCTTGCACGTCACACAATCAGCTTTGTCCGGTTTGATCAAAGAACTCGAACAAACCCTTGGCGCGCGCGTGATCGATCGCAGCACGCGCCGAATCGCACTGACTGAAATGGGTAAGGAACTCTACCCCCTATTCAGCCAGATGATCGACGATCTGGACCGTGCGCTTGCTAACGTTGCCGATCATGCGCAACTCAGGAAGGGTATCGTGCGGGTCGCCGCGCCCCAGCTGATGGCCTGCACGCTGCTGCCGCAAGCGGTCGCAGCGTGGCGTTTGCGCCACCCCGGAATCAAGGTCAGCCTGGCCGACAGCGGGGTCGAGGACGTCACCGGACGCGTGCTGTCCGGCGAGGTCGACTGCGGCATCGCGCCGGAGCGCGACGAGAGCCCGGAACTCGACGCCCGCCTGCTGCTCGACATGCCGTTCGAGGCCGTGATTCCGCCCGGCCACCCGCTGGAGAGCCGACGGCAACTGAGCTGGGCCGAGCTGGCCGGCTATCCCTTCATCTCGCTGCGCGGCCAGTTCACCGAGCGCCTGTTGGCCGACATGGGCGAAGTCCCGCGCGACGCCACCCTGCGTCCCGAGCACGAAGTCAGCTTCATGACCACCGCCCTGGCGATGGTGGCGGCCGGCATGGGCGTCACGGTCTGCATGCCCTACGCCTCGGCGCTGGTGCACCGCCATGGCCTGCTGACCCGGCCGCTGCTCGAGCCGGTCCTGACGCGCCGCTTCTTCATCTACACGCGCGGGCAGCGCTCGCTGTCGCCGGCGGCCGAAGCCTTTGTGGCGTTTTTGTCGGACTACGTCGGCAAGGGCTTGCCGCAGTAGAATACGTCCCATGTCCCATAACACCATCGCCATCAACCGGGCCATGGACCGCTTCGACAGCCACGCCAGCGTCTGGCTGTTCGGCTACGGTTCGCTGATCTTCAAGGCCGACTTCCCCTTCCTCGAACGCCGTCCCGCCCACATCGGCGGCTGGAGCCGGCGCTTCTGGCAAGGCTCGCACGATCACCGCGGCACCGAGACCGCGCCCGGCCGCGTCGTGACCCTGGTGCCGGACGCCGGCGCCATTTGCCACGGCATGGCCTACCTGGTCACGCCCGAGGAATTCGCCCACCTCGACTACCGCGAAAAGAACGGCTACCTGCGCCTCGCCACCGACATCCACTTCGAAGACGGCAGCACGGCCGAGGGCCTGGTCTATATCGCCACCCACGAGAACGCGGCCTACCTGGGCCCGGCCAGCGAACGCGACATCGCGCGCCAGATCGCCGGCGCCGCCGGACCGAGCGGGCCGAACAGCGAATACCTGCTGGAGCTGGCCAAGGCCCTGCGCGAACTGGGCAAGTTCGACCAGCACGTGTTCGAGATCGAGCGCCACCTGGCGGAGTTTGCGGCCTGATTCCGCTGTCTATGGTCTAATCGTCATCGACCCATTCAAGGAGATGACGATGCAGGAAACCCCTCGCCCACCCTCGGCCGCCGAACTCGACGACGACACGCTCGCCTTCGTGCGCCGGGTATTCGGCTTTGCGCGCGCCGGCGAGGCGGCCGAACTGTCCACCCTGCTGGGCCAGGGCCTGCCGCCCAATCTGCGCAACGAACGCGGCGACAGCCTCTTGATGCTGGCCTGCTACCACGGCCACCTCGACGCCGCCAAAGTCCTGCTCGATCACGGCGCCGATCCCGAGATCATGAACGACGCCGGCCAGGCCCCGCTGCACGGCGCCGCCTTCAAGGGCGACCTGCCGGTGGCGACCCTGCTGCTCGACCACGGCGCGCGGGTCGATGCTGCCGGTCCGAACGGCAAGACGGCGCTGATGTTCGCCGCCATGTTCAATCGCGCCGACATCGCCCGGCTGCTGCTGGCGCGCGGCGCCGATCCCTTCCTGGTCGACGCGGACGGCAACTCGATGCTGGACGCGGCCCGCAAGATGGGAGCCGCGGATACGATGGAACTGTTGACGGCGGTGACGAACGAGCGCTGAGCGGCTGACTAAGGGGCTGACTCAGCGGCTGACTAAGCGGCTGCGGCAGCGCTGGCAGGCGGCGGGCAGATGCGGTCGCGTCCGCCCTGCTTGGCCTCGTACAGCATCCCATCGGCGCGCAGGAAGAGCGCGTTTTCCGTCTGGCAGGCCGGGTAGGCGGCCATGCCGCCACTGAACGAGAACTTGCGCACGTCGCCGGGGCGGACTTCGAAAGGCAGGCTGCCGAAGGCGCGCCGCATCGCGTCCAGTTTGCTCCAGCCCTGTTCCAGGGTGCAATCCCAGAACACGATCACGAATTCCTCACCGCCGAAGCGGCTCAGCAGGTCGCGCTCGCCCAGGTGGGACGCTAGGCAGACGGCGAGGCGCTTGATGACGATATCGCCGAAGTAATGGCCCCAGGTATCGTTGATGGTCTTGAACTTGTCGATGTCGATCACGCCGAAGGCCAGTGGACGCTCCTCGCGCGCGGCCTGGCGGATCAGTTCCTGGACCTTCTTCTGCAGGCCGATCTTGTTGAGCAGGCCGGTCGCACGGTCTTTCGCGATCAGATCCTTGGCTGTGCGGATCTTGCTGGCCCGGTTGACCAGCTGGGCGCACAGCAGGTCGGGGTCGCCCGCCGGCAGCACGGCGTCGAAACCGCTGGCCAGCGCATGCTGCATCAGGGCAGCATCCGGCTTGTGCTGCAGCAGCACGATCTCGCGCACCGGATCGGCTTCGATATTCTTCCTGAGCACGCGCGCCAGCGAATCGATGCGGGCGAACTCGGCATCGCCGATCAGGACCAGGTCGGGCTGCAGTTCGCGTACGCGCAGGTGCAGAGTCTGGGCCTGGTCGTGCGAAATCAGCTCGATGCGCGCGCGCTGCAGGCAGGCATCGTCCAGGCCGTCGACGGCGCCAAGGTGCATCAGGCGCACCAGGTCGCCACGCTTTTGCTGGACGAACAGATTGAACAGCTTGTCCACCAGCACGTCGTTGGCGATCGGCTTTTCGGCATAGGCCAGACAGTGGGAATCGACCAGCTTCTGCTGCAGCAGAAAGCGTCCGCCCTGGCGGCTGCTCTGCAGGTAGACGTATTCCTTGCCGGGCGGCAGGCGCTCCAGCAGCTCGCCCAGCATCAGCGTCTTGCGGCTGTCCTGCATGTCCGACTGCATATTGTGCAGCGCATCCAGGTCGATCACGAACAGGCCGTTGCCGGTATCGCCCTCCACCGCCGCCACGAATTGGCTGACCTCGCTGAAGAAGGCCATGTCGAAGTCGTACTTGTGCGCGTGCAGGCGCAGCTCGGCCTGGTTATCCTTGATGAAGAAATTCTGCGACAGCAGCAGTGCGCGGTATTTGTAGAGCGGGACGTGGCTGGCCATGTTGCGAAGTCCGTCTGTTTGCAAAAGTTGCACAGCAAACATACAAGGATATCGCCCCGAATGGTATAAAAAACAGTAACTTTTTTACCAATTCTGCATTCCGGCATGGCGTGGCAACAACACTCCATCTAGGCTTCGCCTGGTGCCGATGCCATCTGGCCGAGGTATTTGGGCTTGACCTCAGCCGTCAGCCAGACCCCGTTGTCGGATAAATAGAAGACGATCCCATCCGTGCGCATGCGTGCCGCATCGACGGCCAGCACCGCTGGGAACCCATGGCGGGCGCCGACCCGGGTCGCGGTATCGATATCGGCGGACAGGTGAACGTGATGGCGCGCGCCGGGCCGCAGCCCGGACGCCAGGATGGATTTCAAAAAGCGGCTGGCGGTACCGTGGTAGAGCACGGCGGGCGGCTCGGCCTCCTGCAACTGCAGGTCGACGGCGATGGAGTGGCCCTGGCTGGCGCGGATGCGGGTGCCGTCCGGGCTGAAGGCGAAGCGCTGTTTGTCGTTGCTGGCGACCACGCGGTCGAGCAAGGCGCGCTCGACCGGTTTGCCGTGCGCCGCCAGGCAAGCCAGCAGTTCGTCGACGCCGGCCCAGCCGTGGGCGTCCAGCGCCAGCCCGATGCTGTCGGGGCGGTGGCGCAGGACGTAGCTGAGCAGTTTGCTGGTGGCGACAACGGGATCCCGGGACATGCCCCGAGTATATGCCGGCCGCGACCGCAGCCGGCGTCCAGTTCCCGCTTAAACGACGCCCTCGATCACCCGCCGTACCTGCAGCGCACGCTCCTCGACGCTGCCGCTGACCAGCGTATAGGGAATGCCGCGCGCCTCCAGGTCCTTCAGCACCAGCTGGTGGATGCGTCCGCGCCAGGCTTCATCTTCGCGTGCCGGCTGCTCTTCGTAGGGAATGTCATCGGCGCAGACGAAGGTGTAGGCATAGCGTTCGCGGCACTCGTCGGCACAGCGCAGCAGCTCGGCCGGCACCGGTTCGGTGACCTGGCCGAATTCCAGGCCCAGCAGCAGCGTGGTCAGGGCATTCGTATCGACGAACAGATAGCGCCTGGCGTAGGGCATCTGCTCGTCTTCGGCTTCGCGGTGACGCAGGGCGATGTCGACGTAGTCGTCGGCATTCAGCTGGCCCTGCTTGTCTTCCCAGATGTAGCGCCCGATTTCCGGCACCGCGACGCTGCCGTACTGCCGCGCCAGATACTCGCACAAGGTCGACTTGCCGGTCGATTCCGCACCGACGAATACCACCCGCTTGACGCTCGCCTGTCCCTGCGACTGTCCCTGCCCCTGCCCTGCTGCGCTGCCCAGCTCGTCCATATGCATCCCGTGATCAAAAGCTTGCTAATTCCATCCAGAAAGATGGAGGCGCCATCCTAGCCGCGCAATCAGAACAAGTCCAGTTGCGGGCTCGCCTTGGCCTTGCGGCTGGCCGGCTTGCCACCGCCCTCGCCGGCCGGCATTCCACCGAACAGGTCGAGCTGGGTGACGTCCTCGTCGCGGCGCTGGCAGGCCGCCGCCGATGGCACCACCAGCGGGCGGCGGAACTGGGCACCATCCATCTTGCTGAAGCGGCCATTGAAGCCGTCCAGCCCCAGGCGCTTGACCGCCTTCGTGAACCGCTGGCGGATCAGGTCGGCCCACACGCCTTCGCCGCTCATGCGCTTGCTGAAGTCGCTGTCGTACTCCTTGCCGGCATGCATGTCCTTCATGCGGTTCAGCACGCGTTGTGCACGGTCTGGAAAATGAGCGTACAACCATTGATGGAACAAGGGGTTGACCTCCCACGGCATGCGCAGCACCGTGTAATGGGCGCCGACCGCGCCGGCATCCTTGGCGGCCTCGAGGATGCGCTCAATTTCCGGTTCGGTGATGAAGGGAATGATCGGCGCCACGCTCACGCTGACCGGGATGCCGGCTTCGGTGAGGGTGCGGATCGCGCGCAGGCGGCGTGCCGGCGCGGCTGCGCGCGGCTCGAGGGTGCGCGCGATCTCGCCGTCCAGCGTTGTCAGCGTGATCGCGGCGGTGGCCAGGCCCTTCTCTGCCATCGGCGCGATCAGGTCGATGTCGCGCTCGATCAGCGCCGACTTGGTGATCAGGCCATACGGGTGATTGCACTCGCCCAGCACCTGCAGGATCTCGCGGGTAATGCCGCGCTCGCGTTCGCAGGGTTGATAGGCGTCGGTGTTGACGCCGATGGCGATGCTTTCGGGCACGTAGCCGGGCTTGGCCAGTTCGCGGCGCAGCAGGTCCGCCGCATTCACCTTGGCGAACAGACGGCTTTCGAAATCCAGGCCCGGCGACAGACCGAGATAGCTGTGCGAAGGACGGGCGAAGCAATAGATGCAGCCGTGCTCGCAGCCACGGTAGGGGTTGATCGAGACATTGAATGGAATGTCCGGCGAGGCATTGCGGCTGAGGATGGTTTTGGCGAACTCATCCGTGACAATGGTCTTGGGCGCAGGCTTGCCCTCTTCCTTCAGTCCCGGGACCGTCCAGCCGTCGTCGAAACCTTCGCGGCGGTGGACCTCGTAACGGCCCTGGAGATTGGACACGGCTCCGCGTCCCTTGTGCGGCGTCAGCGGCCGTGGAGGGATCATGACCTGTCCTTGCAATTCCACGTCTTCTGCCCAAGCTTGTTGGCGATTCACTATGGCGCTCCCGAGTACTGTATGGATATACAGTATCGTACACCCGCTTTACAGTGGGTTCAAGCGCGAAATAGCTGGGATTGTTGTTCCACAAACGCGTCGAAGCCATCGAACAACGTTTGGTAGTGGGTGGGACGGTTTTCGAGTTGCGACAATGCATATGCGGCCGCTTCCAGCGAAGACAACTGGTCCGGCGCATGGGCCTTGCGAATCCGGTAATTCGAGGGCGGCAGGTCCTGCAGGGCGAGGCGCGGCAGGCCTTGCAGCAAGGAATTAAGGTAGAGCATCTTGCGGCTCTTGCGCCAGGTGGCGTCCAGCAGCACCAGGCGCAAGCGCTCAGGCTGCTGCAACAGGCGAGGCTCCAGCGATGGCGGCGCCGGCAGCCCCAGTGCCGCCTCGCCTGCCAGCTGCGGATACAGCAGCAAGGGCGTGCGCCCGCCGTCATGCAGGGTCGCGTCCAGGACTTCGGGAGCGAAGCTTTCGCCGACCAGCAGACGGCTCGACGGCAGCGACAAATGCAGCAGGCGCGCGCTGTTCTTGGCGTTGCGCACCTCGAGCGGATGCTGCAGCACCAATAGTTCGACATGGCTGTCGAGAGGCGTGACGAAACGGCAGATACAGGCGCTTTGCGCGCGCAGGCAGGCGCCGCAGGTAGCGCGGCGCGGCTGAGGGGTGGAAGAAGTCATTGACGCGGGGAGCCTAAAGCTTCTCCTCCAGCCACAGGATTGCCTGTGACATGTCGTTGTAGAAGACCCGGTACGCGCCTTCGCCGAATTGTCCAAACGCGATACGCGCCAGATAAGCGATACGCGTGTTGGGAACCAGAATGGCTCTGCGCAGCGGAACGGGGCCCAACGCCTGTCTGGCCTCCATGTCCATTTCCTGTTGCAACAGAGCCATGTCAACCGTCGGGTCTTCCAACTCCAGTGCGTCGTACAACACCTTGAACTGGCCGGTATCCTTTACCAGTTCGAAAACGCGGTGCATGCATTCCTTCAATATGTCCTCGTCGCACCTGCCACGTAGGCGCGCCAGAACGATGTCGCCCACCGGCTCCACCCAAATCTGCTGCTGATTCATCTGCTAAGTCATGAAGGTTATGGCAAGACGCGACACTTTATCAGATGCACCAACATCCTCAGAAACTGCCGCCCACCCGCTCCCCGCGCGGCGGCATGTTGTCCGGCACCTCGACCGGCGGATCGTCCTTGCGCAGCGGCTTCAGCGCGCCGGCCCACTGCACCACCTGGTCGAGCATGGTTTCGACCGCGCGCTCATGATGCTCGGCCGGATTGAAGGTCGTGAAATTCTCGAAATCGGTGAACAGCGACAGCATGACCTGGGCCCGCACGTCGGCCACCATCAGCTCGCCCATCACCAGGCGCAGGTTCTCGATCGCGCGCGCGCCGCCGGCGCTGCCGTAACCGACGAAGCCGGCCGCCTTGTGGTTCCACTCCTTATACAGGAAGTCGATCGCGTTCTTCAGCGCGCCGGAGGTGGCGTGGTTGTACTCCGGGGTCACGAACACGAAGCCGTCGAACTCGGCGATCTTCGCGGCCCAGGCCTTGGTATGCGGTTGCGAATACTGGCCCATCGAGGGCGGCACCGGCTCGTCCAGCAGCGGCAGATTGAATGCCTGGATATCGACCAGTTCGAAAGCGGCATCGCCGCGCGTGCCCGCCACTTCCATCACCCAGCGCGCCACGTCGAGCGCCTTGCGTCCGGGGCGGGTGCTGCCCACTATCACTCCGATATTGATCATGCTGCCTCCACTGTTTGCAAGTTTGTCTAAGATGCCACGTTCCAGCCGCCACCGAGCGCGCGATACAGGTCGACGTGCGCCTGCAGCCAGCTTGCCCGGAGCTGCAGCACGCTGGTCTCGGCGCTGAAGGCATTGCGCTGGGCGTCCAGCTCTTCCAGGTAGGACGAATAGCCGTTGCGGTAGCGGTTGTGGGCGATGCGCAGCACCTCGGCGGTGGCGACGCGGCGCGCCTCGGCCTGTTCCAGCTGCTCGCGCAGGCGCTGCACGCTGCTCAAGCCGTTCTCGGTCTCGGCGAAGGCGTTACGCACCACGCTCTCGTAGGCGAACACGGCGCGGTCGCGCAGCGAGGCCGAGATCTCGGCCTGGGCGCGCAGGCGGCCGGCGTCGAAGATCGGCGCCAGCACGCTGCCGCCCACGCTCCACAAGGTGGTGCCGGCGCCCAGCAGGTCCGGCAGATTGTGCGCATAGCCGCCGACCGATGCGGTCAGGCGCAGCGAGGGCAGCATCTGGTCGCGGGCCGCGGCCAGGCTGGCATCCGCCGCCGCCACCGTACGCTCGGCCTGGGCGATGTCGGGGCGGCGGCGCAGCAGTTCGGACGGCAGGCCCGGCGCGATGCCGGGCGGGCGCAGGGCCGTCAGCTCGGCGCCGCGCGCTACCGGTCCGGGATTGGCGCCGGCCAGCAGGTTCAGCGCGTTCTCCTGCTGGGTGATGGCGCGCTCCAGCTGGGGCACGACGGCGGTCGTGTTGCGGTACTCGGCCTCGGCCTGGGACAGCTCCAGGCGCGAGCTGTAGCCGACCTCGAACTGGCGCCGCGCCAGCGCCAGCGACTGTTCGCGCGAGGCCAGGGTCTGGCGCGCCAGCGCCAGCTGGGCATCCAGGCCGCGCAGGTTCAGGTAGCCCGACGCGGTATTCGCCGCCACCGACAGCGCCACCGCATCCGCCGCCGCCTGCTGGGCCGCGAGGTCGAAGCGCGCGGCCTGCGTGGCCGCTTCCAGCCGGCCCCAGGGATCGAATTCGTAGGCCGCCTGCACGTTGCCGGTGATCGCGGTCGATTCGACCGGCGTGCCGAGCGGCCCGATGCTGCGGGCACGGGTCGGGCCGACGCTGACCGACAGGTTCGGTTCCTGGGCCGCGCGCGCCACCCGGATGCGGGCCTGGTATTCCAGCAAACGTGAGCGCGCGGTGCGCAGGTCGCCGTTGCGCGCCAGCGCCTGCGCCACCAGGGCGTCCAGCGCCGGATCGCCGAAGGCGCGCCACCAGCCCTGCTCGACGGCGGCATTCGGCCCGACCTGCAGCGGCGCGCGCCAGGCCACCGGCACCTCGAGCGTGGACACGGGGCGGTCCGGCACCGCGATCCGGCAGCCGGCCAGCAGCAGCGCGGCCGCGCCCGCCGCCAGCGAACAACCCAGCCCGCGCCTCATCGCTGCTGCCCTTTGGAAGCAGCGGCGGCGGCGGCCGGCGCCTTGGTGTCGATGCTGGCGACCACCGACATGCCCGGTCGCAGGCGCGTTGCCAGCTCCTGGTTGGGGTCGATGCTGATGCGCACCGGGATGCGCTGGGCGATCTTGACGAAGTTGCCGGTCGCGTTGTCCGGGGTGATGACCGAGAACTCGGAACCGGTGGCCGGCGCGATCTGCTCGACGTGGCCGCGCATCTTCGCGTGGTTCAGGGCGTCGACGGTGAAGGTGACCGGCTGGCCCAGGCGCACCCCGGCCATCTGCGTCTCCTTCATGTTGGCCACCACCCACATGGTCTGCGGCACCAGGGCCGTCAGCTGGGCGCCGGCGTTGACGAAGGCGCCCAGGCGCACCGTCACCTGGCCCAGCTGGCCGTCGCGCGGTGCCAGGATGCGGGTATTCGACAGGTCGATTTCGGCCAGCCTGACGGCCGCTTCCGCGTTGGCCACCGCCGCTTCCAGCGAGGCGCGGTTGACGTCCACGGTGCGCAGGTTCTGGCGCGAGATCTCGAGCGCGGCGCGCGACTGCGCGGTCTGGGCCACCGCCTGCGCGTGCGCGGCGCGCGCGGCGTCGCGTTCACGCGTGGACAGCGAACCGTCGGCCGCCAGCTCCTCGACCCGGCGCAGGTCGGCCTGGGCGCGCTGGGCCTGGGCGCCGGCGTTCGCCACCGCCGCCTCGTTCTGGGCGATGGTGGCGGCCGCGCTCTTCTGGCTCTGGGCGAAATTGGCGAGCGCCGCGCGCTGGGTCGCCAGCTGGGCGCGCGCCTGCTCCAGGCGCTGCTGGTAGATGCGGTCGTCGATGCGCATCAGGAGCTGGCCCTGCTTGACGTTCTGGAAGTCCTGCACGTCGACCTCGACGATGTAACCGGACAACTGCGGACTGATGATGGTCACCTGCCCGCGCACGGTGGCGTTCTCGGTGGTCTCGACGGTGCTGCGGAAGGGCGGCAGGTCCCAGGCATACAGCACGATCAGCACGCCGATCAGCGCGATGAGCGCGAACAGGGCGCCGCTGACGATGACGTGGCGGTTCGATTTTTGCTGGGCTGCGGTCGTGGTGGTTTCGGCCATGGCTGTGTCGTTTCAAATGTTCATGTTGGGCGTACCGATCCGTCGACGGTCGGCTCGGGCGCCTCGCCCTGCGCGTCGGCGATCGGCGAATCGGTCAAGGTTTCGGGCACCTCCGCCGGAGGCGCCGGGGTCGGGGTCGGGGTCGGCGGCGGCGCGGCGGGCTTCGGCGGCGCCACATACTTCAGCCACAGCGCGCGGCCGAAGATCCAGGCCGCCAGCAGGGCGGCGAGGATGGAGATCATCAGGAACACGTCGTTGTAGGCCAGGATGTTGGCTTCGCGCGTGGCGGTCTGGCTCAGCACCGAAATGCCCTGGCGCGTGCGCGAGGACGGGTCGGCGAGTACCCGCCCATAGGCCGCACCGCCCTGCTGGATGCGGGCCGCCACCAGCGGATCGAGGCTGCTGAGCTGGTCGGCCAGGTTCGAGGAATGGAATTTTTCGCGCATCACCTGCCAGGTGCCCAGCAGCGAGGAACCGAGCAGGCCGCCCAGGTTCTGGGTCAGGCCGAACAGCACCGAGAAGGTGATCAGGTTGGCCGGATTCGTGATCACGGTACCCAGCAGCGTGAGCAGCAAGGGGCCGAGGAAGAACACGCCGCCGAAGGCCAGCAGGGCCTGGCTGACATACATCTCTTCCGGGCGGGTCTGGCTGGTGGCGTGCGAATCGATCCAGGCGCCCAGCGCCATGATCAGCAGGGCGACCACCTGCGGCGCCATCAGGTGCGGCGGATTGAAGGTCAGCGCCGACATCACGATGCCGAGGATGGTCGCGCCCAGCACCACCAGGAACAGGGTCTGCAGCTGGTCGTTGTTCAGTCCCACCATGCGCAGGAAGCCGACCGCGCCCACGCTCTGCTCGGACAGCACCACCCGCACCAGCACCATCGCGATGAACAGGCGCGCGATCATGCCATTGGTGAGCCAGCGCAGGTTCAGCAGCGGGTTCTTGCGGTTGTGCTCGACGGCCACCGCCGCCAGGAGCAGGAAGATCGACACGGCCAGCGCCACGCCGACCCAGGGCTCCTGGGTCCACCACAGCACGCGGCCGAAGCTCAGCGCCGCGCACAGCAGCGCCATGCCGGGCGCGAACAGCGCGAAGGTCACGAAGTCGGTCGGGCGGAAGGCTTTGAAACGGTCGCCAGGCGGCAGCTTGAGCCACAGCACCGCGCCCAGCGTAACCAGGGTCAGGCCCAGCTCGAACACATACAGCCCGCGCCATTCGGCCACTTCCAGCAGCCGTGTCGAGAACAGATAGGCGATCGGCTGCGCCAGCTGCGAGATGCCGGTCGAAATGATGATGCCGCGCGGCCGCCACTCCTTCTTGAAGGATTGCAGCGTGTAGTACAGGCCCAGCGTGGACAGCGCCGCGCCGACCATGCCGTGCGCCGCGCGCACCGCGATCGCCGAGCCGAGATCGTTGACGAACAGGTGGGCGAAGGTCACCAGCGCGTACAGCACCAGGAAGAACTCGGTGAACGCGCGCAGGCCGAACTGCTGGCGGAACTTCACCAGCAGCAGGTTCATCGAGACGTTGGTCATCACATAGGCGGTCGGCAGCCAGTTGGTCTCGGCGGCAAACGCGCCCAGCGTGCCCTGCAGATTGACCAGGTTGACCGTCACCAGCGCATTGCCGAGGCCACCGGTCAACGTGACCAGGGTGCCGACCAGGAAGAAGGCGATGCGGCGCGGCGTGGAGTGAGCCGGGAAGGACGGCCCGCCCGGCATGGTCGGGCGTTCGTCGGGGTGCCATTCGCGCGGGGCGTACTTGTCGCTCATGCGTTCTCCAGCACCTGCTGCAACTGTTCCAGCACCTCGGCGGCCACCGCGAGACCGCCGGGGTCGAGACGCGCCAGCGCCTCGCGCCGCAGGGCATCGGCCTGGGCCCGCGCCTTTTCTTCGAGCTGCCTGCCCTGTTGCGTGAGCACGACGAGCTTCACGCGGCGGTCCTGCCGGCTCGGTATCCGTGCGATCAGATTCGCACTCGCCAGGCGGTCGATGGTGGCGACCAGGGTCGCGCCGTCCACGCCCAGCTGCTGGGCCAGCGCGGTCTGCGAAGGCGGGCGCGCATCCTCGCCGGCGGCGCGGCGCATCTCGGCCAGCGCGGCGATGGCGCTCCAGCCGGCCGCGGTCAGGCCGCAGGTCTTGAGCTGGCGCTCGAGCGCCTTTTGCCAGGCCCTTCCACCTGCCTGCAGAGCCTGCATGAACTTCTCATCAAGCGTATCCATAGGCCACCCAATCGTTGGACATGCGAATTATCTGCCTGTTCTGGCATATGTGGCCACACGCGAAGATTTAATGCGCGAATTGGTTAAACGGATATTGCTCTCAGAAATTACAGTGCTTAGAATCAACTTATTCCGCTAAGCAATTGGTTTCTTGCGAGCACATCCGTAAGGCCACTGTCTCAGAGTTTTCCATGTTTAGAGCACCCGCATCTGTTCGCAAACTTACCTCCGCAGCGATTGTGGTCCTGGCCATGCTGCCCGGCTTCTCGGTCGAGCAGGAGCTGCAGCTGGACTACCGCATCAACGAGCACATCGTTCTGATCCCGGCCGGCCGCAATCACCAGGCACGCCTGGAGACGACCGTGTTCCAGCCCAACGGTCCGGGCCCGTTCCCGCTCATCATCATCAACCACGGCAAGGATCCGGGTCACCCGAACCTGCAGCCGCGCGACCGCTTCTACCACATGGCGCACGCCTTCGTGGCCCGCGGCTATGCAGTGATGGTGCCGATGCGCCAGGGCTTCGCCAACTCGACCGGCCGCTACCGCGACCACGGTTGCGACATGACGGCCAACGGCTACACCCAGGCCGAGGACATCCGCGACACCCTGGAATATGCCCGCTCGCAGAAGTGGATCGACGCCGACCATATCGTGGTTGCCGGCCAGTCCTATGGCGGCCTGGCGACGATTGCCCTGGGCACCCAGGAACTGCCGGGCGTGCGCGGCCTGATCAACTTTGCCGGCGGCCTGCGCGACGACAGCAACGGCTGCGGCTGGCGCTCGGCTTTGGTCTCGGCCTTTGCCGAATACGGTGCGCAGAACAAACTGCCGAGCCTGTGGATGTACGGCCAGAACGATTCGCTGTTCGGCCCGGAACTGGTGGCGCGCATGCACGACGCCTTCGAGCAGGCCGGCGGCAAGGCCAAGCTGGTCGAGTACGCGGCCTTCAAGCGCGATTCGCACGGCATGCTGGCCAGCCGCGACGGCGGGAAGGTCTGGCTGGCCGACACCATGGAATTCCTGGACCGCATCGGCATGCCGACCAAGGTGATCTACAAGGTGCCCGAGCCGCCGATGCCGCAGCCGACCAATTTCGCGAAGGTCGACGACGTCGAGTCGGTGCCCTTCCTGAGCGAAAACGGCAAGCGCGCCTATGCGGAGTACCTGACCAAGATGACGCCGCGCGCATTCGCGGTATCGAGCAGCGGCGCCTGGTGCTGGGCCGAAGAAGGCGAAGATCCGGAAGCACGCGCCCTGGCGACCTGCTCGGCCAAGAGCGACAAGCCGTGCCGCCTGTACTCGGTCGACGAGCACGTGGTGTGGAACCCGGACCTGGCCGAAAAGGCCGCGGTGACGGCCTCGAATACGCCGGCGCCGAGCAGCGATGCGGCCGGGACCGCGCAGATGGGTAGTACGGCGGCGGTGACCAACTAACTGCTCCGTCGTTCCCGCTCCCTGAACGTCATTTCCGCTGCCTGAACGTCATTCCCGCTGCCTGAACGTCATTCCGCTGCCTGAACGTCATTCCGCTGCCTGAACGTCATTCCCGCGAAGGCGGGAATCCATACGCCGCGTGCTTAGTGGCTCAGCATGGATTCCCGCTTCCGCGGGAATGACGTTTTGGGGCAGCGGGAATGACGTTTTGGGGCAGCGGGAATGGCGGCGTACTCAGCGGTTTGGGTTCGCGCAAACTCCTTACCCGATACCACTTCGACAATGCAGTGTCCGCCACCCAAAACGGGAGCCCTGCATGTCGTCCCTCAATACCCTCTGCACCCGAGCCCTGCTGGCCCTGGCCTGCCTGCTCGGCATGGCACCAGCCGGGGCCGCCAATAACGACCCGGTGGTCCTGGTCCACGGCTTCCTCGGCTTCGGCCCCGACACCTATCCCGGCAACGGTTTCCTGTACTGGGGCGGCTACCGCAACATCGCCGCGCGCATGCAGGTCTACAAGGGGCCGCATGCGGTCTACACGGCCGGCGTCGGCGCCATCAGCTCCAACTGGGACCGCGCCGCCGAGCTGTACGCGCAGATCAAGGGCGGCTGCGTCGACTATGGCGCCACCCACGTGGCGCGCTACGGCTATCCCGGCCAGGCGCGCCAGCCCACCGGTAAATGCTGGGCCGCCGATCCGAACAACAATCCGCACGGCTACCCGCTCGCCTTCTATCCGCAATGGGATGCGGCGCACCCGGTCCACCTGGTCGGCCACAGCCAGGGCGGCACCACGATCCGCGCCCTGGTCCAGCTGCTGGAGTACGGTTCGCCCGACGGCGACGAAGGCGGCGGCGACCTGTACCGCGGCGGCAAGCGCGGCTGGGTGAAGAGCGTGGTGACGATCTCGGCGCCGCACAACGGCACCACGCTGCGCGATGCCGTGCTCTACGTCCTGCCGAACCTGAGAAGCCCGCTGCGCGATATCCTCGACAACCGCCTGGCGCACTGGGAGCTGGCGCCGGACGGCGCGCGCGAGTTCAACCGCTGGGCGCAGACCTCGCCCTCGGTGTACTGGTTTTCGGTGGGGACGCTGGCGACCGTGGCGGGGACGTGGTGCTGCAACGGCAGCGACCGCGTGCTGGCGCCGGTCCAGAGCAGCCAGTTCCAGTACCCGCGCGATGACATGATCCCCTACTTCAAGCTGTTCGCGGGCGAAACCATCGCCGGCACGCTGGGCCAGCCGGGCATGGGTTCGTACACCCAGTCGGCGCTGGGTCGGGTGCGCATCGACAGCAGCTGGTTCGCCAGCGACGGCGTGGTCAACACAGTGAGCATGCGCGCGCCCGCCGGCCATCCGGTGCGCGACTACGACGGCCATGCGGTCAAGGGCAGCTGGAATTACCTCGGCACCTACGAGGGCTACGACCACTTCGATATCCTGAACTGGCCGAATACCGGGCCGTCGGCGGATCCGGTCTACGACCGCATCTGCGACATCATTTTCGGGTTGTAGCGGATCGTGGGCACGGGGTGCCCACTCTACTTTACATTGCGGAACGCAGCGTCCGCGCCAGGTCTGCCAGCCGGTAGGGCTTGTTGACGAAGGCGAAGTCGTTCAGGTTCTGGCCATGACGCTGCTTGAGCGCCGGCAGCGGGTAGCCGGAGGCCAGCACGATCTTGGTGTCCGGGTAGTGGGTGCGTGTGTAGCTGGCCAGTTCCAGTCCGTCCATCCCGTTCGGCATGACGACGTCGGTGAACAGGATGTCGACGTCGCGCTGTTCCAGCACGTCCATCGCCTCGCGGCCGCTGGAAGCGGTCAGCACGTCGTAGCCCATGCTGGTGAACAGCGATGCGGCGACGTCCATCAGGTCCGGCTCGTCCTCGACGATCAGCACCCGCTCGACATGGGAACGCTTGTCTTCCTGGGCATCGGACACCACCGCCGGCAGGTAGATCGCGATCGTGGTGCCCTCGCCTTCGCAGCTCTCGATCACGACTTCGCCGTCCGACTGCTTGATGAAGCCGTACACCTGGGACAGGCCGAGCCCGGTGCCCTTGCCCACTTCCTTGGTGGTGAAGAAGGGCTCGAAGGCGCGCCCCACCACCTCGCGCGGCATGCCGGTGCCGGTATCGCTGACCGTCACCTTGACGTATTCGCCGGCGGGCAGGCTGCCCGCCTCGTGGTGGTCGAGCGTGACGTTGCGGGTGGCGATGACGATGCGGCCGCCGTCCGGCATGGCGTCGCGCGCGTTGACCACCAGGTTCAGCAGCGCCGACTCGAAACGCGCGCTGTCGATCACGGCGCTGTGCGCCTTGCGGTCGAGGTCGACCACGAATTCGATGTTCGAATTGCCGGCGCGGCGCAGCACCGGTTCGAAGCCGGTGATGATGCGGTTCAGGCTGCGGGTCTCGGCCTGCAGCGGCTGCTGGCGCGCGAACGCGAGCAGCTGCTGGGTCAGGCGCGCGCCGCGGTCGACGGCGCGGCGCATGCTGTCGATGGTGCGGCTGTCGCCGCCCTCGCCGCCGCGCAGGGACGCCTGCCGCTGCAGCGCCAGCACTTCGAGGCCGCTCGACAGCACCGACAGCAGGTTGTTGAAGTCATGCGCGATGCCGCCGGTGAGCTGGCCGATCGATTCCATCTTCTGCGCCTGGTAGAGCGCGGCGTTGGCCGCTTCCAGCGCCTCCGCGGTGCGCTTCTTCTCGGTCAGGTCGCGGGTGATCTTGGCGAAGCCCATCAGCTTGCCCTCGTCGTCGTGGATCGCGTCGATGATCACGTGGGCCCAGAAGCGGGTGCCGTCCTTGCGCACGCGCCAGCCCTCGGCCTCGAAGCGTCCGACCTCGCCGGCGGTCGACAGCGCGCGCTTGGGCACGCCGGCGGCCTGGTCTTCGGGGGTGTAGAAGCGCGAGAAGTGGCTGCCGACGATCTCGTCGTGGGTGTAGCCCTTGATGCGTTCGGCGCCCGAGTTCCAGTTGGTGACCAGGCCTTCCGGCGACAGCATGTAGATCGCGTAGTCGGTCACGCCCTGCACCAGCAGGCGGAAACGCTGCTCGCTTTCGCGCAGCTTGTCCTCGGCCTTCTTGCGCTCGGTGACGTCGCGGGTCACCTTGGCGTAGCCGAGCAGGATGCCGTCCTCGTTGTAGATCGGGTCGATCACGACGTGGGCCCAGAAGCGGCTGCCGTCCTTGCGCACACGCCAGCCTTCGGATTCGAACTTGCCCTGCTCGAGCGCGGTCTTGAGGGCGTAGGTCGGCAGGCCGGAGGCGCGGTCTTCGTCGGTGTAGAAACGCGAGAAGTGCTGGCCCAGGATTTCCTGCGCCACGTAACCCTTGAAGCGATTGGCGCCCGCGTTCCAGCTGCTCACGTGCCCCTGCGGGTCGAGCATGTAGATCGCGTAGTCGTTGATGCCGGTGATCAGGTATTGGTAGCGCCGCTCATCCGACATGACCTTTTTTTGCTGCGTATGTTCGTTCATGGCTAACGCGCGTTCGAGACGCCCTAATTCATTGATTCAAATCCATTTAATCATACACGCATGAGGGGCTTCTTGTCGGTGCGCGCGCCAACGGATTTCACGCTGTCCGACAGGCGCCAACGTTGCGTTATCGCCTCATCGGCAATATTGTCAAATAGCCCAGCGGAAGGCCGGTAAACTTTTCAATGTAAAATAGTGGGCTTGAAACCACGATCGCCCATCCGTCACCTTGCACATGAATCCGGCCCCGTCCGTCCCTGAACTCGACCTGTCGGCCTGCGACCGGGAGCCGATTCGCACGCCCGGCAGCATCCAGCCGCACGGCTTCCTGCTGTCCCTGTCGAGCGACATGGTGGTGCTGCAGGCCAGCGCCAACCTTGGCGACTGGACCGGCCGTAGCGCCCAGGCGGCGGTCGGCCGCCCGCTGGCCGAGGTGATCGGCGAGGCCGCGGCCCTGCGCCTGGCGCCCGAGCTGGAGACCAGGCTGGACTCCCGTCCTTACTATGTGGGCACGGTCACCGCCGCCAACGGCCGCCATTTCGACGTGCTGGCCCACCGCTGGGACGAATTGACCATCCTCGAGTTCGAGCCGACCGAGCGCGCGGCGCCGGCCGACTTCCGTCATTTGTACTCGCTGATCGGCGATTTCCTCAAAAAAGTCGACGGCGCCGAAAGCATCGAATCGCTGTCCCAGTTGGCCTGCCACCACGTACGCTCGGTCACCGGCTACGGCCGCGTGCTGGTCTACCAGTTCGACCGCGACGGCCACGGCCATGTCGTGGCCGAAGCCAAGCAGGACGACTACGCCTCCTACATGGGCCAGCATTTCCCGGCCTCGGACATTCCGGCCCAGGCGCGCCAGCTGTACGCGCTGTCGCCGATCCGCCTGATCCAGAACGCCAACTACACGCCGGCGCCGCTGGTGCCGAACCTGAACCCGCTCACCGGCAAGCCGAACGATTTGTCGTTCGCGGTGCTGCGCAGCGTCTCGCCGGTGCACCTGCAGTACATGCGCAACATGCACACGCTGGCCTCGATGTCGGTGTCGCTGATGGTCAAGGGCAAGCTGTGGGGCATCATCTCCTGCCACAACGAAGATCCGTCGCCGGTGCCCTTCGAACAGCGCACCGCCTGCGAACAGCTGGCCCAGCTGCTGGCGCTGTGCATCGAGTCGCGCGAGGATGCCCACGAGCTGCAGTTCCGGCTCGACGTGCGGCGCATCATGGTGTCGATGCTGGCCGGCCTGAGCCAGGGTAACAACTTCATCGAGAACCTGTCCGGCGTGTTCCCCGAACTGCTGCGCTTCGCGCGCGCAACCGGGGCCGCGGTGGTGTTCGACGAGCGCGTGCTGACCTTCGGCGATGCGCCGGAGGAGGAAGACATCCTCGGCCTGGTCGACTGGCTGGCGGTGCACGACCACGGCGATGTCTACCACACCGACAAGCTGTCCGCCGAATGGCCTGCGGCCGCGAAGATGATCCGCAATGCCAGCGGCCTGCTGGCGATGCCGATCTCGCGCATCCACAAGCACTACCTGCTGTGGTTCCGTCCCGAATTCGTGCACACCATCGAATGGGCCGGCAATCCGCACGACAAGCTGGTGCAGGCCACCGCCGCCGGCCTGCCGATCAATCTGTCGCCGCGCACCAGCTTTGCCGCCTGGCGCGAAACCATCCATGGCACCAGCGTGCCCTGGCACGGCGGCGAGATCGAACTGGCGCTGGAATTCCGCACCGCGCTGCTGGGCATCGTGCTGGAGCGCGCCGAGCAGATGGCCGAGCTGGCCGAGGAGCTGACGCGCTCGAACAAGGAGCTCGAAGCCTTCTCGTATTCGGTGTCGCACGACCTGCGCGCGCCCTTGCGCCACATCGTTGGATTCGCCGACCTCCTGATCGAATCGGCCGGCAGCGAGAACGGCGAGCAGCGCCAGCGCTTCCTGAAGAACATCAAGGATGCGGCGCGCATGGCCGGCAAGCTGGTCGACGACCTGCTGTCCTTCTCGCAGATGGGCCGCGCCTCGCTGCGCCCGACCACGGTCGACATGAAGGACCTGGTGGCCGCCTGCATCGACAAGCTGGCGCTGGAAACGCGCGGCCGCAACATCGAGTGGGATATCGCCCCGCTGCCGACGGTCTACGCGGACCCGACCTTCCTGCACCTGGCGATGTTCAACCTGCTGTCGAACGCCGTGAAGTTCACCGGCAAACAAGACCCGGCCGTGATCCGCATCGGCTTCGAGGACATGCCGCACGAGACCATCTTCCATGTGGCCGACAATGGCGCCGGCTTCAACATGGATTACGTCCACAAGCTGTTCGGCGTATTCCAGCGCCTGCACCGTATGGAAGATTTCCAGGGAACCGGCATCGGCCTGGCCAACGTCCGCCGCATCGTCGAGCGGCACAATGGCAGGGTTTGGGCCGACTCAAGGCAGGGCGAAGGCGCGACCTTCTCGTTTGCACTTCCCAAACAAGTATCGAATAACTGATCCAATCCTGAAAGAACACATGCTCAAGCCCATCCTGCTCGTCGAAGACAATCCGAACGACCTGGAGCTGACGCTGATCGCATTGTCGAAGAGCCAGCTCGCCAACCAGGTGATCGTCGTACGCGACGGCGCCGAAGCACTCGACTACCTGCACCGCCGCGGCGAGTACGCGCAGCGCCCGGCCGGCAACCCGGCCGTCGCCCTGCTCGACCTGAAGCTGCCGAAGGTCGACGGCCTGGAAGTATTGAAGGAGATCCGCACCACCGACGGCCTGAAGCCGCTGCCGGTCGTGATGCTGACTTCCTCGCGCGAAGAACAAGACCTGGTGCGCAGCTACGAACTGGGCGTGAATGCCTACGTGGTCAAGCCGGTCGACTTCACGGAATTCGTGCGCGCGATCGCCGACCTGGGCATCTTCTGGGCCGTGCTGAACGAACCGCCGCCGGGTTCGCAGAAGTACATCCGGCCGAACAAGTAAGCTTACGCCGAGCGCCGGCGCAGCAAATGACGGATGCGCGCACTGAGCGCATCCGGGTGGTAGGGTTTCTGCAGCAGATTGACGTTCGCTTCCATCTTCCCCTCGTGCGCCAGCACGCCTTCCGCATACCCCGAGGTGTATAGAATCTGCGCTTTCGGCAGCCGCTCGCGCACCACTTCTCCCAGCTGCAGGCTGCTGACCGGTCCCGGCATGATCACGTCGCTGAACACCAGGTCGATCTGTTCGCCGCTTTCGACGATGGCCTTGGCGGCCGCCGCATCCGGTGCCTCCAGCACCCGGTAGCCCAGCGCCGACAGGATGCCGCAGGTGGCGCTGCGCACGTCTTCCTCGTCCTCGACCACCAGGATGGTTTCCGGCCCGCCCAGCAGCGGCGCCACGGCGATGTCCTCGACCAGGTCCGGTTCGCCTTCGCTGCGCGGCAGGTAGATGCGCACGCTGGTGCCCTTGCCGGCTTCGCTTTTCAACACGATCTCACCGCCCGACTGCTTCACGAAACCGTAGGCCATCGACAGGCCCAGGCCCGTGCCCTGCCCGGTCGGCTTGGTGGTGAAGAAGGGTTCGAAGGCGCGCTCCAGCACTTCCGGCGGCATGCCGCCGCCGGTGTCGGCCACCTCGATCAGCACATAGCGCCCGGCCGGCAGCGAGGGCGGCAGCATCTCGCTGTCCGGACCGACGTTGGCGGCGCGGATCGTCAGCGTGCCGCTGCCGGCCATCGCATCGCGCGCATTGATGGCCAGGTTCAGCAGCACGTTGTTCAACTGGTTCGGGTCGACCAGGGTGCTGCCCAGGCGATGCTCGATCTCGGTGACGACGCGGGCGCGCGGGCCGAGCACGCGGCGCATCATGTCGTCCATTTCGCGCAGCAGGTGGCCCGGGTTGATCACCACAGACTGCAGCGGCTGGCGGCGCGCGAAGGCCAGCAGGTGCGAGGACAGCTTGGCGCCGCGCTCGACGCCGGACAGCGCGACGTCGACACGGGCCCGGCCTGCATCGTTCAGGTCGCCCACCAGCTTGAGCAGCTGCAGGTTGCCGCCGATGATCTGCAGGACGTTGTTGAAGTCGTGCGCCACGCCGCCGGTGAGCTGGCCGATCGCTTCCATCTTCTGGGCCTGGAACAGGGCCGACTGGCTGGCCGCCAGTTGCTCCTGGCTGAGGCGCAGCGAGACAAAGGCGTCGTCGCGCTGGCGCCGCGCGATGAAGGCGTCGCTGTGGTAGCGCACGCGCGCCACCAGTTCGCGCGGGTCCGGCCACTTCACCAGGTAATCGTTGGCGCCGACCGCGAAGGCCTTGGCCTTGACGTCGGGGTCATCCTCGGACGAGAGCACGATCACGGGGATGTGCTCGGTATCCTTGTCGGCGCGCAGGCGGCGCGTGACCTCCAGCCCGTCGATCTCCGGCATGCGCAAATCGACCAGCACCACCGTCGCGCCGATCTCCCTGGCCAGCTCGACCGCCATCGACGGCTGGCTGGCATAGCGCAGCGTATGCGGCGCGCAGGCTTTCAGACCGTGGGTGATGATGTCTTCGGAAAAGGATTCGTCGTCGATGAGGAGGACGGAACAGCGGGTGGAGTCGTCTTGGGTCATTGCAACTGCGGTAAAAGAGGAGGGACTGCTACGCGAATTGCAAAATTGGAAGACTTAATTTTACACCCAAGAATAATCACCAGGCATCATTTCTTGGAACGAACGCCGGTTTTTTTGCCGAATTTGCGCGATCCTCGGCGAAATGATTGTAAATACCCGCGTTCAACGCCCCTTCTTTTTATTCGACGTGAACGTGTAAAACCCCGGCGGCTTTTTTGCCACCCATTCGATGAAGGAACGGATGTCTTCGTGGCCCTGCAGCGCCTCCCAGGTGTGATACCCGCGCAGCAATTCCTTTTCCGAAAAGGTCGCGTGGATCTTCCGGTGGCAGACTTTATGGATCGGGAACTGCTCCCTGCCCTTCAGGGACTTGGGGACCAGATGGTGGCGGTCGACGTTCTCGCTGCCGAGCGGACGGCCGCACAAGGGGCAGGGACTGTCCGCGGCGGGAGCCGGGGGCAGCTCGGGAAAGTCGGGAATGCGGGAGCGGCGCGCCATCCTCTCCATATCGAGGCGCGCGCCGTCATTTAAAGCCTTGCCGAAGCCTTGATTCAGCCGCGCACCAGAGCGGCGATCGCATCGCCGACCTCCGCCGTGCCCGCCTCGCCGCCCAGGTCGCGCGTGCGCGGACCGCTGCGCAGCACTTCCTCGATCGCGGACAGGATCGCGTCGTGGGCCTGGCCATAGCAGGCTGGCACCTTGGCGCCGGCCGCCAGGAAGGCCAGCATCATCGCACCCGACCAGATCATCGCGATCGGGTTGGCGATGCCCTGCCCGGCGATGTCCGGCGCCGAGCCGTGCACCGGCTCGAACAGCGAGGGGAACTTGCGGTCCGGGTTCAGGTTGCCGGACGGCGCCAGGCCGATGGTGCCGGTACAGGCCGGACCGAGGTCGGACAGGATGTCGCCGAACAGGTTGGAGGCCACCACCACGTCGAAGCGGTTCGGCTGCAGCACGAAGCGCGCGGTGAGGATGTCGATGTGCTGCTTGTCGACCGTGACTTCCGGGTACTCGGCGTGCATGGCGTCGGCGCGGCCGTCCCACCAGGGCATGCTGATCGCGATACCGTTCGACTTGGTGGCCACCGTCAGGTGCTGCTGCTTTCGCGCCTTGGCCAGCTCGAAGGCATAGCGCAGCACGCGGTCGGTGCCGTGGCGGGTGAATACGGATTCCTGGATCACCATCTCGCGCTCGGTGCCCGGGAACATGATGCCGCCCAGGTTGGTGTACTCGCCCTCGGTGTTTTCGCGCACCACGAAGAAGTCGATGTCGCCGGGCTTCCTGCCCGCCAGCGGACAGGGCACGCCTTCGAACAGGCGCACCGGGCGCAGGTTGATGTACTGGTCGAACTCGCGCCGGAACTTCAGCAGCGAACCCCACAGCGAGACATGGTCCGGCACAGTGGCCGGCCAGCCGACCGCGCCGAAGTAGATCGCGTCCATGCCGGCCAGCTGCGCCTTCCAGTCGGGCGGCATCATGTCGCCGGTCTGCTGATAGTAGTCGCAGCTGGCCCAGTCGAACTGCGTGATCTCGAGTTCGAGGCCGAAGCGTTCGCTGGCCGCGGCCAGCACTTTCAGCCCCTCCGGGAGCACTTCCTTGCCGATGCCGTCGCCGGGGATGGCGGCGATCTTGAATACCTGGGTCATGATGAGCCTTTCCTGTAACGAGACAGCATCCTAGCAGGCTTCGCGGCGGCCCGCCGGGCCTGCCGCCGGCGTGATAACGTTGCAAGTCGGATACATTTGGTGAGAATCGGCGATGTATCGTGCGCGATGCTTCATGTAGAATATATTTACTTAAGGCAATACGGTACCTTCCCGCCCTGCTGCCATGCCCAATCCCCGCATGCAGAACGACGCCGTGCGCCATCCAACCATTTTCGCCCACCGGGCCAAGCCAAGCACATGAACCACCACGCACATCCCGCGGCGGCATCGGCCGTCGCCTCGCCGCGCGCCGAGTCTGCGCTGCTGGAAGCCATCGACCGCACCCAGGCCATCATCGAGTTCGCCACCGACGGCACGATCCTGCATGCCAATCCGCTGTTCCTGCAGACCACCGGCTATGCCCTCGACGAGATCGTCGGCCGCCATCACCGCATGTTCTGCGAACCCGGCTATGCGCGCTCGACGGCGTACGCCGCCTTCTGGGGCCAGCTGGGCAAGGGCGAGCCGCATGCCGGCGTCTTCAAGCGCCTCGACAGGAACGGCCGCGAAGTCTGGATCCACGCCAGCTATCACCCGGTGCTGGACGGCGCCGGCAAGACGCTGAAGATCGTGAAGTTCGCCACCGACATCACCCAGGACAAGCTGACCACCAGCGACCACGAAGGCAAGATCGCCGCCATCGAGCGGGTCCAGGCGGTGATCGAGTTCGACCTGCACGGCCGCGTGCTGCGCGCCAACGACAACTTCCTCGACACCTTCGGCTACACGGCCGATGAAGTGCTGGGCCAGCACCACCGCATGTTCTGCGACCCGGCCTATACCCGCACGCCCGAATACCTGGCCTTCTGGGAGCACCTGGCGCGCGGCGAATTCAACGCCGGCGAATACCGCCGCGTCGACAAGAAGGGCCATGACGTCTGGATCCAGGCTTCCTACAACCCGATTTTCGACATCGAGGGACGCCTGCTAAAGATCGTCAAGTTCGCCACCGACGTCACGCCGGCCAAGCTGCTGAGCGCCGAGACCGCCGGCAAACTCGATGCGCTGTCGCGCTCGCAGGCCGTGATCGAATTCGACCTGCGCGGCAACATCCTGACCGCCAACCGCAACTTCCTGCGCACGGTCGGCTACACGATGGACGAGATCCAGGGCCAGCACCACAGCATGTTCTGCACGCCGGACCTGCCGCAGACGGCCGAGTACCGCAACTTCTGGTCCGACCTGGCCGAAGGCAAGTTCAAGAGCGCACGCTTTCGCCGCCGCGGCAAGCACGGCGCCGAGATCTGGCTGCAGGCCACCTACAACCCGATCCTGGACGTCAACGGCAAGCCCTTCAAGGTGGTCAAGTTCGCCACCGACATCACCGAGCAGGTGCAGCGCGAACAGATGGTCAAGGACAAGGTGGCCGACATCACCCAGGTGCTGGGCGAGCTGACCCGCTCGATCGAAAGCATCGCCGGCAATTCGGAGCGTTCGCGCGACCTCGCGGTCCAGACCCAGCAGGAAGCCCGCGACGGCAACCAGCTGCTCGACCGCTCGCGCGAGGCCATCCTCGAAATCCAGAAGTCCTCGCGCGACGTGCACGACATCATCGACACCATCAGCGACATCGCCAGCCAGACCAATCTGCTGGCTTTCAACGCCGCGATCGAAGCGGCGCGCGCCGGCGAGCACGGCCTGGGCTTTTCGGTGGTGGCCGACGAGGTCCGCAAGCTGGCCGAGAAATCGGCCAGGGCCGCGCGCGAGATCGGCAAACTGATCAACGAGACCATCAACCGGGTCAACGAAGGCAGCCTGCTGTCCGACCAGGTCAAGCACGCCTTCGACCGCATCGAGCGCTCGGTCGGCACGACCTCCGACTCGATCGTCCAGATCCACGGCGCCACCAGCGAGCAGGCCGACGCCAGCCGCGACGTCGCCGCGCTGCTGGCCCAGCTGAGCGCCAACTTCGAGCGGCGTCCGGCGGCATGATGGAACACGCGCGCGAAGCCGGCGCCGAACCGCTGCTGGCCTACGCCCGGGTAGCGCTCGGCGAGCTGGCCATCGGCATCGACACCCGCCACGTGGTGCGCGCCCTCGCCCGCCCGCCTGCGCTGGCGCGCCTGCCGCGCAGCCACGGCGCGATCGACGGCGTGTTCAGCGACGGCGCGCAGGCGATACCGGTGGTCGATTTGCGCAAGTGGATGGGCGAGACGGCGGACGCCGCACCCGCGCAGATCCTGGTGCTGGGCGCGCAGGGCCGCCGCATCGGGCTGGCGATCGACACCGTGCGCGGCCTGGTGCGTGCGCGCGCCTCGCAACTGCAGCGCGTCCATCACGAACAGGTCGAGGACGACTTCTTCCACAGCGTGCTGGCGGCCGGCGATGGCGACCTGCTCAGCGTGCTCGATCCGCTGCAGCTGATGGCGCGGGTGCAGGCCTGGACCGCGTCCACCGACGCTGCTTCCGACGCTGCTTCCGACGCCGTGCAAGCGCAGGCTGCGCCGGAGCCGCTCCAGGCCCTGGTCCGCATCGGCGCGACGGTGCTGGCGCTGCCGGCCGCACTGGTGGCGCAGGTGCTGGACCGGCCCGAGGCCCAGCCGCTGCTGGGTGCCGGCCGCGAACTGCTGGGCATGATCCAGTGGCGCGGCCGGCATCTGCCGCTGGTCGACCTGGGGGCGCTGCTCGGCATCGACAGCGGCCCGGCGCCGCTGGTGGCGATCGTGGCGCAGGACGATTTGCTGGTGGCGCTGCCGGTCGACGAAGTGGTGGCGGTGCGCGCCCTGCCCGCCGACAGTGCCGCCGCGGCGCCGGACGCCGGCATCGATCATCCGCTGGTGCGGGCCATCGCCCTGCTCGGCGACGAGGAAGAACCGCAGCGCGTGCTGCAGATCGATACCGAGGCGCTGCTGCGCACGCACGCGGCGCCGGGCTTGTCGCGGCAAGAGGCGATTCAGGACGCATCCGCCAGAAGCGCGAAGCGCGCCCCGGCCCACGTCGTGTTCGATACCGGCCGGCGCTGGGCGATTGCGATGGCGGCGCTGGAAGCGATCCTGCCGCTGCCCGACACGATGGATGGAGACGCCGGCGCGATGCCGACCTTCGCCTGGCGCGGGCGCAGCCTGCCGCTGATCGATTTGCGCGAAGGGCCGGACGATGCGGCGTGCCAGGGACCGCAACGCGTGCTGGTGGTACGGCATGCGGACCGCCACGCGGCGCTGCGCGTGCACGACGTGGTCGAGCTCCTGAGCGCGAACACCGGCGAACTGCTGGCTTTCCAGGCCGCCGGCGGCGCGCGCGTGCAGATGATCACCGTCGGCGAGGGCATCGATCGCATCAGCTATCCGGTGCTGGAGCTCGACACCCTCCCCTTTTTCAGCGCCAGCTAGGGATCAGGCAGGCGCCCTGGCCACCACCAGCCGCGAGAAGCTGGCGATGCTGGCCACGGCGGCAAAGGCGGCGGCGATGGCGATCGCATACCAGGTGCCGCGCAGGTGGAACATGGTCAGGCAGAAGGCCACCAATGCGGCCCCGGTCGACTGCCCGATCAGGCGCGCGGTCGCCACCATGCCGCTGGCGCTGCCGCTGCGCGATGCCGGCGCGCTGCTCATGATCGCCTTCACGTTGGGCGCCTGGAAGAAACCGAAGCCGACCCCGCACACGGCCATGCGCCAGCCGATTTCGAAGGCCGAAGGATTGCCGGACATCCCCAGCAGCAGGGCCAGGCCGGCCGCCAGGATCGCCAGGCCGACGCCGCCCAGCAGGCCGGGCGAATAGCGGTCGGACAGGCGCCCCGCCACCGGCGCCATCACGCCGACCATCACCGGCCAGGGCGTCAGCAGGAAGCCGGTCTCCACCGCCGAGCGGCCCAGCTGGCTCTCGAAGTAGAACGGCAGCGCCACGAAGGCCAGCGCCTGCGCCGCGAAGGTGCAGATCGAGGTCAGCGTGGACAGCGAAAACAGCGGCAGCCGGAACAGGTCCACCGGCAGCAGCGGCGCCGGGTGCCCCTTCTGGCGGCGCAGCAGCAGGAAGAAGAACAGCAGCGCCAGCAAGGTCTCGGGCAGCAGGGTGCGCATGCCGACGCGGTGCGCGGCATCGCCCAGCGCCAGCACCGCCATGCCGAAGGCGGCCACGTTGTACAGCCCGGCGACGCCGTCGACCTTGTGGCTGGCGCGCGCGGTTTCCGGCAGCGCCCTGCGCGCCAGGAACCAGCCGAGCACACCGGGCAGCACGTTGATCCCGAACAGCCATTCCCAGGACGCGGTCGCGAGGATGATCGAGGCCAGGCTCGGCCCCAGCGCAAAGCCGATCGCCACCACCAGCGCATTGTTGCCGAAGCCGCGTCCGTGCAGGCGGGACGGATAGACCGCGCGGATCAGCGCCGAATTCACGCCCATCAGCGCCGCCGCACCGAGTCCCTGGAACAGGCGCGCCACGATCAGCATCGGCAGCGACCAGGCCAGCGCGCAGCCCAGCGATGCCGCCGTGAAGATCGCCATGCCGGCGATGTAGACGCGCTTGTAGCCGACAGTCTCGCCCAGCGCCGCGATCGGCAGCAGGGTCGCGACCATCGCCAGCTGGTAGGCGTTGACGATCCAGACCGAGTCCGCCGGGCTGGCGTGCAGCTGCTGGGCCATGGCCGGCAGCGCCGTGTTGGCGATGGCGGTGTCGAGCGCGGACATGCCGACGCCCAGCGAAAGGACGATCACGGCCCAGATGAGCTGGCTGCCCTTGAGGCCGTCCACAGGGATCGCGGATTTCTCGTAAGTACTTGTATTTACTGGGGATTGCATGATCGGCCTGCGCTAAAAAACCGATTATAGGGGGCTTGGGCGAGGTCTGCTGGCAGGACTGAAAAACCGGCGGCATCCGATATGCAGGCACTCCGTTAATTGCCGCACGCGCTTTTTGCAATGCTTAGGCTAGGCTAGTTCGGGACTCGCTACTGCTTTCCGGGAGCCTCATGGATCGTGCCCTTTATCATTCGTTTTTTCTGAATGCGCCGATAGGGCGTATATCCTGTCGCCGAGCGCCGACCCGGTCATCCTCGACGTCAACAATGCCTTCCTGCGCAACGTCAACCACACACGCGAGCAGCTGGTCGGACAGTTATTGTTCCAGGCACTTCCCGCCGATCCGAACGACCCCTTCGATACCGGCGTCGAGGCGCTGCGAGCCTCCCTGGAACGCGCCATCGAAACAGGCCAGCCGCAGGCGATGCCGACCCAGCGTTACCCGATTCGCACAGTGAACAAGGATGGGGTCGAAGTCTTCGTCGAACGATTCTGGAATGCGGTCAACACCCCGATTTTCGACGAGGATGGCGCACTGCTATGCATCTACCACGTGACGATCGAGGTCACCGAGCAAAAGCGCGCCGAGGAGGCCTTGCGCCTGAGCCAGCAGGAAGCCTTGCGTGCCGCGAGCGAAGCCGAAGCGGGACATGCGCGTCTCAACGCCGTACTCCAGGCGACACCGGTCGGCATCATGATGGCCGATTCGAACGGCAAGGTCCTCGAATCGAACGCTGCCCATGACACCTTGTGGTCCTGCAGTTCGCTGCCGAGGAATACGGTCATCGATTTTTCCGCGTGGCGCGGATGGTGGGCCGATGGATCGGAGCGGCAAGGCCGGCGCGTCGCACCGGACGAGTGGCCGCTGGCACAGGCCTTGCGCGGCCATCCTCAGACACATGCCTTGATCGAAATCGAGACCTTCGACGAACCGCGCATACGCCGTATCGTCGTCTGTTCGGCGGCCCCCATCCGCGACCGCGACGGGCACGTGATCGCCGGGGTCGTTGCGCTGCTCGACATGACCGAACGTTTGAAAGCGGAAGACGCCTTGCGCGAATCCGACCGCCGCAAGGACGAATTCCGGGCGATGCTGGCGCATGAACTGCGCAACCCGCTCGCACCCATCATGGTCGCTGCCGAACTGTTGAGCCGTAAAACGACCGCCGACGGACAGGTCGAGCGTACCAGCGCCGTCATCCTGCGGCAGGTAAAGCATCTGACCGGACTGGTGGACGATTTGCTCGATGTCTCGCGTGTCACACGCGGGCTGGTCGTCATCGACCAACGCCGCGCCGACCTGCGGGCCATCCTTGCATAGGCAGTGGAGCAGGTCATTCCCCTCATCCGTGCACGCGGCCACCAGCTCGACCTGCCGCTGCAGACGGAACCCCTGGTGGTCTGCGGCGATGCGAAGCGCTTGATCCAGGTATTCGCGAACCTGCTCAACAATGCAGCCAAGTACACACCGCCCGGAGGCCGGCTGTGGGTCGAGATGGCGGCCAGGGAAGGACGTATTCATGTCGCCGTGAACGACAACGGCATCGGGATGAGCGAGGATTTGATCGCCAGCGCATTCGACCTGTTCGCCCAGGCCGAGCGTGCCGCGGACCGTGCGCAAGGTGGCCTCGGGATTGGACTTGCCGTCGTCAAGCGGCTTGTCGAGCTGCATGGCGGCGTCATCGGCGCCAGCAGCGGCGGCCTGGGAAAGGGCAGCTGCTTCACCTTGATATTGCCGATGGCGCCAGCCGGCGCCGACCTGGAGCCGCATGCGCCTTTCCCGGCATCGGCCAGCCCGGCGAGCCCGCTGCGCATATTGGTCGTGGATGACAATATCGATGCAGCCGAAATGCTGTCGACCAGAATTGCGGCCGAGGGCCATGAAGTATGCACCGAACACAGCTCGGTCGCCGCCTTGCGCAAGGCGATGGACGCCCCCGCCGATGTCTATCTGCTCGATATCGGCCTGCCCGAAATCGATGGCTTCGCTCTGGCGCGTCGCCTGCGTGCAAATCCTTCGACGGCAAACGCCGTCCTGATCGCCGTGACAGGGTATGGACGCGATGAGGACCGCGCGGCGACGAAGGCCGCCGGTTTTGATTTTCACTTCGTCAAGCCGGTCGACGGAAGCGATCTTGCTGCGCTGTTGGCCGAGATTGCGGCCAGTCGCCGTGCGTCGGCGAAAGCCACGTCACTACGATAATTTTCGTACCTCGGTGTCGTCCGGCGACACCGTGCGCCCATCCATTGTCCGAGGCGCCATGAAATCCAGGGGTTCGCCCGTCGCCTTCTCTACCAGCTCGGAATGCGGCTCATTTTCCGCGAACAGATGCCGTTCGCCCCACTGACGAAGCGCCACCACAACGGGAAACAAGGCCTGGCCTTGCTCGGTCAGCACATATTCCTGGTAGGCGGCGCTGTCCGCGGCCGGCTGGGTTGCCAGGATGCCGGCATCGACCAGTCGGCGCAGTCGTTCCGACAAGATATTGCGCGCGACGCCGAGCTGGCGCTGGAAGTCGCTGAACCTGCGGACCCCGTCGAAGGCGTCGCGCACCACCAGCAAGCTCCAACGGTCGCCGATGACCTCAAGCGAGCGGCCCACCGGGCAAGGTTGCGAACTCATGTTCTTACGGCTTTTCATTTTCACTCGAGCTCCAAAGTGGTTGCATTTTAAAACCAAGCTGGCTATTCTCCAACTGGTTTCGTTTTGCAACCACCTTGGAGAGACTCGATGCAGGCAAGTCAGATCACATCCACAGTCCCGGCAATGCCGCGCGGGCTCATGCTGCTGTTTGCCTGCGCGAGCGGGCTGAGTGTCGCGAATGTGTATTACGCCCATCCCCTGCTGGATGCCCTGGCTGCGGACTTCTCCATTCCGCGTGCCGGGATCGGTGCCGTGGTCACGGCCACGCAGGCCGGGTGCGCACTGGCGCTGGTGCTGCTCGTTCCGCTCGGCGATCTGCTCGATCGCCGGCGCCTGATGCTGGTGCAGGCGCTGATGCTGTCGGCTGTACTTGTCCTTGTGGGACTGGCCTGGTCCCCCGCCGTCCTGTTCGCAGCCATGCTGCTGACCGGTGCGCTTGGAACCGCGATGACCCAGGGCTTGATTGCCTATGCCGCCGCTTCCGCCCCCGAACATGAACGGGGACGGGTGGTGGGCGCAGCGCAAGGCGGCGTATTTGTCGGTCTGCTGCTGGCCCGGGTACTGGCCGGTGGCATCAGCGATATCGGCGGCTGGCGCGCCGTCTATGCCTGCTCGGCGGCGGCGATGCTGATGCTTGCGATGCTGCTACGGTCAGGCCTGCCCCGTCTGGCGAAGCCTTCGCATCGGATGGAATATCTTCGCCTGATCGGCTCGATGTTCCTGCTGCTCCGGGACAACCGCATATTGCAGGTCCGCGGTGCGCTGGCGCTGCTCATGTTCGCCGCGCTGAACATCTTCTGGAGCGCCATGGTGTTGCCGCTGAGCGAAGCCCCTTACCTGCTTTCGCACACCGCAATCGGGGCCTTCGGCCTGGTGGGCGCCGCCGGTGCCTTGTCTGCCGCACGCGCCGGACACTGGGCAGACCGGGGCTTCACGCAGGCCACCACGTTCGGCGCACTCGTCCTGCTGGCGGTCGCGTGGTTGCCGCTGTTCTTCCTGGGCACATCGCTGTGGGCGCTCGTGCTTGGCATCGTACTGCTCGATCTCGGCGGACAGGCCATTCACGTCACCAATCAGAGCATGATCTTTCGCTCGCAATCGGACGGGCACAGTCGCGTTGTCGCCGCCTACATGCTGTTCTACGCCGCAGGCAGCGGCCTCGGCGCTTTGGCGACCACCGCGGCCTACGCCGCCTTTGGCTGGACAGGCGTCTGCCTGCTCGGCGCCGGGGTCAGCCTGCTGGCGCTTGGTGTGTGGGCTGTGACGCGGCGATAAAGGACCGGAATCAAGTCATCAAGACCTTGCAAGTCCTTTCGACAGTCGCCAGAACACCGCTAGGCCGGCGATGCCGCCGGCTGCGCAGGCGGATGATGGCGACGCTTTCCAGGCTCGAGGAAGACGCGCATGGCGAAATCGTGCGGCAACGGTCGCTCCGAAAGCCCATCTGCAGCATGCGCGCGGACTTCGGCGGACGCGGCGTAGACCACGGCATCGATCAGCAAGGCAGTCTTGTAGTCGCGACGTCTGTTCATCATGCACTCCCAATAGTGGCCGGATATGCTGAGTATATTCATTCGCGACGGAAACGGCGCGCTCGGCTGTGAAGCGAATCGACCTCATGCAGCATGACTGGCAATCTAGCGCCGAAAAGCAAAAAGGCCACTTCGATGAAGTGGCCTTTTCTGGATTCTGGCTCCCCGACCTGGACTCGAACCAGGGACCTGCGGATTAACAGTCCGTCGCTCTACCGACTGAGCTATCAGGGAATTGAGGCCGAATTATAACGGCTGAGTTGCGATTTGACCAGTGCTTGCGTGCGGCACCAGCAAAGCGTGCTGGGAAGCCGTGTGGAAGTCGCGCCAGACACGGTTGATCGGCGCATCCTCGCGCATGGCGTACAGGCCGCAGTAAGGGAACAGCGCATCGACCGCGCGCCGCGATGCGTTCACCCATGCCATCGCCAGCGCCTGCATCTGCGCGGCTTCATCCTCGCTGACCGGCGCGCCCGCGGCCACCTGCGCCCAGGTCGCATCCAGGCGCGCATAGAAGCGTGCACGAACCGCATCCAGCGAAGCACGGGTCGCGTCCAGCAGCGCACGCACGGCCGGCACCTCGATCAAGGGCTCGTCCTGCCCGCTGAAGCGGTTGCGGCGGTGCGCGATGCATTCCTCGGCCAGGTCGACGAAATGATGGGCCATGCCGGCCACGTTGGCCGCCAGCGTGACGAAGGCGAACGCCATGAAAGGGAAACGGTAGAGCGGGCCCTGCTCGACTGCTTTACTAGGATCGATCGCGAAGCCGTGCTCGGCATGCACCCATTGCCCGCTCACGCGATAGGCGTGCGAAGCGGTGGCGCGCAGGCCGATGCTGCGCCAGCGCGGCACCATCTCCACCAGCGCCGCCGGCACCACGAAAGCCTGGATGCGCGGCTGGCCCGCGGCGTCCAGCAGTGCCGCGCCGTGCTCGCGCAGGACCGCATTGAAGGTGAAGTGCGTGGCCATCGGCGCGCCGCTGGCGTAGTCCCACAAGCCGGTGATGCGCCAGCCCTCGCCTTCGCGCTCGGCGACACCGGTCGGGGCGCCGCTGCCGGCCAGGCAGACATCCGGCGTCGCCAGGATCTCGCGCGCCAGCCGCGGCGCCAGGAAGCCGGCGAACCAGCCGGCGCCGGCGCATAGGGTCACGGTCCAGCCCATGCTGCCGTCGACGCGGGCGATGGACTCTTCGAGGCGCACGACGTCCGGCAAGGCCATTTCCAGGCCGCCGGCTGCACGCGGCGCCAGCATGCGCAGCCAGCCGCGCTCGTGGATCAGTGCCTGCTGCGCCGGATGCAGCCAGCCTTCGCGGTCGGCTTCGAAAGCGCGGTCGGCGATGAGTGCTGCGTCGTTGGTGGCGATCATGGGCAGGACCTGGAAAAGCAAAAGGCCGCTTCGATGAAGCGGCCTTTCTTGAATCTGGCTCCCCGACCTGGACTCGAACCAGGGACCTGCGGATTAACAGTCCGTCGCTCTACCGACTGAGCTATCAGGGAATTGAGGCCGCAATTATAACCGCTGGATAGAATCCGGCAAGCTTTTTTATTTTGCTATAGTGTGCGCCTCCCCTCTCACCATCCAGAACCATGACGAAAGCACCCATCCTCGGCACACCCCTTTCCTCTTCTTCTACCCGCGTCATGCTGCTCGGCTCCGGCGAACTCGGCAAGGAAGTGATCATCTCGCTGCAGCGCCTCGGCATCGAAGTGATCGCCGTCGACCGTTACGCGAATGCGCCGGGCCACCAGGTCGCGCACCGCGCCCACGTGATCGACATGACCGACGGCGACGCGCTGGCCGCGCTGATCGAACGCGAGCAGCCCGACCTGGTCGTGCCGGAGATCGAGGCGATCGCCACCGACAAGCTGGCCGAACTGGAAGCCGCGGGCAAGATCACCTGCATCCCGACCGCGCGCGCAGCCCAGCTGACCATGAACCGCGAAGGCATCCGCCGCCTGGCCGCCGAAGAACTGGGCCTGGCAACCTCGCCCTACCGTTTCGCCAGCAGCCTGGACGAGCTGAAAGCGGCCTGCGCCGAGATCGGCTTTCCGAACGTGGTGAAGCCGGTGATGTCGTCTTCGGGCAAGGGCCAGTCGAAACTGGACAGCGCGGATGACGTGGAAAACGCCTGGAACCACGCGGCCGCCGGCGGGCGCGTCGATGCCGGCCGCGTGATCGTCGAAGGTTTCATCGACTTCGATTACGAGATCACGCTGCTGACCGTACGCTCCAACAACGCCGACGGCGAGATCGTCACCGGCTTCTGCGAGCCGATCGGCCACAAGCAGGTGCAGGGCGACTATGTCGAATCCTGGCAGCCGCAGGTGATGAGCCCGCGCGCTCTGGAAAGCGCGCGCGAAATTGCCAGCAAGGTCACCGCAAGCCTCGGCGGCCGCGGCGTGTTCGGCGTCGAGCTGTTCGTGAAGGGCGACATGGTGTGGTTCTCGGAAGTCAGCCCACGTCCGCACGATACCGGCATGGTGACGATGGCGACCCAGATCCAGAGCGAATTCGAACTGCACGCCAAAGCCATCCTCGGCCTGCCGGTCAATCCGGAGCTGCGCTCGGCAGGCGCCTCGGCGGTGATCTACGGCCAGCTGGAGCAGGCAGGGATTGCGTTCGAAGGCGTGGCCGAGGCGCTGCGCGTGCCGGGATCGGACATCCGCCTGTTCGGCAAGCCGGAATCCTTCGCGCGCCGTCGCATGGGCGTGGCGCTGGCGACGGCGCCGGATGTCGATACGGCGCGCCAGCGGGCGCTGGAGGCAGCCGGGAAGGTGCGGCCGGTCGCAGGCAAGTAAGACGCGTTACCGCGGTCCCGGGCCCATCAGCCTGGGATCGTAAGTCCACTTCCTGCACTTGTGCGCCACGATCCGCGCAGCGTCCGGATGCTGCGGATTGATCAGCACATTCCGCTCCTCGCTGACGATCACGGAAGGCACGATCAGCAGCGCGCTGGTATTCGCCTTGAGCCAGCGGTCGCCTTCGTCGAGGCTGGTCTTGCCGGTCGGGATGGCATCCCAGCCGACCGCCGGCGGCAGCAGCGACATCGCGCGCGCCCAGACATCGTCGGGAATGGCGAGCTCGACCAGGTAGCGGTTCAGCGGCAGGCTGCCGGCCTTCAGGTGGACAAAGGTTTCGAGCACCGCCAGCGAGATATTGCTGGCGCAGTAGAGCATGGCGTTGCCGGGCCGGTTCCAGCGCCCGCCGGAGAGCTTGGCGCCGGTGCCGGTGAGGTCGTCTGCGGTGTAGCCGGGCGCGTCGGTGGCGATGCGCCAGACGCTGATCAAGCGTAGGCTCCGGTCTGCATCGTCGCGAGCAGGCGCGAGATCATTTCCTGGCCTTCGATGGTGTCCATGTAGTCGGCGGGCGTGGCGCCGCCCAGGGCGGGAATCGGCTCTTCCATCCAGTGGGTGAGCCAGCGCGCGGCGTCGAAGTCGCGCATGAGGTCGGGATCGCCCGATTCCTCGAGCATGGCCTCGACCTGGCCGATGAGTTTGGCCATGCCGACGATCTTTTCGCTGTCTTCGCGCGACAGCGACTCGTTGCGGCTGGCCTTGCGGTTGACGGTGGCGGTGGCGATGTCCAGCATCGTGAAGACTTTTTCTTGCTGGATATCGAGGCGGCTGACGAAGTTCTTGAAGTCGGCGGCGTTCACGCCGCTGCGGATGAGGTCGATGCGATCGACGGGGGTGGTGTGATAAAGCTCGCGGAAGTTGAGCCAACGGCTTTTGTCGCCGTCGTCTGACTCCGGGTGAAATTGCTGCGCCGCCATCGTCGTCATGATTTGCTCCTTTGAGCAGAAATTTTAGATCAAATGAGCAGACGGCACAAGCGGCGTGCGCCAAAAGAAAAAGGCCGCTTGGTTGAACAAGCGGCCTTCTCATGTATTCTGGCTCCCCGACCTGGACTCGAACCAGGGACCTGCGGATTAACAGTCCGTCGCTCTACCGACTGAGCTATCAGGGAATTGATGTTGCTATTATAGCTTCCCCGTCGCGACTTGCACAGAGCAACTTACTAACTGTGCATGCCTCGCCGAGGCTGAAACTTTGGCTCCCCGACCTGGACTCGAACCAGGGACCTGCGGATTAACAGTCCGTCGCTCTACCGACTGAGCTATCAGGGAATCGTCTTCCGATTCATGCTTGCTGAATCGGAAGAGCCAAGAGTTTAGAGAACTTTTGCGATGGCGTCAACGACCCGATCGATGTTCTTCGAATTCATCGCTGCCACGCAGATGCGGCCGGTGTCCACGGCGTAGATCGATTCCTCGCGCAGCTTGCCGACCTGCTCCTTGGTCAAGCCCGAATACGAGAACATGCCGACCTGCTGGCGCACGAAGCCGAAGTCGCGGCGCGGCGCTTTCTCGGCCAGCTTGGTCACCAGCTGTTCGCGCATTTCCTTGATGCGTACGCGCATGCCGGCCAGCTCGTCTTCCCACAGCTGGCGCAGTTCCGGGGTCGACAGCACGGTGGCGACCACCTTGCCGCCGTGCACAGGCGGGTTCGAGTAGTTGGTGCGCACCACACGCTTGAGCTGCGACAGCACGCGCGCCGCTTCTTCAGCGGACGACAGCACCACCGACAGCGCGCCGACGCGTTCCCCATATAACGAGAACGACTTCGAGAACGAATTCGACACCAGCAGCGGGCCGCCGGCCTCGACGAAGCGGCGGACCACGGCGCCATCTTCGGCGATGCCCGAGCCGAAGCCCTGGTAAGCCATGTCCAGGAAAGGAATCAGGCCATTTTGCTGCACGGCAGCGATCACCTCACCCCACTGCTCGGCGCTCAGATCCGCGCCGGTCGGGTTGTGGCAGCAAGCGTGCAGCACGACGATCGCACCTTCCGGCATGTTGCGCAGGTCGGCCAGCATGCCTTCGAAATTCACGCCGTGGGTGGCCGGGTCGTAGTAAGCGTAATTTTTGACAGTGAAGCCGGCGCTTTCGAACAGCGCGCGGTGGTTTTCCCAGCTCGGATCGCTGATGTAGACACTTGAGCCCGGCGAGAAACGCTTGAGGAAATCGGCGCCGATCTTCAGCGCGCCGGTGCCGCCCAGGGCCTGCACGGTGATCGCACGTTTCTCTTGAATTACCGGGCTGTCGGCCCCAAATACGAGTTCTTGCACAGCCTTGTCATACGTACCCAGGCCTTCGATCGGCAGATAGGTACGCGGCGCAGGTTGTTCCATCAGCATTGCTTCCGCCTTGCGCACACATTCCAGCAGGGGCACTTTTCCGTTGTCATCGTAGTAGACGCCCACACCCAGGTTAATCTTGGCCGGGTTGGTATCTGCATTGAAGGCTTCGGTAATGCCCAGGATGGGGTCGCGTGGGGCCATGGCGATGGCGCCGAAGATGCTGGCAGGGGCTGTGGAATTCATCGTGATAAACTTTATGTTTGTCGGCTGGGTTCGCAGCGGTTGTATAGACAGCGGCATGGATGTTGCACTGCCGCAGGCGGATTCCCATTCTAGCAAAGGTCTGATCTCATGGCAGAACTATCGGTCGTTGATACTCCCTCACCTACCGTCATTACCTACCCCAACTCGCCGTTCAAGCTGCACCAGCCCTTCCCGCCCGCCGGCGACCAGCCGACCGCGATCCAGGGCCTGGTCGACGGCATCGACGACGGCCTGATGTACCAGACGCTGCTGGGCGTAACGGGTTCCGGTAAAACCTACACGATGGCCAACGTGATCGCCAAGGCCGGCCGGCCGGCAATCGTGTTCGCGCCGAATAAAACCCTGGCGGCCCAGTTGTACGCGGAGTTCCGCGAGTTCTTCCCGCAGAACGCGGTCGAGTACTTCGTCTCCTACTACGACTACTACCAGCCGGAAGCCTATGTGCCGCAGCGCGACCTGTTCATCGAAAAGGACTCGTCGATCAACGAGCACATCGAGCAGATGCGTCTGTCGTGCACGAAGTCGCTGATGGAGCGCCGCGACGTGGTCATCGTCGCGACCGTCTCGGCCATCTACGGTATCGGTAATCCGAACGAGTACCACAAGATGATCCTGACGCTGCGCACCGGCGACAAAGTCGCGCAGCGCGACGTCATCGCCCGCCTGATCCAGATGCAGTACACGCGCAACGAAATGGACTTCGCGCGCGGCTCCTTCCGCGTGCGCGGCGACACCATCGACATCTTTCCGGCCGAGCACGCCGAACTCGCGATCCGCGTCGAGATGTTCGACGACGAGATCGAATCGCTGCAGTTGTTCGATCCGCTGACGGGCAAAGTGCGCCAGAAGATCCCGCGCTTCACCGTGTATCCGGGCTCGCACTACGTCACCCCGCGTTCGACCGTGCTACGCGCCGTCGACTCGATCAAGGCCGAGCTGCGCGACCGCCTCGAAGAGTTCCGCCAGCAGGGCAAGCTGCTGGAAGAACAGCGCCTCGAGCAGCGCACCCGCTTCGACCTCGAAATGCTGGCCGAAGTCGGCTTCACCAAGGGCATCGAGAACTACTCGCGCCACCTGTCCGGCGCGATGCCGGGCGAGCCGCCGCCGACGCTGATCGACTACCTGCCGAAGGACGCGCTGATGTTCATGGACGAGTCCCACGTGATGATCGGCCAGCTCAACGCCATGTACAACGGCGACCGTTCGCGCAAGGTGAACCTGGTCGATTACGGCTTCCGCCTGCCGTCCGCGCTGGACAACCGGCCGCTGAAGTTCCAGGAGTTCGAGAGCAAGATGCGGCAATGCATCTTCGTCTCGGCGACGCCTGCCGAGTACGAAAAGCAGAAGGCCGACAACGTGGTCGAACAGGTGGTGCGTCCGACCGGCCTGGTCGACCCACAGGTGATCGTGCGCCCTGCCCGCTCGCAGGTCGACGACCTGATGGGCGAGATCAACGACCGCATCGCCAAGGACGAGCGCGTGCTGGTGACCACGCTGACCAAGCGCATGGCCGAGCAGCTGACCGAGTACCTGGGCGACCACGGCATCAAGGTGCGCTACCTGCACAGCGACATCGATACCGTCGAGCGCGTCGAGATCCTGCGCGACCTGCGCCTGGGCACCTTCGACGTGGTGGTCGGCATCAACCTGCTGCGCGAGGGCCTCGACCTGCCGGAGGTGTCGCTGGTGGCCGTGCTGGACGCCGACAAGGAAGGCTTCCTGCGTTCCGAACGCTCGCTGATCCAGACCATCGGCCGCGCGGCGCGTAACCTGAACGGCGTGGCGATCCTGTACGCCGACCAGATCACCGACTCGATGAAGAAAGCCATCGACGAGACCGAGCGCCGGCGCGCCAAGCAGATCGCCTTCAACGAAGCCAACGGCATCGTGCCGAAGGGCGTGAACAAGAAGATCAAGGACATGATCGACGGCGTCTACAGCGCAGCCGCCGCCAGGAACATGTCGCAGGCCGACGGGTTGTCTACGGAAGCGGCGAAGGTCGAGGGCATGTCAGAGAAGCAGATTTCGAAAGAGATCAAGCGCCTCGAGAAGCTCATGGTCGACCACGCCAAGAACCTCGAGTTCGAGAAGGCAGCCCAGGTGCGCGACCAGCTGCATGTGCTGAAGCAGCAGGCGTTTGGGGCGCCTGGGGCCGATAATGTGGTGTCGATTCTGGGCAAGTAAGCGCTAGATACTTGCCGGTGAAGGCTGAACCCTGATCTTGGGTTCAGCCTTTTTCATTTACAAACGAGCCTTACATCCATCGGATCACGACCGGGCTTGTCCCGAAGCTGGATCTTGCAGTTTCCCGCCTTGGTGAGTTCCGGTCGCAATTCCTGCCACCACGCCACTGCCCGTCCACCGCCGTACCAGCAGACGAACCATTTGGCGAAGGTTGGCACGGCAGTGTCCATGCCGCCTTTGACCTTTCTGCTCCCACCGGTCATCTCGCCGAATGTATCGTTGAATTCGCCTCCCATCCAGCTTGCTCCTGAAAGCTCCTGTTTCTTGAGTACGCCTTTGCCGTCTTGCTGAACAGCGTCCTCCGATGGGTAAAATTTGGGACAGGCTATCTCCTGCGCTTGTGCCACAGCGCTTCCTAGCAAGCACACAAAAAGAAGTCCTTTCATGGCACCACCACGACAAAGAACTCGGACGCATCGTTGGAAGGTGTTCCGTACAGCGGATTCGCCTTCTTCCACTCCGGCGTCAGTATCGCGACGCCGCGAAGACCGGCTGGCTTTCCATGAAATTGATCGAACATCGAAAACTCGCATGGCAAGCCATTCACCAATCTCGCACCGCGCCAGAACCGGTCGAACAGGCCGACGTGCCAACCGCTCTGGTTCGGGAATACGTGCCGGCCGTTGACGTTCTTGAAGTTGGCAATGACAGTGCCGGGAACAAGGAAATCGAGATCGATTACCCGTGGACCCGGCGCCCACCTGCCGGTGTAGCCGACGTCGGTCAGCGCCTGGGGCAGCGCAGCGCATTCGTGATTCCTGCCCAGGAATTCGCCGTGACCGGCGAGGAACATCCCATTGTATTTGTCGACAAGTGCGTCGTAACCGAGGCCTTGATACGTGCCCTGATAAACGACGTTGCGCTTTGGAAGATCATCGATGGCGCCCATGCCGCCACCTTCTCATACGCATTTGTGGGCGGCGCAGTCCCAGCCACCGGAGCTGTTGCCATCGGTGCCGCCGCGGATGCCTTGTTTCGTGTACTTCCACTTCATCTTGGAAAACGCCAGGAACACGTGTTCGTTGATGATGCCGCCCTCGCCGCTTGTCGGGTTCACTCCGGAGATCATGACGTTTTCCAGTTCGACCGCGTAATAGCAGATCGGCTTGCCGTCACCGTCAGCGCGCATGAACTCGAACCTCGCTTTGGGGAGGGTCTTCCCCATTGCACAGTGCTGCTGCAGGACTGGCGAAGACAGGTCGGCCAGCTTCCGGAAGGACATATCGGATAAGCTTGCCCTGCCCGTGGTATGACCGCCGGCAGTCGATACGACTGACGCCCGAGGCTGATGAACGCTCCACGCGACGTTCGACACTTCGATCCAGTCTTTGTGCCTGTCGTCGGCGGATTCGCCTTTGATGCCTTCGATCTGCAGGTATGCGTCGACTGCCATTTGCCCCTCCCTTGTGAATGTCCGGAAATCAAAGGAAGAATTGTCACGCTGCGGCAAACCGCAAAGCTTGGCCGGAATCAAACCACGGAAGAGCCCGCTTCTAAACGTAAAAAGCGGCCCGCAGGC
>NZ_JANUGX010000002.1 GCF_024753245.1 Massilia norwichensis | reverse complement strand
ATTTTTTTTATGGGATGCCGCAGCGCCGCCGAAGGGATGCCCGCTGGCTGGCATGCTGATGGCAACCCGGCAATGCGCAGTAATGCTAAGATGACATTGCCATGACAACCATTTCCGCCTCCTTCTTCGTGCGCGCCAAGCGCCTGCGCCGCACGCCCTGGCTCGATGTGATCGGCGCCGCCTGGCTGGTCCTGGTCGGCGGCATGTTCGTCAAGCTGGTACTGCCCGCGCAACTCGGATACGAGCTGCGGCATCTCTTCCTTCTGGCACCGGTTCTGGTGCTGATCGCAAAGGACCTCTCCCACCTGCCCGACGCGCTCGAGCGGACCCGCCAAGCGCTGCGCACGCGCACCTGGCGCAAGCTGCCGGCCGCCTGGCTGCCGCCTGAATTCCTCGGCCTGCTCCGGCTCGACGGCGCGCTGCGGCGCGGCTTCGCAGACTGGCTGCTGCGCCGTCCGCACATCGCGGCGCCGGCCGGCCAGGCCTTCGGCTACCTGCAATTCGGTGCCTACCGTACTGCCTGCGCCATCCTGCTGGTCTCGACACTGGTCGAATTGCCGCTCGACGCCGCCATCGTGCCGTGGCTGATCGCGGACGACAGCAAGCGCATGGCGATCCACCTGCTGATGCTGGCCGGCGCGCTGTCCTCGATCGTCTACATGCTGGGCGACCGCCGGCTGCTCGGCAAGGGTTGCCATGTGCTGACCGGCGACGCGCTGGAACTGCGCGTCGGCGCCCGTAGCCATGGCTCGGTGCCGCTCGAGGCGATCGTCGCCTGCGAGCGCCTGAACGAGTCTGCCGACGCCTGGCGCCGCCGGCACGGCATCGACGCCTGCGACAGCGTGCGCGTGTCGCCGCTCGACAAGCCGAACGCCGTGCTGCGCCTTCAGCCCGGCAATACAGTGCGGCTGGCGCACCACGGCGTCGAGCGGCGCGGCCTGCGCTGCATCTTCCTCTACCTCGACCGGCCTGCAGCGCTGATCGACGCGCTCGCCGGCAAGCCACAGTGAAGACCGCACTGCGTACCCTGGCGGCCGGCTTCGTGCTGACCAGCGCCTTGTGCCACGCCGGCGCCGCCGAGCCGCTGCCCGTCACCACGCCGGCCGACCAGGGCGTCTCCAGCCAGCGTCTCGAGCGCCTGCACGATTTCCTGGACCAGCGTACCCGGCGCGGCGACTACCTGGGCGCCGTGGCCCTGATCGCCCGCAACGGCAGGATCGTCGACTGGCGCGCCTGGGGCTGGCGCGACCTCGCCCGCACCGGGCAAATGCCGCGCGACGCCATCTTCCGCATCTACTCGATGACCAAGACCGTCACGGCGGTGGCGGTGATGACCTTGATGGAGGAGGGCAAGCTGTCGCTCGACGATCCGGTCGGCAAGTACTTGCCGGCCTACGCCAAGGCCCGCATTTTTACCAGCGGCAGCGTCGACATGCCGCAGACCCGGCCCACGGCCCGCCCGCTCACGATCCGTCATCTGCTGACGCACACGCCCGGCTTCGCCGTGTATGGCCAGGACGGCGACCCCGCCACCGAGCTGTTCAAGCGCGCGCATGTGGAAGCATCGACCGACCTGGAAGACTACGCGGCGCGCCTGGCGCCGCTGCCGCTGGCCCACGAACCCGGCGCCGAATTCCATTACGACGGCGTACCGATCCAGCTGCTCGGCCGCCTGGTCGAGGTGGTGTCGGGGATGCGCTTCGACCGCTATCTGCAGCAGCGCATCTTCAGCCCGCTGCGCATGGACGACACCGGCTTCGAGGTGCCGCAGGCGAAGCGCGCGCGGATCGCCGACATGACGACCACCGATCGCGACGGCAAACTGGCCGCGCCGGCGCCCGGCAGCGTGAGCGCGGCCGGCGAACGCACCAATCCCTGGTTCAGCGGCGCCGGCGGCCTGTATTCGACGGCCGGCGACTACGTCCGCTTCGCGCAGATGCTGCTGAATGGCGGTAGCCTCGACGGCGTGTCCATTCTCGGCCGCAAGACCGTCGAATTCATGATGAGCAACCAGCTGACCCAGCTCGAGGGCGGGCTCAAGGAGTTCAGCCCGGGCGAGGGTTTCGGCCTGGGCGGCTCGGTGGTGCTGGACCCGGCACGCCGCGGCCGGCTGGGTTCGATCGGCCAATATGGCTGGTCCGGCGCGGCCGGCACCTATTACACGATCGACCGCAACGAGAAGCTCGTCGCGATCCTGATGACCCAGCACCTGCCGCAGGGTTTGCCGCACGATCCGCCCAAGCTGGCTGTGCCTTTCTACAACCTGGTCTACCAGAGCCTGGTGCAATGACGCATAATTGCCGAATAATAGGGGCGTAGATGGCGACAATGAAACAAGTGGCGGAGCGCGCCGGGGTCTCGACTTCGACGGTCTCGCACGTGATCAACAACACGCGCGTGGTCAGCGAGGACGTGCGCCAGCGCGTGCTCGCCATTATCGAAGAGATGCGCTACATCCCCAGCGCCGTCGCACGCAGCCTCAAGAACGACCGCACGCAGACGATCGGGATGATGGTCCCGAACAACTCGAATCCGTATTTTGCCGAGCTGATCCAGGGCATCGAGGACGCCGCCTTCAAGGTCGGCTACAACGTCATTCTCTGCAACGCCTACGAAGACCCGAAGAAGCAGGCCGCCTACCTGCGCGTGCTGATCGAGAAACGCATCGACGGCCTGATCCTGGTCGCCAGCAGCGCCGACCAGGAACTGGCGCGCCTGCTGCGCGCGCTGGCGGTGCCGATCGTGCTGGTCGACCGTGAAGTCGACGGTGTGCCGGCCGATTTCATCAAGGCCGACCACGAAGAGGGCGGCTACCTCGCGACCCGCCACCTGATCGAGCTCGGGCACCGCGACATCGCCTGCATCTCCGGCCCGGCCGACCTGTTGAGCAGCCGCGACCGGGTGCGCGGCTACCTGCGCGCGCTGCGCGAGGCCGGCCTGCGTTTCCGCCTGGATTACCTGGTGCGCAGCAACTTCACCGGTGAAGGCGGCTACCGCGCCCTGCAGCGCCTGCTGCGCCTGCCGAAGCGGCCGAGCGCCGTCTTCGCCAGCAACGACCTGAGCGCCATCGGCAGCCTGTGCGCCGCCAGCGAAGCGGGCCTGCGCATTCCGGACGACCTGTCCGTGATCGGTTACGACGACATCGCCCTGGCCTCGTATACGACCCCGCGCCTGACCACCGTGGCGCAACCCAAGTACGAGATGGGGCAGCGCATCACCAACGTCCTCATCGAACGCATCATGGGCGGCCACCTGCCGACCCGCCGCGAACTCCTGCAGACCCGCCTGGTCGTGCGTCAATCCACCGCGACCCACGCCTGAATCCGCCGCGCCAGGCAGGCGTCCGAACCCGGACACGGCATGCTGCATGGCGAAAACGCAACGCCCATCTGCTGTCCCGCCAGAGCACCGCTCAGCCTTATCCAACGTAAACACAATATTTTGGTTGACACCGCCTCAGGCCCGTTATTCAATGACGAAAACGATTGCGCAAACGTTTGCGCGACAAATAAAGAAAGATTTGGAGACATGACAGTACAGGTGAGCAAGTATCCGCTCGGCCAGCGGCCGCGTATCGCCGTGGTCGGCAGCATCAACATGGACCTCGTGTTCCGCTCGCCTCGCATGCCCGCCATCGGCGAAACCGTCAAGGGCACGGAGTTCTTCCAGCTGCCCGGCGGCAAGGGCGCGAACCAGGCCGTGGCTGCCGCGCGCCAGGGTGCCGAGGTCCACTTCGTCGGCGCGGTCGGCGCCGACCTGTTCGGCGAGCAAGCCCTGTCCGGCCTGGCCGAAGAGGGCATCGTCACCGACCAGGTCATCTCCAGCAGCGCCGCCGCCACCGGTGTCGCCGGCATCTTCGTCGACGACGATGGCGCCAACAGCATCGTGATCGCCCCCGGCGCCAACGAACTCCTGACGGTCGCGCAGGTGGAGGCCGCCGAGGCCGTCATCGCCCATTCCGCTTTCCTGGTATGCCAGCTCGAATCGCCGCTCGACAGCGTGCGCCGGGCGATCGGCATCGCCCGCGCGCAGGGCGTGCAGGTGGTGTTCAACCCGGCGCCCGCGCACCCGATCGACGACGCCATGCTGGCGCAGGTCGACTACCTGGTGGTCAACGAAACCGAGGCCGCACAGCTGAGCGGCGTTACCGTCGATGACGCCGACAGCGCTGTGAAAGCCGCCGAAGCCCTGCGTGCGCGCGGCGCCGCCGTGGTGCTGCTGACCATGGGCGAGCAGGGCGTACTGGTGGCCGGCGTCGACGGTTTCCGCTTCATCCCGGCCGTGAAGGTGGAGGCGATCGACACCACCGCCGCCGGCGACACTTTCGTCGGCGCCTTTACGGTGGCGATGGCGCGCGGGTTCGCACTCGACGCCGCCGTCACCGAGGCGCAATACGCGGCGGCGCTGACCGTCACCCGGCTCGGCGCGCAGAGTGCGATCCCGACCCGCGACGAAGTCATCCATCTCATGACCGAGCGACGAGGCCAGCCATGAACTGATATCGAGCAGCGCGCAGCACCGGATGCCGCCGCCACGATGCGACGGTACAGTCAAATTTCAAACAGATAAAAATCATGACAATCGAGACAATGAAATTGAACCCCATCGCAGCCGCAATCGGTGCGCTGCTCTTCGCCTGCTCGGCGGCATCCGCGCAGACCGAGTCCCCGGCCAGCGCGCAGAACGTCGACGACGCCGCCAGCGCATCGCAGAACCGGGTGATCGTCACCGGCACCCGCAACGCCAAGGCGGTCGACAAGATCCCGGGCGCGGTGAACGTCATCAGCACCGCCGAAATCGGCACCTCGCTGGCGATTTCCGAAGACGCGACCGCGGTGCTGGCACGCGTGGTGCCGGGTTACTCCGAATCGACCCAGGCGATGAGCAACACCGGCGAGACCCTGCGCGGCCGCATCGCCCTGCGCCTGTTCGACGGCATCCCGCAAACCTCGCCGCTGCGCGAGACCAACCGCTCCGGTTCCTTCACCGACCTGGGCGTGGTCGGCCGCATCGAAGTCATCAACGGCCCGTCCGCTTCCGAAGGCGTGGGTGCCGCCGGCGGCATCATCAACTACATCTCGAAGCGCCCGACCAGGATGGGCAACGAGATCACCCTGACCAGCAAGATCAACTCCCAGTTTCACGACGACAGCGAAGGCTGGAAGCTGGGCCTGGAAGTGCTGCACAAGGACGAGGATCTCGACCTGGTGTTCGCGACCTCGGAAGTCGACCGCGGCATCGGCTACGACGGCAATGGCCGCCGCATCGCCATGAACGCCTCCGGTTCGCTGCAGGACACCATCGGCCGCAACCTGTTCCTCAAGGTGGGCCACGACTTCGGCGCCGACAAGACCCAGCGCATCGAGCTGGAAGCCAGCAAGTTCTACCTGAACGGCAAGGGCCGCTACATCTACCAGGAGGGCAACCGCGCGCTGCAGCTGACCGACACTTCGGTGCCGGGCCGTCCCTTCGAAGGCCAGGCCGAGTTCAACGACTTCCGCCAGTACGCGCTGAACTATGCGAACAACGATTTCTGGGGCGGTGCGCTGTCGGTCCAGGCCTACCGCGCCAGCCAGGCGATGCGCTTCGTCGCCGAGAAGGGCGGCGCCGACAAGCAGGACCCGCTGATCGCGCCGCTCGGCACCCTGACCGACCAGTCGGAAGTCAATTCCCAGAAGCGCGGCCTGCGCACCGGCTGGACCCGGCCGGACCTGGCCGGCATCGCCGGCCTGGAACTGCGCACCGGCGTCGACGTCGTGCGCGACCAGACCGAACAGCGGCTGGCGCTGACCAACCGCACCTGGGTGCCGCCGATGGTCTACACCAGCACCGCGCCGTTCGCCCAGCTGTCCTACGACATCGGCCCGGTCACCGTGGCCGGCGGCCTGCGCCGCGAAGACGGCGAGCTGTCGGTCGACAGCTTCACCACCACCTATTACAACAAGCGCGTGTTCGTCGAAGGCGGCAAGCTCGATTACCAGGCCAACCTGCCGAACGTGGGCGCGGTGTGGAAGATCTCGCCGGACTGGTCGACCTACGTCTCCTACGGCAAGGGCTTCAGCCTGCCGAACGTCGGCATCCCGCTGCGCAACGTGAACAAGCCGGGACAGACCGTGGCCGGCATCCTCGACCTGCAGGCGGTCATCGTCGACAACAAGGAAGTCGGCCTGAACTGGCGCGGCCGCAGCGGCAGCTTCGGTGTCTCGGCCTACCGCTCGTACTCGGACTTCGGGGTCTCGCTGTCGATCGACCCGGTCACCAACGACTTCATCATGCGCCGCCAGCCGGTGCTGATCAAGGGCCTCGAGCTGACCGGCGAATACATCCTGTCGAAGACCCTGCGCGCCAACGCCCTGTATTCGCGCATCCGCGGCAAGACCGTGAGCGTGGACGGCGGCCCGCTCGATGTCCAGATGGGCATCGCCAACATCAACCCGGACAAGATCGGCGGCTCGGTGCTGTGGCAGTTCTCGGACCGCGGCAACGTGCGCCTGGGCTTCACCAGCCTGCAGGACCGCGAGATCAATCTCGGCAAGTCGAGCCAGGAGAAGACCAAGGGTTATACGCTGTTCGACCTGAACGGCAGCTACCATACCCGCTACGGCGATCTGACGTTGGGTGTCGAGAACCTGTTTAACAAGTTCTACATCCTGACCTCGTCGCAAATCCCGGGCTTCCAGAACTACACGGCAGGCCGCGGACGCGTCGTGTCGCTGACCCACAGCATCAAGTTCTGAAGGACCCAACCAGGAAAGAGCATGCGCAGCAAACTGTTTGTGCCGGGATCGCGCCCCGAGTTGTTTACCAAAGCGCTGCAGGGCCAGGCCGATGCCATTTCGATCGACCTCGAAGACGCCGTCGCGCCCGAGCGCAAGGAGGAGGCGCGCGCCAACGTCGCCGCCTTCCTGCGCTCGCCCGAAGCGCTGGCCAGCACCAAGCTGATCATCGTGCGCGTCAATGGCCTCGATACGCCGTACTTCGAGGCCGACGTGCAGGCGGTGGCGCAGGGCGCGCTGGCGCTGCTGAACCTGCCCAAGGCCGAATCGGCGCAGGACGTGCTGGCCTGCTGCGCGGCGCTGGCGCGCGCCGAGGAGCTCAACGGCGTGACGCGCCCGATCCGCATCCTGGCCAACATCGAGTCGCCGCAAGGGTTGCGCCTGGCGCATGAGATCGGCGCCGCCGACCCGCGCGTGGCCGGCCTGCAGCTCGGCTTCGCCGACCTGTTCGAGGCCCATGGCGTGGCGCGGCGCGAACCGGCCAATGTGCATGCGGCGATGTTCCGGCTGCGTATGGCGGCGGCCGAGGCGGGCGTGTTCGCCTATGACGGCGCCTTCCCCGACATCCGCGACAGCGACGGCTACCTGGCCGAGGCGGGCATGGCGCGCCGGCTCGGCTTCTGGGGCAAGAGCTGCATCCACCCGAGCCAGGTGGCGCTGGCCAACCAGGCCTTCGGGCCGGACGAACAGGAACTGGCGCATGCGCGCCGCGTGGTGGAAGCCGCGCAGGCGGCGCGCGCGCAGGGACTGGCCGCGTTCGCGGTCGACGGCAAGATGGTCGACCTGCCCTTTATCCGGCGCGCGGAAGCGGTGCTGGCGGCGGCAGCGGAGCAGGGCGCGCCTGCCGGCGCCTCAGCACCCGCTGCCTCGGCACCCGCCGACGAAGCCGCCAGCGCACCCGCCGCCACGCCGCTGCCGGACGCCGCCGCGCTGCCGCTGGCCGGCGTGCGCGTGCTCGACCTGTCGGCTTACATCGCCGGCCCTTACGGCTGCACGCTGCTGGCCGACATGGGTGCGGAAGTGATCAAGGTCGAGCCGCCGGCCGGCGACAACCTGCGCAAATACCCGTCCACGCTGGCCGCCGAAAGCCGCGCCTTCCTCGGCGTGAACCGCAGCAAGCGCGGCATCGCCCTCGACCTGAAGCAGAAGGACGGCCTGGACGTGCTTCTGACGCTGATCGACGGCGCGGACGTGCTGGTGCATAACTTCCGGCCCGGCGTGCCGGAGCGGCTCGGGATCGGCTACGAGCAGCTGCGCGCGCGCCGTCCGGGCCTGGTGTATTGCGCCGTCACCGGCTACGGCGACAGCGGGCCGATGAAGGACAACGCCGGCTACGACCAGGTGCTGCAGACCTTCACCGGCATCTGCGCCCTGCAAGGCCCGGCCGAGGGGCCGCCGGCGATCGTCTACGGCTCGGTGGTCGACTACTATGCGGCGTCGCTGCTGGCCAGCGGCGTGTCGGCGGCGCTGTTCGAGCGTGCGCGCACCGGTCAGGGCCGCTACGTCGGCGTCTCGCTGCTGCGCAGCGCGCTGGCGATGCAGTCCGCGCGCATGGTCTGGGCCGACGGCGAGCCGCGCGAGGTCGGACGCGACATGCGCTCCGGCGGCGTGACCGGCATCCATCCGGCGAAGGAGGGCTACCTCTACCTGTCCGCCAACACCCCGCATTTCTGGCGCACCCTGTGCGAGCGCGCCGGCCTGCCCGAGCTCTGGCGCACCCTGTGCGAGCGCGCCGGCCTGCCCGAGCTGGCGAACGACGAACGCTACGACAGCGTGCGCAAGCGTGCCGAGCACGCGGCGGTACTGGTGCCGCGCCTGCGCGCAGCCCTGGCGCAGCGCAGCGCGCTGGAGTGGGAACAGGTGTTCGGCGCCGACGTGCCCTGCGCCGCCGCGCGCACGGTCGAGGACATGTTCGCGCATCCGCAGGTGCGCGCCGAGAACATGGTCGCCTCGTTCGAGCACCCGGCGCTGGGCAGCTACCGCGGCTTTGCCGAGGCGGTGCGCTTCGGCGGCGCGCCGGCACCGCAACCCTTTGGTGCACCCGCCTTCGGCCAGCATTCGGCCGAAGTGCTGGCTGCGCATGGCTATACGCCCGACCAGATCGAGCGCCTGCGCGCGCTCGGCGTGCTCCTGTAAGCAGACAAGCGAAGTGACGACGATGAATGGATTCCCGATGCGCGGCTGGCGCGCACTGCTGGGCTTATGGGCCGCGCTGATGCTGGCGCTGCTGTGCGGCGCCGCGCGCGCCGACAACCTGGTGGCGCTGCACACCGAAACCCTGCCGGCGCTGCCCGCCGAGGCTGCCGACGCCGGCGCCCGGCCGGTGCGCCTGGTGGCACTTGGCGAGCGTCTGCTGGCGCTGGACGGCGGCACCGGCTGGCTGCTTGACACCGACCGCGCGGACTGGCAGCGCCCGTCCGGCTGGCGCGTGCCGACGGCGATCGCCGCCAGCGCCGCCACCGGCGCCGGCGAAGCGATCCTGCTGGCGGGCGATGGCGCGCCGCCGCAGCGCCTGGCGCTGGACGGCGCCCAGCTGCGCAGCGAGGCACTGCCGGCGCTGCCGCAGCCGCTCGCCGCAGCGCATGCCGCCGTCCTCGGCGACAAACTGTACGTGGCCGGCAGCGGCGCCGATGGCCGCCTGCAGCTGCTGGCACTGGACCTGAAGGCGCGCGGCGCCGGCTGGACCGCGCTGCCGGCCTGGCCCGGCACTGTCGGCACGCTGAGCTCCCTGAGCGCGCAGAATTCGCGCGTGGTGGCGACCTTCGCCGATGCCGCCGGCAAGGGCGACCGCCTGCTCGCCTGGCACGCGAAGAACGGCTGGCGCGAGCTGAAGCCGGCCCCTGGCCGCGTGGTCGATGGCGGAGCACGCGCCACCGGCCAGGCGCACCTGCTGTACATGCTGAAGATGGCGGATGGCTCGGCCGAGCTGTGGTCCTACCACATCATCACCGACGCCTGGGCGCGCCAGGGCAGGGTGGCCGCCGCCGCGCCCGCACTGGCCGCCGGCTGGGGCCAGGGCCTGCTGTGGCAGACCGCCGGCCAGGCCGACTACACCTACGGCGAGCTCAGCGCCGACAAGCGTCTCCTGAAGCCGCTCGACTGGTTCATGATCGTCGCCTACCTGGTCGGCATGCTGGGCATCGGCTGGTATTACTATGCGCGCGAAAAGCGCAACTCGACCGCCGACTTCTTCGTGGGCGGGCGCTCGATCCCGTTCTGGGCCGCCGGCATCAGCCTGTACGCCGCGAATACCAGCTCGATCAGCTATATCGCGATTCCGGCCAAGGCTTTCGAGACCAACTGGCAGTACATGACCAACAACCTGATCGCCGTGATCGCGCTCGGCTTCGTGGCGGTGGCGATCGTGCCGCTGCTGCGCCGCCTGAATCTGATGTCGGTGTTCCACTACCTCGAGATCCGCTTCCACCCGGCGATCCGCATGCTGGCCAGCCTGATCTGCATCCTGGTGCAGATCGGCAGCCGCATGAGCGTGATCCTGCTGCTGCCCTCGCTGGCGATCGCCACCATCACCGGCATCGACGTCACCTGGAGCATCCTGCTGATGGGCGGCTTCACCATCGTGTACACCGCGATGGGCGGGATGAAGGCGGTGGTCTGGACCGACTTCGTGCAGCTGATCGTCAAGATGGGCGGCGCGCTGTTCGCGATCGGCTTCATCATCTGGAAGCTGGACGGCGGCATGGGCGAATTCGTGCAGACCGCGATGGCCGAGAACAAGACCCGCCTGTTCGACTTCAGCTGGGACCTGACCCAGCCGACCGTCTGGGGCTTCATCTTCCTGGTCATCTTCGACGTCGTGCTGACCTTCCCGAAGGACCAGGTGCTGATGCAGCGCGCGCTGTCGACCAGGTCGGCGCCGGAAGCGACGCGCTCGATCATCACCTTCGCCGCGATCTCGATCCCGGGCGGCTTCATCTTCTACACGATCGGCACCGCGCTGTTCGCGTTCTATAAAAGCCATCCCGAGCGCATGAATCCGGGCCTGTCGGTGGATGCCACCTTCCCGCTGTTCATCGCCGCCGAGCTGCCGACCGGCATCACTGGCCTGATCATCGCCGGCATCCTGGCGGCGGCGATGGCGACCCTGTCCGGCATCATGAACAGCGTCGCCACCCTGGCCTCGGTCGACTTCTACGAAAAGCTGGTGAAGAACCCGAGCCCGAAGAAGAGCGTGCTGTTCGCCGAAGTCGCCACCGTGGTCACGGGCCTGATCGGCATCGGCTCGGCGCTGTGGCTGTCGCGCTTCAATTCGCATTCGCTGTTCGACGTCTCGATCGAGCTGGCCGGCCTGCTCGGCGGCGGCTTTGCCGGCGCCTACACGCTCGGCATGTTCACCCGCCGCGCCAACTGGCAGGGCGTGGCGCTCGGCATCGCCGGCAGCACCTGCCTGACCACCTATGCCTGGTCGGTCAAGCTGGTCCACCCGTATTTCTACCTGCCGATTTCGATCATGCTGTGCATCGCGATCGGCTATCTCGCCAGCTGGCTGTTCCCGGCGCCGAAGCAGTCGCTGGCCGGCCTCACCATCTACGCAGACAAGTAATCATCTTCAAGCCATGACCAAAGCCAAAGAGCCGAAGTACTACGACACCCCGCTGCCGCACACGATCCCGGCCCACCTGCCGCTGCCGGGCAAGTCGCCCGACTGGCCCTTCCTCACCATCGGCAAGTGGAAGATCGACGTCAACAACTACGCCGCGAGCTGGCGCGAGCAGCTGTCGATCTGGCGCACCGAGCACAAGATCCGCATGGGCTACAGCGACGCCCAGTACCGCCGTCCGGACATGCAGTGGGCGCAGAAGAACTTCGTGCACACGCAGATGATGGTCGAGGACCGCTACTTCTACGACCCGGTGGCGCGCACCTACACGGTCGATCGCTACCTCGACGACCTGGAACGGCGCTACGGCGGCATCGACTCGGTGCTGATCTGGTACATCTACCCGAACATCGGCATCGACAACCGCAACCAGACCCAGCTCGCCCACGACATGCCGGGCGGCCTGGAAGGCTTGAAGACGGCGGTGCAGGACTTCCAGCGCCGCGGCGTGAAGGTGTTCCTGCCCACCATGCCCTGGGATAACGGCACCCACGACCAGCAGCAGGCCGACTGGGATGCGGTGACCGGCCTGGCGCTGGCGGCCGGCGCCGACGGCGTCAACGGCGATACCTACAACGGCGTGCCGCGCGCCTTCCGCGACGCCGCCGACGCCGCCGGCCTGCCGCTGGTGCTGCAGCCGGAAGGCTCGCTCACCGCCGACGAGCTGCTGCAGTGGAACAACCAGACCTGGGGCAAGGCCTCGACCGAGATCATCCCCGCCGTCAGCAAGGTGAAGTGGCTGGAGTCGCGCCACATGGTCAACATCGAGAACCGCTGGTGCCGCGACCGTACCGACGATTTCCACTACATGTTCTTCAACGGGATCGGCTACACCAGCTGGGAAAACGTGTGGGGCATCTGGAACGGCTTCACCGCGCGCGACGGCGAGGCGCTGCGCCGCCTGGCCACCATCCTGCGCACCTTCCACCGCCAGGCGGTCAGCCCCGACTGGCAGCCGTATGCGATGGCGCTGCAGCAGAACGTCTTCGCCAGCATGTTCCCGGCCGACGGCACGACGCTGTGGACGGTGGTGAACCGCAACGAGTACGAAGTGGGCGGCGAGCAGCTGGCGGTCGACCACGCGCCTGGCCGCCGCTACTACGACCTGTGGCATGGCGTGCCGCTCGAGCCGCTGGTCGAGGAGGGCGAGGACGGCGCCACCGCGATCTTCGACTTCACGATCGAAAAGCGCGGCTTCGGCGCGGTGCTGGGCATCGACGAAGGCGCGCACTGCGAGGGCCTGGACCAGGTGCTGGCGACCATGCGCGGCTTTGCCGCCCAGCCGCTGCAATCGTATTCCGCGGCCTGGACCCCGCTGCCGCAGCAGCTGGTCGAGATCGCGCCGACCCGGCCGGCGGCCGAGGCACCGGAAGGCATGGTCGCGATCCCGGGCGGGGTCTTCAATTTCGAGGTGACCGGCATCGAGGTCGAGGGCTATACCTGGGCCGGCATGGACTTCCAGTACCCGTGGGAGAGCACGGCGCGGCGCGCGCACCGCCGCCGCATGACGATCGCGCCCTTCCACATCGACCGCTATCCGGTCACCAACGCCGAGTTCAAGCGCTTCCTGGACGCCAGCGGCTATTGGCCGGCGGACGACCACAACTTCCTGCGCGACTGGGAGCAGGGCGCGCCGCGCGCCGGCTGGGAAAACAAGCCGGTCACCTGGGTCAGCCTCGAAGACGCGCGCGCCTACGCCGCCTGGGCCGGCAAGCGCCTGCCGCACGAGTGGGAATGGCAGTATGCGGCGCAGGGCCAGGACGGCCGCCTGTACCCGTGGGGGAACGAATGGCAGATTGACGCCGCGCCGGCCATCAACAAGGGCCGCGAACTGCCGCCGCCGAGCGACGTCGACGCCCACCCGGCCGGCGCCAGCCCCTTCGGCGTGATGGACATGGTCGGCAACGTCTGGCAGTGGACCGACGAGTACGTGGACGAGCACACCCGCGCGGCCTGCCTGCGCGGCGGCAGCTCTTACGAGCCGCAGACCTCGCACTGGTACTTCCCGCAGGCGCGCCGGCTCGACCAGCACGGCAAATACCTCCTGATGGCGCCATGCAAGGACCGCTCCGCGCTGCTGGGCTTCCGCTGCGTGGTCGACGCCGCATGAGCGCCGGCCCGATGAACGCCGCCGCCGGCTTCCCGGCGCCGTCGCGCGTGCGCCTGCATGGCCTGCTGGGTGCGGCCCTGGCGGCCAACCTGTCCGGCCGCCTGTCGCACTTCATCGTCGACGGCGGCAGCCCGGCGATCGCGCTGTTCGGCGCGGCCCACAAATGCCACAACCACGAAGGCGACTGGTATGGCGAGCACGCCGGCAAGTGGCTGTACGCGGCGGCGCGCGCCGCCAGCCGCAGCGGCGACGCCGGCTTCGCCGGGCAGGTGCGCGGCGTGGCCGACTTCCTGGTGGCCCAGCAGGAAGACAGCGGCTACCTCGGCACCTACGCGCCCGAGCGCCGCTTCACGATTCCGCAGCCGCCGGCAGCGCGCAGCTGGGATGGCGCGCCGGCCAAGCGCACCTGGGACATCTGGACCCACAGCTACCTGATCCTCGGCATGCTGGAAGCCTGGCGCTGGCTGGGCGAAGAGCGCTACCTGACCTGCGCGCGGCGTATCGGCGACCTGTGCCTGCAGGCGCTGACCACGGGCGGCATCGACGTCACCACGCTCGGCAACCACTTCGGCATGTCGGCCACGATCCTGCTCGATCCGGCGGCCGAGCTGTACCTGGCGACCGGCGACGAACGCTACCTGGCGCTGGCGCGCCGCGTGCTGGCGCAAGCCAACGCGCGCGCCGAGCTGAACCTGCTGCCGCAGGCGCTGGCCGGCACCGACGCCGCCGAGATCGCGACCGGCAAGGCCTATCAGCTGTGCTGGAACATGGTGGGTGTGGCCAAGCTGTACCGCGCCACCGGCGAACCAGAGCTGCTGGAGGCCGTGCGCAAGGTCTGGACCAGCATCCGCACCTATCACCTGAGCCTGGGCGGCGGGCCCTGGGGCGGGGTGGCGCACCGTTCGCGCGAAGTGTTCAACCACCGCGGCGCCTTCAGCCCCTACGGCTACATCGAGACTTGCTCGACCTTCTCCTGGATCCAGCTGAACCGCGAGCTGCTGGCGATTACCGGCGACGCGCAGTACGCCGAAGAGATCGAACGCGCCGCTTACAACGACCTGCTCGGCGCGCAGGCGCCGAACGGCGAGGACTGGTGTTATTACATTTACCCGAACGGCAAGCGGGTCTACACGACCTACTGGCGCTGCTGCAAGTCGAGCGGGGCGATGGCGCTGGAAGAGTTGCCGGGCGCGGCCTGGTCGGTGCGCGGCGCGGACGAGATCGCGCTGAACCTGTACAGCCCCGGCGAGGCGACACTGGAACTGCCGGCGGCCGGTCCGGTGGTCTTGCGCCAGGAAACCGCCTACCCATTCCAGGGCGCGGTGCGGATCGTGCTGGGTTTGACGGCGCCGGCGCAGTTCACGCTGGCGCTGCGGATGCCGTCCTGGGCCGCGGAGGCGCAGGCGACAGTGAATGGCGAGCGCATCGGCGGCGCCACCGCCGGCGACTGGCTGCGCATCCGCCGCAGCTGGCAGGACGGCGACGTCGTCACGCTCGAGCTGCCGATGCTGCCGACCCTGCATCGCCAGGTCAGCCAGAACACCCAGGAATCGCTGGCGCCGGACGGCTCGCCGGTGGCGCAGCAGGTGATGCGCTACGACTACGCGGCGATCACGCGCGGCCCGCTGGTCTACGCCACCGGCCTGATCGATGGCTTCAAGACCGAGGAAACACTGCGCCTGCCGGCCAACCCGGCGGCAGTGCTGGAGCTGCTGCCGGCGCCGGAAGGCTGTGACGGGCCGGCGATCCGCCTGAACCTGGGCTACCGCGCGCCGCTGACCTTCCTGCCGTATTTCGAGGCCGGCGGGCGGCGCGACGGCACCTGGCGCCTGACCTGGATGCAGCTGGCCCCGCCGGAGCAGGGCGCCTGACTCAAGCCGGCAGCGGCGGCAGCGGTGCCGGTCCTTTTTCGGCCGCCGCCGCATCCTTGCCGCCGGCCGCCAGATCGCGCGCGTCGTGCACGTGCAGGGTCTGGGTCGGGAAGGCCAGAGGTACGTCCAGCTCCGCCAGGCGGTCGAGCAGTTGCAGCCAGATCTCTTGTTGGATGTCCATGAACACCAGGTAGTCCGGCGACTCGACCCAGTACACCACCTCGAAGTTGTAGGCTGCCGGGCCGACGCCGCTGAAATGGGCGCGGTCGAAGGTGGTTTGCTCGCGCGCCTTGACCAGTTCGGTCAGCAGCGGCGGGATTGCGCGCAGCGTGGCGGTCGGGGTACCGTAGGGAACGCCGAAGCCGAACACCACGCGTCGCCTGCTCATGCGCGTCATGTTCTGCAGCCGGCTCTTGAGCAGGTCGGCGTTCGAGAACACCAGCTGCTCGCCGCCCAGGCTGCGCAGGCGGGTGGTTTTCAGGCCCACGTACTCGACGGTGCCCAGGAATTTGTCGACGATCACGAAGTCACCCACCACGAAGGGCTTGTCGAGCACGATCGACAGCGAAGCGAACAGGTCGCCGAGGATGTTCTGTACCGCCAGTGCCACGGCGATGCCGCCGATGCCGAGCGAGGCCACCAGGGTCGTGATGTTGACGCCGAGGTTATCCAGGATCATCAGGAGGATCACCGCCCACAGCACCATGCGCGCGATGAAGCCGACTGCCGCCGCCGAGGTGGCGCGCGCCGGATCGACCGTGCCGTAGTAATCGGTGAGCCAGGCGCGCAGGGCGGTGTTGCCCCAGATCGCCGCCTGGATCAGGCCGGTCACGATGGCGGCGCGGGTGGTGAACAGGTCCGCCGCCGGCGGCAGCGCCAATATGGTGCTGCCGGCGTACAGGCCCATGACCAGGATTACCGTGCGCTTGGTCGCCTTGAGGGCGGCCACGGCGACGTCGTCGAGCCGGGTCTCGGTGCGCTCGGCGAGGATGCCGAGGCGGTGCACCAGCACCTTCTTGACCAGGTGCAGCGCCAGCATCGTGCCGAGCGCCACGCCGAGTGCGGTCAGCCAGGTCAGTACAGTATTGTTCAGGAAGACGGCGTCCATCCTTGTCCTTTCGATTCGTTGCGAGCTCCGGCGCCATTGTAAGCGCTCAGTCCGGCGTGCACGCCTGAGCACTGGCGGACCGTCATGCAAGGCGCATAAAAGATTTTGCAGATGGGTATTGCACTTTCCTGAACGAGGCCCTTATAATGCGGCCTCCCCGGGCGGTTAGTTCAGCTGGTTAGAATACTTGGTCGACATCCAAGGGGTCGCAGGTTCGAATCCTGCACCGCCCACCAGAATTCCTCCATAGCGCAGGCCTCGAGCCTGCAGAGAAAAGGCGAAGCACTGCCTTTTCTGTGCCGTTCGCCAGAACGGATTCCTTCCTTCTCCATACATCAGCGTAAAACGCAACAGATCGCGTCAGCTCTCGCATTCTCCTGTTGCGCCTATCCGCAGCGCGCGCTATACTAGCCGGCTTCGGTATGGGCTAGTCTTTTTTTGCCCATGCGTTTTTGTAGTTCAATTAGCCCCGCCCAATCGTAGGTGGGAATGGAGAAAAAATGAGCCTGGGCCTTCTCGGTCGCAAGGTTGGCATGATGCGTATCTTCACGGATGACGGCGATTCGATCCCTGTCACCGTGCTGGACGTGTCCAACAACCGTGTTGCGCAAGTCAAAACTCCTGAAACTGACGGTTACTCCGCTGTTCAGGTCGTATTCGGTCAACGTCGCGCTTCCCGCGTGAACAAGGCCAGTGCGGGTCACTACGCCAAAGCTGGTGTCGAAGCCGGTACGCTGCTGAAGGAATTCCGCATCGACGCCGCTCAAGCCGCTGGTTTCAAAGCTGGCGACGCAGTCAATGTCTCGATGTTCGAAGTGGGCCAGAAAATCGACGTGCAAGGCACCTCGATCGGTAAGGGCTACGCCGGTACCATCAAGCGTTACAACTTCTCGTCGGGTCGTGCTACCCACGGTAACTCGCGTTCGCACAACGTTCCGGGTTCCATCGGTATGGCACAGGATCCGGGTCGCGTGTTCCCTGGTAAGCGCATGACCGGTCACATGGGTGATGTCACTGTCACCACCCAGAACCTGGAAATCGCACGTATCGACGCCGATCGTCAACTGCTGCTGGTGAAGGGTGCCGTTCCTGGCGCCAAGAACGGTCAAGTGGTTGTCAAGCCGGCCGTCAAAGTCAAAGCCAAGAAGGGAGCATAAGCATGGAACTGAAGCTCCTGAATGAGCAAGGCCAAGCCGCTGGCGCAGCCAACGCAGCCGACACCGTGTTCGGTCGCGATTACAACGAAGCCCTGATCCACCAGATCGTGGTCGCCTACGCCGCCAACGCGCGCTCGGGTAACCGCAAGCAGAAGGATCGTGAAGAAGTCAGCCACACCACCAAGAAGCCGTGGCGTCAAAAAGGTACGGGCCGTGCTCGTGCCGGTATGTCGTCCTCGCCGCTGTGGCGTGGTGGTGGTCGCATCTTCCCGAACTCGCCTGACGAGAACTTCTCGCACAAGGTCAACAAGAAGATGTATCGCGCCGGTATGTGCTCGATCCTGTCGCAGCTGGCCCGCGAAGAGCGTCTGAACGTCGTCGAGAACCTGACCATCGAAGCCCCGAAGACCAAGCTGCTGTCGCAAAAGCTGCAAGGCATGGGTCTGGAATCGGTCCTGGTGATCACCGACACCATCGACGAAAACCTGCTGCTGGCATCGCGCAACCTGCCGAACGTGCTGGTTGTCGAGCCGAAGCACGCTGACCCGATGTCGCTGGTGTTCTACAAGAAAGTCCTGGTCACCAAAGCTGCTCTGGCCAAGATCGAGGAGATGTACGCATGAGCGCCGCAATCAAATTCAGCGAAGAGCGCCTGATGAAGGTGCTGCTGGCTCCGGTCATTTCCGAAAAGGCGACCTTCGTCGCTGAAAAGAACGAACAGATCGTGTTCAAGGTTCTGCCGGACGCGACCAAGCCGGAAATCAAAGCCGCCGTCGAACTGCTGTTCAAGGTGGAAGTCGAGTCGGTGCAGACCGTGAACCGCGAAGGCAAGCAAAAGCGTTCGGGTCGTTTCGTCGGTCGTCGCAACCACACCAAGCGTGCTTTCGTGGCCCTGAAGCCGGGTCAGGAAATCAATTTTGTCGAGGAGGCTAAATAATGGCACTCGTTAAGATGAAGCCAACCTCCCCAGGCCGCCGCGGCATGGTGAAGGTTGTGAACAGCGACCTGTACAAAGGTCGTCCGTTCGCAGCCCTGGTTGAGAAGAAATCGAAGACTGCTGGCCGTAACAACAACGGTCACATCACGACCCGTCACATCGGCGGTGGTCACAAGCACCACTACCGTGTCGTGGACTTCAAGCGTAACAGCAAGGACGGCATCCCGGCCAAGGTCGAGCGTATCGAATACGACCCGAACCGTACCGCCCACATCGCCCTGCTGTGCTACGCCGACGGCGCCCGCGCTTACATCATCGCCCCGAAGGGCGTTGCTGTCGGCGACACGCTGATGAACGGTTCGGAAGCACCGATCAAGGCCGGTAACTGCCTGCCGATCCGCAACATCCCGGTTGGTACCGTGATGCACTGCGTCGAAATGCTGCCGGGTAAAGGCGCACAGATGGCCCGCACCGCCGGCGCCGCTGTCGTGCTGATGGCCCGTGAAGGTACCTACGCTCAGGTTCGCCTGCGCTCGGGTGAAGTGCGTCGCGTGCACATCGAGTGCCGCGCCACCGTGGGTGAAGTCGGCAACGCCGAACACAGCCTGCGCAAGATCGGTAAAGCCGGTGCGATGCGTTGGCGCGGTGTCCGCCCGACCGTCCGCGGTGTCGTCATGAACCCGATCGACCACCCGCACGGTGGTGGTGAAGGTCGTACGGCAGCCGGTCGTCATCCGGTGTCGCCATGGGGCCAGCAGACCAAGGGCAAGAAGACGCGTTCGAACAAGCGCACTTCGTCGATGATCGTCTCGCGTCGCGGCAAGAAATAAGGATAAAACATGACTCGTTCATTGAAAAAAGGGCCGTTCATCGACGCCCACCTGGTGAAAAAAGTCGAAGCCGCGCAAGCGACCAAAGACAAGAAGCCAGTCAAAACCTGGTCGCGCCGCTCGACGATCACTCCGGACTTCATCGGTCTGACCATCGCCGTCCACAACGGCAAGGTGCACGTGCCGGTGTATGTGTCCGAGAACATGGTGGGTCACAAGCTGGGCGAATTCGCCCTGACCCGTACGTTCAAGGGCCATGCCGCTGACAAGAAGGCGAAGAAATAATGGAAACTAAAGCTATCCTCAAAGGCGTGCGCCTGTCGGAGCAGAAGGGCCGCCTGGTTGCGGACCTGATCCGTGGCAAGAAGGTCGACGCCGCGCTGAACATCCTGCAGTTCAGCCCGAAGAAAGGCGCCACCATCATCAAGAAAGTGCTGGAGTCCGCAATTGCGAACGCCGAGCACAACGATGGTGCCGACATCGACGAACTGAAGGTCGTTCAGATCTACGTCGAAAAGGGTCCGATCCTGAAGCGCTTTACGGCACGTGCCAAAGGCCGCGGTGATCGCATTTCGAAACAATCCTGTCACATCTACGTGACTGTCGGTAACTAAGGAGTCACACGATGGGACAGAAAATCCACCCGACCGGCTTCCGCCTGTCGGTGACCCGTAACTGGGCCTCGCGCTGGTACGCTGGCAACGGCAACTTCGCCGACATGCTGAAGGAAGACCTGGAAGCCCGTGCTTTCCTGAAAAAGAAGCTGAAGAACGCTTCTGTCGGCCGCATCGTCATCGAGCGTCCGGCCAAGAACGCCCGCTTCACGATCTACTCGTCGCGTCCTGGCGTCGTGATCGGCAAGAAAGGCGAAGACATCGAAGTTCTGAAGTCGTCGCTGACCAAGATCATGGGCGTGCCGGTGCACGTCAATATCGAAGAGATCCGCAAGCCGGAAATCGACTCGCAGCTGATCGCTGACTCGATCGCTCAGCAGCTCGAAAAGCGCATCATGTTCCGTCGCGCCATGAAGCGCGCGATGCAGAACGCCATGCGTCTGGGCGCTGTCGGCATCAAGATCATGTCGTCGGGCCGTCTGAACGGCATCGAAATCGCACGTACCGAATGGTACCGCGAAGGCCGTGTGCCGCTGCACACCCTGCGCGCCGATATCGACTACGGCACCAGCGAAGCCTCGACCACCTACGGCATCATCGGTGTCAAGGTCTGGGTCTACAAGGGTGACCGTTCGCCGACCGGCGAAGCTCCGGTGATCGACGTGCCGGCCGACGAGAAGAAGCCGCGCGGTCCGCGTCGTGACGATGGCAAACCGGCAGGCCGTGGCCGTCCGGGCGCCAAGCCAGGTACCGCACCAGCAGGCCGCCGCGCTGCCAAGCCGGCTGCTGAGAAAGCAGGAGAATAAGCATGCTGCAGCCATCCCGCAGAAAGTATCGTAAAGAGCAGAAAGGCCGTAACACCGGCATTTCGCACACCCGCGGCACCGCTGTGTCGTTCGGTGAGTTCGGCCTGAAGGCCGTTGCCCGTGGTCGTATCACGGCCCGCCAGATCGAAGCGGCACGTCGTGCCATGACCCGTCACATCAAACGTGGCGGCCGTATCTGGATCCGTATCTTCCCGGACAAGCCGATCTCGAACAAGCCGGCTGAAGTCCGTATGGGTAACGGTAAGGGTAACCCTGAGTACTACGTCGCTGAAATCCAGCCGGGCAAGGTCCTGTATGAGATGGACGGCGTCGCAGAAGAACTGGCGCGCGAAGCATTCCGCCTGGCCGCTGCCAAACTGCCGCTGGCAACCACTTTCGTGGTGCGCCAAGTCGGCCAATAACAGGAGTTAAGAATGAAAGCAACGGAACTCCGCGGCAAAGACCAGGCAGCTCTGCAGCAAGAGCTGAATGAGCTGCTGAAGGCACAGTTCGGCCTGCGCATGCAAATCGCAACGCAGCAGCTGAGCAACACCGCCCAGCTCAAGAAGGTGCGCCGCGATATCGCCCGCGTCAAAACCGTGATGAACCAGAAGGAAGCCAAATGAACGACACCACTAAAACGGCGCTGAAGCGTACGCTGGTCGGCAAGGTCGTGTCCGACAAAATGGACAAGACGGTAACCGTGCTGGTCGAGCGTCACGTCAAGCACCCGCTGTACGGCAAGATCATCGTGCGCTCGAACAAGTACCACGCGCACGACGAGACCAACCAGGCCAAGACCGGCGACACGGTCGAGATCCAGGAAGGTCGCCCGATCTCGAAGACGAAGGCGTGGACGCTGACCCGTGTTGTGCAAGTCGCACAGGTTCTCTAAGCCTTAAAATTTGTCTTGCGACGCCCGCTGGTATCTGCGATACTAGCGGGCTTCGTTCATGTGTTGCCGCAGTTGTCCCCGCGATGTCTGCGGCCTGCAATGAAGTACATTGGAAAGTCCAATCACCCAATCGTCATGTCCCAGCAGGGGCAGGGCGGCGGGACCAAGACTGACCGCAGGCCTACGGTTATCCGTGGGGTTTTCTACGGCTTAAGTTGGGAAAGAAAATATCATGATTCAAACCGAAAGCCGGCTCGAAGTGGCCGACAATACCGGTGCCAAAGAAGTACTGTGCATCAAGGTATTGGGCGGCTCCAAGCGCCGTTACGCCAGCATTGGCGACGTGATCAAGGTCACCGTGAAGCAGGCTGCTCCGCGCGGCCGCGTCAAGAAAGGTGAAATCTACAATGCCGTGGTCGTGCGTACCGCTAAAGGTGTGCGCCGCCAAGACGGCTCCCTGGTGAAGTTCGACGGCAATGCCGCTGTCCTGCTGAACAGCAAGCTGGAGCCGATCGGTACCCGCATCTTTGGACCGGTGACCCGCGAACTGCGCACCGAAAAGTTCATGAAGATCGTGTCCCTGGCACCTGAAGTTCTGTAAGGGAGTCGCAATGGATAAGATTCGTAAAAACGACGAAGTCATCGTTCTGGCCGGTAAAGACAAAGGCAAGCGCGGTGTCGTTCAGCAGCGTGTAGATGCTGAGCACGTCATCGTTGAAGGCGTGAACGTGGCCAAGAAGGCCGTCAAGCCGAACCCGATGACCGGCGTAACTGGTGGTATCGTCGACAAGACCATGCCGATTCACGTGTCGAACGTCGCGCTGTTCAATGCAGCGACCGGCAAGGCTGATCGCGTTGGCTTCAAAGAAGTGGATGGCAAAAAAGTCCGCGTCTTCAAGTCGAACGGCGAAGTAGTGAAAGGGTAATGAGAAATGGCCCGTCTCCAACAACTGTATAAAGACAAAGTCGTCGCCGAGCTGACCGAGAAATTCGGTTACAAATCGGTGATGGAAGTGCCGCGCCTGACCAAGATCACCCTGAACATGGGTCTGTCGGAAGCTGTCGCCGACAAGAAGGTCATCGAGCACGCCACTGGCGACCTGACCAAGATCGCCGGCCAGAAGCCGGTCGTGACCAAGGCTCGCAAGGCAATCGCAGGTTTCAAGATCCGCGAAGGCTACCCGATCGGTACCATGGTGACCCTGCGCGGCGCCCGCATGTACGAATTCCTGGATCGTTTCATCACCGTGGCTCTGCCGCGCGTGCGTGACTTCCGTGGCGTCAGCGGCAAGTCGTTCGACGGTCGTGGTAACTACAACATCGGCGTCAAAGAGCAGATCATCTTCCCGGAAATCGATTACGACAAGATCGATGCGCTGCGTGGCATGAACATCTCGATCACCACCACCGCTAAGACCGACGAAGAAGCCAAAGCGCTGCTCGCCGCCTTCAAATTCCCGTTCAGGAACTAAGAGCATGGCAAAACTTGCACTGATCAACCGCGAACAGAAGCGTGCAGACCTGGTGGAGAAATTCGCCGCAAAGCGTGCCGCTCTGAAAGCAATCATCGACGACCAGTCGAAGACCGAAGAAGAGCGTTACGAAGCCCGCCTGAAACTGCAGGCCCTGCCGCGTAACTCGGCCCCGACCCGCCAGCGTAACCGCTGCGCCATGACCGGCCGTCCGCGTGGCACTTTCCGTAAATTCGGTCTGGCCCGTACCAAACTCCGCGAATTCGCCATGAAAGGCGAAATCCCGGGTATGACCAAAGCTAGCTGGTAATAGGAGAATAAGCAATGAGTATGAGCGATCCTATCGCCGATATGCTGACCCGCATCCGCAACGCACAAGGCGTGCAAAAGACCAACGTGTCGATGCCGTCGTCGAAAGTGAAAGTTGCGATCGCCAACGTCCTGAAGGACGAGGGTTACATCGAAGATTTCGCCGTGTCCACCGAAGGTGGCAAGTCGGAACTGAACATCGGTTTGAAGTATTACGTTGGCCGTCCGGTTATCGAGCGCCTCGAGCGCGTGTCCCGTCCTGGCCTGCGCATCTACAAGGGCAAGGATGAAATCCCGCAGGTCATGAACGGCCTGGGCGTGGCAATCGTCTCGACCCCGAAGGGTGTGATGACCGACCGCAAAGCACGCGCAACCGGTGTCGGTGGCGAAGTGATTTGCTACGTGGCTTAAGGAGTACACGATGTCTCGAGTAGCTAAGATGCCGATCGCCGTTCCGGCCGGCGCCGACGTCGCGATCAACGCGTCGTCGATCACTGTCAAGGGCCCGCTGGGCACCCTGACCCAGCCGCTGAACGGTCTGGTCAAAGTGGAAAACAACAACGGCACGCTGACCTTCGACGTGATCGACGATTCCCGCGAATCGAACGCCATGTCGGGCACCCTGCGTGCACTGGTAAACAACATGGTGACTGGTGTCACCAAGGGTTTCGAAAAGCGCCTGACCCTGGTCGGCGTGGGCTACAAGGCAGCTGTCCAGGGCAACGCTCTGAACCTGTCGCTGGGCTTCTCGCACCCGGTTCTGCACGCGATGCCGGAAGGCGTCACCGCAGCAACCCCGACCCCGACCGAAATCCTGATCAAGGGTATCGATCGTCAAAAGGTCGGCCAGGTTGCCGCAGAAGTGCGCGCTTACCGCTCGCCTGAGCCGTACAAGGGCAAGGGTGTCCGTTATGCGGACGAAGTGGTGAAGCTTAAAGAAACCAAGAAGAAATAATCGGAGCTGACATGGACAAGAAACAATCGCGTCTGCGTCGTGGACGCCAAACCCGCATCAAGATCGCGCAGCTGGGCGTGAATCGCCTGTCGATTCACCGCACCAACCTGCACATCTATGCGAACCTGATCAGCCCGGATGCGAAGGTCCTGGTTTCGGCTTCGACGCTGGAAGCAGAAGTACGCGCCGAGCTGGGCGGCAAGTCGGGTGCCGGCGGTAACGCTGCTGCAGCCGCACTGGTTGGCAAGCGCGTCGCAGAAAAAGCACTGAAAGCAGGGATCACCGAAGTCGCATTCGACCGTTCGGGTTTCCGTTACCACGGCCGTGTGAAGGCGCTGGCAGAAGCCGCGCGCGAAGCCGGTCTGAAGTTCTAAGGAAGAATCGTCATGGCAAAAATGCAAGCGAAAATGGCAAGCGACAAGCCGGATGATGGCATGCGCGAGAAAATGATCGCGATCAACCGCGTGACCAAAGTGGTCAAGGGTGGTCGTATCATGGGTTTTGCAGCGCTGACCGTTGTCGGTGACGGCGATGGCCGCATCGGCATGGGTAAAGGCAAGTCGAAGGAAGTTCCGGTCGGCGTGCAAAAGGCAATGGAAGAAGCCCGCCGCAACCTGATCAAGGTGCCCCTCAAGAACGGTACCCTGCAGCACACCGTTACCGGCCGCCACGGCGCGTCGCGCGTTCTGATGTCGCCGGCCAAGCCGGGTACCGGCGTCATCGCCGGCGGCGCAATGCGCGCAATCTTCGAGGTGATGGGCGTGACTGACGTGGTCGCCAAGTCGACCGGTTCGTCGAACCCGTACAACCTGGTTCGTGCGACCCTCGACGGTCTGGCGAAGATGAGCACCCCGGCTGACATCGCTGCCAAGCGCGGCAAGTCGGTCGAAGAAATCCTGGGTTAAGGGGAATTACCATGGCAAACACCATCAAAGTCAAGCTGGTCAAAGGCCTGATCGGTACCCGTCAGGATCACCGCGCCACCGTGCGTGGTCTGGGTCTGCGTCGTGTCAACTCGGTTTCCGAGCTGCAGGACACCCCGTCGGTCCGCGGCATGATCAACAAGGTCAACTACCTCGTGAAAATTGTCGACTAAGCCGCGGCTTGGTTAACGGAGAAAACAATGCAACTCAATACCATTCAACCTGCTGACGGCGCCAAGCACGCTAAGCGTCGCGTCGGTCGCGGTATCGGCTCGGGCCTGGGCAAGACTGCCGGCCGCGGTCACAAAGGTCAGAAATCGCGTTCGGGCGGCTTCCACAAAGTCGGCTTCGAAGGCGGTCAGATGCCTCTGCAGCGCCGTCTGCCGAAGCGCGGCTTCAAGTCCCTGAACGCTACGTTCAAGGCTGAAGTCCGTCTGTCGGACCTGAACAACCTGGCCGTCGGCGATGTCGACATCCTGGTGCTCAAGCAAGCCGGCGTGCTGCCGGTCGTGGCTCGCGACGTGCGCGTGATCCTGTCGGGCGAAATCACCAAAGCGGTGAACCTGAAGGGCATCAAGGCATCCGCTGGCGCGAAAGCAGCGATCGAAGCAGCTGGCGGTTCGGTCGCCTAACAGCGACCGCTGCCTGATCGGAGCAAAAATTGGCGACTAATTCACAACTTGGTAAAAGTGCCGCATCCGGTTTCCCCTGGGGCCGGTTGTGGTTCCTGCTTGGGGCATTGGTCGTGTACCGCATCGGAGCTCACATCCCGGTCCCCGGGATTGACCCGGTCGCCATGGCCCAGCTGTTCAAGCAGAACGAAGGCGGCATCCTTGGCATGTTCAACATGTTCTCGGGCGGCGCCTTGTCCCGCTTTGCCGTGTTCGCTCTCGGTATCACGCCTTATATTTCGGCTTCGATCATCATGCAGCTGGCATCGATCGTCTCGCCGCAGTTGGAGGCACTGAAGAAGGAGGGCGAAGCCGGCCGCCGCAAGATCACCCAGTACACCCGGTATTTCACGGTTGCACTGGCTCTGTTCCAGGCGTTCGGCATCGCGGTCGCGCTGGAATCCCAGCAAGGCCTCGTGCTCGATCCGGGCATGGCTTTCCGCCTTGTGACTGTCGTGACCCTGCTGACCGGCACCATGTTCCTCATGTGGCTGGGTGAGCAGATCACGGAACGTGGTCTTGGCAACGGTATCTCGATCATCATTTTTGCCGGTATCGCAGCCGGTCTGCCGAGCGCACTGGGTAATCTGTTCACCCTGGTGTCGCAAGGTTCGATCAGCAGCATTTCCGCAATCTTCATCGTGATCCTGGTGGCCCTGGTGACCTACGCGGTCGTGTTCGTAGAACGCGGCCAGCGCAAGATCCTGGTGAATTACGCGAAACGCCAGGTCGGTAACAAGATCTACGGTGGCCAAACCAGCCACCTGCCGCTGAAGCTGAACATGGCCGGTGTGATTCCGCCTATCTTCGCTTCGTCGATCATCCTGTTCCCGGCCACGATCGTTGACTGGTTCACGCGCGGCAAGGACTCCAACAGCCCCTTCATCGGGTTCCTGAAGGACCTCGCAGCGTCGTTGGGCTCGGGTCAGCCGATCCATGCGTTGCTGTATGCGGTGGCGATCGTGTTCTTCTGCTTCTTCTATACGGCGCTGGTATTCAACAGCAAGGAAACGGCGGACAACTTGAAGAAGAGCGGCGCGTTTGTTCCGGGCATCCGTCCGGGCGAGCAGACTGCGCGCTACATCGACAAGATCCTGATGCGCCTGACCCTGGCCGGTGCGGTCTACATCACCCTGGTGTGCCTGCTTCCGGAGTTCATGACGTCGTACTGGAAAGTTCCAGTGTATTTCGGCGGCACCTCACTGCTGATCGTGGTGGTGGTGACCATGGACTTCATGGCACAAGTGCAGAACTACGTCATGTCGCAGCAATATGAATCGCTGCTGCGCAAGGCGAATTTCAAGGGCGGTATCCCGTCGCGTTGAGCGGCGGTCGATACCCAGGAGTGAGCATACCGAATGGCAAAAGACGACGTCATCCAAATGCAAGGGGAGATTCTCGAGAATCTCCCAAACGCGACCTTTCGCGTGAAGCTGGAAAACGGGCACGTGGTGTTGGGACATATCTCGGGGAAAATGCGCATGAACTACATCCGCATTTTACCTGGCGACAAGGTAACGGTAGAATTGACCCCTTACGACTTGTCCCGGGCCCGCATCGTGTTCCGCACCAAGTAAAAACTGATTTCGAATTGATAAGAGAGTGCAAAAATGAAAGTTAACGCTTCAGTCAAGCGGATCTGCCGCAACTGCAAGATCATCAAGCGTAAGGGCGTGGTCCGTGTGATCTGCGTCGAGCCGCGTCACAAGCAGCGTCAAGGTTAATACGAGGAATATCGAATGGCACGTATTGCAGGGGTCAACGTACCCAATCATCAGCACACCGTCATCGGCCTGACGGCGATCTACGGCATCGGCCGTACCCGTTCGCAGCAGATCTGCGCTGCGACCGGCGTTGCTACCAACAAGAAGGTCAAGGACCTGGACGACACCGAACTGGAAAAGCTGCGTGAGCAGGTTGGCAAGTTCGTGGTCGAAGGCGATCTGCGTCGCGAACTGTCCATGAACATCAAGCGTCTGATGGACCTGGGCTGCTACCGCGGCATGCGTCACCGTAAGGGCCTGCCGGTCCGCGGTCAGCGCACCCGTACCAATGCTCGTACCCGCAAGGGCCCGCGCAAAGCCGCTCAATCGCTGAAGAAATAATCTAGGAACCGACCATGGCTAAGCAACAAAGCTCTGCGGCTGCAGCTCGCATCCGTAAGAAAGTCAAAAAGAACGTCGCCGAAGGCATCGCACACGTCCACGCATCGTTCAACAACACCATCATCACGATCACCGACCGTCAGGGCAATGCTCTGTCGTGGGCAACTTCCGGCGGTGCTGGCTTCAAGGGTTCGCGTAAATCGACCCCGTTTGCGGCGCAGGTCGCAGCTGAAGCAGCCGGCAAGGTCGCTCAGGAATATGGCGTGAAGAACCTGGAAGTGCGCATCAAGGGCCCGGGCCCTGGCCGTGAATCGGCTGTGCGCGCGCTGAACAACCTGGGTATCAAGATCACCGAGATCCAGGACGTGACGCCGGTGCCGCACAACGGCTGCCGTCCGCCGAAGCGCCGTCGTATCTAAATCAGCTTGCGGGTTCGCCCGCTTGTTGTAGATACACGACGAGATCATCGTCAAATGATCGCCGGTGCAGTGAGCCCAGAAATGGGTTATACTGCCCGGCTATTGTCGCCTTGGACGTTCGCGTCCAGGGTTTTGTAAGCCACGTCCGGTCTCATGCAGAACTGGACTAGCGCCTGTTGCGAACGCATCCCTGCGTAGCGCATCCGGGGCGTCATCACTCAAATAAAGGAAGTTTAACGTGGCACGTTATATCGGACCAAAAGCAAAACTGTCGCGCCGTGAAGGCACCGACCTGTTCCTGAAGAGCGCACGCCGCTCGCTCGACTCCAAGTGCAAACTGGACGTCAAGCCGGGCCAGCACGGCGTCAAGTCGGGCGCTCGTACCTCGGACTACGGCAACCAGCTGCGTGAAAAGCAGAAGGTCAAGCGCATGTACGGCATCCTGGAGCGTCAGTTCCGCCGCTACTTCGCAGAAGCATCGCGCCGCAAGGGCAACACCGGCGAAACCCTGCTGAAGCTGCTGGAATCGCGCCTGGACAACGTCGCTTACCGTATGGGCTTCGGCTCGACCCGCGCCGAAGCGCGCCAGCTGGTCAGCCACAAAGCCTTTACCGTGAACGGCCAGGTCGTGAACATCGCTTCCTACCAGGTCAAGACCGGCGACGTCGTCGCTGTCCGCGAAAAGGCCAAGAAGCAGACCCGTATCGTCGAAGCGCTGTCGCTGGCTGAACAAGTCGGCATGCCGAGCTGGGTCTCGGTCGACGCCAAGAAGATGGAAGGCACCCTGCGCGCCTTCCCGGAGCGTAACGAGATCGCTGCCGACGTCAACGAAGCACTGATCGTCGAACTGTACTCGCGTTAATCGACGCCCTCGGGACGGCGCATGCCGTCCCTTGTCGTCGTCCCCGCGAAAGCGGGGATCCATGCTGAGTGTTCGAAGTTGTTCACCTCAGCATGGACTCCCGCTTCCGCGGGAGTGACGGCCAAAACCGAATTCGCAATACCGCCTGCTCAAAGAAGCAGGCGTTTTCACTGAAGCCATCAGCCTTATCGGTGTAACGAGCCGAGGGTATTGATAAAGGACCTTTCATGCAAAATAGTCTGTTGAAACCACGTATCATCGATGTCGAAACGCTCGGCGCCGGCCACGCAAAAGTCGTGATGGAGCCGTTCGAACGTGGTTATGGCCATACGCTGGGCAACGCGCTGCGTCGCGTTCTGCTGTCGTCGATGATCGGCTACGCGCCGACCGAAGTGACGATCGCCGGCGTCGTGCACGAGTACTCGTCCCTGGACGGCGTGCAGGAAGACGTGGTCGACCTGCTGCTGAACCTGAAAGGCGTCGTGTTCAAGGTGCACAACCGTGATTCCGTCACGCTGACCCTGAAGAAGGAAGGCGAAGGCCCGGTCCTGGCATCCGACATCGACCTGCCGCATGACGTGGAACTGATCAACCCGGAACACGTGATCGCTCACCTGACCGCCGGCGGCAAGCTCGACATGCAGATCAAGGTCGAGAAAGGCCGTGGCTATGTGCCGGGTAACGTCCGTCGTCTGTCGGAAGACACCAACAAGACCATCGGCCGCATCATCCTGGACGCGTCGTTCTCGCCGGTGCGCCGCGTGTCCTACGCCGTGGAATCGGCCCGTGTCGAACAGCGTACCGACCTGGACAAGCTGATCATCAACATCGAAACCAACGGCGTCATCACCCCGGAAGAGGCGATCCGCCAGTCGGCCCGCGTGCTGGTTGACCAGCTGAACGTGTTTGCCGCCCTGGAAGGCACCGAAGCCGCTGCCGAAGCACCGTCGCGTGCACCGCTGGTCGATCCGATCCTGCTGCGTCCGGTGGACGACCTGGAACTGACCGTCCGTTCGGCAAACTGCCTGAAGGCCGAGAACATCTACTACATCGGCGACCTGATCCAGCGTTCGGAAAACGAACTGCTGAAGACCCCGAACCTGGGCCGCAAGTCGCTGAACGAGATCAAGGAAGTCCTGGCTTCCCGCGGTCTGACCCTCGGCATGAAACTCGAGAACTGGCCGCCGGCTGGTCTGGAGAAGTAATTTGCAGTACCCGCCCGCGCAATTCGGCGCGGGCGTTCATTCAAACTTTGAACCGGTCCGCGCTCCTGCAAATCGCTTGAGCGATCGAAGAACTGGAATATAAAACTCGAAAGGATTTACCATGCGTCACCGTCACGGCCTCCGTAAGCTGAACCGTACTTCGTCCCACCGCCTGGCCATGCTGCGCAACATGACCGTTTCGCTGCTGCGTCACGAAGCGATCAAGACCACCGTTCCGAAAGCTAAGGAACTGCGCAAAGTCGTCGAGCCGATCATCACCCTGGGCAAGAAAGACACCCTGGCAAACAAGCGTCTGGCATTCGCCCGCCTGCGCGACCGTGAGATCGTCCAGAAGCTGTTCGCTGACATCGGCCCGCGCTTCGCGAACCGCAACGGCGGCTACACCCGTATCCTGAAGATGGGCTTCCGCGTTGGCGACAATGCACCGATGGCCTACGTCGAGCTGACCGACCGTCCGGAAGTCGGCGTCGACGAAAACGCACCGACCGCCGAGTAATCGTCAGTCTCTGCATGAAAAAACCAGGCCTCGTGCCTGGTTTTTTTTCGCCCGTGCATGGCGCGTAAGCCCGGTGTACCATGCTGCTGCGCCAAACCAACACTTCTGCCCATGTTCAGATTCCTGCTTTCCCTGATCGCCAGCCTCGTCCTGCTCGCACCCGCCCACGCCGACGACGATTTCCTGCCGCCCGAGCAGGCATTCAAGCTGTCCGCGCGCATGCTTGATCCGCAGACGGCCGAGGTCAGCTATGCGATCGCCGACGGCTACTACATGTACCGCGAGCGTTTCAAATTCAGCGCCGCCGGCGTGCAGCTGGGCGAAGCGCAGATCCCGGCGGGCAAGATCAAATTCGACGAGACCTTCAACAAGGACGTCGAAACCTACCACCACAGCGTCGTCATTCGCATCCCGGTGCAGGGCAATGGACCGTTCACGCTGAACGTCACCGGCCAGGGCTGCGCCGATAAAGGTCTGTGCTATCCGCCACAGGATGCCAGCGTGCGCCTGGTGGCCGGGAACGGTGGTGGGGCAGGGCAGCCGCAAATGAGCCTGCCGCCGAACCAGTCCGGCACGGGTGCGCTGGGCGCGTCGCCGGCCGCCGAGGGCGCGCCTTCGTTCACGCTGCCCGGGCAGCCGCCGCCGTCGAAAGCCAGCACCGGCGCTTCATCCGCCGGTGAAGCAGCAACGCAGCCCGCACAGACGGCACAGGCAACACAGACGGCACAAACCGCACAAACGCCACAGCCGCAGACACCCGCCGCCGCCCCATCCGAACTCTCCGGCATCGCGACCCTGCTGCAGGGCGGCCGCCTGCTCGCCATCGTCCCCGCCTTCATCCTGCTCGGCCTGGGCCTGGCCTTCACGCCCTGCGTGCTGCCGATGGTGCCGATCCTTTCGTCCATCATCGTCGGCGAAGGCAGGGAGATCGGCCGTGCGCGCGGCTTCGTGCTGTCGCTGGCGTATTCGCTCGGCATGGCGATCGTCTACACGCTGCTGGGCGTGGCTGCCGGCCTGCTCGGCGAGGGTCTCGCTGCGGCGCTGCAGAACCCGTGGGTGCTGGGTGCTTTCGCCCTCTTGATCGCGGCGATGTCGCTGTCGATGTTCGGCGTGTTCCAGCTGCAGGTCCCGGCCGCGCTGCAGACCCGCCTGGCCGATGCCTCCGGGCGCCAGGCCTCCGGCAAGCTGGCCGGCGTGTTCGTGATGGGTGCGATCTCGGCCTTGATCGTCGGCCCGTGCGTGGCCGCGCCGCTGGCCGGCGCCCTGGTCTACATCAGCCAGACCCGCGACGTGCTGATCGGCGGTGCCGCGCTGTTCGCGATGGCGATCGGCATGAGCATCCCGCTGCTGCTGGTCGGCGTCTCGGCCGGTTCGCTGCTGCCGAAGGCGGGCATGTGGATGGAATCCGTGAAGCGCTTCTTCGGCGTGCTGATGCTGGCGATGGCACTGTGGATGGTGGCGCCGGTGTTGCCGGGCCTGGCGCAGATGCTGCTGTGGGCGGCGCTGCTGCTGGGCTACGGCTTTTACCTGCTCAGAGGAGGGCAGGGCGTGAAGCGCCACTGGGCCGGCATGGCCCTCGGCGCAGGCCTGGCCGTGCTGGGTGCGACCCAGCTGGTGGGCGTCGCCAGCGGCGCGCGCGACCCGCTGGCACCGCTGGCGCGCTTCACCGGCGGCCCGGCAGCCCAGCCGCTGGCGTTTACGCGCATTAAAACCGTCGAGCAGCTCGACCAGGCGCTGGCCGCGACCAACGGTAAAACCGCCATGCTCGACTTCTATGCCGACTGGTGCGTGTCCTGCAAGGAGATGGAAAAGCTGACTTTCGTGGACCCGGCCGTCAAGGCAAAGCTGGCCGACACAGTGCTGCTGCAGGTGGATGTGACCGCCAACGACGCCGCCGACCGCGCGATGCTGAAGCGTTTCGGCCTGTTCGGGCCGCCGGGGATCATCCTGTTCGATCGCAGCGGCCGCGAAATCCCGGACAGCCGCGTGATCGGCTACCAGGACAGCGCCAAATTCCTGGCTTCGCTGGGCAGGCTGCAGTAAAAAAGGGACGCCGCGGCGCCCCTTTGACCATCATGCGAAACGAGGATCAGCCGCGCGCGGTGTCGCCACGCTGCTGGCCGCCACGCTGCCAGTCACCATGGCCGCCGCCATGGCGGCCAAAACGCGACTGCATGCGTGCCGCTTTCTCATCGAAGACCTTCTTCTGCTCCGGCGACAGCACCGAATAGAAGCTGTTCAGCGCGCTGAGGCGTTGCTCCATGAAGACCGTGCGGGCTTTCTGGCGCTCGATCATCTTCTGCGCACGTTCCGGGGCCGTCAGGCTGGCCATGGCGGCGCGATCGCCGCGCTGGTGGCCGACGCGCTGTGCCGGCTTCATCGAGGCCACGAAGGCGTTCCAGGCGTTTTCCTGGGCCGGGGTGATCTTCAGCTCGTCATGCAGCCTGGCCACGCGTTCGGCGCGCTTCTGGGCCCGCTTGGCGGCAAACTCGGCGTGCTTGGCCTGGCGTTCTTCCTTGCTCAGGTGCGCCTTCGGATGATTGTCCGGCGTCGGGGTCTGGCTCTGCGCCTGGGCGCCCAGCATCGCGCCGCCCAGGGACAGCGCGGCCAGACCGGTGAGGAGGGTTTTGCGTAAGGTGTTCATCTCTTGATATTCCTAGTCAGGTTGGTGTGGCGGCTGCCACGGCACCGTGCATCCATCGGTGGACTTCAGCAAGCATCTCGCTGCACGGTGAGTCCATCATCGGTGAAAAGTGTAAGTGCAGCGTGTCCGCTGTCGCGCCCTTTGTATCAATTTGTTTCCTCACGCCACGTATACACATGGCGATACAAAGTGACTGTTCAGGGGGCGGGTAAGTCGGGATAATGGTGGAATGGATACGCCCTCTACCATTCTGATCGTCGACGACGACCGCGATATTCGTTCGCTACTGGCCGATTACCTGGAAGCGAATGGCTACCGCGCGCTGGCCGCCGCCGACGGCACGGCGATGTGGAAGACGCTCGACGAAGCGCGTCCCGATCTGATCGTGCTCGACCTGAACCTGCCCGGCGACGACGGCCTGACCCTGTGCCGCAAGCTGCGTGCGAGCTCGACCCTGCCGGTGATCATGCTCACGGCCCGCAACGAGCCGCTCGACCGCATCCTCGGCCTCGAGATGGGCGCCGACGACTACCTGCCCAAGCCCTTCGAGCCGCGCGAGCTGCTGGCGCGCATCCGCAGCGTGCTGCGCCGCAGCCACGCGATGCCGCCAAACTCCCAGGCCGAGAGCGTGCAGCAAATGAAATTCTCCGGCTGGACCCTGGACCTGACCGCGCGCCACCTGGTCAATCCGCAGGGTGTGGTCATCATGCTGTCGGGCGCCGAGTTCCGCCTGCTGCGCGTGTTCCTCGAGCACCCGAACCGCGTGCTGAACCGCGACCAGCTGCTGAACCTGACCCAGGGCCGCGACGCCGATCCTTTCGACCGTTCGATCGACATCCAGATCAGCCGCCTGCGCCAGAAGCTGGGCGAGGACGCGCGCATGCCGCAGATCATCAAGACAGTCCGTAACGGCGGCTACGTGCTGGCCGGCCAGGTGAGTGTGGAGCCGAACGCGTGAAGGCATTCCTCGGCTCGATGACGGGCCGCGTGTTCGTTACCCTGCTGCTGGGTATTCTCCTTACCGCCGCGCTGACCCAGCTGCTGGCCGACGCCGAGCGCCAGCGCGTGATCGACGAGTTCCGCGACCTGCACAACCTCGACCGCGCCGAACAGCTGATCATGGCCACCGAGATCGTTCCCGAGTCCGCGCGCAGCGCCTACCTGCAGGTGGCGAACCGTCCCGGCATGCGCCTCGAAGCGCTGCCGGCCGGCCAGCCGGCCCTGGCGCCGGCGCCGACCGAATTCACGCAGGCGCTGGCGGCGCGCATGAACAAGTCGCCCGCGAATGCCGCTTACCGGTTGCAGTCGCTGGCGGCGCGTCCGGCCGCCTGCGCACTGGCGCGCGAGCAGCCGGTGGTGTTCGGCCTGCTGCGCATGAAATGGCGCGGCACCTGCGAAAGCATCATGGTGCGCCTGCGCGACGGCACCCCGCTGATGCTGTCCGTGCTGCCGCCGCGCTCGGCCACCTCGCCGGAGCGCACCGACTACACCGGCACCATCGTGCTGTTCCTGGTCAGCATCGCCTTCCTGGCCTATGTGGTCGCGCGCATGACGATCCGACCGCTCAAGCAGCTGGCCCAGGCCGCGAAAGACCTTGGTAACGACATCAACCACCCGCCGCTGGACCTGACCGGCGCCGACGAGATCCGCCAGGCCAGCGCCGCCTTCAATGCGATGCAGGCCCGGATCCGCCAGTACATCTTCCAGCGCACCCAGATGCTGGCCGCGATCACGCACGACCTGCAGACGCCGCTGACGCGCATGCGCCTGCGCCTGGAAAAGGTGAGCGAGCCGGAACTGCAGCAGCGCCTGATCGGCGACCTGTCGGCGATGCAGGCGATGGTGCGCGAAGGCCTGGACCTGGCGCGCAGCATGGACACCACCGAGACCATGCAGATGATGGACCTCGATTCGCTGCTGGATTCGGTGTGCGCCGACGCCGCCGACGCCAGCCAGCGCGTGAGCCTGACCGGCAGCGCCAACATGGCGATGCTGGGGCGTCCGATGGACCTGCGCCGCTGCCTGGTCAACCTGATCGACAACGCGGTCAAGTACGGCCAGTCGGCCAAGGTCAGCGTCGACCGCATCAACGGCGCCGCCCGCATCCGCATCCGCGATGCCGGCCCCGGTATCCCGCAGGCGGAACTGGCGCGCGTGTTCGACCCCTTCTACCGCGTCGAGACTTCGCGCTCGCGCGAATCGGGCGGCACCGGGCTGGGCCTGACGATCGCCCGCAACATCGCCGAGCAGCATGGCGGCAGCATCACGCTGGCGAACCATCCGGAAGGCGGTCTCGAAGCCACCCTCATGCTGCCGGAGTATTACCCAGGGAAGTAAGGCCGCTGTCATCCCAATGTGCGAAAATCTGCGCGGAGACCGTATGCCGACCGGCAGCACGTCTTCCTCATCGAAACTATAAAAACGAAGCCGCCGTCCAAGGCGGCACAGGGAGTGGAATGAAAAAGAATCATCTCGGACCCATCGTGGCCGCCGTCCTCATCATCGCCGGTGCCACCGGCTGCAGCCAGGACAAGGAAGCTGCCGGCGCCGGCGGCCCGGGCGCCAAAGGGAAGGGCGGCCAGCCGCCCGCAGTCGTCAACGTGGTGGCGCCGCAGCGCCGCGACGTGCCGGTGGTGCAGCAGGCCAACGGTACCGTGACGCCGATCCGCACCGTGGACCTGCATCCGCAGACCACCGCCACCATCCGCCAGGTCCATATCAAGGAAGGCCAGTTCGTGAAGGCCGGCGAACTGCTGTTCTCGCTCGACGACCGCGCCGACCGCGCCAACCTCGACAAGGCCCAGGCCCAGGTCGAGCGCGACCGCGCCCAGCTGGCCGACCTCGAACGCCAGTACAAGCGCAGCCAGGACCTGTTCGCCCAGAAATTCATCGCCCAGAGCGCGGTCGACACCCTGAAGGCCCAGGTCGACCAGGCGCGAGCGACGCTGCAGTCGGACATCGCCGCGGTGCGCGCCGCCGGCGTGACGACCAGCTATACCTCGATCCGCGCGCCGATGTCCGGCCGCGTCGGCGGCATCGCCGTCTACCCGGGCAGCCTGGTGCAGCCTTCCACTTCCCTCACCACGATCACCCAGCTGGATCCGATCACGATCGCGTTCACGCTGCCGGAATCGAGCCTGCCGGCGCTGCTGGCGGCGCAACGAAGCGGCAAGATCGCCGTCGAAGCCACCCCGGGCGCCGGCATGAAGCCGGTCACCGGCACCCTGAGCTTCATCGACAACACCGTCGACCCGGCCGCAGGCACCATCCGCGTCAAGGCCGAATTCGACAACCGCGACACCACGCTGTGGCCGGGCCAGTACGTCGGCACGAAAGTGACCGTGCAGACCATCAAGGACGCCGTCGTGGTGCCGCAGAACGCGATCATCACCAACGCCCAGGGCACCTTCGTCTATGTGCTCGACAAGGACCATTCGGCCAAGCAGGTGCCGGTGCAGCGCCTGTACGGCGCCGGCCTCGACGCCGCCGTCAGCGGCCTGAGCGGCGACGAGCAGATCATCACCGAAGGCAAGCAGAACGTGCGTCCGGGCGGCAAGGTGCGCCTGGCTTCCGAGGTCGATAAGGGCGGCAAAAAAGGCGGTTCCGCATGAGCATTTCGGAAATCTGCATCCGCCGGCCGATCATGGTCGTGCTGCTGTCGATCAGCTTGATCCTGGTCGGCGTGCTGGCCTACATGCACATCCCGGTCGCGGCGCTGCCCAGCTATAACACCCCGGTCATCAACGTCAACGCCAACCTGTCGGGCGCGAGCCCGGAGATCATGGCCTCGTCGGTGGCGCTGCCGCTCGAGAAGCAGTTCTCGACCATTGCCGGCATCAACCTGATCACCTCGACCAGCACCCAGGGCAATACGTCGCTGACGCTGGAATTCGACACCTCGATCGACGTCAACAAGGCGGCGGTCGACGTCCAGGCCGCGCTGCTGGCGGCCCAGCGCCAGCTGCCGCAGGAAATGACGGACCTGCCGTCCTACCGCAAGGTCAACCCGGCCGACGCGCCGGTGCTGTTCATGACCATGACCTCGCCGTCGATGAACCTGTCGGAGCTGAACGACTACGCCGAAAACCTGGTGTCGCCGGCGATCTCGACCCTGCCGGGCGTGGCCCAGGTGCAGGTCAACGGCGGCAAGAAGTTCGCGGTGCGCGTGCGCGCCAAGACCGACCTGATGAACGCGCGTAACCTGACGATGGACGAGCTGGCCGCTTCGCTGCGCACCGCCAACTCGAACGCCGCGCTCGGCGTGCTGGACGGTCCGCAGCAGACGCTGACCATCCAGGGCCCGCCGCAGATGATGAAGGCGGCCGACTTCGCCGAGCTGATCGTCGCCTCGCGCGACGGCCAGCCGGTGCGCCTGAAGGACGTCGCCACCGTCGAGGACAGCTACCAGTCGACCAAGGCCTACGGCGCCTACAACGGCGAGCGCGCGATCGTGCTGCTGGTGCAGCGCCAGCCGGACGCCAACACCGTCGCCGTGGTCGACCACGTGCGCAACCTGCTGCCGCGCTTCCAGTCGCAGCTGCCGAGCTCGATCAAGATCAACCTGGTCAACGACCGCTCGGTTTCGATCCGCGAAGCGCTGCACGACGTGAACTTCACGCTGGCGCTGACCGTGGCGCTGGTGGTGCTGGTGATCTTCCTGTTCCTGCACCGCCTGTCGGCGACCTTCATCCCGGCGGTCACGATGCCGATCTCGCTGCTGGGCGCGCTGAGCCTGCTGTATGCGTTCGGCTACAGCCTCGACAACATCTCGCTGCTCGGCATCACGCTGGCGGTGGGCCTGGTGGTCGACGATGCGATCGTGGTGCTGGAGAACATCGTGCGCCACATCGAGATGGGCAAGAAGCCGCTGCGCGCCTCGCTCGACGGCGCCGCCGAGATGGGCTTCACGATCATCTCGATCTCGGTGTCGCTGATCGCGGTGTTCATCCCGATCTTCTTCATGCCGGGCGTGATCGGCCTGCTGTTCCACGAATTCGCAGTGATCGTCGGCCTGGCGATCCTGGTGTCGGCGGTAGTGTCGCTGACCCTGGTGCCGATGCTGGCTTCGCGCCTGCTGCCGGAGCACGGTCACGACCACACCGAAGAGAAGAGCTTCATCGGCCGCCACTTCGAGCGCGCCTTCACCAAGGTCCGCAACGGCTACGAGAAGACGCTCGACCTGGCGCTCAAGTTCCGCTTCGTGGTGCTCTTGATCGCCTTCGGCACCTTCGCGCTGACCGTGCTGCTGTACACGACCATCCCGAAAGGCTTCTTCCCGGAAGAAGACATCGGCCAGCTGCGCGTGAGCACCGAAGCCGCCGAAGACATCTCGTCCAGCGCGATGCAGGAACTGCATGCCCGCGTGGCGGCCACCATCCAGGCCGACCCGGCGGTGCAGGACACCACCGCCTTCTCGGGCGGCGGCAACAACGGCCGCATGTTCGTGGTGCTCAAGCCGCGCGACCAGCGCGACAAGATGCCGCAAGTGATGGAGCGCCTGCGCAAGAGCACCCGCAAGATCGCCGGTATCAACGTCTACATGTCGCCGGTGCAGAACCTGCAGCTGGGCGGCCGCCAGAGCAAGAGCCGCTACCAGTACACGCTGCAGAGCGTGTCGGGCGCGGACATCGGCCAGTGGGCCAACGCCTTCCAGGAACGCATGCGCAACAACCCGATGTTCCGCGACGTCACCAGCGACACCCAGGAGAAGGGCCTGCAGGCGACCCTCGACATCGACCGCGATAAAGCCAACCTGCTGGGCGTGCAGCTGGGCGACGTGCGCACCGCGCTGTACGCGGCCTTCGGCGAGCGCCAGGTGTCGACCATCTACTCGACCGCGGCCAGCTACTACGTGATCCTGGAAACGGCCAACGAAGACCGCCAGTTCGAGGACGCGCTGTCGCGCCTGTCGGTGCGCAGCAAGACCGGCCAGCTGGTGCAGCTGTCCAGCCTGGCCGTGATCAAGCGCACGGTCGGTCCGATCGCGGTCAACCACCAGGGCCAGCTGCAGGCGATCACGCTGTCGTTCAACCTGGCGCCGGACGCACCGCTGGGTGATGCCACCGAAGCGATCGAGCAGATGGGCCGCGACATGAAGCTGCCGGCGTCGATCATCACGAAATACGGCGGTGACGCGGCGGTGTTCCAGGACTCGCAGTCGAGCCAGCTGATCCTGATCATCGCGGCCGTCGGCGTGATCTACGTGCTGCTGGGCGTGCTGTACGAGAGCTTCATCCACCCGATCACGATCCTGGCCGGCCTGCCGTCGGCGGCCGTGGGTGCGCTGCTGACCCTGCGCCTGTTCAACATGGACCTGACGATGATCGCCATGATCGGTATCCTGATGCTGATCGGTATCGTCAAGAAGAACGCGATCATGATGATCGACTTCGCCCTCGATGCGCAGCGCAACCAGGGCATGACTCCGGAAAAGGCGATCCGCGAAGCCTGTATCCTGCGCTTCCGTCCGATCATGATGACGACCCTGGCCGCCCTGATGGGCGCACTGCCGATCGCCCTCGGCCTGGGCGCCGGCGCCGAACTGCGCCAGCCGCTGGGCCTGGCGGTGTGCGGCGGCCTGATCTTCTCGCAGGTCATCACGCTGTACATCACCCCGGTGATCTACCTGTACCTCGACAAGTACAGCGGCAAGGGACCGATGACGGACGAGCATCTGGCGGCGCTGGAGGCACCGCATGCGCATGAGGCGCCGAAGGTCGTTTTGACGAAAGCGGCTTGATTCGTACGTGGGCTCGGGGAGCCCACCCTACAGTAGGGTGGGCACCCTGTGCCCACGCCCCCATCGACCGACCATCCGTTGTCGCGTCACGGATACATTCTGTAACAACCATCAATTCCGTCAGCTTGTAAGCTGTTAGCGAAGGTCCAACAAACGTGGGCGTGTCACCTAAAACAGGTTAGACTGCGGCCCTCGGACCATTCTTTGCTACTTCGCGGAAAGTTGTACAACCATCTTGCGTGACCATTCCCATACCCATATGGAAGACAGCGATGTCTGCGCACATTGCGGCCAGCCGCTGCCCGGACGCAATGTGGTGACTTACGGAGAGCGCAAGCCGAACGGCACCGGCCTGGCCGTCACGATCGGTCTGCACCTGCTGCTGGTGGCGCTGTTCCTGTTCCAGCCGAAGACCGAACACCACGCGCCGCCCAAGGAAGGGCAAGCCATCGTCTGGATGCCGCCCGTGAAACCGAGCAAGCCGACGCCGCAAGCCGCCGAGCCGGCGCCCAAGCAGACCGCCAGCACCGCGCTGCCGCAACCGAAATTCCGGCCGCCGCCGCCGATCCAGATCCCGCGCCTGCCGGACACGATCACGCTGCCGAACGAAAAGCCGGTCGAGCAAGCAAAGCCGCAGCCGAAGGAAGAAACCAAGCTGCAGCCGGACGAAACCGACATGGCGGCCTACATCGAGAAGCGCCGCCAGGCGCGCGGTGCGCGCAGCGAGCAGCCGGCCGAGGAAAGCGACGCCCAGCGCGGCATGCGCAACGCCATGGCCAACATCGCCGCCATCAACGGCCGCGGCGGCCAGGACCCGAACGAGACCGGCGGCGTGTTCAGCGTCACCAACAAGACCTTCAGCCGCGCCGACGTGAAATTCCGCGGCTGGAACCCGAACTTCAAGCGGCGCTGGCTGACCGCGGTGTCGGTGGAGCGCGGCAGCTATCCGGACATCGAGACGGCCATCGTCAAGAAGATGATCGAGCTGATCCGCAAGGAAAAGACCGGCGACTTCGAATGGGATTCGCACCGCCTGAACAAGGTCGTAACCCTGTCGGCGCGGCCGCAGGACGAGCAGGAACTGACCAACTTCCTGTACAAGGAAATGTTCCCGGATTACAAGCCGCCGAAATAAGGTAACTTGGGTCCCCGCCTGCGCGGGGACGACGTAGTTGAAAAAAAACCGCATGAAAATGCGGTTTTTTTATGCTTAAAATTTCTGAATCAGGCCATCGCCTTCAGCCTGCGCGCCACGTCCAGCGCGAAATAGGTCAGCACGCCATCGGCGCCGGCGCGCTTGAAGGACATCATGGTTTCCAGGACGATCTTGTCTGGGTCCAGCCAGCCGTTCTGGAAGGCCGCCTGCAGCATCGCGTACTCGCCGCTGACCTGGTAGGCGAAGGTCGGCACCTTGAACTCGTCTTTCACGCGGCGCACCACGTCCAGGTAGGGCATGCCGGGCTTGACCATCACCATGTCGGCGCCTTCGGCGATATCGAGCGCCACTTCGCGCAGGGCTTCGTCGCTGTTGGCCGGGTCCATCTGGTAGGTGTTCTTGTCGGCCTTGCCGAGGTTGGCGCTGGAGCCGACCGCCTCGCGGAAGGGGCCGTAGTAGCCCGAGGCGTACTTGGCCGAGTAGGCCATGATGCGGGTGTGGATCAGCTTGCGTTCTTCGAGCGCCATGCGGATCGCGCCGATGCGGCCGTCCATCATGTCCGAGGGGGCGACGATGTCGACGCCGGCATCGGCCTGGGTCAGCGCCTGGCGGGTCAGCATCTCGATCGTGCGTTCGTTGACGATGTAGCCGTTCTCGTCCGGGATGCCATCCTGACCGTGGGTCGTGTACGGGTCGAGCGCGACGTCGGTCATGATGCCCAGCTGCGGGAAGTGGCGCTTCAGTTCGGCCACCGCGCGCGGCACCAGGCCGTCCGGGTTGGCCGCTTCCTCGCCGTCATAGGTCTTCAGCGACTGGTCGACCACCGGGAACAGCGCCAGCGCCGGAATGCCCAGCGCCACGCATTCCTCCGCCACCTTCAGCAGCAGATCGACCGAGACGCGCTCCACGCCCGGCATCGAGGCCACTTGCTGGCGCTGGTTCTGGCCGTCGAGGATGAACACCGGGTAGATCAGGTCGGACGCGGTGACGGTGTTTTCGCGCATCAGGGCGCGCGAGAACGGGTCGCGGCGCATGCGGCGCATGCGCACGGCGGGGTACTGGGAGGGCGTGATGATCGGCATGTCTTGTTCCTTGTGAAGGTTCAGAGCGGGGCGTCTTCAGGGGCGTCGTCTTCGTCGTCGGCGTCCTCGAGGCCCAGCAGTTCGATGATCTTGTCGTTGGCTTCGTCGATGCCCACGCGCTTGAGCGCCGAGAACAGCTGCACCGTGAACGGGAAGCCGTTCCCTTCTTCGTCGACGTAGCTGTCCAGCACCTGCTGCGCCTGGCGCAGGGCGTTGGTGGCTTCATTGCGGTTCAGCTTGTCGACCTTGGTCAGGATGCAGTGGATCGGCTTGCCGGTCGGGGCGAACCATTCCAGCATCTGGATGTCGAGCTCGGTGAACGGACGGCGCGAATCCATGATCAGGACCAGGGCCACCAGCTGGTCGCGGCGCTGCACGTAGTCGCCCAGCAGCCGCTGCCAGTGCAGCTTGGCGTCGCCCGACACTTCCGCATAGCCGTAGCCCGGCAGGTCGACCAGCAGGGCGCGGATCTCGTCGACATTGGTCGGGTCCTTGCGGTGCATGGCCACGTGGGCGCCGCCGATCGAGAAGTAATTGATGTGCTGGGTACGGCCCGGCGTCTTGGATGCGAAGGCCAGGCCCTTCTGGTTGGTCAGGATATTGATCGCCGTCGACTTGCCCGCGTTGGAGCGTCCGGCGAAGGCAATTTCCGGCACCTGCGTGCGCGGCAGATCGCGCAGCTGGTTGACGGTCGAGAAGAAGCGGGCTTGCCAGAGTTTGGACATGGGCGGGTCAGGTGGGTTGGAGCGAAAAAGACAACAAAAGAGGCAGTTCGGAAACAAAGCTATTGTACAATAGGGAGTTACCTGTCGTCGGCGAAGTCCTTCGGCAGGACACGAGCATGGCCGCTGCACTGTAACTGCAAGAATATTTCTACTTTCTCAGGGTGCTTGAATGAATCGTGTGTTTTTCCCGGCCGCAGGCGCGGCAATCGTAAAGTCCTTGCTGCTGGCGAGCCTGGCGTTTGCCGGTAGCGCCTCCGCAGCCGATGCGGCCCACGGTGCCGCGGCTCCGAAAGCCGATCCTGCCAAGGGCGGTTCCCTGTACGACACCGGCGACAACGCACGCGGCCTGCCGGCCTGCGCTTCCTGCCACGGCGCCGGCGGCAATTCCACCATCGTCGCCAATCCCAAGCTCGCCGGCCAGGTCGGCACCTACATCCACAAGCAGCTGGTCGACTTCACGACCCCGAACCGCCAGCAGCCGGTGATGACGACCTACGCCAAGATGCTGAGCGAAGAGGAAAAAACCAATATCGCGGCTTACCTGAGCACCCAGCAGCCGAAGCAGGGCGCGGCGAAAAACAAGGACACGGTCGAACTGGGCCGCAAGATCTACCGTGGCGGCATCGCCGACCGCGGCGTGGCCGCCTGCGCCAGCTGCCACGGCGCCACCGGTTCGGGCATCCCGGCCCAGTACCCGCGTCTGGCCGGCCAGCACCAGGACTACACCTTCGCCCAGCTGCAAGCGTTCAAGACCAATGCGCGCAACAACAGCCCGCAGATGGGCACGCTGGCCAAGCGCATGTCGGACGAGGAAATGAAAGCCGTTGCCGACTATATTGCCGGCCTGAAGTAAAATCGGGCCTTTGCGCCCGCAGGAATCGATGAGCACCACCGGAATTGAACTGAAGACGCGCCGCCGCGCACTGGCCGAGGCGGTCGAGCTGGTGTCGTCGATGCGCTTCGCGATCGCCTTGCTGGTGATGCTGGCAATCGCCGCCATCATCGGCACCATCATGCAGCAGAACAAGGCCGAGCCGGACTATATCAACCAGTTCGGCCCGTTCTGGTTCGAGATCTTCCGTAAACTCGGCCTGTACACGGTCTACAGCGCCTGGTGGTTCCTGCTGATCCTGGCGATCCTGATCGTTTCCACCAGTCTGTGCATCGCCCGCAATGCGCCCAAGATGCTGCGCGACATGCGCAGCTGGCGCGAGAACGTGCGCGAGGAATCGCTGCGCAACTTCCACCACCGGACCGAATGGGCGCAGGAGGGCCGCGCGGTGGCGCTGGCCAGCCAGACCGCCCAGCGCCTCGGCGATGCCGGCTACCGCGTAAAACTGGTCGACAAGCCGAACGGCGTGCTGGTGGCGGCCAAGAAGGGCGCCGCCAACAAGTTCGGCTACATCTTCGCGCACTCGGCCATCGTCATCATCCTGCTGGGCGGCCTGCTCGATTCCGACCTGCCCATCCGCTTCCAACAATGGTTCATGGGCAAAACGCCCTACATGGGCAGCGGCCTGATCTCGGCGATTCCGCCGCAGCACCGCCTCGGCCTGGGCAACCCCAGCTTCCGCGGCAACACCATGATCCCGGAAGGGCAGAACAGCAGTACCGCGGTCCTGCCGCAGGCGAGCGGCGTGCTGATCCAGGAGCTGCCGTTCACGATCCACCTGAACAAGTTCATCGTCGACTTCTACTCGACCGGCATGCCCAAGCTGTTCGCCAGCGAAGTCACGATCCACGACCCGGAAACCGGCAAGAGCTTCCCGGCCAGCATCAAGGTCAACCAGCCGCTGATCTACCGCGGCGTGGCGATCTACCAGTCCGGCATCGAGGACGGCGGCAGCAAGCTGAAGCTGACCGCCTATCCGATGACGGGCACGTCCGACCAGTCTTTCGCGATGGACGGCGAAGTCGGCAGCACGACCGAGCTGAAACTCGCCGACCTGAAACAGGCCAACGAAGCCTACACCGTCGAGTGGTCGGGCTTCCGCGCCTTCAACGTCGAGAACACGAAAGACGGCTCGGCCCAGGACACGCGCGACGTCAAGCAGGGCGAATCGCTCGAGCAGCAGCTGGCGCGCACCCTGTCCCAGCACACCGGTTCGGCGGCCAAGAACGCCAACAACAAGGACCTGAAAAACGTCGGTCCGAGCGTGCAATACAAGCTGCGCGACAAGACCGGTCAGGCGCGCGAATTCATGAACTACATGCAGCCGGTGACGCTCGAAGGATCAGAGGTCTACCTGGCCGGCGTGCGCAGCAATCCGGGCGACCCGTTCAGCTTCCTGCGCATTCCGGCCGACGACCAGCACGGCGTGCGCGAATGGATGCGCCTGCGCGCCGCGCTGGCCGACCCAAGTTTGCGCGAAGAAGCGGCGCGCCGCTACGCCGAGCGCGCCATGCCGACGTCGAAGACCGACGCGACCCTCGCGCGCCAGCTGCAGGAATCGGCGAGCAAGACGCTGGCGATCTTCGCCGGCGAAGGCAGCGGCGGCAAAAGCGGCGGCTATCTGGCGGTCTCGCAATTCCTCGAGCGCATTCCGCCGGCCGAGCAGGAAAAGGCGGCGAATGTCTTCATGAAGATGCTCAACGGCGCCATGTGGGAGCTGTGGCAGGCCGCGCATGCGCGCGCGGGCGAGCCGCCGGTCGAGGCCAGCGAAGCCCACGGCCGCTTCCTGCAACTGGCGACGAATGCGCTGTCGGACAGTTTCTTCTATGGCGCACCGGTCTACCTGTCGCTCGAAGAGTTCACTGAAGTCAAGGCATCGGTGCTGCAGGTCACGCGGTCGCCGGGCAAGAAGGTGGTCTATCTGGGCTGTTTGCTGCTGGTATTGGGCATCTTCGCGATGTTTTATATCCGCGAACGCCGCATCTGGGTCTGGGTCAAGGAGCGGGACGGCGAAGCACACGCGATGATGGCGATGAGCACCCAGCGCAAGACGCTCGACTTCGAACGCGAGTTCGCCGATTTGAAGACCAGGCTTCCGCAATCCACGCAAATCGGCGTAAGCTAGGCCTGCTATCCAAGAGAGAGAGAACCTATGTCTCAAGCAACGCAAACCCCAGGCAATTCTTCGCAGGCAGCGGCAGCGCGCGCAGCCTATACGCAGCCGCCGGGCTTCTTCAAGCGCCTGACCGCCATCGACTGGCTGTTCGGCGCCGGCCTGCTGGCCGCAAGCCTGTTCGCGCTGCAGCGCTACGGCAGCTTCATGGACATCTACGAACAGGCGATCCTGGTGCTGGCCGCGCCCACCTTCGCGCTGCTCGGCTGGCACTGGAAACCGGTGCGCTGGCTGATGCCGCTGATCGCCGTGCTGTCGCTGTGGGGCATCGCGCTGTATGGCGGCTCGCTCGAGGCGGCCAACCAGAAATTCTTCCTCAAGTACATGCTGTCGAGCCAGTCCGCGATCCTCTGGATGAGCGCGCTGTTCGTGTTCTCGACCGTGTTCTACTGGATCGGTCTGGCGGCCAGGTCGCCGTTCGGCGGCGCCGTCGGCTCCAAGCTGTGCTGGGCCGCCGTGGTGCTGGGCTTCACCGGCATGATGGTGCGCTGGTACGAGTCCTACCTGATCGGCGCCGACGTCGGCCACATCCCGGTCTCGAACCTGTACGAAGTCTTCATCCTGTTCTCGATGATCACGGCCCTGTTCTACCTGTACTACGAACAGCGTTACGGCACCCGTCAACTGGGGGCCTTCGTGCTGCTGGTGATCTCGGCCGCGGTCGGCTTCCTGCTGTGGTACACGGTGGCGCGCGACGCCGCCGAGATCCAGCCGCTGGTGCCGGCCCTGCAGAGCTGGTGGATGAAGATCCACGTGCCGGCCAACTTCATCGGCTACGGCACTTTCGCGCTGGCGGCCATGGTCGGCAGCGCCTACCTGCTGAAGTCGCACGGCATCCTCGCCGACCGCCTGCCATCGCTGGAAGTGCTGGACGACGTGATGTACAAGTCGATCTCGGTCGGCTTTGCCTTCTTCACGGTCGCGACCATCCTCGGCGCACTGTGGGCGGCCGAGGCCTGGGGCGGTTACTGGTCGTGGGACCCGAAGGAAACCTGGGCCCTGATCGTCTGGCTGAACTACGCGGCCTGGCTGCACATGCGCCTGATGTCCGGCCTGCGCGGCCGCGCCGCCGCCTGGTGGGCGCTGATCGGCCTGCTGGTCACCACCTTCGCCTTCCTGGGCGTGAACATGTTCCTGTCGGGGCTGCATTCCTACGGCAAACTCTGAAGATGACGGCTGGATTACAAAGAGTAAGAAAACTCTACGGTGACAGCCCATCGTAGGTAGATGGTGTAAGGTTGCTATGTCGGCTACAACCTGTACGCCAGACATGCTTTGCGGGAGCCAGCCATGCTTTTCAAACGAAATCCGAACGGTATCGACCTGCCGTTCCCCTCCGAAATCACGCCGCGCGAGATTTATGAGGGGCGACGCAAGTTCATCGCCCAGGTCGCGGCCACCGCCGCGGTCGGGTCTTCGCTGTGGGAACTGGCGAACCGCGAAGCGTTCGCACAAAACGCACCCGCGCAAAAACTGGCTGCCGCCCGCAATGCCGGCCTGTCGACCCTTGAAAAGCAAACCTCTTTCGAGGATGCGACCCACTACAACAATTTCTACGAATTCGGCACCGACAAGTCCGATCCGGCCCAGAACGCGCACACGCTGCGCACCCGGCCGTGGACGGTGCGCATCGAAGGCGAAGTCAAGAAGCCGCTGACGCTCGACATCGACCAGCTGACCAAACTGGCGCCGCTGGAAGAGCGCATCTACCGCCTGCGCTGCGTCGAGGGCTGGTCGATGGTGATCCCCTGGGTCGGCTATTCGCTGGCCAATCTCATCCGGCAGGTCGAGCCGACCGGCAACGCCAAGTACGTCGAGTTCACCACCCTGGCCGACCGCCGCCAGATGCCGGGCGTGGGCAGCCGCGTGCTGGAATGGCCGTATGTGGAAGGGCTGCGCATGGACGAGGCCATGCACCCGCTGACCCTGCTGACGGTGGGCATGTACGGCCAGGTGCTGCCGAACCAGAACGGCGCGCCCGTGCGCGTGGTCGTGCCATGGAAATACGGCTTCAAGTCGGCCAAGTCGATCGTCCGCATCCGCTTCACGGACCGCCAGCCGCGTACCGCCTGGAACGGCATCGCGCCCGAAGAATACGGCTTTTATTCGAACGTGAACCCGAACGTCGACCACCCGCGCTGGTCGCAGGCCAGCGAGCGCCGCATCGGCGAGGGCGGCTTCTTCGCGCCCAAGCGCAAGACGCTGATGTTCAACGGCTATGACCAGGTCGCTTCCCTGTATAGTGGGATGGACCTGAAGAAGTACTTCTGAGCGAGGCCCGATGACAAAGAACGCGCCGCCGGCACGACCCACCGCCAGTCCATCGCCGAAACAGCTCGCCGCCATCAAGAGCCTGCTGTTCGTGCTGGCGCTGTTGCCCTTCGCGCGCATCGTCTGGCTGATCGTGCAGCAGGTGCCGGTCGAGCCGGTCGAATTCGTGACCCACGGCACCGGCGACTGGGCACTGTACCTGCTGTGCGCGACCCTCGCCATCACGCCGCTGCGCCGTTTTACCGGCTGGAACTGGCTGATCCGCCTGCGCCGCATGCTGGGCCTGTACGTGTTCTTCTACGCCCTGATGCACTTCCTGACCTTCCTCTGGGCCGACCACAATTTCGACGTCGGCGCGATGTGGAAGGACGTGCTCAAGCGGCCTTTCATCACGGTCGGCTTCATCGCCTTCGTGCTGCTGCTGCCGCTGGCCGCCACCAGCACCAACGCCATGATCAAGCGCCTCGGCCGGCGCTGGGCCCAGCTGCACCGCCTGATCTACCTGATCGCGCCGCTGGCGATCCTGCACTACTGGTGGATGAAGGCGGGCAAGCACAATTTCGAGCAGCCCATCGTCTGGGGTACGGTCGTTGCCGTGCTGCTCGGCCTGCGCGTGTACTGGCGCTGGAGCCGCACGCGCAGTCCCGTCACGCCACGATCGGTATCCTGACATGATGAAGGGACCGTCCGTCATTGGTTTGCTGCTGGTACTCGCCCTCGTGCTGGTGCTGGCCTTGTCGCGCTTTCGCACCGGCTCCTCGGTCGACCGCTGTCTGATCCTGGACGGCCGCTGGAACGAGCAGGCGGTTGCCTGCGCGCGCCAGGCCTGGCCGGAAGACCGCTCGCGCGGGCGCGAGTAAAACCCACGCAAGGGTTTGGTGTCGCGGCGCAGCCGACCCTGAAACACATTGCAATCGGCACCCTGCGGTCTAGAATCAAATCAGACACGACATGAGGGTGTTGCCATGAAACGCCTGATTCTCTCGCTGGCGGCAGGCGCGGCCTTGTCGGGCTGCGTGTATGCGCCGCTGCCCTATGCCTACGACGCGGCGCCGGTAGCTGCGCCCGCGTATTACGGTCCCTATGCGTATGGCTACCCGACCTACGTCGGACCGCCGGTGTCGCTCAACTTTGGCTTCTACGAACACCGCTATCGCGGCGGTCACGGCTGGGGCGGCTATCGAGGCGGCTGGGGTGGCGGCTACCGCGGCGGCTGGCGCGGCCGGCACTGACCGAAAGATTTTCCAAAATTCATCGATATTCGCGCATATTCATCTTCCAAGTCATGCATGAATAGCCAAGAATACAAGCTTTCCATTGACGTTCAGGAAAGCTCATCATGCATTTTGGCGAACGACTGAAACAGATCCGTACCGAAAAGGGGCTGACCCAGCCGCAGTTTGCGCAGGCGGCGGGTATCGAGCAGTCCTATCTCTCGAAACTGGAAAACGACAAATCGGTGCCCTCGGCCGAGATGTTTTCCACCATTCTCGCCGGCCTGGAAATGGACGCGGCCACTTTTCTGTCCGAGGTCGACCAGGACGTACTGGCGACCACGTTACGCCACATCCCGGCCGTCACCCAATTTACGGCCGGTGCCGCCGTGGCCCAGATCAGGGAGACGAAAAAGTGGCTGTACGGCTCGGCGGCGGCCTGGGTGCTCGGCTTCGCCATGATGCTGGCGGCGAACGATGGGATCTTCTTTTCGAATAATCTCTACAAGTACGACTCGCCCGGCATCCTCCTTGCTGGGGAGCCGGAAAACATCTTCGAGAAGCAGCGCGAGTTCGTGAACCAGAAGATACTCGCCAAACTCGTGAGCTTCGAAGAAGGACAGAAACAGATCAGCGAATTCCAGAGTGGGCGCGTCAGGCCGCTCACGGTGGAGTCGTCCGTGAACCGCGGCACCGTGTATTTCGAAGCCGCCGAGAACGGCCGCCGCCGCTTCGACCTGGTCCATACCACCTACGCGCTGGCGCCGGGCAACCGCATCCTGCAATACCTGGGTGCCGTCGTACTGGTGAGCGGCTTCGTCGGCCTGTTCATCGAATGGCGGCTGCGCCGCCTGAAAACCAAACGCCGTTCGCCACAACAATAAAGGACTCCCATGTCGCAGATCCGCACCTTCCTAGCCGGCGCCGGCACCATGGCCGCTGCCCTCGCCGCCATCGTCACCCTGAGCGGCGCCAAAAGCCCGCTCCGTCACGAGACCTTTGATGAGATCACCGTCGGCCGCATCAATATCGTCGAGCCGGACGGCACCAAACGCATGATCATCGCCAGCAAGGCACGCTTTCCGGGCGACTTCCAGCAGGGCAAGGAAAGGCCGCGTCCGGACCGGCGCGAGTTTGCCGGCATGCTGTTCATCAACGAGGAAGGGACGGAAAACGGCGGACTGATCCAGAAGGGCAGTGTCGGCGCCGACGGCAAGATCGCGTCCGGCCTGTCGCTGACCTTCGACCGCTTCCGCCAGGACCAGGCCATGCAGCTGATCAACAACGACAGTGCCAGCCACCAGCGGACCGGCATCAGCATCAACGACGTACCGTTCTACCAAGTCACGTCGATGGAGGACATGACGCGCTTCGGCCAGGAGAGCGACAAGCTGCCGGAGGCGCAGCGGGGCGCCTACTGGCAGAAGTTGTCGGACGAAGGACGCCTGATGCAGAACCGCATCTGGCTCGGCAACACCCGCGACAAGGGCTCGGCCCTGCAGCTGAAAGATGCGAGGGGACGCACGCGCATGCTGCTGCTGGTGTCGGCCGACGGCAAGGCCGAGATCCAGATGCTGGACGAGCAGGGCAAGGTCAGCAAGTCGATCACACCTGGCTCGCGGGACTGAACGCCGAAAAAACTTGGGCCCCCGCCTGCGCGGGGGCGACGGTCACTCCCGGGGGCGACGGTCACTCCCGGGGGCGACGGGCTTTCGCGGGAGCGACGGTTTTCGCGCGGCGACCGCTTTACTTGACGATGGTTTCCAGCGCGAACAGATCCGCCGGATTCTCGCGCTGGCGGATCAGGTGGACTTGGTCGCCATCGACCAGCACCTCGGCCGCGCGGCCGCGGGTGTTGTAGTTGGAGGCCATCGTAAAACCGTAGGCGCCGGCCGCCATCATGGCCAGCACGTCGCCCGGTTCGACCGCGAGCTCGCGGTCGCGCGCCAGCCAGTCGCCGGACTCGCAGACCGGGCCGACCAGGTCGTACTTGACGGTGGCGCCGTCGCGCGGCGTGACCGGCTTGACGTCCATCCAGGCCTGGTACAGGGCCGGGCGCGCCATGTCGTTCATGGCGGCGTCGATCACGCAGAAGTTCTTTTCCTCGCCCGGCTTCAGGAATTCCACCGACATCAGCAGCACGCCGGTGTTGCCGACGATCGAGCGGCCCGGTTCGAAGATCACCTTGATCGGCCTGCCCTCGTATTTTTCGGCGCGCCAGGCGTCGATGCGCGCGAACACGCGCGACACGTAATCGCCGATCGGCACGGGGGCATTGTCGCCGGTGCCGTAGTCGATGCCCAGGCCGCCGCCGACGTCGAGGTGGTGCAGAACGATGCCTTCGCTCGCCAGGGTGTCGATCAGTTCGATCAGTTTATCGAGCGCTTCCAGCAGCGGCGCGTCGTCCAGCAGCTGCGAGCCGATGTGGCAGTCGATGCCGACCACGTCCAGGTGCGGCAGCGCGCTAGCTGTGCGGTAGGTGGCGAGGGCATCCGAGAAGGCCACGCCGAACTTGCTGGCTTTCAGGCCGGTCGCGATGTAGGGGTGGGTCTTGGGGTCGACGTTCGGATTCACGCGCAGCGAGATGGGCGCGCGCTTGCCGAGGCGGCCGGCCACTTCGTTGATGCGGTGCAGTTCGGGAATCGATTCGACGTTGAAGCAGAGGATGCCCTTGTTCAGCGCCAGTTCGATCTCGGCCACGGTCTTGCCCACGCCCGAGAAAATCACCTTGCCGGGGTCGCCGCCGGCGGCGATCACGCGCAGCAGTTCGCCGCCCGAGACGATGTCGAAGCCGGCGCCTTCGCGCGCCAGGATGTCGAGGATGGCGAGGTTGGAATTCGCCTTCATCGCATAGCAGACCAGGGCGTCGCGGCCCTTGCTTGGCGCCGCATAGCCGCGGAAGTTCTGCAGCAGCTGGGCCTTCGAATAGACGTAGGTCGGGGTGCCGAATTGTGCGGCGATGGCGGGCAGAGCAACGCCTTCGGCGTGCAGGACGCCGTCTTGGTACGAGAAATGCGACATGATTACTGTTGGGTGGCGGGGAGAGAGGGCGCTTGCGTGTTGTTCGAGTTCGATCCTGCCGGCGGCGTGCTGGTGCCGGCGGCGGGGGCCGGCGGCGACACCGTCGTCACCGGCGTCACGGCTGCCGGGGCGGGCGCGGCCGGCGTCGCCGCGGCGCCGCGCACAGGCGGCTTGGGCATGTAGAGCGGGCCGGGCTGGCCGCAGGCGGACAGCAGGGCGGCGAGGGCAAAGCCGGCGGCCGGGAGCGCAAATGGGGACTTCACGATTAGAATCACGGTTTGATTAGCAGACCTTGGAGTGTAGCATGACCGAAACCGAATTTTTGGACCTGGCCGACGCCACCCTGAACGAGATCGAACTGGCCTTCGATCGCCTGTTCGAGCAGGACGTGGTGGACGTCGAATGCAAGCGCAGCGGCAACGTGCTCGAGATCGAGTTCGTCGAGAACGGTTCGAAAATCATCGTCAACAGCCAGGCCCCGTTGCAGGAGATGTGGGTGGCGGCGCGCGCCGGCGGCTTCCACTACAAGCGCGTGAACGGCGAATGGCGCAATACCCGCGACGACAGCGAACTGTTCGCCTCGCTGTCCGACTACGCCACCCAGCAGGGCGGGGCACCCGTCAAGCTGCGCTGAGTACATGGCGTGGGCACGGAGTGCCCACCCTACGGCAGATGAGGTAGGGTGGGCTCCCCGAGCCCACCTTCTCCGGCAAGCACTGCCAGTAAAGCCTGCATATCCACGGGCTTGACGAAGTGGTGGTCGAAGCCCGCCGCCGCGGTGCGCGCGCGGTCGGCTTCCTGGCCGTAGCCGGTAATCGCGATCAGGGTTGCCGAGGCCATGTGCGGCATCTGCCGCAACTGGCGCGCCAGTTCGTTGCCGTCGATGTCGGGCAGGCCGATGTCGAGCAGGCAGACGTCGGGCGTGTCCGCGCGCACGGCGTCCAGCGCCGCGCGTGCGCTCTGCACCACCGTCACCCGGTAGCCCGCCATTTCCAGATACATGCCGAGCATCTGCCCGGCGTCCTCGTTGTCGTCGACCACCAGCAGGTGCAGCGTCTGCGCCTGTGCCGGCGCCAGTCCATGCGCCGCCGGCGCCGCCTCTCTTGCCGCATCCTCGACGCGCGGCAGGGTGACCGTGAAACGGCTGCCCTTGCCGATGCCTTCGCTGTACGCCGCCACCCGGCCGCCGTGCAGGGCCACCAGGTTGCGCACCAGCGCCAGGCCGATGCCGAGCCCGCCCTGCGAACGGTCGGACGAGCGCTCGGCCTGGGCGAACATGTCGAACACGTGCTCGATCATGTGCGGTGCCATGCCGATGCCGTTGTCGCTGACGACATAGCTGACCGTGTCCTCGTCGGCAAACAGGGCCACGCCGATCTCGCCGCCCTCGGGCGTGTACTTGGCGGCGTTGTTCAGCACGTTGGCGACGATCTGCACCAGGCGCTTCTGGTCGCCGTGCACGAAGGCCGCTTCGCCCGGCATCTGGATCGTCACGCGGTGCCGGCGCGCGTCCACCAGCGGCCGTACCTGCTCGACGGCGGCGGTGACGATCTGGCGCGCGTCGAGTAAAGTTTCGTCCAGCGTGACCAGGCCGCGCGACACCCGCGACAGATCGAGCAGGTCGTCGATCAGGCCCGTCATGTGCTTCACCTGGCGCGAGATGATCTCGCTGGTCTGCTGGATTCGCTCGGGGCCCAGCGAGGGCAGGCGCAGCAGGTCGGAGGCGGCGCGGATCGGCGCCAGCGGATTGCGCAGCTCGTGGCCCAGCATGGCCAGGAATTCGTCCTTGCGCTGGTCGACTTCGCGCATCGCGTACTGGCGGCGGCGTGCGCGCAGCGCCGATTGCGCAGCGCTCACCAGGGTCACGCCCTGCGCCGGCCGCTCCAGCAGCGAAACGTTGCCCAGCTCCAGGTAGCGGTGCTGCAGGCCCGGCGAGGCGGCTTCGCGCCGGCTCATGACCAGCACCGGCAGGTCGGACCAGCCCTGCTGGTGCTCGACGAAGTGGCCGACGGCGCGCAGGAATTCCGGCGTGATCGCTTCGTCGGCGACCAGCAGCGCGCCGGCGCCGCGGCCGAGTTCTTCCATCAGCTGGTCGAGCTGGGCGCAGACGCCGCAGTCGATGCCGGCGCGGCCGAACAGTTCGGCGATCAGGCGCGCATCCTTGCCGACCGGGGCGTGGATCAGGATGCGGTATTCCAGTGCTGCCTCGGGCATCACGCTACGAAGGTCGGGGCGGCCTGGCTCTTGCCGGCTTCCAGGATGGTCGGCACGCCGGTCAGGATGCCCTGGAAATTGCTGAGCACCGGGCCGACCGCGAGGCCGTCGCGCGTGATCTCGAAATGCCGCAGCGTGGTCTCGTGCACGCTGCCGCGTTTCTTGAACACGGAAATCGCCTTCTGCACCGCGCCCTGCGCCTCGAAATAGCGCAGGATCAGCACGTTGTCGGCCATGTAGCTGACATCCATGCCGGTGGACATGGTGTTGCCGACGATGCCCTGCTGGACCCCGACCAGGAAGGTCACCACGCCGCGCTGGCCGAGGTAGGTGAGAATTTCGTGCAGGTGGGTGGTCAGGAAGCCGGCTTCCGGCATCGCGTTCATGTAGCCGTTCAGGCTGTCGATCACGATCACGCGCGCGCCGTGATCGGCGGCGCCGCACACGGCGTGGCTGAATTCGCCCGGCGACATCTCGGCCGGATCGATCTGGTGGACGCTCAACAGGCCGGCCGCATGCGGCGTGCGCAGGTCGATGCCGATGCCGTCGCTGCGGTTCAGCAGGGTGTTGAAGGATTCCTCGAACAGGAAGATGGCGGCGCGCTGGCCGCGGTCCGTCATCGCCTTCACGAACTGCACCGCGACGCTGGACTTGCCGGTGCCGGGCGGTCCGGACACCAGGGTGCTGGAACCTTCTTCGATGCCGCCGCCCAGCAGCATGTCGAGCGCCGGCAGGCCGCTGCCGATCTGGGCGCGGTGCTTCAGTTCGCGTGTTTCTGCCGCGACGATGCGCGGGTAGACCACCAGGCCGCCGGTGTGGATCGAATAATCGTGCGGGCCGCGGCGGAATGCGACCCCGCGGTACTTCAGGATACGCACCAGGCGGCGCTCGGCGCCGTATTCCGAATCCGTGTGCTGCAGCGAGATCACGCAGTGGGCGACGCTGCGCACCTGCTGGTCGCCCTGCACCGAGGTTTTATCGTCGAGCAGGATGGCGGTGCAGGAACGCTTGGCGAAATACTGTTTCAGCGCCAGCACGTGGCGGCGGTAGCGCAGCGGACTGCCCGACAACAGCTGCAGCTCGGACAGCGAATCGAGCACGACCCGGCTCGGATTGAGCTTTTCGACCAGCTTGAGGATCAGGTTGTTGGTTTCGCCGAGTTCGACCTCGGTCGGATGCAGCACCGTGTACTGCTCGCCCGGGGCGAGCAGGCTTTCGTCCGGAATCACCTCCTGCACCGTCACGCCTTCCAGCGACATGCCGTGCGCCTGCGCCACCGCGCGCAATTCGACCTCGGTCTCGGCCAGGGTGATGTACAGCACGGTCTCGCCGCGCGCCGCACCTTCGGCCAGGAACTGCAGCGCCAGCGTGGTCTTGCCGGCGCCGGGGTCGCCTTCGACCAGGTACAGCCTGTCCCTGGTCAGGCCGCCGCCCAGCACGTTATCGAGGCCGGGAATGCCGGTCGAAATGAAGGCCGTGCTGGAGGTGTTCTGGATACTCATGTATGTGCTTCCGTCTAAACCGTCAATTTCGTCAGAATAACTCGTTTCTGACCGCGTCACGCGCTTTTTGCTCCGCCGCGGGCGGCATCGTACCGACGTCGAGCGACTGCACGCCGGTGCCCGGCGGGTTCTCCATGTAGTAGAACTCGTCGCCATACTGCACCAGGCCGGCCGGGGCCGGGCGGTCTTCGACCGGCACGTTCTTCAGTGCTTTCTGCATGAAGCCGATCCAGATCGGCAGGGCCAGGCCGCCGCCGGTCTCGCGGTTGCCGAGGTTGCGCGGCTGGTCGTAGCCGATCCAGGCGATGCCGACCAGGTGCGGCTGGTAGCCGGCGAACCAGGCGTCGATCGAATCGTTGGTGGTGCCGGTCTTGCCGGCGATGTCCGGGCGCTTCAGCACCTGCTGGGCCTTGGCGGCGGTGCCGTAGCGCGCCACGTCGCGCAGCATGCTGTCCATCAGCCAGGCGTTGCGCTCGTCGATCACGCGGTTGGCGTCCACGCCGGCGCGTTCCGGGCGCGCTTCCGACAAAATTTTGCCGTCGGCATCGGTCACCTTCGAGATCAGGTAGGGCATCACGCGGTAGCCGCCGTTGGCGAACACCGAATAGGCGCCGGCCATCTGCAGCGGCGTGGTCGCGCCCGCACCCAGCGCCAGCGTCAGGTAGGGCGGGTTTTTATCGGCGTCGAAGCCGAAGCGGGTCGCGTATTCCTGGCCGTAGCGGGCACCGATCTTGTTCAGGATGCGGATCGAGATCATGTTCTTCGACTTGGTCAGGCCGCGCCGCATCGTCATCGGGCCTTCGTACTTGCCGTCGTAGTTCTTCGGCTGCCAGGGCTGGCCGCCGGTCGAGCCGGCGTCGAACGAGATCGGGGCGTCGTTGATCAGGGTCGCCGGCGAGAAGCCGCGTTCCAGCGAGGCCGAGTAAATGAAAGGCTTGAACGAGGAGCCCGGCTGGCGCCACGCCTGCGTGACGTGGTTGAACTTGTTGCGGTTGAAGTCGAAGCCGCCGACCAGCGCCTGGATCGCGCCATCGTCCGGGTTCACCGCGACGAAGGCCGATTCCACTTCCGGCATCTGGGTAATGCTCCAGCTCGAGCCGCCATCCTGGGTCACGCGGATCACCGCGCCGCGGCGGATGCGGCGGGTCTCGGCGGCCTTCGGCGACAGCCAGCCCTGGGCGAACGCCAGGCCGCTGCCGGAAACCTTGATTTCCTCGCCCGAGGCCAGCACCGCCGTCACCTGCGAGGGCGAGGCCTGCAGCACGATGGCGGCGACGACGTCGTCGGAATCCGGATGCTCGGCCAGCTCGGCCTCGATGGCTTCGTCGGCTTCGCTCTTGTTGGACGGGATCTCGATGTACTTTTCCGGACCGCGGTAGGTGTGGCGGCGTTCGTAGTCCATCACGCCGCGGCGCAGCGCCAGGTAGGCGGCATCCTGGTCGGCCTTGGTGATGGTGGTGAACACGTTCAGGCCGCGCGTGTAGGTGTCTTCCTTGAACTGCTCGTAGACCAGCTGGCGCGCCATCTCGGCCACGTATTCCGCATGCACGCCGAAGGCCGTGCTGTCGGTCTTGATCTTGAGTTCTTCGTTCTTCGCCTGCTCGTACTGGGCGTCGGTGATGTAGCCGAGCTGGTGCATGCGCAGCAGGATGTACTGCTGGCGCTGGCGCGCGCGCTTCGGGTTCACCACCGGATTGTAGGCCGAGGGCGCCTTCGGCAGGCCGGCCAGCATGGCCGCTTCGGCCACGGTGATGTCGCGCAGGTCCTTGCCGAAGTAGATCTGCGCCGCCGACGAGAAGCCGAAGGCGCGCTGGCCCAGGTAGATCTGGTTCATGTAGACCTCGAGGATCTGGTCCTTGGTGAGGTTCTTCTCGATCTTCCAGGCCAGCAGCGCCTCATAGGCCTTGCGCTTGAGTGTCTGTTCCGAGGACAGGAAGAAGTTGCGGGCGACCTGCTGGGTGATGGTCGACGCGCCCTGGCGCGCACCGCCGGTGGCGTTGTGCAGGGCCGCGCGCAGAATGCCCCAGTAATCGACGCCGCCGTGCTCGTAGAAGCCGGTGTCTTCGATCGCCAGCACGGCTTTCTTCATCACGTCCGGGATGTCCTTGAAGTGCACCAGGGTGCGCCGTTCTTCGCCGAATTCCCCGATCAGGACGTTATCGGCGGTGAAGATCCGCAGCGGCATTTTCGGGCGGTAGTCGGTCAGGGTATCCAGGGCGGGCAGGTTGGGGTAGGCCATCGCCAGCGCGAACACGATCACCAGCACGCCGCACACGGCCAGGCCGAACAGGCTGGCGAGCAGGGTGAGAATGATTCGCTTCGGGCTGTGCCTGGAAGACGGCGGAGTCGGCGGGGTCGGCGCCCCGTTCGAAGATGCTTTCATGCGCATGAATGGTTCGCTGTGTTGACCCTATTCATTATAAGGCAGTGCTGTCCTGGAAACACGACTGGTCAAGTCGATAACAGCTGTGTAAATAGCGACAATATCGATCGATCATCGTCGAAAACCAAGTGTCGCATTCACGCTTCGGTCGAAATGTTCCCACTCAGAAATTTCTTGTCTGCACTCATCCTTATTGCTACGATTTGACGCAGTGCCTTGAGCGTATACATAAATAAGACGCGTTAAGTAGCTAATTTTTCTAAACAAATCATTCCCCGACCGGGCGTTCAAATAGCCGTTCCAAGGAACGCGGAAGTAGCAAAGAGGGAGCAACGCTCGTGATCAGTCTAGGTTCCTTGTTCGGACAGTCCAGCCCGCCATTGATCGGGATCGACATCAGTACGTCCGGCGTGCGCCTGGTGGAGCTGGCGGATGCCGGCAAAGGCCAACTGCGGCTGGAACGCTATGCGTCCGAGCCGCTGCCGCGCGGCACCGTGGTTGACGGTAACATCGAAAACATCGAAGCGGTCTCGGACGCCGTGCTGCGCGTCTGGAAAAAGAGCGGCACCAAGATCAAGCATGTCGCGCTCGGCATGCCGCCGGCCGCCGTCATCACCAAGAAAATCATCCTGCCCGCGGGCCTGGCCGAAGACCAGCTCGAAGTGCAGGTCGAATCGGAAGCCAGCCAGTACATCCCGTTCGCGCTGGACGAAGTCAGCCTCGACTTCGACGTCATCGGCGCGGCGCCGAATTCGCCGGAAGACATGGAAGTCATGCTGGCCGCGGCCAGGCGCGAGAAGGTCGAGGACCGCGTTGCGATCCTGGAAGCGGCCGGCCTCACCGCCACCGTGATGGACATCGAATCGTATGCGGCCCGCGCGGCGGCGCAGCGCGCGATCGACGAGAGCGGCGGCGCGGAGGGCCAGATCGTGGCGCTGTTCCAGATCGGCGCCCAGGCCACCCACATCTCGGTGCTGCAGGACGGCGAAACCATCTACGAACGCGAGCAGCCCTTCGGCGGGATCCAGTTAACGCAAGATATCGTGCGCGCCTACGGCCTGTCGTTCGAGGAAGCGGAAGCGCGCAAGAAGGCCGGCGACCTGCCGGACAACTACGCCGCCGACCTGCTCGCGCCCTTCCTGGAAAACGCCGCGCTGGAAGTCACGCGCGCGATCCAGTTCTTCTTCACCTCGACCCCGTACACCCGCATCGACCAGATCTGGCTGGCCGGCGGCTGCGCACTGGTGCCGGGCCTGCTCGACATCATCGCCAGCCGCACCCGCATTTCGAGCGCGGTGATTTCGCCGTTCAAGGGCATGCAGCTGGGCGCCTCGGTGCGCGAACAGCAGCTGCGCAACGAGGCGCCGGCCTACCTGGTCGCCTGCGGCCTGGCACTGCGGAGGTTTGGCTGATGATCCGGATTAACCTGCTTCCCCACCGGGAAGCGAAACGCAAGCAGAAGCAGGCCGCGTTCGCGGCGCTGATGGCGCTCGGCGGCTTGCTGGGCGCGGCCCTGGTGCTGCTGGTGGGCGGCTACAACGCCAGCCAGATCTCGATCCAGAACCAGCGCAACGAAGCGCTCAAGCAGGCCAACGCGGAGCTGGACAAGAAGATCAGCAAGATCGCCAGCCTGAAGAGCGAGATCGAAGCGCTGAAGGCGCGCCAGCAGGCGGTCGAAGACCTGCAGGGCGACCGCAACCAGCCGGTCTACCTGCTCGACGAACTGGTGCGCCAGACGCCGGAAGGGGTCTACCTGAAGAGCTTCAAGCAGGACGGCCAGAAGGTGCTGCTGAACGGCGTCGCGCAATCGCAGGAGCGGGTCGCCGAACTGCTGCGCAACTTGTCGGGCAATTCGCCGTGGCTGGAACGCCCAGACCTGACCGAGGTGCGGGCCGCCACGCTGGCCCAGAGCAAGACCGGACGCAAGGTCGTCGAATTCACGCTGACCGTGTCGATCAAGCGCGCGCGTGAAAAGGAAGAGCTGGCCAAGGAAAGCGCCAAGCCGGGACCGAAAACATGAACATCGATCTGAAACAGCTGGGCGCCGACATCGCGGCCCAGTTCGAAGGCCTGCAGGGGCGCCATCCCGGCCTGTGGCCGCTGGCGCCGCGTCTGCTGTGCGCGGCCGGCGTGATGGCGGCCGTGCTGGTGGCCGGTTATTTCCTGTACTGGAGCGGCCAGTTCGAGGAACAGGAAACCCTGGCGGCGCAGGAGCAGACCCTGCGCGATGCCTACAAGGCCAAGATGGCGCAGGCGATCAACCTGGACGCACTGGAAGCCCAGCAGCAGCAGGTCAACCGCTACGTCGAGCGTCTCGAGAAGCAGTTGCCGAGCAAGGCTGAAATGGCGGCCCTGCTGTCGGACATCAACCAGGCCGGCCTCGGCCGCGGCCTGCAGTTCGAGCTGTTCAGGCCGGGCCAGGTGATCGTCAAGGATTACTATGCCGAGCTGCCGATCGATATCAAGGTCAGCGGCAGCTACCACGACATCGGCGAATTCGCCGCCGACATGGCGAAGATGCCGCGCATCGTCACCCTGAACAACCTTTCGCTCAGCGCCGGCAAGGATGGCGTGCTGGCGCTGGACGCGGTGGCCAAGACCTTCCGCTACCTCGACCAGGAAGAACTGGACCAGCAGGCGCAGGCCCGCAAGAAAAAGAAGAAGGAGGCCAAGTCGTGATCGGGAAGATGACCATGCGCACCGCCGCCTTTGCTTTTCTGACCCTGCTGCTGGCCGGCTGCGGCGACAGCGACGTCAAGGAAGTGCATGCCTGGATGGACCAGGTCAAGCAAGAGACAAGGCCGGCCGTCAAGCCGCTGGCCGAGCCGAAGGATTTCATCCCCTACGCCTACAACGACAGGGAAGCGACGGACCCGTTCAGCCAGAGCAAACTGCTGAACCAGCTGGCGCTCGCGGCGGAAGCCTCGCCGAACCCGAACAAGCCGGACCTGCAGCGCCCGCGCGAACTGCTGGAGAGCTTCCCGCTCGACACCATGCAAATGGTCGGCACCCTGCAGAAGGGCGGCGTGAACTACGCGCTCGTGCAGATCGATCGTTCGGTCTACCAGGTCCGCGCCGGCCAGCGCATCGGCCAGAATTTCGGCCTCGTCACCCGCGTGGGCGACGACGCCATCAATATCCGTGAAGTGGTGCAGGACGCAGCCGGCGAGTGGGTCGAGCGCCTGGCGAAGCTGGAGCTGCAAAACAAGGAGAACCGGAAATGACCCGACTTGGAAGCATCGCCCTCGGACTGGTGCTGGCCTTCGGTGCCAGCAGCGCTTTTGCGCAGACCAACGCGATCGAATCGATCAGCGCCAACCAGCAGGGCAATAACGTCGTCATCCATGTGGCGATGAAGGATGCGCCCAACAAATTGCCGATCGGCTTTTCGATCACGAACCCGGCGCGGATCGCGCTCGACTTCGGCGCCACCGCCAACGGCACCGGCAAGAACGCCCAGGACATCAACCTGGGCGACGTGCGCGGCGTGAACGTGGTGCAGGCCGGCGAGCGCACCCGCCTGGTGCTGAACCTGAAGCGTCCGCTGAACTACGCCACCGCGATCGACGGCAAGTCGGTGGTGCTGACCGTCGAAGGCTCGAGCCCTGCCGCCCAGGCAACGGGCGCCGCCGCCGCCGCGGCACCGGCGCGAGCCGTGGCCGCAGGCGCGCGCTCTCTTCAGGCCCTGCGCGACCTCGACTTCCGCCGCGGCGCCAACGGCGAGGGCCGCATCGTGGTCGACCTGCCGAACAGCCAGGTCCCGGTCGACGTGCGCCAGTCGGGCAACCAGATCCATGTCGACTTCCTGCGCACCGCGCTGCCGCCGACGCTGCGCCGCCGCCTCGACGTGACCGATTTCGGCACCCCGGTGACCCGCGTCACCACCACGCCGCAGGGCGAGAACGTGCGCATGACCATCGACGCCCAGGGCAACTGGGAACAGAGCGTGTACCAGAGCGACACCCAGCTGGTCATCGACGTCAAGCCGGTCAAGGAAGACCCGAACCGCCTGGCCCAGGGCCCGCAGGGCTACAAGGGCGAGAAGATCTCGTTCAACTTCCAGAACGTCGAAGTGCGCGCCGCGCTGCAGGCGGTGGCCGACATCTCGGGCCTGAACATCATCGCCAGCGACTCCGTCAGCGGCAGCCTGACCCTGCAACTGAAGCAGGTGCCGTGGGATCAGGCGCTCGACGTGATCATGCAGGCCAAGGGCCTCGACATGCGCAAGAACGGCAACGTGATGTGGATCGCGCCGAAGGAAGAACTGCTGACCAAGGAAAAGCTGGAGCTCGAGCAGAAGGCGCAGATCGCCGACCTCGAGCCGCTGCGCTCCGAAGTCTTCCAGCTGAACTACCAGAAGGCCGATGCCTTCCGCACCGTGTTCGGCCTGGACCAGGGCGGCGGCGACGGCCGCAACCGCGTGCTGTCCAAGCGCGGCAGCGCCACCATCGACCCGCGCACCAACCAGGTGTTCGTGACCGACATCGCCGCCAAGCTCGAAGCCGTGCGCCAGCTGATCCAGAAGGTCGACATCCCGACCAAGCAGGTGCTGGTCGAGGCGCGCCTGGTCGAAGCCAACGATGGCTTCTCGCGCAACCTCGGCGCCAAGCTGGGCTTCGCCGACATGCGCGGCATCCGCGGCGGCGACGCCGGCTACCAGGTCAACGGCAACCAGCGCGTGGCGATCGGCGGCAACATCAATGGCGTCGGCCAGGCCACCGGCCAGCTCGAGCTGAGCGGCGATTCCTACAACAACACCCAGCTGGTCAACCTGCCGGCGGCCGGCATCAACGGCACCAACGCCCCGAGCATCGCCTTCTCGCTGTTCTCGGCGGCCGCCAACCGCTTCCTGAACCTGGAACTGTCGGCGCTCGAAGCCGACGGCAAGGGCAAGATCATCTCCAGCCCGCGCGTGGTCACCGAAGACAACGTGGTGGCCGTGATCGAGCAGGGTGTCGAACTGCCCTACCAGCAGGCCACCAGCAGCGGCGCGACCTCGGTCACCTTCAAGAAGGCCAACCTGCGCCTGGAAGTGACCCCGCAGGTCACGCCGGACGGCAACGTGGTGCTGGACGTGGACGTCAACAAGGATTCGCGCGGCGAGAACACCAACGCCGGCTTCGCCATCAACACCCAGCACGTGAAGACCAAGGTGATGGTCGAGAACGGCGGTACCGTGGTGCTGGGCGGGATCTATCAGCAGACCGAGACCTCGGACGAATCCAAGGTCCCGCTGATGGGCGACCTGCCGGTGGTCGGCCACCTGTTCAAATCCACCGCACGCTCGACCTCGAAGACCGAGCTGCTGGTGTTCATCACCCCGAAGATCGTGACCGACCGACTGCAGAACGCGGCGCGCTGATCCGATCCACATAACCGACAAGAAAAAAGGCAGACATGAGCAATACCACTTTCAAGCGCTACGGCGCGCCCGCGGCCACCGCGCTCGTGATGGCGCTGGTACTGGCCGCATGCGGCGGCGGCGGCGGCAATCCCGGCGCGGTCGGCGGCACGGGCAGCGGTTCCACCGGCAATGGCGGCACCGGTACCGGTACCGGCGGCACCACCGTCACCGCGAGCCCGACCGTGACCCTGAGCTTCGCCAACGCCAGCGGCGCCAGCACCAACGCGCTGACCGGTGCGACCCCTCTGACGGTCAAGGCGACCGTGCTCGACGCCAGCAAGAAGCCGGTACCGAACGCCATCGTCACCTTCGCGACCGACAACGCGCTGGCGGTATTCTCGCCCACGGCGGGCACCGCGCTGACCGACGTGAATGGCGTGGCCAGCGTCACCATGCGCGCCGCCAGCATCGCCTCGGGCGGGGCCGGCACGGTCACCGCCACCAGCAACGTGGCCGGCACCACCATCACCGGCACCTCCAACTATTCGGTCGGCGCCACCGCCCTGAGCTTCAGCACGCTGAGCGCGGCCTCGACCTCGATCCAGGCCTACGAATCGACCGAGCTGTCGGTCAACGTGCTGAGCGGATCGAGCCTGTACACCGAACAGCCGATCAACGTGACCTTCAAGTCGGTCTGCGCCGACAAGGGGAGCGCGACACTGGCCACCACCGTGGCGACCAACAACGGCATCGCCAAGACTGTGTACCGCGACAAGGGCTGCGGCACGAACGACCTGATCACCGTGTCGGCCGACGGCATCGCCAAGCCGGCCACCGTGACGCTGGCGATCGCGCCGCCGCGCGCCGCGTCGGTGCAGTTCGCGTCGGCGACGCCGGTCAACCAGTCGCTGGTCATCCAGGGTAAAGGCGGCATCGGCCGCACCGAAACCGCGGTCCTGACCTTCAAGGTCGTCGACATCTTCGGCAACCCGCTGCCTGGCCAGAAGGTCGAATTCCGCCGCTATCCGGCGAACGCCGACGTGACCGTCAACAAGACCACGGATACCACCGATGCCAGCGGCAACGTCGTGACCACCGTGAATTCGGGCGCGACCGCCACCACCTTCAAGGTGCAGGCCCTGCTGCCGAACACCGCGGCCAACGGCAACCCGGATATCTCGACCATGTCGGACTCGATCGTCGTGACCACCGGCCAGCCGGTGCAGCGCGCGTTCTCGATCGCGACCGACAAATTCAACGTCGAAGGCCTGAATGTCCAGAGCTCGCCGAGCAACCCAGCGGCGACGATCTCGGTCAGCCTGGGCGACGCTTTCCTGAACCCGGTGCCGGACGGTACGCCGGTGGTATTCCAGACCAACATGGGCCTGATCGGTACGTCGGACAAGGGCGGCTGCAGCACCGTCAACGGCACCTGCTCGGTGCCGCTGCGCGCCCAGGCACCGTCGGTCGCGACGCCGGGTCTGCCGGCCACGCCCTGCAACGCCACCACGCCCGACAATACCCGTCCGGGCCTGGTGACGGTCTGCGCCAGCACCACCGACGGCACCAACTTCCTGTCCGCCCGCACCGCGGTCTTCTTCAGTGGCGGTACGGCCGATAACACCTTCCTGAACGGTGCCAGGGTCTCGTTCAACGCCGCGGCGCCGAACGACCTGGGGTCCATCAGCGCCAGCAACACCAAGGTGTTCCAGCTGCAGTTCAACGACGTGAACTTCAACCCGCTGCCGGCAGGCAGCACGGTGGCCATCACCAGTATGCTGAACGGTAACGCGGCAGCGGTGGCACCGGCCACGGTGCCGAACATCGCGCCGCACAACGCCAGCAACGTGGACGACCCGACCGGTACGCTCATCAGCGGCAACCAGGGCTCGATCCATACTTTCAGCGTGTCGAGCACGACGCCGACGAATTGCACGACCACCGTGCAGTCCTCGTTCAACGTCACCGTGACCACGCCGGCACCGTACAATTCGGTAACGACCATTCCGTTTAAACTCACGTTCACCTGCCCGTAATACAATGCAGCAGAACCGGTAGCAAAAAACGAAACACGCGGCGGCCAGGTCATCCTGGCCGTTTGCATTTTGAGCGATAGCGAATAGTGCCTCACTGCAAGAATAACAACATCTTCCTTGTCGGCCTGATGGGCGCGGGCAAGACCACGATCGGGCGCATGCTGGCGCGCCGGCTGGGCATGCATTTCGCCGATTCCGACCACGAGATCGAGGCCCGCACCGGCGCCTCGGTTCCCTGGATCTTCGAGATCGAGGGCGAGCCCAGCTTCCGCCGGCGCGAAGCCGACATGATCCGCGAGCTGACCGCCGGCAGCGGCCTGGTGCTGGCCACCGGCGGCGGCGCCGTGCTCAATCCCGACAGCCGGCGCCTGCTGGCCGAGCGCGGCACCGTGATCTACCTGCGCGCCAGCGTCAACAGCATCCTGGCGCGCACCTCGCACGACAAGAACCGTCCGCTGCTGCAGACCGCCGATCCGCGCAAGAAGCTCGAGGACCTGACCGCGCAGCGCGAGCCGCTGTACCGCGAGATCGCCGACCTCGTCATCGATACCGGCCGGCCTAACGTACAATCGATGGTCCAGACAATACTGGACCAGCTGGCCGCGATGGACGCGGGACGCCAGCGGTCCAAGGCACGAGCGAACATGAACGAACAGGCATGCATCTCCCTTAACGTCGATCTCGGCGAACGCAGCTATCCGATCCTGATCGGGCGCGGGCTGCTGGACGACGGCGCGCTCCTGAACCGCCACATCGGCGGCGGCAGCGGAAAAGTCGCGGTCGTCACCAACACCACGGTGGCGCCGCTGTACCTGGAAAAGGTGACGGCGCCCTTGCGCGCGGCCGGGCGCGAGGTGGTCACCATCGTGCTGCAGGACGGCGAAGAGCACAAGAACTGGCAGAGCCTGAACCTGGTGTTCGACGCCCTGCTGGCCAACAAGTGCGATCGCAAGACCACCCTGGTGGCCCTGGGCGGCGGCGTGATCGGCGACCTGACCGGCTTTGCGGCCGCCAGCTACATGCGCGGCGTGCCCTTCGTGCAGATCCCGACCACGCTGCTGTCGCAGGTCGATTCCTCGGTGGGCGGCAAGACCGGCATCAACCACCCGCTCGGCAAGAACATGATCGGCGCGTTTTATCAGCCGCGCGCCGTGATCGCCGATACCGCGACCCTCGACACGCTGCCGGACCGCGAGCTGTCGGCCGGCCTGGCCGAGGTGATCAAGCACGGCGCGATCCTCGACCTGTCCTTCTTCGACTGGATCGAGGCGAACATCGGCAAACTGGTGGCGCGCGACCATGCCGCGCTGGCGCATGCGATCCTGCGCTCCTGCGAGATCAAGGCCGACGTGGTGCGGCGCGACGAGCGCGAAGGCGGCCTGCGCGCGGTGCTGAACTTCGGCCACACCTTCGGTCACGCGATCGAGAATGGCCTGGGCTACGGCGAATGGCTGCACGGCGAGGCGGTCGGCTGCGGCATGGTGATGGCGGCGGATCTGTCGCATCGTCTGGGCCTGCTGGACGCCGACGGCGCGCTGCGCGTGCGGCGCCTGGTGAAGGCGGCCGGGCTGCCGGTGGAAGCGCCGGACCTGGGCGTCGAGCGCTGGATCGAGCTGATGGAAGTCGACAAGAAGAACGAGGGCGGGGCGATCAAGTTCATCCTTTTGAAACCCCTGGGCAGCCCGAGCATCACCGGCGCCCCGCAGGACCAGTTGCTGGCGACGCTGGAGGCGAACGTGACGAGGAGCCGGGGATGATCGATTTCGACGCCCATCTGGCCCCGTATGCGGCGCACTCGTCGAAGTCGCGTGGGCGTCGTCATCCGGAACCGGCGGCCGGCTCGCGCAGCGAGTTCCAGCGCGACCGCGACCGCATCATCCACTCTACGGCCTTCCGCCGGCTCGAGTATAAAACCCAGGTCTTCCTGAACCACGAGGGCGACCTGTTCCGCACCCGTCTGACGCACTCGATCGAGGTCGCGCAGATCGCGCGTACGCTGGCGCGCAGCCTGCGCCTGAACGAAGACCTGGTGGAAGCGGTGTCGCTGGCCCACGATCTCGGCCACACGCCCTTCGGCCACGTCGGCCAGGACGTGCTGAACGAATGCATGAAGGACCACGGCGGCTTCGAGCACAACCTGCAAAGCCTGCGCGTGGTCGACCATCTCGAAGAGCACTACGGCGCCTTCGACGGCCTCAATCTGACCTTCGAGACGCGCGAAGGCATCCTGAAGCACTGCTCGCTGACCAACGCGCGCCAGCTCGGGGACCTCGGTCAGCGCTTCATCGACAAGAAGCAGCCCAGCCTGGAAGCGCAACTGGCGAACCTGGCCGACGAGATCGCGTACAACAACCACGACATCGACGACGGCCTGCGCTCCGGCCTGCTCAGCATGAAGCAGATGGAAGAAGTCGAGCTGTTCGCGCGCCTGCACCATCAGGTCGTGCAGCAGTACCCGGGACTGCCGGGCCGGCGCGAGCTGTACGAAACGATCCGCCTGATGATCACGGCGATGACGGCCGACCTGGTCGAGGAGTCGTGCCGGCTATTGAAGGAAGCCGCGCCGCAAAGCATCGAAGACGTGCGCAATGGCCCGCCGCTGATCCGGTTCTCGACGAAGATGCGCGAAGAGACCACGGCGTTAAAACGCTTCCTGTACGCGAACCTGTACCGCCACTACAAGGTGAACCGCATGCGCGTAAAAGCCAGCCGCATCGTGCGCGAGCTGTTCGACGCTTTCATGACCGACCCGGTGCTGCTGCCCTTCGATTACCAGGTCGCGTCGGGCGACACCATGAAGCAGGCGCGCAAGATCGCGGACTACATCGCCGGGATGACGGACCGCTATGCGATCCGCGAGCACAAGCGAATCTTCTCTTTGGATGAACTTTAATCAACCCGGGGTCAAGCGAACAGGGAAGGCTGGCCCAGCTGCCCCAGCAGCTTCTTGATCGGCGAGGGCAGGGCGGCTTCGTCGATGCGTGCCAGGTCCCACCACACGTAGCCGGCTGGGGTCTCTGCGCACGCGGCCAGCGCGATCCGGTAGGGATGGATGTGCAGCTTGTAGTGCGTGAAGCCGTGTTCCAGCGGCAGCAGCGTTTCGGTTTCCACAACCGTGCCGAACTTCTCCGCCGCTTCGGCTGCAGCGCCCAGGTCGAGCGCTTCCTCGTCCAGCGCCACGTGGCCGTCGACTTCCGGCAGCGACAGCAGCCCGCCCCAGATGCCGGTGCCCGGCCGCTGCTCGAGCAGCACCTGGCCGCCATCGATCACGACCAGCATCTGCGCGCGCTTTTCCGGCGTCGTCTTTTTCGGTTTGCGGACCGGCAGCTCGGCGGTGCGGCCCGTGGCATGGGCCACGCAGCGGTCTTGCAGCGGGCAGCGCGGGCAGTCCGGGCGCGAGCGCGTGCACAGGGTCGCGCCCAGGTCCATCAAGCCCTGCGTATAGGACTCGATCCCCTCTTCGGCAGGCGTCAGCGCTTCCGCACGCCGCCACAGCGCATCCTCGACCGGCTTCAGGCCGGGATACTGGTCGATGCCGAACACGCGCGCAAACACGCGCTTGACGTTCCCGTCCAGGATCGCGGCGCGGGTGCCGCTCGAAAAAGCGGAGATGGCCGCCGCGGTCGAACGGCCGATGCCGGGCAGGTCGGCCAGCAGCGCCGGGTCGGAAGGGAACACGCCATCGTATTCGGCCACCACGCGGCGCGCGCAGGCGTGCAGGTTGCGCGCCCGCGTGTAGTAGCCCAGGCCGGCCCAGTAGGTCATCACGTCTTCCACCGGCGCCGCGGCCAGCGCCTGCACGTCCGGGAAGCGCTCCAGGAAGCGCGCGTAATAGCCGAGCACCGCGCTCACCTGGGTCTGCTGCAGCATGATCTCGGACAGCCAGATGCGGTAGGCGTCGCGCGTGTTCTGCCAGGGCAGGGCGTGGCGGCCGTGCCGGCGCTGCCAGTCGATCACGGCGCGTGAAAAGCTCGGGTCTGCCAGCGCGCTCGTACCCTGCGTGGCGTCGAATTCGGTCAATCGTTTCATGCAACTTCCAGTGAGGGCGACGCCGATGCCGGTGCCGGCTGCGCATCCGGCGCATTCAGCACCCGCGTCACCGTACCCGCCAGCGTCGCCAGGCGTGATTTGACCTGCTCGAGGTCCTGTTGGGCCGCCTCGAAGGCGGCGATCTTCTGTTCCAGTCCCTCGGTCGCATCGTGGATGCGCTGGATCGAGGACTGGCGGTGGCGCAGCTGTTCGCGGTGCTGGCGGATCTGCGCTTCCAGCGGCGCCATGATCACCTTCAGCCAGGCTTCGACGTCGGCATTCGCGGCGCGGAAGCTGTGTTTGACACGCGCGGCGATCGAGTCGACGAAGCGTTCCAACAGCGTGCCGCGGCTGGTGATGAGCAGGGTCGCGGTGCCGGACTGCTTCTGCCAGATCGCCTCGATGGCGTCGATCTCGCTGCGGTAGCGCGCCAGCGACAAGGCCATCGGCATCGCCAGTGCCAGGCCGTGCTCGGCCGAGAAGCGGCGGTACATGGTTTCCATCATTGCGCCGATCTCGCCGATCTTCGCGCTGGCCGCGTCGAGCCTGGCGCGGGCTTCGTCGAAGAACACGCGCACCGGCGCGCGCATGCCGGTGCTGAAGCGCACGCCTTCCATCGCGGTGCGGACGGCATCGACCTGTGCCTGCACCACGTCCATGCCGATGCAGGTGTAGAGCTCCGTCGACAGCGTCGCGAACACCGCGCGCGTGCCCTGCAGTTTAAAAAGGCTGGCGTCGAACTCCTTCTTCTCCATCTCGACGCGGCGCACCATGTGCGCGATCACGCCCTGGTTCTTGCCGCGCAAGCTTTGCAGCTCCTGCAGCTGCTCGACCAGGTCGCGGATGCGCGTGGCCAGCAGCGCCTGCTGGCCGGCGGTGATCGCCGCCATGTCTTCGCGTAGCTGGCGGCGCAGGATGTCCTGGCGCGCCGGAATCAGCTCGTTGAACAGCGCCGCTTCCAGCAGCCCGATGCGGCTCTTCTCGAACAGCGCCATGTCCTGGGTCACGCGCCCGACGAGACCCTTGTGCGCCGACACCGGAAACACCTGCTGTTCCTGCACGCCCAGCAGCTGGGCCACGCTGGCCTGTTGGCGCGCGATCGCGGCGTCGTTCTCTTCGCTGCTGCGTAGCTCGTCCCACAGCGCGTCGATCTTGTTCAGCACCACCATGCGTCCTGCGGAGGAACCGGATGCGGCGCCGATGTGGGTGCGCCAGACTTCGATGTCGCTTCGGGTCACGCCGGTCTCGGCGGCCAGGATGAACAGCACCGCGTGCGCGTTCGGGATCAGATTCAGGGTCAGCTCGGGCTCGGTGCCGATCGCGTTCAGGCCCGGCGTGTCCAGGATCACCAGGCCCTGTTTCAGCAGCGGATGCGGGAAGTTGATGAGCGCATGCCGCCATTGCGGGATCTCGACCTGGCCGTCGTCGCCGAGGGTCGCGGACAGGTCCGGGTCTTCCGGATCGTACAGGCCGTAGCTGCTGGCTTCGGCGACGCTCACGCGGCGCGTCAGGCTGACCTGGCGGAAGGTGGCGATCATGCGCTCGGGCGAGTCCAGGTCCAGCGGCAGCACGGTCCAGGCGGCGGGATCGTCGCGGTAATCGCTGGTGGCCAGACGCTGGGCGCGGGTCTCGATCGGCAGCAGGCGGAGGCAGGGCGGCAGTTGCGGATCGTAGGCCAGCTCGGTCGGGCACATGGTGGTGCGGCCCGGGCTGGACGGCACGATGCGCTGGCCGTAATCGGCGAAGAACAGCGCGTTGATCAGCTCGGATTTGCCGCGCGAGAACTCGGCCACGAAGGCCACCGACAGGCGGTCGTCGCGCACGCGGGTGAGGGCGCGCGCCAGGTGTTGTTCGGCGGCGCCGTCCAGCAATTCGGCGGCCTGGACCCAGCCGCGATATTGTTCCAGCGCGTCGGCCACGCGTGCGCGCCAGGCCCCGTATTCTTGAATATCTTGCATGTTGTGCCGCCTGATTGGGAACTATTTCTGGCAGGTCGCGCAGTAGAAGGTCGACCGCTGGCCCTGCACGATCTGGCGCACCGGCGCGCCACAGTTTCTGCAAGGCACTCCTGCACGATCATAGACGAAATATGTCTGCTGGAAATATCCAGATTGCCCATTTACCGCAATAAAGTCACGCAGAGTGCTGCCGCCTTGCACGATCGCGGCCGCAAGAATTTCGCGGATGGCCTCGGCCAGCTTGTCGTAGCGGGCGCGGCTGATGCGCGACGCCGCCGTCTTCGGGTTGATGCCGGCGCGGAACAGGCTTTCGCAGGCGTAGATGTTGCCGACCCCGACCACGATGTCGCCCTGCAACAGCACCTGCTTGATCGGCGCGCTGCGCTTCCTGGTTTCGCGGTGCAGCAGGGCGCCCGAGAAGCCGTCTTCGAGCGGCTCGACGCCCAGGCCGCGCAGCAGGATGTGCTGTTCGAGTTCGCCATCGTCGTTGGCATGCCAGAGCACGGCGCCGAAGCGGCGCGGATCGTGCAGGCGCAGCACGCGCCGGCCTTCGGGGCCGCGCACGATCAGGTCGAAGTGGTCGTGCTTTTTCAGCTCGACGCCCTCGGGCAGCACGCGCAGGTGGCCGGACATGCCGAGATGGACGATCAGCGTGCCGTGCGCGAAATGGATCAGCAGATACTTGCCGCGCCGGCTGGTCGACAGGATTTCACGGCCGCTCAGCAGCGCGTCCAGGTTCGGCGGGAAGGGCCAGCGCAGGCCCTCGCGGCGCAGCACGACCTGTTCGACGACACGGCCTTCCAGGTGCGGTGCAACGCCGCGCCGGGTGACTTCAACTTCTGGGAGTTCGGGCATGTTTCAATGAAGAACAGAGGAAAAGTATGTAAATTCGTGTTGCAACGGCGCACGCGCGGGGGACGTTAAGCGTAGAATCGGTCCATCTTGTCAATGCGGGATCGACCTTGAAAAACACTTTCGCCATTGTAACTCTCTCGGCCTTGTTATCTGCATGCGCTGTGGCGCCCAAACAGCAGCCGCAGGACGCGCAAACCCGTGATCATTCGGACCAGCCGCTGGCCGCCGCCGAGGCCCAGCGCCGCGCTGCCGCCGGCGAGCCGGCCCAGGACGACGCCACGCCGGGAGACGAGCAGGCCCCGAACGTGAACATGACGCCCCAGATGATGTACCAGCTCATGAATGCCGAGCTGGCCTTCAAGAAGGGCGACTGGCAGGGGCCTTACCTCACGCTGATGAGCCTGGCCCAGCAGACCAAGGACCCGCGTCTGGCCAAGCGCGCCACCGAAATGGCGCTGGCAGCCAAGCAGTCCGACGACGCACTCGCCGCCGTCAAGCTGTGGCGCCAGCTGGCGCCGACTTCCGACGAGGCCAACCAGTACTATCTGGGGCTGGTGGTCGTGTCCGACAACCTCGTCGAAGCAGAAAATGCGCTCAAGCAGCGCCTGGCCGAGGCGCCCCCGGGCGCCCGCGGGCTGGTGATGTTCCAGATGCAGCAGCTGGTGATGCGCGCCAAGGACAAGGAAGCGGCCATCGTCATGCTCGAGCGCCTGGTCGCGCCCTACGGCAACATGATGGAAGCCCACGTGGTGCTGGCGCAGACCGCGCTGGCCCGCGGCGCCAAAGCGGACGCCCAGCGCGAAGCGCGCGCCGCGCTGCAGATCAAGCCCGATTCCGAGATCGCCATCCTGACCCTGGCCCAGGTGACGGAAGGCGAGGAGCAGTCCGCGAAGGTGCTGGCCGACTACCTGGCCGCGCACCCGGACGCCAAAGACGTGCGCGTGGCCTATGCCCGCATGCTGGTCAATGCCAAGCAGTACGAAGCCGCGCGCCAGCAATTCCTCACCCTCGACAAGGCCCAGCCGAACAATCCCGGCACCCTGTACGCGCTCGGCATCCTGTCGATGCAGATGAACGACAACAAGGCCGCCGAAGACTATTTCACGCGCTTCGTCGACGTGATGGACAAGACCCCGGACGAGGAGCGCGACCCGACCAAGGCCGTGCTGATCCTGTCCCAGATCGCCGAGGAACGCGGCGATATCCCGGCGGCCCTGGGTTGGCTCGACCGCCTCGACACCAACGATCCGAAGATCCAGCTCGGCGCCGACCTGCGCCGCGCGCAATTGACCGCCAAGCAAGGCGACCTGGCCGGCGCCCGCAAGCTGCTCGGCACGCTCAAGCCCGAAGACCCGACCGAGCAGGCCCAGGTCGTGCTCATCGAGGCCCAGCTGTTGCGCGACGCCGGCAAGTCCCAGGAAGCCTTCAAGCTGATGGAGCAGGGCCTCAAGCGCTTCCCGGATAACATGGATTTCCTGTACGACTACGCGCTGATGGCCGAGAAGCTGGGCAAGACCCAGGTCATGGAAAAGTCGCTGCGCAAGGTGATCGCCAAGGCGCCGGACAACCAGCACGCCTACAACGCCCTCGGCTATTCGCTGGCGGACCGCAACGTGCGCCTGAAGGAAGCCCATGCGCTGATTGAGAAGGCCCAGAAGATGGCGCCGAACGATCCCTTCATCATGGACAGCATGGGCTGGGTGCAGTATCGCCTCGGCAAGCTGGACGCGGCCGAAGCCCAACTGCGCAAGGCCTACCAGCTGCGCAACGACCCGGAGATCGGCATCCACCTGGGTGAGGTGCTGTGGAAGAAGGGCCAGCACGACGATGCACGCAAGCTGTGGCGAGAAGCGCAGGCCAAGGATCCGAAGAACGATGCGCTGAAAAGCACGCTGAGCCGCCTGCGCGCTTCGCTTTGAGGCCTGAAATAATCTTTTACTATAAACGTCGTTCCCGCGCAGGCGGGAACCCAAGCCAGCACCGATGCCAATCACCCGATTCTCCCGCCACCTCCTTGCCGCAGCCTTTGCCATCTCCCTGGCCGGCTGCGCCACCTCCACCGCCAACCTGTCCAGCGCCCCGGTCGGCGCCTACCGCGACACCATCGACCTGAACGGCAAGATCAATGTCGTCTACCAGAAGAGCGAAGGTGGCCGGGAAGGCGTCAACGGGCAATTCAGCTGGACCCAGCGCCCGGGCCGCATCGAGGTCGCCTTGTTCACCCCAACCGGGCAGACTGCCGCCGAGATCACCGTGACGCCGGAGTCCGCCACGCTGACCCAGGCCAACCGCGAACCACGCACGGCCAAGGACATCGACGCGCTGACCCAGCAGGCCCTCGGCTATGCGCTGCCGGTGGCCGGCCTGCGCGACTGGCTGCAGGGCTATGCGGTCGACGCGCAAGGCAAGCGCTTCGTGGCATCGCCGTCCAACAACAATGTGCAGACGCGCGATGGTTGGCAGCTGCGCTTTACCGAGTGGCAAGACAAGCCGGGAGCGAACGGCGCACCGCTGCCGAAGCTCATCCGTGCGGAGCGCGGCGCCACCGGCAACGGCGGCGAGCTCTCGATCGGCATCACGATCTTCCCGGAAAGCTGAGATGGCCCTGACTGCGCTGCACGGCTGCCCGGCACCGGCCAAGCTCAATTTGTTCCTGCACGTCACCGGCCGCCGCCCTGACGGCTACCACTTGCTGCAATCGGTGTTCCAGCTGATCGACCACGGCGACATCCTGGACTTCGACCTGCGCGACGACGAACGCATCGTCCGCGTCAACGACGTGCCGGGCGTGCCGGAAGAGCAGGACCTGATCGTGCGCGCCCTGCGGGCACTGCAGGCCGAATACCGGCGCCGCCACGGCAAACTGCCGCCAGGCATCGCCGTGCGTATCGAGAAGCGCCTGCCGATGGGTGGCGGGCTGGGCGGCGGTTCATCCGATGCCGCCACCGCGCTGATGGCCGCGAATCACTTGTGGCAGGTCGGTTTGAACACGGACGAGCTGATCGCGCTTGGCCTGCCGTTGGGCGCGGATATCCCGTTCTTCCTGTTCGGCGAGACCGCATTTGCCGAAGGCGTGGGCGAGGCCCTGCAGGCGGTGCCGGGCCCGGATTGCTGGTATGTGGTGATCGAGCCGGGTGTCTCGGTGCCGACCGCCGCGATTTTTACGGCACCCGATTTGACAAGAAACACGAAACCCATTACAGTAGCGGACTTCCTAGGGCGCAACACTGAATCGCAAGGTTCTGTTGAGTTCGGGAAAAATGATTTGCAGGACGTGGCAGCTCGCCTGTTCCCGCCGGTAGCAGAGGCGATCGAATGGTTGGGCAATCACGGGGCGGCCAGGATGACTGGCTCCGGAGCGTGCGTATTCAGCGCGTTTTCCACAGAGCAAGAAGCAGAGCAGGTGCTGAAGCAGGTGCCGGCGAAGTGGATAGCGTGGAAAACAAGGTCGCTAACGAAACATCCGATGAAATCGCTCTTGCAAATCAACGAGTTGTAGAATAAAATTTTGCCTGTCGACGCAACGGCAACATAGCTGAAGCGGCGGCAGCAAATAAGCAGTACAAGTTTCAGTGTAGGGGAATCGCCAAGCTGGTTAAGGCACCGGATTTTGATTCCGGCATACCAAGGTTCGAATCCTTGTTCCCCTGCCAAAGATTTATTGCCTGACCTGTTGATGACTAGTGCTCCAGCAGGCAATGTAAAGTGGAGCCGCCTAGAGCGGCCCATTTTTTTTGTAGTTCAGAATCTTTCAATTTTACTCTTCTTCTGGGACTCCCCATGGCTTACGAAAACCTGATGGTTTTTACCGGCAATGCCAATCCGGCGCTAGCAGAAGGGGTCGCAAAAAGCCTCGGTATTCCTCTTGGTAAGGCCGTGGTCTCGAAGTTCTCCGACGGCGAAGTGATGGTCGAAATTAACGAGAACGTTCGTGGCAAGGACGTCTTCGTTCTGCAATCGACCTGCGCTCCCACCAACGACAGCCTCATGGAAATCATGCTGATGGTCGACGCTCTCAAGCGCGCATCGGCAGGCCGCATCACCGCGGCGATTCCGTACTTCGGCTATGCCCGCCAGGACCGCCGTCCGCGTTCGGCGCGTGTCGCGATCTCGGCCAAAGTGGTCGCCAACATGCTGGAAGAAGCCGGCGTCGAACGTGTGCTGATCATGGATCTGCACGCCGACCAGATCCAGGGCTTCTTCGACATCCCGGTCGACAACATCTACGCATCGCCGATCCTGCTGGGCGACCTGCAGAAGCGCAACTACGACGACCTGCTGGTCGTGTCGCCGGACGTCGGCGGCGTGGTGCGTGCCCGTGCGCTGGCCAAGCGTCTCGGCTGCGACCTGGCGATCATCGACAAGCGTCGCCCGAAGGCGAACGTGTCGGAAGTCATGAACATCATCGGTGAAGTCGAAGGCCGTAACTGCGTGATCATGGACGACATGGTCGACACCGCAGGCACGCTGACCAAGGCCGCCGAAGTCCTGAAAGAACGTGGCGCCAAGAAAGTTGTGGCTTATTGCACGCACCCGGTTCTGTCCGGTCCGGCAATCGACCGCATCTCGAATTCGCCGCTGGACGAACTGGTCGTCACCGACACCATCCCGCTGAGCGAAGCCGGCCGTGCTTGCGGCAAGATCCGCCAGCTGACCTGCGCGCCGCTGCTGGCTGAAACCTTCAAGCGTATCGTGAAGGGCGACTCAGTTATCTCGCTGTTCGTCGACTAAGATAGAAAACGCGGGCACGGGGTGCCCACCCTACATTGAACGGTAGGGTGGGCACCCTGTGCCCACGTCCACGCAAGCTATACAGAATTTCTTGAGTGCGTAACATTGCGCTCATTTCACGGAAGCCCCTGGTCGCGGGGGCGACCACCACCGGGCAAGCGGGCCGGCCATGCCGGCATTCGAGCCCACATTACTTGGAGTAACACCATGAAAGTAGTCGCATTCAAACGCGAACAGCAGGGGACCGGAGCGAGCCGCCGCCTGCGCAACGCTGGCCAGACCCCTGGCATCATCTACGGTGGCGCTGGCGCCCCGGAACTGATCGCCGTCGATGGCAACGCGCTGTTCCACGCGCTCAAGAAAGAAGCTTTCCACGGCGCCGTCCTGGACCTGGAACTGGACGGTCAAGCCCAGCAAGTCCTGCTGCGTGACTTCCAGATGCACGCATACAAGCAACTGGTCCTGCACGTGGACTTCCAGCGCGTCGACGCTTCGCAGCCGATCCACACCAAGGTCGCCCTGCACTTCGTCAACGCCGACGTCTCGCCGGCCGTCAAGCTGAGCGGCGCCATCGTTTCGCACGTGCTGAACGAGCTGGACGTCACCTGCCTGCCGGGCAAGCTGCCGGAATTCATCACCGTCGACCTGAGCAAGCTGGAAGCCGGTCAATCGGTGCACGTGTCCGACCTGACCCTGCCGGAAGGCGTGAGCATCGTTGCCCACGGCAAGGACCAGACCGTCGCTACCTCGTCGATCCCGCGTGGTGCTGCTACGGCTGAAGCCGCTGCTGAGTAATTGCTGTTTGTTGCCGCTCTCCCGGGAGCGGCACGATAAAAACCCGCTGCGACCCCGCGTCCGGCGGGTTTTTTGTTTTCTGCTCAGGTGTTCGCGGTTTTCCGCGATAATCGAGCTTTACGATTCGATTGACGCTTTATGCACATCCGCCTGATCGTCGGCCTCGGCAACCCCGGCCCGGAATACGAAACCACCCGCCACAACGCCGGCTTCTGGCTGGTCGACAACCTCGCCAACACGCTGCCCGGCTGCCGGCTGCAGCGCGAATCGCGTTTCAACGCCATGGTGGCGAAGACGTCCATCTCGGGCAAGGAAGTCTGGCTGCTGGAGCCGCTGACCTTCATGAACCGCTCCGGGCAGTCCGTCGGCGCGCTGGCGCGCTTCTTCAAGATCGCGCCGGAAGAGATCCTGGTCGTGCACGACGAACTCGACCTGCCGCCCGGCGCGGCCAAGCTCAAGCGCGGCGGCTCCTCGGGTGGCCACAACGGCCTGAAGGACATCACCTCGGCGCTCGGCACCCAGGATTACTGGCGTCTGCGCCTCGGCATCGGCCATCCGCGCACCCTCAACCTGCAGCAGGCGGTGGTCGATTTCGTGCTGCACCGCCCACGCCGCGAAGAGCAGACGCTGATCGAGGAAGCGATCGACAAGGCGCTGCGCATTATTCCGATGGTGTGCGAAGGGAAGATGGCGGCGGCGACCACGCAGCTGCATACGGAGTAGGGTGGGCACCCCGTGCCCACGGGGAAGGTAGAGGTCTGCAAGCGTGCGCGTGGGCTCGGAGAGTCCACCCTGCTAAATCAGGCCGCGGGTCAGCGCCTTCAAGGTCGCCGCCGGCCGCGAACTGGCCTCCAGCTTCTCGAAAATCGTATCGACATGGGTCCGCACGCTGGCCGGGGTGATCTTCATCGCGCGCGCCGCCTCGCGGCTGGTTTCGCCCAGGCTGATGTGGCGCAGCACCTCGACTTCGCGCGAGGACAGCAGCGCATCGCGCACCGGTTTCGCACGCCCGGGCTTCGGCGCCATCGAGCGCGCCGCCTCGAGCACCGCGCTCACCGCCTGCCGGTCGAAGCGCCCGGCGCCGGCCTGTGCCACCAGCAGGGTGCCGGCGGCTGCCTCGCCATGGGCCGGGCGCCAGGGCCGCGGCGAGGTCAGCGCCGCGTAGGCCGCGGCCACCGCCAGCACCCGTTCCTGCGGTCCGATCGCTTCGCCGCGCGCCTTGCGGAAGTAACCGCTGCCATCCAGGCGCTCGTAGACGAAGGAGGCCAGCGTGGTATCGTGGGCGATGGCGGGCACCAGGACCGCGGCGCGCGCGGTCCAGAACGGCACTTTGCGTACCTGGTCCCAGTCGAGGTCGCCGAGCTTGGCCGGCCGCTGCCAGACGCTGTTCGGCACCGCCACGCGGCCGATCCCGTGCAGCAGGGCGGCCCGCACCAGCGGCTTTTCCTCGAGGGCGATCAGGCCGGCGCCGACCGCGCTGCGCTTGGCCAGCGCTGCCACCCGGCGCGAATAGCCGGCCAGCCAGGGCAGCTTCAACTCGATCACATCGGCGATGATGGTGAGCGGCACGCGGCGGTCGTGGCCGGCGTAGTCGGCCGCGCAGGACGGCTCGCCCAGCGCATCCAGCCAGTCCTGGGCATGCGGTGCCAGGCGTTCGACCAGGGTCGCCGGGTACTTCACGCCGGCGCGCTCGCCGATCAGGCGCATCGCACCCTCGGTGCCGTGGGCCGGCGCCAGCACTTCCAGGTCGCCGGCCAGGCGCACGTAGAACACGGCGCGCGGGATGTTCGGGGCGAACAGCGCGTCCTGCATGTCGCCGCGGGCGTGGCTGCCGAACAGGTGGCGCAGCGCTTCCTCGACGTCCGGCGCCAGCCCCAGCAAGGCGGCGATGTCGCCCGCCACCTCGCATTGCATCTCGGCCAGCGGCAGCACGTTCGGCAGGGTCAGGTTGGGATTGCCGGACAGGGTACGCGTTACCATGGCGTGGCGGCCGAGGACGTCGTCGCCCAGCAGGTTGGAAAAGCCGGGCGCCGTCGCCGTGCTGCCGGACCAGCGCAGCAGCCCGACCAGGCGCGTGCTGGTGCAGGCATCCGCGGCATCGCCGTTTTCTTCCGCCAGGCGTGCGGCCAGGCGCGCCGTCCGGACCGAGTGGTCGGGCGGCAGGCCCATGCTCAGGTCGCCGACCATGGCCAGCACCTGCACGGCATCTTCCACGCTGATGGTTTCGTCGAGTTGCATGGCCATAATGTAACGGCCAACACGAGAGTGAACAAGGAGCACGCAATGAAGATTCGTATCCGGCGCTACCGGCCGGCCGACCGCAAGGCGGTACTGGCCGCTTTCCGCAGCAATGTCCCGGACCATTTTCCGGCCTCGGAGGAAGCCTGGCTGCGTTCGGCGCTCGATGAACCGGACGGCCCTTTCTTCGTCGCGGTCGAAGGTGAGGAGGTGCTGGCCTTCGGCGGCTACGAGCTCTCTCCCTTCTACAACCTGGGCACGCTGGTATTCGGCCTGGTGCGTGCCGACCGCCACGGCACCGGCCTCGGCCGCGCCCTGCTGCATTACCGCCTGCTGCACATGGCCGGCCGCAAGGCGCGCCCGCGCTGGGTAACGGTCGACACGCACCCGCACACGGCAGGCTTTTTCGAACGCTGCGGTTTCGAGGTCATCGCGCGCTGGCCCGGCGGCTACCGCTCCGGCCGCGACCGGGTCGACTTGCGCTTCGAGCTGAGCGATGCCGCCGTGGAGAAGTTGCGCGCGGCCTAGTCGCCGCTCACCACGACCTGGCTGCGCAGATCGCGCTGGATGCGTTCCAGCGCCGGCTGCATGGCACGGTAGTCGGCAGGCGTACAGGTGGCGCTGCCATGGCGGAAGCTCAGGCGGCGCTTGATTACGACGGCGCTGCCGCGCCGCGCATAGCTGGCGTGGTAATAGATGCCGCCATCCATCAGCTTGAGCGGCTTGGGCAGGGCGAGGATGCGCACGCCTTTCGGGAAGCGGAAGCCGGTCTCGTCTTCGTGATCGATGGCGGGGCAGACGAAATCCTGGCGCCGCTCGCTTTCCTGGCCGAGGCTGGACACCGCTTCCGCCAGCCCGCCCCAGGCATCGTAGCTGGTGGCCAGGGCGCTCGGTCCGGGCAGTTCGAGGAAGCCCTCGCTGGTGCCGGAAAAGGACAGCCTGACCTCGTCCGCGCTGCCCTTGCCCGAGGACGCATCGAACACGCCGCGGCTTTTGCGCCCGAGGCCCTGCAGCATGCGCTGCGCAAAGGCTTCGCGCTCGGCCTGGCGCGCATCGCGCAAGGCGCTGCGGTAGGGTTCGGCGACGGCGCCGACCGCTGTCTTGCTGAGTTTGAAGCTGCTGCGGCCATCGCGGCGGATGTCGAACCAGGCTGTACTGCGCTTGCGTTCGGGCTGCAGGATCGGCGTCATCGCAAAGGTCCCGGTTCTCAAGAGCAGCACCGGCTTGCCGAGCAGGGCGGGCGGCAGGTAGCCGGCGCCGACCGCTTCGGCGGTCGAATCGAGGTAGAGGTCGAGGCTGGGCACGTAGGTGATCATGTGGTTGAACACGCCCAGCGTCGGCGTTTCCGGCAGGCGGTAGGCATTGCCGCTATTGACCAGCGCGCCGGTGGACTCGATGCCGGCCGCGGCCAGCAAGGCTTCGAGCAGGCCGGCGTGGTCCTTGCAGTCGCCGTAACGGTTCTCCAGCACGGTGCTGGCCGGATGCTGCACCACGCCGCCCGGTCCGACGTAGACGCCGACGTAACGGATGTTGTCGCGCACCCAGTTCGACAGCGCCAGTGCGCGGGCGCGCGTGTCCGGCAGCCCGGCCGTGAGCTGGCGCGCCAGGGCGGCGATGGCGGGCGCGGGCGGGGTGCGGCCGGCGGCATTGCTTGCATTGGCGGCCAGCGCGCGGAAAGCCCCGACAAAGGCCGCGTAATCGGCAAAGGTCGACACCGCCAGCCGCTTACCGTAGTCCAGGTAGCTGACCGCGCCGGCTTCCAGGCGTTCGTTGTCGCCGTTCAGGTAGCGCCACTGGTAGCGCCGCCGTCCCGGCGGATTCTCGCCCGGCACGGGCACGAAGCCGGCCGCATCGGCGTACAAGGGCATCGTGGACGGCATGTCGTAGATCAGCAGGGTGTTTTTACTGGCGTAGAAGGGCGCCGACGACAGGTCTTCGAAGTTGCCCGGGAAAAGCCCGGCCTTGCGCCGCAGCGTGTAGCGCAGCACCAGCTGGTCGCCGACCGCCACCTCGGGAAATACCACGACTTTCAGGCGTGTGTCCTCGAACATCGGCGCTTCGCCCGCGCCGGTGGCGGCTTCCTGCTGGTCCAGTACCTGGCCCGGCTGCACCGGCACGCGCCGCCCATCGGGCTTCTGGGTCCAGGCCTCGAGCGCCAGGATGTCGTCCAGCGTGCGGTTGTAGCCGATCGCGTACTGGCCGTGGCCACGCAGGGCGCGCTGCTGGACGATGGTCTTGGCGAGGTCGACGTTCAGGCGGTAGCTGCCGTCGGTCTCGACCGTGTAATGCTGGATGTGGCGGTCGATCACCAGCGCCGGATCGGTGCCGGTGTCGCGCGCCAGCACCGGTCCAGAGGCGAACAGGCAGCACAGGGGCAGCCACAGGGACAGCCACAGGGTCAAGACACGGCAAACTCGGCGAGGCATGCAGGCTCCGGGCGCAGGGGCGCAAACGCGACCGGCCCATGTTACGGTGGCTCAAGCTGCTACCCTTGAGCCGGCGCAAGCGTGCCTTTGCGCTCCTTACTCGTACCGCAATGCGTCGATCGGATCCAGACGCGCCGCCTGGCTGGCCGGCACCACCCCGAACACCACGCCCACGCCGCCCGAGAACAGCACCGACAGCGCCACCGCCCACCACGGCACCACGGCCGGCGGGAAGTCGGGGATCATGGCGGCAATGCCGATGCCCAGCGCATAGCCGATGATCAGCCCGAGCAGGCCGCCCAGCAGCGACAGCGTCACCGCCTCGATCAGGAACTGCAGCAGGATGTCGCGGCTGCGCGCGCCGATCGCCTTGCAGATGCCGATCTCGCGGGTCCGCTCCTTCACCGACACCAACATGATGTTCATGATGCCGATCCCGCCCACCAGCAGGGCGATGCCGACCACGCCGCCCATCACCAGGGTCACGGTCGTGCTGAGCTTGTCGAAGCTTTTTGCGATCTGGTCGGCCGATTCGATCTCGAAATCGTCGCGTTCGTCCGCCTTCAGGCGGTGCGCCACGCGCATCACGCTGCGGATATGGTTGCGCGTCTCGTCCAGCCGGGTCAGGTCGCGCACCGCCACCGTGATCGACAGCTGCGGCCGGGTGTTGTTGCCGATCAGGCTCTGTCCCGTCTTGAACGGAATGATCATGTAGTTGTCCTGGGACATGCCGAAGATCTCGCCGCGCTTTTCCATCACGCCGACGATCTTGAACCACTCGTTCCCGTACAGGACGAACTGCCCGACCGGATTCGGCGGCAAATGCAGGTCCTCGATCAGCTTTTCGCCGATCACGGCCACGCGCCGCGCGCCGGCGTTGTCCGAATCGCTGATGAAGCGGCCCAGGCGCGCATAGCGCTGGTTCACTTCCTGGTAGCTGCCCGAGGTGGCCATCACCTGGGCCGTGGCCGACATGCCGGTAAAGCGCACCTCGGAAAATCCCGGCGAGAACACCGGGCTCAGGTCGCGGATTTCCTCGACCCGCAGGCGCAGCTGTTCGACGTCCTCGAAGCGCAGGTAGTTGATCTTGCCGCGCATGACCTCCTTGAATTCATTGTGCGGCCGGATCGTCAGGCCATTCCCGCCCAGCCCCTCGAACTGGTCGCTGACGCTTTTCGACAGGCCCTGGATCAGCGAGATCACGGTGATGACCGACGCCACGCCGATGATGATCCCGAGCGAGGTGAGAAAACTGCGCAGCCGGTGCGCGCGGATCGACGCCAGCGCCGAGCGCACGCTTTCCAGGAACAGGTTCATGCGACACGCTCCGCAACCAGGGTGTCCGACATGACGCGGCCGTCACGCAGGCGCACCACGCGCTGGCATTGTTCGGCGATCTCCGGCTCGTGGGTCACGATGACGACGGTCTGGCCGCCGGCGTGTAGTTCGCGGATCAGGTTCATGATGTCGAGGCTGGTGGCGCTGTCGAGGTTGCCGGTCGGTTCGTCGGCCAGCAGGATCGAGGGCTTGCCGACCAGCGCGCGCGCGATCGCCACCCGCTGGCGCTGGCCGCCTGACAGCTCGTTGGGCCGGTGATGCATGCGCTCGCCCAGGCCGACGCGCCGCAGGGCCTCGGTCGCCAGCGCCAGGCGCTCGCGCAGCGGCACGCCGCGGTAGATCAGCGGCTGGGCCACGTTGTCGATCGCGCTGGCGCGCGGCAGCAGGTGGAAGCTCTGGAAGATGAAGCCGATCTCCTGGTTGCGCACGCGCGCCAGGTCGTCGCCGGACATCGTCGCCACTTCGCGGCCGTTGAGCCAGTACTCGCCGCTGCTGGGCCGGTCCAGGCAGCCGACGATATTCATCATGGTCGACTTGCCGGAACCGGAGGCGCCGATGAAGGCGACCATCTCGTTGCGCTCGATCTGCAGGTCGACGCCCTGCAGCGCGCGCACGATCTGGTCGCCCATCCGGTATTTCTTGGTGATGCCCTGCAGGCGGATCACGAGGCGACCTTCGCGCCGGCGACCTTGGCATCAAGCTTCTTCGCGCTCACGGCGTCGCCGTCGCGCAGTTCGCGCAGCAGGCGCGCCGGGCCGGTCACGATGGTCTGGCCGGGCGCCAGGCCCTTGGTCACTTCCTGGTTGGCGTCGTCGGACAGGCCGAGTTCGACCTGCGTCTTTTTCGCCTTGCCGTCCTGCACCACGAACACGTAGCTGGTGTTCCTGATTTTTTCCTTGTCCCTGGCGCTGGCGGCGACTTCCTCGCTCAGCACCGCCTGGATCGGCACCGCGGGCTTGGCGCTGCTGCCTCCGACCACGATCTCGACGCGGCAGGTCATGCCCGAGCGCAGCGCCAGTTTCGGGTCGTCGAGGCGCAGCTTGACCACGTAGCTGCGGCCCTGGCTCTGGGCGCCGGGCATCGCGCTTTTCGGCGCCATCGCCACGCTTTCCACCTTGCCGATCAGCGGCTGGTCGGGGTAGGCGGCCGGGAACACCTTGGCCTGCTGGCCCACCGCCACGCGCGCGATGTCGGCTTCGTCGACGTTGACCTCGGCCATGATCGAGCCGACGTCGGCGATCGTCATCAGCGACGAGCCGGCGATGCCGGTGGCGCTGGCGACCGCCGTCTCGCCGACCTTGATCGGCACCGCGGTCACGGTGCCGTCGATTGGCGCCCGTACCTCGGTCTTGGCCAGCCGCTCGCGCGCCTGCAGCAGCATCGCGCTGGCCTGTTCCAGCGTCTCGCGGCTGGCGCGCAGGTCGACCTTGGCGACGTCGACCTGGTGCACTGAGTCGTCGTACTTCGAGATGTCGATGTACTTGGCCTTGTACAGCTGACCGGTGCGCTCCAGGCCGCGCTGCTGGTTAGACAGGTTGATCTGCGAGCGTTCGATGGCGATCGCGGCATTGCGGCGGCTGGCTTCCTGCTGCGCCACCTCGGCCAGGTAGACGGTCGGATCGAGCTTCAGCAGGATCTGGCCGCGTGCGACGTGGTCGCCTTCCTTGACCAGCACCGCCGCGACCTTGCCGATCACTTCGGCCGACAGCTGCACCTCCTGGCGGAACACCAGGTTGCCGGTGGCCAGGATCGACGGGTGGATCTCGAACTTCTGCACGGCCGCCAACTCGGCCTCGCGGGCCGGCTCGCGGTGGCCGAACTTGACCGCCACCGGGACGGCGAAGAAGGCGACCACGATGGCCGCACCGATCAGTTTCTTGCGCATGCGTTTATCCGAGGAAGGCGATTTTCGCGGCCCACAGGCCGTAGATGATCAGGTAGGGCAGGACGGCCACCAGGACGCAGGTGCCGGTCGAACGGCCGGTCCAGGCTTTCAGGCCGAGCACCGCCAGCGCGATGCTCCAGAACATGGTCAGGTCCATGCTGCCGACCAGGCTGGCCCAGGGATGCGTGACCGGCAGATGGAACAGCAGGAAGTTGAGCGAAGCCATGTTCAGGTCTTCGGGTGCCAGCCGGCCGTTCGAGGTCATGATCTGCAGCGCCGACAGCGGCACCGTCAGCAGACGCGGCACGCTGGTCCACACCGAGAAACCGAACCATTTGCCGAAGCCGATCGGCACGCCCATGATCTTGCCGGCCACCAGGTAATACAGAGCCGACACCGCCATGGCAACCAGCGTGCCTAGCACGGCGCCGATGACCGAGCTCCACATCATCGAGGTCGGCGTCATGAATTTTTCCATCGCCGCGCGCATTTCCGGCGTGGCCTTGGGCTGGGCCGCCACCGTGTGCTCGACCAGCCAGGGGAAGTCGAGAGTCGAGATCCACCAGACCATGATGCCGACGGACAGCGCGATCAGGATGAACAGGGGAAGCCAGGCCCGGGTCTTGTCCTTCAGGCGGGCGAAGGTGGACGTGGGTTCCAGAATGACGTTACCGATATCGAACAGCGCTTGCGTGGCCATGATGCCTCCGTGACAAATGGAAATTCAGTGTAGGCCAGATCCTACGAGAAAAAACTCACTGATTGTCACAAATCAAAAGTAATTATGAGGTATGCATACGTTAGCGATGCCGGCGCATCTGCGTTCGTCCACGCTTCCTGCGATAATTTCCCGATGAGCGCACTGACTTTTCACGCCGGGCCACTGGCCTTGGCCCGTATCCGCACGCATGGCCTGCGCGCAGAGGACATCGCCGTCGTTCCCGCCGCCGCCGGTGGTCCCAAGGGGCTGATCTTCCGCTCGCTCGACCAGTGGGTGTTCGGCGAGTGGTTTCCTTCGGCACCGCGCGAGCGCACCCTGATCGGCTCCTCGATCGGCACCTGGCGCATGGCCGCCGCCTGCCAGAAGGATCCGGTGCGGGCTTTCGAGCGCCTGGGCGAGCTGTACAGCGGCCAGCGCTACACCAGCACGAAACCGTCGCAGGAGCAGATCGACGAGGTGGTGCAGGGGCTGCTGAACGAATTCGTGCGCGGCCACGAGGACGACATCGTCAACCACCCGCACCACCGCCTGCACCTGCTGACCGTGCGCGGCAAGCGGCTGCTGTCCGCACCCGGTCACCGGTATGCGGAAATGAAGGGTTTTGCTGCGGCGGCCCTGCACAACCTGGCGTCGCGCGACCGCCTGGCGCATCTGATGGACCGCGTGGTGATCGGCGATGCGCGCGGCGGCGCCGCCTGGCTGCGCGACACATTCGACGGCTTCGCCACGCATTTCTCGCCCTTGAGCCGCCAGAACCTGGCGTCCGGCCTGCTGGCGTCCGGCACGCTGCCGATGCTGATGAACCCGGTGCGCGACATCGCCGGCGCGCCGCCGGGGCACTACTGGGATGGCGGCATCATCGATTACAACCTGGCGCTGCCGTATGCCCGCCTTACTCGGCAGGAGCCCGGATCGATCGTGTTCTATCCGCACTTCAGCGAGCACATCGTGCCGGGCTGGCTGGACAAGGCGCTGCCCTGGCGCCGCGCGGCGCGTGGACCGAACCGCGGCTGGCTGGACAATGTGCTGATCGTGGCGCCCAGCAGCGAGTTTTTAAGCAGGCTGCCGCGCGGGAAGCTGATCGACCGTAGCGACTTCAAGCATTACGGTTTGAACCACGATGCGCGGATTCTTGCCTGGAAGCAGGCGATGGATGCGGGGGAGCGCTTACGCGATGCATTCGCGGCATTTGTGAACAAGCCGGATTTGTCGCTGATTCGTCCGCTTTGAGCGAGCATTTGCAGTCTTTGGCGGCAAGCAGAGGTAGAATACGGGGTTTCGTAAATTCGACCCCTGAAAGCTTCCCATGAGTCTCAAATGCGGCATCGTCGGCCTGCCCAACGTCGGCAAGTCCACCCTGTTCAACGCCCTGACCAAGGCCGGCATCCCGGCTGAAAACTATCCGTTCTGCACCATCGAGCCGAACGTCGGCGTGGTCGAGGTGCCGGATCCGCGCATCGACCAGCTGGCCGCTATCGTCAAGCCGGAGCGCATCGTCAAGGCCATCGTCGAATTCGTCGACATCGCGGGCCTGGTGGCCGGCGCCTCGAAAGGCGAGGGCCTGGGCAACCAGTTCCTGTCGCACATCCGCGAAACCGACGCCATTGTCAACGTCGTGCGCTGCTTCGAAGATCCGAACGTGATCCACGTGGCCGGCAAGGTCAGCCCGATCGACGACATCGAAGTGATCCAGACCGAACTGGCGCTGGCCGACATGGGCACCGCCGAGAAAGTCCTGCACCGCGAGCAGAAGAAAGCCCGCGCCGGCGACAAGGACGCGATCAAGCTGTGCGCCATCATCGAAAAGCTGCTGCCGCACCTGAACGAAGGCCAGCCGGTCCGCACCCTGGGCCTGGACAAGGAAGACCTGGAACTGATCAAGCCGCTGTGCCTGATCACCAGCAAGCCGGCCATGTTCGTCGCCAACGTCTCGGAAAGCGGCTTCAAGGACAACCCGCTGCTGGACCAGCTGACCGAGTTCGCGAACAAGCAGAACGCCCCGATCGTCGCCATCTCGGCCGCCATCGAATCCGAAATCGCCAACCTGGACGACGAAGACAAGAAGGCCTTCCTGGACGACATGGGCATGGAAGAGCCGGGCCTGGACCGCCTGATCCGCGCCGCCTTCAAGCTGCTGGGTCTGCAGACCTATTTCACCGCCGGCGTGAAGGAAGTGCGCGCCTGGACCGTGCCGATCGGCGCCACCGCCCCGCAGGCCGCCGGCGTGATCCACACCGACTTCGAGCGCGGCTTCATTCGCGCGCAGACCATTTCCTTCGACGACTACATCGCGCTGAAGGGCGAGGCGGGTGCGAAGGAGGCGGGCAAGATGCGTGCCGAGGGCAAGGAATACATCGTCAAGGATGGCGATGTGCTGAACTTCCTGTTCAACGTCTGATCCAGCTTTACCGATAAAAAAGCCCCGTGCACCTGCTGGTGCCGGGGCTTTTTTCATGCCAAAGACGAAAACTCAGAAACCGTATTTCAAACCGACGCTGTAGACATCCGCCTTCGGCCCATTCTCCTTGCGTTTGCCATAACGCTCATACTCGACGACCGCAGCGACATTCTTGGTCAGCTTGTACTGCGCCCCCAGCCCGGCATACAGGCCGGTATCCCGCTCGGTATCGCGCAAGCCGATCTTCGGTATCGACACCTTGCGCACGCTGTACGACAGGCCGAACTTGCCGTATGCCGAGAAGTTCTCGTTGATCGGGACGGTGTACTTGCCAGCCGCGTAGCTGCGATACCCCTTCACCTGGCCGTCGGCGACCGTGCCTTGCTGGTTGCCGTCCCAGTAGAAGAAGTCGGCCGTGCGAAATCGCATGAAGCCGGCTTCGACGCCCCAGTTCCGGTCGAACGCGTAGCCGCCGAAGATCTTGGGATGGACCTTGAGGCCGCCGCCGATGGTATCGCCGACGGCGCTCGCGCCCAGGCCCATGTAGGCATGCGGCGCCGTGTCGGCAGTGGTGAGTGAAGTCGAAGCAGCGGTCTGGGCTTGGGCGGCGCCGACGGCGGACAGTCCTGCGAGCAGGGCAAACATCATCTTCTTCATGTCTGTTCCCCCCGGTCAGAACCCGAACTTCACCCCGGCACCGAAGATCCTGTTCTCCGGACCATTCCACGCCCGCTTGCCGTTGCGCTCATACTCGGCATACAGCGACACCCGCTCGGTCAATTTCGCATCGACACCGACCGCCGCATACACGCCGTTGTTGCTCTCCTTGAAGTTCCAGCCCGGCGCCGAGCTGCTGTAGCGGTATTCGCCATGGGACAGGCCGAGCTTGCCGTAGACCGAGGTCCGCTCGCTGAGCGCGTACTTGTACTTGGCGGCCGCGTAGACACTCGAGCTCTTGATATGCGCGGCGGTGTAGTCGGTGGTGCCCGGGACATAGAAACCGGTTTTGCCCAGGTGGGAATAACCTGCCTCGAGGCCCCAGTTCTGGTCGAATTCGTAGCCGCCGAAAATTTTCCAGGTGCGATCACGGTCACCCGACACCGAATCCTTGACCACACCGATACCGGTGCCCATGTAGAAATGCGGCGCCGTGTCGGCGGCATTTGTCGAAAGGGTCTGGGCCTGTGCCGCCCCCATGGCAAGCATCCCTGCGAGCACTGCAAACATCGTCTTTTTCATTTTTTTCCTTGGTTATCGTTGACTGTGCCCCGATGCACCGGCATCGCGACGGGAAAAACGATAGCAGCTTGTTTCTTTTGAAAAACTGTCTGATTAGTAAGGAAATGTGACGGTCGTGCATATAAATGACTGAAGAGTCAGATATGCATGTTGCCGAGATGGAAAAGATGGAAGACGTTGTGCGGTAGAGGCGGGGAGATGGCAGCAGATCGGGAAAACTACGCTGTTGCAAGTACTTACAATTCAAAACGGAGGCGGCAGGCACCGCCTCCGGTAAACAAGGTTCAGCCCAGCCGGTCCGCCAGATCCTGCGCCAACCCGCACATGGTCAAGGTCGGATTCCACGACCCCGAAGTCGGGAACAGCGCGCCACCCGTCACATACACGTTCCTGACCCCATGCGGCCGGTAATCCAGCCCAACCACCGAAGTAGAAGGATCGGCACCGATCCACAACGGCGACGCCTCGTGCACGATGATCGGCAGCCGGATCTGCTGGCGGCTCGGGCGCTCCGCCTGCCAGTAGCCCTCGGACTGGCCGGCGTCGACCCAGTACTCGATCTCCGGCGTCAAGCCGGTGCCGCGGCTGGCCAGGGCGGCGATGGTTTGATAAGTCGCTTCGTCGAGCACGTCCCACAGGCGCTCGTCCAGCGGGCCGGTCTGCAGCTGCAGGGTGATGTTGGCGGTCGGGTCGTGGTCGCCGTTCAGGCGGATCCAGTTGGCCTCGTTCTGCTCGCAGACTTCGCCCAGCGTCGCGCACACGAACAGCACGTAGTCTTCGGAGCCGCGCAGTTGGGCCGGTGATGCCACCGCGGCCGCATCCGGCGCCTCGTAGGCGATGGCGGCGGCGTCCTGCTCCGGGTGGCTGGAAGCGAAGGCGCTGGCCTGCACGTGGTATTGCAGGCCGTTGTCGGCGCGGCCGTGCAGGTAGTGCGCGCCCAGCTCCAGCGCGCCGAAAGAGTTAGCTTCTACTCACAACCACCGTGAACAGTGATGATCAAAGGTGAACCGGGCGACACCGAACTTGCTACGACCATTGAACTACTCGAAGCCAACCCATGTCCAACAAGACGCCATCTATGACCGCTTGCTGACATGCTTTTGGCCCATAGCATCCGTCTTGATCCGACTCCCGCCCAGCGCGATTACTTTGTGCGCGCGGCTGGGACGGCGCGCCGTGTGTGGAACTGGGCGCTCGCCGAATGGCTACACCAGGCAGCATTGGGCCAGAAGCCCAATGCGATGATGCTAAAAAAGCAGTTCAACGCCATCAAGTACACCGATCCAGTCTGGTTGGATGCCGATGGTAACCCCTGGCTGCGCAGCATCCATCGCGACGCCCACGCGCAGCCGTTCGCCAATCTCGCCAAGGCCTGGAGCCGCTACTTCGAAAGATGTCGCACCGGTGAAAGGGCGTATCCGCCGTGCTTCAAAAAGAAGGGACGCTGCAAAGATAGTTTTTACTTGGCGAATGATAAATTCAAGCTTGAGGAATGCACTGCTGTGCTGCCCAAGATCGGCCGCGTGGTGCTGCGCGAAGCATTGCGTTGGCCCGGCAAGATCCTCGGCGCGAGCGTGTCGCGCGAAGCGGACCACTGGTTCTTGTCAGTACAAGTCGAGGTGTTGGAGAAGGCCGCCATTCGGCGGCGCACTGCGAATGGTATAACCGGCGTCGATCTGGGCGTAAGCAGCGCCGCGACCCTCTCCGGTGGAGAGAAGATTACAGCGCCAAGGCCACTGCGAGGAGCGCTGCGGCGCTTGCGCATCCGATCGCGTCGCCTGTCGCGCAAACTCGAAAGCGCCAAGGTGATGATCGGCATCAGGGGCCGAGTCCCGAAGGGTACACGGCTGCCGGTATCAAAGAACCGTACCAAAGGGGCGAAGGCTTTAGCACGCTTGCACACCAGGGTAGCGCGGGTTCGCCGAGATTTTACGCACAAGCTCACGGCCCGTCTCTGCCGCGAAAACCAAGCGGTAGGGATTGAGGACCTGAACGTGAAGGGAATGCTGGCCAATGTCCGGCTGGCCCGCGCGATTGCGGATGTCGGCTTCTTCGAGATCCGGCGCCAGCTGCTATACAAGGCGCTACGCTTTGGCACCCGGATCGTGCTGGCGGACCGCTGGTACCCGTCCAGCAAGCTATGCTCCACATGCGGGACCAGAAACGGCGAGCTCACTTTGGATGAGCGGACCTGGACTTGCGCTAGCTGCGGTATAACCCATGACCGCGACGTAAATGCCGCCGTCAACCTGCAACGGATCGCCTCCGGCGCCCTAGGGACGCAATCGGCGCTACCCGAGGCGAGTCCGACGGCGACGTCGGTACTGCTGCCGGAATACATCCGGTAGCAGGCGGGAAAGTAACGCCTGTCAGGCACGAGCACGGTCAGCAGGACGGCTCGGGGCAGGAAGAGGACGAGGAACGCATTGTCCACGTCTTCGATAGCAGTTCATCAGCAGCGTGGCTGGCGCACATCGTCTCCATCGCCAGCATGATGCGCGTATTGCCCGAAGAGAGGCGGCCGCGGCCGGTCTACAGCGCTGGTGGGGCTGGTACCGATCATGATGGAATTCTAGCCGGCGATTGAGCAAGCACTCCAGCATTCCGGCTGGGTTTGTCACAAAACCGTTAAATTCCTGTCATTCTCCTGACATACGTCTCCACTATTCTGCCCAGCGATCGCCGCGCTACCGGTGCGGCCCCACTCACCTGATCTGGAGCTGACGTATGAATCCGAATACCGACCTGTCCCGCCGCCGCCTGCTGCGCCTGCTGGGTGCGACCCCGATGCTGCCGATCGGCGCCGGCACCGTGGCCGCCATGCTCGCCGGCTGCGGCGGCGGCGACGACAGCCCGGTGAGCACCGCACCGGGCACCCCGGTGGGGACCACGCCGCCGGCCGTGACCCTGTCCAGCGTGAGCTTCGGTGCGATGAACGCACCGACCCTCGCGGACGCCGCGGCCATGGCCACCACCTCGGTCGGCTCGACCATGACGGTCAACTTCAGCGACAGCAGCAAGCTGGATTTCAAGCTGTCCTATAAGCCCTTCTTCATCACCGGCGACATGGTCCCGAACGGCAGCGGCGGCACCATCCTGGCCGGCGGCTACTACGACATCAACAACAAGCCGATCATGGACACGACCGTGGCCGGTAAAGAGCGCCAGTTCTTCTCGGATTCGCCGGACGGCACCTCGCTCCTAACCGTGCCGAACGCGAAAGTGGCGGGCGTGAAGGGCAACACCGTGTTCGCGGTGGTCCAGTTCGAATACACCACCTGGGCCCAGGACGGCAAGACCGACATGTACGGCAAGCTGCCGTCGCCGATCGCCGTGCTGACCCTGGACCAGGACCCGGCCAACGGCAAACTGAGCCTGGTGAAGTACCACAACGTCGACACCTCCAGCGTGAACGGCCTGTGGATCACCTGCGGCGCCAGCCTGTCGCCCTGGGGCACCCACCTGTCGAGCGAGGAGTACGAGCCGAACGCCTTCACTGCCGCCGGCGAAGCCCAGTTCAAGGCCTTCAGCAAGAACCTGTACGGCGACGAGACCCGCGCCAACCCGTACAACTACGGCCACCTGCCGGAAATCACCGTCAACCTGGACGGCACCGCCAGCATCAAGAAGCACTACTGCATGGGCCGCATCTCGCACGAGCTGGTGCAGGTGCTGGGCGACAACCGCACCGTGATCATGGGCGACGACGCCACCAACAGCGGCTACTTCGTGTTCGTGGCCGACAAGGAAAAAGACCTGTCGAGCGGCACCCTGTACGTGGCCAAGGTCGGTGCCGGCTTCTCGCTGGACCCGGCAGCCGCCGCCGCACCGCTCACCTGGATCAAGCTGGGGTCTGCCACCAGCGACGAGATCCGCTCGCTGGCCGCCTCGATCAAGGCCACCGACATCATGGACGTCAAGACCAGCGATCCGCAGGACGCCAGCTATACCAAGGTTGCCGCCAACGGCCGCACCGAATGGCTGAAGCTCAAGCCGGGCATGGAAAAGGCGGCCGCCTTCCTCGAAACCCACCGCTACGCCTCGCTGGTCGGCGCATCGATGGGCCTCACCAAGATGGAAGGCACGACGGTTAACCTGAAGGACAAGATCGCCTACTCGGCCCTGCAGAACTGCCAGAGCTCGATGGTGGCCGGGAACGCGCTGAACGTGCCGGGCAACGGCATCTCGATCCCGAAAGCGGTCAATGCCGGCGCGGTCATGATGCTGAGCCTGAAGGGCGGCCAGAAGGATACGGCGGGTAACGCCATCAACAGCGAGTGGATGCCGGCCGACACCAAGGCGCTGCTGGTGGGCGAGGACATCGCCGCTGACGCGCTCGGCAATACCGCGAACCCGAACAAGGTGGGCAATCCGGACAACCTGAAGTTCTCGGAAAAGATGCGCACCCTGTTCATCGGCGAGGACAGCAGCCAGCACGTGAATAACTTCCTGTGGGCCTACAACGTCGACACCAAGCAGCTCTCGCGCCTGCTGTCGGTGCCGGCTGGCGGCGAATCGACCGGCCTGCACGCGGTCGACGACATCAACGGCTGGACCTACATCATGAGCAACTTCCAGCACGCGGGCGACTGGGGAGGCATCCACGCCAACGTGAAGACCACGCTGGACCCGCTGATCAAGGCCAACTACAAGGACAAGTTCGGTGCGGCCGTGGGTTACCTGACGGGTGAGCTGACGCAGTTCAAGCTGGCGAAGGCGTAAGCGAGCATCACGCGTGGGCTCGGGGAGCCCACCCTACGCACAGCCGGTAGGGTGGGCACCCCGTGCCCACGCCTGCGACTTCAGCGGAACATCGCCGCAAACTCTCTCACCGCGGCACTGGCATCTTCCGCCAGATACACACTGCTGATCGCCGCCACCAAGTCCGCCCCCGATTCCACCAGCGGGCGCGCATTCGCCACCGTCATCCCGCCGATCACCACCACCGGCACCGTCAATTGCCCCTTCGCCTGCGCGACAATCCCCGGCGGCGTGCTCACCTCGTACACCTTCACCTTCGACGGATAGAAGCCGCCGAAAGCCACATAGCTCGCCCCCGCATCCTGCGCGCTTCGTGCCAGTGCCAACTGGCCATAGCAGGACGCGCCGACGATCTTGTCCGGCCCGAGCGCCGCGCGCACCGCGGCCACCGGCGCGTCAAGGCCGCCGACGTGCACGCCATCCGCACCCAATTGCAGGCACAGGTCGACGTGGTCGTTGATGATGAGCGGCCGGTCGTGCTGGCGGCACAGCGCCAGCAGGGCAGCCGCCTGTTCCCGCCGCAGCGCGTCGGAAGCCGTCTTGTTGCGGTACTGGACCAGCGCCGCGCCGGCCTCCAGTGCACGGTTCGTCACCTCCAGCAGCCGCGCCGTGTCATCCCAGTCGGGTGTGACCAGATACAGTCCCTTCATGTCGATTTTCATGCTCACGCTCCCCGATGTTCGATCCGGCGCGGAATCTGCTGGCCGTCGGCGATGGCATACGCATCGGCCAGCGCCTGGTTGCAGCAGCGCTGGGCGCGTTCCAACGCCTGTGCCATCGTGTCACCCAGCGCCAGGCGTGCGGCCAGGGTGGCGGCCAGCGTGCAGCCGCTGCCGTGGAACTCGCCGGGCAGGCGCGGCCAGCGCCATTCGCGCACACCTTCGCGGCTGTGCCAGCGGTTGCATACCTCGTCACCGTCGGCATGGCCGCCGGTCACCAGCACATGCGGCACGTCGGTGCGGCCAAGCGCCGCCGCTTCCGGCAGGTTCGGCGTCAGCACGGTCGCCAGTGCCAGCAGCGGCGTCAGTGCCGCCAGCGCGTCGCCGCGCGCGAGCGGATCGCCGTGGCCGCTGGCCAGCACCGGGTCGAGCACCACCGGCAGCGCAGGCTGGGGCGCACGCAGCTGCAGGACGATGCCGGCGATGGCTTCGGCGTTCGCCAGGTTGCCGGGAATGCCCAGCTTGAGCGCGCGGATCGGCATGGTCTCCAGCAGCAGCGCGGCCTGGCGCGTGATCAGACCGGCATCGACCGGCGCCACTTCATGCACCCGCTGGTTGTCCTGCACCGTCAGCGCCGTCACGATCGGCAGCGCGTGTGCGCCTTGGGCGGCGATCGCTTCGATGTCGGCCTGGATGCCGGCCCCGCCGGACGGATCGAGTCCGGAAAACACCAGTACGCAGGGGCGCATGCTATGCAACCCCATTGACACGCCCCGCCATCGGCGACGAAGGCGATGCCGCGAAGCGTCGCGGCATCCGTCCCGCCAGGTAGGCTTCGCGGCCGGCCTGCACCGCCAGGCGCATCGCCCCCGCCATGCGCACCGGATCGCGGGCCAGGGCGATGGCGCTGTTCATCAGCACGCCGTCGCAGCCCAGTTCCATCGCCACGGCGGCGTCGGAAGCGGTGCCGACGCCGGCATCGACCAGCACCGGCACCTTGGCCTGCTCGATGATCAGCGAGAGGTTCCACGGATTCAGGATGCCCATGCCCGAGCCGATCAGGGAAGCCAGCGGCATCACCGCGGCCACGCCGATGTCCTCCAGCATCCGCGCCTGGATCGGGTCGTCGCTGCAATAGACCATCACGTCGAAGCCGTCGCGCACCAGTTCCTCAGCGGCGCGCAGGGTTTCGGGCATGTTGGGGAACAGGGTCTTCTCGTCGCCCAGGACTTCGAGTTTCACCAGCTTGTGCCCGTCCAGCAGTTCGCGCGCCAGCTGCAGGGTGTAGACCGCGTCGCGCGCCGTGTAGCAGCCGGCCGTATTCGGCAGGATGGTGTAGCGCGCGGGCGGCAGCGCATCGAGCAGATTCGGCGCATGCGGGTCCTGGCCGATATTCACGCGGCGGATCGCCACGGTGACGATCTCCGCGCCGGATGCCTCGGTGGCGGCGGCGGTCTGCGCCAGGTCCTGGTATTTGCCGCTGCCGACCAGCAGGCGCGAGCGGTATGTTTTGCCGGCGATGACGAGAGGCCGGTCCTGTATCTCATTCATGTGTTCTCCGATTTCGTGAGGGTTCAACCGCCGCCGATGGCGCGTACCACGTCCACCCGGTCGCGCGGGCGCAGCAGGGTGCTGCGCCAGTGCTCGCGCGGCACCACGCGGCGGTTCACGGCCAGCGCCACCGCCTGGCCGGACAGGCCGAGCGTCTCCACCAGCGCATGCAGGCTGGCGGCGCCCGGGAGCTGATGCGGTTCTCCGTTCAATTCGATTTCCAGCATGCTCAGGCCTTCTGATAGAGCTCGCCGCCCTTGCGCACGAATTCGACCGCCTTTTCCTGCATGCCGCCGGCCGCGTATTCGCGCACTTCCTGCGTGATCTTCATCGAGCAGAAATGCGGCCCGCACATCGAGCAGAAGTGGGCGACCTTGCTCGACTCCTTGGGTAGGGTCTCGTCGTGGAACTCGCGCGCCTTGTCCGGATCGAGGCCGAGGTTGAACTGGTCTTCCCAGCGGAATTCGAAGCGCGCCTTGGACAGGGCGTTGTCGCGGATTTGCGCGCCCGGATGCCCCTTCGCCAGGTCGGCGGCGTGGGCGGCGATCTTGTAGGTGATGATGCCGTCCTTGACGTCGTCCTTGTCGGGCAGGCCCAGGTGCTCCTTCGGCGTCACGTAGCACAGCATGGCGGTGCCGTACCAGCCGATGTTGGCGGCGCCGATGCCCGAGGTGATGTGGTCGTAGCCCGGCGCGATGTCGGTGGTGAGCGGCCCGAGCGTGTAGAAGGGCGCTTCGTGGCACTGCGCCAGCTGCAGGTCCATGTTCTCCTTGATCAGCTGCAGCGGCACGTGGCCCGGGCCTTCGATCATGGTCTGCACATCGTGCTGCCAGGCGATTTGCGTGAGCTCGCCGAGGGTGTGCAGCTCGGCCAGCTGGGCTTCGTCGTTGGCGTCGTAGATGGAACCGGGGCGCAGGCCGTCGCCTAAGCTGAAGGCGACATCGTAGGCCTTCATGATCTCGCAGATCTCTTCGAAATGCGTGTAGAGGAAGGATTCGCGGTGGTGCGCCAGGCACCACTTGGCCATGATCGAGCCGCCGCGCGAGACGATGCCGGTCAGGCGATTCGCCGTCATCGGAATGAAGGGCAAGCGCACGCCAGCGTGGATGGTGAAGTAGTCGACGCCCTGTTCCGCCTGTTCGATCAGGGTGTCGCGGTAGATCTCCCAGCTCAGTTCCTCGGCCTTGCCGTTCACCTTTTCCAGCGCCTGGTAGAGCGGCACGGTGCCGATCGGGACCGGGCTGTTGCGGATGATCCATTCGCGCGTTTCGTGGATATGTTTGCCGGTCGAGAGGTCCATCACCGTATCGCCGCCCCAGCGGATGGCCCAGGTCATCTTCTCGACTTCCTCGCCGATGGAGGAGGTGACGGCCGAGTTGCCGATGTTGGCGTTGATTTTGACGAGGAAGTTGCGGCCGATAATCATCGGCTCGGATTCCGGATGGTTGATGTTGGCCGGCAGGATGGCGCGGCCGCGGGCGATCTCGTCGCGTACGAATTCGGGCGTGATTTCGTGCTGGATGGCCGCGCCGAAGGGCTGGCCCGGATGCTGGCGGCCCAGCAGCGCCGCCATGCGCTCCCCGGTCGGGCCGGCGGATCGCAGATTTTGAAGATATTCCTGGCGCCGCAGGTTCTCGCGGATGGCGACGAACTCCATCTCGGGCGTCACGATGCCTTGCCGCGCATAGTGCATCTGGGTGACGTTGCGCCCGCCGGCGGCACGGCGCGGCCGGCGCTGCAGGTCGAAGCGGAGCTCGGCCAGTTTCGGATCGTTCAGGCGCGCCTGGCCGTAGCTGGAGGACGGTCCGGCCAGTTCGACGGTGTCGCCGCGCTCGCGAATCCAATTGCTGCGCGGGCAGGGCAGGCCGGCGCGGATGTCGATGCGGAGGTCCGGGTCGGTATAGGGACCGGAGGTGTCGTAGACCCAGACCGGCGGGTTGGCTTCGAAGCCGAAGGACGCCGGCGTCGGCGACTGCTGGATCTCGCGCATCGGTACCCGGAGGTCGGGACGCGAGCCGGTCACGTAGACCTTGCGCGAATTGGGGAGGGGCGTCACGGCCGCGGCATCGACCGTGGCGCTGGCGGACAGGAATTTCGGATCGGCGTTCAATTGCACTCCTTATGGCAGCTGAAGATCGGCGATCCAGCTCGGAGGAGTGCAAAGGAGGCGCAGGCGCGAGGGCGTGCGCGGTCTCTGTAGCTTCCCTTCGCTGGCATTATCCAGATCAGGTTCGGAGGGTATTTCTCACCCGCGGCCGATGCTGTTGCGATCGGCGCAGGACCCCTAGCGTTGTTGTTGCCTCGTTCGTTTCGGATTGAGGCGACGGCGGGAGTGTACGTCGGATTCGGGACCTTGGCAATGGAGGCAGGAAGGCGTGACAATGCGCGTATTTTGGGATCCAGCAAGGTGATAAGCTCATTCGTCATGAATAAAATGACCAAGCTACACAGCCTCGTGTTCGCCCTGCTGGCCCTCGGCGCCGGCGCATCCCAGGCATGTTACGCGCCGCCACAGGCGCAACTCATCGGGCCTGGCGAACAGGTGCAACTGGCGGCGGACGTCGCGCTCGGCCAGGTCATCGGCGCCACGCCCCTCGGAGATTACCTGGTCGAATACCGCTTCCTGACGATCGAGCAGCTGGCGGGCGTCGAGCAGAAGACGTTCACGGTGGTCGGCGGTCCCGAAGGGTTCAACAACAAGGACACCAGCTTCAGCGGCCACACGGATCCCCGGTTCTGGGCCCGTGGCGGCGGCCGTACGATGAACGGATCCGATTGCGTACTGCGCCCGGGTTTCGTCGTCGGCAACAGCTATCTCGTGTTCCTCGGCGCGGCGCCGACCTGGCGCAGTTTCGAAAAAATCGACATGGTCGACGGCCGGCCCGACCCCGGCGACCAATGGCTGGCCTACGTGAAGACCGCGCTCGGCCCCTGGCGCACGGCTGCGGCCCACTAAACGTCGCGGCGTTTTGGTGCGATACTATGCAGCCCGAGTGAATCGAACGCCGCAATGCCGACCCTGTCGCAACTCCTGCTGTACCCGATCAAATCCTGCGCCGGCATGGCGGTGCAGGAAGCCACCCTGCTGGAAACCGGCCTGGCCGCGCACGGCGTGCACGACCGCGAATGGATGCTGGTCACGGAAACCGGCCAGTTCCTGACCCAGCGCGAGTTTCCGCGCATGGCCCTGATCCGGCCGCGTCCGGACGGCGGCAACCTGCGCGTCAGCAGCCCCGGCATGGGCGACCTGCTGCTGCCGCTGGCCTGGGACGGCTCGGCGCCCACCCGTTACGTCCAGATCTGGGACGACTCGGTGAACGCGGCCGACTGCGGCGACGTGGCCGGCAACTGGTTCACCGAAGCGCTCGACACCCGCGAGCGCGTGCGCCTGGTGCGCTTCCACCATGACGTCGTGCGTCCTACCAGCGTCAAGTGGACCGAGGGCGTGCCCTCGCAGACGCGCTTCGCCGACGCCTACCCGCTGCTGCTGATCGGCCAGTCCTCGCTCGACGACGTGAATGTCCGCCTGCGCGCGGCCGGGCGCGACGCCGTGCCGATGGACCGCTTCCGCCCGAACCTGGTGGTGGCCGGGCTGGAAGCCTTCGAGGAGGACTACACCGCCTTCCTCAGCACCGGCGCGGCCGAGATCCGTCCGGTCAAACCCTGCGCACGCTGCCCGATTCCCGCGATCGACCAGGCCACCGGCGTGGCCGGCCCCGACCCGCTCGACATCCTGCAAACCTACCGCGCCAACCCGAAGATGGACGGCGCGGTCTGCCTGGGCATGAACTGCATCGTCTCCGCCGGCGCCGGCAGCCGGCTGCGCGTGGGGCAGGAACTGGCGGCCGAACTCGCATTCTGACAACGTTCCGCTACAGTTTCGATTTGCATTGCGGCCGAGTTGGCGTAATGTAAGGGCTCATTGCTGAAAGGAATGTCCATGCATGAGCAGCAGGGCGCCAGTGTGCGCGAACTGATGGCCGAGAATGCGGCACTGCGCAGGCAGCTCGCCAGCCTGATCGACCAGGCCGAAAGCAATCACGCGATCATGATGCGCCACCAGGCCTTCGATCTCGACATCGTGGGCGCGGGCAGCTTCCAGGAACTGGTCGCCACCATCTTCCGCCAGCTGCCGATCGTCTCCAGCCTCGATATCGTGACCCTGTCGCTGGTCGACGCCGGCTCGGACATCTTCACGGTGATGCACAAGCTGGGCGTGGACTTCGACGCTTTACCCAATCTGCAATTCCATGAACACCCGGAAGCGCTGGGCTTCGAACTCGCGCCGGGCCGCACGTCGCGGCCGAAACTGCTGCCCTACCACCCGGTCAGCCATGCTTCGGCCTTTCCGCTGCCGCCCGCCGGCCTGGCCAGCGTGGCGCTGGTGCCGCTGCTGCGCAACCGCCGCCTGATCGGCAGCCTGAATCTGGGCAGCCGCGATCCGAGCCGCTTCACGCCGCTGCTGGGCACCGATTTCGTCGAGCACATGGGATCGATCATCGCGATCTGCCTCGAGAACGTGATCAGCAACGAGATGCTGAAGTACATCGGCCTGACCGATGCGCTGACCGGCGTCTACAACCGCCGCTACATGGACCGCCGCCTGGTCGAGGAGATTGCCAGGGCCCGCCGCCAGTCCTACCGCGTGTCCTGCATGTACATCGACGTCGATCACTTCAAGCAGGTCAACGACAGGTATGGACACCAGGCCGGCGACGACGTGCTGCGCGAAGTGGCGTCCCGCATCAAGGCCGAACTGCGCATGTCGGATGCGCTGGGCCGCTTCGGCGGCGAGGAATTCGTGGGGCTGCTGATCGACGCCGACCTGGAAAGCGCCAGCATGGTGGCGCAGCGCATCCGCGCCAGCGTGGCCGACCAGGCTTTCCTGCTGGCGGAAGGGGAGGCGCTGCCGGTGACGGTGTCGATCGGCGTGGCGACGCTGGACGACTTCGGGCGCGAGCATGCGGTCGAGACCATGGCGCAAGCGCTGGTGGCGCAGGCTGACGAGGCCTTGTACGAGGCCAAGCAGCAGGGCAGGAACAGGGTCGTCAGCGCGTGACGCGTGCGCTCGGGGAGCGCACCCTACAGCGTGACGTAGGGTGCGCTCCCCGAGCGCACGCATCACGCTTCCACATCAACGCAGCAAACGCCCCTCGGCCCGGCTGACCGCCATCCCAGTCCCGCGCAGCACCACCACATCGCCGGCGCGCAGCTCGGTATCCTGGTCCGGCTCGATGCGCTGGTTACCGCGCCTCAGCGCCGTCACCTCCGCGCCCACTTCATCCAGCCCCAGGTCGCCGATGCAGCGTCCGACCCCGCCGGCATCGTCGGCCAGCACCACCGAATGCAGGCGTACGTAGCTGTGCTCCGGGTCTTCGCGGACGTCGCCGGCGCCGTGGAAGAAGCCGCGCAGCGAGGCGTAGCGCTCGTCGCGCGCGGCCTGCACGCGGTGCACCACGCGGCGCAGTGGCACGCCCATCACCACCAGCGCGTGCGAGGCCAGCATCAGGCTCGATTCCAGGGCTTCCGGCACGACCTCGGTGGCACCGGCGCGTTTCAGGATATCGAGTTCGGTATCGTCGTGGGCACGCACGATCACCGGCAGCTTGGGCGCCAGCTCGTGCACCAGATGCAGCACCTTGAGTGCCAGGCGGGTGTCGGCAAAGGTGATCACCAGCGCGCTGGCGCGGTTGATGCCGGCCGCGATCAGCGCTTCGCGGCGCGAACAGTCGCCATAGGAGACGTTGGCGCCGGCCGCGCGCGCTTCCTGGACGCGTTCGGGGTCGAGGTCGAGCGCATACCAGGGCAGCTTTTCTTCCGACAGCAGGGTGGCCAGGCTTTGCCCGCTGCGCCCGAAGCCGGCGATGATCACGTGCTTCTGCGCCGCCATCGTGCGGCTCGCGATCTGGGTCAGCTGCAACGACTGCAGCATCCACTCGTTGGACGCGACCTTCATCGCGATCCGGTCCATGTTGGCGATGACGAAAGGCGCGACCAGCATCGACAGCACCATCGAGGCCAGCACCAGCTGGATCAGGAAGGGATCGATCAGCTTCGAGCCGGAGGCCAGGTTCAGCAGCACGAAGCCGAACTCGCCGGCCTGGGCCAGCGCCAGGCCGGTGCGCATCGCCACGCCGTCGGACGAGCCGAAGGCCTTGGCCAGCGCTGCGATCAGGGCAAACTTCAGCAGCACCGGCAGCACCAGCAGCGCCAGCACCAGCCACCAGTTGGCCAGCACCAGCTCGAGGTTGAGCAGCATGCCGATACTGATGAAGAACAGGCCGAGCAGCACGTCGCGGAAGGGCTTGATGTCTTCTTCCACCTGGTGTTTATATTGGGTCTCGGAGATCAGCATGCCGGCCACGAAAGCGCCCAGCGCCATCGACAGGCCGGCGCGTTCCGTGATCCAGGCCGCGCCCAGCGTCACCAGCAGCAGGTTCAGCATGAACAGCTCCTGCGAGCGGCGCTTGGCCACCACGGTGAACCACCTGCGCATCCACTTCTGGCCGAAGAACAGCAGCAGCGCCAGCACGCCGGCGGCCTTGACCGCGGCCCAGCCCAGGTTCATCGCCAATTCCTCGGCCGGCCGTGCCAGCGAGGGGATCAGGATCAGCAGCGGCACCACCGCGAGGTCTTGAAACAGCAGGATCCCGATGATGCGGCGACCGTGCTCGCTTTCCAGTTCCAGGCGTTCGGTCAGCATCTTGGAGACGATCGCGGTGGACGACATCGCCAGCGCACCGCCCAGCGCCAGCGCGGCCTGCCAGCCGACGTTCAGCGGCGCCGGCAGGCGCGGGCTAAGGAAGGCGACCAGCATGGTGAGGAGGATGGTAAGCGTGACCTGGGCCAGGCCGAGCCCGAACACGATGCGCCGCATCGCCCGCAACTGGGCCAGCGAGAATTCGAGGCCGATCGAGAACATCAGGAACACGACGCCGAATTCGGCCAGCGCGTGGGTGGTGGGGCCGTTGTCGGCCAGTTGCAGGGCGTGTGGCCCGATCAGCACACCCACCGCCAGGTAACCCAGCATCGGGGGCAGGTGCAGCATCCGGAACGCGACCACGCCGAGGACGGCGCTGCCCAGTAAAAGTAGGGTTAGTTCAAGGCCGGATGTCATGCGGGGCTATCGTTCAGGTCCTGTAAATATGTGCACTCGGTTACATCTGGCAAGTTTTTTGCTTTCTCAATTCGGCTATACTTCCACCATGAGTGTAACCGATGAAAAAATAATGCTGACAAGTTTTGACGAGACCCAGGCGAAGCGTGCTCTGGAGCTGGCCCGCGAGACCCTGGACATCGAAGGCGAAGCGATTCGCAAGCTGACGGCGCGCCTCGGCCAGGACGACAGCCTGCCGCGCGCGGTGGCGTTGATGCTGGCTTGCAAAGGCCGCGTGGTCGTCTCGGGCATCGGCAAATCGGGTCACATCGGCCGCAAGATTGCCGCCACCCTGGCCTCGACCGGCACCCCGGCCCTGTTCCTGCACCCGGCCGAAGCCGCGCACGGCGACCTCGGCATGGTCACCCCGCAGGACGTGCTGATCGCGATCTCGTATTCCGGCGAAAGCGCCGAGCTGGCAGTCGTGATTCCGGCCGTCAAGCGCATGGGCGTGCCGGTGATCGCCATGACCGGCAAGTCGGGCTCGCGCCTGGCACAGGTATCCGACGTGCACCTCGACGTCTCGGTCGAGAAGGAAGCCTGCCCGCTGAACCTGGCGCCGACCGCCTCCACCACCGTCACGCTGGCCTTGGGCGACGCGCTGGCCGTCGCGCTGCTGGAACTGCGCGGCTTCAAGTCCGAAGATTTCGCCCTGTCGCACCCGGGCGGCGCCCTGGGCCGCAAGCTGCTGACCCACGTGCGCGACGTGATGCGCAGCGGCGATGCCGTCCCGCAAGTGAAGCCGGACGCGCCGCTCACCGAAGCGCTGCTGGAAATTTCGCAGAAGGGCATGGGCATGACCGCCATCGTCGACGATGCCGGCCGCCCGGTCGGCGTGTTCACCGACGGCGACCTGCGCCGCCTGTTCGAGAAGACCCATGATTTCAGCAAGCTGACGATCCGTGACGTCATGCACGCGAATCCGCGCCGTATCCATCCGGAACAGCTGGCGGTCGACGCCGTGGCCGTGATGGAGGAATTCCGCATCAACCAGATGCTGGTGACCGACGCCGACGACGTGCTGGTCGGCGCCCTGCACATCCACGACCTGACCCGCGCCAAGGTGATCTGATGGTGACCCCGCTCGAACACGTACAGCGCGCGGCGCGCGTGAAGGTCATGATCTTCGACGTCGACGGCGTGCTGACCGACGGCAGCCTGACCTATGACGCCAACGGCGAGATCACCAAGACCTTCTTCGTGCTGGACGGCCTCGGCATCCAGCTGCTGAACCGCACCGGCGTGCGCACCGCGATCATCAGCGCGCGACGTTCGCCGATCGTCGATCGGCGGGCCTCGGACCTCGGGATCACCCACGTGTTCCAGGGCCAGCACGACAAGCGCCTGGCCTTCGCCGAGCTGCTGGAACAGACCGGCGTGACGGCCGAGGAGTGCGGCTACATCGGCGACGACGTGATCGACCTGCCGCTGCTCACCCGCGTCGGCTTCGCGGTGACGGTGCCGAGCGGGCATCCGGAAGTGCAGCACCGCGCGCACTACGTGACGAAGAACGCGGGCGGCCGCGGCGCCGTGCGCGAAGTCTGCGACATGGTGATGCGCGCCCAGGGCACTTACGAACAGGCACTGGCACCGTACTTTGGATAATCCCTCGCAAGCCATGGCGACCACCACCTACGTCAACAAGCGTACCGCCCACCGCTGGCGTCTGCTGGCCCTGATGCTGGCGGCCGTGTTCTTTGCCTTCGGCAGCTTCTGGCTGGTGCAGGTGATGCGCGGCGACGCCGGGGGACCGAACGTCAACGTGGGCAACGATCCGGACTACATCATCGACAACTTCAGCTTCGTGCGCATGTCGGAAACCGGCCAGCCGCGCTATGTGATCTCGGGCGAGCGCCTGACCCACCGCCCGGCCGACAACACCTCGGTGATCGAGAAGCCGGTGGTGCAGAACATGAGCACCGAGCATCCGAACATGACCATGACGGCGGACACCGCCCACGTCAACCAGGACCAGAACCAGATCGACCTGGCCGGCAACGTCGATATCTCGCGCCCGGGCAGCAAGACCACGCAGCCGCTGCGCATCCGCACCGAGGCGTTGACCGTGCTGCCGGACGAGGAAATCGCCAAGACCGACAAACCGATCGAGATGAAGGTGGGCGCCTCGGTGGTGACGGGCGTCGGCATGGTCGCCAACAATGCCACGATGCAGCTGCAGGTGGGCGGACGCGGCAGGATTACCTTGCCGCCGCGCACGGCGCGTTGATGGCGGCTGACAGGACAACTGAAAGGACTCGCATCCAATGAAAAAAATATTCGCTGTGGCCGCGCTTGCGCTGGCAACCCTGACCGCCTCGGCGGAGCGGGCCGATTCGCTCAAGCAGGCCCAGGTCGATTTCAACAACGGCCACCTCGACGAGGTCACCCAGACCCGCACCCTGACCGGCAACGTCGTGCTGACGCGCGGCACGCTGCTGATCAAGTCGGACAAGGCCGTGATGAAGGAAACCCCGGAAGGCTACATGCTCCTCACGCTGACGGCCGAGCCGGGCAAGGTCGCGAGCTTCCGCCAGAAGCGCGACGGCGGCCCCGACCTGTGGACCGAGGGCCAGGCCCAGCGCATCGAATACGACGAGCGCACCGAGGTGGTCAAGCTGTTCTCGAACGCCGTCGTCAAGCAACTCGAAGGCAAGCGCATGACCAGCGAGGTCACCGGTCCGTTCATCTCCTACGACAACCGCACCGAGCAGGCCAACGTGCACAACGACGCCAGCGGCGAGAGCAAGCAGGGCGGCGGCCGCAGCACCATCATCATCGCGCCGCGCAGGACCGCACCGGCCGCGTCCGCAACGACCCCGGCAGGAGCAGGAAAGCAATGATGGATGTCCACGCAGAAGCCGCCGCGACCGGCATCGTCAGTGGCGGCAGCACCCTGGTCGTCAAGGGCCTGCAGAAGAGCTACGGCAAGCGCCTGGTGGTGCGCGACGTCTCGCTGCAGGTCGCCTGCGGCGAAGTGGTCGGCCTGCTCGGCCCGAACGGCGCCGGCAAGACGACCTCGTTCTACATGATCGTGGGCCTGGTGCCGGCCGATGCCGGCGCCATCGTCATCAACGGCACCGACATCACGAGCCTGCCGATCCACCGCCGCGCCAATCTCGGCCTGTCCTACCTGCCGCAGGAAGCCTCGGTGTTCCGCAAGCTGACGGTGGAAGAGAACATCCGCGCCGTGCTGGAACTGCAGCGCGAGGACGGCAAGCCGCTGAGCAAGAACCGCATGCAGGAACGCCTGGACGAGTTGCTGGCCGAGCTGCAGATCGAGAAGCTGCGCGAGAACCCGGCGCTGTCGCTGTCGGGCGGCGAGCGCCGCCGCGTGGAGATCGCACGCGCGCTGGCCACCAATCCGCGCTTCGTGCTGCTGGACGAGCCCTTCGCCGGCGTCGACCCGATTGCCGTGATCGAGATCCAGCGCATCGTGCGCTTCCTGAAGGAGCGCGGCATCGGCGTCCTGATCACCGACCACAACGTGCGTGAAACGCTCGGCATTTGCGACCGCGCCTACATCATCAACCAGGGCGCGGTCCTGGCCTCCGGCCGCCCAGACGATATCATCGCCAACGAATCCGTCCGCCGCGTCTACCTGGGTGAACATTTCCGGATGTAGTCATGAAACAGACGCTGCAACTCAAGACCTCACAGCACCTTGCGCTGACACCGCAACTCCAGCAGTCGATCCGTCTGCTGCAGCTGTCCACGCTCGAACTCCACCAGGAGATCGAACAGGTCCTGGGCGAGAACCCGCTGCTCGAGCGCCTCGACGATCCGCTCGACCGCTCGGTGCGCCTGCTGGCCGACGGCGCGATCAATAACGGCACGCAGACCTCCACCACGCCCGATGCGCCGCCCACCTCCGGCCAGGGCGAGGAAGGCGGCGGCAACGGCGAGGCCGAGGGTCAGCATGAAGGCGGCGACGAAGCCGCCGGCGGCGACCACGACATGGAGTGGGGCGAGCCCGGCCGCTCGGGCAACGGCGGCGAGGACGAGGACGGCCGCCCGCAACTGGAAGCCAGTCCGGTCTCGCTGCGCGAACACCTGATGGAACAGGTGCGCCTGACCTGCATCTCGCCGCGCGACTGCGCGCTGGTCGAGATCGTCGTCGATTCCCTCGACGACAACGGCTACCTCGAAGAATCGCTGGACGACATCCACGCGCGCCTGCCGGCCGAACTCGAAATCGAATTCGAGGAACTGCGCACCGCGCTGTCGCTGGTGCAAAGCATGGACCCGCCCGGCGTGGGCGCACGCAGCGCCGCCGAATGCCTGGCCCTGCAGATTCGCCGCATGCCCGGCGTGCCGCTGGTGACGCGACGCATGGCGCTGACCATCGTCGAGCGTTATCTGACCTGGTTCGCGCAGCGCGAATTCAACAAGCTCAAGAAAGCCCTCGACTGCGACGACGAAGACCTGCGCGAAGCCCAGGCCGTCATCCGCCAGTGCAATCCGCATCCGGGCGCGACCTTCGCTTCCGATGTCTCCGACTTCGTGGTGCCGGACGTGATCGTGCGCCGCGCGAAGGATGGCTGGAGCGTGCAATTGAATCCGGAAGTGATGCCGCGCCTGCGCGTGAACAGCGTGTACGCGGCCTTGCTGAAGCAGGGGAAATCGGAGTCCCAGTTGAATGCGCAATTGCAGGAAGCCAAGTGGCTCATCAAAAATATGCGCCAGCGCTTCGACACGATCCTGCGCGTGGCGCAAGCAATCGTCGAGCGCCAACGGAACTTTTTCTCGCACGGCGCGGTTGCCATGCGGCCCCTTGTTTTACGTGAGATAGCTGATACACTAGGTCTACACGAGAGCACAATTTCTCGTGTCACAACTCAGAAATACATGCTGACGCCGCACGGCATGTTCGAGTTGAAGTACTTTTTCGGGAGTCACGTCGCGACCGAGGCAGGAGGTGAAGCATCCTCGACCGCGATCCGGGCTCTCATCGTACAACTCACAGGAGCAGAAGACCCTAAGAACCCTTTATCCGACAGCAAGATCGCGGAGATGCTGGGGGAACAGGGAATGGTTATCGCACGCCGCACGGTCGCCAAGTACCGCGAGGCGCTGAAGATCCCACCCGTCAGCCTCCGCAAATCCTTGTAATAAGCTGCAGGTATCCCAAGGCCGGCAGCGCATCTTCAAAGGAGTGTGTATGAATCTCACTATCAGCGGACATCATCTCGATGTAACCCCAGCAATCCGAGAATACGTACAGAACAAGCTTGAACGCATCACCCGCCATTTCGATCAAGTGATCGACTCCCACGTCATCCTCTGCATAGACAACCTCACCGAAAAAGAGAAGCGCCAGAAGGCCGAGATCAACCTGCGCGTTGCCGGGAAGATCGTTCACGTCGCCAGTGCCGCGCACGATCTCTACGCCGCGATCGACATGCTGATGGACCGCCTCGACCGCCAGGTGCAGAAGTACAAGCAAATGTTGCAGGATCACAGTCACACCGCACTCAAACGCATGGCCAACGAGACCACCGAGGGAGGAGAAGCTGCTGCTACAGCGTGATCATTCCGCTGGCACAGCATAGGTAAGACGAAGGGCGCATTTGGCGCCCTTTTTGCTTTATTGGGCGCGCTACAATGCGGTTTTCTTTTCAATAAATATAAGAGACATGAGCGAATACGTGCAGACCCGCGTTGCCAACGGCACCGGCATCATTACCCTGGACCGTCCCAAGGCGCTGAACTCGCTGTCGCTGGAGATGGTGCGCGCACTCACCGAGACTTTGCTGGCATGGCGCGAGGACGCAAGCGTCGACGCCGTCGTCATTACCAGCAGCAGCGAGAAAGCCCTGTGCGCAGGCGGCGATATCCGCTTCTTCCACCAGGCCGGCCATGCGACCCCCGCATCTGCCGGCTGCGGCAGTGCTCTGCTGGAAGACTTCTTTACCGAAGAATACGCCCTCAACCACCTGATTCACTTCTATCCGAAGCCGTATATCGCGCTGATGGATGGCGTGGTGATGGGCGGCGGCATGGGCATCGCCCAGGGCGGCCCGGACACCGGTCTGCGCATCGTGACCGAACGTACCAAGGTGGCGATGCCCGAGGTGAACATCGGCCTGTTCCCAGACGTCGGCGGCAGCCACTTCCTGTCGCACGCGCCGGGCGCGCTCGGCATGTATCTGGGGCTGACCGGCCTCACCATCGGCGCCGCCGATGCGCTGTACGTCGGCCTGGCCGACGTGTTCGTGCCGTCCGCCGAACTGGCCGCATTGCACGCGCTGATCGCCGCGACGCCAGGCGCGCAGCTGGCGCAAGCGATCCGCGCCTTCGCCGCACCGTTCGCGCAGCAGGCCGGTGCCAGCGAGCTGGAAGCACAGCGCGCGCTGGTCGACCGACACTTCGGCGCATCGTCGGTGCAGGCTGTCATGGACGCGCTCGAAGGCGACGCCAGCCCCTTCGCGCAGAAGGCCTTGAACGCGATGCGCCAGCGCTCGCCCCTGATGATGTGCGTGACGCGCGAGATGCTGGTGCGTGGCGCCGTCCTGGACGTGGCCGACTGCCTGCGCATGGAGCGCTCGCTGGTACGGCGCAATTTCGAACACGGCGAAGTGCTGGAAGGCGTGCGCGCGCTAGTGATCGACAAGGACAATGCGCCGCAATGGAATCCGCCCTCGCTCGACGCAGTGACGCCCGAGATGGTGGCGCGCTTCTTCGAGCCGGTGTGGCCGGCCTGGGCCCATCCGCTGCGCCATCTCTGAGATGCTGCGCGCGCCGGCATCGTGGCATGCACGCCTGGCCGGCTACCGCTGGTCGGCCCAGGATATCGGCTGCTCCGAGGCGGACGTGTTCCGTCTGGATGCCGACGGCCGTCCCAGCCTGTTCGTGAAGCGCGAGCTTGCGGCGCCGCTGGCGGAACTGCGCGGCGAAGCCGAGCGCCTGCGCTGGCTGGCCACCGCCGCCATCCCCTGTGCGCCGGTGCTCGACCTGGCCGCGAGCGGCGGCCACGACTGGCTGCTGCTGGGCGCCTTGCCCGGACGCGACCTGCTGGCATCGGACATCGCGCCCGCTGCCGGCATCGAATTGCTGGCGCAGGCGCTGCGGGCGCTGCACGCGCTCGATCCGCGCAGCTGTCCCTTCGACCATCGCGCCGCCGCGCGCATCGCCCACGCACGTGCGCGCATGGCGGCTGGCCTGGTCGACGAGGACGATCTCGACGACGAACACCAGGGCCTGGCGCCCGCGGTCCTGTTCGCGCGCCTGCAGGCGCTGGCGCCCGTTGCCGAAGACCTGGTCGTCACGCATGGCGACGCCTGCCTGCCCAATCTGATCGTCGACGAGGCCGGCTGCTTGAGCGGCTGGATCGATTGCGGGCGCCTGGGCGTGGCCGACCGCTGGCAGGACCTGGCGCTGGCCACGCGCGACATCGCCGGGGAATGGGGGCAGGAATGGTGCGCGCCTTTCCTGCGCGCCTACGGCATCGAAGAGGATGCCGGCAAGAGCGCCTTCTACCGTCTGCTCGACGAATTCTTCTGATTGTTGGCCCGGCACCTTGCAACATCGTCACGATTTTTGTGTGATGATTTCATCAAACGATGAAATATCTGCATCTTGCGCATGGCGAATGCAGAACAACAATAGAGGAGGCCGCTTTGTCATTCCTGATCGTCCTGGCCGCACTGGCCTTCCTGATGGTGGCCGCCTACCGCGGCTACAGCGTGATCCTGTTCGCGCCGATCGCCGCGCTCGGCGCGGTCCTGTTCACCGATCCGTCCGCCGTGGCCCCGGTGTTTTCCGGCATCTTCATGGAAAAGATGGTCGGCTTCGTCAAGCTCTACTTCCCGGTCTTCATGCTCGGCGCCGTGTTCGGCAAGGTGATCGAGATGTCCGGCTTCTCGAAGTCGATCGTGCAGGCCGCGATCCGCTACATCGGCCGCTCGCGCGCGAACGCCGTGATCGTCGCCGTGTGCGCGCTGCTGACCTATGGCGGCGTGTCGCTGTTCGTGGTGGTGTTTGCGGTGTACCCCTTCGCCGCTGAGCTCTACCGGCAAAGCAATATTCCGAAGCGCCTGATGCCGGGTGCGATCGCGCTGGGCGCCTTCTCGTTCACCATGGATTCGCTGCCCGGGACGCCGCAGATCCAGAACATCATCCCGACCACCTTCTTCAAGACCACCGGCTGGGCCGCACCGGTGCTGGGCACCATCGGCTCGCTGTTCATCATCGTGGTCGGCCTGGCCTACCTGGAGTGGCGCCGCCGCGCGGCGATGGCGAAAGGCGAGGGCTACGGCACCGCGCTCGCCAACGAGCCGCTCGAGGACACCGGCAAGGAAGCGCTGCCGCATCCCCTGGTTGCGGTCCTGCCGCTGGTGCTGGTGGGCGTCGCCAACTTCGCGTTCACCAGGATGATCCCGGTCTGGTACGGCGGCGATGCCTACACGGTGCCGGCCGAGATCCTGCCCGGTGTCCACACCCCGGTGACGGCCACCATCAAGACCGTGCTGGCGATCTGGGCGGTCGAAGCCGCGCTGCTGCTCGGCATCCTGCTGGTGGTGGCCACGGCTTTCCGCCGCGTCAGCCAGCGCTTTGCCAGCGGTTCGAAGGAAGCGGTCGGCGGTGCGCTGCTGGCGGCGATGAACACCGCGTCCGAGTACGGCTTCGGCGGCGTGATCGCCGCGCTGCCGGGTTTCATCGTCGTCAGCGATGCCTTGAAGGGGATTCCGAATCCGCTGGTGAATGCGGCGGTGTCGGTGAGCTCGCTGGCCGGCATCACCGGCTCGGCCTCGGGCGGCATGAGCATTGCGCTGGCGGCCATGTCCGACCTGTTCATCCAGGGCGCGCAGGCGGCCCACATTCCGCTGGAAGTGCTGCACCGCGTGGTGGCGATGGCCAGCGGCGGCATGGACACGCTGCCGCACAACGGCGCCGTGATCACCCTGCTGGCGGTGACCGGACTCACGCATCGCGAGTCGTATCGCGAGATCTTTGCGATTACCGTCATCAAGACGCTGGCAGTGTTCTTTGTGATTGGGGTGTTTTACGCGACCGGGCTGGTATAAGTGACAGAGGGAGCATGAGCCGCCGGTTGGGTTCCCACTAAATCAGGTCGATTGCCTGTCGCAGGAGTCGGCAGGTTTGGGGCAAGCCTTGTTGTTCGAGTGTCGCCACATAGTCCTCGGCCGATTTCGGCGGCTTTCTCAACTTGGTGCGACAGCCCTTTATCACCCTTAACATGCGGATTTGGTCGAGGTCGTACTGCGCAACGAGAAAGTCGTCAGGATGCAGTACTTCGATCGAGTGCCGCGCCAGGCTCTTTTCAGGAAAATCCTTCAGATTGAAGGTGACGATGGCATCGGCATGGCCTACGATTGCCGCTGCAAGCACGTGTCGGTCGTCCGGATCTGGCAGGGTCAGTGTGGGAATGAGGTATTCGTAGTTTTCTACCAGTGCATCCTCGACTACTTGATTCATCAGGGACGCCGTATGCAGGAGCTTGTGCTTGTCCAGGTCAGGGCGCTTCGCGCTGAGGTTACGGATCCACTCATCGTGTATTTGAGCGGTCCAACGCGCACCGTAGATGCCTTCGTCAGCCAGGCTCATTAGTAGGTCACGCAGCGGTGCCGGGAATAGCACGCATGCATCGAGCACCGCCGTATAGCGATAGTAGCCGGCTATTAGTAGCCCAGATCGAGTTCCTGTGCCTGGTCAACCAACTCTTGCAGCGCATCTTGGGATGCCTTTTTCCTTCGCTCCTTATAGGCGACCACATCCTCAAACCTGATCCGTCGATGCGTTCCGACCTTGTGAAACGGGATTTTCCCTTCGTCGAGCATCCTGACCAAATATGGACGCGAAACGTTCAGAAACATGGCTGCTTCCTGCGTCGAGACATCCATTTCCTTCGGCATGATGGCCACCGCATGCCCCTGGGCGAGGGTGCCCAACATGTCTGCGAACAAGCGCAGAACATTGGGAGGAAGTTTCAGGATAGGAGCGCCTTCAATTCTCTCGACACCGTCTTCCACGATGGCGATATTGACTGCACGAGAGTGGTCGAGGGCGCTGACAATGCAGCGTTGTGCTGCCTTGGCCAGTTCTACATCCTCCTTGTTTTCCAAGCGATCAATCACATCAGACATCGTTTTCTCCGATCTTTCCTTGGAGGCAGGACCTCAAATTCATTTTAATCGAATTCTAAGAAATAAACGAAATAAACGCAACAGCACTTGTCTATCGTGTGGCTTGAAAAGTCGGCATGTGCCCGTCAACGGACGAGCGCGAAAAGATATGGACGTGACGCGGCAACGCGGTGTCCGTTCAGTGGTGTAAGAAGATTTTGTGCGCCGCTATGCAGGTGTGCGGCGCCGCGATGGATGCGTTTTAGTGCTGCTCGCGATGCCGGATCACCACCCGCTCGCTCTCGCCGAAATACACCCCCAGCCGCTCCGCCATGTACACGGAGCGGTGCTGGCCGCCGGTGCAGCCGACCGCCACCGTCAGGTAGCTGCGGTTGTCGGTCTTGAACGAGGGCAGCCATTTCGCCACGAAGGCGCGGATGTCGGCCAGCATCTCGGTGGCCTGCGGCTGGGCGTCGAGGAAGGCGATGACGGGCGCGTCCTTACCGGTGAGCGGGCGCAGCGTCAGGTCGTAGTAGGGGTTCGGCACGGCGCGCACGTCGAACACGAAGTCGGCGTCCAGCGGCACGCCGCGCTTGAAGGCGAAGGATTCGAAGAACAGGGTCAGCTTCGCGTATTCGATCTCGGCCAGCTCCTTGACCCAGGCGCGCAGCTTGTTCGCCGACATTTCCGAGGTGTCGATCACGTGGCCCAGCTTCTCGATCGAGCCCAGGCGATCGCGCTCTTCCGAGATGCATTCGATCAGCGTGCGGCGCGAAGCCGGATTCTCGCCCGGGCGCAGCTCGTGCGACAGCGGGTGGCTGCGGCGGGTTTCCGAGAAGCGCGCCACCAGCGAGTGGGTGCTGGCGGTCAGGTACATCACCTTGACGTTGTGGCCCTGTTCGCGCAGCGCGCGTACCGTGGCCGGCAGTTCGACCAGCGACTCGGCGCTGCGGGCGTCGACCGCGACCGCGACGCACTTGCTGTCGGCGCCGTTGATCGTCTCGACCAGCGAGGGCAGCAGGGCAGGCGGCAGGTTGTCGACGCAGTAGTAGCCTGCGTCTTCGAGGACGTTGAGGGCAACCGATTTGCCGGAGCCCGAGATACCGGTAATGAGAACGATGCGCATGCGGTAATGATACTGTAAACCGTTTAGTCGCCGCTCATCGCCTGGCGTTGACGTTCCATGAACTCCTGCAGCGTATCGATGCCGCGCAGCTGCAGGATGGTGTTGCGCACGGCGGCCTCGAGCAGCACCGCGATGTTGCGGCCGGCCGCGACCGGGATCACGACCTTGCGGATCGGCAGGCCGAGCACGTCTTCGGTCGGGAAGTGGAAGGGCAGGCGCTCGACTTCCTCGTCCAGCGCGCCGCGCTTGACCAGGTGGACGATGAGCTTCAGCCGCATCTTGCGGCGCACCGCGGTCTCGCCGAAGATCGCCTTGATGTCCAGCAGGCCCAGGCCGCGCACTTCCAGCAGGTTCTGCAGCAGCGGCGGGCAGCGGCCTTCGATCATGTTCGGCGCGATGCGCGAGAATTCGACGGCGTCGTCGGCCACCAGGCCGTGCGAACGTGAGATCAGCTCCAGGCCCAGCTCGCTTTTACCGAGGCCGGAGTCGCCGGTGATCAGGACGCCCACGCCCAGCACGTCCATGAACACGCCATGCATGATGACGCGCTGTGCCAGCTTCTTGGATAAATAGACGCGCAGGAAGTCGATCACCTGGGCCGCCGGCAGCGGGGTCGAGAACAGCGGAATGTTCTGCTCGTCGCAGATGGCGAGGATGTCCGGCGGGGTGTCCAGGCCCTGGGCGATGATCAGGGCCGGCGGGCCGCCCGCGATCATCTCGCCGATCATGTGGCTGCGCGAGCCGCTCTTGAGGCGCTGGTAGTAATTCAGTTCCTGATGCCCGAACACCTGGATGCGGCCCGGGTGGATCAGGTTCAGGTGGCCGACCTGGTCGGCGGCAGAGACGGCGTCGCCCGAGATCAGGCGCTCGCCGCCGGGGAAACCTGCGAACCAGCCAAGTTGCAAACTATCGCGATTGTCGTCGTACAGCCTCTGGATGGTCAGCGGGGTCTGGAGCATGGTTTGATTTTATCCCAGAGCCTGCAGGCTCGGCTGCCAGTTGATGATGCGCTCATGCACCGAGCGCGGATCCGGATCGGTGGCCAGCGCGGTGCGCACGGCTTCGTCCGAGAACAGTTCGGCGATCTCGGACAGGATCTCCAGGTGTTGCTGGGTCACGTGGTCCGGAATCAGCAGGAAAAACAGCAGGCTGACCGGCTGGCCATCCGGCGATTCGAAGGGGATCGGCTCGGCCAGGCGCACGAAAGCGGCCAGCGGCGACTTCAGACTCTTGCTGCCCTTGATGCGGCCGTGCGGCACGGCCACGCCATGGCCGAGCCCGGTCGAACCGAGGCGTTCGCGCGCGAACAGGTTGTCCGAGACGGTCGAGCGGGCAATGCCGCAGTTGTTCTCGAAAATCAGACCGGCCTGTTCAAAGGCGCGCTTCTTGCTCGACACTTCCAGGTCGAGCTGAACGTTTTCGAGCGACAGAATTTTGCTTAAATTAGTCATAACACGCTTCGATATTGCGGTGCACCAGGTGCTTGCGAGCGGGAATTATAGGCCGGTTTCCTGGCCGTGACATTCGATTTCGCGTCTGTACGGCAAGCTGTTTTAGCCCCGCCATAAAACGTCGATTTGAGCGCGCGCAACCGTTTTGCATTCATACGCAATTTCCGCTACGAAATTTCAAATTTGACGAACGGAAAGGGTATTTTTAAGCCCATCTTTCGTATTTTCTAGCTGAATCTTGCCGGTCTACCCAGTATCGATCTGGGCGCCAGGACGCGATTGACGTCGCGCCCAAGACACGGGCTTGTCGCTGGAAACGGACACTAGATGGGGGCGAGGCGCAGCTTTTCTATACAAGCCGTGATTTCACTGGCGGGCAGTACGCAAATTCGACGGTTTGCCGGTGCTGAAATTGGCGCGCCAGGGATTGATGTCCAGTCCGCCACGCCGGGTGTAGCGGGCATAGACGGCCAGCTTGTTCGGCTTGCAGTGCTGCAGGATGTCGGTGAAGATGCGCTCGACACATTGCTCGTGGAATTCGTTGTGCTCGCGGAAGCCGATCAGGTAGCGCAGCAGGCTTTCCTGGTCGATCTGCGGACCGGCGTAATGGATTTGTACGCTGCCCCAGTCCGGCTGGCCCGTCACCAGGCAGTTCGATTTCAGCAGGTGCGACACCAGGGTCTCTTCGACCGCGGCTTCCTCATGGTTGGCGCGGAGCAGGTGCGGCGCCGGCGCATAGTTGTCGACCTCGACGTCGAGGCGGTCCAGCAGCAGGCCTTCCAGTTCGCCCATCTTCAGCTTGCCGAAGTCTTCCGCCAGGGTCAGGCTCACGTGGACCGGTGCGCCGAAGGCGTTCGACAGGTCTTCGCGCAGCAGTGCCAGCAGGGCATTGGTGTTCGCCAGGCGGGTCTGGTTGAAGGAATTCAGGTACAGCTTGAACGACTTCGATTCGACGATGTTCGGCGAATCGGCAGGCGCCGTCACGGTCGCGATCGCCACTTGCGGCTTGCCGCGCATGTTCAGCCACGACAGTTCGTAGGCATTCCAGATGTCGACGCCAAAGAAGGGCAGGGTGCCCTTCAGGCCGAGTTCGTCGCGCTTTTGCTGGCGCGGGATCGGGAACAGCAGCTCGGGTGCGTATTCGGTCTGGTAGGCCGAGGTCTTTCCGAGCGGCGATTGATCAGGGGTATTGGTCATATTCAGGTCTCGATACGCCGGCAAACTGGCCGGTCGGCGACGGCAAAGCCGCGTATCGTACACCTTTATGCCAATCGATGCGCATTCGGTTCGTGGGCTCGGGGAGCCCACCCTACATGGCACGCTCAACCGTAGGGTGGGCACTCTGTGCCCACGCACAACATTACAAGAACAGCTTGTACACCGGGTTCTGGGTCTCGTCCCAATGCCGATAACCTAGCGTCGCGAGGAACTCGCGGAACTCCGCCATCTCCCCAGCCGGCACCTGCAAGCCAACCAGAATGCGCCCGACATCGCCGCCCTGGTTACGATAATGGAACAGCGAGATATTCCAGTTCGGCGCCATGCTGTCCAGGAAGCGCATCAGCGCACCCGGGCGTTCCGGGAATTCGAAGCGGTACAGCAGCTCGTCATGGGCCAGCGGGCTCTTGCCGCCCACCAGGTGGCGTACGTGCAGCTTGGCCAGTTCGTCGTGGCTCAGGTCGAGCGTGCGGAAGCCGTGCTCCTCGAAGGTGCGCGCCACCGTCGCCGACTCGCTGCGGTCGCCGATCTGCACGCCCACGAACACGTGGGCTTCGCGCTCGTCGCTGATGCGGTAGATGAATTCCGTAACGTTGCGCGGCCCCACCAGCGAGCAGAAACGTTTGAAGCTGCCGCGCTGCTCGGGGATGGTCACGGCGAACACGGCTTCCCGCGCCTCGCCGACCTCGGCGCGTTCGGCCACGAAGCGCAGGCGGTCGAAGTTCATGTTGGCGCCGCAGGCCACCGCCACCAGGGTCTCGTTCCTGACCGGGTTGCGGGTCAGCTGCGAGCGCTCCACATACGCCTTGGCGCCGGCCACCGCCAGCGCGCCGGCCGGTTCGAGGATGCTGCGCGTGTCCTGGAACACGTCCTGGATCGCCGCGCAGATGGCGTCGGTATCGACGATCACGATCTCGTCGACGACTTCCTTGGCAATGCGGAAGGTTTCCTCGCCCACCAGACGGACCGCGGTGCCGTCCGAGAACAGCCCGACGTCGGGCAGGGTCACGCGTTCGCCGGCTTTCAAACTCCTCGCCATCGCATCCGAATCGACGGTCTGCACGCCGATCACCTTGATGTCCGGGCGCACCGCTTTCACGTAGGCGCCCACGCCGGAGATCAGGCCGCCGCCGCCGATCGCCACAAAAATCGCGTGGATCGGGCCGGAATGCTGGCGCAGGATCTCCATGCCGATGGTGCCCTGGCCGGCGATCACGTCCGGATCGTCGAAGGGGTGCACGAAGGTCAGCTTCTGCTCGCGTTCGAGCAGCAGGGCATGGTTGTAGGCGTCGGTATAGGAATCGCCGTGCAGCACGACTTCGACGTTCGCACCGCCGCGCGCCTTGACCGCGTTGATCTTCACCGGCGGCGTGGTGGTCGGCATCACCACCAGCGCGCGGCAGCCGAGCCGGCTGGCCGACAGTGCCACGCCTTGCGCATGGTTGCCGGCCGAAGCGCAAATCACGCCGCGCTTCAACTGTTCCGGCGCTAGGCGCGCCATCTTGTTGTAGGCGCCGCGCAGCTTGAAGCTGAACACGCTCTGCATGTCTTCGCGCTTGAAATAGATACGGTTGGCGAAGCGCTGGGACAGCGTGGGGGCGAATTCGAGCGGGGTTTCCTGGGCCACGTCGTAGACGCGCGCGGTCAGGATTTTCTTGAGGTAGTCGGTGGTCATGGCGGATCCAAAAGAGCTGTTTTCCGGGCGACGCTGGACTGTCCTGCCATGGCGGTAACCGACGAGGTGTTCAGTGTGGCGGGCCATGCCGGGTGGAGCGGAGCCTACCGTGTCGTGATGCTGGGTTTTCCTCATTATAATGGACCGGTCCAATTTGACCACCGCGCCCCATGATCGAGTCCGCCGTCCTCTGGCTGCTGAAAATTCTTGCCGCCCCGGCCGTCGGGCTCACCTCCGTCTTCCTGATCGCATTCGTGTCGGCGACCCTGCTGCCGCTGGGCTCCGAGCCGGCCGTGTTCGCGGTCGTCAAAGCCAACCCGGCGATGTTCTGGCCGGCCGTGCTGGTCGCCACCCTCGGCAACACGCTGGGCGGCGCGGTCGACTACTGGATCGGCTACCGCGCCAAGGTCGCCTTCGCCAAGGAGAGGAAGTCGCGCTGGTTCCACTGGCTGGCGCGCTACGGCTCCAAGACCATGCTGCTGTCCTGGGTGCCGGGCATCGGCGATCCGCTGTGCACGCTGGCCGGCTGGCTGCATCTGCCGTTCTGGTCCAGCGTGATGTACATGGCGATCGGTAAGTTCGGGCGCTATATCTTCATGACCGCGACTTTGCTGTATGTGCCGGATGGGTGGTGGAAGTGGATTGGCGATACGACTAGCCGCTGGTTCTGAAGCATTCGTCGGTGGCCCACGCTGCCTGCACCCGGCACTCGCCGCGCGCCTGGGCCGCCAGGACTCTTTCTTTGGCAGCCGCCACCGAGACGCGCTGCCCGTCGAGAATCGCGCGCAGGCGGTCGATCTCGGCCAAGCGCGCGTCCAGCTGGCCGAGCAGGGCGTCCTTCAACGCAGTGCCGTGCAGAGCGGCGATGCTGCGAATCGTGTCCAGCGAAAAGCCGAGCGTCTGGCCGAGCTGGATCAGGTCCAGCCGCGCCAGCGCATCGTCCTGGTAGACCCGGTAGCCGTTGGCGCCGCGCTGCGCCTTCGGCAGCAAACCTTCCTTTTCGTAGTAGCGGATGGTCGATGCCGGAATGCCGCTGCGCTCCGCGAGTTCGCCGATTTTCATTTGCTGCTTGACCTTGAAGTTGACTTCAAGCTTAGGATACCTCATCCCTATCGAATCGAGACCCAAGCATGCTCTTTACGCCCCTGACCCTGCCCAACGGCGCCATCGTCCCCAACCGCCTGGCCAAGGCCGCCATGGAAGAAACCCTGGCCGACGCCGGCCAGTTGCCGGGACCGCGGATCCAGCACCTTTATCGACGCTGGGCCGAGGGCGGCACGGGACTGCTCATCACCGGCAATGTGATGGTCGACCGGCGCGCGCTGACCGGCCCGGGCACCATCGCATTGGAAGCCGGCACGCCGCTCGACCCGTTCAAGGCCTGGGCACAGGCGGCACGCGCGCATGGTGCCCAGGTCTGGATGCAGATCAGCCACCCGGGCCGCCAGGTCATGGCCAACATGGGCGGGCTGGCCTGGGCGCCGTCGGCGGTGGCGCTGGACATGGGCAAGCACAGCAAGATGTTCGCGCAGCCGGTGGCCATGACGGAGGCCGACATCGCCAACGTGATCGAACGCTTTGCAAGCACCGCCCGCGCCGCCGAGCAGGCCGGCTTCACGGGCGTGCAGATCCATGCGGCGCATGGCTATCTGATTTCGCAGTTCCTGTCGCCGCTGACGAACCGCCGCGATGACGCCTGGGGCGGCAGCCTGGCCCAGCGTGCGCGCCTGCTGCTGGAGGTCGTGCGCGCGGTGCGGGCCCGCGTCGCGCCGGGTTTCTGCATCGGGGTGAAACTGAATTCGGCCGACTTCCAGCGCGGCGGCTTTTCCGAAGACGATGCCAGGCAGGTGCTGGCGATGCTGAATGCCGAGCAGGTCGACCTGGTCGAACTCTCGGGCGGCAGTTACGAAAGCCCGGCCATGCAGGGCCGCACCGCCGATGGCCGCACGCTCGCGCGCGAAGCCTATTTCCTGGAATTCGCGCGCGAGCTGGCGCAGGTGGCGACCATGCCCCTGATGACCACCGGCGGCATTGCGCGGCGCGCGATCGCCGAACAGGTGCTGCAGAGCGGCGTTGCCATGGCCGGTATCGCGACCGCGCTGGCGGCGGTGCCGGACCTGCCGCGCCAATGGCAGGCGGGACGCGAACCGGTGGCCGCCATGCCCGCAGTCGACTGGAAGGACAAGGCCTTGGTCAGCCTGGCGCGCATGGCGCTGGTGCGGCGCCGGCTGCATGCGCTGGCCGAGGGCGGCGGAGCGCTGGCCGCCTACAGCCCGGCTTTCACGCTGCTGCTCGACCAGTTGCGCAGCCTACGTCTGACGCGGCGCTACCGGGCCTGGTCCACCCAGCGTGGATAACATGCCGTCCCGATCACAAAGCCGAGTTTTCTGTGCAAAAACGCCTTCCCATGCATCGGAAATTTGTATGGAAGCCTTTTTTGCCGTTGTTTCTGCTAAACCAGTCTTGTGAAAATCGCTCGCTGCGCAGCGTGGTGCATCGCAATAAGCTAGAATGACTGTCCACTACGCGTCAGTTCGTCAGCCTCCGATAGCCCATGAACGCACCTGCCAATATCCACGCCCTGCTCGAAGAGAACGCGCCCGCCCGCCTGCGCGAGATCCCCTATAACTACACCTCGTTCTCCGATCGCGAAATCGTGATCCGGCTGCTGGGCGAATCCTCGTGGCGCCTGCTCGACGAATTGCGCGGTGCACGCCAGACCGGCCGTTCGGCGCGCATGCTGTACGAGGTGCTGGGCGACATCTGGGTGGTGCGCCGCAATCCCTACCTGCAGGACGACATGCTGGACAACCCGAAGCGGCGCGCCAAGCTGATCGAGGCCCTGCATCACCGCCTGGCCGAAGTCGACAAGCGCCGCCTGACGGTGGACGCCGGCGACAACCTCGACGCCGCCACCAGCGCCGCGCGCAGCCAGGCGGTCGAACAGCTGCTCGAAGCGGCGCGCAAGGCGGTCGACGATTTCGGCCGCGAGTTCCGCGAGATGTACGACCTGCGCAAGCGCGCCAAGGCCGTGCTGGGCCGCTACACCGACAAGCGCAACATCCGCTTCGACGGCATGCACCGCACCTCGCACGTGACCGACGCCACCGACTGGCGCGTCGAATACCCCTTCCTGGTGCTGCTGCCGGACAGCGAGGACGAGATGGCCGGCCTGGTGAAGGGCTGCATCGAGCTCGGGTTGACCATCATCCCGCGCGGCGGCGGTACCGGCTACACCGGCGGCGCGATTCCGCTGACGCCGATGTCGGCCGTGATCAACACCGAAAAACTGATCGCCCTCGGCGAAGTCGAGATGAGCCGCCTGCCGGGCGTGGACCGCGATTACGCGACCATCTACACCGGCGCCGGCGTGGTCACGCAGCGCGTCTCGCAGGCCGCCGAAAAGGCCGGCTTCGTGTTCGCGGTGGACCCGACCTCGGCCCACGCTTCCTGCATCGGCGGGAACATCGCCATGAACGCGGGCGGCAAGAAGGCCGTGCTGTGGGGGACGGCGCTCGACAACCTCGCTTCCTGGCGCATGGTCGACCCGAACGGCGACTGGCTGGACGTGACCCGCGTCGACCACAACCTCGGCAAGATCCACGACGCCCCTGTCGCGACCTTCAAGCTGGAGTGGACGCACCCATCGGAGAAGGGCGCACCCAAGGGCACGCCTTTCCGCACCGAGATGCTCAGCATCGAAGGCCGCCGCTTCCGCAAGGAGGGCCTGGGCAAGGACGTGACCGACAAATTCCTGGCCGGCCTGCCGGGCATCCAGAAGGAGGGGACCGATGGCCTGATCACCTCCAGCCGCTGGATCCTGCACAAGATGCCGAAGTTCACGCGCACCGTGGCGCTGGAATTCTTCGGCCAGGCGCGCGATGCGATTCCGTCGATCGTCGAGATCAAAGACTATCTCGATAGCCTGCCGAAGAACGGCAAGCCGGAGTTCGCCAGCCTGCGCCTGGCGGGCCTGGAGCACCTGGACGAGCGCTACCTGCGCGCGGTCGGCTATGCGACCAAATCGAAGCGCGGCACGCTGCCGAAGATGGCGCTGTTCGGCGACATCGTCGGCGACGACGAGAACGCCGTCGCGCAGGCCGCGTCGGAAGTGGTGCGGCTGGCGAATACCCGCGTCGGCGAAGGCTTCATCGCCGTCAGCGCCGAAGCGCGCAAGAAGTTCTGGCTGGACCGCGCACGCACCGCGGCCATCGCGCGCCACACCAACGCCTTCAAGATCAACGAAGACGTCGTCATTCCCCTGAACCGCATGGGCGAGTACACCGACGGCATCGAGCGCATCAACATCGAGCTGTCGATCAAGAACAAGCTGCAGCTGGTCGAGGAACTGCATGCCTGGATCACGTCCGGCACGCTGGAAGTGATGAAGGCGGACGATGCCACCGGCGAGGGCGTCTCGAAGGAAGAGATCCTCGGCGACCGTCCGCAGCAGGCCGACGAATTGCTGGCGAAGACCGCCGCACGCTGGGGCTGGCTGCTGGCGAACCTCGACCAGCCGCTGAAGGACGCGCTGCCGAAGCTGGCCGAATTCGGGCTGGATGGTTTCTACGAGAACTTCGAGCGCCGCCTGAACGCGCAGCCGCAGGCGCGTCTGTTCGACGTGGTGCAGGACCACACCGTGCGCGTCTCGTGGAAGAACGACATCCGCGCGCCGCTGCGCCAGATCTTCAACGGCGCGGCTTACAAACCGATCCTGGACGAAGCCACCGCCATCCACCAGCGCGTGCTGCGTTCGCGCGTCTTCGTGGCGCTGCACATGCACGCCGGCGATGGCAACGTCCACACCAACCTGCCGGTCAACTCCGACGATTACGCGATGCTGCAGGATGCGCATAAAGCGGTCGAGCGCATCATGAAGCTGGCCCGTTCGCTGGACGGCGTGATCTCGGGCGAGCACGGCATCGGCATCACCAAGCTCGAGTTCCTGACCGACGAAGAGATCGCCGAGTTCCGCGACTACAAGCAGCGCGTCGACCCGGAAGGCCGCTTCAACAAGGGCAAGCTGCTCAACACGAGCGCGGTGGCGGCCGATCTGACCAACGCCTACACGCCGTCCTTCGGCCTGATGGGCCACGAATCGCTGATCATGCAGCAGAGCGATATCGGCGCCATCGCCAACAGCATCAAGGACTGCCTGCGCTGCGGGAAGTGCAAGCCGGTCTGCACGACCCACGTGCCGCAATCGAATTTGCTGTACTCGCCGCGCGACAAGATCCTCGCGACCTCCGCGCTGATCGAGGCCTTCCTGTACGAAGAGCAAACCCGCCGCGGCGTCTCGATCCGGCACTGGGAAGAATTCGAGGACGTGTCCGACCACTGCACCGTGTGCCACAAATGCGTGACGCCGTGCCCGGTCAACATCGACTTCGGCGACGTCTCGATGAACATGCGTAACCTGCTGCGCAAGATGGACAAGCGCAGCTTCAAGCCGGCCAACCGCGCCGCCATGTTCTTCCTGAACGCGACCGACCCGACCACCATCAACGCTACCCGCAAGGCGATGGTCGATCTGGGCTACAAGGCGCAGCGCCTGGGCGCGAGCGTGCTGAAGGCGGTGGCGAAAGAGCAGACCAAGGCACCGCCGCCGACCACCGGCAAGGCGCCGATCCGCGAGCAGGTGATCCACTTCGTGAACAAGAAGATGCCGGGCAACCTGCCGAAGAAGACCGCGCGCGCCCTGCTGGACATCGAGGACGACAAGGTCATCCCGATCATCCGCAATCCGAAGCGGACCAATGCGGATACGGAAGCGGTGTTCTACTTCCCCGGCTGCGGCTCCGAGCGCCTGTTCTCGCAGGTCGGCCTGGCCACCCAGGCGATGCTGTGGGAAGTCGGCGTGCAGACCGTGCTGCCGCCGGGCTATCTGTGCTGCGGCTATCCGCAGCGCGGCGCCGGCCAGTACGACAAGGCCGACAAGATGATGACCGATAACCGCGTGCTGTTCCACCGCATGGCGAACACGCTGAACTACCTCGACATCAAGACGGTGCTGGTTTCCTGCGGCACCTGCTACGACCAGTTGGCGACCTATGAATTCGAGAAGATCTTCCCGGGCTGCCGCATCATGGACATCCACGAGTACCTGCTCGAGAAGGGCGTCAAGCTGGAAGGCGTGACCGGTACCCGCTACATGTACCACGACCCCTGCCACACGCCGATGAAGCTGCAGGACTCGATGAAGACCGTGAACGCGCTGGTGCAGACCGCGGACAACGTCAAGATCGAGAAGAACGACCGCTGCTGCGGCGAGTCGGGCACCTTCGCCGTGTCCCGTCCGGACATCGCGACCCAGGTCCGCTTCCGGAAGGAAGAAGAGATGGAGAAGGGCGCGGATAAACTGCGCGCCGACGGCTTCAAGGGCGACGTCAAGATCCTGACCAGCTGCCCATCCTGCCTGCAGGGCCTGTCGCGCTACAACGACGACGCCGGCACGACTGCCGACTACATCGTGGTCGAGATCGCGCGGCATCTGCTGGGCGAGAACTGGCTGCCGAACTACGTGGCGAATGCCAACAACGGCGGTATCGAAAGGGTGCTGGTATGACGTCCAGGGTGATGGGCTGCGAGCTGTGCGAACTGGCGGCTTCTGCGAAAGTGGTCGCGAACGAGAAGTTTTCCGTGATCCTGGCAGAGGAGCCCAACTATCCCGGCTTCGCCCGCGTGGTGTGGAACGGGCACGTGCGCGAGATGAGCGACCTGCTTGATGCCGACCGGCTGCTGTTGAACGAAGCCGTGTTCAAGCTCGAGCAGGCGGTGCGCGAGGCGATGCAGCCGCTGAAGGTGAATGTGGCGAGCCTGGGCAACGTGGTGCCGCACCTGCACTGGCACGTGATTCCGCGCTACGCCGACGACGCGCATTTCCCGGCGCCGGTGTGGGCCCAGGCGGTGCGTGAAACGCCTGCGGATGTGCTGGAACAGCGGCGCGCCCTGATGCCGCAATTGAAGCAGGCGATCGAGCGGAAGTTCGCGAAGCAGTAAAATGATCCCACTTCGTCGTTCCCGCGAAAGCGGGAACCCATGCTGCGCCTATGTGAACGCGACGTATGGATTCCCGCCTGCGCGGGAATGACGGTTTATCATCGGTCACCATTTATCGACACCATGCGCATCCCAACCAGCCTCACCATCCGCCAGCAATCCAAAGTGCTGGAAATCGCCTTCGACGACGGCGCCGCCTTCTCCATCCCCTTCGAGCTGATGCGCGTCTACTCGCCCTCGGCCGAAGTGATGGGCCACGGTCCGGGCCAGGAAGTACTGCAGGTCGGCAAGCGCGAAGTCGGCATCAACGGCGTCGAGCCGGTCGGCAATTACGCGATCAAGCCGCTGTTCACCGACGGCCACGAGTCCGGCATCTTTACCTGGGATTACCTGTACAAGCTGGGCAGCGAACAGGAAACCCTGTGGCAGGACTACATGCAGCGCCTGCACGCCGCCGGTTTCGTGGGCGACGTCGGCCGCGAATCGCGCACGGTGCTGCCGGGTACCCCAATCAAAGCGATCAGCGGCTGCGGCCACAAGCATTAAAAGCAGCACATAAAACGAAAAAAGCGCCGGCGAAACCGCTCGGCGCTTTTTTTATGCCGGTTAAACCGGCTGGTCGGCAATTACGCCTGCGGCTGGATATTTGCAGCTTGCTTGCCCTTCGGGCCGGTGGTGATATCGAAGCTGACGCGCTGGTTTTCCGCCAGGGACTTGAAGCCGGCCGTGTTGATTGCCGAGAAGTGCGCGAACAGATCGTCGCCGCCATCATCCGGTTTGATGAAGCCGAAGCCCTTGGAGTCGTTAAACCATTTCACAGTGCCAGTCGCCATGTCTTTTCTCTCTTAAAAGGAATTATCCAAAACTTTGCCACGTCCCCAGGTCTCCGCCGTGGCGAACTGAACAAAGCTGAATCACTATAAGCAAAATTTAGGGAAAGTGCTGCACGATTGAATTGAAATTTTTTTTAGTGTTGTTATTTCCGCGACAACAGCTCAGCAGTATGGGCCGCGCGTGCTGCCGACCCGCTTGCCGGTCCGGCAAGCCCCGCGCCTGTGCCCAGGATGAGCCTTGTATAATGCGACAAGATCAAACTGGCAAACGATATGACCAACACCACCCATTTCGGCTACAAGACCGTTTCCGAGGACGACAAGGTCCACGAGGTCGCCAAGGTTTTCCACTCGGTTGCGTCGAAGTACGACGTGATGAACGACCTGATGTCCGGCGGCCTGCACCGCATCTGGAAGACCTTCACGATCGCCCAGGCGGGCGTGCGCCCCGGCTTCAAGGTGCTCGACATCGCCGGCGGCACCGGCGATCTGGCCAAGGCCTTCGCCAAGCAGGCCGGGCCGAGCGGCGAGGTCTGGCTCACCGACATCAACGAATCGATGCTGCGCGTTGGCCGCGACCGTCTATTGAATAAAGGTCTAGTGACCCCCACCTTGCTGTGTGACGCGGAAAAGTTGCCCTTCCCGGACAACTACTTCGACCGGGTCAGCGTGGCCTTCGGCCTGCGCAACATGACGCACAAGGACCAGGCGCTGGCGGAAATGCGCCGCGTGCTCAAGCCCGGCGGCAAGTTGCTGGTGCTGGAGTTCTCGAAAGTGGCCGCGCCGCTGCAGAAGCCGTACGACATCTATTCGTTCTCGGTGCTGCCGTGGCTGGGCCAGCGCATCGCCAACGATGCCGAGAGCTACCGCTACCTGGCGGAATCGATCCGCATGCACCCGGACCAGGAAACGCTGAAATCCATGATGGAAACGGTGGGCCTGGAACGCGTGCAGTACTACAACCTGACGGCTGGTGTGGCTGCACTGCACACCGGCATCAAACTTTGAGGTGTCCACGATGAAGAAATTCTTGGCCAGCACGATGATCGCGGTGACCGCACTGTCCTTCGTCGCCGAAGCGTTCGCGCGTCCGGTGGGCGGCGGCCGTTCCTTCGGCCGCCAGTCGCAGTCGGTGCGCCAGATGCGCGCGCCGGCGCCGGCCCCCGCGCCGGCACCGTCCCAGCAGCCGGGCTACCAGCGCCAGGCACCGGCACCGGCCGCGCCTGCACAAGTGCCGCAGCGTCGTCCGAGCATGTGGAAGGGCGTCCTGGGCGGCGCGCTGCTGGGCCTGGGCCTGGGCGCGCTGTTCTCGCACCTCGGCATCGGCGGCGCCATGGCCAGCGCCTTGTCCTCGATCCTGATGATCCTGCTGCTGGTGCTCGCCGTGGTGTTCATCGTGCGCATGTTCCGCCGCAAAGCCACGCCGTCGAATACGCAGTTCTCGGGTTTCAATCCGACGCCTGCGCCGGCGACCGGCACGCCGGAAATCGGCTCGGGTCTGAACCAGGGCTGGCAGCCTGAGACCGCCAGCAACTATGCCGGCGGCTACAACCAGCCGACCTCGAACGTGTCGCTGAACAAGCAGACCGCGCACCAGCAATGGGGCGTGCCGGCCGGCTTCGACACCGAGGCCTTCCTGCGCCATGCGAAAGCCTCGTTCATCCGCATGCAGGCAGCCTGGGACCGCGGCGATACGGCCGACCTGCGCGAGTTCACCTCGCCGGAAGTGTTTGCCGAGCTGCAGATGCAGATCCAGGAGCGCGGCGGCCAGCAGGATTACACCGAAGTCGTCTCGATCGACGCCCAACTGCTGGGCATCGAAACCACCGAGCGCGACTACCTGGCGAGCGTGCAGTTCAACGGCATGATCCGCAACGCCCCGGGCGCGCTGGCCGAGCCCTACGTCGAGGTGTGGAACCTGGCGAAGCCGCTGAACGGCAACGGTGGCTGGGTCCTGGCGGGCATCCAGCAGATCACGTAAGATATTTTTGACAATATTTTTGTCATAACGATCCGTGCCGCCGGGTTTGTGCCCCGGCGAACTGGTAAGATCGAACCGCCCAACGCAGGGCGGTTTTTTTTTGAACGCAAGCCTCCATGTCATCAACTCCTTCTTTTCTCAGCGTAGCGACCATCAACCACCTGCTGGCCCAGGAAGCCTGGGCGCGCGATACCCTGATGCGCCGCGCCGGCAAGGTCGCCTGCATCGACATGGGCCACCTGCGCCTGTGCATGCGCGTGGCGAAAGACGGCATGCTGGAAGCGGCCGGTGCCGATGACGTGCCGGACGTGACCATTCACGTCAAGCCGGGCGACCTGCCGCTGATCCTGCAGAACCGCGACCGCGCCTTTTCCTATGTGCGCATCGAGGGCGATGCCGAATTCGCCAACACCATCTCGCAACTGTCGAAAGGCCTGCGCTGGGATGCCGAGCATGATCTGGAACGCTTTCTCGGCCCCATCGCCGCCACCCGCCTGGTCGGCGGCGCGCGCGCGGCGGTGTCGCACGCGACCGGTGCCGGGCGCCGCCTTGCCGAGAACGTCGCCGAATTCCTGCTCGAGGAGCGCCGCGTCCTGATCCGCCCGGAGGCCGTCGATGCCTTCGCGGACGACGTGAACCGCCTGCGCGACGACGTCGAGCGTACCGCCAAGCGCATCGCCAAACTGGAGCAGAAACTGGAACAGCGGCTGGCCCAGCGCAGCGCCACCCCTGTGCCGCGACTGCCGCACGACCCACAATCGGATAGCTGATGATTCTGAAATTCCTGCGCCTGCTGAAGATCTTCACGGTTTTCACGAAATACGGTCTCGACGAGATCGCGATGTCCGGCCTGCAAGTGCCGCGCACCGCCCGCTTCATTAACACCATGTTCTTCTGGCGCCGCATCACGTCGCCGCGCGCGATCCGCCTGCGCCTGGCGCTGGAAGAGCTGGGACCGATCTTCGTGAAGTTCGGCCAGGTGCTGTCGACCCGCCCCGACCTGATGCCGCCGGATATCGTGGCCGAGCTGTCGCTGCTGCAGGACCGCGTGCCGCCTTTCGATTCCGACCTCGCCATCGCCCAGATCACGCGCTCGCTCGGCGCCCCGCCGGAGCAGCTGTTCGCTACTTTCGAGCGCACGCCGGTGGCGTCGGCCTCGATCGCCCAGGTCCACTTCGCCACCCTCAAGAACGGCAAGGAAGTCGCGGTCAAGGTGCTGCGTCCGGGGATGAAATCGACCATCGACGAAGACCTGGCCCTGATGCAGATGGCGGCCGGCCTGATCGAAAAGGTGTGGCCGGACAGCCGCCGCCTGAAGCCGCGCGAAGTCGTCGCCGAATTCGACAAGTACCTGCACGACGAGCTCGACCTGATGCGCGAAGCGGCCCAGGCCAGCCAGCTGCGCCGCAACTTCGCCAACTCGACCCTGCTGATGGTCCCGGAGATGTACTGGGATTACTGCTCCAGCAGCGTGATCGTGATGGAGCGCATGAACGGCATCCCGATCTCGCAGACCGACCGCCTGGTCGCAGCCGGCGTCGACCTGAAAAAGCTGTCGCGCGATGGCGTCGAGATCTTCTTCACCCAGGTCTTCCGCGACGGTTTCTTCCACGCGGATATGCACCCCGGCAACATCCTGGTGTCGGTGGAGGAGGCGACCTTCGGGCGCTACATTGCGCTCGACTTCGGCATCGTCGGCACCCTGAACGATTTCGACAAGGATTACCTGTCGCAGAACTTCCTGGCCTTCTTCCGCCGCGACTACAAGCGCGTGGCCGAAGCCCACATCGAATCCGGCTGGGCGCCGCGCGACACCCGCGTCGACGAACTGGAAGCCGCAGTGCGCGCGACCTGCGAACCGATCTTCGACCGTCCGCTGAAGGACATCTCCTTCGGCCAGGTGCTGCTGCGCCTGTTCCAGACCTCGCGCCGCTTCAACGTCGAGGTCCAGCCGCAGCTGGTGCTGCTGCAGAAGACCATGCTCAACATCGAGGGCCTGGGGCGCCAGCTCGATCCGGACCTCGACCTGTGGAAGACCGCGAAACCCTATCTGGAGCGCTGGATGGCCGACCAGGTGGGCTGGCGCGGCTTCGTCGAGCGCCTGCGCGACGAGGCGCCGCGCTTCGCCCAGATCTTCCCGCAGATCCCGCGCCTGGCCCACCAGGTGCTGCACAAGCGCGCGCACAGCGACCTCGACATGGGCGACCTGATGTACAAGCTGGTCGAGAACCAGCGCCGCACCAACCGCCTGCTGGCCATCCTCGCCTGCGTCACGGCCGTCGCGGTGGTCGGCCTGGCCGCGGTGCACTTCGTCCGCTTCTGACGCCATGCCGGACTTTGCCAGCCGCGATCCGCTGACGCCGACGTTCTGGGACGAACGCTTCGACAGGCAATTCACGCCCTGGGACCGGGGCGGCGCGTCGGCCGCGCTGCGGGCCTTCGTGGCGAATGCCCCGGCGCTCTTGTCGACCGCAGGACGGCCCCCGGCTGTCTTGCTGCCGGGTTGCGGCTCGGCCTACGAACTGGCGCTGATGCTGGATGCCGGCTGGGACGCCACCGCCATCGATTTTTCGCCGGTCGCGGTGGCGCGCGCCAAGGCGCTGGCGGGACCGCACGCCGGCCATATCGTGCAGGCCGACTTCTTCGATTACGTCCCATCCAGGCCGCTCGACCTGGTCTACGAACAGGCTTTCCTGTGCGCGCTGCCGCGGGCGCGCTGGCCCGAGGTGGCCGCGCGCTGGGCGCGCCTGCTGGCACCGGGCGGCCTGCTGGCTGGCTATTTCTTCTTCGACGATGTGCCGAAGGGGCCGCCGTTCGGCATCGCCCGCGCCCAGCTCGATGCGCTGCTGGCGCCGCATTTCGATTGCATCGCCGACGAGGCGGTGACCGATTCGATCCCGGTATTCCTTGAGAAGGAGCGCTGGATGATCTGGCGCCGCCGCTAATGATTGTTCCGTTAAATCCCGCCGTGTATGATTGAAAAAATAATGCACCGGCAGGTGATAAAACGGAGGCGCGAGTGGCGGACGTCATACTCGAAACACGCAAGCTCACCAAGGCCTTCAAAGGCTTTACGGCGGTCGGCGGCGTCGATCTGAATATCGAGCGTGGACATATCCACGCGCTGATCGGGCCGAACGGGGCAGGGAAGACCACCTGCTTCAACCTGCTCACCAAATTCCTCACCCCGACATCCGGCCAGATCCTGTTCAATGGCCGCGACATCACGGCGGCGGCGCCGGCGCAGATCGCGCGCATGGGCATCATCCGCTCCTTCCAGATCTCGGCGGTCTTTCCGCACCTGACCGTGCTGCAGAACGTGCGCATCGGCCTGCAGCGTACGCTCGGCACCAGCTTCCACTTCTGGCGCAGCGAGCGCTCGCTGGACGTGTTGAACGGCCGCGCGATGCAGCTGCTGGAAGAGGTCGACCTGGCCGGTTTTGCCGACCAGGTCACCGCCAGCCTGCCCTACGGCCGCAAGCGCGCATTGGAGATCGCCGCGACGCTGGCGATGGAGCCGGAGCTGATGCTGCTGGACGAGCCGACCCAGGGCATGGGCCACGAGGACGTGCACCGCGTGACGGCGCTGATCAAGAAGGTGTCGAGCGGGCGCACGATCCTGATGGTGGAGCACAACATGAGCGTGGTATCCGGCATCTGCGACCGCATCTCGGTGCTGCAGCGCGGCGCGGTGCTGGCCGAGGGCAGCTACGCCGAGGTCTCGAAGGACCCGCAGGTGATGGAAGCCTATATGGGAGCGCCGCAATGAGCCCTGCAATGAGCGCCGCACTCGAGATCGCCAACCTGCAGGCCTGGTATGGCGAATCGCACGTCCTGCACGGCATCAGCCTGAGCGTGCAGCCGGGCGAGGTGGTGGCCCTGCTGGGCCGCAACGGCGCCGGCCGCACCACGCTCCTGCGCGCCGTCATGGGCCTGACCGGGCGCCGCAGCGGCTCGATCAGGATCCACGGCGTCGAGGCGATCGGCCTGCCGACCCACAGGATCGCCCACCTCGGCATCGGCTACTGCCCGGAGGAGCGCGGCATCTTCGCTTCGCTGTCGACCGAGGAAAACCTGCTGCTGCCGCCCGTGCTGGATGCAGGCAAGGGCATGTCGCTCGACGAGATCTACGCGATGTTCCCGAACCTGCTGGAGCGCCGCCACAGCCAGGGTACGCGCCTGTCCGGCGGCGAGCAGCAGATGCTGGCGGTGGCGCGCATCCTGCGCACCGGCGCCCGCCTGCTGCTGCTGGACGAGATCTCGGAAGGCCTGGCGCCCGTCATCGTGCAGGCGCTGGCGCGCATGATCCTCACCCTCAAGGAGAAAGGCTATACCATCGTGATGGTCGAGCAGAACTTCCGCTTCGCGGCGCCGCTGGCGGACCGCTTCTACGTGATCGAGCATGGGCAAATCGCCGACACCATCGCCGCGGCCGACCTGGAAGCCAGGATGCCGGCGCTCACCGAACTGCTGGGGGTGTGATGGAGATCCTCGGCGTGCCCCTGCAGGCATTGATGAGCCAACTGCTGCTCGGCCTGGTGAACGGTTCCTTCTACGCGATGCTGTCGCTGGGCCTGGCCGTGATCTTCGGCCTGCTCAACGTGATCAACTTCTCGCATGGGGCGTTGTACATGGTCGGCGCCTTCCTGGCCTACATCGGCGTGACCCAGTTCGGCCTGAATTACTGGATGATGCTGGTGTTGGCGCCGCTGTTGGTGGGCCTGCTCGGCATCGTGATCGAACGCACCATGCTGCGCTGGCTGTACAAGCTCGATCACCTGTACGGCCTGCTGCTGACCTTCGGCCTGACCCTGCTGCTGGAAGGCCTGTTCCGCTCCTTCTACGGCGTGTCCGGCCAGACCCTCGACGTGCCCGAACAGCTTGCCGGCGCCACCAACCTGGGCTTCATGATCCTGCCGAACTACCGCGCCTGGGTGGTCGCGGCTTCGATCGTGGTCTGCCTCGGCACCTGGTTCGTGATCGAGAAGACGCGACTCGGCGCCTACCTGCGCGCCGGCACCGAGAACCCGAAACTGGTCGAAGCCTTCGGCGTCAACGTGCCGATGATGGTGATGCTGACCTACGGCTTCGGCGTCGCGCTGGCCGGCCTGGCCGGCGTGCTGGCGGCGCCCGTCATCAACGTCACGCCGCTGATGGGATCGAACCTGATCATCGTCGTGTTCGCGGTGGTGGTGATCGGCGGGATGGGCTCGATCCTCGGCTCCATCCTGACCGGCCTCGGTCTGGGCGTGATCGAAGGGCTGACCCGGGTGTTTTATCCGGAGGGGTCGGAAGTCGTGGTGTTCGTGGTGATGGTGATCGTGCTGCTGCTGCGCCCGGCCGGCCTGTTCGGCAAGGAGAAGTAAGAGACCTCGCAAACCTACTGCGCGTTGCATTGTTGGCCTGCGATGCTCGCTACGGTTTTCGAGGCCACTTAAGAGAGGATATATGAATAAGAAAATCTTATGCATGGTGGCCTTGGCCATCGCGCTGGCCGCGCCCATGTTCGCCTACCCGGTGTTCCTGATGAAGCTCCTGTGCTTCGGTCTGTTCGCCTGCGCCTTCAACCTCTTGATCGGCTATACGGGGCTGCTGTCCTTCGGCCATGCGGCCTTCCTCGGCACTGGCGGCTACGTGGCCGGTTATGCCTTGACGACGCTGGGCTTGCCGGTGCCGCTCGGGATCCTGCTCGCCGTGCTGGCAGCCGGCGTGCTGGGGCTGGTGATGGGGCTACTTGCGATCCGGCGCCAGGGCATCTATTTTTCGATGATCACGCTGGCGCTGGCGCAGATGGTGTATTTCGCGGCGCTGCGCGCGCCGTTCACGCACGGCGAGGATGGCCTGCAGGGCGTCCCGCGCGGCAGCCTGTTCGGCCTGGACCTGTCCAACGACCTGACCCTGTACTACGTGGTGCTGGCGATCTTCGTGGGCGGCTTCGCGCTGATCGTGCGCACCATCCACTCGCCTTTCGGCCAGGTGCTCAAGGCGATCAAGGAAAACGAGCCGCGCGCGATCTCGCTGGGCTACGACGTCGACCGCTACAAGCTGCTGGCCTTCGTACTGTCCGCCGCGCTGGCCGGCCTGGCGGGCGCCACCAAGACCCTGGTGCTGAGCTTCGAAACCCTCACCGACGTGCACTGGACCATGTCCGGCCTGGTGATCCTGATGACCCTGGTGGGCGGCATGGGCACGCTGGTGGGGCCGATCGTCGGCGCCTTCCTGATCGTCTCGCTGGAAAACCGTCTCGGCGACCTCGGCACCTGGCTGGCCGAAGCCACCCACATCGAATGGTTCTCGACCCTGGGCGAATCGGTGGGCATCGTGACCGGCCTGGTGTTCGTCGCCTGCGTGCTGCTGTTCCGCCGCGGCGTGGTGGGCGAGATCGGCGCCTTCGTGGCATCGCGCCAGAGCGCTGGGGACGCCGGAACCGTTACGCGGGCCGGCGCGGCCGGCACACCGCCCTGAAACCGGCGGCACAGTAAGCAATCATCCGCGGCGCGATCGCCGCCATGTCGGCGGAGCTGGCGCTGCCTTCCGACAGCTGGTCCAGGCGGCCGGTATCGCTCAGGGTCAGGCACAGGGCGCCGGTCAGGAAGTGGTAGCTGTAGAACAGGTCTTCGGTGGCGGCCTGCGGCAGCACCCGCTGCAGCAGGCCGATGAAGCGGCGCACCACCGGGTCGAAGTTGCTGGTCATGGTGTCCGTGCCCCAGCCGCGCGCGTTGTTGACCAGGCCGAGCAGGGCGAAATAATGCTTCCAGCCGGGGTCGTTGTGGCGGGCCCGGTCGAGCAGCGGCATCAGGAAGGCCGAGGCGACGCCTTCGACGGTCATGTTGTCGCCGAATTCCTCTTCGTAGCGCAGCATCGCGTCCAGGCGGTCCTGGTTGATCGTGGCTGCGCGGCGCGCGAACACGGCGTCGAACAGCGCCTGCTTGGTGCCGAAATAATAGTGGACCAGGGCCGAATCGACCCCGCATTCGACGGCGACGGCGCGCACCGTCACGCCGTGGAAGCCGTGAAGGGCGAACAGCTTTTCGGCGGCGTCGAGGATGACCGGCGAGGTTTCGCTGCCGCCCTCGATCCGGGGACGGCGGCCGACCGACCTGGCCTTGCGCGCATTGCCGGCAGGGGAGCTGGATTCGGTGGTGCGCGTCATCGGCTCTGGAGTTGATGGGGACGCGCAATTCTACAACGGAGTATCCTGTCCGGATTACATCGATGGAAAGCGAGGAATACGCATGGATTTACATGGCAAGGTGGTCGTGGTCACCGGCGGCGCCCAGGGTATCGGCCTGGCGATCGCCGAACGCTGCGCGGCGGATGGTGCCCGCGTCGCGGTATGGGACTTGCGCGCCGAGGCGGTCGACGCCGCGGTGGCGCGCCTGCGCGCGGAGGCGCAGGCCGATGTGCTGGGCTGCGTGGTCGACGTCTCCAGCATGGCCAGCGTGCAGGCGGCACTCGACGCCACGCTGGCGCACTTCGGGCGCCTGGATGGCCTGGTCAACAATGCCGGCATCGTCGCCGACGCGCAGTTGCGCAAGATGAGCGAAGCCCAGTGGGACGCCGTCATCGACGTCAACCTGAAGGGCGTGTTCAACTGCGGGCGCGCGGCGGTGGAGGCGCTGATCGGGAGCGGCGGGGCGATCGTGAACATCTCGTCGATCGTCGGCCTGAGCGGCAACTTCGGGCAGACCAACTATGCGGCGGCGAAGGCGGGCGTGCTCGGCATGACCAAGACCTGGGCGCGCGAACTGGGCCGCAAGGGCGTGCGCTGCAATGCCGTATGTCCGGGCTTCGTCGGCACCGCCATCGTCAAGGACATCCCGCAGCACCTGATCGACGAGATGGTCAAGGCGGTGCCGCAGGGCCGCATGGGCCGGCCGGAGGAGGTCGCTTCGTGCGTGGCCTTCCTGCTGTCCGCCGATGCCAGCTACGTGAACGGCGCCACGCTCGAAGTGTCGGGCGGGCTGACCCTGTAAGCGCCGGCCGCCGCCAAAAGAAAAAGGGCCCGCGCAGGGCCCTTGATTTGAAGTCGTTCTTGTATGGCTTAGCGGCGGCGGCGGAGCCGGTCGCGCAAACTTCTGTTTCTTAGCAACTAAGGTGTGCTATTTAAACAGGTATGTTGATGTTCGGCAAACCCAGCACATCCATTGTGCTGAAGAAAAACAACACTGTTGCCTATTTGCAGCAAGTTGTAAGGGTGTCTATCCTGCCCAGGCAGTGCGCCAAAGGGCAAATCCTCCCGCAAAAGCTTTATAATTCAGGGTTTTGATGATTTTTGCGGAGTATTCAGATGCCGATTTACGCCTACCGCTGCGATGAATGCGGTTTTGCCAAGGATGTACTGCAAAAGATTTCGGATCCGGTTCTGACCGTGTGCCCGTCGTGCGGCAAGTCATCGTTCAAGAAGCAGGTCACGGCTGCCGGTTTCCAGCTCAAGGGTACCGGCTGGTACGTGACTGACTTCCGCGGTGGCAATGCCCCGGCGACCGGCACGGCGCCGTCGACCGACAGCGGCGCAAGCAGCAGCGCCGGCGGCGACAGCACCGCCAGTGCCGCGCCAGCGCCGGCACCGGCCTCGACGCCGGGCGACAGCAGCACCTGACCCCTTTGCGGACACCGAATGCGTAAATATTTCATCACCGGCGCGCTGGTTCTGGTCCCCCTGGCGATTACCGCCTGGGTGCTGAACTTCGTGATCAGCACGCTGGACCAGTCGCTGGTGCTGGTCCCCAGCGAGTGGCAACCGCGCACCTACATCCCCGGCCTGGGTGCGATCATCACGCTGGCGATCGTGTTCCTGACCGGCGTGCTGACCAATAACCTGGTCGGCAAATGGTTCGTGCGCCTGTGGGAACGCCTGCTGAACCGCATTCCGGTCGTGAACTCGATCTACGGCAGCGTCAAGCAGGTGTCCGACACCCTGTTCTCGTCCTCGGGCAACGCCTTTCGCAAGGCCGTGCTGATCCCGTACCCGCACGAGAACTCGTACACGATCGCCTTCCTGACCGGCGTGCCGGGCGGCGACGTGAAGAATCACCTGGTGGGCGACTACGTGAGCGTGTACGTGCCGACCACCCCGAATCCGACCTCCGGCTTCTTCCTGATGATGGAACGCAGCCGGGTGGTGGAACTGGACATGACGGTCGACGCCGCCCTGAAGTACATCGTGTCGATGGGCGTCGTGGCGCCGGCACCGGCCGAAGACGCCGTCAAGGATTTACAAGAGATTAAACGCCTGGCAGCAGGCACCGAATAACCAACCTGGATCGAAAAACTATGTCCTCCATGCGTACCAACTACTGCGGCCTCGTGACCGAAGAGCTGCTGGGCCAAACCGTCAGCCTGTGCGGCTGGGTGCACCGTCGCCGCGACCACGGTGGCGTGATCTTCATCGACCTGCGCGACCGTGAAGGCCTGGTGCAGGTCGTCTGCCACCCCGACAATGCGGAAGTCTTCAAGGCCGCCGAGCACGTGCGCAACGAGTACTGCCTGCGCATCACCGGCACCGTCGTGAACCGCCTGGAGGGCACCGCCAACGCCAACCTGAAGTCGGGCAAGATCGAAATCAACACCACCGGCCTCGAAGTGCTGAACGCCTCGGTCCCGGTGCCGTTCCAGCTGGACGACGACAACCTGTCGGAAACCACCCGCCTGACGCACCGCGTGCTCGACCTGCGCCGCCAGCAGATGCAGCACAACCTGCGCCTGCGCTACAAGGTCTCGATGGAAGTGCGCAAGTACCTGGACAACCTGGGCTTCATCGACATCGAAACCCCGATGCTGACCAAGTCGACCCCGGAAGGCGCGCGCGACTACCTGGTCCCGTCGCGCGTCAACCCGGGCAACTTCTTCGCGCTGCCGCAGTCGCCGCAGCTGTTCAAGCAGCTGCTGATGGTCGCCAACTTCGACCGTTACTACCAGATCACCAAGTGCTTCCGCGACGAAGACCTGCGCGCCGACCGCCAGCCGGAATTCACCCAGATCGACTGCGAAACCTCGTTCCTGACCGAGCAGGAAATCCGTGACCTGTTCGAAGACATGATGCGCGTCGTCTTCAAGAACGCCGCCGGCATCGACCTGCCGAACCCGTTCCCGGTGATGGACTTCGCCACCGCCATGGGCTCCTACGGTTCGGACAAGCCGGACATGCGCGTCAAGCTGCAGTTCACCGAACTGACCGAACTGATGAAGACCGTCGAGTTCAAGGTGTTCAACTCGGCCGCCAACCTGCCGAACGGCCGCGTGGTCGGCCTGCGCGTGCCGCAGGGCGGTTCGATGCCGCGTTCGGAAATCGACGCCTACACCCAGTTCGTCGGCATCTACGGCGCCAAGGGCCTGGCCTACATCAAGGTCAACGAGAAGGCCAAGGGCCGCGATGGCCTGCAGTCGCCGATCGTGAAGAACATCTCGGACGAAGTTCTCACCCAGATCCTGGAACTGACCGGTGCAGAAGACGGCGACCTGATCTTCTTCGGTGCCGATAAAGCCAAGGTCGTCAACGACGCCATGGGCGCGCTGCGCGTGAAGATCGGCCACTCGGAATTCGGCAAGAAGGCCGGCCTGTTCGACGACCGCTGGGCACCGCTGTGGGTCATCGACTTCCCGATGTTCGAGTACGACGAGGAAGGCGACCGCTGGAACGCCACTCACCACCCGTTCACCGCACCGAAGGACGGCCACGAAGACATGCTCGAGACCAATCCGGGCGCCTGCGTCGCCAAGGCCTACGACATGGTCCTGAACGGCTGGGAACTGGGCGGCGGCTCGATCCGTATCCACCGCGAAGAAGTCCAGAGCAAGGTGTTCCGCGCGCTGAAGATCGACGCCGAAGAAGCCCAGCTGAAGTTCGGCTTCCTGCTCGACGCCCTGCAGTACGGCGCGCCGCCGCACGGTGGCCTGGCCTTCGGCCTGGACCGCCTGATCACGCTGATGACCGGCTCCGAGTCGATCCGCGACGTGATCGCCTTCCCGAAGACCCAGCGCGCACAGGATCTGCTGACCAACGCGCCGTCGGAAGTCGACGAGAAGCAGCTGAAGGAACTGCACATCCGTCTGCGTAACGAGCAGCCGAAGGTGGCGTAAAACCACTGGCGTTTGATCCGTCGTCCCCGCGCAGGCGGGGACCCAAGGTTTGTAGGCGTTACGTTAGCGCATGCATAACTTGGGTCCCCGCCTTCGCGGGGACGACGTTGTTGGAAGCGGGAACGACGATCAATAACGCTACAATGGCGTTATGCCCCACAAAATCCCCGAATCCGTCCTCGTCGTCATCCACACCGCCGACCTCGAGGTCCTGCTGATCGAGCGTGCCGACCGGCCCGGCTTCTGGCAATCCGTCACCGGTTCCCTGGACCGCGTCGACGAGCCGCTGCTCGAGACTGCCACCCGCGAGCTGTTCGAGGAAACCGGCATCCGTGCCGATGGCGAACGCATCGTGCTGCGCGACTGGCACCTGTCCAACGTCTACGAGATCTACCAGACCTGGCGCCACCGCTATGCCCCGGGCGTCACCCACAACACCGAACACGTGTTCTCGGTCTGCGTACCGCGCGATATCCCGATCACCCTGTCGCCGCGCGAACACCTGCGCTACGAATGGCTGCCGCTGCTGGCCGCGGCCGACCGCTGCTTTTCCAGTTCGAACGCGGAAGCGGTGCTGCAGTTGCCGCGCCACGTTGGGCGCCAGTCCTGAAGAGGGATGTGGCAGCGTTGCGCTGCCGCGTACCGACATGCTGCACTGAAATGTTTCATAACATCGCCGACGCAAGCATGTTAATGTAACGAATTACTGAATAGCCGGGAGGCGGCAGGGACTGACCTGCAATGCACAATGAATATGCCTCTCGAGCCCGATAGCGGCATGCTATCCGAAGAAACCTTCCTGACCGGCGACAGCGAAATGGCCGCGCTGATCCTGGCCCACGACTGGTCCAGCACGCCGCTGGGGCCCATCTCCGGCTGGCCGCACAGCCTGCGTACCACCGTCGGCCTGTGCCTGGCCTCCAACTTCCCCATCGATATCATCTGGGGACCGGACAACGTCCAGATCTACAACGACGGTTACCGGGTCATCTGCGGCGACAAGCATCCGGGCTCGCTCGGCCAGGACTTCAAGGAATGCTGGGCCTCGGCCTGGCCGGAGCTCGACCAGCCCTTCGAACAGGCGCGCAGCGGGCGCACGTCCTTCCTGGAGAACCGCCGCATCTTCCTGTTCCGCAAAGGCTACCTGGAAGAGACCTTCTTCACGTTTTCGCTCAGCCCCATCCGCGACGAAAGCGGGAATATCGCCGGCCTGTTCCACCCGGTGACGGAAACCACGGCGACCATGCTCAGCGAGCGGCGCACGCGTGCGCTGCGCGACCTGAATGCGCAACTGGGCCGGGCCGACACGCGTGCCGACCTGTTCCGCCTCCTGATGCAGACCGTGGCGCAGTGCGAACTCGACCTGCCGTTCGCGCTGCTGTACGAGCGCGATCCCGACAGCGGCAACTACCGGCTGGCCGGCGACACCGGCATGCCCCCCGGCACCGCGATGGCGCCGTCCGTGCTGGCGCCAGGCGACGACGCGGTCTGGCCGATGCCGGAACTGATGCAAACCGATGCGCCGCTGCGCCTGACCGGCCTGCGCGCGCGCCTCGAGGGCGCCGCCTGCGGCCCCTACGAAGAAGCGCCGGACGCCGCGTTCGCGCTGCCGGTCAGCCAGCCGGGCAGTGTCCAGCCCGACCTGTTGCTGATGGCCGGCGCCAGCGCGCGCCTGCCGCTCGACGATACCTACGCCGGTTTCTACGATCTGGTGCAGGCCGCGCTCGGCGCCGCACTGGCGCGCGTGGACGCGGTCGAGGCCGAGCGCAAGCGCGCCGCCATGCTGGCCGCCATCGACCGTGCGAAAACCGCGTTCTTCTCCAACGTCAGCCACGAATTCCGCACGCCGCTGACCCTGATGCTGGGGCCGCTCGAAGAAGCCTTGCAGGCGGATGGCGTGGCACCGGACCAGCGCGCGCGCCTGGACATCGCCAACCGCAACGCCCAGCGCCTGCTGCGCCTGGTGAATTCGCTGCTCGATTTCTCGCGCATCGAGGCCGGCCGCATCGAAGCCGGCTTCGTCGCCACCGAACTGGGACCGCTGACGACCGACCTGGCCAGTAACTTCCGCGCCGCCTGCGAACGTGCCGGCCTCGATCTCGAGATCGACTGCCCAGCCTTGCCCGGCGCCGTCTTCGTCGATCCGGCGATGTGGGAAACGATCGTCCTGAACCTGTTGTCGAACGCCTTCAAGTTCACCCTTGCCGGCGGTATCCGCGTGACCCTGCGCGAAGCCGGCGGCATGGCCGAGCTGCGGGTCGCCGATACCGGCGTCGGCATTCCCGCAGCCGACCTCGACCACGTATTCGAGCGCTTCCACCGGGTCGAAGGCCAGGCCGGGCGCTCGGTGGAAGGTACCGGCATCGGCCTGTCGCTGGTGCGCGAACTGGTGCAGCTGCACGGCGGTACGATCGCCGTCGCCAGCACCCAGGGCCAGGGCGCGGTGTTCACCCTGCGCCTGCCGTTCGGCGCGGCCCACCTGCCGCCGCACCAGGTGGCATCGGGGGACGCCGCGCATGCCGCCGGCGAGACGCTGCCCGCCGCGGCGCAGCGCTACGTCGACGAAGCCCTGGGCTGGCTGCCGGACGATGTGCCGGCATCGGCATCGGCACCGGCACCGGCACCGGCCGGGGACGGCGCTGGCCTGTCCCTGCGCAGCGGCCGTGTCGTGCTGGCCGACGACAATGCCGACATGCGTGCCTACATCAGGCGCGTGCTGGAAGAGGGCGGCCACGAGGTGACGGCGTTCGGCAACGGCCGCGCGGCGCTCGACGCCGTACGTTCGGCGGCGCAGGCCGGCACCTTGCCGGACCTGGTGCTGTCCGATGTGATGATGCCCGGGCTGGACGGCTTCGGCCTGCTGGCGGCGCTGCGCGCCCATCCGGCGACCAGCGGCGTGGCGATGTTCCTGCTGTCCGCGCGCGCCGGCGAAGAAGCCCGGCTCGAAGGCCTGCACGCCGGCGCCGACGACTACCTGGTCAAGCCCTTCGGCGCGCGCGAACTGCGCGCGCGGGTGGACGGTGCCATCAGGCTGGCGCGCCAGCGCCGCGACGCCGCCGCGCGCGAGCAGGCCCTGCGCCTGGAAGTCGAAACGGCGCGCGACAAGGCGGCGCTGGCGGACAGCCAGCGGCATGCCGCCGCGCTGTTCGAGCAGACCACGGTCGGCATCGCCGAAGCGAGCCTCGACGGCGTCCTGCTGAACGTCAACCAGCGTTATGCCGACATGATCGGCCTGCCCCGCGAAGAGATCGTCGGGCGCCGGGTCGACGCTTTTCTCCATCCGGAGGATGCGCCGGACAACCGGGCGCTGTTCGCCGCCCTGGTCGAGTATGGCATTCCCTACGAACTCGAAAACCGTTTCCTGCGTTCCGACGGCCGGGTGCTCTGGGTCGGCAAGACCGTGACGCCGGTGCGCGGCCGCGACGGCGGCCCGTCGACCGTGCTTGGCGTGTACATGGATGTCTCGGAACGCAAGCAGGCCGAAGCCGCGCTGCACGAGGCGGCGCGGCGCAAGGACGAATTCCTGGCCATGCTCGCGCACGAACTGCGCAACCCGCTGGCGCCGATCCGTGCGGCGGCCGAGATGATGGGCATGGCCCAGCTCGACGCCGCACGTTCGCGCCGCGTCAGCGACATCATCGGCCGCCAGGTGCGCCACATGACCGCGCTGATCGACGACCTGCTGGACGTCTCGCGCGTCACCCGAGGGCTGGTCGAGATCGACAAGAAGCCGCATGAGGTGCCGGCCATCGTCGCCCATGCGGTCGAACAGGTGCGGCCGCTGATCGAAGCGCAGCGCCACCAGCTGGTGCTGGCGCCCGATCCGGCCGGCGGCCGCGTCCTCGGCGACGAAAAGCGCCTGGTGCAGATCCTCACCAACCTGCTCAACAACGCGGCCAAGTACACCCCGGCCGGCGGCACCATCACGCTGCGCACCGAGGTCGACGCCGATTGCGTGCTGGTGATCGTGAGCGATACCGGGATCGGCATCGCGCCGGCGTTGCGCGCGCAGGTGTTCGACCTGTTTGCCCAGGCCGAGCGCACGCCGGACCGCTCGCAGGGTGGCCTCGGACTGGGCCTGGCCCTGGTCAAGAGCCTGGTCGTCCTGCATGGCGGCCGCGTGGCCTGCCATAGCGCCGGCCTGGGCAAGGGCAGTACCTTCATCGTCCAGTTGCCGCGCCTGCTGGATGAAGCGGCGCCGGCCGCTGCCCCGCCCAGTGCGCCGCCGCAGCAAGGGGCCGGGCAGCTCGATATCCTGGTCGTCGACGACAACACCGATGCCGCCTTCATGTTCAAGCTGCTGCTCGAGCAATGGGGTCACCGTGTGCGGGTCGAGCACGATGCCTATGGCGCGCTCGAGAGCGTCGCCCGCGCAGCGCCGGACGTGGCCCTGCTCGACATCGGCCTGCCCGGCATGGACGGCAACGCGCTCGCGCATCGCCTGCGCTCGATGCCGTCCACCAGCGCCACCATCCTGGTGGCGGTCACCGGCTACGGCATGGAAGGCGACCGCCAGCAAACACTGGCCGCGGGATTCGATCACCACCTGGTCAAGCCCGTCCATACGCCGGACCTGAGCGCGGTGCTCGAGAAAGTGCGCCGCAAGACTTGATACATTACAAGCATCATCGGATGTTCAATATCTGTGCTAAGGTTGGGTGCTCCTGAACAAGGCGGCGCCATTCCCCTGCATGCGCAGTAAAACACACATTCAATTCGCCATCCTGGCCGTGTTCCTGGTGATGGCGCTGGTGGCGGCCGTGCCGTTCTGGCTGGACCGCCAGACCACCACGCTCGTCCAGCAACTGCGCACGGAACTGGAGCAGCAACAGCGCCTCGACAGCATCCTGGATGCGCTGCGCGATGCCGAGACCGGGCAGCGCGGCTTTGTCATCACCGGCAACGAAGTCTTTCTCGAGCCTTACCTGCGTGTCCAGCAAACGCTGCCGCTCGCCATCCGCGAGGCCAAGGACAAGGCGGGCAGCGATGCCGAGCGCGCCAGGATCTGGCGCATCGCGCGCCTGGCCGAGCTGAAGCTGGCCGAACTCGACGAAACCATCGCGATCCGGCGCGCCGACGGTTTCGCGAAGACCGAAGAGGTGGTCGGCTCGCTGCGCGGCAAGGTCTACATGGATGAACTGCGCCGCCAGATCGGGATGCGGCAGGCGCATACCGAGGCGCGCCGCGAAGAGCTGCGCACTGAAATGCTGGCGGCGTCGAACCGGTCGTTTACGGTGAGCGTCGGCGCCACTTTCATCAATATCTGCGTATTCGGCGCACTGCTGACGGTGCTGGCGCGCATGCTGCGCGAACGCCGCGAGACCGCCCGCCAGCTCGAGCAGAAAGCGGCCCAGCTGGCGGCCGCGGTCGAGTTGAGCACGCGCCAGAACCGCGAACTCAGGATCGTCGCCGAGATGTTGCGCGCGGTCGAGGCCCTGCCGTCCAGCCTGGACACCGGACCGGTGGTGGCGCGCAGCTTCTCCAGGCTGCTGCCCGGTGCCGGCGGCACCTTTTTCGCGCTCGGCGCCGGCGAGGCCCGGCTGCGCCAGCTCGCGCGCTGGGGCGCGGCTTCGAACCAGCCGGCGGAGATCGCCCCCGACGACTGCTGGGCCCTGCGCCACGGCGCGCGCTACAAGACCATCGGCTAAGAGGGGGCCGCCTGTGCGCACTACCGCAACGGCGCCGGCGCCGGCGACGACAGCATGCGTCTGTGCGTGCCGCTGGTCACGCAGGACGAACTGGTCGGCATGCTGCACCTTGAGGGCCTGGCCGCGCAAGCGAAGCTGCGCGACGAGCAGGAGCAGCTGGCGGTCTCGCTGGCCGAGCAGCTGGCGCTGGCGCTCGGCAATGCCAGGCTGCGCGAATCGCTGCGCCGCCAGTCGGTACTGGATCCGCTCACCGGCCTGTTCAACCGCCGCTATTTCGAAGAAACGCTGCGGCGCGAACTGGCGCGTTCGCGGCGCATGGCGTCGCCGCTGTCGCTGGTGGTGCTCGACGTCGACCATTTCAAGCGCGTCAACGACGGCTACGGCCACGCCACCGGCGACGCGGTCCTGCGCACCATCGCCCAGCTGGTGCGGCAGTCGATCCGCGACTGCGACGTCGCCTGCCGCTACGGCGGCGAAGAGCTGGTGATCCTGATGCCGGACTGCGCCCAGCAGGATGCGGCCCGGCGCGCCGAGGCGCTGCGGGCCGACATCGCCGGCGCGCCGCCGATGCCTGACGGCGCCGGCCCGGACACCATCACGGCCTCGTTCGGCGTGGCCGAATTTCCGATCCACGGCCCCGACGCTGAGGCGCTGTTCCGCGCCGCCGACCGCGCCTTGTACCAGGCCAAGCGGGAAGGGCGCAACCGCGTCATCGCGGCGGGCCAGCAATAATCCTGCGCACATCGATATGCGCAAAATCTTTTAACAAAATAGTCATATCGAAGCGCGAAAGCATTCGTTCCGATTCCACGGGGCGGACGGTAGCCTGTACTCGTCCATCCTGACCGGAACCCACCATGAATGTCTTATTGCTGGGCGGAAGCCCATCCGCGCCATCGACCACCTGGCGCCTGCTGCAGCTGTTCGGCGAACGCCTGGCGGCGCTGGGCCACCGCAGCGTGGCGCTGCAGGTGCGCCAACTGCCGGCCGCGGCCCTGCTGCAGGGCGACGGCACGGACCCGGTGCTGCGCGAAGCGCTGTCGCTCGTGTTCGAGGCCGACGCCGTGATCGTCGGTACGCCCGTGTACAAAGCCTCGTTCAGCGGCGTGCTGAAGACCTTCCTCGACCTGCTGCCGCAGGACGGGCTGGCCGGCAAGCTGGTGCTGCCGGTGGCCACCGGCGGCGGCCAGTCGCACATGCTGGCGCTCGACTACGCCTTGCGGCCCGTGCTGGCCGCGCTCGGTGCGCGCCACATCCTGCCCAGCATCTACGCCACCTCGCAGCAGTTGCCCTGGGATCCGGCGCGGGGCCTGCAGCCGGCCGACGCCATCGCCGTCCGCATCGAGGCCGGCATCGAACAGCTGCACGGCGAGCTGCAGCTTACTTAAGGAGACTGACCCCATGAGCGATCCCCTGGACCGCGTGCACCAGCGCCGCCGCACGCTCGGCCTGCTGTTTGCCGCCGCATCCCTTCCGCTGGCCGCCGGCCTGCCTGCCCACGCCGCCGACGCGACGAAGGAAGTGCGCATCGGCTACCAGAAGTACGGCACCCTGACCCTGCTGAAGGGACGCGGCACGCTGGAAAAGCGCCTGCGCGAGAAGAACATCGCCGTCAAATGGACCGAGTTCCCGGCCGGCCCGCAGCTGCTCGAAGGCCTGAATGTCGGCAGCATCGACTTCGGGACCGTCGGCGAGGCGCCGCCGATCTTCGCCCAGGCCGCGGGGGCGAACCTGGTCTACGTCGGCAACGAGCCGCCGTCGCCATCGTCGGAAGCGATCGTCGTGCCCAAGGGCTCGAACCTGCGCTCGCTGGCCGATCTGAAGGGGAAGAAGATCGCCCTGAACAAGGGCTCGAACGTGCACTTCCTGCTGGTGAAGGCGCTGGAAAAGGCCGGCATCGCCTACACCGACATCCAGCCGGTCTACCTGCCGCCCGCCGATGCCCGCGCCGCCTTCGAGCGCGGCGCGGTCGACGCCTGGGTGATCTGGGATCCCTTCCTGGCCGCCGCCGAAAAGCAGCTGGGTGCGCGCGTGCTCATCGACGGCAAAGGCCTGGTGGCGAACCACCAGTTCTATCTGGCCGCGCGCGGCTTCGCCCAGCAGAACCCGGAGCTGGTGCGCATCGTGCTCGACGAACTGGCGAAGGTCGACGAATGGGGCCGCACCCACCAGCAGGAAGTGTCGACCATCCTGGCGGCCCAGACCGGCCTGGCGCCCGAGGTGGTGGCGCTGGCGGCGCAGCGCTATGCCTATGGCGTGAAGCCGGTCACGCCCGAGGTCCTGAAGGCGCAGCAGGACATCGCCGACGCCTTCCACAAACTGAAACTGATCCCGAAACCGATCGTGGTGCGCGATGCGCAGCCGCCGGCCCAACTGCTTGCTCAACTGCTCGCCAAGGAATAAGCCATGTCCAAGTTGAATGTCTTCTGGTTCCTGCCAACCCACGGCGACAGCCGTTACCTCGGCACCAGCCGCGGCGCCCGCACCGTCGACGGCGACTACCTGCGCCAGGTCGCGGTGGCGGCCGATACGCTCGGCTACGACGGCGTGCTGCTGCCGACCGGGCGCTCCTGCGAGGATGCCTGGATCGTCGCGTCCTCGCTGATCCAGGCCACGCGCCAGCTGAAGTTCCTGGTGGCGATCCGCCCGGGCCTGTCGACGCCCGGCCTGGCGGTGCGCATGGCCTCGACCTTCGACCGGCTCTCGGGCGGGCGCCTCCTGATCAACGTCGTCACCGGCGGCGACCAGGGAGAACTCGAAGCCGACGGCCTGTTTGCCGACCACGCGACGCGCTACGAAATCTCGGACGAATTCTTCCGCATCTGGCGCGCCGCGATGGCGGGCGAGGGCGGCGACAAGGGCTTCGATTTCGAGGGCAGGCACCTGAGCGTGAAGGGCGCGCGCACCCTGTATCCGCCGCTGCAGAAACCGTATCCGCCGCTGTACTTCGGCGGCTCATCGGAAGCGGCGCACGAACTGGCGGCCGAGCAGATGGACGTCTACCTGACCTGGGGCGAGCCGCCGGCGGCCGTCGCCGAGAAGCTGGCCGACATCCGCGCTCGCGCCGCGAAGCATGGCCGCACGGTGCGCTTCGGCATCCGCCTGCACGTGATCGTGCGCGAGACGAACGAGGAAGCATGGCGCGCCGCCGACGAGTTGATCAGCCACCTGGACGACGAGGTCATCGCCAAGGCCCAGGCCGCGTTCGCGAAGATGGATTCGGTGGGCCAGCGCCGCATGGCCGCGCTGCACGGCGGCCGCCGCGACAAGCTGGAAGTGTCGCCCAACCTGTGGGCCGGGGTCGGCCTGGTGCGCGGCGGCGCCGGCACCGCGCTGGTGGGCGACCCGGAAACGGTGGCCGCGCGCATGCAGGAATATGCGGACCTCGGCATCGAGACCTTCATCCTGTCCGGCTATCCGCACCTGGAGGAGTCCTACCGCTTCGCCGAACTGGTGTTCCCGCTGCTGGGTAAAGGAAAACAGGGCGGCGAACATTCGCTGACCGGACCCTTCGGCGAAGTCATGGCCAGCGACATTGTGCCTAAGACCAGCGTGCCGAACACCGGCGTGCCGAAGAAGGCGGCTTGAGGATGGCGCGCGCGAAAGCCCTGCTGGCGCCGCTGGCACCCTGGGCGCTGCCGGTCGCGCTGGTGCTGGCATGGGAGGCGGCGGCGCGGCTCGGCTGGCTGTCCAGCCGCATCCTGCCCGAACCCTGGGCCGTGGCGCTGGCGACCCGCGACCTGGTTTTGTCCGGCGAACTGTGGGCGCACCTGAAGGTGAGCCTGTGGCGGGCGCTGGCGGGTTTCGGCATCGGCGCCGGCGCCGGCCTGCTGCTCGGCCTGCTGAACGGCAGCAGCCGGCGCGCCGCGACCCTGTTGGATACCACCTTGCAGATGATCCGCAACATCCCGGCGCTGGCCCTGATTCCGCTGGTGATCCTGTGGTTCGGCATCGACGAGGCGGCCAAGCTGTTCCTGCTGGCCGTGGGCGTGTTCTTCCCGGTCTACCTGAATACCTTCCACGGCATCCGCACGGTCGACGCCGGCCTGATCGAAATGGCGCGCAGCTACGGCTTGCGCGGCTGGGCCCTGTACCGCGACGTCATCCTGCCGGGCGCGCTGCCGTCCATCCTGGTCGGCGTGCGTTTTTCGCTGGGGCTGGTGTGGGTGCTGCTGATCGTCGCCGAGACGATTTCGGCCCAGGCCGGGATCGGCTACATGACGATGAATGCGCGCGAATTCCTGCAGACCGACGTGGTGCTGGTCGGGATCCTGCTGTACGCCCTGCTGGGCAAGGCCGCCGATTTGTTCGCGGTCGGACTGGAACGGCGCTTCCTGCGCTGGAACCAGGCCTATTCATGAGGAGTGCTTCATGCAGATCAGCCATGTCGAAGAAACGCGGGTAAGCCAGGCCGCGGGTTTGAGCGCGAAGGGCGCCCACCTGGTACTGCGCGGCCTGGGCAAGCGCTACAGCGGGCGCAGCGTGCTGGAAGGCGTCAACCTCAAGATCGCGCCCGGCGAATTCGTCGCCGTGGTCGGGCGCAGCGGCTGCGGCAAGAGTACGCTGCTGCGCGCCATCGCCGGGCTGGAACAGCCCGACGCCGGGCAGGTCAAGATCGGTGGTGGAGGCACGAAACCCGAAGTGCGGATGATGTTCCAGGACCCGCGCCTGCTGCCGTGGAAGACCGTGCTGGAGAATGTCGCCCTTGGTCTGCCGGACGGGCAGGCCCAGGCCCGCGCGGCACTCGCCAGCGTCGGCCTGGAAGCGCGCGCCGGCGACTGGCCGGCGGTGCTGTCGGGCGGCCAGCGCCAGCGGGTGGCGCTGGCGCGCGCGCTGGTGCACCAGCCGCAACTGCTGCTGCTCGACGAACCCCTGGGCGCGCTCGACGCCCTCACGCGCATCGAGATGCAGCGGCTGATCGAGTCGCTGTGGCTGGAACGCGGCTTCACCGCCGTGCTGGTCACCCATGACGTGCAGGAGGCCGTCACCCTGGCCGACCGCGTCCTTCTCATTGAAGATGGAAATTTAACAATGGACCTGTCGGTGGGCTTGCCCCACCCGCGCGCGCGCGACGATGCAGCTTTGATTTCCCTTGAGAAACAAGTACTTAGCAGAGTGTTGGATGTGCGACACATCTAGATACATTTAAAGACAAATTCATGCGGCTAACTCCGACGAATTTGTCAGCTTATGCCTACAAATTACCCGTATGTACGGAATTAAATTCGGAACAGATGAGTTAGCACAATAGATTCCCTCGTTTGACAGGCGGAAATGATTTGATTAAGTTCAATAGATCGCTTCACCGCGAATTAACGTTTTGCAATGTCCAACGAAGGTTACTGGAGGAACTATGAGCGAACGCAAGCACGAGCAGCAAATAAAAGATGTTAGCGTCGACGATGATTATTTATGCATTGAATTGCTGAACGGTCTGCTCCTGACCGGTCCGCTGCACACCAAGCCGATTCTCCGCGAAACCGGCAAGCCCGAAGATTTCGCGCCGGCAGAGCATTTCCTGCCGGCCATGAGCATTTGATCCCGCAGCCATTCCCGGACACGACCGGGAATGGCATCTCCCCGCACGATTGGTGCGCTTAACGGAAGAACACGAATGATGGGGTTAAAATGTTCCCATGAAAATTCGTGTTGCGACCTACAACATCCATAAAGGCGTCTCGTCCTTCCGCAGCACCCCGCGTGTGCTGGCGCTGAAGAAGGCCATCGGTATGTTCGATGCCAATGTCGTGTTCCTGCAGGAAGTGCAGGGCCGTCATGACCGCTATCAGGCCCGCTACGGCGAGAAGGTGCGCAGTCCCCATCACCACTGGCCCGAGAAGGCCCAGCACGAATTCTTTGCCGGCGAATCGCTGCACGCCGCCTACGGCATGAACGCGGTCTACGATCACGGCCACCATGGCAATGCCCTGCTGTCCTGCTACCCGATCGCCAACCAGCACAACCACGACGTCTCCGACCATGCCTACGAGCAGCGCGGCATCCTGCACTGCGTGCTCGACACGCCAGGCGGCCAGGTCCACTGCTACGTGGTCCACCTAGGCCTGTTCGAAGGCAGCCGCCGGCGCCAGACCGATGCCCTGATCAGCGCGGTGAACGAGTCGGCGCCGAACGGCGAGCCGGTGATCATCGCCGGCGACTTCAACGATTGGCGCAACACCCTGAGCGACTGCCTGCGCCTCAAGCTCGGCGTGGTCGAGGTGTTCGACGAACTGGAGCGGGACTCCTCGAAGATCGGCGACCTGGTGCGCACCATGGCCGGCCGCGAGCGGCGCCTGGTACCGGCCCGGACCTTCCCGGCCGCCATGCCCTGGTTCCGTCTCGACCGCATCTACGTGCGCGGTTTCAAGGTCGACCACGCGGAAGTCCTGCACGGGCCGCAATGGGCGCGCCTGTCGGACCACGCGCCCATCGTCGCCAACCTGCAGCTGGCCTGACCGCCCATGCGTTCGGTTCCCTACGTCGCCAACAACGACGTCAAGCTGCTCGAAAGCGGTGGCAGCTATTTCAAGGAACTATTGGCGGCCATCGACGCGGCCGAGCACGAGATTCTGTACGAAACCTATATCTATGCCGAGGACGAGACCGCGCGCGCCGTGACCGAGGCCCTGAAGCGCGCCGCCAAGCGCGACGTCAAGGTGCGCGTGCTGATCGACTGGTTCGGCACCGGCCACCGCATCGCCAACCGGCTGCGCGAGGAGTTCACCCAGGCCTGCGTGCATTGCCGCAGGTTCAATCCCTGGTTCCGGCGCGGCGTGGCGCGCAGCCACCGCAAGATTTGCGTGGTCGATGGCGAGACGGCTTTCGTCGGCGGCATCAACACCAACGACGACTGGCACCACGACTATGCGCCGTATGCCAGGCTGCCGGCGCCGCGCTGGGATTTCGCGGTGCGCGTGCGCGGGCCGCTGGTCGAGCGCATCCACCGCGAGGCGCAGGCCCAATGGACCCGCGTCGGCCACCTGAACCTGGCCCACCGCGTGAACCTGTTCCGCGAAACGCGCAAGCAGGCGCCGGGGCTGGGCGAGCATCCGATGCGTGCCGGCTTCGTGGTGCGCGACAACCTGCGCAACCGCCGCACCATCCAGCGCGCCTACCTGCAGGCGATCGGCCGCGCGCGCAAGCGCGTGCTGATGGCCACGCCTTACTTTGCGCCGGGGCTGAAGTTCCGCCAGGCGCTGGCGCAGGCGGCGCGGCGTGGGGTCGACGTCTGCCTCCTGATCGGCGTCGGCGAATTCCGCATGCAGGATGCGGTCGCGAATTCCTTCTACCCGCAACTGCTGGCGGCCGGCGTGCGCATCGTCGAATACCGCAAGACCCAGCTGCATGCCAAGGTGGCGGTGGTCGACCACGACTGGGCCACGGTCGGCTCCAGCAATTGCGATGCGCTGTCGCTGTTCGTAAACCAGGAAGCGAACGTGGTGGTCAACGACGTCGGATTTGCCGCCAGCATGGCGCAGCAGATCGAGCGCGGCATCGCCGATGGTGTGCCGGTAGGCATGGATGATCTCAAGCAACTCAGTTGGGTGCGCCGCACCGGGCACGAAATGGCCTATCTTTTGTATAAACTGACGATGCGGATCTTTACGATCGGCTATGCCTGAGTAGAAATAGATTAATTTATGAGCGAAAACGACAACGTACGGATCGACAAATGGCTATGGGCGGCGCGCTTCTTCAAGACGCGCTCGCTGGCGGCGGAAGCGGTCGATCGCGGGCGCATCAAGATCAATGCCGAGAACGTCAAGCCGGCGCGCTCGGTGAAGGTGGGCGACAAGATCCTCATCGACAACGGCTCGACCCGTTGGGAAGTGATCGTGCTGGGCCTGTCCGGCACGCGCGGTCCGGCGCCGGTCGCCCAGGCGCTCTACCGCGAAACCGAAGTCAGCATCCAGAAACGCGCGAACGACCAGGAAGCGCGCCGCCTGTTCCCGGAGCCCGGCAGCACGATCAAGGGCCGGCCCACCAAGCGCGACCGCCGGGCGATTACCCGTGCCGGTGAATCGTAGGGTGGGCACACTGTGCCCATGTAGGCATGTAGGTTGTTAATTGTTCGAGCGTTACGCGTGGGCACGGAGTGCCCACCCTACTAGAACGCCAACTCTAAACTTCCCGTTTGACATTTCCAGGCTGGTAGATAATAGTACGAGCGTTCGGATTTTTTCTCGCTTCAAACGGGGGTCTCGTATTAACACTTCAGCCAAATCCATGGTCATGCGCAAGGGCGAGATGACGCGTGCAGCGATTCTCGACGTTGCGCTCGAGCTCGCCAGCCGTGACGGTCTCGAGGGCCTGACGATCGGCCTGCTGGCCGACCGCATGAACATGAGCAAGTCGGGCGTGTTCGCGCATTTCGGTTCGCGCGAAGACTTGCAGATCGAAGTGCTGAAACTATATCACCAGCGCTTCGAGCAGGAAGTTTTTTTCCCCAGCGTCAAAGAAGCACGCGGCCTGCCGCGCCTGGAAGCCATGTTCAACCACTGGCTCAGGCGCGTCTCGGTCGAGATCGCCTCCGGCTGCATCTATATCAGCGGCGCCGTCGAGTACGACGATCGCCCTGGCCCGATCCGCGATGAGCTGGTCGGCATGGTGCGGGTGTGGCAGGGCGCCCTGGTGCGCTGCGCCCAGCAGGCCGTCGATTGCGGCGACCTGAAGGCGGATACCGACCCGCAGCAGCTGGTGTACGAGATGTACGGCCTGGTCCTGGCCGTGCACCACGATGCCCGTTTCCTGCGCATCCCCGGCGCCGTCGACCGCGCAAACCGCGGCTTCGCGCGCCTGATCGAGAATTACCGTAATCCCACTAAATAACCAATCATCTTTACCTTCGTCAGGAGATCAACATGGGTCAGTACGTCGCGCCAATCCGGGATATGCAGTTCGTTCTGCATGAGTTCCTGAACGTCACCGAGGAATTCAAGAACCTGCCGGCTTACCAGGAAATCGACGCCGACATCATCAACCAGGTGCTCGAAGAAGGCGCGAAATTCACGCAGGAAGTGCTGTTCCCGCTGAACCACTCCGGCGACCGCGAAGGCTGCCATTTCGACGCCGCCACCAAGACCGTCACCACGCCGAAGGGCTTCAAGGAAGCCTACAAGCAGTACGTGGAAGGCGGCTGGGCTGCGCTGGCCTGCGATCCGGAATACGGCGGCCAGGGCCTGCCGGTCTCGCTGAACAACTCCTTCTACGAGATGCTGAACTCGGCCAACCAGGCCTGGACCATGTACCCGGGCCTGTCGCACGGCGCCTACGAGTGCCTGAAGGAACACGGCACCGAAGAGCAGAAGAAGTTCTACCTGCCGAAGCTGGTCTCGGGCGAATGGACCGGCACCATGTGCCTGACCGAAGCCCACTGCGGTACCGACCTGGGCCTGCTGCGCTCGAAGGCCGAGCCGCAAGCCGACGGCACCTACAAGATCACCGGCTCGAAGATCTTCATCTCGGCCGGCGAGCATGACGTCGCCGAAAACATCGTCCACCTGGTGCTGGCGCGCCTGCCGGACGCACCGGAAGGCTCGAAGGGCATCTCGCTGTTCCTGGTGCCGAAGTTCCTGCCGAACGCCGATGGTTCGATCGGCGAGCGCAACCCGATCTTCTGCGGCGCCATCGAAGAAAAGATGGGCATCCACGGCAACGCCACCTGCCAGATGAACCTGGACGGCGCGGTCGGCACCCTGATCGGCCAGCCGCACAAAGGCCTGAACGCGATGTTCGTGTTCATGAACGCCGCCCGCCTGGGCGTCGGCATGCAGTCGCTGGGCCTGACCGAAGTCGCCTACCAGAACGCGCTGGTGTATGCGAAAGACCGCATCCAGATGCGTAGCCTGTCGGGCCCGAAGGCACCGGACAAGCCGGCCGACCCGATCATCGTGCACCCGGACGTGCGCCGCATGCTGCTGACCGCCAAGGCCTATGCCGAAGGCGCGCGCGCGCTGACCTCCTACGTCGCGCTGCAGATCGACCGCGAACTGAACCACCCGGACGAAGACGTGCGCAAGGAAGCCGCCGGCGAAGTCGCGCTGCTGACCCCGATCGTCAAGGCCTTCATCACCGACAACGGCTGGATCGCGACCTCGGAAGCGATGCAGGTGTACGGCGGCCACGGCTACATCAGCGAGTGGGGCATGGAGCAGTACGTGCGCGACGCCCGCATCAACATGATCTACGAAGGCACCAACACCGTGCAGTCGCTGGACCTGCTGGGCCGTAAGATCCTGATGGACAACGGCGCCAAGCTGCGTGCCTTCGGCGAAAAGATCAAAGCCTTCGTCGAAGAGAACGGCCTGGACGAGAACCTGTCCGAGTTCGTGACCCCGCTGGGCGAGCTGGGCGAGAAGGTCACCAAGCTGACCATGGAAATCGGCATGAAGGCCTTCACCAACCAGGACGAAGTCGGCGCCGCCGCCGTGCCTTACCTGCGCGTGGTCGGCCACCTGGTGTTCAGCTACTTCTTCGCGCAGATGGCGAAGATCGCGCTGGAGAAGAAGGATTCGGGCGACAAGTTCTACGAAGCCAAGCTGCACACCGCACGCTTCTACTTCGGCCGCCTGTATCCGGAAACCGCGATGCTGATCCGCCAGGCACGTTCGGGCGCATCGAACCTGCTGGCGCTGGACGCAGATCTGTTCTAAGCAAGACCATCACGTACGAACGCGTACACCCGCTACATAGACCCGTCATCCCCGCGCAGGCGGGGATCCAAGTTCAGTGCAGCCTCAGCGCATGCAAGCTTGGGTCCCCGCCTTCGCGGGGACGACGATAACTAAGGATTACGAGAGATGACCAATTTCATCGTCAAGAAAGTCGCCGTGCTGGGCGCCGGCGTGATGGGCGCGCAGATTGCCGCGCACTGCGTCAACGCCAAGGTCCCGGTCGTGCTGTTCGACCTGCCCGCCAAAGAGGGCAACAAGAACGGCATCGTCCTGAAGGCCATCGAGAACCTGAAGAAGCTGTCGCCGGCCCCGCTGGGCAACAAGGAAGACGCGGCGCTGATCGAAGTCGCCAACTACGAGGACAACCTCGAGGTGCTGGCCGGCTGCGACCTGATCATCGAAGCCATCGCCGAGCGCATGGACTGGAAGCACGACCTGTATAAGAAGGTCGCGCCGCACATCGCCCCGAACGCGATCTTCGCTTCGAACACCTCGGGCCTGTCGATCAACAAGCTGGCCGAAGGCTTCGACGAAGAACTGAAGGCGCGCTTCTGCGGCGTCCACTTCTTCAACCCGCCGCGCTACATGCACCTGGTCGAACTGATCCCGACCACCAGCACCCGCCCGGAAATCCTGGACCAGCTCGAGACCTTCCTGACCTCGACCCTGGGCAAGGGCGTGGTGCGTGCAAAAGACACCCCGAACTTCATCGCCAACCGCGTCGGTATCTTCGGCATGCTGGCCACCATCCACGAAGCGCAGCAGTTCGGTCTGTCGGTCGACGTGGTCGACGACCTGACCGGCGCCAAGCTGGGCCGCGCCAAGTCGGGCACCTTCCGCACCGCGGACGTGGTCGGCCTGGACACCATGGGCCACGTGATCAAGACCATGCAGGACACCCTGCAGGACGATCCGTTCTTCAGCGTCTACAAGACGCCTGAAGTGCTGTCCAAGCTGATCGAGAAGGGCGCGCTGGGCCAGAAGACCGGCGCCGGCTTCTACAAGAAGGTCGGCAAGGAGATCCAGCGCCTGGACTTCGCCACCGGCGAATACGTGCCGAGCGGCGCCAAGGCTGCCGACATCGTCGCGCGCATCCTGAAAGAGAAAGACCCGGTCAAGAAATTCAAGGCCATGCGTGAATCGAGCAACCCGCAGGCGCAGTTCCTGTGGGCGATCTTCCGCGACGCCTTCCACTACATCGCGTTCCACCTCGAGTCGATCGCCGACAACGCGCGCGACGTCGACTTCGCGATGCGCTGGGGCTTCGGCTGGAGCGTCGGCCCGTTCGAAACCTGGCAGGCCGCCGGCTGGAACACCATCGCCCAGTGGGTGAAGGAAGACATCGAAGCCGGCAAGTCGCTGTCGAACGCACCGCTGCCGAGCTGGGTCTTCAGCGCACCGGTCTCGGAAAAAGGCGTGCACACCGCCGAAGGTTCGTACTCGGTCAGCAAGAACGCCTACGTGCCGCTGTCCGACCTGCCGGTCTACCAGCGCCAGCAGTTCCGCGCGCCGGTCCTGGGCAGCACCACCACCGACGCCAAGACCTTCGGCACCACCGTGTTCGAGGACGACTCGGTCCGCCTGTGGCACTCGGGCGACGAAGTGCTGGTCATCTCGCTCAAGACCAAGATGCACGTGATCGGCGACGGCGTGATCGCCGGCCTGCAGCGCGGCCTGGCCGAAGCAGAGAAGGGCTACAAGGGCCTGGTGATCTGGAATACCGATGCGGCCGAAGGCGGTGCGTTCTCGGCCGGCGCCGACCTGCAATCGGCACTGCCAGCCTTCATGGCCGGCGGCGCGAAAGCGATGGACCCGATCGTCAAGGCCCTGCAAGACACCTTCATGGCCATGAAATACTCGAACGTGCCGGTGGTGGCGGCTGTCGCAGGCCTGGCCCTGGGCGGCGGCTGCGAGATGGCGCTGCACGCATCGAAGCGCGTGGCCTCGATCGAGTCCTACATCGGCCTGGTCGAAGTCGGCGTCGGCCTGGTGCCGGCCGGCGGCGGCCTGAAGGAAGCCGCGCTGCGCGCTGCCAATGAAGCCAAGGGCAACGACATCCTGCAATTCTTGAAGACCGGTTTCACCAACGCGGCCACCGCGCAGGTGTCGAAGTCGGCGCTCGAAGCGAAGGCCATGGGCTACCTGAAGGAAGACGACGTCATCGTCTTCAACCCGTACGAACTGCTGCACGTGGCGAAGGTCACCGCGCGCTCGATGTTCGACGCCGGCTACCGCGCTCCGGCGCGCCGTCCGGTGCCGGTCACCGGCCGCTACGGCTGGGCGACCATCCGCGGCCAGCTGGTCAACATGCGCGACGGCGGCTTCATCTCGGCCTATGACTACCACCTGGGCGATACCATCGCCGAGATCGTGAGCGGCGGCGACGTCGATCAGGGCAGCACCGTTTCCGAGCAGTGGCTGCTGGACATGGAACGCAAGGCCTTCGTCTCGCTGCTGAACAATCCGAAGACCCAGGAACGCATCATGGGCATGATGCAGACCGGTAAGCCGGTTCGTAACTGATCGCGACGCGGACATTAAGGACACATGACATGAGCAAACAACTTCAAGACGCATACATCGTCGCAGCGACCCGCACCCCGATCGGCAAGGCGCCGCGCGGCATGTTCAACAAGACCCGTCCGGACGACCTGCTGGTCGCCGCGATCAAGGGCGCCATGGCCGCCGTGCCGAACCTGGACCCGGCCCTGATCGTCGACGCCATCGTCGGCTGCTCGTTCCCGGAAGCGGAGCAGGGCTTCAACATCGCCCGTAACTCGGTGGTGCTGGCCGGCCTGCCGCACACCGTCGGCGGCGTGACCGTCAACCGCTACTGCGCTTCGGGCATCACCGCCCTGGCCATGGCCGCGGACCGCATCCGCGTCGGCGAAGCCGATGTGATGATCGCCGGCGGCGTCGAATCGATGTCGATGGTGCCGATGATGGGCCACCACCCGTCGATTAACATGGAGACCTTCAAGGACGAGAACGTGGGCCTGGCCTACGGCATGGGCCTGACCGCGGAAAAGGTTGCCCAGCAGTGGAAGGTGTCGCGCGAAGACCAGGACGCCTTCGGCCTGGAATCGCACCGCCGCGCCATCGCCGCCCAGCAGGCCGGCCTGTTCAAGGACGAGATCACCCCGGTCGAGATCGTGACCCGCACGCCGAACCTGGCCACCGGTGAAGTCGACATCAAGCGCCGCACCGTCGACCTGGACGAAGGCCCGCGCGCCGACGCCAGCATGGAAGGCATGGCCAAGCTGAAGCCGGTGTTCGCCGCCAAGGGCAGCGTCACCGCCGCGACCTCGTCGCAGATGTCGGACGGCGCCGGTGCGCTGATCGTCGTCAGCGAGAAGATCCTGAAAGAGCACAACCTGACCCCGCTGGCCAAGTTCAGCTCCTTTGCCGTGCGCGGCGTGCCGCCGGAGATCATGGGCATCGGCCCGAAGGTCGCCATCCCGGCCGCGCTGGCAGCCGCCGGCATCACCCAGGACCAGCTGGACTGGATCGAGCTGAACGAAGCCTTCGCCGCACAGGCGCTGGCCGTGATCCGCGACCTGGGCCTGGACACCAGCAAGGTCAACCCGATGGGCGGCGCGATCGCCCTGGGCCACCCGCTGGGCGCGACCGGTGCGATCCGCGCCGCGACCGTGGTGCACGCCCTGCGCCGCAACAGCCTGAAGTACGGCATGGTCACCATGTGCGTCGGCGCCGGCATGGGCGCTGCGGGTATCATCGAGCGCGTGTAATCCTCGGTAGGGTGGGCACTCCGTGCCCACCATGCAATGCAAAGAAGGGCGCTGTCGGTACACCTGCAGCGCCCTTTTCACAATAAAGGAGACCTCCTGAATGGACATCCAGACCACCACCGCCAACGGCGTCCTCACCATCGAATTCAACCGCCCGGAGCGCAAGAACGCCATCACCGGCGCGATGTACACCGCCATGGCCGAAGCCCTGCGCGCCGCCGACACCGACCCGCAGGTGCGCGTCGTTCTCATCACCGGCAGGCCGGAGATCTTCACCGCCGGTAACGACCTCGACGACTTCCTCAACAACGTCGGCGAAGGCGCGATGACGGAAGCCCGCCCGGTGTTCCAGTTCATGAACGCGCTCGAAGCCTGCACCAAGCCGGTGATCGCGGCAGTGGCCGGCGCCGCGGTCGGCATCGGCACCACCATGCTGATGCACTGCGACCTGGTCTATGCGGCCGACACCGCCAAGTTCTCGATGCCGTTCTCCCAGCTGGGCCTGTGCCCGGAATTCGCCTCCTCGCTGCTGGTGACCCAGGCCGCCGGCTACACCCGCGCCGCCGAGAAGCTGATGCTGGGCGAAGCCTTCCCGGCCCAGGAAGCCTTCGAGATGGGCATCGTCGCCAAGGTGCTGCCGGCCGCCGAACTGCTGGCCTTCGCCCAGGGCCAGGCCGCCAAGCTCGTAAAACTGCCGGCGGCTTCGATCCGCACCACCAAGATGCTGATGAAGCGTTCGCGCGCGGCGCTGGTCAAGGAGACCATCGCGGTCGAGAACGAGCGCTTCAGCGCGATGCTGGTGGGTGGTGAGGCGAAGGAAGCCTTTACCGCATTCTTCGAGAAGCGGAAGCCGGATTTCAGCAAGTTCGACTGAGCGCGGTGCGGGCTGGCCTGCATGGATTGCTGCTTGCCGCGGTGCTGACGGCGTCCGGGCAGGCAGCAGCGCTCTGCGATGGCGGCAGCGAAGACTAGAGCGGACCGCTTTACGCGCTCCGGATCAATGGAACGATCCCGTAAAGCCGGAATCAAAGCTGGAACAACGGGTATTCCATGAGGGGAGGACCCATGAACCTGCTCCTGGCATTCGCGCCGTTCATCGTCTTCGTGGTGGCCGAGCGCATGTTCGGCATCCCCATCGGCTTAGCAGCCGCAGCGCTCTCGTCGGCCGCACTACTGGTGCGCGACCTGCTCGCGCCCGGTCGTAGCCCCAAACTGCTCGAGATCGGCACCTGCCTGCTGTTCGGCGGACTCTTCCTGCTGGCGCTCGTCATGGGCGAACAATGGTCGATCGCCGACGTGCGCCTGCGTGTCGACGCCGGGCTGCTGTCGATCGTGCTGCTGACGATGGTGTTCCAAAGGCCGTTCTCACTGCAGTACGCGCGCGAAAGCGTGGAGCGGCAGCACTGGGACAGTCCGGAATTTCTGCGCACGAATTACGTGATCAGCGCGGCCTGGGCCGCCGCCTTCGGCGTGCTGGTGCTGGCCGACGTGGTCATGGCCTTCGCGCCGGCGCTGCCGCGTGCGGGCAGCGTGCTGGCCACCGCAATGGCGCTCGCGGCGGCGGCCTGGTTTACCGGGTGGTATCCAGAGCACCGCCGACCGCTGAAACAGACCTGATCCCGAATTAACGGGCATCAGCGGCGGCAGTTCAGGCGCAGCCTCTCTCCTTCACGTGCGACGACCCGTGCCGATGCGCTGTCGCCGCAACGGTAGACCAGGCGCAGGCGTTTCTGTTCACCCGGCGCCGGGTCGCCGCACAGCTGGTTGTTGACTTCGATGTTGCCGCGATTGCGTTCGAGCTGGTCACGCACGCCGCGGCGCGCATTGCAGGTGGCGCCGCGCGCGCCGTATTCGGCTTCCTCGATGTGCACGCGGCCCCAGGCCATGGGCCCATCCGGGCCGCCTCGGTCGCCGCGGGCGTCGCGCTGGCCTGCCGCATAGCCCTCGTCGTAACCACGGCGGTATTCGGCGCTTTGGGCAAACGCGGCGTTGGACGTGGCGGTCAAGGCCAGCACGGTGGCGAGCCGCATGATATGTCGGTGTACGTTTTTCATTGCTTCTCCTGATGCAGTCGATGACGCATCCTAGCTAATTGAGCTCGACGGTTCTGTGCGCATGCGTACGTACGTAGGGAGACAGCGTTCCGGAAATAAAAAAGACCGCAGGAGACGATGCTCGCTGCGGCCTTTGAAGACGGTGGATGCTTACAGCGCCACATCCACCCGCGCATACCACGACCGCCCATTGATGCCGAACGGGCAGGTCTCCCAGCAGTAGGTGAAGCCCAACTGCGGGAAGGGCGCGGCCTTGACCGGATCCCACTTGGTCGGGAAGGTGTTGAAGATGTTGTTCGAGCCGACCGTCACGCTGGCGGTCTTGCTGAAGTTGTAGCGCAGCGTGGCGTCGAAGATCCACTTGGCGTCCCAGGTCTGGATGAAGGGCGCGGTGAAGCCCTGGCCCTGCACTTCGCCGTAGTAGTTGGCGCGCAGGTTGCCGTTCCAGGCCCCGGTCGTGTAATCGGCCGACAGCACGTGGTGCTGGCGCGGCTGGCCGCGTTCGATCAGGGTCACCTGGGCGTCGTCGAACAGCTGCGCGCCGGAGAGGACCGGCGAATCGGAGTGGCGGCCCGCCACCTTGGTGCGGTTGAAGTCCAGCTGGCCGGACAGCACCAGCGTGGAGCCCGGCCAGCGCGTGGTGTGCTCGGCCACGATGTCCAGGCCGCGCGTCTCGGTGTCGATGGCGTTGGTGAAGAACTGGGCCTGGCCGACCTTCAGCGGATCGAGGATGGCCTTGATCGGGCAGGCGGCAAGCGTGGCGCACGGACCCGATTCCGGTGCGATGTTCGACGAGAACACGATGCGGTCGTCGATGTCGATGCCCCACAGGTCGGCCGTCAGCGAGAAGTTCGAGGCCGGGCGCAGCACGATGCCGACGCTGGCGTTCTTCGCGGTTTCCTGCTTCAGGTTCGGGATGCCGAAAGCCTTGGTGACGGCGCTGCCTTCGCGCGCGGTCAGGGTCTCGGTCAGCACGCCGGCGGCGTTCAGGTTGGTCGAGACCGAGCTGTAGAACTTCTGCTGCACGCCAGGTGCGCGAAAGCCCGTCGACACGGTGCTGCGCAGGCCCACGACCTTGCTCGGGTCGTAGCGCAGGCTGAGTTTACCGGTGGTGGTGCTGCCGAAATCCGAGTATTTTTCCCAGCGCACGGCGGCGCCCAGCAGCAGTTCGCTGGTCAGCTTGTGTTCGAGGTCGGCGTAGAGCGCGATGTTGTGGCGACTGTCGTCGACCGCGGTGGCCGGGGTGTAGCCGGGGAAGCCCTGGGTGCCGGAAGCGGCGATGCCGCCCAGCTGGTCGCGAATCTGAATAGCCGGGTTGTTGGTGCGGCCGTACTGGTAGGAGACCGGGTCGCCGGCATCGATCGCGTAGCCGTCGCGGCGATACTCGAAGCCGGTGGCGAAGGAGATCTCGCGGCCGCCGATGTTCAGAGGGCCGCGCAGGTCGGCGTTGACGGTGGTCTGCCTGAATTTCAGCTTGCCGGTATCGGCTTCCAGCGGCGACTGGGCGTAGATGCCGCCGCCCGGCTTCGGCTCGTACCAATAGCTGATGTTGATGGTTTCCTTTTCATGGAAATCGAGCTCGCTGCGGCCGTGGTTCAGCGAGACGTCGAACTTCCACTGGTCCGCCAGGTCGCGCCGGTAGCCCAGCGCCAGCGACTGGTCTTTGACGGTCGTGCGGATGTTCGGCAGGAAGCCGTTCGGGTACACGGACGGCACGTTGCGGCCGTCGCCGGCGGTGCGGAAGAAGCCGGCCGAGTCGCCGGTGCGGTGCGAGATGCCGCCGAAGCTGTAGAACTCGGCGCCTTCGCCGGCCGGTAGCGCGGCGTTCCACCAGAAGTACTTGTCCTTGGCCAGGCTGTCGCCGATGCGCTGGGTGACGCGCGGCGGATCGACGCGCGCGGTGTCCAGGCCGGCGCGGTTGGTCTCGCCGCGGTGGCGGCCTTCGACGGTCAGGTTGACGTAGCCGCCGTCGCCGATCGCCCAGCCCTTGTTGGCGCTGCCCGAATACAGTTCGCCGCCGCCTTCGCTGGTGCCGCCGACGGTGCCCGACAGCTGGGTCTCGCTGGTCTGCTGCTTCAGCACGATGTTGATCACGCCGGCGATCGCATCCGAGCCGTATTGCGCGGCGGCGCCGTCGCGCAGCACCTCGATGCGCTGGATCGCCGACATCGGGATCGCATTGATGTCGGTGCCGGCCGAGCCGCGGCCGATGGTCTGCTGCACGTTGACCAGCGCCTGCTGGTGGCGGCGCTTGCCGTTGACCAGCACCAGCAGCTGGTCCGGGCCGAGCGAGCGCAGGGTGGCCGGGCGGATGATGTCGGTGCCGTCGCTGATGAAGGTCGAGGAGAAGTTGAAGGACGGGTCCAGCGTCTGCATCAGCTTGCCGAGTTCCAGCGGTCCCGCCATCTGCATGTCCTTGGCGCTGATCAGGCCGACCGGGGCCGAGGCGTCGAGCGCCGTGCGCGCCGCGCCGCGCGAGCCGAGCACCACGACCGAGGCCATGTCCTTGTCGCCGGACGGTGCCGTCTGTGCGGGCGGCGCTTCGGCGGCCTGGGTGCTGGAAGCTTCCTGGGCCCAGGCCGGCGCAAAGGCCAGCATCAGGGCGGAGGCGAGGAGGGTGCGGGTAAAACGGGGCAATGCAGTCTGTTTTCTCATCCTGACTCTCTCGTTGAATTGTTCGGGTGGCGGCGGCACCGGCATGGCGCGCGTCGACCTCGACCAGTCTAGCGAGGCGGGGATGGTATGCACAAATGTTAACTATCCATGTGTTGTAGTTATGTGCTTTTCGGGCAATATTGCTTGTATAGTCATTCCGAACTCGGCTATTCTGGGTGAAGATGGACTGCACTTCCTCTATGAAGGCGGCAGTTGCCTGGGCTATTCCCGACCCGGTCCGGCCTGGGCGGTGCATCCGAAAATGTGACATTTCGCGAGAATTCATCCCCCGCCTGACATGCTCCTGACATCAAGCCGCGCTAGGATGGCGCGGCGATCCGTGTGCCCGCTTCATACGGTAAGCGCTACAGTATCGACGTGCAGAGGAGACCCGATGGAATGCGAAATCAAGCTGGCGCTCGACAGCGCCAGCGTCAACCAGATCAAGAAAATCCCGCTCCTGCGCGCGCAAGATGGCGCCAGGCCGGAACAGCGCGAACATGTCGACCGCTACTTCGACAGCGCCGACTTCACGCTGTGGCAGCACGGCTTCGCACTGCGCGTGCGCAGCGAAGGCACGCGCCACGTGCAGACGCTCAAGGGAGGCGGCACGGTGGTCGCCGGTCTGCACCGGCGCGTCGAGCTGGAAGAAGAGGTGAGCGCCGAGGAGCCGGATCGCGCCGTGTTCGCGCGCCAGCTGCGCGAAGCCCTGCCGGCGCTGGCCAAACAGCTCGGCAAGCATGACCTGGCACTGGAGCCGGTGTTCGTCAACAAGGTCAAGCGCACCGCCTGGGTGCTGGCGCTGGCCGATGACTTGAAGGTCGAGTGCGCGCTCGACACCGGCGAACTGCAGCGCGGCGAGCGCACGCTGCCGGTGCGCGAGCTCGAACTCGAAATGCAGGAAGGCGATCCGGCCCGTCTGTACGATCTGGCGCGCCAGGTGCACGAAGCGGTGCCGGTGCGGATCGAGAACGTCAGCAAGGCCGAGCGCGGCTATGCGATGGCCGGTGCGGTGGCGCCGCGCGCCGTCAAGGCCACCCCGGTCACGCTCAGGCGCAAGGCCAGCATGGGCGAGGCCCTGGCCGGCATCCTGCGCAACTGTCTCGAACAGATGCAGGCCAACGAACAGGGCGTGCTGGCGGGCGAGGTCGAGAGCCTGCACCAGATGCGCGTCGGCTTGCGGCGCCTGCGCGCGGCCATGGCGATGGTCAAGGACCTGGTGCAGCTGCCGGCGCCGCTGGCGGACGATGTCGAATGGCTGGCGGGCGAACTCGGCGACGCCCGCAACTGGGACGTCTTCATCGAATCGCTGCTGCCCGGCCTGCCGGTGCCGGACGAGCACAAGCCGGCGCTGGCGCGGGTCGAGGTGGCCGCGCGCGAAGAAGCCGAGCGGCACCGCGCCCGCGTGCGGTCCGCGGTCGGCAGCCCGCGCTATACAAGCTTGATGCTGGGCCTGGGCGCCTGGATTGCCGGGCAGGGATGGCAGCAGGCAGGCCAGCCTGCGCCGGAACTGGCGCAGAAGGTGGGCAAGACCGCGCCAGGCCTGGTCAGGCATGCCGCCGCGCGTGTGCGCAAGCGCGCCCGCGGCATCGACCTGCAGCATCCCGAAACCTTGCACAAGGTGCGCATCGCGGCCAAGAAGGAACGCTATGCGCGCGAGTTCTTCGCGGCCCTCAGCCACGGCAAGAAGGAAGTGCGGCGCCACGACATGCTGACTGGGATGCAGGACGAACTGGGCCTGCTGAACGACAGCGTGGTCGCGCGCGAACTGGTCGGCCAGCTCCGCGACCGCGTGCCGCAGGAGCTGGCGCTGCTCGGCTTCATCGAAGGCGTGTTGGCCGCGCGTGCCTTCGAGGCCTTGCCGCGCGCGGGCAAGCATGTGCGGCGCAAGCTGCGGGCGCGGGCGGCTTTTTAGGCGCTCTTCACGGCTAAAAATTCGCCTTTGCCTACCGGGACCAAGCTGGTCGTGAATGCCGCATCGGCCTGCACCGCCTCGGTGAAGGCCGCCATCTCGTCCGCATGCGAGCTGGCGTTGTCGACCACCAGCAGGCCGCCCGCGCGCAGGATGCGTTTCAGGTCCGGCCACCAGGCCAGGTAGGCGCTGCGCTGGGAATCGAGGAAGACCAGGTCGAAGTCGCCGTCGCCGAACTGCTGCAAGTGCTGGCCGGCGTCGCCTTCGCGTTGGGTGATGCGGTTTTCCAGGCCGGCGCGTTCGAAGTTCTCTCTGGCCATCGCGATCTTCTGCGGCGACATCTCGATCGTCGTGACATCGCCGTCGATGCCGGCGACGGCGTCCGCCAGCCACAGCGTCGAGTAGCCGTTCGAGGTGCCGATTTCGAGAATGCGGCGGGCCGACATCGCCTTGACCAGCACGGCCAGGAATGCGCCGGTGTCGGGCGTGATGTTGAGCATGCGCGTGGCGCGGTTGGCGTCGTCGCCGTCGTGGGCGTCGCCGAAAGCCGCCAGGTCGGCGAGCAGGGTGTGCAGCTTGGTGTCCAAAGTGTCCTCCTTGAGCGGCTTATCTTGCCACACGAGAGAACGCCTTGCTGAATTGGTGCCGGTATGTTTCCCGACCGCCGGCGCCGGTAGGGCAGCTGGGCTGCCGTGCTCTTTTCCCCAGGAGCGAGGCGTATTCTGGCGCCGGATTGTGACGGGCGTTTGACGCCTTGCCCTTTAAATCTTTTCCGCCTGGCAAAAAAGTCCGATAATCGGTGTTTTCGCGGCCCTGTCCGCCGCGTCCGTCCAGGAGAACTCTGTGCAAGACCAGCCTCACGACCACGCGCTGCCGGAAGCCGGCCAGCCCGCCAATCCTTCGCGCCGCAAGATCTTCCAGGCCGCCGCCGCGGTCGGCCTGTCGAGCACCCTGCCGGCCGCCAGCGAAGCGGCGCCCGCTGTCCCCAAGGCCGCCAAAGCCGCCAAGGGTTCGCTCGACGCCAAGCTCAAGGAACACGTCAAGAACGTGGTCGTGATCTACCTCGAGAACCGCAGCTTCAACAACCTGTTCGCCGACTTCCCCGGCCTGGCCCAGCCGCTCGCCGATGTGCCGGCGCAAGCCGCCGCGCAGAAGGACCGCGACGGCAGCGTGCTGCCGGAACTGCCGAAGATCTGGGGCGGCATGGTGCCGGCGCGCCAGAACCTGGGCGGCAAGGATTACCTGATCAAGGAAGACGAGATCCAGCACCTGCCGAACGCGCCCTTCAAGCTGAGCGATGCGCAGGGCAAGCCGCTGCCGGAAGGCCTGGTCACGCGCGACCTGGTGCACAACTTCTACCACAACCAGATGCAGATCAACGGCGGCAAGAACGACGGCTTCGTCGCCTGGGGCGACAGCGGCGCGCTGGTGATGGGCCGCTATGGCGAGACGGCGAAGAACCTGGGCCTGTACCAGATCGCGCGCGAGTTCACGCTGTGCGACAACTTCTTCATGGCGGCTTTCGGCGGCTCCTACCTGAACCACCAGTTCCTGATTTCCGGCCGCACGCCGGAATTCTTCAACGCCGCCGAGACCCCGGCCAAAAAGAAGATCGCCGTGCTGGAAGACGGTCCGCAGGGCACGCGCCTGGCGGTGGCGCCGGACTCGCCGAAGTCGGCGCTGGAGGGCAAGCCGAAGTTCGTCAACCACGGCGCCATCACGCCGGACGGCTACGCGGTCAACACCATGGCCCCGCCTTACCAGCCGAGCTGGGTGCGCCCGGCGCCGGGCGGCGATGCGTCCATGGCCGACCCGCAGGACCCGTCGGTGCTGCCGCCGCAGACCTACAACACCATCGGCGACCTGCTGTCCGCGAAGGGCGTCGACTGGGCCTGGTACGGCGGCGCCTGGCAGGCGGCGCTGGACGGCCGCGGCGAAGGTTCGCGTCCGAACTTCCAGCACCACCACCAGCCCTTCAATTACTTCAAGCAGTTTGCGCCGGGCAGCGCCGCGCGCGATCAGCACATCCGCGACGGCGGCCTGGGCGACAGCCCGATCTCGAACAAGTTCATCGCCGACGTCGTCGCCGGCCGCCTGCCGCCGGTCAGCTTCTACAAGCCGCAGGGCAACCTGAACCTGCATGCCGGCTACTCGGACATCGAGTCGGGCGACGCCCACGTGGCCAACGTCATCGAGCACCTCAAGAAGTCGCCGCAGTGGCACAACATGGTGGTCGTGATCACCTTCGACGAGAACGGCGGCTGGTGGGACCACGTGGCACCGCCCAAGGGCGACCGCTGGGGCCCGGGCTCGCGCATTCCGGCGATCGTGGTGTCGCCGTTCGCGAAGAAGGGCGCGGTCGACCACAACTTCTACGACACGACCTCGATCCTGCGTTTCATCACCCGCCTGCACGGCCTGCCGCTGCTGGAAGGCCTGGCCACGCGCAATGCCGCCTTCGAGGCGCGCGGTGCCCGTCCGCCGGGCGATCTGACCGCCACGCTCAGCTTCCGCTGAGCGCAACTGTATCCCCGGAAGCGGCCCTCGAGGCCGCTTTTTTTTGCGAAAAATTTCCTGGTGGCTAACGCGCGCTGTACGGCAAAACACGGCGATACACTCTGTGCCTACCGTTGTCATTTGAACACGGCCCCTATTGACCATATGAGATCAGGAGAACGATATGCAGAAGAATAAAACCTTGAAAGGGCTGCTGGCTGTATCGGCTGTGGCCGCCATGTTCAGCACCTTCGGCGTCCAGGCCCAAACCTCGGTGAGCTCGAGCCCGTCCCAGACCGGCACCAGCAGCACCAACCCGAACCAGGCCGGCAAGACGACCAAGGAAGGGACGATGGACAACACCAACAGCACCGGCATGGAAAACCGCGGCAACGCCTCGGGCATGAGCGCCACCGGTGCCAGCGCTTCGGGCCAGAGCGGCGCCAGCGGCGCAGCCGGCGCCAGCGCTTCCAGCGCCAAGCTGAGCAGCGGCGACGAAAAAGCCCTGAAAGACATGGCCATGTCCGACATGGCTGAAGTCGCCACCGGCAAGCTGGCCCAGAGCAAAGGCCAGAGCGCCGAGGTGAAAGCCTTCGGCCAGCAGATGATCGACGACCACGGCGCCGCCCTGACCAAGGTGCAGGCCGTTGCGCAAGCCAAGGGCGTGACCCTGCCGACCGACCTGGACGCCAAGCACAAGGCCATGTCGGCCAAGCTCGAGAAGCTGAGCGGCGCCGAGTTCGACAAGGTCTACATGGCCCAGGCCGGCGTGAAGGACCACACCGACACCCACAAGAAGCTGGTTGCCGATGCCAAGAAGATCAAGGATCCGGACGTGAAAGCCCTGGCCGACCAGCACATGCCGGTGGTCGAGCAGCACCTGAAGTCGGCCCAGCAGATGCACTCGGCCAAGTCGGGTACCGCTGCAGGCAAGTAATTCCCGGTCTCAGCCTGCGAACGCCGTTCCCGCGCATGCGGGGCGGCGTTTTTCTTTGGGTCGCGCTAATTCGTTTTCCACTTGCCCTCGAGGCGTCCGATGGCGATCTCGATGCCGACCGTCGCGCGCACCAGCTTGTCGATGAAGTCGCGCGGCGCATCGTCGACCGACCAGGCGTGGCCATGCCGGTCTTCCTGGTGGCGTGTGGCGCGGCGCATGTGGGCCAGCAGCCATTCCCTGTCGTCGATGACGCGCAGGCGCCCGTGTGCGTGCACGACGGCGTAGTTCCAGGTCGGCACCGTGCGGCCGCCGATGGCCTGTAAATCCTGCAGCGCCGGCGAGACATAACCGGACGGCCCCTGGAAGATCGCCAGCATTGCCGCGCCGTCCTGGCGCCACAGCGGATTGGCGCGCGCCACGTGGGCGCGCAGCAGGCCACGCGGCGCATCGGCGCAGGCCGGCGCCAGTTCGAAGGGAATGTGGTCGGCGGTGAAACCGTCGCCGTCCGGCCGCACCAGCGCGCCCAGCGGGTGGGCATCGATCAGGCTGTGCAGCACGTCCAGGCGTTCTTCCCTGGTGTGGGCAGGCATGTACATCCGGCGTTTCCCTCCATCACGGATCGAATGTGTTCATGGCGTCCATCATAGGCGGGCAAGTGGCTTGTCGAAATAACCAATAAAGACGAAGATGGGCGTACCAATTCCGGATTCAGGAGCCATGCACGTCCACGACATCCTTGCCGCCATCCCGCTCGAGCGCAGCGCCGCCACGCCGCTGTTCCGCCAGCTCTACCTGCAGATGAAGGATGCGATCCTGGCCGGCGAGATCGCACCCTCGGCGCGCCTGCCGGCCACGCGCGAACTGGGCCGGCTGCTGCGGGTGTCGCGCCAGACGGTGCTGGCGGCCTACGAGCAGCTGATGGCCGAGGGCTACCTGGCGGGGGCGGTGGGGAAGGGGACCTTCGTCAGCGATTCGCTGCCGGCGGCATCCAGGGGCAAGGCGTCTGCAGCGGCGGCCCCGGCGCTGCTACGCCCGCTCTCGGCACGCGGCGAAGCGATGGCGTCGGCGATGGCGCGCGTGCGCCACCACGATGGGCCGCTCCGTACCTTCCGCATCAGCATGCCGGGCCTGGACCTGTTTCCCTTCGAGGTCTGGCGCAAACTCGAGGCGCGCCACTGGCGCCGCCGCCAGGTCCCGTTGGGCTATGGCGGCGCGGCCGGCCATGCGCCGCTGCGCGAACTGCTGTGCGCCTACCTGCAGGCCTCGCGCGGGGTACGCTGCACGCCCGAACAGATCGTCATCACCACCGGCTCGCAGCAGGCGCTGTACCTGCTGGCGCAATTGCTGCTGGCGCCGGGCGAGGGCGTGTGGCTGGAATCGCCCGGCTACCAGGGAGCGCTGGCGCCGTTCGCGGTTGCCGGCGCCCGGATCTGCCCGGTGCCGGTCGACGCCGAGGGCATGGATGTGGCCTATGCCGCGGCGCGCTACCCGGACGCGCGCATGGCCTTCGCCACGCCTTCGCACCAGCTGCCGCTGGGCGTGACCATGAGCCTCGCCAGGCGCCTGGAACTGCTGCGCTGGGCGCAGGCGCAACGCGCCTGGATCGTCGAGGACGACTACGACAGCGAGTACCGCTACACCGGCCCGCCGCTGGCCTCGCTGCAGGGCCTGGACCGCACCGGTTGCGTGATCTATGTCGGCACCCTGTCGAAGGTGCTGTTTCCGGGCCTGCGCCTGGGTTATATCGTGGCCCCGCCCGCGCTGGCCGAACCGCTGGCGCGCGCCAAGTCCGTGGTCGACCGCCACAGCCCCATCATGCCGCAGGCGGTGCTGGCCGATTTCATCCAGGAAGGCCACTTCGCGCGCCACATCCGGCGCACCCGCGATGCCTATGGCGAGCGCCGCATCGCCATGCTGGAGGCGATTGCCGCGCGCATGGATGGGGTGCTGGCCTGCGGCCCGTCCGACGCGGGCCTGGATTTGTGCGTGGGCGTCACAAATGGCTTGAGCGAGGCCGAAGCGCTTGCTCGCGCGGGAGAAGGCGGCGTCGAGGTGCGGCCGCTGGCCTATTACACGAATCCGGCTGCCGGTCCGGATTGCGCGGTGCCGCCTGGGCTGTTGCTGGGTTTTTCGGCCTTTACGCCGGAGCAGATCCGCGCCGGCATCGGGCGCCTGGAGGAGGCTATTTGCTCAGTAAATAGGCGCTGATATCCAGCGCATCGCGCTCGGTCACGCCCATGTTCGGCATCGCCGAACGCGGCTCGATGGCTTGCGGGTTGCGGATCCAGGCCATCAGATTGTCCTGGGTCGGCGCCAGCTTGCCGGCGATGACGGGGCGCCGCGCCAGGCCGTCCAGCGGGCGGCCGACGTCGACATCGGAACCGGTCACGCCCGGCACCTTGTGGCAGGACTGGCAGGCGTACTGGGCCAGGATCTTCTTGCCGCGGCCCGCGTCGCCGCGCAGCACCGCGCCGCCGGTGGCGTTGGTGGCGGTGACGGCCGAGGTCTGGGCATTGTCCGTTGCCGGGGTCACGGCGGCGGCCGTCATCGCGCGGTAGGCGCTTGCATCGAGCTTGGGCAGGCGGTTCAGGAAGGCCACCACCGCCCAGGTATCGGGTTCGTTCAAACGCGCTTCCCAGGCCGGCATGCCGCTCATCTTGATGCCGTGGCGGGTGATCCAGTACAGCTCGCGCGGCTTCCAGCGCTCGGCGGCATCGACCAGCGGTCCCGGCACCGGCTGCATGCTCTGGCCATGCGCCGAGGGCGCGAAGCCCGGGCCGCCATGGCATTGGGCGCAGTGCTCGCGGTACAGGGCGCCGCCGCGCAGAACCTGGCCGGTATCGCCGAGGCTGGGCACGACGACCGTCTTCGCATGGTGGCGCACCGAGTTGTGCATGGCCTGTTCCAGCACGGTGTAGGTGAGTTGCAGGTGCTGGGTGTTGGCGCCGATGTTGTACCAGCCGACCTGGTAGACCGTGTAGCCGGCGGCCGCGCCGATGCCGCCTGCGGCGAGCAGGGTGTAGATGGCGGTCTTGAGGATCAATCGGGTGCGATCGGAGGCCATGGATTCGCTAGACGTATCGTGTTAAAAAAAATGCATCGTTTCCGGTATTATAAAAGTCATCCGCCCAAGCGGCCCGATGTGTGATTTCAACCGTGTGGCCCGCCGTGATGCCGATCCTGTGATGCCGATCCTGTGACTTCGATCTTATGACTTCGATCCCGTGATGCCGATACTGTCCGATCCCCTCCGCCAGACTGTCCGCGCCGCCCTGGTGGCTGGTCTGAGCGCCGCCCTGTGCATGGCCCTGCTGGCCGGCTGCGGCGGCAAACCCAAGGAAAAACAGGTGCCGGGCGGCGACGCCAAGCTCGGCAAGCAGCTGGTGACCCAATACCAGTGCGGGGCCTGCCACAAGATTTCCGATGTGCGCGGCGCCGCCGGCGAGGTGGGCCCAAGCCTGGACGGCTTCGGGAAGCTGAGCTATATCGCGACCATCATCCCCAACCAGCCGGACCAGCTGATCGCCTGGCTGGTCAATCCGCCGGCCATGAAGCCCGGCACGGCGATGCCGGCCATGGGCCTGACGGAACAGGAGGCGCGCCACATGGCGGCCTACCTCTACACGCTGCGCTCGCCCAAATGAGCCGGATGCCCACAAGCAGCGAGCCCCTGCAATCGGTGCTGCACCCAGCCGGTGCCGACGCCGAGATCATCGGCCAGTTCGCCTGGGTGCTGTTCGGCGCCGGCCTGCTGATCTTCCTGGCCGTGATGGCGCTGCTGGGGCTCAGCCTGCGCCGTCACGCGGCGCCGCTGCGGCCCGGCCTGTGGATCGCCGGCGGCGGCATCGCGCTGCCGGTGCTGCTGCTGACCGGCCTGCTGGGCTGGAGCACCTGGCGCAGCGCCCAGCTGGTGCCGCAGGGCTCGGCGCAGTTGGCCGGCAATGCGCCGGCGATTTCCGTCACTGCCCGCATGTGGTGGTGGGAAGTCCGCTACCACGACCCGGCCAGCGGCCGCGAGATCGTCACCGCCAACGAGATCCGCATCCCGGTCGGGCGCACGGTCTACCTGGGCCTGAACGCGGCCGACGTGATCCACAGCCTGTGGGTGCCGGCGCTGGCGGGCAAGCGCGACATGATCCCGGGCCGCGTGACCGGCCTGACCCTGCGCGCCGACAAACCCGGCGTCTACCGCGGCCAGTGCGCCGAATATTGCGGCACCCAGCATGCGCACATGGCGCTGCACGTAGTGGCGCTGGCGCCGGCCGAATTCGAGGCCTGGCTGCAAAACCAGGCCCAACCCGCCCGTACACCCGAGGCGGCGCTGCCGCTGCGCGGACGCGACGTGTTCTTCGAGCAGCGCTGCCAGAACTGCCACACGATCCGCGGCGTCGTTGCCAGCAACAGCCTGGGGCCGGACCTGACCCACGTCGGCAGCCGCCTGCAGATCGGCGCCGGCCTGCTGCGCACCCACAGCGGCACGCTGGCCGGCTGGATCGCCGACCCGCAAGCCCTGAAACCCGGCGTGTTCATGCCCGCCGCGTCGGGCATCGACGGCGAATCGCTGCGCGCGCTGGCGGCCTATCTCGAGCATTTGCAATGACGACGACCAGTACCCCCAAACCCACTCTCAACCCCGCGCCGCGGCCCGACGGCGAACTCGAAAAGCTGGAAGCGGTCTGGCGCACGCAAAGCGGCTGGCGCTTCTTCTCGTCGGTGAACAACACGAACATCGGCCTGCTGTACATCGCCACGGCCTTGCTGTTCTTCGTGCTGGCCGGCGTGCTGGGCCTCCTGATCCGCCTGCAGCTGGCGGTGCCCGACAACCACCTGCTCGGTGCCGAAACCTACAACCAGGTCTTCACCATGCACGGCACGGTGATGATGTTCCTGTTCGCGATTCCGGTGGTCGAGGCGATCGGCGTCTACCTGCTGCCCAACATGCTGGGCGCGCGCGATCTGCCTTTCCCGCGCCTGTCCGCCTATGCCTACTGGGCCTATGCCTTCGGCGGCCTGGCCTTCTTCTGCACGCTGTTCGTCGGCCTTGCGCCGGACGGCGGCTGGTTCATGTACCCGCCGCTGACCGGCACCAGGTATTCGCCCGGCCTGAACGCCGACTTCTGGCTGCTGGGGATCGGCTTCATCGAGATCTCGGCGATTGCCGGCGCCATCGAACTGATCGTCGGCATCCTGTTTACGCGCGCGCCCGGCATGACGCTCGGCCGCATGCCGGTGTACGCCTGGGCGATGCTGGTGGTGGCGCTGATGATCGTGTTCGCTTTCCCGGCGGTGATCGCCGGTACCGCGCTGCTGGAACTGGAGCGCGCCTTCGACTGGCCCTTCTTCATCGCCGAGCGCGGCGGCGACCCGCTGCTGTGGCAGCACCTGTTCTGGTTCTTCGGCCACCCCGAGGTCTACATCATCTTCCTGCCCGCCGCCGGCATGGTCTCGACCATGATCCCGACCATCGCCGGAACAAAGCTGGTCGGACGGCGCGCCATCATCGCGGCCCTGCTGGGCGTGAGCGTGTTCAGCTTCGGCCTGTGGGCGCACCACATGTTCACCGCCGGCCTGGGCGTGCTGGAGATGAGTTTCGTGTCCGCGGCCAGCATGGCGGTGGCGGTGCCGACCGCGATCCAGGTGTTCGGCTGGATCGCCACGCTGTGGAAGGGCAAGGTGACCTGGAACGCGCCGACCCTGTTCCTGCTCGGCTTCATGTTCATCTTCGTGCTGGGCGGGCTGACCGGCGTGATGGTCGCGGTGATTCCCTTCGACTGGCAGGTGCACGACACCTATTTCATCGTCGCCCATTTCCACTACGTGCTGATCGGCGGGATGGTGTTCCCGGTGTTCGCCGCGATGTATTACTGGCTGCCGCTGGTGAACGGCAACCGCCTGTCGGAAGCATGGGCGCGCTGGGTGTTCGGGCTGATGTTCGCCGGCTTTAACATCGCCTTCTTCCCGATGCACATCACCGGCCTGCTGGGCATGCCGCGCCGCGTCTACACCTACGCGTCGGAGATGGGCTGGGACGGTCTGAACCTGCTGTCCACCGTGGGCGCCTTCATGTTCGCGCTCGGGGTGGTGCTGTTCGCGATCGATGCCTTCCGTACCTTACGCCGGCCCGAACGCGCGGTCGGCAATCCGTGGAATGCGGCGACGCTGGAGTGGCTGCCGTCCGAGGACTACGGCAACCGCAGCATCGTGCGTGTCGCCTCCAATAATCCGCTGTGGGATCAGCCGGAACTGGCACGCGAAGTGGAGGAGGGCAGGCACTACCTGCCCCATACCGCCACCGGGCGCCGCGAGACCATCGCCACCAGCCCGATCGCGGCGGAACCGCGCTACCTGCTGGTGCTGCCCGGCGACAGCTGGCTGCCGCTGATCGGCGCCTTCGGCACCTCGGCCTTCTTCCTGCTGCTGACGGTCAAGCTGTACCCGCTGGCCTGGCTCTGCGCCGCGCTGGCGGTGGGCTCGGTGCTGGCCTGGACCTGGGGCGCGGACCGTCCGCCGCCCGAAGAGCAGGTCGAAGCGGCGGCTGGCGAATACCTGCCGGTCGGCGCGCGCGGCGCGGCGTCGCATTCCTGGTGGGCCACCATCATCATGCTGGTGGTGGACGCCAGCATCTTCGCGTCCTTCGCCTTCGCCTACGTGCACGTGTCGATGCGGCTGATGGTGTGCCCGCCGCCGGGCGCGGAACTGCCGCCGCTGGCGCAGGCGCTGACGTCCTGCGGCCTGCTGGTGCTGGGTTCCGGGCTGGTGTGGCTGGCCAAGCGCGGTCTCGACAAGAAGGGTCATGCGCGCCGGCTGCCATGGCTGGTGCTGGCGGCGCTGGCTTGCGCACTGGCTTCCTTCGCGCTCGACCTGCAGGGCTGGCGTGCCGGTCTCGCGCCGAGCGAGACCGCGTGGGCGGCGGCGGTGGCGGCGCTGGCCAGCTACCAGGGCCTGCACATCGTGCTGCTGCTGATACTCGCGCCCTACCTGGCGCTGCGGGCCTGGCGCGGCCTCCTGGGCCGGCGCAGCCGCGCCACGCTCGACAACATCGCCCTGGTCTGGCACTACACGACCTTGCAGGGCATCGCGGCGGTGGCGATGGTGCGGCTGATGCCGCTGCTGATGGAGTGAAGATGGGAACCGACGCGCACAAGGAAGGGTTCTGGAAGCGTGTGCTGTGGGCCACGCTGCCGCTGCTGGTGTGGATCGCCCACTTCGCCTTCAATTACGGACTGGCGGCGGCGCAGTGCACGCCGGCCGGCATGCGGCCCGGCGGCCCGGACCGGCTGCTGCTGGCCGCTGCGACGCTGACCGCATTCAGCATTTGCGCGCTGCTGGTCTGGCGCGCCTGCCATGTCCTGCGCCGGGACGGCCGGGCGACGGGACTGGCCAGCCATGCGGCGCTCTTGATGGCGGTCCTGGCCCTGATCGCCATCGCCTGGGGCGGCATGCCGCTGCTGCTGGTGGCCGGCTGCGCCTGATCAGTCCAGTTCGACGCCGATCCTGACTGCCCAGCGGTCCGAGGCCCGGGTGGTGCCGTGGCCGAGCGCAAGGCTCATCTGCTGGCCGGCGATCTTCGTGTCCCAGGTCAGATAAGCCGTTTCATTGCGTTGGCTGCGCGCGGCGAAATCGCCGATCTTGCCGGCGTCGAGATGGTATTCGAGGCCAAGGCTGTTGGCATCGTCGAGCTGGTAGGCCACCTTGGCCTTGGGCGCGAAGTCCCAGCTTTTGTCCTCGCCCTCCGAGCTGTAGCCCAGGCCAGGATTGGCGATCAGGTGCACCCGGCCGACGCGATAGCCCAGGATGGGAAAGGCTTCGAGGACGAAGGCGCGTTCCTCGCCAGGCTGCCTGATGCTGCCGGCTTCGATCTCGGCGCCCCAGTAAAACCCCTGCGCGCGGCGCGGCGCCAGGTATTTCAGCTCCGCATAGGCGCCGTGGCCATGCCAGTTGCCGTCCACCCGGCTCACTGGGACCTTGATGCCGATATTCAGGTTGTCGCCGACGCCGTAGGCCAGTTCGCCCACGGCCTGCCACAGCGTGCGGCCGGCGAAGTCGCTTTGACGCGCCGTCCGCGACCAGCGCGCCGCCAGCTCGGTGGCCAGTTCGCCGCGCTGGGCCAGGTCGTCGCCGTAGACGACATCGATGTCGCTGTCGGCCAGGGCGGGCAGGGCAAGAGTACCCAGCAGGGCAGTCACAACAAAGGCCGGCAGGACACGCATGGGCTTCCCCAGGCTTGAAAACTCAAGTATGCGGCCGCTGCGCCCGGCCGGCAAGCAGCTCAGCGTGGCCGGCCTTGGCGCCGGCGGCGGCGCAGCAGCAGGCCGGCGCCTGCCAGGCTGGTCAGCCACAGGCTGCCGGGTTCGGGCACCGCCTGCTCCTTGGTTGGCGGGGGCACGGTCGGGAGACCGTCCGGACGCAGGCTCTGCGGCGGCAGTTCGCTGCCGTCCGCGATGAGGGGGCTGCCGTTTCCAGTGCCGGTGCTGCCGGTGCCGCCGGTGCCAGGACCGCCGGTGCCGCCGCCGCTCGCGCCAGGGCTGCCGCCGGCGGCGGGTGCTGGGTCGCCCGTCGGGGAAATGCCGGGCGCGGGATCGCCGGCCACACCGCTGCCGCCGCTGTCGCTGCCATGGGCGATGCCGGGCGCAGCGGCGTCGCCGGGCGCGCCACCGGTGCTGGCCGTCAGGCCGCCCAGGACCGAAACCGGCCCGGCCGCGCTGCTGGACAAGCCGCCGATGTTGTTCCAGCCGGGATTGTTAAAGACGGTACCGGTCTGGCTGGCGCCGGACTGGCTCTGGGTGGCCGTCAGCAAGCCGGCGCCGTTCGCAAAGGATTGCAGCGCAAACTGGCGGCCCTCGCCGGCGTCGGCTTCCGGATCGTAGGCGACCTGGCGCAGCGCGCCGTCGGTCTGTTCGACCGGGGTGTCGAGTTCCTCCTCGCTGGGCCCCCTGGCCTCGACCGGCAACTGGGGCGTATCGGCGATGCGGTTGCCGCAGCGCGCCCGGATATCGTGCTGGCCGTCGGACAGCAGGGTTTCGCCGGCGGCCAGCATCATCTTCTTCGAGGTCCAGTACACCTGCTCGCCCTTGCGGTAGGACACGTAGACCGCGCGCGGCTTGTCGACGCTGCGCAGCCTGGCCTTGTGCACGGCGAAGCCGGCGTAATGCGCGGCCACCACTTTGTCGGTCTTCACGGTTTGCACGAGCTCTGCGCGGCCCTGCAGCCCGCCGGGAACGATCGAATACGGATAGACGCGCCGCGCCGCTGGCGGCGAGGGCTGGTCGGCCGCGCGCACGACGCCCTGTGCCGCCGGCCTGGCCAGCACGGCGGCCAAGGCTACCTGGTCGACTTCCTTCTCGTCCGGCTGCAGCAACACCAGCGCCCACGCCGAGGCGGCCAGCACGGTCGCGACGACCAGGCGCTTTTGCAGGCGCGCCTGTCGCATGCTGCGCCGGAGATAGGCCTTGCGGATGTCCATGACGAGGGTTGAAGTAGGAGAGATCCTACAATTATCGCCGAGCCATGTCAAAATCTACATTTTTTTAGGAAACTTTTATTTCATTGTAGATATTTCGCGACAGCTAAGGGAGGACGGTCCAGCATTCAGCGCCGCGACATACAGGCGTATACTGTCGCCATGAACCCGACCCGCTGCACCTGGGCCAACATGGCCAATCCGCGCTACATCGCCTACCACGACCACGAGTGGGGCGTGCCCTGTCATGACGAGACCACCCTGTTCGAGATGCTGAACCTGGAAGGGGCACAGGCCGGGCTGTCGTGGGAGACCATCCTGAACAAGCGCGACAGCTATCGCGCCGCCTTCGACGGCTGGGACGCGGAAAAAATCGCGCGCTACGACGATGCCAGGGTGGCCGAGCTGCTGGCCAATCCCGGCATCGTGCGCAATCGCCTGAAGGTCGCGGCCGCGATCACGAATGCCAAGGCTTACCTGGCGATGCGCGAACAGGGGCTGACGCTGAACCAGTACCTGTGGTCCTTCGTCGACCACCAGCCCATCGTCAACGACTGGCCGGATGGCGCACGCCCGGCGCGCACCGAACTGTCCGACCGCATCTCGAAGGACCTCGGCAAGCGCGGCTTCAAGTTCGTCGGCTCGACCATCGTCTACGCCTACATGCAGGGGATCGGCATGGTGGACGACCACGACCGCGGCTGCATCTGCCGCCAACGCACCTCCGCGGGCTGACCATGGACATCCGTGCCGCATGGCGCGACCAGGCGCGCTATACCGTCTTCGACAGCGATTACGGCGACGGTGCCGGGTTCCGGATCCTGGCCGACGTCTGGCGCACCGACCCGCAGCGCTCGCCGCACCTGCACGCGATCGCCCTGAACACGCGGCCAGGGCCCGACTTGCTGCCGGGCTTTCACCGCATGCCGCAGGCCGAACCCGGCATCACGCTGGACCTGCTCAGCGCGCCCATCGATGCCGCCCTGGCCCAGCTGACGGCGCGGGTCGACCTGTTCCGCCTGCACGGCCTGCAGGAAGCCGGCGCCGGCTTCGCGCGCGCGCTGGCACGGGTGGCCGCGCCCCAGGCCCGCCTGCTGGCCCACGGCCTGACGCCCGAGCAGATCGGGGCGCTGGAAGCCCAGGGCTTCGTGTTCGAACCCTGCGCGGATGGCGATCGAGGCGCTGACAAGCAATGCGCGCGCTTCGCCAGCCGCAAGCCGCGCCCGCCCACGCCGCCGCTGCCGGAACGGCGCGCCATCGTGCTCGGTGCCGGCATTGCCGGTTCCGCCGCCTGCGAGCGCCTGTGTGCGCGCGGCTGGGAGGTGACCCTGGTCGAGCGCCACGAACGCCCGGCGATGGAAGCATCCGGCAACCGCGCCGGCATCTTCATGCCTTTGGTATCCAGGGACGACAACATCCCGACCCGCCTGACCCGCGCTGCCTACCTGTTCGCACTGCGCCACTGGGAGCGCCTGGGCGGCATCGGACCGGGCCGCGCGATCGAGGGCCAGGCCTGCGGCGTGCTGCAGCTGGCGCGCGATGCCGGCCACGCCGAGGTGCAGCGGGCGATCGCGGCCGGGGGCGCGTTGCCCGCCGAATTTGCCGAATGGCTCGAGGCGCCGCAGGCGGAAAGCCTGCTCGGCCTGCCGGCGCCCGATGGCGGCTGGCTGTTCCGCCAGGGCGGCTGGGCGCGGCCCGGCAGCGTGTGCGAGGCGATGCTGGCAGCCTGCGGTGGCCGGCTGCAGCAGCGCTTCGGCGTCGGCAGCGTGCGCATTGCCTGGCAGGACGGCCAATGGTCGGTCCACGACCAGCATGGCGCCGAGCTGGCGCGCGCGCCGACCCTGATCCTGGCCAACGGCGCTGGCGCCAGACAGGTGCCGCAGGCGGCGCCGCTGCCGCTGACGGCGATGCGCGGCCAGGTCAGCCACCTGCCCGCCAGCATGCTGCCGGCCTTGCCGCTGGTGCTGTGCCGCGAAGCCTATGTAACGCCGCCCTCGCACGGCCTGGTCAGCGCCGGCGCCACCTACGACGTCGACGACAATGCCGAACTGTCGCCGGCCAGCCACGAGGAAAACCTGCAGCGCCTGCGCAGCCTGCTGTCCGATCCCCAGGCGGCGCAGGGCGCACCGCTGGCAGGGCGGGTGGGCTTCCGCTGCATCGCCCCGGATCGCTTGCCGCTGGTGGGCCGGCTGCCGGACTTCGACGCGGCCGGCGCTACCGAACGCCTGCGCGACGTGCCGCGCCATCCCGGTTTGTACGGCTTGCTGGGTTATGCCTCGCGCGGGCTGATCTGGGCCGGCTGGGCTGCCGAATTGCTGGCCGCCCAGCTCGAGGGCGAGCCGTTGCCGCTGGAATCGGCGCTGGTCGATGCCCTCGACCCGGCCCGCTTCGTGTTGCGCGCACGCCGCACCAGCCGCGGCCCTCAGACAGCCGATAATTGATTTCTTGTAAGCAATTCCAGCGACTAAAGGTATAATTAACGTCCAGCAACATTTCACATATGAAAGGTTGAGATGGACGACCTATTGGCCGACACGCCTCCCGATACGCCCAACACCCAGGACCTGTTCCTGTTTCTTGCCTCGACCGCGCACGACATGAAGAACTCGCTCAGCGTCCTGTCGGGCACGCTGGAACGATTGCTGGTCGCGCAGTCGGCGCTGCCTGCGCCGAAGCGCGAATCGGCCTATCCGGAAATGGCGCACATGCTGTACCAGACCAAGCGCCTGAACGACAACCTGATGCAGTTGCTGGCCCTGTACAAGCAGGTCGGCCAGCCCGACTATCCCTTCGACCTGCAGCCGGTCGCGCTGGGGCAGCTGGTCGAGCAGGTGGTATCGATCGGACGCGTGCTGCTGCAGTCGCGCGGCATCCGGCTGGAACTCGCCTATGATCCCGACCTGATCTGGCACCTCGACGAAGACCTGGTCGTCGGCGTGCTCTCGCATGCGATCAACAACGCCATCCACTACACCTGCAACACGGTGCGCCTGGCGATCCACGAGTCCGATGGCTGGCTCGAGCTGCGTGTCGAAGACAATGGCCCCGGCTATCCGCCGGCGCTGCTGAAGGCCGGCGCGATCGCCACGCGCGAGGCGGCGGGCGGCGTCAATTTCCTGACCAACAGCGCCGGCCTGGGCCTGTACTTTTCCAGCAAGGTCGCGAAGATGCACCAGCACCGTGGCCACACCGGCACCCTGCGTCTCGAGAATGGAGGGGCATATGGCGGCGGCTGTTTCATCCTGAGGTTGCCATGAGCGCGGTCGAGGAAATCGATTGGGCCGACAAGAACTACCTGGTGGTCGACGATTTCGTCGGCATCCGCCAGCTGCTGCGCGAAAGCCTGCGCAGCCTGGGCGCCCGCAACATCGACCAGGCATCGAGCGGCGGCGAGGCGATGGGACTGCTGTCCCGCGTGCGCTATGACGTCGTGCTGTGCGACTACAACCTGGGCGAGGGCAAGAACGGCCAGCAGGTGCTGGAAGAGGCGCGCGTGCGCAACCTGGTCAACCCGAGCACCGTGTGGCTGATGGTGTCGGCCGAGAAGAGCGTCGAGTCGGTGATGGGCGCGGCCGAGCACCAGCCGGACGCCTACCTGATCAAGCCGATTACCGAGGGCGTGCTGCTGACCCGCCTGAACCGCGTGTGGCACAAGAAGCAGGTGTTCCGCATGATCGACCAGGCCTGTGCCGAGAAGGACTACCTGCGCGCGGCCCGCCTCTGCGATGCGCGCATCGGCAGCGACAAGCTGCACGAACTCGACCTGCTGCGCATGAAGGCCAGGCTGATGGAGCGAAGCGGACAGCCGGCCAAGGCGCGCGAAGTCTACGAGCAGGTGCTGGAGCAGCGCGAATACCAGTGGGCGCGCGCCGGCCTGGCCAAGATCCGCATGGCGAACGGCGAGTTCGAACAGGCGCGCCAGATGTTCCAGAGCGTGATCGCCGAAAACAAGTACTACATCGACGCCTACGACCAATTGGCCGCCGCCTACCAGAACATGGGCAAGATGGAAGAGGCGGGCGCGATTCTGGAACGCGCCGCGAAACTCTCGCCGAATTCCGTGCCGCGCCAGCGCAACCTGGGGAACATCGCCCTCAAACTGGGCAATGTGCAGATGGCCGAGAAGGCCTTCCGCAAGTGCATCGCGATCGGCGAGTACTCGATCATGAAGACCCCGGATGCCTACCTGGGCCTGGCGCGCGTGTGCGGCCAGAAGAACGATCCGAAGGAGGCGCTGCAGCTGTTATTGACGGCGCAGCGCGAGTTCGCGCACGAGCACCCCGACATCCAGCTGCGCGCCAAGATCACCGAAGGCCTGGTTTACCACGAGAGCGGCGACTACCGGCGCGCGCGCAAGGCCGGCGACGAGCTCGAGGCGATGCTGCAGGCGAGCGCAGAGCGTCCCGACACCGCCACCTGCCTGGAGCTGGCGACCCTGCTGTTCGCAGTCGGCGTGAAGGACGCGCCGGCCGAGCTGCTGTGCTACGTGATCCGCAACAACCACGACAATCCGCTGCTGCTGGACGAGGTGCAGCAGATCTTCGAGAAGGCGCGCATGGGGGAGGAGGGCATGGCCTATATCCGCAGCGCGAAGAAGGAAGCGGCGGACCTGATGAACCAGGGCGTGCTGCTGTGGAAGACCGGCAAGCTGGCCGAGGCCGTGGAATGGATGCGCAATGCGCGCAAGGCGGTGCCGAACAACCAGCGCATCCTGTTCAATGCGGCCCAGATCATGGTCTCGCACATGCAGCAGCACGGCCACGACGAGGCGCTGTGGGCCGAAGCCTGCGAGGTACTGCACCACGTCGACCACCTGCTGCCGGGGCAGCAGCGCTTTGCGCAGTTGATGGAGCAGTTGGCGCAGTTGCAGCCGGCGGAAGAAGTGGCGTAGGGTGGGCACACCGTGCCCACGCATGATGTCACGCTAAGGTCCGCGTGGGCTCGGAGAGCCCACCCTACGTCTTGTCAGCCTTCGGCTTGCCGCCCCGCGCCCGGCCATTGCCATTCGGCTGCGCGTCGGCCTGGGGCGCAGCGTCCGCCTGCGGTGGCGTAGCCGCAGCCGCTGCCTCGGCCGGTGGCGCCGCCTTGGCCGCCCCATCCGCCGGTGTCATCGCCGTTGCTACTGCCTGCGTGAACTGGTCCTGAAGCATATTCCACCAAGCCATTGCGGCCGGCATGCCCATGGCGGCGGCCGGGTCCGCTGCGCCGCCCTGGGCCGACGATGGCGCCGATGCCTGATCAGAAGACGGCGCGCCGGGCTGGGCCGATCCGCCGCCGCTGTTTCCACCAGCCGCGCCGGCAGCCGGGCTGGCCGGCGCCGCGCCTGGAGGCTGACCGAAGAAGCTTCCGAAGGGCATGGCCGCGATTTTCTCGGCGCTCACGCCCGACTGGCGCATGGCCTCGGCCATCGAAGCGCCCATTGCCGTCAGGCTGGCCAGCGTGGCGCGCTGGACTTCCATGGTCTGGATGGTCCCGCGCAGCATGCTGAGGTTGATGTTCAGCCAGGATTCGACGGCCTTCAGGTCGGCGATGCGCTTGTCGAGGTCTTCGGCCGACATCGGCGGCGCGCTCATGCCGGACAGGTTCGTGCCCGGAAGGTTCATCGAACCCCACAGGTTCTTGACGAAGTCCAGCGTGTCCGTCATCCCGGGCATGTTGGCGGCAGGTGGTTTCAGCATCATGGTCTCCTGTTGTCGGTCTCACACAAGGCTAACAGATAACGCATGGCCCTCATAGACGGTACACTAGCCGGATGAGCCCCGCTATCGCCTCGAATCGCCGCCGGAAAATCGTGCTGGGTGCGCTCACGGTCCTGCTGCACCTGCTCGTGCTGGACTGGTTCAGCAGCCAGCTCGGCAAGCCGCGCGAGGCGCCTGCGCAGGGCGAGGTCCCACCGCTGGAAGCACGGCTGCTGAGGACGCCCGAACCGCAGCCGGTCGCGCCGGCGCAACCGGTACCCTTGCCGCAGCCTCGACTTGCGCCGCCGCCCTTGCCGCAGCTGCCGCCGGAACCGGTGGAGCTGGCACAGGCGGAGCCGGACGGCCCGGTAGCCGATGGCGCCGGCGAGGGCGCCCTTACACCCGAAGCCGGGCCCGCCCCGGCAGGGACCGAGGCTGCCGGGCAGGGGCGCGCCGCCATTGCCGCGGCCGACGTACAATCGTCCCAGACCGGCGCGCAGGCGCAGGCGCAGCAGGCTGCGGAACCCGCGATTAAGCCCGAGGCCAAGCCCGCCGTCGAAGCGCGCCGCTACAAGGTCGACCTGCCGCCCGCCGCCGACATCAAGCTCGACGTCGCCCGTACCGATGCCAACGGCACGCGCTGGAGCGGCGATGCGCTGCTGTCGTGGACGCTGACGCCGACCTCGTACAAGATCCGCGTCGAAGCCGGCATCACGGTCGTGTTCGCGCACGTGAACCTGCTGACGGTGACCAGCGAAGGCACGGTCGGCGACGAAGGTTTCATGCCGAGCCTGATGACGGAAAAGCGGCGCGGGCGTTCGATGACGGCCACCCACTTCAACCGCAAGGATGGCCGGCTCAGTTTTTCGGCCTCGCAAGCGACTTACCCGCTGGTGTGGGGTGCCCAGGACAAGGCCAGCCTGCCGCTGCAGCTGACGGCGATCGCGCGCGGCGATCCGCAGCAGTTGTCGGGCAATATCGACATCCTTGTCGGCGAAGACCGCGATGCCAGCGTTTTCAGCTTCGTGGTGCTGGGCCAGGAACAAATCGACACGGCCATGGGCAAGATCGCCACCTGGCACCTGGCGCGTCCGCCCAAGCCCGGCTCGTACAACTCGCGCCTGGACCTGTGGCTGGCGCCCGACTACGGCTGGATGCCGGTGCAGATCCGCAACCTGGAGGCGAGCGGGGCAGTGACGACCCAGACCGTGAACAATATCGTAATGAAGAATTCAGGAAGCTGATATGAACAAGATGTGGAAACTGGCCGGCGCTGCGGGTCTGAGCACCCTGCTGGCGGCGATGGCGGCACCGATGGCGGCACCCGCGGCGGCGGCGGACGAGCACCCGTCGCAGCTGCGCCCCTTCAACCTGCCGCCTTCGGCCGATCTGGCCTACTCGATCAGCGCCAAGCAGCGCGGCTTCACCCTGAACGGCGACGCCACCCTGAGCTGGCGCCAGGGCGACGGCAAGTACACGATCAACACCGAGTCGCGCGTGGCCCTGCTGGGCAAGCTGACCGAGAACCGCAGCCAGGGCACGATCGACAGCTACGGCCTGGCCCCGAACGAGTACTACGACAAGCGCTTCCGCAAGGACCCGGTCACAGCGAACTTCGACCGCGAAGCCAAGACCATCGCCTTCAGCGACGGCAAGAAGAGCTACCCGATCAAGGGCGGCGAGCAGGACCGGGTGTCGATTTCCTGGCAGCTGGTCGGGCTGGCACGCGCCGGCAAGGACAAGTTCAAGCCGGGCTCGGAATGGGATTTCTTCGTGGTCGGCCCGCACGACGCCGACCCCTGGACCTTCCGCGTGATCGGCCGCGAAAAGGTGACGGCCGGTGCCGCCATCGGCACCGTCGACACCATCCACGTGCTGCGCGAACCGCCGCCGGGCTCGAAGGACCAGACCCTCGACATCTGGCTGGCGCCTTCGCTGGACTGGTACCCGGTCAAGCTGCGCTTCGTCGACAATGAGCGCGACTTCGTCGAGCAGACGCTGGAAAAGATCACCAAGCGCTAACCGTCATTCCCGCGGAGGCGGGAATCCAAGTTCGGCTACTCCTGCACACCCGGATCGTCCGGCGAGTCATTCTCCCAGTGCAGGGTCATCTCCTTGGCGCCATTGCCCAGCTTGACCGTGCGCTTGAAGGTCTTGCCCTCGGCCGCCGCGCTGATGCGGTAAGTCCCCGGCGGCAGCTTGGCGAAGAACATCGGACCGGTATTTGCCACGCTCAGCACGCTGGCGCCCTTGGCGTCGGCGATGTCGAGCTGGACGTCGGAGCGGTAGGCGCCGGTCTGCTTGGTGGCGAAGGTCAGCTGCAGGTTGTAATCGGCCTTCAGGGCGCGCATCGCGTTCTGTTCGTCCTGGCCGACGCCGCCGTTGATGTATGCGACGCCGTTCTGTTCTTTCGGCTGGGCAGCGAAAACGGCGGGGCTCAGGCCGGCCGTCAAGGCCAGTGCCAGGGCCGCATTCACGAGTGTCCGGTGCATGGCATTCCTCCTCTTATTTGATGTAAATATCGCAAGATCCATTATCCGGCGACAGAAAAAGGAAGGGCGCGCGGCTGAGCGGGGATTTGTGACTGGGCGTCACAAATATTGTTGCTTATTAGCCAGATGTGCAGCCCGCATTTATTAGTTGCCTGACCTTAACTGTTATACTGACGCCCCCGCGCCCGCCGCCCTGGCCGCCGCGAGCGTTAGAAAACCGGCAACTGGTAAGCCTTACGATGATCGACAACCTGGCAGGCGCCGCCGCCGCCGACCTCCACTCCATAGCGCAAGAAGACATCGATCCGCTGCAGGCCCACTTCCACGAGGGAGTGGCGCCGGACGAGATCGAGCAGGTCTATCACCTCAAGCGCGCCCAGCCCATGCTGCAGGCGTTCACCGCCCTGTTCCACGGTTCGCAGGACGGCGTGATCGTGCGTCTGCTGGTGCTGCGCGAGCTGGCCGCCGAAACCGGCGAATCGGCTTTTTCGCGCGCCGACATCAACACCAAGTTCGCCTACATGATTCCGGAGAGCCTGGAGACGGTGCTGGGCCGCCTGCGTTCGCACGGCCTGCTGGCCTGGGACAACCCGGCGGCCGTGTACCGCATCACGCCGCTGGCGAGGAACGTGCTGGCCGCGCTCGACACGCTGCTGGCGTTGGGCCGTCCGGAAGAAGACGAAGCCGAGATGGGCTTCCTGCTGTCGCAGGTGGCCGGTGCGCAGGCGGTGGGCGGCGTCACGGTCGAGCAGCTCAAGCACCTGCTGGGCCGCCTGGTCGAGCTGCACGAGGAATTCCGCGACGCCATCGCCTCCGGTTCCGAGTTCCGCCTGCGCGCCTCGCAGGCGAAGTGGCACATGGCATGCGACTGGGTCGAGAAGGGCTCGGCGATCCTGCGCGCGATCACCTCCGACGAGCGCGCGGATTCCGCGACCCACAAGGCGGCGCAGGCGATCGGCCGCGCCCAGTCCTCGCTGCTGAACATGCAGGGCATGTTCTCGCGCGCCCTGAACCAGATCGAGCGCCAGCGCGTGCACCTGGGCCAGTCCGGCCTGTCGACCACCGACATCAAGCGCTGGCTGCTGGCGCACGACGACCTTGCCGGCCTGGCCGAAGGCGCGATCGAGCGGCCGGTGCTGCCGCTGTTCGTCACGCCGGCCGAGATGATCGACGTCGCCGAGACCGAGCTGCTGGCGGAGCGTGCGGTCAACGTCGCCCCGGGCGGCCTGCCGAGCGGCGAAGACGCGCCGCTGACCATCAACGACAACCCGGCGATGCAGGCGGAACTCGACGACTGGATCAAGCGCCTGGCGGACTTCGCCAACCTCGACAACTTCCCCGCTGTGGCCGAGGGCGCGCCGAAGACGGTGGCGATCCAGGATTCGCTGCTGCCGGCCAGCTTCGCGGTGGCGTCCTACCGCGCCTCGCTGCTGCCGCTGCTGGGCGACCCCGCCGAGGCCAGCCTGCAGGGCCCGACCGCCGAACTGGCGCGCCTGCCGGTGGCCTTCTCGTCCGAGGACGAAATGGTCCAGCTGGACGATCCGCATGTGATGGCGATGTCGCGCGCCACCCTCTCCCGCATCGAAGACATTGAATTAGATTTGGACAGCAACGATGAATGATGACGCACAGATCCTGATCGCGCGCCTGCTCACGCACCAGACCCTGCGCCGCGACGACAAGATGGTCAAGCGGGCGCTGTCCGACGACACCTTCCGCGCCGAGATCGACAAGCGCCTGCTGGAATCCGGCCTGAAGCTGATCGACAACGTCTATGCCGACCACGTCACGCTGGCCCTGCACCGCAACGTCGAGCCGAAGATCTTCGGTGCCAAGGACATCTGGCAGAACAATAACTTCGGCCTCACGCGCGACGGCGTGGCGCTGCTGGTGGTGCTGTGGGCGCAGATCATCCTGCCCAAGCGCCAGCGCCAGGAAACCCACCAGGCGATCGACGTCGACCAGTCGGACATGTTCGACAAGGACAACCCGATTCCGCGCGCCGAAGACACCTCGATCGGCATCTCCTACACCGCGCTGCTGGCCGACTTCGGCGACAAGCTGGGCAAGAAGACCCGCATGGACATGAACCTGGGCCAGCTGTCCAAGCTCGGCTTCATCGAGCGCCGCGGCGACGTGATCCTGGAAGGCCCGCTGCTCGACCTGCTGATGGACACCGACCTGCTGAAGGAGCGCATCATCAACGGCGCCCTGGCCGAGGTGTTCAAGCGCGCGCCGATCGCCGCGGTGCGCCGCGTCGTCAGCGAAGCGGCCAACGATGCGGAGCCCGCCGTGGCCGAAGCACCGGTCGAAGCACCCGCTGAAGCCGCCCCCGAATCCCAGGAGTAAAGCGCATGTTCCACATTAAATCTCTCGAGCTGGTCCACTGGGACTACTGGCAGCGGATCAAGAACATTCCACTGGACGCCAAGATCATCACCATCGCCGGCCAGAACGGCTCCGGCAAGACCACGCTGCTCGACGCCCTGCGCACCCTGTTCGGCCTCGATTGCTCGATGGGCCGGACCTATAAGCACTATGCGCGCCACTCGGGCCAGCAGAGCGCCTGGATCCGCGCCGTGGTCGACAACAAGCCGGCCGGCCGCCAGCTGTCGAACCGTCCGTTCCGCCACAGCGGCTTCTTCAGCGACGACGAAGTGACGCTGTTCTGCCAGGTGCAGAAGAACGGCGGCGACTGGAAGCGCCAGTACCTGATGCGCCCCGGGAACGTCGAGATCGAGGAAGTCACCGAAGCGAGCGACTGGCTGGGCGTGGAAAACTACCGCAAGCGCCTGGCTTCGGCCGGCCTGTCGCCGGCGATGTCCAAGGTGCTGGCGCTGGAGCAGGGCGAGACCGATAAACTGTGCGAATACGCGCCGCGCCAGCTGCTGGACCTGGTGTTCCAGGTCTTCGGCGACAAGGAAGTGCTGGACGCCTACGACGAAGCCAAGCGCCACCAGCGCGACACCGAGACGGAGCTGAAGCGCTTCGAGGCCGAACTCGAAACCTCGCGCATCAACCTCGAGGGCCTGCGGCTGCGCGTGGCCAACTACCACCAGTGGGAAGACCTGAACAAGGAACGTCAGGCGTTGGTGGAAGAAGTGCTGCCCAGCCTCGAATACCACGAGGCGCGCGAAAAAGCGGCGCAGACCAGCCGCGCCCTGCGCGAAGCGAAGAAGCCTTTGGTGCAGGCCGACAGCCAGCTGGCCGAGAAGCGCCATGCGCTGGCGGCCCAGCAGCGCGCGCTGACCGAAGCCCAGCAGCAGGAAGTCCAGCTGGAGCAGGAAGCGAACACGCTGGCCGGCCGTCTGTCGGAAGTCAACCGCAAGCTCAAACCGCTGGAAAGCCTGCTCGAGCAGAAGGAACGCCTGCAGAAGCTGGCCGCCGATGCCGGCGCCGACATCGCCGAAGTCTCGGCCGAGCTGGAAAAGAAAGAAGCCCAACTGGCCAAGAAGAAGACCGAGCGCGACAACCTGGCGGCGCGCATCGCCGGCGAGCTGTCGACCATCTCGGCCCTGCAGGGCAAGAGCTCGATGCCGGAACCGGAAGCGCAGCGCCAGATGCGCCGCGCGCTGAACGACGCCAACATCCGCCACGCGATGCTGTCGGATATCGTCGAAGTGACCGATCCGAAATGGCAGGGCGCGGTCGAGGGTGTGCTCGGCGGCTATGCCTCGGTGGTGCTGCTGGAGTCGGCCAAGGATGCGCCGGCCGCCTATAAACTGGCGGAGAAGGAGCGCTATCGCCACTTCATCGTGCCGGATTGCGTCAGCGCGCCGGTGGTCAAGGACGACACCCTGCTGTCGGTGGTGCGTTTCAGCTCGAAGGCACCGGGCTGGCTGATCGACCAGCTCGAGCGCATCGAGCGCGTCGAATCGGTCGACGCCGGTTTCAAATCCGACGCCGACGAGTGGATCACGCCGGACGCCTACCACCGCGAACGCCGCGGCGGCCGTTCGCTGTTCGTCGAGCCTTCGCGCTACCGCTTTGGCGCGGCCGGCAAGACCCAGCGCCTGGAAGCGATCCAGAAATCGCTGCCGGCGCTGGAAGCCCAGGAAGACACGCTGACGCTCGCGATCAGCAAGCTGGCGACCGAAGTCTCGGCACTGCGCGTGCGCATCGCCGGCGTCGACGCGGTCAAGGAACTGAGCGCGCGCCAGGCCGAATTCGAAGAAGCCCTGCGCGCCATCGAGCCGCTCAAGGCCGAGCGCCTGGAAGTCGGCGCGCGCCTGGGCGAGCTGCAGGTGCTGACCAAGAACGCGACCGTCACCCGCACCCGCGCCGACACCGTCTGGCAGAACGCGCGCATGGCGCTGTCCGAAGCGGAAGCCGGCATGCGCCTGAACCACCGCCGCCAGATCGAGCAGCGCAGCGACCACGCGCGTGCCTTGCTGGAGCTGCGCCGCAGCTGGCGCCACGTGCCGAAGGCCTGGAAGAAGCCGCAGCAGCGCGCCGCGCTGGTGGCCGCGCACCAGAACACGCACCAGGTCAAGCTGCGCGTGGGCTCGCTCGACCAGACCCTGGCGCGCGCCGACTGGGAACACGATCCGACCGTGATCGACCAGTACGCGCGCCTGAACGACCAGCTCTCGAACCGCCAGAACGAGACCGAGGAACGGCGCTACCAGAACAACCGCGCGATCGAGGCCACCGACAATGCGCGCGGCGCCTACATCGAGCGCCTGCGCTACACGATCAAGACCTACACCAAGAACATCCGCGAGCTGGGCGAGCTGGCCAACATCGAAGTCACGGTCGATCCGGTCCGTCTGGAGAACGACGACCTGCAGCTGGCCCAGGCCGGCCTGCACGTGCGCTTCAAGTTCGACGGCAAGGGCCAGATCGGCATGAACGACGGCGAAGCCTCGGGCGGCCAGCAGGTCATGAAGTCGCTGGTGCTGCTGATTGGCCTGCTCAAGTCGGAAGAGGGCTCGGGCGGCTTCGTGTTCATCGACGAACCCTTCGCCCACCTGGACATTCGCAACATCCAGCTGGTCGGCGAGTTCCTGAAGAACACCGACGCCCAGTACCTGATGACGACGCCGCTGACCCACAACACCGACGTCTACGATCCTTCCGACCTGACGCTCATCACCAGCAAGAAGAAGAAGGACGTGCAGTGGGCGCAGCCGATCTTCGTGCTGCAGCGCCGCCAGGCGGGCGAAGAGACCGCGAAGGCGGCCTGAGCGTCAGCCAGGGGCGCGGTGGGGGGCCAGCGCCCGCCGCGCCGACTCGCCCACCGCCTGCCAGTGCTCGCGCCGCAGCGCCGCGCGCTTGCGGTGCTTGGACGGCATCTCCGACAGCGGCTTGAGCGCCAGCGGCAGCGCGATGCGCCAGCAGCGGCCCGCCATCGGCACGCCGCCCAGGGCTTCCCAGAAACCGTCGTAGGCGTTCGCGAAGTGCCTGGCGTCGGCCTGGGTCCAGGCGCTTTGCCAGGCGGCCTTCACGGCCACGGCCTCCCGCATGCCGAGCGCCTGTGCAATGCCCTGCAGGGCGGCGAAGCAGAAGAAGCTGGGCGAGTTGTGGGGAAAGGCATGGCCGAAGGCCTCGAAGGCGTCGATGCTGTCGGCGCGGTGTCCCTGGTTGCGCGCGATGAAGGGCAGGACCGGCGTCTCCAGGCCGACAAAAGCCCCCTCGACCCAGCTGAACGACAAACGATGCAGGCAGATGCCGTTGGCGCTGGCGGCGATCGTCAGGTCGCCTTCGGCGCACAGGCGTGCGGCCATCTCCAGCCGGATCTCGAAGCGCCAGCCGTTCGCCTCGTGCTGCCACAGCGGCAAGCCGCCGTCCTGGTAGACGGCGCGCTTGTAGGCGGCATCGAAGGTTTCTTCCTCGAAGCGGTAGTGGGCCAGCACGCAGCGCACGCGCTCGCGCAAGGACATCCCTTGCGCCAGGTAGTGGCGGTGGCTCAGGTGGTGGAAGACGTCGTCGTGTGCCAGCGCCACGTAGCGGCGGTGGATGTCCAGCGCCAGCAGTTGCTGGTGGTCGCGCCGGAACAACAGCACGCGCAGGCTGCGCGCGATGCAGGCCAGCCAGGAGGGCAGGGGATAGTGACGGCGTGCCAGCCAGTGCCTGGTCAAGAGGGTAAACACCATCGCAGCTCCAGATCGTATTCGTCAATACGAAAATTCTGGGCCGGGATGGACAGGGCGTATTGGAGTGGAACAAGCCTCTTTAGATTGTTCGCGTGACAATTGACGGATTTTCGGGCACTTGCCCGCTGGTATCATCTTTGGACGTTTTCTGAGGATGAAGCAGCATGGATTTCCACGAGCAGCGCGACCGGGCCCTTCAGTTGATGGAGAAGGCCGGTATCGACCACAGCACCTATGCCCCGCCCCTGATGCAGCTGCTGTGGCGTTGCGGCGTGAAGGTGCGGCCGCCGCATTTCATGAGCTTCGGCGCGAATGCATTGCTGTCGGGCGTCTGGTTCGGCGCCAGCTGGGGCGCGGTGATGTGGATCGGGTTCTGGCTGCGCCAGGGTGTGGGCGCGCGGCTGGCAGTGGCGAGCGCCTGCGGCGCCGGCCTGTGCTTCGGCCTGTTCATGGCCAGCTATTACACGCGCCAGCGCAAGACCCACGGGCTGCCGAGCTGGGAGTCGCTTGGCGACCTCAAACCGCCCTCAGGCCTGGCCCGCCAGCGCTTCGACTAAGTAACCCGTTTCCCGGCGCAGGATCGACTCGTTGAAGCCGAGCTGCACCTTGCCATCATTGAGCTTGCCGAGCCTGATCCCGGCCTTGCGCAAGCGCTCTTCCAATCCTGCCTGGCGCGCCGCCGCTATCTCCAGCATGGCCAGGTTGCTGCCGTTCTCGATGCGCTTCACCTTGAAGCCCGGCGTGCGCTCCAGCGCCGCCATCAGGCGTTCGCCGGCCGCGCGCACGCGGGCATAGCGCTCCTCCGCGCCATCCAGTGCGTCGAGCGCCGGCAGGGCCGCCTGCCAGCCGTGGTAGATGGTGCCACCGAAGATGTGGCGCAGCTCGCGCGCCTTCGCCATCAGGGGCCTGGGGCCGGACAGCACGCCGCCGAAGGGCGCGCCCAGGTATTTGTAGAGCGAGACATACACCGTGTCGAAGTGCGCGCAATAGTCGCGGACGCGAAAGCCCGGCATGCCGCTCATCAGGAGCAGGCGCGCGCCGTCCAGATGCATCGGCACCTTTTTTGCGCGCGCCAATTTGGCGATCTCGGCCACCAGGGCCGGCGTGAGGCTGGCGCCCTGGCTGCGGCGCACCGGGCTTTCCAGCGCCAGCGCGCCGACCTTGATCGGATAAGGGCCGACTTCGGCGCGCTCGATCGCGGCGCCGATTTCCTCCAGCGTGGGCGCGGCGTTGCCCGCGGCCAGCGGCACCAGGTTGATGCCGCTGAGGGTGGTGACGGTGTTCGATTCGTCGCGGTAGACGTGGCTTTCCTGCTGCACCAGCGCGTGGCGGTTCTCGCCGCACAGCAGGCGCAGGGCGATGTGGTTGGCGAGGGTCCCGGTCGGCATGAAGACGGTATCCTCCTTGCCGAGCAGGCTGGAAAACTTCGCTTCCAGTGCCGTCACCGCGCCCCCCAGCAGGTAGGCGTCGCCGGGTTTGGCGTGCTTGTCCAGCAAGGCCTGCAGGCGCGCCGGTTCGAGGGCCGGATCGCGCGGCAGGGCATCGCCGGCCAGCACCACCAGCGTGTCCAGGTCGGTGGCCGGCGCCGCGTTCGCGGCCGCGGCGCCGCCGTATTGGGCACGGGCGCTGCCGCCCGCCGCCAGGCCCAGTGAAGCGATCGGTACGGCTCCGAGGAAACTGCGGCGGTTCAGCGTCATGGACGGTCCTAGATGTTGTCGACGGCCTTGCGTAGGCGCTGGCGCCAGCGCACCAGGCTGGCCGAGAAGGTCGCGAAATAGGCGCCTGTCAGGCCGACGCAGAACAGGGTGATCTCGCTGTCGGAAAAGCGCGGGATCGGCTTGCCGCTGCCCTGGCTCATGTAGATCTCGATGCCCAGGTAGATCACGCGCGCCACCAGCAGCATCGCCACCAGGATGCCCATGCGCATGGGCGGCGTGAAGTAATAACCTTCCGGGGTGTCTTCGAAGCGGGTCTTGCGCACGCCATGGTTGCCGAGGGCAATGCCGACCAGCGCGCCCAGCGCCAGCGCCCCCAGCGACAGCGGGCGGTCGAGCATGTCGACGAGCGGCACCAGCACCATCCCGGCAAAGACCAGCAGGCCGGTGTAGTGGCGCGACAGGATCGAGCGCTGGCGCGTCATCCGGCTTTTCAGGCGCTGGTAGATGCGCCAGATCAGGACGGGAATGAGGAGGATGAGGGCGGCGGTGGTAATGCTCATTGGACGGTTGCGGATGAAGCGGGTGTGGCGGCTACGGCGGCGGTGCGCTTGCGCCAGGCAAGCAGGCCGGCCGCGAAAGTCATGTAATAACCGGCGAGGACGCCGAAGATGCACAGGGTCAGCGGGCTGGTGACGAATTCGTGATGCTCGCCCGCGCCCAGCGCATAGAACTCGTAGGCGCGGTAGCCCATGCGGCCGATGAACAGCAGGGCGACCAGCATGCCGATCGGTGCGTGCGGCGTGAAATAGTAGTCGCCATCGACCTGTTCGAACTTCGTGCCTTTCGAGCCGATGCGGCCCAGCACGACGCCGACCGCCAGCCCGGCGCCCATACCGGCCAGCGCGATCGGTGCCGTCTGCAGGCTCAGGGCCGCCAGCAGCAGGAGCAGCAGCGGGAAAAAGACCAGGGTGGTGCGATGGCGCCAGGTCTTGGAACGCTGGCGCGTCGTCAGGCGCTTGATGCGGCTGTAGACACGCCACAGCACCAGTGGGGCAACGACGGCGGCAACGACGGGAGTAGGCAGCATGACGGATTCCTTCATGTCGAATCCGCCATTGTAATCCAGCCGGGCGTCGGCAAACTGCCCTGCGTGGTAATGTTTTGGCTCAAAAAGCAGGAGAAACCGACCATGTTCGTACCCACCATCCACGCCCACCGCGCCCCCGATCCAGCGCCCGTCGAAGAGCCGCTCAGGGAACCCTTCGACACCCCCGATCCGCACCAGCCGCCGATCCGCACGCCGATGAACGACGAGCCGGACACCGATCCGAATCCCAGCATCGCGCGCACGCTGCACTGAAACTGCTTGCGCAGCATCAAACCGGGGTCAGACACCGGATTTTGGAAACAGCCACCGAGACAGTGTTCAATCTTCAATTGGCGCAGCCGTCCCGCTGCGCATTGACGGCGGCTGTCTTCGCGCCTAGTATTTCGACAAGTATCTAATTAGATGTTTTTCAAACTAGGAGGGGTGATGAGAAAAGGACTCGTGACACTGTGGACGATGCTGGTGCTGGCCGCAGCGGCGCAGGTGGCAGCCGCAGCCGCGCCTGCCGAACAGCCGATCGCACTCGAGACGGCCAGCGGCACCGTGCACGGCACCCTGCGCCTGCCGGGCGGTGCCGACAAGGCGCCGGTGGTCTTGATCGTCGCCGGTTCCGGTCCCACGGACCGCGACGGCAACAGCGCCATGCTGCCGGGCCGCAACGACAGCCTCAAAATGCTGGCCGATGCTCTGGCGCAGGCCGGCTTCGCCTCGGTCCGCTACGACAAGCGCGGCATCGCCGCCAGCCGCGCCGCCGCGCTGGACGAATCGCAGCTGCGCTTCGACACCTACGTCGAGGATGCTGCGGCCTGGATCGCCAAACTGAAGCGCGATCCACGCTTCACGAAGCTGGCGGTGATCGGCCACAGCGAAGGCGCCTTGATCGGCATGCTGGCGGCCGAGAAAGCAGGCGCATCCGCCTATGTGTCCCTGGCCGGGGTGGCCGAAGGACCGGGCGCCGTGCTGCGCAAGCAGTTCGCCGGCAAGCTGCCGCCGCCGCTTGCCGCCGACAACGAACGCATCCTCGCGAGCCTGGAGCAGGGCAAGCCGGTCGCCGAGGTGCCGCCTGCGCTGATGGCTCTCTACCGGCCCAGCGTGCAGCCCTACATGATCTCGTGGATGAAGTATGTGCCGGCCCAGCGCATCGCAGCGCTGCGCATGCCGGTGCTGATCGTCCAGGGTACGACCGATATCCAGGTCGGGGTGGAACAGGCGCAGGCGCTGAAGGCGGCGCGGCCGGACGCCGAGCTGCTGATCGTCCCTGGCATGAACCACGTGCTGAAGGAAGTGCCGCTCGATCCGCAGCAGCCGCTGGCGTCGTACAGCGACCCGGCGCTGCCGCTGCATCCGCAACTGATGCCGGCGGTCGTTGGCTTCCTGAAGAAATCGCAACTTTGATAAAACACAAACCGGGGTCGGACACCAGATTTGGGCAATTTCCCAAAATCGGTGTCTGACCCCGGTTTGTTGTTAATCAAACGCCCAGGAGTAGAGGACGTCGAGGGCGGTGTTGGTGCCGGTTTGCAGCGCGACCGTGATGCGCGGGGTGAGCTTGTAGCGCAGGCGCACCACGCTGGTGGCGGTGGCGGCGCCCTGTTCGAAGCTCAGGTAGAGGCGCGAGGAAATCCGCTTGCCGACCGTGACCACGGTGTTCGCCAGGCCGGTTTCCTGGCCGGCACCCTGGCGTACGCCGAATTCGTCGACGCCGAGGGCGTTCGCCAGCTTGCTCTGGATGCCGCCGGTGCCGCCTTTGCCGCCCAGCAGGGCGCCCGCCGCGGCGCTCAGCACGTCGGCTTCGTTGCCGGTCGTGCCTTCCATGCCGTGGCCCAGCACCAGCCAGGACAGTTTTTCGCTGTCCGGCACATTCGGCGTGGACACCAGCTTCGCCGTCGGCGACAGCGCCGTGCCGCGCACCTGCACGCCGGCTTCGACGTTGGTCTCGCTCAGCTGCTCGCCTTCCGGACGCTTGCGCACGGCGAGCACGTCGATCGACGGGTTGTCGTACGGGCCGCTGAAGGTGGCGACGCCGCGTTCGATCGCCAGGCGCTGGCCGTAGGCGGCGTAGGTGCCGCTGACGACCCGCACGCTGCCGTTGATGCGCGGCGCGCCGTCGCCGACCTTGCGCACGTGGACGTTGCCGGCCAGGTAGGCATCGGCGCCCATGCCGCGCAGGTGGAAGTCGTCGCCGAGGTCGGCGGTCAGGTCGATGGTCAGCGGCACCGCCGCCGCGCCTTTCTTGGGCGGCGCGTCCTTCGGATTGGCGCGGCCCAGCACGATGACGTCGTCCGACAGCGTCGGGCGGTCCTGCGGCGCGAACTCCACCAGCGCGCGGTCGGCCTTGAAATTGCCTTCGACGGCGAAGCGGGTGGCGTCGCGCACCACGCTGGCCTGGCCGCTGAGGATCACGGTGCGGTCCGGACGCGACAGCGCCTCCAGCTTGTCGGCCACCAGTTTCAGGTTCATGGTGGCTTCGCCGCCGGCAAAGCGCACGTTGCCGTCGATGCTGGCGCGGCCGCTGTTGCCCTCGAAGGCGAAGCGCTGCAGCTGCAGCTGGTCGCCGGCGAGCACCGCGCGCAGCTGGCCGTTGCGCAGGCGCAGACCCTGGTCCGGCCAGCGCACGGCCATGCGGTCGCCGTTCACGGTGCCGTTCAGGGTCGGCGCGCCGACGGTGCCGGCGCCGGTGACGTTGAGCGCCAGCGCGCCATCGACTTCCAGACCGGGCTGGCCGATCAGCGGCGAGACCCAGGCCAGCGAGCCGAGATTCGCGGTGGCCGTCAGGCGCAGCGGGCTGTCGTTGTCGAGGCGGCCGCGGATCATCTGCGCGGTGGCGTCGGCCCTGGCCGTGCCGACCCGGCTGCCGTCCACTGCCAGCTGGGCGCGCAGGGCGCCGCCGGACACGTCCGCGCGCAGGTCGAGCTGGCGCAGGCCGAGCACGACCGGGGCGACGTCGCCGGCGATCAGGTCGCCCTTTTCGCGGAACACGTGCAGGCTGCCGTCCAGTGCCGGCGGCGCGCCGGGCACGCTCGGCGCGCGCATGTCGAGCGCCCAGTCGGCACCCAGGGTCATGTCGCCGCGCAGGTTCTGGCGGATCGCGTCGGACGCCTGGGCCAGGTAGTTGAGCGGCACGCCGGTGGCGTTGCCGCGGCTGGTCCAGCGCAGGCCGTTCTTGGCCAGCGACTGCACCGTGATCGAGCCGGCCGGCAGGCGGATGGTGGCGTTGTCGAAGCTGATTCTATCCGGCTTGGCCAGGCCGGCGATGCCGGAACCGGGGGCGCCGCTGATGCGCAGCGGGGCCGGCGCCGCCAGCGCGAGGGCGTAGCGGCCGCGGTTCTGCAGCGCGTTCAGGGTGCCGCTCCAGGTATTGCCGGAATAGCCGCCGCTGACGGCGACGTTGGCGTCAAAAGCGTCGCCGCGCGCCGCGGCCGTGATGGTGTGCGCGCCGCGGGTGCCGGTCGATTGCAGGCGCGCGGTGGCGATGCGGGTCTCGCTGCCCGGCGCACCGCTCGAATAATCGGCGATCTGCACGTCGAGCGCCAGCGGGTCGGCGGCGCCGCGGCCGGAACCGACATTCGCGGTGGCGCGCAAGGATTTCAGGTTCTGGGTGCCCATCAGGCGCAGGTTCTGGCCCTCCAGCGAGGCCGTGAGCGAGGGCGTGTCCATGGTGCCGGACAGGGTGCCGGAACCGCGCAGCACGCCGGCGTAATCCGCGCCGAGCGCGGCCAGTTGCGGCGCGTCGATGCGCCAGTTCAGGGTGTCGCGGCCGCTGCCGAAAGCACCCTTCGCGGCCACCACATTGGCGCCCAGGTGCAGGTCGACATCGGCGTTTGAAACATGGCGCTTGTCGGCGGTCAGCCTGGCATAGCCCCACAGCGGCGAATTCGACAGCGTCGACTGTTGCAGGGTCAGGTTGACCGAGCCGCCCATGTTGGCGCCGCTGCGGCCGCTGGCATCGAAAGCACCGTTGATGCTGCCGGCGAAGGGCGAGCCGAAGGCGGCCGGGTTCAGCTTCTGCATCGAACCCGTGGCCTTCACCTCGGCTACTTTCGCATCTTTGGTGCCGGCCAGCCAAGCTTCGCCGCTGGCGTGCAGCGTGCCGTTATCGCGGCTGCGCTCCTTCGCCACCCAGCCCAGGTTGCGGGCATCGGCCTCGAAGCTGGTGCGCGGGGCGTCCAGCGTGCCGCTGACGACACCGTTCGCCACCAGCGAGCCATACAGGTCCTTGCGCAGGGCCGCCAGGTCGCGTCCTTCGACGCGCCAGGCCAGCTTTTCGCCCGGCTTGCCGAAGGCACCGGCCAGGGCTACGGTGTTGCGGCCCAGCGCCAGGTTGGCGTTCAGGTCGTGCACGTGGAGCCCGCCCGCCGCCTTCGCCCCGGTGCCGGTACCAGCGCCGGTGCCAGTAACAGCGCCGCCGGCATCGGCCACCAGCTTGCCCTTGCCGGACAGCGGCTGGTCGAACAGGCGGCTCGGACGCAGCGCGAAATCGGCCGCGACCTGCCATTGCGGGGCGAGGGCGCCGCTTGCATTGATCTCGGCATTGACGTCGGCCTTCGGGAAGTCGCCGAAGGCGGCCGGGTCGAGGCGGCTGGCGACCACGTTCGCCTTGAACGGCTTGGTGTCCAGCAGGTTCGCGGTGCCGGTCACGCGCACGCTGCCCTTGCCGGCCGAGACGCGCGCCTCGCGCAGCGTGAGCACGTTCTTCTGCAGGGCCGCTTCCGCCACCAGGCGCATGCCGGCGTCGACCAGGTTCACGTTCAGGGTCTGCGTGTCCTGGGTATTCGCCACCGACAGATCGCCGGCGATCGCCGTCGTCTTCATGCTGCCGTAGATCTGCTTCAGGTCGATGCGGTCGGTGTGCAGCGCGAAGCGCGCGGTGCCGATGCCTTTTTCCTCAGGGGCGCGCTCGACGCTGCCGCTGCCCGTGAAGCGGCCGGCGCCGCCCAGGTCGAGCAGCACGTCGCTGATCTTCATGGAGTCCAGGTTGCCGCCCAGCTGGCCGCGCATTGCCCGCAGCGGCAGGCGCTGCTGGTCGATCGTGCCCTGCGGCCCGTCGTTGGTGAGGTGGACCGAACCGGTGATGTTGCGCTTGGCGTCCAGGCGCGCCGCCACCGCCAGGTTCAGGTCGGCGGTCGGCAGGCCCGGATTGAAGAAGCCCGGATCGATGTTCTGCGCGTTCAGCGCGAAGGATTGCAGCGGGATCTCGGCAAACGGCGACAGCACCAGCTTGGCCGTACCCTGCGCGCGCGCGGCCTGGCCGCTGGCATCGATGACGGTGTTCTGCAGGTCGCCGCCGGCGTGCAGCTTCAGTTGCGGGGCGATCGCGCCGGCTTGCGAGGACGCGCCCGGGGTCTGGCTCAGGCTCGCATCGGCATTCAGTTTGTAGGGCAGGGCATTGGCGATGGTGCCGCTGGCCGCGACCTGGCCCCAGGGCGTATTCGCCTTGGCGTAATCGAGCTTCCAGCGTTCCTTGTCGCCATGCAGGCCGGCGCGGATGTCGTCGATCTGCGTTTCCGCGCCCTTGTTGACGAACACCGCCCTGGCCAGGCGCGCATCGTCCACCGCGACCTTGAACGGCGGTGCCAGGCGGGTCGGCATGGTGGTCGGTTCGTCGCTTTCCTTGAGCGTTTCGACGCGCAGCGATTTCGCATACAGCTTGTCGATCTCGACCCCGCGCGACAGGTATTGCCAAGGCTTCCAGTCGATGTCGATCTCGTCCGCCGTCATCACGGAGGTCTCGGTGCGGAACACGACGTGGCCGATGTGCATGTGGCCGTACAGCGAGCCGGTGACGCCGGTGATGGTCAGCTTGCCGCCGCTGGCGTTGGCGACGCGCTGGGCGATCATCTGCAGCGTGGTCTCGCGGCCGCCGTACCAGACGGCCCCGCCGATCACGACGGCGGTGACGGCCACGCCGATCGCGACCCGGCGCGGCCAGCGGCGCGGTTTGTGCTCGGGTTTTTCAGCCTGGTCGTTCATCAGAAAGTAAATCCAAGTGAGAAGTGCAGACGGACCTTGTGCACCGCCTTGCCATAGGCGACGTCGACCGCGATCGGGCCGACCGGGCTGCGCCAGCGCGCGCCGACGCCGTAGCCGACCTTGGGTTTGAGGTCCTTGAAGTTGTCGGCGGCATTGCCGGCGTCGACGAACACGGCCGCGCCCCAGGGCGGCTTGAACCAGTAATCGTATTCGGTGCTGGCAGTGAACAGGTAGCGGCCGGGCGCGATGGCGCTGCCGACCGGGATGCCCAGCTGCTGGTAGCCGTAGCCGCGCACCGACTGGTCGCCGCCGGCGCGGAACAGGAAGGTCGACGGCACCTTGTCCTTGTCCTTCGAGCCGACCGCGCCGAACTCGCCGCGCAGGATCAGGGTGCCCGACGGGCCGAGCGGCTTGTACATCAGGCCGCGCACGTAGGCGCGCACGAAGGGCTCGTCGGTCAGGATCGGCAGCGGCGCCGCACCCAGCTGCAGGTTGGCGATGTAGCCGCGGCTCGGGTTCACCAGGCTGTCGAGCTGGCGCTTGGTGATCGAGAAGGTCAGCGGCAGGGCGTTGGCGCGCGAGGCCGGCAGGTTGTCGATGGTGACCTGTTCGGTGAGCGCTTCCAGGCGCAGGCTCTTCTCCAGCGTCGGCGAGCCCCAGGCGCGGGTGGCGTGGACGCTGGTGGTGCGGGTGATCTGGCCGCGCACGTCTTCGCGGTCGTAGCCGGCGCCGACGCTGTTGCTGTAGCCGTTGGAGGTGGTCGGCCAGTAGAAATCGGCGCCCGCCCGCTGGTGCAGCTGCTCGTACAGGATGTTGCTCTTCATGCGCTTGCCGAACACGTTCAGGTCGTCGTACTCGGCCTGGGCGCGGGCCCCGGTATTGGTCGAGAAGCCGACACCGACCGACACGTTCTTGCGCTTGTTCTCGGTAACGCGCACCAGCACCGGCATGGTCACCGGGCCTCTCGGCGCTTCCGCTTTGGCGCCATCGCCCTGGTTCAGTTCACTGACCTGTTCCTGCAGGGCCGAGGACATGTCGAGGCTGACTTCGACGGTGCTGAAATAACCGGTCTCCTGCAGTCGCCCCTGCAGGGCCTGCAATGCGGCCTGGCTGTATTCTTCGCCGGGGTCGATCTGGTTCAGGTTGCGGATGATCGACGGCGAATAACGCTGCAGGCCTTCGATGCGCAGCTCGCCGAAACGCACGTCCGGTCCGCTGTTGATGACGACCTTCAGCGCGGCACTGTGCTTGTCCGGATCGACGATCGCGGTGGAGTCGAGCAGCTGGGCACGCGGAAAGCGCGACTGGGTGATCTCGCGCACCATGCCGCGCTTGGCCGATTCCCAGTCGGCGGTGCGGAAGCGAGAGCCGACCGGCAGGCTCCAGCGGCTGCGCAGGCCGGCGGCATCGAAGGCCGTCGCCTGCTGGTTCGCATCGAAGGAGGCGAAGCCGCGCAATTCGATGTTGATGTCGCCGACCGTCGTGGGCTCGCCCGGATCGACGATCACGCGCGCGACCGGCGTGGCGCCGGCCGTATCGAGCCCGCTCGAGATCTTGGGCGTGTAGTAGCCTTCGGTGGCGACCAGGGTCCTGGCTTCTTCCGGGGCCCTGCGCACCAGGCGCTGCAGCTGTTCGAGGTCGACGCGCGGATTGCCGCGCCAGCGCATCAGGTCGAGGTTGTTTTCGAGCAGTTCACGCAGGTTGCGCGGCGCATCGATGCGCACCTCATAGCGGACCGCGCGCTGTTCCGGCGCTTCCACCGGCAGCGGGGTGGCAGGGGCGCGCTCCTGTTCCTGCAGCTCTTTCTGGGTCTGGTCCTTGCTGGTGGTCGGCGCCGGGACCGGGTCCTGCGCCTGCGTCTGCGCGGGAGACTGTGCTGCGGCGCCCACGGAGGCGCACAGCGCGTTCACGGCCAGCACGATTTGTGCCAAAATCCGTGGTCGCGCCGACGCAATGGTCTCAACGTGGTCGGGTCGTGCGGGCAACATGTCTCTCCATTTCTCTCTCTCTGCCGGCCACATCTTAACGGAATGTCAAAAGTGGCGGCGGACGCTTTAATTCAGGAATATCAACATGCATCAAGCTGATACCGCGCTCGTCCTGTTCAGCGGCGGCCAAGACTCCACCACCTGCCTCGCCTGGGCCCTGCAACGCTACGAGCGCGTGGAAACCATCGGCTTCGACTACGGCCAGCGCCATGCGATCGAGCTGGAGGTGCGCCCGACCGTGCTGTCGAAGATGCGCGCGCTGTCGCCGGAATGGGATCGCCGCCTGGGCGAGGACCACATGATCGACCTGGGCCTGATCTCGAAGATTTCTGACACCGCGCTGACCAGCAATGTCGAGATCCAGATGCAGGCCAACGGCTTGCCGAACACCTTCGTACCGGGCCGCAACCTGCTGTTCATGATGGTGGCGGCGACGGTGGCCTACCGCCGCGGCCTGAACGTGCTGGTGGGCGGCATGTGCGAGACCGATTTCTCGGGCTACCCGGACTGCCGCGACGACACCATGAAGGCGCTGCAGGTCGCCCTCAACCTGGGCATGGCCACGCGCACCAAGGTCGAGACGCCGCTGATGTGGATCGACAAGAAGCAGACCTGGGAACTGGCGGAGCAGTGCGGCGGCCAGGCGCTGGTCGACCTGATCCGCTTCGACACCCACACCTGCTACCTGGGCGAGCGCGGCGCCGCCCACGCCTGGGGCCACGGCTGCGGCACCTGCCCGGCCTGCGCACTGCGTGCGCGCGGTTACGAGCAGTACGCGGCGGAGCGCGCAGGCGCCTGAGCCGCGCGGGTTTCAACGGGGGATGGCATGCGCCTGGCGCTCGCCGAGGTGCGGGAACGGCCGTAGGGTGGGCACCCCGTGCCCACGCGCATGCCGGGACAACGCAACGTCATGTCTACGTGTACACGGGGCTCCGCACCAGCTACTCACGATCGAGATCCACGACGCTTTCTCCGCCCCAATCCGAGGTGTACAAACCGTCCCGTACATAACGGTGAAATGTCGAATACGGCCAATCGCTCACACGCTTTACATGCCCGTGCTTCACTGGATTGAAATGGATGTAATCGGCATGCCGCTCGAAATCCAGTTCGTCCCGGATTTGATGTTCCCAGAACCGGCGCTGCCAGATTGTCGATTCGCGACGCTTGCATGAGGACGCGCTACGGAGGGCCGGATCGAGCGTGACTTCCGAGGAAAAGCGCGACACCGAACGCTTTATCAGTGACCAACGCGTCGAGAAATCGCAGTCTCCATCAGGCAAGGTCCAGATGCAATGTAGATGATCGGGGAGCAGTACCCAGGCGTCGATCGAGAACGGCCGGGTGATACGGAGGTTTTCGAGAGCAGTCCGGAGTGATCGGCGGATGGTATCGGTGCATAGAATTGGGCGCCGATTGTAGGACACGATCGTGAAGAAGAAGGTATTGCCGGTGCGGGTGCGTCGGTAGTAGGGCATGGCGGCGATCGTATCGCCGTGTCAGCATCGGACGGCGATACGAATCAAATGTGCGCGTGGGCACGGGGTGCCCACCCTACGAGTGCAACCGGTTCAAACCGCATGCTCGCGCAACATGCGATTCTTACGCGAACGCCCCACCATGTACCAGATCAGCGCCAGCGGCAGCAGCAGGGGCAGCAGCAGCGGCGAGACCGCCAGCGCCAGCACCACGGCGCCGATTCCCAGGCCGCCGATCAGGATGATGCCGACGCCCGCGAACACCACCGCCAGCACCACGCCCACCACGACCATGACCAGCGCCGCGATCAGGGTGCCGCCGCCCGCGAACAGCACCGCCAGCAGGGCGCCGAGCGGCCCGTCGATCTCGTCGCCGTCGATGTTGACGACAGGGCCGGTGCCGTAGGCGAAGACGTTCCACAGCAGCAGCGCGAACAGGAATGCGATGACGAACAAAGCGGGCTTTTTCATGATGGTCCTCGTGTAGTTCAATGTTTTTGAAGTGATGTCCTTGCCGGCATGGTTTCAATGTATCTGTATCGGCAGCGGCCCTCCATCGGCATGCGACAGGCTGCAATTTTGAGGGGCCAGGTATGCGCAGGCAGCCGACGAACGGCTGAAGGAATTGGCGAGAATCAAGCCTTGCAATGACCGGCACGCCGTCTATACTGACAGCCTGCTCTGTCGCAGGAGGACTCGTATGCATTTCATTTATCCGCCCTCGGCGCCACCGGCCATCCCACCGATTATCATCAATCCGTTCAACCGGCAGATCCCGAATCCGGCGATCGACCCGCGCAGCAATCCCCCTGGGCCGCCCATCGTCCCGCCCCGCAGGCCGGATCTGCGCATGTAGCCGCAAATACACCCTGTGTGGTGCTTGTCCGGAGCGCTGGAATTTCCTATGATCTGACCTTTGGGCGACCCTGCCCCTGGTTAAGATTGGACGACATGAACGACGAAGCACCAGATCAACACGACGATGACACGCCGGTACAGGAAGCCCGGCTGTGGCAGGACAACGGCTGGACCGCGCGCGTCATCAAGAACGAAGATGACGAAGGCTGGGCCGTCGCCATGTACAAGGAAGGCGAGGCCGAGCCGGCCCTGGTCGGTCCGTGGACGATGGGCCGCGACAAGAAGAACCCGAAGCCGCTCGACGTGAACGCTTTCAACACGCTGGTCAAGACGGCGCACGAAGTGCTGCGCCGCCACGAGCAGGCGCTGCATGCGAAGCTGCACAAGAGCACCGTGGTCTCGACCGCTGACGGCGAGCTGAAAGTCACGCTCGACATCGTGCCGGACGAAGACAATCCGTATGCCATGCTGGCCGCCATCGACGAGATGGGCGAGCAGGTGGCGCAGGTGCGGGTGGCAGCGGACTTCAAACTGTCGCCGGCCTCCGCGCTGGCCTGGGTGGAGAACGATTTCCGCGCCCCGCGCGGAAATTGATGTAAAGTCGGCGCGCCAGCTGCTAATATTTCCCCGACGCACTATTTTGTGTTCTAGGGGGATCGATGAAAGACCGTCTTGCGCGCCTTGAAGCGGTGCAGGCCATGCTGCTCGAAATCGGGCAGCTGTCGGCCAGCTGCACCGATATCACCGAATTCATCGGCGCCGTGCACCGCGCGCTGGGCCGCATCATGTATGCGGAAAATTTCTATGTGGCCCTGGCCGAGCGTGAGGACAATACCGTGCGCTTCGTGTACTTCGTCGATACCGTCGACGAGGGCCCGAGCCCGCAGGCCCGCGTGACGCTGGCCTCGCCCGAGCAGTCGCCGACCGCCTGGGTGATGCTCAACAAGCAGGCACTGTCGATGACGGCCGACGAAGAGCGGGCACGCGAGAACGGCAACACCTGGGGCGCCGGCAGCGTCGCCGAGCACTGGATGGGCTGCCCTTTGCTCGACCAGCAGCACGAGGTGCTGGGCGCCATCGTGATCCAGAGCTACCTGCCCGAACACACCTACAGCGAGGAAGACCAGGCCCTGTTCGCGCTGATCGCGAACAGCGTCTCGAATGCGCTGCAGGGTCTGCAGAGCATGGACCGCCTCGAGCGCGCCGTGCAGGAACGCACCGCGGCGCTGGCGCGCGAAGTGGCCGAGCGCCGCCGCGCCGAGCAGATCCAGCATGCGCTGTACCAGATCGCCGACCTGTCCGCCTCCGCCAAGGGCAGCGACGGGCTGGCCGCCAGCCTGCACCGCATCATCGGCGAGCTGATGGTGGCGAAGAATTTCCTGATCGCGCTGACCCATCCGGACAGCAAGGAACTCAGCGTTCCCTACTATGCCGACGAAAAGGACAGCTACGCGCCCAACCAGCGCTTCCCGCTGGGTGCCGGCATGGTGTCCTATGTGCTGCAGACCCGCCAGGCGCAGCTGCATGACGCCGGCAGCATTGCGCGCCTGCGCGCCGCCGGCAAGGTCAAGGAGCCGCTCGGCAACATCGACGTTGCCAGCTGGGCCGGCGCGCCGATGCTGGTACACGACAAGGCTTATGGCGTGCTGGTCGTGCAGAGCTACGACCCGGCCATCGTGTATACCAAGGCCGATCTCGACCTGCTGGCCTTCATCGCCAGCCACGTCGCGGTGGCGATCGCCCGCATGGAGGCCGACCGTGCGATCCGCAAGACCAAGGAAAGCCTGGAAAAGCAGAACGCGGCGCTGAACCAGGCGCTCACCCAGCTGCAGGAGGCGCAGTCGGAACTGGTGCGCCAGGAAAAGCTGGCTTCGCTCGGCCAGATGGTGGCCGGCGTCGCCCACGAGATCAATACCCCGCTGGGCATCTGCGTGACCGCCACCAGCCACCTGGTGCAGGAACTCAAGCTGACCAAGGAAGAGCTGGCGGCCGGCGAGATGACGGAGGAGAGCCTGAACGGTTTCTTCGACGTGATCGACCAGTCGCTGCGCATCATGACCACCAACACCCAGCGTGCCGCGGCCCTGGTACGCAGCTTCAAGCAGGTGGCGGTGGACCAGTCCTCGGACAATATCCGCAACTTCAACCTGTGCAAGTACGTGGGCGAGGTCCTGCTCTCGCTGCAGCCCAAGCTGAAGGGCAGGCCGGTCAAGGTGGCGGTGGACTGCCCGGCCGACCTGGAAGTGAACAGCTTTCCGGGTGCGGTCTCGCAGATCCTCACCAACATGGTGGTCAACTCGCTGGTGCACGGTTTCGAGCGCGAGCAGCCGGGCAACATCACGATCCGCGCGCGCCTGGAGGACGATGATATGGTCGCCTTCGAATATGGCGACGACGGCGCCGGCATGGACGCCGATACGCTGGCCAAGCTGTTCGATCCCTTCTTCACGACCCGACGCGGCAGCGGCGGCAGCGGCCTGGGCGCCCACATCCTCTACAACCTGGTCACGGGCGCGCTGGGCGGTTCGCTGCGCGTGGAAAGCAGCCCGGGCAAGGGCCTGCAGTACTACCTGCGCTTTCCGCGCAAGGCATTAGCGCACAAATAATTCCTTGAACCCGGTCGCCGGGTCATGCTCCCGGCTGAAGCGGTGGCCGGGCAGCAGCAGCACCATCACCTCGGCCGTGGTGCGCACCACGCATCCCGGCCCCATATGCCCTCCAGTCACCCGTCCCGACGCATCCGACACCGCGATGTGCAGGTGCGGTCCATCCGGCGACAGCGAGCCGCCCAGGCTCAGGATTTCGAGGTCGCCGCGCAGTTCCGTGCATGCGGGCGCGCCGGCGAAGCGGATCTGCGCCACGCTCAGGCTGCCGATGCCCTGCAGGACGAAAGCCGCCTCGACGCCGTGCTGGGCAGGCAGGCTGGCCAGGACGGCGCGCAGGTCGGCTTGGGCGGGAATGCGGAGGGGCACAGCATGCATGTTGTTCAATATTTTACATTCCAGCTAAAGTGACTAACAGTTGCATTGAGGAAATTTTATACATATTGCCATTTGGCTTTTAACAGTGCCTAAATACAACATCGAGCGTGACAATGTGAGAGTTTTTTTTAGTCAATTCGGTTTAGTATTCGATACTCAATAAGAATACCAAAATAAATTGTCAAAAACTCGGAAAAATGTCACATAAATTCACATTCATCACCTGCATGGGCGCATTGCTGTCGGGCTGCGCCATGTTTACGCCTGCTACCGAAAGTCGTTATGTCAGTGCCGACGGCCAGCTGCAAATCCGCGGCGAACTGGTCGACAGTACCAGCGTCAAGATCTTCGTGAACGAAAACAAGGTGATCGACGAGCACGTTTCGCTGATCCATGGCGACGGCGCGTTTGCCGGCAATTACCAGGGCAAGCGTGTCAGCGCGGATTGTTCGACCTCCGGCGGCCGCAAGCTGCACGGCACCACCTGCATGGTGGCCGTCGGCGGCGAGCGCGTGCGCCTCAGCCTTTAAGGCCGGACAGCAGTTCGACCAGCTGGCCGATCTCGTAGGGCTTGGCCAGCACCTGTACCCCCGGCACGGTGGCACGCTGGTCGGTATAGCCGGTGGCCAGCACCACCGGCAGGTTAGGGCGGCGTTCGCGCAGGATACCGGCCAGATCGATACCGCTGACCTTGCCCGGCATGACGATGTCGGAGAACGCGACATCGATGTCCAGTCCCGCCTCGATCATCGCCAGCGCGCGTTCGCCGTTGGCCGCCACCACCACCTCGAAGCCCGCTTCCTCGAGTCCGCGCACCACGGCTTCGCGTACCAGCTCGTCGTCTTCGACGAACAGGATGCGGCCGCTGGCCTGCATGGCGGCTGCCTGCGGGTTGCGGCCGGGCTGCGGCGACAGCGGCAGCGTCGAGCGCGGCAGGTAGAGCTCGACGCGGGTGCCCTGGCCCGGTGTACTGGACAGCGCCAGCGATCCCTGCGACTGGGTGGCGAAGGCATAGGCCTGCGCCAGTCCCAGGCCGCTGCCTTTGCCCGGGGCCTTGGTGGTGAAGAAGGGATCCATGGCGTGCGCCAGCACCTCGGGCGGCATGCCGGAGCCGGTGTCGGTGACGGTGACCAACACGTGGTCTCCGCCGCTGCGTTCATGGGTCGGTTCCAGCACGCAGTTGCGCGCGGCGATCGTCAGGCGGCCGCCGTCCGGCATGGCGTCGCGTGCGTTGATCGCCAGGTTGAGCAGGGCGAGATCGAACTGCAGCGGATCGACCGTCACCGGCCACAGGTCTTCCTCGCACTGCAGTTCCAGCTCGATCCCCTGGCGCAGCACATTGCGCACCAGCTGCACCGAATTGCGCAGCTGCTCGCAGGGCGCCACCGTCAGCAGCTTGGCGTCCTGGATGCGGCCGAAGGAACCGAGCTGGCTGGTGAGGGCGGTGGCGCGGGCGATGGTGCGCTTGCAGGTGTCGATCAGGCTCTGCACCTTCGGCTGGGTCGCGGTCAGCGACGCCAGCTGCAGGGCCGTGGCCAGGGTCTGCAGCAGGTTGTTGAATTCGTGGGCGATGCCGCCGGTCAGGCGTCCGAGCGCCTCCAGCTTCTGGCCGCGCATCATGGCGGCCTGCGCCTGTTCGCTGGCGCTGACCGCTTCCTGCACGCGCTGCTCCAGTTCGGCCTGCGAACGGCGAATCTGGCGGCTGGCCTCGGCCATGCGGCGCGCCACCGCGTCGATTTCGACGATCTGCTGCGGCTCGTAGACGACCTCGCGGCCCTGGCCCAGGTCTTCGGCGCTGCGGCCGAGCGACTCGATGGGGCCGATGGCGCGCTGGCCGAAGTGGCGCGCCAGCACCGCCGCCAGCACCAGCAGCACGGCCATGATGCCGGCCAGGAAGGCGGCCGCATGCAGGGGGACGCGCCGGATCTCGCTGTTCGGAATGGTGACCACCACATGCCAGTTCGCATCGGGCACCATGCTGTAGAAGGCTTGCACCGGCGTGCCGGACAGGTTGATGCTGGAAAAGCTACCCTCGCCGCCGGCCGCGAAATGGCGCATCGCCACTTCGCTGACGCTACGGCCGCGGAACTGCTCGGCGTCGTGCGAACGCGCCACCACCTTGCCTTTGCGGTCGACCACCGACACCGCCCAGTCCGCCGGGAAGCGCTGCTGCGACATGGTGGTCTGCAGGCTGCCGGCATTGATGCCGATGCTGAGGAAATAGCGGATCTCGCCGTCGATGCGCACCGGCACCTGGACCAGGAAATCGTGCTTGCCGCCCAGCGGCGCCTTGAACAGGTCGGACACCAGGGTGCGGTTTTCGCCATACCTGGCCATCAATTCGTCGATGTTCGAGGAGCGCTTGAGCGGCAAGGGATTGCCCAGGGGGACGCGGGTATTGAGCAGCTGGCGGCCGCCCGGTTCGTGCAGGATGATGACGGTTTCCGGCGTCGGTGCGAGCAGCCTGGCGTGGCGATAGAACTCATCGAGGTCGCCACGCGCCAGCGCGGGCGACGTGGCCAGCGCCCGCAGCATGCCTTCCTTGATCTCGAGCTCGTTGTCGATCAGCAGCGCGAAAGCGCGTACCGTTTCCTTGATGCTGTTTTCCTGGCCGCGCCGCTCTTCCAGGTAGACGTAGCCGACGGCCAGCGCGGCCGCGGTAAAGGTCGGCACCAGGATGGCCAGGATGAGAATCAGCAGGCGGGTTCGGATACGCATCGGGGCAAATGATGAAGAGGGCAATTTTTGCCCCCGGGCGCGTAGTCTACTCGACTATGTTCCGCTTGTCCTTTGGACAAGCGGATGTGTCAGTCCGGCCAGCGGCGGTTGATCTCGTCCGCCTTGTCGAGGTTCTTGATGAGGATGTCGACGTAATGCGGGTCGAGATGGTGGCCCGCCACCTCGCGCAGATAGTCGCGCACCTGGCTGATCGGCCAGGCCTCCTTGTAGCAGCGCTCGTGGGTGAGCGCGTCGAACACGTCGGCCACCGCCACGATGCGCGCATACGGATGGATCTGTTCGGCCTTCAGGCCCTGCGGATAGCCGCTGCCGTCCCACTTCTCGTGGTGCTGGTGGGCGATCACGGCGGCCGCCTTCAGGATCGGCCGCTGCGAGCCGTCGAGGATCTGCAGGCCCACGGTCGGGTGCTGCTTCATGACTTCCCACTCGTCGGGCGTGAGGCGGCCGGGTTTCAGCAGCACCGCGTCGGGGGTGGCGATCTTGCCGATGTCGTGCATCGGCGCCGCATGCATCAGCACCGCGGTCTCGTCTTCCGACATGCCGGATTCCTGGGCCAGCAGGTGGCAGACCTGGGCCATGCGGCGCACGTGGTTGCCGGCTTCGTTCGAGCGCGATTCGACCACGTCGCCGAGGCGCAGGATCAGCTCGGCCTGGGTATCGGTGATTTCCTGGTTCAGCAGGATGTTGTCGAAGGCGATCGCCACGCCCGAGCAGAACACGTCGAGCAGCTGGACGTCGATCTCGGAAATTTCCTCGACGCCCTTCAGCACCAGCAGCGAAGCCTTGCCGCTGCTGTTCGGGAAGTAGCCGACATAGGTGTCGCCGTGCAGCTTGGAGATGCGGTTGTGGCGTGCCTCGTCGAGCTGGGCCACCAGTTCGGGGCCGATGTCGCCTTCGCCCATCTCGCCGATGCGCGCCAGGATTTCGTAGTGGCTTTCGCCGGTGATGACGCTGGCGCCGGTCAGGCGCAGCAGCATGCTCTGCTCGAGGCGCAGCAGGGCCACGACCTGCTGCAGCAGGCCGCTGGCGAAGTCCTTCAGGTTGCGCTGCTGGAAGATGTGGGCCGAGGCTTCGATCACGCGCTCCAGGCCTTCGCGGTAGGTCAGCTGCACGCGGCGCGCATCCTCGACCTTCATGATGTCGCGGTAGGCGCGCAGGGCGGCGAAGGTGGTGGTGAACAGCTTCGTGCGGTCGAGCTCGGTCTTTTCCTTGTAATCGTTGATGTCGTAGTCGACGATCACGCGTTCCTCCGGCGCCTGGCCGGGCTGGCCGGTGCGCAGCACGATGCGGGTGAACTGGTTGTCCAGGTCCTGGCGCATCCAGCGCGCCACTTCCAGGCCGCTGTCCTCGCGCTCCATCACCACGTCCAGGAACACCAGCGCGATATCGCTCTCGCGCGCCAGGATCTGTTTGGCCTCTTCGCCGCTGTAGGCGTGCAGGAAGCTCAGGGCGCGGCCGTCCAGGCGGAAGCGCGACAGGGTCAGCTTCGTGATGTCGTGGATGTCCGGCTCGTCGTCGACGAGCAGCACCTTCCAGGGAGCGAGCTTGGGCGTGGCGGCAGACAAGAATGACATGACGATGTCCAGTAACGTAATTACATCGAAAAAAGAACGAAACTTGCGCTAAAGCATGGGATATACCAATCGATTGTAGTATGAGCAGTAACCATTAACAACAGGAAATAATGGGCAGAGCGCCCGATAGTCACATTGCCGCAACGTAATAAGTTACAAATCCAGTCAGCCGTAGCGCTTCTGGCAGCGTTCGCACCAGAAGCTGCGCCGGTTGGAGCGGCCGAGATTGGCCTTGTGGAAGGGGATGTGGCAGCGCGGGCAGATCTTCTGGGCGTGCGCCAGCCAGTGCTTCTTGAGGGTGAACTCCTTCTTCCAGGCCAGGAAGTCGAAGCTGTATTCGCGCGCCTGCTCGACCAGGGCGCGCAGCTTGGCGGGCGGCAGGGCGCCCATCGTGGACAGCGGGTGCAGGCGGATGCGAAACAGCACCTCGTTCTTGATGATGTTGCCGACGCCCGAAAAGATGTCCTGGTCGAGCAAGGCGTCGCAGGCCAGCATGTCGGGGTTCGCCCGCAGCTTCTTTCGCGCCTTCTTCGGGTTCCAGGCATCGGACATCACGTCCGCTTCCCAGTCGTAGAGCTGGTCGAGGTCGCAGTCGACCTCCTTCACCGAGCAGGCGTAGAAATTCAGGAAGCTGCCGTCTTCGAAGTGCAGCGACAGGCGCGGCGGCTTGTCCCGCTCTTCGTTGATGCGGTAGGTGCCGAACAGCAGCATGTGGATACGCACCACCATGCTCGGCATCTGGATGAAGAACTGTTTGCCCCAGGTGCGCAGGGCCACGATCGGCTGGTTCAGGAGGCGCGACGTATCGATGGCCCAGGTATTGCCCTCGGCGCGCACGATGGTCTGGCCGACGAAGCGCGCAGTCTGTTCCTTCAGAATATAGAGCGATGGTCCTTCCGGCACGGCGTTCTCCCTTTGCCGCCATTCTGCGACGGAAGAGTCTGGAAGCGCCGTGCGCGGTCTAACATTTCATTACAAAGACGGGATGGAAGGAGACGGACACGAGCATCAAATGAGGCGTATATTCATGAACAGAATACGAAACGACGAGAGGATAAGGACATGAAATCGCTCATGCAGAAAATGGCCCTGGCGGGCATGTTTGCGCTGGCCGCAGGCAGCGCTGGCGCCGCCGTCACGGTGAGCTATGTGGCGCCCGACAAATTCACTGACTTGCCCTTCGTGCCATGGGAGCGCGAGGAAACGTTGAAGCAGCTGACCGATCACTTCACCAAACTGGGCAACAGCCTGCCGCCGGGCCAGGACCTGCGCGTCGAGGTGCTGGACGTCGACCTGGCCGGCCGCGCCATTCCGAACGCGCGCGCGGGACGCGACATCCGTGTGCTGCGCGGGCAGGCCGACTGGCCGCGCATGCAACTGCGCTTTTCGCTGGAACAGAACGGCCAGGTGCTCAAGAGCGGCGAGGCCCAGCTGTCCGACATGAACTACCTCGACCACCACACCCGCTACTTCGACAGCGAACCGCTGCGCTACGAAAAGCAGATGATCGACGACTGGTTCGAGAAGACCATCGGACCGCTGCCGCGCAACGTGCGGCGTTGATTTCGCATCCCGCAGCAATACCCTGGACGCCGGCGCTTGCCGGCGTTTTCGCGTTCAGTCGATCCAGTTCACGCGCTCGAACTTGCTGCGGAAATCGTCCGGCATCACGACCACTTCGCTGGTCTTGTAGTTGTAGAAGACGAAGCCCTGCTTGGCCATCGCGACCAGTTTCTTGTCCTTGGGACGGGTGATGCGGAAGATGATGTCGCCGCCGTACTTGTTGAAATCCATGACGCCGACTTCGAACAGCAGCTGGTCGCGCGCATGGGCTTCGGCGCGGTAGGTGGTGGCCAGGTCGGTGACGATGATGCCGGTGCCGTCGCGCTCGGTTTCGGCGACGCCGAATTCGAACAGGAAGCGGGCGCGTGCCTCGGAGATCATCGAGATCATCGAGTCGTTGCCGAGGTGGTTGCCGGCGTTGATGTCGGTGACGCGCACCGTCAGCAAGGTCGTGTAGTAGTACTGGTCTTCTGGAAAATCTAAATGTAAGCGTGCCATGCGATAAAAATAAAGTCTTAGTCTTGCCGGGTCAGGCGATAAATCAAAAGTGCTGCACGGATCGCGCTGCGTTCGATGGAGGGCACTTCCAGGTATTCGTTCGGCGAATGCGCGCCGCCGCCGCTGGCGCCCAGACCGTCGAGGCTGTCGATGTAAGGGGCGACGAACTGGATGTCGCCGGCGCCGCGGGATTCCGGCGGCACCGCGCCGATCGGCCCGAGGCCGGCGTCCTGGCTGGCCTGCGAGTACTGGGCCAGGATCTTCAGGTTGCCGGGCGTGACCGCCATCGGCGGATAGGAATCGCGGAAATTCACGGTGGCGCTGGCGCCGGGCAGGCTCTGGGCGACGATCTCGCGCATGCGCGCCTGGGCGCGGTCGCGCTGGGCGTAGTCGAGGTAGCGCAGGTCGCCTTTCACCGTGACGGTGTTGGCGATGACGTTGGTCTTGCCGAAGGCGCTGCCGCGCGATGCGGCATCGTCGTAGCCGACTTCGGTGCCGCCCAGGATCACGCCGGGGTTGAAGGTCAGGCCCGGCTCCACGACCTGCTGGCGGAAGGCGTCGAGGATGCGCGCCGCTTCGTAGATGGCGCCGTAGCCGCCCGGACCGAACACGCCCATCGAGTGCGCCTGGCGCGCCTTGACCTCCAGCTCGAAGAAAGCGGTCGAGCGCCGGCCCACGGTGGCGGCCGCCATGCCGTCCTTGTTGGTGATGCTGCCTTCGAAGCTGAGCGCGACGTCGCTGCGCTTGGCGAGGTCGACCATGTCGCCGCGCGAGATGGTTTTCGGATCGCCCGCTTCTTCCTCGTCGCCGGTCAGCATGACGGCGATGCGCGTGCCTTCGAGGGCGCCGACCTGCTGCAGCGCACGCAGGGCTTCGACGATGATGACGTTACCGCCCTTCATGTCGGACACGCCCTGGCCCTTGATGCGCAGGACCTTGCCGTCGGCTTCAGGCTGCGGTTCCCAGGCCGGCGTCGTGTTGCCGGGCTCGAAGACGGTGTCGAGGTGGCCGAGCAGCATCAGGCGCTTGCCCCGCCCGGCGGAGGTCGCGGGACGCTCGGCCAGCAGGTGGCCGGCGCGCCGCATCTCGGGCGGCAGCTCGATCCAGCGGGTCTGGAAACCGAGCGCGTCGAACTGGTCGCGGAACAGCTTGCCGACGGCGCGCACGCCTGGCTGGTTCATCGTGCCGCTGTTGATCAGGACGCTTTGCCGCAGCAGTTCCAGCGCTTGCGGCGCGTGGGCGTGGATCTCGGCCACGATTTGTTGCTCGACCGGGCTGAGTGGTCCAGTAGCTTGCTGGGCATCGGCCAGTTGCACCGTCACGGCCATCGCCAGGCCGAGCATTGCCTTTACCGGGACGCGCATCGCATCTTTCGAAAAATAATGATGCTCAACTGTACACCGATTCGGGTCCAGTGGCTGTATGGACGGGGCGGATTCAGCGCTGCGGATCGGTGGGGTAGGGCGGACGGCGGCGCATCTTCTGCACCACGCCGGCGCGGTCCAGCAGCAGCACCAGTTCGGTATGGCGGCCGGCGCCGGCAGGGGTTTCGTACAGCCAGGTTTCCATGCCGCTGTCGAAGCGAACGGACTTGGTTGGGCCGAAGGCGGCCAGCAGCTCGGCGCGCGTGGTGCGGCCCGGCACCACCAGCTGCGCAAAGCGGTCTTCGGCGACGATCGTGCCAGGTTCCTGCGAGCCGGTGGCGCAGCCGCCCAGGGCCAGCACGGCGCCCAGGATCGCGATGCGGGCTTTCATGGCGTGGCCTCCGAGGTCGGCGAATCATCCATGTAGTCGAAACTGACCAGCGTGTCGTCCGGCCAGCTGCGGTCCCAGATCGGCGCGTAATACGTGCGGTCGAGCAGCACCTGGCAGTCGCAGAAGGCGAGCATGTCGCGGGTCTGCTCGCCGCCGGCGTAGAGCATGCGGAAGGGCAGGATCTCGGTGCGTGCGCCCGCCCGCAGGGTCACCGAGAACACCGGGCGCTCCGTGAAGAACAGGAAATTGCCGTTCGGGCTGTTGCACACCTGCTCGGGCGTATTCAGCGGGCTCGAAATCCAGCCGAACAGCGGCGAGCTGTTCGACACCAGACCGGCCTCCATGCCGACCAGGCATTCCAGCCGCAGGTCGCCCAGGCGCCGCGTACCGGGCGGCAATCCGGGCGTGATGACCTGGGCGCGCCAGGTCATGCTGGTGGTCTTGCGGTTGGCGATCACGGCGGCATCCTCGCGCAGCGCTTGTTCGTTGCGCGGCAGCGTGAAGGTGTTGTCCGGCGCCACCGGGATCGGGATCGCGATGTGGTCGCCGAGCGCGCGCAGGGTGATTCCCTGCATGTTCACGCCGGGCGTGCGCGGCAGCAGGTGAAAGCGCAGCGTGGCCTGGGGCGCCAGCGCATGTTCGCGCTCGAAGCGCTCCATGCCGCGGATCATCTTGCGGTAAGACTTGTCGACCGGGTCGCGGGTCGAGGTGACGGTGACCACCTGCGGTGCCGATTCGACTTGCGCGCCGGCCTGCTGCGCCGCGGCCATCGCTGGCCAGGCACAGCATAGTAGCGCAGGGAGGAAACTGCCCAGCAGCCGCATCGTCAGCCGGCTTACCAGTAACGGACGCGGCCGACGTCCATGTGGACGAATTGCGAATCCGGGTAATAGCCGACCCCGCCCGCCTTTTGCGACATCGCGATCTTGTGCAGCTTGGCCAGGTCCTGGCCGGGCACGCGCACGTCGATGGCTTTGCCTTCCATGTGCAGGCTGTGTTTCGCCACGCCGGTCGTGTTCTCGTGCAACTTGGCATTCGTCTCCGGCGAACGGTAGCCGGAAATCACGTGCAGCGTCGGATGGCTGCCGTACTGCGCACTGATGCGGTCGAGCAAGACCAGCAGCTGCGGATCGATGGCGGAAACCTTGTTATTGCGGTGGTCGCGCAGCAACTTGTTGATGTCCTGCAGCGCTTCTGGGATGAACTGGCCTTCTGCCCAGAAAATACTGCGCAGGCTCTCGCCCGTGTGGGTGTTGTAGAGGCGCAAGATGCGCTCGTTGGGCGGCGCCGTACCGGGCACGGTTGCCGCCTTGGCGGATTTGATGACTGCCGGCGCACCGATCACGGAAGCCAGCATGGCGGAGCTTTTGAGGAAGGAGCGTCGTTGGTTCATGAGCTTTTCCTTATGCTGTTCGTCAAGAGGACATGATACGCCTCATGCGGAATGCATGCAGCGGACTGGTTCCCTAGAGGCTGTCAGTCAAAAACTACAAGCAAAAGAAACATTGCAATTTAGTCTTTTAGCTTAGGCCAGAGCGAGCACGGGTGTCGCGCGTTCCGAGGTACGGAATTTGTCGACCTGGGCCGCAAGCCGCTGCGATTGCTCCTGCAGCGACTGTGCGGCGGCGCTTGCCTGTTCGACCAGCGCCGCATTCTGCTGCGTCAAACCGTCCACATGACACATCGCCTGGTTGATCTCCCGTACATGCAGCGCCTGGCTTTCGCTGGCATGGCCCATGTTCTGGATGGTGTCGGCCAGGCGCGTGACGTCTTCCACGATATGCGCCATGGTCTGGCCGGCCTTGTCGACCAGCGCCGAGCCGGATGCGATCGCCGTGGTGGACGCTTCGATCAGGGTCTTGATTTCCTTTGCCGCGGTGGCGGAGCGTTGGGCGAGGGTGCGCACTTCGCCGGCGACCACCGCAAAACCGCGACCCTGCTCACCGGCCCGCGCTGCCTCGACCGCGGCATTCAGGGCCAGGATATTGGTCTGGAAAGCGATGCCGTCGATGACGCCGACGATATCGACGATACGCGCGGCGGCGGCGTCGATCGTCCACATCTTCTCGACCACCGCGTGCATCACCTGGCCGCCCTCGCTGGCCACCGACGAGGCGGAAACGGCAGCGCCGCCCGCCGCGCGCGCCGTGTCGGCATTCTGGCGCACGGTGCTGGTCAGGGTTTCCATCGAAGCGGCCGTCTGTTCCAGCGACGCAGCCTGGGCTTCGGTCCTGCGCGACAAGTCCGTATTGCCTGCCGAGATTTCTCCCGTGACCAGCGAGATCGAGGTCGCGCCGTCCCGGACTTCGCGCACGATGCCTTCGAGGCCGAGGCGCATGCGGTCCAGCGTGCGCATCATGGTGCCGAGTTCGTCCCTGGCATCCGCGTGCAGCTGGCCCGTCAGATCGCCGCGTTCGACGGCTTCGGCGAATGCGCAGGCGCGCCGGATCGGCCGGGTGACGCTCAGTGTGACGCCAGCCGCGAGCAGGGCCGCCAGCACCACGGCGGCGGCCGAGATGCCGACCACGATCCAGGTGGACTGCTGCGTGACTGCGTCGACGCTCTGGCTCGCCACGTCCAGCTCGGCCTCGATCGACTTGATGACCTGGTTGAGATCGACGACGATGCGGCGGCGCAGCGGGCTGCATTCATTGACCAGGAAGTTGGCATAGCCCGCCATCTCGTGGGCTTCGCGGTATTTGCGTGGGCGGTCGAGTTCCTTCGCCATCTGGCGCAGGCCGTCGCGCGCCTTGGCGAAGTCGGCGCGGCTGCCCAGCAAGGCATCGAGCGCCTGCAGGCGCTGCAGGTAACGGTCGCGGTGCTGCTCCACCAGCGCCAGCTCGGCCTGGGCCTGCTTGTCGTCGCCGACGATGAAGGCATTGCGCGCGGAGATGCCGGTCTGGGCCAGCGCCTCGCGAATATCGTAGAGCGGTGCCAGCTGTTCGTCGCGAATGCTTGTGGCCTCGGCGAAGGCACGCCTTCCCAGCGCAGCTCGAGGTTGTAGTTCAGTCCACCGCGGATCAGGTGCAGGTGCGAGTCGTTCAGCCCCGGGACGACGGTGCGGCCGTTCAGGTCGACGACCTGGCTGCCGGCGTCGCGGTGGCGCATGACGTCCTCGGTACTGCCGACGGCCAGGAAACGGCCATCGCGGATGGCGACCGCGCTGGCCTGCGGCCGGTCGCGGTCGAGGGTCGCGAATCTGCCGTTGATGAGGATCAGCGTCGGCGAGCTGGCGGCGGTGGACTGTGCTTGCATGGGTCTTCTCCTGGGACAGAGGAATCAGAAAGCCGGGACGGGGGCCAGCACCTCGTTATGGCCCTGGTTACGGGCCTGGGCCTTGTGCAGCATCGTGTAAGCATAGTCGACACCCATGCCGTAGGCGCCGGAATGTTCGGTGACGATCTTCATCACGGCCTCATAGGTGTCGCGGTGGGCCCAGTCGCGCTGCCATTCCAGCAGCACCTGCTGCCAGGTCATCGGCACCACGCCGGCCTGCACCATGCGCTGCATGGCGAAGTCGTGGGCCTCCTTCGAGGTGCCGCCCGACGCATCGGCCACCATGTAGATCTCGTAGCCGCCTTCCAGCATGGCGGAGAGGGCGAAGGTGGTGTTGCAGACTTCGGTCCACAGGCCGGCCACGACGATCTTGTTGCGGCCGTTGCGGGCGAGGGCATCGCGCACCTTCTGGTCGTCCCAGGAATTCATCGACGTGCGTTCGAGGATCGGGGCGTCCGGGAACACATCGAGGATTTCCGGATAGGTCTTGCCGGAGAAGGACTCGGATTCGACGGTGGTGATCACGGTCGGGATGCCGAAGGCTCTGGCTGCCTTGGCCAGGCCGACCACATTGTTCTTCAGGGTCTGGCGGTCGATCGACTGCACGCCGAAGGCCATCTGCGGCTGGTGATCGATGATGATCAGCTGCGCGTTTTGCGGGGTCAGGACTTCCAGTTTCGGGTTGTGCATGATGTGCTCCTTCGAAGCTTCAGGTTGGTCGTGTCTTGCTGCGATAAAGTCATTATGTCCTGCCGTTTCGACAACGAAAAACGAGTGATTTCTGATTTATTCATCGATTTTTTCGACGATGCATGCTGTTCGCATAAGCCGTGCGGATCGGGCTCCGGCTTAGAATGGGCAGCCCCGAATCCAGGAGGTAATGCATGCGCTCGTCAATGGTCCTGGGCCTGCTGCTGGCCGTGTCGATGTCCGTCTCTTTCGCCGCACCGCCAGGCGCGGTCGACGTTCCCATCCCCGACATTCCCTACACGAAGTTTGTGCTGAAGAATGGCCTGACCGTACTTGTGCATGAGGATCACAAATCGCCGGTGGTGGCGGTGAACACCTGGTACCACGTCGGTTCCAAGAACGAAAAGCGCGGCAAGACCGGCTTTGCCCACCTGTTCGAGCACCTGATGTTTTCGGGCAGCGCCAACTTCAATAAAACCTTCCTGTCGGCGCTGGAAGGCATAGGCGCGAGCGACCTGAACGGCACCACGAACAAGGACCGCACCAATTACTTCGAGACCGTGCCGACCTCGATGCTCGATTACACGCTGTTTGCCGAGAGCGACCGCATGGGCCATCTGCTGGGCGTGCTCGACCAGAAGAAGCTGGACCTGCAGCGCGGCGTGGTGCAGAACGAGAAGCGGCAGCGCGAGAACCAGCCGTATGGCGTGGTCGAGCAGATCGTCACCGAGAACACCTGGCCGGCCAATCACCCGTATTCCCGGACCACGATCGGCGCCATGGAAGATCTCGAAGCGGCGTCGATGGGCGATGTCACCGCCTGGTTCAAGGACAATTACGGCCCGAGCAACGTGGTGCTGGTGCTGGCCGGCGACATCACGCCCGCGCAGGCGCGCGAGAAGGTCGAGAAATACTACGGCGACATCCCGCCCGGCGCGCCGGTGGCCAAGCAGCGGGCCTGGATCGCCAAGCGCAGCGGCAGCCACCGCAGCAGCGTGCAGGACCGGGTGCCGCAGGCGCGCATCTACCGCATCTGGAACGTGCCGGGCGCGGACACGCCGGAAGAAGCGCTGCTGGATCTGGCTGCCCATGTGCTGGGCGGCAGCAAGACCTCGCGCCTCTACCAGCGCCTGGTGGTGAAGGAGCAGCTGGCGACCTCTGCCTTTTCCAGCGACGATTCCAGCGAGATCGCCGGCCAGTTCGGCATCAACCTGACGGCGCCCCCTGGCGGCGACGTCGCCCGCATGGAGCGCGTGGCCGACGAGGAGCTGCGCGCCTTGATGAAGACCGGACCGCGCGAAGAAGAGCTGCGCCTGGCGAAGACGGCGATCCTGGCGCAGTATGCGCGCACCGTCGAGCGGGTCGGCGGCTTCGGCGGAAAAAGCGACATGCTGGCGCGCTGCATGACCTTCACGGGCGACCCGGACTGCTACAAGACCTATCTGAAACGCATCCAGATGGCGACCCCGGCGCAGGTCGCCCAGGCCATGCGCGACTGGCTGAGCGACGGCGACTACATCCTCGAAGTCGATCCTTTCCCGTCCGGGCTCGCAGCCTCAGTGACCACGCTGGACCGCAGCAAGGGACCGCCGCCGGGGCACCCGGAAAAGCTGCACCTGCCGCCGATGCAAACGGCGACCCTGTCGAACGGCCTGAAAGTGGTGCTGGCCGAGCGCCATGGCGCGCCGGTGGTGAACCTGTCCCTGCTGGTCGATGCCGGCTTCGCGTCCGATTCGCACGAATTGCCGGGCCTGGCCAGCCTGAGCCTGCGCATGCTGGAAGAGGGCACCCGGACCCGGTCCTCGCTGCAGATCAGCGCCGAGCTGGAAGCGCTGGGCGCCTCCTTCGGCACCAGCACCAACCTCGACGGCGCCTTCGTCAACATGAACGTGTTGACGCCCACACTGCCGCGCGCGCTCGGCGTGTATGCCGATCTGATCCAGCACCCATCCTTCCCGCAGGCGGATTTCGAACGCCTGCAGCGCGACCGCATCGCGACGATCGGCCGCGAGAAGACGGTGCCGCGGGCGATGGCGCTGCGCGTGCTGCCGGGGCTCATCTACGGCAAGGACCACGCCTATGGCCTGCCGCTGACCGGCACCGGCCTTGACACCGCCGTCGCGCGCATGACGCGGGCCGATCTCGTGCGCTACCACCAGGCCTGGTTCAAGCCGAACAATGCGACCTTGCTGGTGGTCGGCGATACGTCGATGGCAAGCTTGAAGCCGCTGCTGGAAAAGGCCTTCGCCGGCTGGCGGCCGGGCACCGTGCCGCAAAAGAACATCAAGACCGTGGCCCAGCCCGAGCGCACCGTGATCTACCTGATCGACCGTCCGGGGGCGCTGCAGAGCGACATCGTCGGCGCCCAGCTGGCACCGCCGCGCAATGCGCCGGATGCGGTGGCGCTGAACCTGCTGAACGACGTCTTCGGTGGCACCTTCAGCTCACGCCTGAACATGAACCTGCGCGAGGACAAGCACTGGTCCTACGGCGTCGGCTCGTCGCTGGTGGCAGCGGTCGGCCAGCGCATCCTGTTCAGCGGCTCGCCGGTGCAGACCGACCAGACCGCGCCGGCACTGCGCGAACTGGCGCGCGAATATGCCGACATCGCCGGCGCCCGACCGATCCTGCAGCCGGAGCTGAAGGCGGCCCAGGACAACGAGACGCTGGGTCTGCCGGGCGCCTTCGAAACCATCGCCCAGCTCAGCAATGGCTACGCCACCATCCTGCAATACCGGTTGCCCGAGAACTACTACGACACCTACACCGACAAAGTGCTGGCGCTGGCGCCACCGGACCTGAACGCGCTGGCCGCGCGCATCATCCTGCCGAAGCAGCAGCTTTGGATCGTGGTCGGCGACATGCGCAAGGTCGGGGCGGACGTGCGGGCGCTGGGCCTGGGCGAGGTGCGCAAGATCGATGCTGATGGGAATTTGCTGCCTTGACCCGACGTTTTCGGGTGGCGTTTGCAATCAGATGTAACGCTACGGCAGGCGACTGCCTTGGGGGGTGATGATTTTTTGTTACGGTTTGGCACAATTGGCAATCGTGCGCGGGGCTTCAGGCGTGTAGCATACGTCCATACACTTTAGTTTTTGATAATAAAAGGAGCCCATCATGAAGACCACGACCATTTCTCTCTCGACCATCGTTTTTGCGGCTGCTGTCATGATGACCGGCTGCCACAAGGCGGAACCGACCAACACCGAAGGCATGGGTCCGGCCCAGGCCGCCGGCGCTGCCGTCGACAACGCTGCTGCGAACACCGCTGAAGCCACCCGTGACGCTGCCGCCAACACCGCCGCCGCTGCCGACCGCGCCGGCGACAAGATCGAAGCCGCAACCGATCGCGCTGCCGCGAAAGCCGACGCCGCCGCCGACCGTGCCGGTGAAAACATGCGCGAAGCCGGTGCCGAAGTGCGCCAGGAATCGAAGGAAGCTGCCGCCAACGTGAAGGAAGGCGCGAAGGATGCGACTGCCGCTACCGGCCGCGCGCTGGAGCGTACTGGCGAGAAGATGCAGAACGCTTCGCATTAATCTTTATCGTCGCCCCCGCGCAGGCGGGGGCCCCAGTTCGTCGCATGCCACTAGTGTTTGCTGCTGGCAACATGCGTGATACTTGGGTTCCCGCCTGCGCGGGAACGACGACTCAAGCCGCCTTGGCCTTTTCGCGCTTCTTCCTCTGCTCCTCCTGCCACTCCTGGAACCGCTCGATATGCTGCTCCCGGCGCAGCACCTTCGAATGCGGATCCAGCGTATAAGCCATGCCTTCCGGCACCTCGAGACTGCCGCGCCCATCCGTCATCGGCAGGCGCAGCACGCGCTCGCCCACCTTCACCTCGACCGGCATCGGGAAGGGCGTGTTCTTTTCCGTCTTCCATGCCAGCTGCAGGGTATTGCCGTTGCGCGTGGCCTGCAGTTCCGGTAACGCCTTCTGGTACAGGTAAGCCTGGAAGAACCAGTCCAGGTCGCGTCCGCTCACGCGCTTGACGATGGCCATGAATTCCGGCGTCGTGCCGTAGCGCGGCGCGAAATTGCCCGGGCGCGGGTCCGGCGTGCCGTAGACCTCTTCGCGTACCGAGCGGAAGAAGGCATCGTCGCCGATCAGGCCGCGCAGCGTGTGCATCACCAGCGAGCCCTTGTTGTAGATGTCCTGGCCCGGGCCGCCGCGCTTGGTATCGTAGACGTCTTCCTCCAGCCGCGGCTTGCCGGACACGATCGGCGCCTTGTTCATCACCATCGCGCGCTGCTGCATCAGCAGGGCGAAGTATTCCTGGTCGCCGCGCAACGCCTGCATGTACAGCGGCTGCATGTAGCTGCCCAGGCCCTCGTGCAGCCACATGTCGTCCCAATCGGCGTTGGTCAACTGGTTGCCGAACCATTCGTGGGCGAATTCGTGCTGCAGCAGCTCGTCGTAGCCGAAGGCCGTCTTCGCGTAGTTGTTGCCGTAGGCGTTGATGGTCTGGTGCTCCATGCCCTTGTGCGGGGTCTCGACCACGCCCATCTTTTCATCGCCGAAGGGGTAGGGGCCGATGGTGCTCTCGAAAAAGTCGAGCATGGGCGCGAACTCGGCGAACAATTCCTTCGCGCCTTTTTCGTTCTGCGGCAGGTACCACATGCGCAGCGGAATCACGTTGCCGTAGCGGCTGCGGTATTCGCCCGACAGCAGCTGGTAGGGCGCGACGTTGATCGAGATGCCGTAGGTGCTCGGGTTTTTGGTGCGCCAGTGATAGGTGCGCCAGCCGTCCTTCTCGTCCATGCCCATCGCGATCCCGTTGCCGGCCGCGACCAGCGGTGCCTGCACGGTGATGTGCTCGTCGACCACCTTGGCCTTGCCGGTCGGGTGGTCGATGCAGGGCCAGAACAGGTCGCAGCCTTCGCCTTGTACGGCGCTCGCCACCCAGGGCTGGCCGTCCGGCGTTTTCGACCAGACAAAGCCGCCGTCCCACGGTGCCTTCTTGGCCACGTGGGGCTGGCCATGGTAGCGCACCCGCACATTGACCTGCCTGCCGGGCTGCAGGGTCTGCGGCAGATCGACCGTCAGCTTGCCGTCCGGGTTGCGCCAGCTGCTGGGAGGCAGCGGCCGATTGTCGACGTCGATGGCGTCGATCGGCAGGTTGCGGTCCAGGTCGAGTTCGATGCTGGCCAGCGGCGCGCGGGTGCCGAAGGTGAGCGTGACATCGCCGGCGATGCTGCGGGTGGCGGGCTCGATGCGCAGTTTGATGTCGGCCTTGTCGAATTCGAGGGCTTGCTGGGCTTCGCTGCGGGTGGCGCCGGAACCGCGGCTGTAGTCGGTGAGGGGCGGCTGGGTGGTGGCACAAGCCGCCAGCAGCGCGCTGGCGCCGACGATGGCGATGTTCTTCATGGTGGTCGGCTGCTGCCGTCTCTGTGATTGATCCGAGGAATCTATCACAGGGGCCGGGCGTGGTCAGTATTGACGACAGGAGAGGGCATGGGCGCGCCGCCGAATCCGCGCCTGGTGAATACTTGGCCCAAGGAGGAAGCATTCATGAACGAACTGAATATCGACATCGGCCGTACCGCGCTGGTGCAGATCGACTTGCAGAACTTTAATGTGCAGAGGGAACTCGCGCCGCACCCGGCCGAGCGCGTGGTCGGCAATTGCGTGCTGCTGGCCGGCGAGATGCGCAACCGCGGCGGCATGGTGATTTTCGTGCGCGTGCAACTGGACGAGCTGTTGATGCCGGTGGCCGACAATCCGATGTTCAAGCCGGGCACGCCGACCCCGCCGCCGGAAGCATCGTATATGGCGGAGGAAGCCCAGGTGCAGGCGAGCGACCACGTCGTGACCAAGCGCCAGTGGGGCGCTTTCTACGCCACCGAGCTCGACCAGTTGCTGCGCCGGCGCGGCATCAAGACCATCATCATGGCCGGCATTGCCACCAACTATGGCGTCGAGTCGACCGCGCGCGCGGCCTTCGACCGCGGCTACGAGCTGATTTTTGCGGAAGATGCGATGAGCAGCGGGAATGCGGACGCGCACAAGAACTGCTGCGAGAACGTGTTCCGCAACATGGGCCGGGTGCGCTCGACCCGCGAGCTTATTGACGCCCTCCAAGCCGGCACCGGCGACGCTTGATCAGCGTCCCGGCCCGGACTAAACCTTAGCGACGCTGGGCCGGCGCCTGGCCGTTCTGGGCGCGGGCGTTGGCCTGTGCCTGGGCATTTGCCTGAGCCTGGGCCTGCGCCTGCTGGCGTTCCTGTTTCTTGTTCATGTGGTGGCCGACGGCGCAGCCGACGGCCGCGCCGAGCACGTGGTGCTTGCCGAGGAAGTGGCCGCCGACGGCGCCTGCCGCCGCGCCTTTCAGGCAGCTGGGTTTGGCAGAGGCGCCGGTCGAGACCAGCGACATCGACATCAGGAGGGATGCGGCAATCAGTTTGGCTTTCATGACATGACTCCGTGAGAAGGTTGATGGTCCTAGCCTAGGCTTACCGGACCCTGCCGACTGTTCGCCATCCCACGAAGACCGGGCCTCAGCTTCCCCTGGCGATGTCGGCCGTGATCTCGTAGGAGCGTAGGCGCGCACCGTGGTCGAAGATCTGCGAGGTCACCATCAGCTCGTCGGCGCCGGTGCGTTCGATGAAGGCCTTCAGCTGGGCCGAGACGGTCGCGGGCGAGCCGATTGCCGAGCACGACAGCACCGAGTCGAGCATCGAACGCTCCGGCGGGCTCAGCAAATCGAGATAGCCCTCGACCGGCGGCTTCAGCTTGGTCGGACGGCCGCTGCGCAGGTTGATGAAGGCTTGCTGCATCGAGGTCGCACGGAAGTGCGCTTCGGCATCGGTATCGGCGGCAAACACGTTAAAGCCGAGCATTACGTAAGGCTTGTCGAGCTGGGCCGAAGGACGGAAGGTCGCGCGGTAGAGCTCGATCGCCTGCATCATCATCTGCGGGGCGAAGTGCGAAGCGAAGGCGTAGGGCAGGCCGAGGGCCGCCGCCAGCTGGGCGCCGAACAGGCTGGAACCGAGGATCCACACCGGCACGTTCAGGCCGGCGCCGGGCACTGCGCGCACCTGGCGTCGCGGCGAGTCGGCAAAGTAATCCATCAGTTCCACGACGTCTTGCGGGAATTCGTCGGCGTCCGAGGCCAGGTTGCGGCGCAGCGCGCGCGCCGTGGTGTGATCGGAGCCGGGCGCGCGGCCCAGGCCCAGGTCGATCCGGCCCGGGAACAGCGACTCGAGCGTGCCGAACTGTTCGGCGATCACGAGCGGCGAATGGTTCGGCAGCATGATGCCGCCGGCGCCAACGCGGATGGTCTTGGTGTTGCCGGCCACATGGGCCATCAGCACCGACGTCGCCGCACTGGCGATGCCTGGCATGCCGTGGTGTTCGGCCAGCCAGAAGCGGTTGTAACCCCAGCGCTCGCCATGCTGGGCAAGGTCGAGCGAGCTGCGGAAGGAATCGGAAGCTGTGCCGCCCTCAACGATGGGGGCGAGGTCGAGTATCGAGAGAGGAATCATGGGTCCATGATACGCCGTTCGCATGAATCTCGCCGAACGTGCCCCCGCTTGACCCCGTCTGGGTCGCTGCCTATGATGCATTCGTTCAATTTTGCCAAGACCAGCCCATGACTCGCTCCACGCTCCCGTTCCGCCGTTCCTTGCTCACCGCGGCCTGTGTCACTGCCTTGCTCAGCGGCTGCATCCACGGACGCGTTGCGCCGGATGCCCTGCCGGCCCCGGCAGCGCGCCTGGATGCTGCGCGCCTGCCGCAGATCGACGCCACCCTGAACGAAGCCATCGCCGCGCGCAAGCTGCCGGGGGCCGTGGTGCACCTCGAGCACGAAGGCGCGGTCTACGAGAAAGCCTATGGAAAGCTCAGCTATGAAGCCGATGCGCAAGCGGTCGGCACCGCCACCGTGTTCGACGCCGCTTCGCTGAGCAAGGTGCTGGCCACCGCGCCCTCGGTGCTCAAACTCGCGGAAGAGGGCAGGATCGATCTGGAAGCGAAGCTGGTGGATTACTTTCCGGAATGCGCGAACGGCGGCAAGGAGAGCATCACGATCCGTCACCTGCTGACCCACAGCTCGGGCCTGCCCGCCGGGCTGCCTGCCAAACCGGCCTGGCACGGCGATGCCGCAGCCCACGATCTGGCCTGCAAACAGGTGGTCACGCATCCGCCCGGCACGTTCTTCCGCTACTCGGACATCAACTACATCCTGCTGGGCCAGCTGGTGCAGAAGGCGTCCGGCATGCCGCTCGCCGAATTTGCGCGCACCCGCATCTTCGAACCCCTGAAGATGCGCGATACCGGCTATGTGCCGCTGCGCCGCCTCGACAGCCGCGCAGTGGCATCGATCGCGCCGACGCAGAAGGGCGGCGCCGCTGAGGTCTCGGCGCACGGCGACCTCGCAGCCGGCCAGCTGCTGCAGGGCGTGGTGCACGATCCGACCGCGCGCCGCATGGACGGCGTGGCCGGATCGGCCGGCGTGTTCACCACCGCCGGCGACGTCGCGCGCTATGCCCGCATGCTGCTGCGCGGCGGCGAACTGGATGGCGTGCGTATTCTCAGCGCGGACAGCGTGCGCCTCTTGAGCACCGTGCAATCGCCGGCCGGCATCGAAGCGCTGCGCGGCATGGGCATGGACATCAATTCGCCGTACGCGGTGCGCCCGCGCGGCACCGTGTTCCCGGTCGGCAGCTATGGCCACACGGGCTTTACCGGCTGCGTGCTGTGGATCGATCCGGGCTCGCGCAGCTTCTACGTGCTGTTGTCGAACCGGGTCTATCCGGACGACAAGAGCAATGTCCTGGAGATGTACACCAGGCTGGGCACGCTGGCTGCCGAGGCCGTCGGACTGCAGGCGCCGCCGGGCTCGAACGCGGTGGCTGCGACGCATTGAAACAACGCCGGCTTGCCCGGCGTTTTTCTTGTCGTATCAAGGGCTTGGTGCGTATGAAGCTGTCATTTTATTGTTCATAAAGTTTGCCGCGCGGCTAACGCGCGCACCCTTTGCCGCGACCGTTCTACACTGCGAACCCTCAATGCATCTTGTTGATATTGTTGAGTTTTTTGCCCCATATACATTAGGAGATCGACATGAAAATGAATAAATTGCTGAAAGGCCTGCTGGGCGCTTCCGTTGCAATGGCAATGTTCGGTACCATGAATGCGCAGGCACAAACGAGCGGCAGCTCCTCCACTGGCGGCACCAGCGCCAGCTCGCAATCCGACCAGGGCAGCGGCAGCTCGTCGACCCAGAAGTCGAGCAAGAAGAAGTCGAAGAAACACAGCAGCAGCTCGGGCTCGAGCAGCGGCGGTTCGAGCGGCAGCTCGGGCAGCTCGTCGAGCGGCAGCATGGGCGGCACCAGCGGCTCGTCCGGCAGCAGCAGCGGCTCCGGCGGCTCCGGTTCCAGCTCGTCGGGTTCGAGCGGTACCTCGGGCAGCGGCAGCATGGGCACCAGCGGCTCGTCGGGTTCGAGCGGCACCTCGGGCAGCGGCACCATGGGCTCCGGTTCGTCGGGCACCAGCGGCACCTCGGGTAGCGGCAGCATGGGCACCGGCTCCTCGGGCAGCAGCGGTTCGAGCGGCACCTCGGGCAGCAGCGGCTCGATGGGCTCCGGCTCGACCGGCACCAGCGGCATGAGCGGCAGCACCGGCTCCTCGGGCACCAGCTCGTCCGGCATGACCGGCACCGGCTCGGGTTCGGGCACCGGCACCAGCGCCACCGGCACGACCGGCACCGGCACCACCGGCACCAGCACCACCAGCGGTGGCGCCGGCGGCACTGGCGGCCGCGGCTACTGATCGGCCACGCGCGCTGTCTTCGCAATAGAAAACACCAGCCTGCGGGCTGGTGTTTTTTATGTGTTTTGGGTTAGCTGCCGCGCGAGCTCGGCTGCTGACTGCTAGCGTGTCCAGCCGGCCTCGCCGATCCAGCGTAGCGCGGCCAGCGAGGGCATGAACAGGTACTCGCCGCCCTTCAGCCGGTTGAATGTGGTCACGCCGTCCAGCCGGCGCCGCACTGGTGACTGCGGCAGCGTGAAACTGCCTGGCGTCTCGTGCAGGCCAACGATGGCGTCGCGCTCGGTGCCCAGGTCGATGAAATTGCCGCGGTTGACCCACTCCTGTTGAAGGAACTCGATGGTGTCATAGGCGCGCGCGCTGATGAAGATGAAGAAGATGCCGCGCTCGCCGCGCGCATCGTCGGCCGCCGACACCTCGCGGCTCCATTTGGGGCCGAAGGTGGAGGAGCGCCGGATGATGCGGTGGATGTTCACGTCGGTCAGGATCGTCAGCTTGCTGTCGCGCGGATTCAGGCGCCGCATGTGGGACGCGTGCGGGCAGACGAAGCCGCGCGGGTCCTTCGAAAAATCGAAATCGTTGTTGCGGGCCGGGTCGGCGCCCAGTTCCGGATCGTCGCGCTCGGGCGCGAGGATCAGGGGCGCCCCGCTGCGCCAGCGGCCGACCAGCTTGGCCGCTAGCAGCTCTTCATCGGATTCATTGGCGGCATGGCTGCGCACGAAGTCGTTGAACGCGCCGACCTGGCTGGCGTACTTGCGCAGCACCACGAAAGAACCGTTGCGTCCCAGTTCGGGCGGATCCGGCATCGCCACCGGGGCCCCGGTCTCGCTGTTCTCACCGAGGATGAATTCACCGGCCGCGATCGCGCGCTCCTGCCCCGGTAGCGCATCGACGCCGCTACCGGCAACCGCGGGCTGCGAAATCGAATCGCGGAAGCCGAAGGGGTTTTTGGCATCGGCATCGGCGCCAAATGCGTGGGTGCCGACCAAGGTTACACCGTGCGAGCGCGCCAGTTCGTCCATGGCCTTGGTGCGCGCCGTTTCGAGCGCGGCGGCGTCGCGCGCATAGATCGTCAGCGCTAGATGGCAGGCGCCGGGGCGGAACGCTTCGTCCCAGTGTTCGGGCGCATTGACGTCGACGTCGCGCAACTGTTCGGCGCGCGCCGCCATGCCTTGCTGGAAGGGCAGCGGAAAACTCTTGAGCGAGGCCTCCGGCAGGCCCAGGGCCTTTAAGCCTTGGAAGCTGAGTGCGGCACCGGTCCAGGCGTCGCGGTCGTCGGTCCAACCGGCTGCGGAAGGGATATGGGCGGCCAGGCGGCGCACAAGGTCGCGTCCTCCTTCCGCATCGTCGAAATGCAGCATCGCGTGGATGCCGACATAGGGTTCGGGACGCGAACGCAGGATCAGGGCCTGGATGTCGTCCAGAGCCAGCGTCACCCGTTCGCGCTGGAAGCGCGCCTTCAAATCGTTGAGCAGGCCCATGTCAGTAATCGACTCCTTCCGGCTGCGAGATCGTGGCGCTGAGCGTGTCCAGCGCCTTGCGTGTCGCCTCGTCCGTAGGCGGATGCGCGGCCATGGCGTCGAAGAAGGTATCCAGCGCCTTTTCCATACGCTGGTAGCGGCGGGTGTCGACCACGGTCACCTGCGGGTTGGCGACAAACCAGCCGGCGGCATCGATCTGGTGCGATGCGATGAAGTCTTTCACCTGCGGGCTGGCGATGCCCGGCCAGCCTTCCACGTTCGCGAACAGCAGGTCCATCAGTTCCGGAATCTTGGTCGCGAAGTCATTGATATAGCTGTCCCAGTCGCCGTCATAGGTGGTAGCAAACAGGATTCGGGTGTCGTTGTCGAAGAAGACGAAGCGCATGTCGTGCAAGGTGGAGACACGCTGGGCGCCATCCATATTGCCGTTGGTGAGATCGAAGATGCGACGCAGACGGTCGGCGCCGCCCGGCTTGAGCGGCGCGATCGCGGTCAGTTCGGACACGTTGCCGGACTGCTTGCCCGCGCGCCCCGCCGATTTGGCGCTGCCCTTCAGGTCGGGATTGTGCTTGCGCACCATCGCTTCAAGTGCGATCTTGGCGAGATGCGGCGCGTCGTGCGCCACCGCATCGATGCGGCGCCGGACTTCCTGCAGCCAGGTTTCGTCGTCCAGGCGTGGGTCGGTGGTCTTGTCGGTCATGGTTCGGGTTCCTCAGTCTGGGATATCGGAAGGCTGTGATGGCTCCGTGCGTGGTCGCGCGTTCATCGCATGGCGATACGCGCTCGAACGCTCGTAGGCTGCACGCCGGATGCGCATGATGCCGCCCAGCGGCCGGTGCGCCTGGATGCCGTTCCAGGGGTTGAAGGAAAGGATGTCGTCGCCATACACCTGGCGCTGCGGCGTCGCAGTGGGCTGTGGGGGGAAGCGCAGCGTGGCGATGGGGCGGTGCGGGGAGCGCTCCTCGCTCCACCGTACGGCGGCGTCCTCGACCGGCATCGCCGCCAGGTCAACGCACAGCTGCGCCGACAGTTCGTATTCGGCGCCATGTTCGGCAAAGAAGGCGCTGACGGCGTCGCGCATGCAGGCGTCGTGCACCTCGCTCAGCGGCTGGCCGGCCAGCGCGCGCACCTCTGCGGACCTGGGCGCGAGCGCGAGCTTGGCAATGTAGTCGCCGAAGCGGATCGCCGCCTGCGTGTGGTAAGTCTCGCCGAGCGGATGGTGGTTGTCGCGGGCCAGGCCTTCGAGCGTGGCGCCCGGTTCCATGCCCAGCGCCTGCACCAGCTCTTTCGCGCCGCGCGCGGTGCCGGCCACCAGCCGTTGGAAGGTATCCGGCGCATGTGCGTTGGCTTCGAGCAGTGCCAGCATCTGCTTGTACTTGGGGATGGTGCCGAAGGCGAGCACCGGGAAGTTCACCATCAGGAAATCCTGGTTGGCGCCGGCGATGTCGGGCGACAGGCGCTCGCCCTCCACGCCCATCACCTTGAGCGCGAAGCCACGTGGCGCCGGGATCTTGTCGGAGTGGATGTCGCCGGGCGCCGAGGACAGGCGCGCGACAACGTGGTAAGTGCGCGCCTCGGCGAAGATCCCTTGGCGCAGCTCGGGCGGCAGATCCGCATGCACCTCCAGTTCGCCAACCAGAAGTCCATTCGACTTGGCATGGGCGTCGCGGATTGCGTGGCGGTGACGCTCGAAAGCGCAGCGGTTGGTGGCCGCCATCTGTGCGACGATCTCACCGGTAAGGCGCGCCTCGTCTTCAGAAACTGTTTCGACATCTGACGCGTAGGGAACAGGACGCAAAGCAATACCCCTCAAAAAGTTGCATTAAAAGCATCATTAAGGGGTATGTTAAGAGATAATTTGTTGCGCTGCAACCGAGAGCACGCTCTATCGTGCTGCTTGACGCTGTAACTGCCTGAGCCCAAGGGAGCGCGCACAAGGCCAACGATGGAGTAGATTAGCCAGGCGTTTTTTGACAAACATAGACCATGGAACAACCCAAGATCAATTGGCTGAGCACCCCCATCGACAACGACTACGTTTCCGCGGAAAGGTATTTGAGCTTGCTGTTCAAGCCACGTAAATGCCGCAAGCTGTTACGGAAATTGCGCGCCGCACCGATGTCGGAATACCCGGCCAAAGATATCTTGCGTGCCTCGCGCACGCCGATGTCGGAAGTCGCCGCCTTTGACTGGGGCCGCCAGCAACAGCAAATCCGCGACGGCGAGGCGCTCGGCCCCATCCTGCTCGTGCGTCAGAAAGATGGCGCATCCTTGATCATTGCCGACGGCTTTCACCGCATGTGCGCGCTATTTGCCGAAGATGAGCTGATCAAGGTGCCCCGCAAGATTGCCCGAACCTGGCTGGCAGCAGGGACCGGTCTCAGTGCCTGCCGAGGAAAGCCGCAATCTGCGGATCGGTCAGCTCCGGCTCCTCGACCACCGGCAGGTGCCCGGTCGCCGGCAGCGAAAAGAACTGCGCCTGCGGGATCGCGCGCTGGACCGCGGCATGCTGGGCAAACGGCACGGTCTTGTCCGCCTCGCCCCAGACCAGCAGCACCGGCAGCCCGGCCTTGCCGACCTTTTCGAAATCCGGCAGCGAAGATGCCGTGATCACATGTCGCATGCTCGATAGAATCGCGCGGCCAAAACCGTCGTAGCGCATCTGCGGCTGAAAGCGCTCGGCCCAGCCGGGCACGCGTTCGGGATGCGGGAAGTCTTCGAGCTGGCTGCCGGCCAGCTTCGGCAGGTACCAGGAACGCATCAGCCACTCGCCCACGCCCGGCCAGGCCATCACGCTGATGTCCTGCGGCTGGTTGAGCGGCGCCACCAGCACCAGGCTGCGCACCCGGTCCGGATGCTCGGCGGTGAAACGGCCGACGATGGCGCCCCCCATCGACAGGCCGAGCAGGTCGGCCCTGGGCAGCTGCAGCGTGTCCATCAGCTCCAGCAGCTGGTTGGCGAACAGCTCGCGGTCGTAGACGACGTCCGGGCGGTCGCTCCAGCCGCGCCCATACAGGTCGAAACGGATCGTGCGGAAACCGCTCGCCGCCAGGTCGGCGCTGGTCTTGTCGAACACGTAGTTCGGCACCGAAAAGCCATGCACCAGCACCACTGGGCGGCCCTGCTCGGGGCCCTCGATGCGCACGTGGACGATGCCATGCGACAGCGTCACGAACTGGCCGGGCGCCTGGCGCCGCGCGGAAGCGTCGAGCGGGCCCTGCTCCAGGTTGCGCGCCAGCGGAATCGCGGCGAGGGTGAGGACGAGGGCGCCGCCGAGGGCAAGGAGGATTTTGCGGAATGCGGTCATGATTGCATATTGCACACCAGACCGCTGCGCCGCGTCAATCGCCGGCGAGCATGGAGCCGGTCTCGCGGTAGCGCTGATGCCAGGCGAATGCCTTTTCCAGCACATGCGGGGTCTGGCCGCCGCGCTGCTGCGCCTCCGCCACGTACTCGCGCAGCATGGTCTTATAAGGTTCGGCGGTGCAGCGGTCGATGATGACCTCGGCACGCTCGCGCGGGGCCAGGCCGCGCAGGTCGGCCAGGCCCAGTTCGGTGACGACGATGTCGACGTCGTGCTCGGTGTGGTCGACATGCGAGACCATCGGCACGATCGAGGAGACTTTGCCGCCCTTGGCCGTGGCCTTGGTGGCGAACACCGACAGGTAGGCGTTGCGCGCGAAGTCGCCCGAGCCGCCGATGCCGTTCATCATGTGGGTGCCGCCGACGTGGGTCGAATTGATGTTGCCGTAGATGTCGGCTTCGAGCGCGGTGTTGATCGCGATGATGCCGAGGCGCCGGATCACTTCCGGATGGTTCGACACTTCCTGCGGACGCAGCACCAGTCGGTCGCGGTAGCGGTCGAAATCGCGGAATACCTGCGCGCTGCGTTCCGGCGACAAGGTGATCGAGGAGCCGGATGCGAATTCCAGCTTGCCGGCGTCGAACAGGTCGAAGGTCGAGTCCTGCAGTACCTCCGAATACATCGTCAGGTGATGGAAGGGGCTGTGGACGAAGCCGGCCAGCACCGCGTTGGCGATGCTGCCGATGCCGGCCTGCAGCGGCAGCAGGCTGCTGGTCAGGCGGCCCTTGAGGATCTCGTCCTCGAAGAAGCGCACCAGGTGGCCGGCGATGGCGGCGGTTTCCTCGTCCGGCGGCAGCACCGAGGAGGTGCTGTCCGGCTGGTCGGTGATCACGATCGCGACGATCTTCTCGGGCGGGATCTCGATGGCGGGCGTGCCGGCGCGCTGCTCGACCGACATCACCGGAATCGGCTCGCGCAGCGGGCGCTTTTTCGGAATCCAGATGTCGTGCAGGCCTTCCAGGCCGGTGGTGTGCGCCAGGTTGATCTCGACGATGACTTTGTCGGCCAGGATCGCGAAGCTGGCGCTGTTGCCGACCGAGGTGGTGGGCACGATCGCGCCGGACTCCGTGATCGCCACCGCTTCGACCACCGCCACGTCGACCGGCTTGATGTGGCGGCTGCGCAGCTGTTCGACGGTCTCGGACAGGTGCTGGTCGATGTACATCACCTCGCCGCGGTTGATGGCGGCGCGCAGCACCGGGTCGACCTGGAAGGGCATGCGGCGCGCCAGTGCGCCTGCTTCGGTGAGCAGCTTGTCGGTGTCGTTGCCGAGCGAGGCGCCGGTCAGCAGCGTGATCTTGAGCGGCTCGCGGCGGGCGCGTTCGGCCAGCGCGGCGGGGACCAGTTTGACGTCGCCGGCGCGGGTGAAACCGCTCATGCCGACGGTCATGCCGTCCTTGATCCAGCTTGCCGCTTCGGCAGCACCGGTGACGCGATTGCGCAGCCGCTCGCAGCGGATGCGATCCAGGTATTCAGTCTTCATGGCTTTGTTTCCAGACGATCTAATTGAGCCGGTAATCGACCGGCAGCAGGGGCGGGGGAAGATCGGTGTCGCCGAGCGCCATGCGCAGGTCGATCTCGATGGTGCGGCACATGGCTTCGAGCGGCAGGTCGTGGTCGGAGGTGCCGAAGGGCTCCTCGATTTCGTCGCCGAGGGCGTCCAGGCCGAAGAAGGTGTAGGCGACCAGCAGCGTCACCGCCGGGGTCAGGTCGCCGATCGCGTCGACCAGGCCGAAGGGCAGCAGCCAGCAATACAGGTAGGCGGTGCGGTGCAGCAGCAGGGTGTAGGAAAAGGGCGTGGGGGTACTGCGGATGCGCTCGCAGGAGGCGGCCACACCGGTGATCGCCGACAGGTTGCCGTCGATGGCCGGGACGATGCAGGGATCGATACGGCCTTCGTGTCTTAGCACGCTAAGGTCTTCGCCCATCGCCAGCATCAGCGCGTACGGCAGGTTGGGCAGCTGGTGCAGGCGCTCCCATTCGTCGGGCTCGACCCAGGGCATCACGTCGCGCGCGGGATCGCTGCCGCGCAGGCGGTGGCGCAGCGCATGCGCGACGGCGATGCCGCGCCGGATCATGCGGATGCGCAGCGGGCTTTCATCGACCAGCGTCAGGCACTGGCGCGCCAGGTTGCGGCTGCGCAGGACCAGTTCGCCCCATTGCTTGCGACCTTCCCAGTAGCGGTCGTAGGCGGCGTTATTACGAAAGCCCAGGAAGATCGCGAGGGGCAGGCCGATCAGCGTGAAGGGAATGGTGCCGATCGTGAATTTGTGACCCCAGATTGCGCCGTGGCTCCAGGTGACGAGCACCGCCAATAGGGTGGTGCCAAGCAGGCTTTTCCAGATGTTGGGCAGGACCGAGCCCCGCATTATCAAGAACAGGCGCAGGGGAGAAGGGCGGTCGCGGACGATCATGCCTCGTCCGCCGTGTGCCTCAGTGGCAGAAGTAAATCGGAAACTTTGTAACTCGGCATGATGGAACCCGGAACGGCTGATGTCGGTGCTGCCATTGTGCGCCAGGCACGCAAAGACTCTGCGCTCGCTTGGGCCAAGGCTTCCTTCATTCTGAACTTGCGACGCGGAAATGCCTAATTCTCATTCCTGATGACGGCCATGCGTGCATTGAATGGCGCAGTGCAGCATGCGCGGTAGATTGTTGCCGCAAGTCATGACCATGGCGGCGGCGATATCGCACAATTTTTATCCGCAAGGAAACTTTGAGCCTTCATTGCCATGCTGACTAGACTGCTGAAACTCAGCAAGACCAACCTGGTTTATTTCGCGGCATTCATCTTGTTGGTGGCAGTGATGCTGCTTAGCGATCCCGACTATTTCTGGCATCTGAAAACCGGCGAATACATCGTGGCCCACGGCGCATTGCCTGCCGGCGACGTTTTTTCGTTTACGCGGGCCGGACAAGCATGGGTACTGCACGAGTGGTTGTTCGAAGTGCTGTTGTACCTGGTCTTTGCCGCCGCCGGCGATATCGGCGTCAAGACGCTGGTGGTCATGCTGGGACTCGCCGCGCTGGGGCTGGTGTTCGCGATGGCGAAACGGCTGTCCGCATCGGACGGATTGGCGTGGATTCCGGTGCTGATTGCCGCGCCCGTGCTGATCAGCAGCCTGGCGCCGCGCCCGCAGATGCTCACCTACCTGTGCTTCGCGCTCTATCTGGCGGCGCTGCTGGCGTTCAAATACGCGGGCAAGATTCGTCCCCTGTTCGCCTTGCCGCTCGTGATGGTGGTGTGGGTCAATGGCCATGCCGGCTATGCGATTGGAATCGCGCTGCTGGTCTTGTTCGCCGTCTGCGAGTGGCTGGGGTGGTTGGCCCAGCCGGTGCGCGACCCGGCGCACAAGCGCCGGCTGTTGCGCCTCACACAGGCGGCCTGCCTGGTCGTGCTGGCCAGCCTGGCCAACCCGGGCATGTTCGAGCGCTGGCTGTACCCGTTCCAGGTGCTGGGGATGACGGTTAACGCTGTGATCCAGGAATGGCAGAGCCCGGATTTCCACTGGTTCCCAGCGAAAGCCTACCTCGCGCTGATGCTCTTGCTCCTCATTGCCAATGTCTACGCGGCGCGCAAGCCGGACCTGACCGAACTGGCCTTGCCGCTGTTTTTCGCATTCAATGGTTGTATTGCTGTCCGCCATATGCCGCTCGCGGTGCTGGTGCTGGTGCCGTTCACCGCGCTGGCGCTGGCGCGTTCGCCATTCGCTGACATCGGCGCCCGCGTGCGCGGCTCGGCGCTCGTGTGCTGGTACATGGCGCGTCGCGGCATCGGCAGGGAACTGGGCAAGGGCGAGTTCCTGCTCAACTGGCTGATGGCCTGCGTCATCGCCTTGTGCCTGCCGGCCTATGTGCAGGGTGTGCGGCAGGAAGCGAAGGCGGCGGTTCCCGACGTCAAGATCGTGGGGGCGGCCGACTTCATCGCCGCGCGCGGCCTGGGCGGCAAGCTGTTCAACGCTTACGGCGACGGCGGGTACCTGATCTACCGGCTGGCGCCGCACGCCAGGGTTGCGATCGACGGCCGCGCCGACCTCTACGGCGACCGCTTCATCGAGGACTACATGCGGGTCTATGGCGGCGCGGACGACTGGCAGCCGAAGTTCGAGCGTTTTGGCGCCCACCTGGCGGTGCTGCCGCTCGACGCCCCGATCCGCCAGCTGTTGCTGGCGAGCGCAGGTTTCCGCGAGGTCTACCGCGACAAGTATTACGCCGTGCTGCAGCGCGATCCGCCGGCGCAGAAGGCCAGGGAGGCCGCATGACGTCTCCCTCCGAACTGGTGGCCCTGCAGGAAGTCCTGTACCGCTCCGGCAATCCGACCCGGCGCTGGCTGCACTGCATGCGGCGCGACTGGATCGTCGCCGCGCTGCGGCGGCATGCGCAGTGCGGCGGGCAGGCGCTCGAAGTGGGACCGGGTTGCGGCGTGTACCTGCCGGTGCTCGCCGGGCTGTTCGAGCGCGTGGTCGCGGTGGATATCGAAACGGCCTACCTGCGCCACGCCGACCGGCTGCGCCAGACCCTCCCGAACCTCGAACTGGTATGCGACGACATCTGCGCCTCGTCGCTGCCGGCGCAGTCCTTCGACCTGATCCTGTGCACCGAAGTCATCGAACACATACGGCATTCGCCGGCCGCGCTGCGCGGCATGCAGCGCCTGCTGAAGCCCGGCGGCGTGCTGGTGCTGTCGACGCCGCAGCGTTACAGCCCGCTCGAGCTGGCGGCGAAGATTGCGTTCCTGCCCGGCGTGATCCAGCTGGTGCGGCGCGTCTACCGCGAACCGGTGATCGAGACCGGTCACATCAACCTGATGACGGCGCGCACCGTGCGCCGGCAGCTGCAGGGCGCCGGCTTCCAGATTGTCGAGCAGCACCGCTCCGGTCTGTACCTGCCGCTCATCGCCGAGTTCGGCGGCGAGCGCGGTCAGCAGTTCCTGCAGCGGCTGGCGGACAAGCTCGGCCGCGGCATCGGCAGCCACCTGCTATGGACCCAGTATTACGTGGCCCACGGCAGCGTGCGCTAGCGGCTTCGGTGCCGCTGCGCTTCGCCGTCGTCGGCCTGATCGGCAGCGCCGTGTACTACGCGCTGCTGTGGAGCATGGTGGAACTGGGTGGCGTGCCGGTGCTGCCGGCAAGTACGTTCGCCTTTGCCGTGGTCGTGCTCGAGAATTACCTGTTGCATCGCAGTTGGACCTTTTCCAGTTGCGCACCGCATCGCCAGGCGCTTCCACGCTTTGCGCTGATGGCAGGGTGGGGTGCGGTGCTCAACGGCATGGTCATGGACACCTGCCTGCGCTTCGGCTGGCATTACCTGCTGGCCCAGACACTGGCGCTGGTCGTGGTGGTGGCATGTAATTTCATCGGTACGTTGTTGATATTCTCGCGGAGGACCTGAAGATGCTGCTCGGTGAACAAAAAGAGATGCAGGCGCCCCACAGCCTGTCGGTCGTGGTCCCGGTGTTCAACGAGCAGGAAGTGCTGGCCGATTTCCACTGCCGCCTTGCGGCCGTGCTCGACAGCCTGGGCTTGCGCACCCAGGTCATCTACGTCAACGACGGCAGCACCGATGGCACGCTCGAGGCGATCGCACAACTGGCCGAGCATGATGCGCGCGTGGTGCTGGTCGACCTGTCGCGCAACTTTGGCAAGGAAATCGCGCTCACCGCTGGCCTCGACCATGCCGATGCCGATGCCGTCGTCGTGATCGATGCCGATCTCCAGGATCCGCCGGAACTGATTCCGGAACTGGTTGCGCACTGGCTGGACGGGTATGACGTCGTGTACGCGAAACGGACTTGCCGCGACGGCGAAAGCGTGACCAAGAAAGTCACCGCATTCCTGTTCTACCGGCTGATGCAGAAACTGAGCCGGGTGCGCATTCCGGAAGATACCGGCGATTTCCGCCTGCTCAGCAGGCGCGCGGTGCGCGCGGTCTGCCAGATGCGCGAGCAGCATCGCTTCATGAAGGGCCTGTTCGCGTGGATCGGCTTCCCGCAGAAGGCGGTGCCGTACCGGCGCGCACCGCGCCATGCCGGCGCCACCAAGTGGAATTACTGGAAGCTGTGGAATTTTGCACTGGAAGGCATCACCTCGTTCACCTGCCTGCCGCTCAAGATTGCCACTTATGTCGGCCTGTGCAGCGCCCTCGGCGCCTTCGCTTATGGCCTGTATATCGTGCTGCGCACGGTGGTCCTGGGCAGCCCGGCGCCCGGCTATCCCTCGCTGCTGGCAATGGTGACCTTTCTTGGCGGCCTGCAGCTGCTCAGCATCGGCATCATCGGCGAATACCTGGCGCGCATGTTTGACGAGAGCAAGCGCCGGCCGCTCTATTTCCTGAAGGACGGCCAGCCACGCGACAGCCTCCGCCTCGCAGCGCCGTTCTGGGACGAGTATGCGGCGCTCGAGCGCCGCCTCAGCAAGACCACCTGAGCGACCTGAGCGCTTGCAACACGTCTTCAGCCGGGCATGGCCGGCGGCGCGCCGGCCTGGATGCGCTGCCAGCCGCGCAGCCCGGCAATCGCCTCTTCCTTGTTCTTCGCCTCGATCTCGATCCAGGGTGCCTGCGCGTAAGCGGTGGGCATCACGGTGATCAGGTCGGCATGCTGGCGGTCGTTGAAGTCTTCGCGGCCGTTCGAGATGTGGACCAGCTGGTGCGCCGGCTCCGGCCAGGTGTCGCGCGCCCTGGCCAGCATCGCGGCCACGCTCGGGTCTTCGTAGCTGGACAGCTTTTCGCTGACGATATGGTGGTGGGCATCGAACACCATCGGCACTTGCGCGCGGGTGCAGACATCGTGGATCTGCTCGGCGTTGTACGCATATTCGTCGTTCTCGAGGCAGAGGCGGGTGCGGATCGCATCGGGCAGGGCGCGGATGCGTTCGACCAGGGCGTCGCTGCGATTGGCCTTGCCGCCGTGGACCTCGAGCACGGCCCAGGGCGAGCGCGGCTGCTGCAGCAGGTCCATGATGTCGGCGTGCATCTGCAGGATCTTGATGCTGTTGGCGACCACATCCGGCGAATCCGAGCTGAGCACAACGAACTGGTCCGGATGCATCACCAGGCGCAGCCCCATCGCCGTGGCGCGCTGGCCGGTGCGGGCCAGGCTGGGTGCCAGCTTCTGCATCACCTCGCGGCCGACGTCTTCGTCGAAGAAGGGGAAGATCGAGGACGGCATGCGGTACAGGCGGATGCCTTCGCGCTTGCAGTACTGCAGGGCGCCGTCCAGGGTCTGGATGTTGTCGCGGTAGATATCGTCGAGCAGCTTGCGCTGGCCATCGTCCGAATGCTCCAGCAGCCGCTTGCGGGTGATGGTGCGGTAGCGGACGTCCTTCGATACCGTGATGCAGACCAGGCCGAGCTCAGGAGACATAGTGCGCCAGAATCGTTGATGGGCAGGCCATGTTCCCGCGAATCGCCCGCACCGTCAAACCAGTTCCGCGCCGCAATCAATTTCCAAAAACCGGGGTCAGACACCGATTTTTGGAAAAAGCTCGTAGGATATTTCCAAAATTTGGTGTCTGACCCCGGTTTGATTTAGAGCAGGGGTAGGGTGACGGTGAAGGTGCTGCCCTGGCCCTGGCCGGGGCTGCTGGCCGTGACCTGGCCGCCGTGCAGTTCCACCAGTTTGCGTACCAGGGCCAGGCCGAGGCCGAGGCCGCCCTGGGTGCGGTCGAGGGTGCGCGAGCCTTGGGTGAACAGGTCGAACACCACCGGCAGCAGATCGGGGCCGATACCGGTGCCGTTGTCGCGCACCGTCAGGCGCGCCTGGCCTTCGTGCGCGTCCAGCGCGACCCGGATGTGACCGCCCTCGGGCGTGTATTTGGCGGCGTTGTTGAGCAGATTGGCGGCCACCTGCACCAGCCGCGTGTGGTCGCCGTCGACCGTCAGCGCCTGTTCCGGCAGCGCCACCTCGAACCGGTGGCGGCGCGTCTCGAGCAGGGGCCGCGACTGCTCGACCGCTTCGCTCACCACGCGCCGCATGTCGACCGGCTTGTGAATGATGGTCACCAGGCCGCGCGTCACCCGCGAGACGTCCAGCAAATCGTCGACCAGGTGGCGCATGTGGGCGACCTGGCGCGCCACGATCTCGCTGATCTGCTTCACGCGCGGTTCGCCCGAATACGCGATGCGCAGCATGTCGGCGGCGCTGCTGATCGGCGCCAGCGGATTGCGCAGCTCGTGGGCCAGCATCGCCAGGAATTCATCCTTGCGCTGGTCGGCCAGCTGCAGCGCTTCTTCGGCGTGCTTGCGTTCGGTGATGTCGATCGCGATCGCGTGCACCACGGTGCGACGGCCATCCTCGGCCAGGCCCAGGCGGCCGCGGATGTCGATCCAGATCAGGCGCCCGTCGTCGGCACGGTGGATGCGCGGCGTGGCACGGTACTCGCCGCCTTCGCGCACGGCGCGGTCGACGGTTTCGCGCATGGATTCGCGGTCGTCGGGATGCACCAGCTCCCACAGCTCGTCGACGTTGCTCCAGCTCTTGCCGAACACGCTGTGCAGGTTGGCGGCGAAGCTGACCTCGCCATTGAAAGGATCGCGCTCCCACACCGCCATGCGTGCCGCGACCAGGCCCTGCTGCAGGCGCTCCTCGCTGTAGCGGACCGCACGCTCGGCCTGTTCGAGCTGGCTGACGTCGGTCGCGGTGCCGAACCATTGCATGATGCGCCCGCCCTCGTCGCGCAGCGGCGTGATCGCGCAGAAGAAGCTGTGGTACCGGCCGTCGGCATCGCGCAGCGGGAAGGTCATCTGGTCCGGCTCCCCGCCGGCGACGGCTGCGCGCCAGCGCCGCATCACCTCGGGCAGGACGTTCGGGTCGTGCAGCGTCTGCCAGTCGTCGTTCGAGAATTCGCCCGGCGCGGTGCCGGTGAACTCATACCAGCGGTCGTTGAACCAGACGATCCGGCCGTCCGGCTCGGCCATCCACACCAGCTGCGGAATGTTGTTCGACAGCTGGTGGAAGCGGCGCCGCTCCGCCTCCAGGTGCGCGTGCTGTTCGTACAGGCGGTCCAGCATGCGGTTGATGGCGCCGGCCAGGCTGACCACCTCGCGGCTGCCGGCCAGCGGCGCGCGCTGGTGCTTGACCCCGGCGTCGCCCAGGCTGGCGGAGAAGGTTTCCAGGCGGCGCAGGTCGCGCGTCAGGCCCTGCGCCAGGCGCTGGGCCAGCAGGAACACCAGCAGCGCCAGCGCGGCCGTGATGGCGCCGATCAGCAGGTATTGCGGCGCCGGCGCCTCGAGCGGGTTCGCCAGCCTGCGCTCGTCCTCGCGCAGCGTCAGATCGAGGTGGGCCAGGGCGGGCGGCAGCGGCACCTGCGCGGCGATCTCGTGCGCCGCGGCCGGGCGCGCGCCGGCAGGTGCCAGCACCGCCCACGGCGCCGGTTTCAGATCGGCCAGGCGCACCTTGTACATCAGCGCGCCCTCGGGCGTGCGGGTGCGCGAGTAGCGCAGCAGGTAGACCCCGAACAGTTCGCCGTCGTGCAGGGCCGGGCGCTCGACGCCGCTGGCCAGGCGCTCGCGCAGCCAGGCGATTTCCTTCGGCCCGAAGCCGGCCGAACCGTTGTCGGCGATCGCCTTGCCTTCGAAATCGGTGAACAGCACCTGCACCGGAATCCCGTTCATCTGGCGCATGCCGTGCAGGAAGGGCGTCAGGTAGGTTTCCTTGCCGGCGCTGTCGACCAGGGCGTTGGCCAGGATCGGACTGGCGGCAACATCCGCCAGGCGCGTGCTGAGCGCTTCGAGGTTGTGGCCGACGGTGCGCGCATGGAAGGCGACTTCGCGCTGCTGCAGCAAATCGTTGGCGTGCTCGCGCTGGCGGTCGATCAGCCACAGCGAGACGATCGAGATCAGCAGCATGGCGGCCGCGGTCAGGATCGCGGCGGCGATCGCGAAGCGCCGCGACAGCCGGGCGGGAGGAGATGCCGGCGCCATGCTCACTCCTGGGCCGGCACCAGGACGCCGTCGTTCCGGTAGCGCGCCATCAGCAGCTCGTTCGGGCCCAGCGCCTCATGACGGGCGGGCGTGAAGGGCGGCGCATAGTTCTTGACCAGACCGCGCCAGGCCGGCAGCTTTTCGAGCGCATCGCGCACCTGCTTGCGGTCGGTGCTGCCGGCGCGCTCGATCGCCTGCGCCAGGATGTGGGTCAGGTCGTAGGCATGGGCGGCACCGACCGGTCCCTTGATGTCTTCGATGCGCCGCACGTTCGAGACTTTCGCGGCGCTGGCCAGGAAGCGCCGCACGCGCGCCGGATCGGCCTTCCAGAAGCTGAAGGTCTGGATGACCGTGAAGTCGACCTGCTGCAGCGCGGGCCCGGCCTGCTTGACGAACTCGCCGCCGGTCACGCCCCAGTGGCTCAGGATCGGGATGCGCTCCGCTTTCGGCAGTGCCGCCACTTCGCGCACCAGCACCGCGGCTTCGTCGTCGTTCGCGACCAATACGATGGCTTCGGCGCCGGCCGCGCGCAGCTGCTGGTATTTGCCGATCAGCGAGGCATCGCGCCAGTTGTACCAGGAGGTGCCGACGATGCGCATGCCGCGGTTGGCGTCCACCGCGCGTTGGGCCGCCTCGGCATTGCTGCGGCCCCAGGAGGTGTTGGTCAGCAGCAGCCCGATGTCGTCCAGGCGGCGCCGGTGCGCGGACTGCATCAGCTTCGGCATCGCCAGCGAATCGCGCAGCGACAGGCGGTAGACGTAGTTCGGCCGCATCTCGTTGTCGACGATCCCATCGGCCGAGGACCAGACCGCCATGAACAGGGTCCTGGTCGAACGCAGGACCGGCAGCTCTTCGATGATCACGGGACTGAAGCGGCCGCCGAACACCGCCACCAGGTCCGGCATGCGCGCGAATTCCTGGATGTTGCGGATACCGCGCGCCGGGATCGAGCGGTGATCCTTGATCACCAGTTCGAGCGGCCGCCCGCCGAGCACGCCGCCGCCCGCGTTGATCTCGGCGATCGCGCTGCGCATGCCCAGCTCGACCGCCTGGGCCGAGGTACTGTTGTCCAGTCCGAATTCGCCGTCGATCCCCAGCAGTACCGGTTGCGGTCCGGCCGCCTGCGCCAGGCCTCCCGACAGGACAAGGCAGGCAAGGCTGCAACGCAGCCGGCGGGAGAAACGGGACAGGAAGCGGGGAGTCACTGGGCGGCAATCGATTAACAATGGATTTGTGCCATTTTAACTTTTTTACCCCTGGCGCCCGCTTTCTTCTTGTCCAGGCTACCCGGCTCACTTACCCACGCCGCCACCGTCTGCCGACGCTGAAGCCGGCTTTCTGAAAGCTAAGGAACGCCCCGTCGGCGCCGCTTTCGGCAGAATGGTCGCCATTGCGAACACTGCAAAGGAGATGACCATGGCAAACCAGCAGAAGGACGATTCCATGTCGCGCAGCGACACCACCGCGCCGGGCGGCGCCCAGCCGGTGCAGCAGCAATCGGAAGCCGGCCAGACCGGCAGCGAAGTGGCGGGCAAGGTCGGCGGTACCGACGCCGCAGCCGGTGCGCAGATGGCCGGCGCCGGCAACCGCGGCGGCAGCGGCGTGCCGCAGCAGGGCCCTGACGCCGGCGCAGGCCAGGCCCAGCAGCTCAGCCCCGGCACCGGCGCGGCGGTGGCCGGCGGCACCGGCCTCGGCGAAGCGGCCAGCGCCGACGATGCGCGCGTCGGTACCAGCACCGGGCAGGGTGCCAACCTGACCGGGGGCGACGCCAGCAGCGGCGACATCCCGCCGCCGAACAATAAAGGCGGCGCCTCGGCGGCTTGAGTCGTCCGCCCCCGTCGTTTCGTACGTCGTCCCCGCGCAGGCGGGGACCCAAGTTCTCTCTTCACCCCTGCGCCTCGGCGCGCCACCCGCTTCTTCCTGTCCCCGAATCCCGCCTGCGCACCCGCGTGTCGAAAAAATGACGCGCGACTTCGCGATAGCAAGATTTGACAAACATGGCCAGGAAATCAACGACACAATGCGGCCCATACCAAGAACAGTTTGATGGCGCATTTTCGGGAGATGACATGAACGAGTCGAAGGCAGGCAAGGCGATCGCACGCACCGCGATCGCGAGCGCAGTATCGGTACTGGTGCTGGGGATGGCGGCGCAGGCGCAGGCCCAGGAAACCCGTCCTGGCGAAGCGCAGACGGTGATCGTGACCGGCGTGCGCGCCGCGCTCGAACAGTCGCTGCGCCAGAAGCGCAATGCCGATGCGGTGGTCGAAGTCGTGACCGCCGAAGACATCGGCAAGATGCCGGACAAGAACGTCGCCGATGCGATCCAGCGCCTGCCCGGCGTGAACACGCAGTCGTCGGCGGGCGGCGAGGGCGGCTTCGGCGAGAACGACCGCGTCAGCCTGCGCGGCACCAGCCCCAGCCTGCAGCAGACCCTGTTCAACGGCCACGCGATCAGCACCGGCGACTGGTTCGTGCTGAACCAGATCGGCGGCAACGTCGGCCGCTCCAGCTCCTTCTCGCTGCTGCCCTCGGAACTGGTCGGCTCCATCGTCGTGCAGAAGAGCGCGACCGCCGACCTGGTCGAAGGCGGCGTCTCCGGCGCCATCAACGTGATCACGCGCCGCCCGCTCGACTTCAGGCAGGCGCTGACGGTCGAGGCTTCGGTGCAGGCCAACTACAACGACCTCGCCAAGAAGACCGAGCCGCAAGTGTCGGCGCTGGTCAGCTGGAAGAACCCGGCCAACAACGTCGGCGTGCTGCTGCAGGGCTTCTCGGAAAAGCAGAGCGTGCGCCGCGACGGCCAGGAAGTGCTGGGCTATACCCCGATCAGCGCGAGCAGCGCCGCCGCCATCGCCAATCCGGCGCTGGCCGGCGTGGCGGTGCCGACCTTCATCGGCGCCGCGCTGTTCGAACAGAAGAAGAAGCGCGAAGGCGGCGCCTTCGACATCGAGGCCAAGCCGTCGCGCGACTTCGGCATCGACCTGAACGGCTTCTACTCGAAGCTGGAAGCGCCGCACCAGAACACCAACTGGCTGGCCGCGCCGGCCAACTCGATCAACAGCAGCGGCCTGATTCCGCAGAACCCGGTGATCCGCAATAACACCCTGGTCGGCGCCGGTTTCGTCAGCAACTCGGGCGAGGTCGACAACATCTACCGCCCGAACGCCGGCGGCGAATCCTGGTATCTCGACCTGAACGCGCGTTTCCGCGCCAGCGACGACCTGAGCTTCACGGGCCGCGTCGGCAAGACCCACGGCATCGGCTACGACCGCGACGACGTCTACTACCAGAACAACGTCGACGGCGGCATGGTCTACGCGCTGAACGGCCTGACCCCTGCCAGCGTCAGCTACCCAGGCGGCAACCCGGCGCGTCCCGGCACTACGGCCTGGGCCGGCGGCGGCGAGGCGCAATCGGTCGACCAGGAAAAGTATGCGCAGATCGACGGCGAGTACCGGCTGCACGACAATCCCTGGGCCAGCGCGATCCGCTTCGGCGCCCGCTTCACGGACCACAAGCGCACCGCCGAGCACCCGCTCGAAACGCGGCCCGGCCCGAACGGCTTCAGCAACCCGGGCCCGGTGTGGAACGGCAGCATGTACCCGTCGGACTTCGGCAATGACCTCGGCGGCAGCGTTTTCAACGGCTACTTCAAGTACGACGGCGCGGCCCTCGGCGCCTGGGGCGCGGTGCCGGGCAACCGCCTGCTCGACTACACCTTGCGCCACAACTGGCTCGACGAATTCCAGGTCGGCGAAAAGACCGCGGCCCTGTACGGCATGGCGGAATTCGGCGGCGACGGCTGGAGCGGTAACGCCGGCCTGCGTGCGGTCGAGACGCGCCAGACCACGATCGTCAACCTGCCCGGCGGCACGGCGCCGATCCTTGGGTCGGCCTTCGGTCCCTACACCCCGACCACCTTCAAGCGCACCTACCGCGACTACCTGCCGAGCGTGAACCTGAAGTTCGATGTGCGCTCCGATCTGGTGGTGCGCGGCGCGATCGCCAAGACCGTGGCGCGTCCCGACTACAGCGCGCTGGGCGGCTCGGTATCGCTGAACGACGACGCCCTGTCCGGCAGCGGCGGCAACGTCAATCTCGACCCGGTGCGCTCGACCAACTTCGACCTCTCGGCCGAATGGTATTTCGCACCGAAGGCGATGCTGTCGGCCGGCCTGTTCTACATGGACTTCGGCTCCATCGTGGCCCAGGGCACCAGTACCGGCAGCTACTACAACAACAAGCGCGGCGTGTTCACCAATTACCAGATCACCTCGCCGTACAACACCGGCGCCAAGAACAAGGGCGTCGAGTTGAGCTGGCAGCAGCCCCTGATGAACAACTTCGGCTTCCTCGCCAACTACACCTACGCCGACGGCGAACTGGATGACGGCGGCGAGATGCTGAACTCCTCGAAGAACACCTGGAACCTGACCGGCTTCTACGAGAACGAGCGCTTCAGCGCGCGCCTGGCCTACAGCTACCGCTCGTCGTACAAGGCGGGCGTGGACCGCGGCGCCAGCCAGCACGTCGACAGCATGCCCTCGCTGGCGGCCTCGGTGAACGTCAAGCTGACCGAGCACCTGGCGCTGACCTTCGATGCGCTCAATCTTACCAACGAGACCATCAAGATGTACGCCGAGAACAAGGACCGCCCGCGCGCCTTCTATTCGAACGGCCGCACCTTCTACCTCGGCCTGCGCGGCAAGCTCTGATCGTGCCACATCGCGTGGAAATCGCCTGGGCGTGCCTGTCCAACCTGGTCGGCGAAGAAGCCTTCTCGGCCCGGCTGTTACTCCGCAACGCCTCGGATGCGCCGATCGCGGCGGGCTGGCAGCTGTACTTCAACACCTGCCGCCGCGTGCTGGCCGACAGCGTCGATGCCGGCTGGCGCATCGACCACCTGAACGGCGACCTGTTCCGGCTGCGCTCGACGAGCGGCGCGGACTGGCAGCCCGGCGAGGCCTTCGAGATCGGCTACGTGGCCCAGTTCTGGGCCATCAGCGTGACCGATGCGCCGCTCGGTTTTTATCTGATCGAAGCGGACGGCAAGGTCACCGACCTCGGCGACCCCGAGATCCAACCGTTCACCCGCCCGGAGCAGCTGCACCGCCATGCGCGCGACCTGCTGCCGTCCCTCGATGCGGCACGGCGCTACCGCGAGAATGCCGCGCTGCGCCTGCTGCCGATTGAGGAGGTCGGGCGCATCACGCCACGGCCGCTGCATGCCGTCTTCGGCGATGGGCGCTGCGTCCTGTCCGGCACCGCCGACATCGTCGCCGGGCCCGCGCTGGCGGGGGAAGCGGCCTTTCTGCGTGCGCTGCTGGCCGAGCTGCCGGACGCCGCGGGTGCCGTGGAGGCAGCGCGCATCGTGCTCGAGATCGGCGCGGTCGACGCCGAAGGGCCGGAAGCCTATGCGCTGGAGATCGGGCCGGCCGCGCTGCGCCTGCGCGGCGCCAGCGCCCACGGCGTCTTCAACGGCATCCAGACCCTGGCGCAGCTGCTGGCGCCCGACGGCACGCTGCCTTGCGGGCAGGTGCTGGATGCGCCGCGCTTCGGCTACCGCGGCATGATGCTGGACGTGGCACGCCACTTCTCGTCCACCGCGACGGTGCTGCGCCTGCTCGACTGCATGGCCGTCTATAAGCTGAACAAGCTGCACCTGCACCTGACCGACGACGAAGGCTGGCGCCTGCAGATCGATGCGCTGCCCGAGCTGACCGCGATCGGCTCCAAACGCGGCGTGGCCGGGCAGGGCGCGGCGCTGCCGGCGTCCTTCGGTTCCGGCGCCGACGTCGAGCGTTCGGCCGGCACCGGCTACTACGACGCGGCCGACTTCATCGCCATCCTGCGGTATGCGCACGCGCGCCACATCGAGGTGGTCCCGGAATTCAACATGCCGGGCCATGCGCGCGCCGCCGTGCTGGCGATGCGCGCGCGTCACGAGCGCCTGCGCGCGCAGGGCGACATCGAGGGCGCCGAGCGCTATCTGCTGAGCGACCCGGACGATGCCTCAAGCTACGAATCGGTGCAGATGTGGCGCGACAACGTGATGTGCATCGCGCTGCCCTCGGTCGACCGCTTCTTCGACACCGTGGTCGCCCATGTGGCGGCGCTGTACCGCGAGGCCGGCGTGCCGCTGCGTGCCGTGCACACCGGCGGCGACGAGGTACCGCTGGGCGCCTGGCTCGGCTCGCCCGTCTGCCGTGCGCTGATGCGCGAGCGCGGCTGGCTCGATGTCGGCCAGCTGCACGCGGATTTCGTCGAGCGCTGCCGCGCGATCCTGGCGCGGCACGGCCTGGCCTTCGCCGGGTGGGAAGAGACGGCGCTGAAGCACGGCGCCGCCACTGCGGAAGGCTGCGCGCCGGCCCAGCACGAGAACACCCGCAAGGTCGAGGGCGCGCCGCTGCCGCTGCCGCGGCCCGCCTTCGACGGCCCGGGCTTTCAGGTGTATGCCTGGAACAATGCCTGGGGTTCGGGCAAGGAGGACGTGGCCTACCGCCTGGCGAACGGCGGCTACGACGTGGTGCTGGCGAATGCCGCCAACCTGTATTTCGACCTGGCCTACGCCAAGGACCCGCAGGAGCCGGGCTACTATTGGGCCGGCTTCGTCGAGACCCGCCATGCCTTCGTGTTCTGCCCGCTGGACATGATCGCCAGCGCCGCCAGCGATCCGATGGGGCACGCTATTGCGCCCGAGCGGCTGGCGGCGATGACGCGCCTGTCCGCCGAGGGCCGCACCCGCATCCTCGGCCTGCAGGGCCAGTTGTGGGGCGAGAATGCGCGCACGCGCGAACGCGTCGAATACCTGGCGGCGCCGCGCATGCTGGCGCTGGCGGAGCGGGCCTGGGCGCCCGACCCCGGCTGGTGCCGGATCGACGACCCGGCCGCGCGCGCGCAGGCGATTGAGGCCGACTGGAACGAGTTCGCCAACCGCCTCGGCCAGCGCGAGCTGCCGCGCCTGGACCGCGCGCCGCTGGCTTACGGCTACCGCCTGCCGCCGCCGGGCGTGCTGTGCGAGGGCCGGACCATCCACGCGAATGTCGCCCTGCCGGGCCTGGCGCTGCATTACACTCTGGACGGCAGCGTACCGACCCCTGCCAGCCCGCGCTACACGCAGCCGGTGGCGGTGCCGCCGGGGACGGCGCTGTGCAAGGTCGCCACCTTCGACACCCGCGGCCGCAGCAGCCGTATCGTCACCATCGCCCTGGAGCCGCACGCATAGATATGGACAAGGCAGACCCGCAACACCTGGCGCCGCATCGGCCTGACGTCAACAGGATGCGCCACCCGCTGGCCTGGGTGCCCAGCCTCTACCTGGCGCAGGGACTGCCGTTCTACAGCGTGGCGCTGGTGGCGGGCCTGATGTTCAAGAGCATGGGCGTGCCCAACGAGCAGATCGCGCGCTGGACCGGCGTGCTCGGCCTGGCCTGGGTCTTCAAGGCCTTGTGGAGTCCCTTCCTAGAACTCTTCCGCAGCAAGAAGCGCATCGTCGTGGTGCTGCAGATCGCGGGCGGCATCGCGCTCGGCGCGTTGGCGCTGGCCCTGCAGCTGCCGGCCTGGTTCGCGCTGGCGATCGCGCTGCTGGCGGTGGTGTCGCTGGCATCGAGCACCCACGACATCGCCGCGGACGGGCTGTACATCGCCAGCCTGTCGGCCAGGCAGCAGGCGGCCTACGCCGGCTGGCAGGGTGCCTTCTTCAACGGCGCCAAGTTCCTGTCGCTGGGCGGCCTGGTGATCCTGGCCGGCTACCTGGAACAGCGCGTCGGCGCGCAACTGGCCTGGTCCACCGTGTTCGGGCTGCTGGGCGCGCTGATGGCGGGACTCGGCCTGTATCACCTGTGGGCGCTGCCCGGGCCGCAGCCGGCGGCATCGGGGGCGGTGCCCGGCGCGCGTGCTCCGCTCGATGTGCTGGCCGACGTGATCCGCGCCTTCTTCGCCAAGCCGGGCATCTGGCTCGGCATCCTGTTCATCCTGCTGTTCCGCACCGCCGAGGGCCAGGTGCAGACCATCGGCCCGCTGTTCCTGCGCGACGCGCGCGCCGTCGGCGGCATGGGCCTGTCGACCCAGGAAGTGGGCGCGATCTACGGCACCGCCGGCACCGCCGCCTTCCTGGTCGGCAGCATCCTGGGCGGCTATTTCACGTCCTGGCTGGGTCTGAAGCGTGCGATGGTGTTCCTGATCCTGGCGATGAACCTGCCCAACCTGGTGTTCTATTACCTCAGCATGGCCCAGCCCGAATCGCTGGGCGTGGTCACCGCCTCGCTGGCGGCCGAGATGTTCGGCTACGGCTTCGGCTTCGTCGGCATGATCCTGTTCATCATGCAGGTGATCGCGTCCGGACCTTATCAGACTGCCCACTATGCGCTGGGCTCGGGCTTCATGCAGCTGGGCTTCGTGCTGTCCAAGGTGGTCAGCGGCGACATCCAGCGGGCGCTTGGCTATCAACACTTCTTCCTGTGGGTGGTGCTGTCGGCGCTGCCGGTACTGTTGCTGACACGCTTCGTTCGGCTCGAACCGGAAAAATAAGCAGGCAGGGCTTGAAATACTCCGTATATACTCCAACTGGAGTATAAGGAGAGTATTTATATGAAGCTTGTCGAAGCCAAACCCAAATTTCCGGACACCGAAAAGGTGACCATCAACCTCGGCCTGGTCGATCTCGCGCAGATGGACCTGCTGGTCGAAGAAGGCTTCTATACCAACCGCACCGACTTCGTGCGCATGGCGATCCGCAAGCAGCTGGAGCTGCACGGCGAGGCGATCCGCCAGACCGTGATCCGCAAGCGCTACGTGATGGGCTTGCAGCGCTACACGAAAGCCGAGCTGGAAAAGACGGTCGCCCAGGGCGAACGGCTCGAAATCCACGTGCTCGGCCTGGCTTCCATCGACGACGACGTCACCCCCGAACTGGCACGCGAGGCGATCGCCTCGATCCACGTGCTGGGCGCCTTTTTAGCCTCGAACGCCGTCAAGGCGGCGCTCGCAGACCGCATCGAATCCTAAGGAGCCGGTCATGAAACCCTATGAAAAATTCGTCGAGAACATCCTCGGCGCAGTCCGTTCCAGCCAGGGCAAAGACCCGCTGGCCGCCACCGCGATCATCCAGGAAGCCTTGACGGCGGCCGGCTTGATGGGCGGTGCCGCATCGCCCGCCTCGGCACGACCCGCCGCCCCGGCGCAGGACAAGGCCGCCAGCTTCGTCGACCTGAATCCGCCACCGGCCTGGGCGGCAAAATTCCGCCGGCAGACAGCGCAGCCCGACGGCACCAACACCGATACCAATACCGGCGCCGGTACGGCGATGCCGGACTGGGTCGCGCGCTTCACGTCGAATTTGCCGGGCCAAGGCGCGGCCGGCAGCAAGGCCATCGACGCCACCACGCACGGCCCGGGCCAGTTCCTGGAGGGCAGCTTCAGCAACGAGGCCGGCACCCGCAACTACCGTCTGTATGTGCCGCGCAAGCCGGCAAGCGGACCGCGTCCACTGCTCGTGATGCTGCATGGCTGCAAACAGAATCCGGTGGACTTCGCGGCCGGCACCACGATGAACCTGCTGGCCGAAGAGCAGGGCTGCCTGGTGCTGTACCCGGAACAGGCGGCCCATGCGAACCACTCGCAGTGCTGGAACTGGTTCGAAGGCGCGCACCAGCAGCGCGGCGCCGGCGAGCCTTCGCTGATCGCCGGCATGACGCGGCAGGTGCTGCGCGAGCACGGCGGCGATGCCGACCGCGTCTTTGTGGCAGGCCTGTCGGCCGGCGGCGCCATGGCGGCGGTGATGGCGGCCAGCTATCCCGAGCTGTATGCCGCCGCCGGCGTCCACTCCGGCCTGCCGGTCGGCGCCGCGCACGATCTGATGTCGGCGCTGAACGCGATGAAGGGCGCCCGCAAGAAGCCGGCGGCGGCAGCCAGCGCGCGCAAGGTGCCGACCATCGTGTTCCACGGCGACCGCGATGCCACCGTCCACCCGTCGAACGGCGATGCGGTTTACGGGCAGTTCGCGCAGGCCGCAGGCGTGAAGGAAACCGCGGAAAATGGCAACGGGTACACCCGCAGCGTGGCGCGCGACGCCAGCGGACAGGTGGTGGCCGAGCACTGGCTGCTGCACGGCGCCGGGCACGCCTGGTCGGGCGGCAGCACGGCGGGTTCGTACGCAACATCATCCGGACCGAATGCATCGCGCGAGATGTTGCGCTTCTTCCTTCAGCAGTGATTTGCTATCCTTGCGACTTCACACAACGGAGTTACACGATGGTTTCCCTGCAAGAGCAGCTGCTCAAGGCCGGCCTGGTCGACAAGAAAAAGGTCAAGCTGGCCAACCAGGAAAAGAGCAAGCAGCACAAGATCGAGCTGCGCACCGGCGACAAGAAGGAAAACGAGGCGCGGCTGGCGGCGCAGGAAATGCAGCGCAAGCAGGCCGAGCGTGCGCGCGAGCTGAACGCCCAGCGCGATGCGGCGGCGGCGCAGAAGGCCGTCGCGGCCCAGATCGCGCAGATGGTCACGACCAACCGCCAGCCCAAGGGCAATGGCGACATTCCCTACAACTTCACGATCGGCACCAGGATCGAGCGCATCCACGTTTCGGAGAAGGTGCGCGACCACCTGGTGGCGGGGCGCCTGGCCATCGTCAGTCATGGCGGCGGCTTCGAGCTGGTGCCGCGCGTGATCGCCGACAAGATCGCCGAGCGCGCGCCCGAGATCGTGGTGCGTGTGACGAAAGCCGCACCGCAGGCGGTCGAGGAAGACGATCCCTACGCGGACTTCAAGATCCCGGACGACTTCACCTGGTAAAGCGCGCTCTTCAGCGTTTCTTGATGGGGAGCGCGAGCCAGCCGCCCCAGCGGCCCTCGGCATTGCGCTCGACCATCTGGATGTGCGGCCGCGTGCTGTCCAGCCGCCACAGCGACTGTTTATCGAGCCAGTCCTCGTACATCGAGCGGAAGCGCGGCCATTCGCCCTGGAAGTCCAGGCAGGCGTAGCAGCCGGCCGGCAGCACGCGCAGCCCCATGCCCAGGTCCATGCCGCCGTCGTCGGCATGGCCGAAGTCGTAGCAGTATTCGCGCTCTCCCGTAAAGCCGGGATCCTCATCGAACACCCCATACCAGGGCCGCACCGCTGTTGCGCCGGCCGCCGCATCGAGCCGTTCGCGCTCGCGAATCACGTCGTTGCAGGCGATCGACAGCGCGGCGCCGGACTGGCCGAAGAAGCGCTGGTAGCGCAGCGTGACGGCCGGCAGCATGCGCACGGCGATGCGCGCGGCGATCGTGCCCGGCGCCGGCGGGCAGTAGGGCGCCAGCAGCACCGCCAGGTTGTCCGGTTCGGCCACGAAGAAACTGACGTCGCTTTCGCGCCCGACCTGCTGGTCCATGTAGTCGCGCCAGCCGCCTTCGCGCCAGGCCTTGGCCGACATCGAGAATTGCTGCTTGAAGGCCTTGGCGAAGGCCGCGTTGGACGGGAAGCCGCAATCCTGGGCGATGCGCACGACCGGTACGTCGGGCTCGTGGCGCAGCAGATGCGCGGCGCGGCGCAGGCGGCGCTTTCTCTGGTATTCGACGGCCGAGAAGCCGGTCAGCTCGCGGAAGATGCGGTCGAAGTGGAAAGACGAATAGCTGGCCGAGGCCGCCAGGCTTTTCAGCGCCAGCGGGTCACCGACCGAATCCAGCATCAGGTCCATCACTTCGTACAGGCGCGACACGCGCGAGGGCGGCTTCATTCGAACGTTATTCAGGGAATAATTACAAATATGAAATAAGACTATTCCGTAAATAACCCACCTTTGGCAAGCATTTGCCGCGTATGCATGCCGCGGGTGTTGTCAACGTGTCTGTTTCGTCATCTCCAGCTTGCCGGTATCGAAGCCCTGGCGCTCGAGCCGGTCGAGCAGGGCGGCCAGGGTCTGGCGCGGCACGGTGGGCGTGCGCGACAGGATCCACAGGTATTCGCGCTTCGGCTCGCTGACCGCCGCCAGCTGGTAGTCGGGGTCGAGGTCGATCACCCAGTAATCGCCCCATACCATCGGCAGGAAGGACAGCCAGCCGGGCGCGAAGCGCACCTCCAGCTTCGGCGAGTCGGCCGGGCCGATCTGACGCGCCTGGCCGACGACTTCTTCGTAGCGTCCGTCGGCGCGGCGGCAGCGGTTCAGCACCTGCAGGCTGCCGTCAGGGAGCTTGCTGTAATGCGCGGTCGTGTTGCTGTCGCACTGTTTCTGGAAGCGGTTCGGGTACCTGGCGATCTCGTACCAGGCGCCGAGGTAGCGCGGCACGTCGAGCGAGGCGATCGGCTCGAGATCGGCATCGCCCTGGCGCTCGCGCGCGGCTGCCATCACGGTGAGGGTGGCGCCGAGCAGGCCGAGGGCGATCAGGGCAAGGCGGGAAACGGGTAAAGGCATGGCGTTCGTCGGGTTGCTCATCGAAACGCCATCCTAGCAGGACGGGGCCGGCAGCGGCGCCGTCGAGCAGGTTCAGGGGGCACCAATGCCGCAGCCGGCAAGCGAACCCAGGAACAGCGCCAGCAGGAACAGGATAACCAGCACGGTGCGCACGCGATCGGTCGGCATGGCAGCCTCCTCGGACGACTCGATGTAGGGTCATTGTGTGGCCAGGCGTTTGAGCACACATCAAGGAGTAAGGCTGGGTTGAGACAAACTTAAAGGCGTGCGGATTGGCTGAACTTATCCGCGCTCCACGTAAAACGCCAGCCTCGCGGCTGGCGTTCGGGCGTCGGTACAAGCGGAAACTTACTGCAGCCTGTTCGCCCGCTGGGCCTGCAACTGCTCGTGGATCTGCTCACGCAGCTGCTGCGCGTTCGAGTGCGTGTAGTCCTTGTTGACCTCGAGCTTGATCAGCGGCTTGATGTGCGGATCCAGATACATGCGCAGGGCGCCGAGGAACTGCGGCGAGGCCGAGATCACGAGCTGCTGGAAGCGGCCTTCGCGGTGTGCTTCCATCAGGTAGTTCGAGATGTCTTTCACGAACTGCTCGGCTTCGTGTTCCTGCGGCGTCTGCGCCGGCTGGTAAGCCTTGTTCGGTGCGCCGGCCTTGGCGTTATGGGCAAAGCCCGCCGCCTCGTTGCCGCCGATGTTGTGGCTGCTGCCGGCTGCGGACGTCCGTCCGACCTCGTCGGTATTGATGTCCGAGGTGCGCATGCGCGCGGCGGTACTGACCATGTCCTCGATTTCTTCCAGCGGTTCCGCCGGATCGGCTTCCGAAAAAATCCTCGCGCGGCCCGCGTTGGCCGACACAATCCAGGTCGTCTGCATGTTACCCCCTGTCAGTCTATGAAGCGTGAAGGATGGACCGGCGTGCGCGCGGGATGCCCGGCTTGCCTGCCGATCATGGTTTGAATTCAGTATAGCCAAGCTTGCAAACGGCTGGCGTCACGTATCCGGCGGGTAAGGAACAGGGGCGGGCACGGGCTTGTGTTCCAATGGCTGTCCAGGACAAAGGAGCCGACATGACCCAGACGTTCAAGGCAGGCGACAAGGTGGAGTGGCACGCGGCGCAGGGCGCGGTGCGCGGCACCGTCAAGAAGAAGCTGACGGCGCCGACCGACATCAAGGGCCATCACGTGGCGGCGTCGGAAGAGAATCCGGAGTACCTCGTCGTGAGCGACGAGACCGGGGCCGAGGCTGCGCACAAGCCCTCGGCCCTCAGGAAGATCTGACTCAGGCAGCCAGTCGGAGCTGAGCCGTCTGCACGGCACGGCCGGCCGGCTGCGCGGCCTGCTCGTCGAAGCGGAAGGTCGACACCAGTTGGGCCAGCGCCTCGGCCTGTTCGCGCATGGCGTCCGATGCCGCGGCCGCTTCCTCGACCAGGGCCGCGTTCTGCTGGGTCGCCTGGTCCATCTGCGCCACGGCCTGGTTGACCTGCTCGATGCCGGACGACTGCTCCGCGCTGGCCGAGGAGATCTCGGCCATGATGGCGGTCACGCGGCCGATGCTGTCGACGATTTCATGCATCGTCGCGCCGGCATCCGACACCAGGCGGCTGCCTTCTTCGACCTTGCCGGCCGAGTTGCCGATCAGTTCCTTGATCTCCTTGGCCGCCGCAGCCGAGCGCTGGGCCAGGCTGCGCACCTCGGACGCCACCACGGCGAAACCGCGGCCCTGCTCGCCGGCGCGCGCCGCCTCGACGGCCGCGTTCAGCGCCAGGATATTGGTCTGGAAAGCGATGCCGTCGATGACGCCGATGATGTCGACGATCTTGGCCGACGATGCGCTGATGGCCTGCATCGTTTCGACCACGCGGCCCACGGTGGCGCCGCCACGGCTGGCGACCGTTGATGCCGCCTGGGCCAGCGCATTGGCTTCGCGCGCATTTTCGGCGTTCTGGCGCACGGTCGAGGTCAGTTCTTCCATCGACGATGCGGTCTCTTCGAGCGAACCGGCCTGCTGCTCGGTGCGCGCAGACAGCTCGAGGTTACCGGCCGAGATCTGGTTGGCGGCATCGACGATGGTGCCGGTGCCCGCGCGCACCTGGCTGACGATGCCGACCAGGTTGGTATTCATGTCGCGCAGCGCGGCCATCAGGGCGCCGGTCTCGTTGCTGCCATGGGCGACGATGCGGCTGCTCAGGTCGCCACGCGCGACCGTCTGCGCCACCGACACCGCTTCCACCAGCGGCATCGCGATGCGGCGGCCGATCCACCAGGCGAAACCAACGCCGCCCAGCAGGGCCAGCAGCATGAGGCCGATCTGCATGCGCTGGCTGTCCTGGAATTCACGGTCGACGCGCACCACATCCGAGCCCACCGCGTCCTGCTGGTATTTGACCATCGCGCGCAGCGACTCGGTGTACGCTTTCACGCGCGGCACCATGTCGGTATCGAGGAAACGGCGCACCGCCTGGACATCGCCGGAGGCCTTCTTTTCGAGCGCCGTCTTGCGCGCCACGCGGTAGGCATTACGCTCTTTATTGACCGCTTCAAACAGGGCCTGCGCGGCGGGATCGGTGGCGATGCTGGCCTGGATCTCCTTGTGCAGCACGTCGGAACGCTTGGAAGACTCGGTGATACCGTCGAGGAAGAATTTTTCGTCGATCGGATCGGCCACCTTGATGGCCGCCAGCGTGCGCGCCGCGTTCACCTCGATGATCGATTGCCACTCCTGCAGCATGGAGGCGCGGTGGAAGCTTTCGCCGGCCAGCTTCTTGGTCAGCGCGTCCGCCTTGTTCATCTGGCCGATGCCGATGCTGACCAGCAGAACCATGGCGACCAGGACGATGCCGAAACCTGCCAGCAGCAGCTTCCGGATGTTGATGTTGTTAATGTTCATGATTTATTTCTAATGGACCAGATGAACTCGTCATTATAAATATTGCCGTGTGGAAATTTGTGAGTTTTCGCTGATGCCTTCGCAAAACAAGGGCAAACTTGTTCTTGTCTTAACGGATTTTTCAGAAGGTGTGGCGTGGCAGAAACGCTTTGCCTCGGACGCACCAAAAGGATGCGTTATGCAATGCCCATTCGATTGCCTGCTGCGCGCCATCCCTTCCTTGCCCGACAATCCGCATCCGGGACCCTAGCAGGCGGGGTCCGCTGGAACAGGCAGACCACAGCTGGGCGCCGGCACGGCCGGCACCCGCCTTGCCTTGTTCTTCCTGCAAGATGGTAAAGTAGAGTGTCCGCTTCCCGGGGGAGCGGGCACCGACAACTTTATCCCGGGTGTACCGTGAACCTGTTCCAACATCTCTCCCTGCTGGCGCTGCTCGTGCTTGCCGCCGGCTTCCTGTCGCTGACGGAGATCTCGCTGGCCGGCGCGCGCAAGATCAAGCTCAAGCTGCTGGCCGAGGCCGGCGACGAGCGCGCCCTGAAAGTCATGCAATTGCAGGCGCAATCGGCCGAATTCTTCGCCGCCTCGCAGATCGGCCTGAACACCGTCGCCATCCTCGGCGGTATCCTGGGCGAAGGCGCGCTGCGCCCGTATTTCACGGCATGGCTGTCCTTCTTCTACAGCGGCCCCGGCATCGACACCATCGCTTTTGCGCTGTCCTTCCTGTTCGTCACCATCCTGTTCATCCTGTTTTCCGACCTGATGCCCAAGCGTCTGGCGATGATCGCCCCGGAGCGCATCGCGGTGGCGATGATCGGTCCGGTCCAGATCTTCATCCGGCTGTGCCGGCCGTTTTCCTGGGCCCTGAACCTGGTGGCGAACCTGCTGTTCCGCCTGTTCGGCGTCGAGACCACGCGCGAGGACCGCATCACCTTCGACGAGATCTCGGCCATCGTCGAAGCCGGCGCCCAGGCCGGCGTCCTGCAGAAGCAGGAGCAGCATTTCATCGAAAACGTGTTCGAACTCGAATCGCGCGGCGTGAGCTCGGCCATGACGATGCGCGACAACGTGGTGTTCTTCAACCTCGACGAAACCGAAGACGGCATCCGCAAGAAGATCGCCAACTACCCGCTGTCGAAGTTCCCGGTGTGCGACGGCGTCATCGACCGCGTGATCGGCTACGTCGACACGCGCGACATCCTGGTGCGGCTGCTGAACAAGCAGTCGGTGTTCCAGCTCAACGAGTCGAGTATCCGCACGGCCCTGATCGTGCCCGACGCGCTGACGCTGTCGGAACTGCTGGACCGCTTCCGCGCGACCAAGGAAACCTTCGCGGTGGTCATCAACGAATACGCGCTGGTGGTGGGCGTGATCACGCTGAGCGACATCATGCTGACGGTGATGGGCAACTGGGGCGGCGCGCTGGATGAGGACAAGCAGGTCATGCAGCGCGACGACGGCTCCTGGCTGGTCGACGGCAGCACGCCGGCATCCGACATGAAGCGCATGCTGGACCTGAAAGCGTTGCCGGAAGAGGAGAACTACGAAACCGCCGCCGGCTTCATGATGTACATGCTGCGCAAGGTGCCCAAGCCGACCGACAGCGTGGAGTACGAAGGCATGCGTTTCGAGGTCGTGGACGTGGACCACTACCGGATCGACCAGCTGCTGGTGAAGCGCGTGCCGTCAGACCCTTCCCAACTTTAGAAAGCCCACCATGCTTCCTGCTATTTCTCCCAAAAAGATTGCCGCATCGCTCGATGAGCTCTGGTCGCCACGGGTCGTGGCGGAACTCGACGATTCCTACGTCAAGGTTGCCAAGGTCAAGGGGATGCTGGCCTGGCACAGCCACGATACCGAAGACGAGTTGTTCTTCATCCTGCAGGGAAGCCTGCGCATCGAAATGGAGGCGGGAACGGTCGAGCTTGGCGAAGGCGATAGCTATGTGGTGCCGAAAGGCGTGCGCCACAATCCGGTGGCGGATGAGGAATGCCTGATCATGCTGATCGAGAAAAAGACGACCCTGCATACCGGGAACGTCGACACGGACAGGACGCGCTCGCTGCAAGAGCAGCTGCGCCCGGTCGCTTAAGCAGAGGAGTACACAAATTCTAGGTTTCCTGATCCGCATGGCGATACTTAAACCGAAGCCGGTGATCGCTATTGCTCTATGCCTGCTGGTAGCGTTGGCCGGCATGATGACCTATGCCGGTTTCCTGGTCGTCGGGGTGGTGGCCGATCATCTCGGCACGGGCAGGGCGACGGCAGGACTGCTTCTTGCCGGTGTCCTTGCGCGATTTCCCTGGATAAGACATGGCAAGCTGCGCATTGTCGGCCTGTTGCCGAAAACTGTACGCCGGCCGTTTATCGTCAGCCTGTTTGCATTCTGCCTGTTGAGTTTGCTGTCTCAGGGTGAGTACGTGCCGGCACTGTTCACAGGTTTCGCTACGGCTTTTTTGCTTACTTACCCTTGGTTCAAGAAAATGATCTTCAAAGCCGGCCAAAACCCGCGTCAAAGCATCGACGACAACATCATTGACGGCGAATTCAGGGAAAAGAAAGAGTAAGGGACGGTTGCATCGCGCTGGCCGGATGCCTGGGCCGCGCTGCCGGCCCCAGAAACAAAAACGCCGACCTGCGAAGGTCGGCGTTTTTGTGTACTGCTGAATTCTTGGTGGCCCGGGGCGGAATCGAACCACCGACACAAGGATTTTCAATCCTCTGCGCTACCGACTGAGCTACCAGGCCAGGAGGCGTCATAGCCAGCCGAGCGCGCGTTGCCAGGTGCTCATCCATTTGTGGGCGCCGTCGATGCCGGCGTACAGTCTCATCTGCGCAGTCGTCTCGACGATTCGAGTGCGTGACGCGCACCGGTATGCCTGCGTGCCTGGGAAGCCGGCCGCATGAGCCCATTCAGCGCCAGAAGATCACGTACGCGAGGCAGCCGAACAGGCTCCACTTGAAGATGTAATACAGCGTGCGGTTCCATGCCTTGAGCTTCTTGCTGAAGCGCCGTAACAGGTACAGGTAGCGGAACGCTTGGTTGAGCCCGCCGGTCCGATCGCCGATCTCGTTGGGGGACGCCGACGCGCGCAGCAGAAAGCCGCCCATCAGCCGGTTCACGGCCTGCGCCCAGCGGTATTTCATCGGCCGCTCGATATCGCAGAACAGGATGATGCGATCCCGGTCGGTACGGTTCGCTGCGTCATGCAAATAGGTTTCGTCGAATATGACGTCCTCGCCATCGCGCCACGCATAGGGTATGCCATCGACGACAATCGCGCAGCGGTCGTCGTTGGGCGTGACGAGCCCGAGATGATAGCGCAGCGATGCGGCAAGCGGGTCGCGATGGCGGCCAAGGGTGCCGCCCGCGGGCAGCATGGCGAACATCGCCGCCTTGACGGACGGTATCCGCTGCAGGATCTCGACGGTGCGCGGGCACAGGCTTGCCGCGGAGGGATGCGGATTGACGTACCACTTCAGGTAAAAGCGTTTCCAGCCCCGGCGGAAAAACGAATTGAAGCCGATATCATTGTATTTTTCGGACGCCTGGATGCGGCTCGCTTCATGCAGCGCCAGCGCCTCATCGCGAAATGTGGGCCATTCCTTTCGCAATTCCGCCAGCTCGGGAAAATACGAGGAAGAAATGTAAGGCGTGGTCGGCACTGCGGAAAACAGATAGGAAAAACAGTTCAGGGGCGCGGTGAACGTCGAATGGTCGGAAAGCTGCCTGAAAAACCAATGACGTGCCCGGCCGCGCCTGTGCACGTACATCGTACAGGCCACGAAGAGGAGCAGAATCAGCCATCGCATCGATCCCTCCCAGTAACGCACGCAACGGAAACACGGCTGCGAGCCAGTACTCACATTGCAGCAGAAGGCAGCTTGCGGCACTAGGCGCGGTGCCCAGCAGGCCTGATCTTGATCAAACGGATTGCAGAGGTGGAATGAATTTGCTCCAGCGAAATCGAAGCCGGGTAGCGCAGGGAATTCGGGCCGATCGATCCGGCAGCCTGCACGCCGAGGCTGACTCGGAATCGATCTGATGGCCAGCTGAAAATTACATCGTCCACTTTGCCATCAGGGTGGGCGAGTTGCGCGAATAGTCCTGTCCGTCGATCTTGTAGCGATGGATTTCGTAGCGCAGACCGGCCTGGAAGCTGCCCTTGGCGTCGATAGCCCACAGCAGTTCCGGACGCAGGAATACTTCGGTGCCATTCACACCCGTTCCATTGACCAGCGATAGCAGGTTGAAACGAAGCCGTTCGCCCGCGAACGGTTTCGACATCAGGACCGAGCGCCACAGCGTCTCGCCCTTGTAGAAATTGGTATTGCGGCGCAGGATGCCCGACTCGAAGTAAGCGAAGCCCGGCACATTGAAGTTGAAGGAGATGCCGTGGTTGTAGGAGCGGAAGTCGGCGTAACTGGCGCGCTCATAGCGCGCGATCAGCGATACGTCGGCAATCGGGCCGAAGGCCAGGTTGCGGCCGCTGATCTTCCCCAGGCTCAGGCGTGGATTGAAGACTAGCAGGCTCTGGTTGGGGCTGTTGCCGCCGAACGAGCCGGCGCCGGCGCCGCCGACGTTCTCGCCGTTGAACAGCTCGGCATCGACGTACACATCGCCGTACTTGAACCCTGCGAAATATTCGAACTGGTACGTTTTCAGCTTCTCGTCGTCGGTCCCGGTGCCGAGCAGCGGATCGGTCCTGGAACGGGTTGTATACAGGGCGTTCAGGTTAGCCACCTGGAACTCGGCCGCCAGCACGGTGCCGGTTGCGGCCAGTGCAGCAATCGCTACCGTACTGCGTATCACATATTTATTCAGACGCATTGAATCTCCATTTTCGACAAGTCGCTTCCCGTGCTGCAGCGACACGGAGCCGGGACGCTGTCGGTATTCGCCGGGTAGGGATACGCCCGCAGCAGGACCGCTGCGGGCGCTGGACAAGCACCGGACTGCGGTCAAGCCGGTACGGCTTCCTGCACGCCCCTGTCGAGCATCGGGTTGTCGCTCGCCGGAACATGAATTGCCGCTGCGCGCGGACTGGTGTCCTGCAAGCCTTTGTGGATCACACCGTCCTGCATCACCATCGCAATCCTGGCGGGCTCCGTCATGATGCGCAGGTCCTGCAGCGGGTCGCCGTCGACCAGCACCAGGTCGGCGAGGAAACCGGGGCGAATCTGGCCCAGTTCATCCGGCCGCATCATGATGTCGCCGCCCAGGCGGGTCGCCGAGACCAGCGCTTCCGTCGGGGTCATGCCGATGTAGTCCACGAAATACTGGAGGTCGTTGGCATTGGTCCCATGCGGCATCCACGCAAAGCCGTAGTCGCCGCCCGGCAGGATGCGGATGCCGCGCTTGTGCATCTGGCGCAGCGACGCTGCCGCCGCTTCCAGTTCTTGCGGGTATCCCATTTGCTCGGCGATTTCAGGCGTGATGCCATATTCCGACGCGTTGAAGCTGGTACGCACCAGCCAGCCGATGGCGGGCGCCACGAAGTGCCGCGCCTTGTTCGCCTCCAGCATGTCCAGTGTTTCTTCGTTCGCAAAACTGGCGTGGAAGATGATGTCGATCCCGTGGCGGAGACACTGCCGCACCGACTCGTCGGAGCGCGCGTGCGCCGCCACCCGCTTGCCGTTGCGCTTCGCCTCGCTCGTCAGCATGGCGACTTCTTCGTCCGAGAACGGCGACAGCTCGGCCGGCAGGCCGGCAATGTATTCGCCCGACAGGTTGATCTTCAGGTGGTCCACGCCGTATTTGATGAACATGCGCGCGGCCTTGCGCACTTCCTCGGGGCCGCTCACGATGTGGCCGAAACTCAGTTCCTGGAACGGCAGGTGGGGCAGGGTGTTGTCGCCGAGACCGCCCAGGGTGGTGATCTCCTGGCTGCCGGCCAGGTAGCGCGGCCCGACGCACTGGCCGGCGGTGATGGCATTGCGCAGGACGATATCGAGACGCGGCTTGGCGGCGGCCGCGCCGATGGCCGAGGTCCAGCCCATGTCGAGGTAGCGCTTGGCGACGTCGACGCACCACAGGATGTGTTCTTCCGGCGGCATGAACTGGATGGCCGACAGCGTCGGCTGGTCGTTCCACGAAAAGTGGGTGTGGGCTTCGGTCATTCCCGGCATCAGGAACTTGCCGCCGCCGTCGATCACCTGGTCCGCGGCGCCCGCCACCTTGTTCGGGAAATGCGCTACGTCGACGATCCGGTTGCCTTCTACGAGGACTTCACCTTTGAATACGTCGTCGCCACTGCCATCGAAAATCGTGACATTGGTGATTGCAATCTTTTTCATGTCTGTCTCCTCTGGCCCCCAGGGCCTGGTTATTTCGAAGAACTCAAGAATTTCGCCAGCTGTTGCATGCATTCCTGCGGACGCTCGAAGGTGGTCCAGTGGCCGCAGCCTTCCAGCACCACCATGTCGCTGCCCTTGATACGTTCCGCCATGGCCGCCACGCTGGCCGCAGGCGCGACGCCGTCCTGGTCCCCCGTGACCAGCAAGGTCGGCACCGCAATGTCTTCGATTGACGCCGCCTGCGCCGTCGCCAGCGCCCTGCAGCTTTGCCCGTAGCCTTCGGGCGTCTGGCGCATCACGCTCTCGCGCACCAGGGCCAGCACGGCCGGCTGCTGTGCCTTGGTTTCCTTCGACGTCGCGGCGCCCACGATGGCATCGGCGATGTCCTGCATCGCGGCGGCGCCGCCCGTGGCTGCCTTGTCGGCGCGCGCCAGGATGCCGGCGCGTCCCGCATCCGGTGGGCACACGAGCGGGCCGAACAGCGCGAGGCCAGCGACCAGCGCTGGGCGCTGCGTCGCGATGTGCTGGCAGACGATCGTGCCCATCGAGTGGCCCAGGAAGGTGGCCCTGGTAATGTCGAGCTCGCGGCACACGGCCTGGACCGCGTCGGCCATGCTGGCGATGTTGAGTTCGCCGGGATCGGCTGAGGAGCGGGCCGGCGAGCGGCCGCTGCCCGGCAGGTCGATGCGCACGATGCGGTGGCCTTGCAGCGCGGCCATCACCGGGGTCCAGGTATTGCTCGAGCCGCCCAGGCCGTGGACGCACACGATGGCGGCGCCTTCGCCTTCGACTTCAACGGTCAGTCCTGCAACGATGTGGGTCGTCATGTCATTTTTCCTTTTAAACGAATTGGTTTTCGATGGCACCGATGCCGTCGATCTCGACCCGCACCACGTCGCCAGCGGCCAGGAAGCGCGGCGGCTTCATGCCCAGCCCGACGCCCGCAGGGGTGCCGGTGGCGATGACGTCACCCGGGTACAAGGTGATGCCGCGCGAAATCGTCTCGATCAGGGTCGGGATGTCGAAGATCAGGTTTTCGGTCGGTCCATCCTGGCGCAGCTCGCCGTTGACCCAGCAACGCACGCGGGTCCGGGTGCCGTCGAGCTGGTCGGCAGTGACGATCCACGGCCCCATCGGGCAGAACGTGTCGAACGACTTGCCCATGTCCCACTGCTGGTGGCGCATCTGGACGTCGCGCGCGGTGACGTCGTTGACCACCGTGTAGCCGAACACGTGCCCCATGGCGTCGGCGCGGGCGATGTTTTTGCCGCCTTTGCCGATGACGACCGCCAGTTCGGCCTCGTAATCGATTTGCCCGGAGATCGCGGCGCCCGGCAGCATGACCTTGTCGAACGGGCCGACGACGCATTCGGGCACCTTGGTAAACACGATCGGCCAGGCGTCGGGATTGGCGTCGTTGTCCTTGAATACCGAGGTTTGCAGTTCCTTGGCATGGGCGTGATAGTTGCGGCCCACGCACCAGACGTTGCGGCGTGGTACCGGGATCGGCGCCAGCAGCTGGACCGAGGCGAGCGCCACTGCCGGCCCCGCGGTTGCGGGAAGCGGGGCGCCGTCGGCGAGCAGCTTGATGATCGCCAGGGCGCCTTCGGCCGCCGCGTTCCCGGGAAGCTCGAATGGCGTGACCTGCTCTCGGTCGTCGGAAACAAGTCCGACGAAACGGCGTCCATCGAGTTGATATGTTGCGATTTGCATGTATTCCTCCAAGTATCCGGCCGGGACCGATTGACGTTCGGACCGCTGACCGTGGGAGGAGTCTAGGAACAAAGGGGCACATGCGCTTATCAACCCATGGCTGGGCTTATCGGCGGGTCCAACTGCTTATCAATGCGTCTGATATCTTTTTGAATGACGGATATCGCCTCGCTGCCAGGACTACAATTTACATATAGATATGACCGGCAATGCCGGCAAGGGAGACAATATGGCAGAGTCGTATGCATTCTACGAAGGAACGTTTGGACAGGCGATCGTGCTGGAAACGTGTACCGACCTGGTCGCGCACGCGCACTCCGAGTCGCAGATCGTGTTCTGGCTGGGCGGTGCGCGGGCCCAGGCCAACGTTGGCCCTGAGGTGGTCGGGTACGACGAAAACGTGGGCCTCGCGACCAATGCGTATCAGTCGCACGACATGACGCGGCTGGATGGAACGGGACCGGCGGTGTTCCTGGTGTTTATGATTTCGCGAAAGTGGCTGAATGAACTGCGGCAGGCGACCGGCCGTCCCTTCGTTTTTCCGTCATCGCGCATTCCGATCGATGCCGACTTGCGCCAGGCCTGCTGGCGGGTGCTGGACCTGATCCTGTCGGCGCGCGAACCCAGGGACGGGTTGAATGGCCTGGTCGAGCAGTTGATCAGCGCCACCATCAATGCCACCACGCGCGGACCCGTGGTCGATCCCAAGCGCTTGCTCCCGCCCTTGCTCGACCACCGCCTGCGTAGCGCGATCACGCTGATGCGCAAGCATGTCCACGATAAGATCGGACTCGATGCGATCGCGCACCAGGTCGGTCTGTCGCGCGCGCATTTCTTTACGCTGTTCCGCGATCAGCTTAATACGAGTCCGCAGGTTTTCTGGAGCGCCGTTCGGGTGGAAGAGGCAATGCGCCGGCTGATCGTCCAGGGCGGATCGTTGACATCGGTCGCACTCGACCTTGGATTTTCCGCGCCCAGCAATTTCTCCCGTTTCTTCAAGGAGCACACCGGCGTGTCGCCCTCCACCTTCCGGCGTGCCGCGGTGGGGGCGATACCGGCGACAGTGACGGGCCTGGCAGCTTAAAACCCTTACGCCAGCGCCAGATCCCCCGGCGGTACGCGAAGTATCGAGATCCGTCGAGCTTGGTCGACGGTGACGACTGATTGACGGTTTGCGCCAAGCTGCGAGGCATTGCGCAGGATGCTCGAAGAAAGCCCGGAAATGGGCCGGACATGAGAATTTCCAGTTCCGGAAACAAAAACGCCAACCTGCATGGGTTGGCGTTTCGTGAGGCATGTTCTTGGTGGCCCGGGGCGGAATCGAACCACCGACACAAGGATTTTCAATCCTCTGCTCTACCAACTGAGCTACCAGGCCAAGGCGGCGCATTGTAGCACATCCGCGCGGCATAGCAATAGCCCCGGCGCTCAGCTCAGCATTTCTTCAGCGTTTCGCGTGCTGCCGGTCCAGCGCCAAACGCAGCTCCTTGCGGTATTTCGCTTCCTCGAAGCGGCGCAGTTCGTCCGGCGTGGACGGCTGCAGCGGCCGCACCGCGACCGGCTTCTTGTCGTCGCCGACCGCCACCATCGTGAAGAAGCAGCTGTTCACGTGGCGTACTTCCTGGGTGCGGATGCTTTCGGCCAGCACCTTGATGCCGATTTCCATCGAGCTGCGGCCGGTGTAGTTGACGGCCGCCAGGAAGGTCACCAGCTCGCCCACGTGGATCGGCTGGCGGAAGGTGACCTGGTCGACGCTCATCGTCACCACGTAGGCGCCGGCGTAGCGGCTGGCGCAGGCGTAGGCGACCTGGTCGAGCAGTTTTAAAATGTGGCCGCCGTGGACGTTGCCGGAAAAATTAGCGGTGTCCGGGGTCATCAGCACGGTCATGCTGAGCTGGTGGTTGGGTAGATTCATGAAGCCTTCCTCGACAATCAACGGGTGCCGACCATGCCGCGCACCGATGCATTCAACTTGACCGGATCATAGCCCACGCCATCCTTGAAGACGATCTCCACGTTCTCGATGTCCTGGATGCGGCGGCTCGGGTCGCCACCCACGACGACCAGGTCGGCGTTCTTGCCCGCTTCGACGGTGCCGATGCGATCCAGTTTGCCGAGATAGCGCGCGCCGTTGGCGGTCGCGACCTGGATCGCCTCGACCGGCGTAAAGCCCGCTTCGACCAGCAGTTCGACTTCGCGGTGGTCGCCAAAGCCGGGCAGCACGCCGCCGTTGCCGGTCGGGTCGGGGCCGGCCAGCAGCAGGCCGCCGGCGCGCACAAAGGCCAGCTCGAAAGCCATCTCCTTCTTCAGCGCCGCTTCCTGCCTGGCGGCGCGCGCCGGATTGGCAGCGGCTGCGGCGCGTGCCGCCAGGTGGCTGCGCAGCGATTCGGCCGACATCATCGCCATCTGCTTTTTCGACAGCAGCGGGCGGGTCGCGACGAAGGATTCGAAGACCGGCAGGGTCGAGGTGATCGCCACCTTGCGCGCCACTAGGTCGCGGATCAGGCTTTGCACCTCCGGGCTCGACACCTCCAGTTTTTCCCAGGAGGCGCTGATCTCGGCGCCGGACGGGCACACGTCCTTCTTCCGGTTGGGGACAAACTCCGTGTCCGTGAAGACCGGGCCGTGCTCGAGGTTGTCGATGCCGAGTCTGGCCGCCTGGCGGTAGTCGACCGAGCACAGATGGCCGGTGATTTTCGTGCCGTGCTTGTGGGCCTCCGTGATGGCAGTGGCCAGCACGTCGGCGGGGATGTTCATGTAGGCCTTGAACGACGTCGCGCCTTCGCCGGCCCAGAAGGCCACGGTGCGGCGCGCCTGCTCGCGTTCGTCCATCGCCGTCATCTGCGGGAAGCTGCTGGCGCGGCCTTCGAGGTAGGGACCGGTCACGTCGATGTGCGGGCCGGGGATCTGGTTGGCGTCGACCAGGCGGCGGATGTTCAGGTCCGTATAGGGTTCGATGCTGCCGGTGGTGCGCATCGTGGTCACACCGGCGGCCAGGTACATGCGCGGCGCCGAGAACGCGATCTCGGTGACGAAGAAGCCCGGCGGCGGGATCCTGTCGTCTTCGTCGAGGTTGATCGAGGCGGTGTACATCAGGTGGTTGTGCATGCCGACCAGGCCCGGCATCAGGGTACGGCCCTGCAGGTCGAGCACCTGGGCACCGCCTGGCGGCGCGGCCGCGCCATCGAGGATGGCGTCGATGCGGCCATCGCGCAGGATCACGGTGCGGTCTTCACGCGCCGGCGCGCCGGTGCCGTCGATCACGCGCACGTGGGTCAGCGCCAGCAGCGGCGCATCGACCTTGATGAACTTGCGGACTTCCGCGGACGGCGCCTGCGGCAGCCGTCCCGGGGCCGGTGGCTGCGCCTGCAACTGCATGTGCGCGAGGGCGCCGAGCAGGCCGGCCAGCAGAAGCGGTATGTGCCTCATTCCCATGGGGTCTCCTTGTGCATGACATCGCATGCTGACACGGAAACCCCAGCGAGGCAACCGCCGGCTTAGAACTCTTCCCAGTCGTCGGCGACGGCGGTGGGCCCGGCCGGTCTGGATGGTTTGGCGGCCCTGGCCGGCTGCGCCGCTGCGGCTTTGCGCGTGCCGTGCGCAGGCGCCTGCTTTGCCCGCGCGGGTGCCGGTGCCGCAGCCGCCGCTGCCGCCGGCTTGCCGGCCGCGGCAACGGCCAGGGCAGGGCGCGCAGCCAGCGTCCTGCTGGCGGGCAGGTCGACCCGGAACACCGACACCAGTTGCTGCAGCTGCTGCGACTGCGCCTGCATCGACATCGTCGCCGCGGCCGACTCCTCGACCTGCGCCGCATTCTGCTGGGTGACCCCGTCCATCTGCGTGATCGCCTGGTTGACCTGGGCGATGCCGCTGGCCTGCTCGCGGCTGGAGGCGACGATGTCGCTCATGATGGTGCTGACGCGCTCGATGCTGGTGACGATGTCGCGCATGGTCTCGCCCGCGCGGCCGGCCAGGGTCGAGCCTTCGGTCACGCGGCCGGTCGAATCGTCGATCAGGACCTTGATTTCCTTGGCCGCCGAGGCCGAACGTTGGGCCAGCGCGCGCACCTCGCCCGCCACCACCGCAAAGCCGCGTCCCTGTTCGCCGGCACGCGCCGCTTCCACCGCCGCATTCAGCGCCAGGATATTGGTCTGGAAGGCGATGCCGTCGATGACGCCGATGATGTCGGCGATGCGCGCCGAGGACGCGTTGATCGCACCCATGGTTTCGACCAGCTGGCCCACCATGCGGCCGCCCTGCTGCGCGACCTGGGACGCCTGCGCCGCCAGCGTGTTGGCCTGCTCGGCGTTGTCCGCGCTGTGCTGGATGCCCTGGGTCAGCTCCTCGATCGAGGACGCGGTTTCCTCGAGCGCGGCGGCCTGGCTTTCGGTGCGGCGCGACAGCTCCTGGGCTTCGCCCGACAACACCGCGATCGATTCGCCGATGGCCGCGCTGCCGTGGCGGACCTGGCCGACGATGCCGGCCAGGCTGTCGCGCATGTGCTGCAAAGCGGCCATCAGGCTGGTCTGGTCGCCGTCCGCCAGCTTGACCTCGACGCGCAGGTTGCCGGCCGCGATCTCGCCGGCCACCGCGGCCGCCAGCGCCGGCTCGCCGCCGAGGCGGCGGAACAGCACGCGCGCGAACACCTGGGCGGCGAGGATGCTGGCGATCAGGGTGGCCAGGCACAGGCCGACCAGCAGGGTCGCGCTGTCGTGGGCGGCGTCCAGCGTTTCGCCGGTGCGCGCCGCGATCGATTTCTGCTGCAGCGCGAGCAGCTCCCTGACGCGGGCGATGTAGCCGTCCATGAGCGGCGCGAAGCCTTGGGCGTAGAGCGTCCGCGCCTCGTCGTGCTTGCCCTCGGCCTTCAGCGCCATGAGGCGCCCGTGCGCCGCCAGGTACTGCTCGTGCGCGGCGCCGATCTGCGTGTAGAGGGCTTTCTCGTCCGCGCCGTCGAGCAGCGCGCCGATCTGCTGCTGCAGCTCGGTGCTGCGCTTCGACTGCTGCACGGCTTCGTCGGCGAAGGCCTTCGCCGGTTCGCCATCCGGCGCGCGGGCAAGCGCGGCGGTGCGCTCGGCGGACATCGAGATGTTCAGCAGCCAGTTCGATACCAGCCGCTCCTTCGCCAGCGGGTGCTGGGTCAGTTCCCTGGCGTCGTTCGCCAGCGTCTGCAGGCGCCAGATGGCGATCGCGGTCGACACGAAGGAGAGAATGATCACGATGGCGAACGCGAACCTGAGCTGGTTCCGTACGCTGGCGGTGGGGAGGTCGGCACATCGGCTCCTAGTTGATTAAGCGCTGCCCTGAGCTGGCGCAACAATCTGCTAGGATGCCCCCATGTCACTTCTGCTCGTTCCCGGCTTCATGGCCGATGAAACCCTGTGGGCCGACCTCGAAGCGCCGCTGGCGCCTTTCGGGCCCCTGCATTACGCCGACCTGCGCCACGATGGCTCGATCGAAGCCATGGCGCGTCGCGCGCTGGAAGCCGCACCGCCGTCCTTCCTGCTGGTCGGGTTTTCGATGGGCGGCTACGTCGCACGCGAGATCGCGCGGCTGGCGCCCGAACGCGTGCGCGCGCTGGTGCTGATCGCCACCTCGACCCGTCCCGACACGCCGGCGCTGCGGCAGCGCAAGGGCGCGATCGGCAATGCGGCGCCATCGATCGCCTTCAGTGGCCTGAGCCGCATCGCGGTCGCATCCTCGCTGCATCCGAAAGAGCGCAACAACGAGGCGCTGATCGAAAGGGTGCGGGCGATGGGCATGCGCCTGGGCGGCGAGGTGTTCCGGCGCCAGTCGATGCTGGAGCGGCCCGGCGATCTGGACCGCCTGCGGGAGATCCGCTGCCCGACCCTGGTGGTGGCGGCCGCGCAGGACCAGCTGCGCAGCATCGAGGAGGCGCGCGAGCTGCAGGCCGGGATTCCTGGCGCCACGCTCGAAGTCGTCGAGGACAGCGGGCACATGATCCCGATCGAGGCGCCGCAGCGCCTGGCCGCGATCATCGTGCCGTGGCTGGCGCGCTATCAGGGACCGTAAGGCGTGTAAGCGATCCCGTTGGCGATCAGCTCCGCCACCGCCTCGATGTTTTCCTTGCTGTCGCTCATGAAGCCCAGCACGTGGTTCAGCGAAGCCTTCTTGCTGTCGAGGATGTCCAGCCAGTAGGCGTAGCCGCCTGGATCGGGGGCGCGGTGCAGGATGTTTTTGTACAGCCGCATCACGATCTCGGCATTGGTCGGCGCGCTGCCGTACAGGTCGGCGAATTCCTGCGAGTGCACGAAACCGTCGGCGACGTTCACCAATGAAGCGCCAGCCTCCAGGCGTTCGAGCCAGTAACCGAGACCGCCCAGGTCGGGCTCGCGGTCGAAGGCGGCGCGGTACAGGCGGTAGGCCTGGGCCGGTATGCCGTCGATGTCCAGCGCCACGATGTGGTCCGTGAACTGCAGCCGCTCGACGTCCAGCAGCGTGTCGTTGCCGTCGCTGTCGCTGCCGCTGCGCTGGTCGGCCACGTGCCAGCCGGCATCGTCGTGCGTGATCTTGTAGTTCTCCAGCTTGCCGCCGTAGGTCGCGGTGTCCTTGCCGAGGCCGCCGACCAGCAGGTCGGTGCCGCCGCCGCCGTGCAGGACGTCGTCGCCGGCGCCGGCGTCGAGCTTGTCGTCGCCGACACTGCCTTCGACCAGGTCCTTGTCGTCGCCGCCGGTGACGCTCACGCCGGGAATCGCCGGGGGTGGGGGTGGGGGCACGACCACCGGCGGCGGTGGGGGCGGCGGTGGCGGAGGAGGTGGCGGCGGTGGCGGCGGCGGTGAGGGCGGCGTGACCGCCTCGACGAAGTTCGCCGCCGTCAGCGCGTACATGTCCACGTTCTTCAGGGTCAGCACGGTCTGCAGCTTGCCGTAGGCGCCGGCGCTGCCGTCCCAGTCGTACTGCAGCAGGGTGTCGCTGCCGTTTTGCAGCAGGCGCAGGTGGCCGTCGGCAAACGGGTCGACGCCCTTGACGAAGGTGCTCGCCAGCGGTCCCAGTTCGATCCGGTCGCCCTTGGCGCCGGCCTGGAAATCGGTGACCGTGTAGCGGCCGCCCTGGCCCAGCGCGCCGGGATCCAGCTTGAACAGGTCGCGCCCGGCGCCGCCGGTGGCGACGATTGGATTGTCCGCATTGATCCAGCCACCGACCAGGAAGATGTCGTCGCCGTCGCCGCCCAGCAGCGTGATGGCGTGCGCTTGCGACGTGTTGCTCGGCAAGACTTCCAGCAGGTCGTCGCCGGCGCCGCCATTCAGCGTGGTCTTGCCCATGCTGGCGATCAGGTAGTCGTTGCCGTCGCCACCCAGCGCCAGGTCGTTGCCTTCGGTGGCGTCGATGATATCGTCACCGATGCCGCCGCTCAGGGTGTCGTTGCCGGGGCCGCCGCTGATGGCATCGTCGCCGTCGCCGCCATCGATGCTGTCGTTGCCGCCCTTGCCGTCGATGGCGTCGTTGCCGATGCCGCCCGTGATGGTGTCGTCGAGCGGACCGCCCGGCAGTTTGTCGTTCTGGTCGGTGCCGGCGATGAGCTGGCCTTTGGTGCTGCCGTCCGCCGGCCAGCCGGCCGTGTTCTCGGGCAGCAGCTTGGTCCAGTCGACGTTCTGCAGGGTGACGACGTCGACGAAGGCGGCGTTTCCGGATGGGCCGTCCTTGTCGAACTGCAGCACGGCGTCGGCGCCGTGCTGCACGAAGCGGTACCAGCCGCTGGAGAAGGGCGTGGTGCCGGTCCAGTAATCGAAGGCGTTCAGGACGTCGCCACCGGCGCCGGCCTGGAAGTCGGTAATGGTGAACTTGAGCAGGGGCTCGTAGGACGGCAGCGAGAAGCTGTCCTTGCCGGCGCCGCCGGTCATGGATACGCTCATCGTCCCCGCCACCCGCAAGGGGCTGACCATGATGGCATCGTCGCCGTCGCCGCCGCGGACCACGACCGCCCTGCTGCTGCCGGCGAAGACATCGCCGACGATGGTGAGCCTGTCGTCGCCGGCGCCGCCATCCAGGGTGTCGCTGCCGCTGTAGCTGATCAGCTCATCGTTGCCGGCGCCGCCGAACAGCACGTCGTCGCCGTTGCGCTCGTCGGTGCCGTAGTTCGGCCAGGTACTGTCTTCGCCGCTGATCGTGTCGTCGCCATCGCCGCCGTCGATGCTGTCGCTGCCGAAGCCGCCGAGGATGCAATCCTTGCCCTGGCCGCCGCTGATCGTATCGTCGAGCCAGCCGCCCGTGAGGCTGTCGTCGCCGTCGGTGCCGTTCAGTTTGATGCCGGTGTTCGAGCCGTCCGGGTTGTAGCCGTTCCAGAAGTTATCGGCCGTGAGCTTCGTTTTGTCGACGTTCTTGAGGACGAGGATGTCCGCCACGCCCATCGGGCCGCTGCCGTCCGGGTCGGCCTGGATCGCGGTGTCGGTGCCGCGCTGCACCACCAGCAGGGGACCGCCCGCGGCGAACGGATTTTTCCCGTTGCTGACGAAGGCGGACAGGTCGATCAGGTCGCCGCCGGCGCCGGCATCGAAATGCTCGATCGTGAGCGTGTTCTTGTAACCGTACGCGAACGGATGATCGAAAATGCGGAACAGGTCGCTGTCGGCGCCGCCGTCTGCCGTGATGTCGACGCGGGTATTGCCCGAGAAGTGCAAGTTGAAGATGTCGCGGCCGCCGCCCCCAAGCAGCTTGAAGGCGACGGTGGGCACCGGATTGGGTACGCTCGTGTAGAAGTAGTTGGACACCGACAGGGTATCGTCGCCATCGCCGCCGTCGAGGGTATCGTTGCCGGCATGGGCCGACAGCAGGTCGTTGCCGGCGCCGCCGGACAGCATATTGTGGCCGCTGCCGTAGGCGTACAGGAAGTCGTTGCCGCCGTCGCCGTTCATGACATTGTCGCCGAGCCAGGTTTGCAGCGTGTCGTTGCCGGCGCCACCGGACAGGGTATCGTTACCGATGCCGCCGTTGTAGTAATGCGCACCGCTGAGATAGTCGTCGCCGTCGTCGCCGAACAAGCGTGTGTTGCCGATCGTGACCGTGAGGCTGTCGTTGCCCTCGCCTCCGTGGATGAGGTCGGCGCCGGCACCACCGTCGATGCTGTCGTTGCCGGCGCCGCCGTCGATCGTATCGTCGAGCAGGCCGCCCTTGATGGTGTCGGCCTGGGCGGTGCCGGCGATCGTCATGCCGGTCGAGGAGCCGTCCGGGCGTATTCCTTGCGGGAAGTTGTCGCCGGTTAGACTGGCTGGCGCCACGCCTTTCAGGATGGCGAGGGTCCTGAATTCGCCGGGACCGGCGGCGCCGTCGCTGTCGAACTGCACCAGCGTGTCGCTGCCGTCCGCCTTCAGGCGCAGATAGCCGAGCGGTCCGAAGGGGTTGCCCGACGGTAGTGAGCTCATCAGGGACAGGACGTCCAGCACGTCGCCGTTCGCCCCAGCCTGGAAGTCCTTGATCGTCAGGGTGTTGGCGGCAGGGTAGTAGGAGGAGAAGCGGTAGGTGTCGCGGCCATTCCCGCCGCTCGCTTCGACCGTCACGTCGGTCAGCACGCGGTCGCTCGACACGCTGATGAGGTCGTCGCCGTCGCCGCCCTCGACCACGATGTGGATGCCGGTACTCGCGCCCAGCTCGATGGCGATGGTGTCGTTGCCGGCGCCGCCGCTGGCCATGTCGTTGCCGCGGCCAAGATGCAGGAAGTCGTCGCCGTCGCCGCCGTCGAGCGTGCTGTCGCCCTGCGTGGCATAGCCGGTGTCGTAGTTCGTCCAGTTGGTCGTCAGCGCTTCCAGCGTGTCGTTGCCGGCGCCGCCGTGCAGCACGTTCGAGCCCTTGTTGTCGGTCAGGATGTCGTCGCCGGCGCCGCCGTCCAGCGTGTCGTTGCCGAGACCGCCTTCCAGTTTGTCGCTGCCCTCGCCGCCGTCCAGGCTGTCGTTGCCGCTGTCGCCGAGCAGCACGTCGGCGCCGCCGCCGCCGTGGATGATGTCGTTGCCGTATCCGCCGCTCAGCGTGTCGCCGGCGCCCAGCACGCTTTCGTTACCGCCGTCGATGCTGTCGTCGCCGGGGCCGCCATCGATCGCGTCCTTGCCGTCGCCGCCGCTGATGGTGTCGTCGAGCCAGCCGCCGGTGAGGGTGTCCGCGCCGGCCGTGCCGGTCAGCAGCATGCCTTTGGTGCCGCCGCTCGGGTCGAAGCCGCCGACGAAGGCGTTGGGCGTGAGCGACGCCAGGCCGATGTTCTTCAGCGTGACAATGGGCGTCGGGCTGTATTCGCTCCCGGTGCCGTCGAGGTCGAGCGAAATCGTCACGTCGCTGCCGGTCTGGGTGGCCACCAGGCGCTTGGCCGCACCGAAGGGATTGCTGCCCAGGTCGTAGGGAATGAGCGCGAGCAGGTCGAGCTGGTCGCCCTGGGCGGTCGAAAAATCGGTGATCGTGGTGGTGCCCCAACCCCAGCCGGAAACGAAGCGGAAGGTATCGGCGCCGTCGCCGCCGCTGGCACTGACGCTCGAATTCGAATTGCCGTAGAAAATCAGCAGGTCCTTGCCGGCGTCGCCGCTCACGCTGACCGTACGCTGACCATTGAGCAGATACCCGTTGGCGACGCCGATGGTGTCGTCGCCGTCGCCGCCGCGCAGGACGTCGTTGCCGTTGCCGCCCGAAAGCGTGTCGTTGCCGGCGCCGCCGTCGAGCAGGCTGGCGCCGGTCGAGTAGCTGCTCAGCAGGTCATTGCCGGCGCCGCCCAGCAGGGTGTTATCGCCGGCGTCGTCGCTCAGCCGGTCGTCGTCGAGGCCGCCGACCAGGGTGTCGTTGCCACGGCCGCCGTCGAGCATGTCGTTGCCGGCGCCGCCGTCGAGCGAATCGTTGCCGTTATAGCCGAACAGGGTGTCCGCGCCGTCCAGCCCCGACAGGGTGTCGTCCATGAGATTGCCGGACAGGCCATCGCTGCCGGCGGTGCCGGTCAGGCTCAGGCCTTTGGTGGTGCCCGCAGGGTCGATGCCGCCAACAAAGTTATCGCTGGTCAGCTGGCTCGGCAGGACGTTTTTCAGGTGGAGCAGGGTCTGCCAGGTCGTGTAGTTCGGCACCTGAACCTGGAGCAGGGTGTCGGCGCCGTCCCGCACCAGTTTCAGAGACCCGTTCTTGAAGGGGTTGCCTTCGTAGAAGCTGCCCAGCAGATCGAGGACATTGATACGGTCGCCGCCGGCGCCGGGCTGGAAATCGCCGACCTCGATCCGGGCGCTGCTGTCCGGCAGGCCGAGGACCGAATGCAGGACATAGGTGTCGGTCCCGCCGCCGCTGACGCTCACGCGGCCGGTGGTGCGGTCGTACATGGTCAGGCTGATGGTGTCGTTGCCGTCGCCTGCGTCGATGCTGGAGGCCGCCGCACCGATCGACCTGAGCGAGACCGAGATCTGGTCATCGCCGGTGCCGCCCGTGTAACTGGCCAGGTCGCTGCCGGTCAGGATGTCGTTGCCGGCACCGCCGTCGAGCAGGCCGCGGCCGCTCCATCCAGCCTCCAGGAAGTCGTCGCCATCGCCGCCGCGCAGGGTGTTCAGGCCGCCATCGTCGGATAGCCGGTCGTTGCCGGCGCCGCCCTCGAGCAGGTCGTCGCCGGTGCCGCCGTCCAGGGTGTCGTCGCCGCTGCCGCCGACCAGCAGGTCGTTGCCATCGTCGCCATACAGCCGGTCATGGCCGCTGCCGCCGTAGATCGTGTCGTTGCCGGCGCCGCCGGAGAGATAGTCGCCGTCGTAGGTGTAATAGGGCAGATCGTTCGACTCGTCGCCGCCGTTCAGCAGATCGTCGCCGCCGTAGCCATTGATGGTGTCGGCGCCGGCGCCGCCGGACAGGGTGTCGACCAGGTCGCTACCGTTCAGGGTATCGGCTTTGTCGGTGCCGCTCAGGTTGAGCGCAACCGGACTCAGGCCGGAGCGGAAGTAGCCAATGGTCCCGTAAGAAGCATAGGCATTGCCCGCCAGGTCCGTGACCGCGCCAATTTCCAGAGACACCGTGTAGTTGGTCGCGTACTCCAGCCTTTGCGGCAGGTGCACGGTCAGCGTATTGCCCGAAATCGTGATCGCCGAACTGCTGGCGACGTCTGCGGAAAAGACGGGTGTGTAGGCGCCGTAGTACAGGTACAGGCTGAACTTGCCGCTGCCGGCCTGGATCGCTTCGTTGAAAGTGAAGACAAGATCGCCCGCCGCCGGTTGTCCGTCTTTCGGCATGCTGACGAGTTGCGGCGGCGCGGTGTCCGTGCTCATGTTGGCTAATAATTTTGGTAAAGAAGGAACTATCTCTCAGCCCATCAATACAGTCCAGAACTTCTTTAAAAAGAATGGCTTAGGTGATTTTCTGTGATATTTCCTACAGGAATATACGAAAAAAAACGGGATGGCGAACCATCCCGTTTCGGTTACTGCAGACGCTGAATTCAGGCCTTGTTGCCCAGCGCGTAGATCGCCTCGGCCACGCCGTGGCCGTACGCCGGATCGGCACGCAGGAAGTGGCCGATCTGGCGGTCCTGGATCGCGGCATCGGCCTGGCTCAGGCTGCCGGCGATGTTGGCGATCAGGTTGCGCTTGCCATCCTCGCTCAACAGGCGGAACAGGTTGCCGGCCTGGGTGTAATGGTCGTCGGTGGCGCGGGTGTCGTAGCGTCCGGCGACGCCTTCGAGCTGCCAGCCGGCGTCGCCGTGGCCGAAGCCGCCGGCTGCCGGCATGCTTGCACGCACCGGGTCATAGTTCGCAGCCGCGCCGCCGTTGGCGATCGCCATCGCGCCGTCGCGCTGCTGGTTGTGGAAGGGGCAGCGCGGGCGGTTCACCGGCAGGTGCTGGTGGTTGGTGCCGACGCGGTAGAGCTGGGCGTCGTGGTAGGCGAACAGGCGTGCCTGCAGCATCTTGTCCGGGCTGTAGCCCATGCCCGGCACGATGTTCGACGGCGACAGCGCGGCCTGTTCGACATCCTGGTGGTAGTTGTCCGGATTGCGGTTCAGTTCCAGGAGGCCGACCGGGATGCGCGGGAACTCGCCCTGCGGCCATACTTTCGTGAGGTCGAAGGCATCCCAGCCGGTTTTCGCTTCCCAGGCGGCGCGCTGTTCGTCGTCCATCACCTGGATCTCGACGCTCCAGCGCGGGAAGTCGCCTTTGGCAATCGCATTGAACAGGTCGCGCTGGGCGTAGTCCGGGTCGGTGCCGGCCAGGCGTACCGCCTCTGCCGCGGGCAGGTTCTTGATGCCCTGCAGGGTCTTGAAGTGCCACTTGACCCAGACCCGCTGGCCGTCTTCATTGATCAGGCTATAGGTGTGGCTGCCGAAGCCGTCCATGTGGCGGTAGCCGTCCGGGGTGCCGCGGTCCGAGAACAGGATCGTTACCTGGTGCAGGCTTTCCGGGGCGCGGCTCCAGAAGTCCCACATCATCTGGGCGGATTTCAGGTTGGTCTGCGGATCGCGCTTCTGGGTGTGGATGAAGTCGGGGAACTTGATGCCGTCTTTCAGGAAGAAGGTCGGGGTGTTGTTGCCGACCAGGTCCCAGTTGCCTTCTTCCGTATAGAAGCGCAGGGCGAAGCCGCGCGGGTCGCGTTCGGTGTCGGCCGAGCCCTTTTCGCCGCCGACGGTCGAGAAGCGCAGGAAGGTCTCGGTTTGCTTGCCGATGGCGTTGAACAGCTTCGCCTTGGTGTACCTGCCGATGTCGTGGGTGACGGTGAAGGTGCCGTAGGCGCCCGAGCCCTTGGCGTGGACCACGCGCTCGGGGATGCGCTCGCGGTTGAAGTGCTGGAGCTTTTCGATCAGGTGGAAGTCCTGCAGCAGGACCGGACCGCGCGGACCGGCGGTGATCGAATTCTGGTTGTCGGTGACGGGGATGCCGGAGGCGGTAGTGAGATCGGTCATGGCTGCTTCCTGATGAAAGTTATTGGCTATCGAATTTTTAAATTTGATAGATTTTCTAGTTCGCGGCCATGGTAAGCCGGGCCGGTCATTTGTGCAAACTATCTATTTATATCTCTTCCATAGGGAAAATAAATGCTGACCCAGCGCTGTAAAGACAGTACGATATTGCGTTAAATCATCAAATTTTCTTCGGGATTGACCCGTGTTGCATATGAAGGCCGAAATCCTGCCCGCCACCGAGCTGAAACTGTCGGAATTGATCGCTTCGCTCAGCTATGCCCTCGACATCACCGAGGGCCAGCCGCCCGGCCATTGCTTGCGCGCGTGCTGGATCGGCATGCACATCGGCCGCGAGCTCGGCCTGCACGACGCGCGCTTGTGGGAGCTGTATTACACGCTGCTGCTGAAGGACCTGGGCTGCAGCAGCAATGCCGCGCGCATCTGCGAGCTCTACCTGACCGATGACCTGGACTTCAAGCGCGACTACAAGACCGTCGGCGACAGCCTGCCGCAGGTGCTGGGCTTCGTGCTCAAGCACACCGGTCTGAAGGCGGGCCTGGCGCAACGCTTCCGCAGCGTGATGACGATCCTGCGCGAGGGGCCGGAAATCGCGCGCGAGCTGGTCGCCACGCGCTGCCAGCGCGGCGCCGAGATCGCGCGCCTGTTGCGCTTTCCGGAAGGCGTGGCCGAGGGGATTTATTCGCTGGACGAACACTTCAACGGCAATGGCAAGCCGGAGCGGCTGGCCGGGGAGGCGATTCCGCTGTATGCGCGCATCGCTCTGCTGGCCCAGGTGATCGATGTCTTCCATACCGCGAGCGGGCGGGCCGGGGCGTTGAAGGAAATGCGGGCGCGCTCGGGGCAGTGGTTCGATCCGATGCTGGTGCAGGCCTTCGAAACGGTGGCGGAGTCCGGCGCGTTCTGGGACACGCTGGCCTCGGCGCGCATCGACGAGGCGGTGGTGGGCCTGCTGCCGGCCGGGGCAGGGCAGCAGCATCTGCTGGACGATGACTACCTCGACGACATCGCCGCCGCCTTCGGCCAGGTGGTCGATGCCAAGAGCCCCTACACGAGCGGCCACAGCGCGCGGGTGGCGCTGTACACCGACATGATCGCCGAGTCCCTGGGCTTGACGATGGAAAGGCGGCGCTGGCTCAAGCGCGGCGCGCTGCTGCACGATGTCGGCAAGCTGGGCGTCAGCAATAGCGTACTGGACAAGGCGGGCGCGCTCGACCGCGCCGAGTGGGATGCCGTCAAGCTGCATGCGGCATTCACGGAAACCATCCTCGGGCGCATCGGCGCCTTTCGCGAACTGGCCGCGATCGCCGGCGCGCACCACGAGCGCCTGGACGGCAGCGGTTACCCGCGCGGCCTGGCGGCGGACGACATCCGGATCGAGACGCGCATCATCACGACCGCCGACATCTTCGACGCGATCACGGCTGCACGCCCCTACCGCGGCGCGATCCCGATTCCGCAGGCGCTGGAGATGATGCAGAAAACGGTGGGGACGGCACTCGATCCGGACTGTTACGACGCCCTGGTGCGGGCGGTGGAGCGAGTGCCTCTGGTCTGATTTACACCACGGTCAGGGTGACGTCGATATTGCCGCGGGTGGCGTTCGAGTACGGGCAGACGCCGTGCGCGGCTTCCACCAGTTCCTGCGCCTGCGCGCGGTCCATGCCCGGCAGGCTCACCGCCAGTTCCACGGCCAGGCCGAAACCGGCCGGGATCGGGCCGATCGAGACGCTGGCGTCGATGGCCGCGTCGGCCGGCACCGCGATTTTCTTCTGGCCGGCGACAAATTTCATCGCACCCATGAAGCAGGCCGAGTAACCGGCGGCGAACAGCTGTTCCGGATTGGTCGCATCACCCTTGCCGCCCATTTCCTTCGGCGGCGCCAGGCGCACGTCCAGCAGATTGTCGTCGGTGGTCGAACGGCCGTCGCGGCCGCCGGTGGTGTGTGCCTTGGCGGTGTACAGGACTTTGTCGAGTTTGGTGGTCATCGCGTTACCCTTTCATGAGTGGTTGGTGCTTCGATGGATGAATCATAGCGCAAAATTAAATAGCGCGCTATCTAATTGGCGCAATCGGGACGATAGCCCGAAATGATGACAGGGTTTCATGGCCGGCCGAACATCTGGGTCCAGTAAGGCGTGCGGTTCTCGTTGGCCGGGTTCACCGCCCAGGCCGCGCCCATCTCCGTGACGGCCGGATTCATGATGTTGGCGCAGTGGCCCGGGCTGTCCAGCCAGCCCGCCATCGCCTCCTTCACCGAATGCTGGCCGGCAGCGATGTTCTCGCTGATCTGGGTCCAGCGGTAGCCGGCGCGGGTGGCGCGCGCGGCCGGGTCGCTGCCGCCCGGCTCCTTGTGGCTGAAGTAACGCTTGCTCGCCATGTCCTGGCTGTGACCGAGCGCGGCCTGGGACAGGGTCTCGTTCCAGACGATGGGCGGCGCCGCGCCGAAGGATTGGGTGCCGCAGGTGCGCGGGGTGGCGCGCGCCTGGTTGACCAGGGCCACCAGTTCCTGGCTCAGCTGGCCTGGCTCGGGCAGGGTGGGGAAGACCAGCGGGTGGGCAAGAATCACCTGCCACTCGTTGCCGAAGCGCGCCGTGCCGACCGCCGAGAATTCGCTGCTCAGGATGCGGCCGCAGTACTTGTCGCGGATCGCCGCCATCGCCGCCTGCGCGTTGTCCGGCCCGGTCACCGAGATCATCTCCGCGAGGTCGGAGCGGTAGCCGGCCTGTTTCAATGCCGATTCCAGGAAGGTGCCGGCGCCGATGTGCACGCTGGCGAGCACGCGCTCGCTGGTCAGCGGTTCGGCGGGCAGGGCGGGCCGGCCCGCGCAGGTGCCGGGCGCACTGCGGTAGGCGTTGATCAGGCCGGCGAGTTCATCGCTCATTTGCTTATTCTGGCGTGCAAACGCAGGCGGCGCGGCCACGGCGGCGCAGGCGAGCGCAGCGGCCAGCAGTCGGGAAGTCGAGGACATGGAATATGGGTGGGTGTTCGGAAGAGATGCTTCTCACGACATGGGGCCGGCAGCCTGGAAATCAAGCGGTTGCGCAACACATGCATATGCGAAAACCATGATGAAACCTTGGCATTGGGCAAAGTTTAAATTAGGATCAACGATCCGATTCACCAGATTCATCCATGGAGACAACACAATGAAGCGTACCCTGTGCAGCGCCCTGATCGCGGGCCTGTTCGCCGGCTTTGCCCACACCGGCGCAGCCGTCGCCCACCCGGCGGCGGACGCATCGAGCGCCACCAGCGCAACTGCCGGCAGTGCCCGTTCCGGTGTCGACACCGGCGCAATGGACAGCGCGGTACGCCCGCAGGACGACTTCTTCCGCTACTCGCAAGGCAAGTGGCTGAAGGACGTCGATATCCCGAACGACCGCTCCAGCTGGGGCGCCTTCAACATCGCCGCCGACAATGTCGAGACCCAGATCCGCACCCTGATCGAGCAGGCCGCCAACGACAAGAACGCGAAAGCCGGTTCGGATACCCAGAAGATGGGCGATTTCTACGCCAGCTACATCGACGAAGCGCGCCGTAACCAGCTCGGCCTGGCGCCGTTGAAGAGCGAACTGGCGCGCATCGACGCCCTGAAGGACAAGAAGTCGCTGGCCAAGGTGGCCGCGCGCTTCGAACGCATCGGCGCCGGTTCGCCGGTCAACATGGGCGTCCACCAGGACAACAAGGATTCGACCCGCTACATTGTCGACATCTCGCAGTCTGGCCTGGGCATGCCCAACCGCGATTTTTATCTGCAGGACGAAGCCCGCCTGAAGGACACCCGCGCCAAGTACCTGGCCCACGTCGAGAAGATGCTGAGCCTGGCCGGCCACAAGGACGCGGCGAAAGAAGCGCAAGCCATCGTGGCGCTGGAAACCGAGATCGCCAAGGTGCAGTGGAGCGCCGTCGAGAACCGCGATCCGGTCAAGGGCTACAACAAGATGAAGGCCGCCGAGCTGGCCAAGCTGGCGCCGGGCTTCGACTGGGCCACCTACCTGAAGGATTGCGGCGTTGCCGGCAAGGCCAATGATGTGATCGTCAGCCAGCCGTCCTACCTGCAAGGCCTGGACAGGATCATCGCCGCGACCCCGGTCGAGACCTGGAAGTCCTATTTCACCTTCCGCCTGATCAGCGCCTACGCGCCTTACCTGTCGCAGCCTTTCGTCGACGAGAGCTTCGCCTTCCGCGGCACCGTGCTGAGCGGCGCCAAGGTCAACCGTCCGCTGGACAAGCGCGCGATTGCCGAAGTCAACCGCGACCTGGGCGAAGTGGTGGGCAAGGTGTATGTGCAGAACTACTTCCCGGCCGAGCGCAAGAAGCAGGTCGAGGAGATGGTGCACAACTTCCTGCTGGCCTACAAGGAACGCATCGAGACCCTGGACTGGATGAGCCCTGATACCAAGAAGCAGGCCCAGGCCAAGCTGGCAAAGATCTCGGTCAAGGTCGGCTACCCGGACAAGTGGCGCGATTATTCGTCGCTTGCCGTCAAGCGTGACGACCTGGTCGGCAACGTGATGCGCGCGCGCGAGTTCGGCCACCTGTACGGCGTGAACAAGCTGGGCAAGCCGGTCGACCGCGGCGAGTGGCACATGACCCCGCAGACGGTGAACGCCTACTACAGCCCGGAGATGAACGAAGTCGTGTTCCCGGCCGCGCGCCTGCAGGCGCCGCTGTACGATGCGGACGCCGAACCGGCGATCAACTACGGCGCGGTCGGCATCTCGATCGGCCACGAGATCAGCCACGCCTTCGACGACCAGGGCTCGCAGTACGACGGCGACGGCAACCTGCGCAACTGGTGGACCAAGGAAGACGGCGAGAAGTTCGCGGCCAAGGGCAAGGTGCTGGTGTCCCAGTACGCGTCCTACAGCCCGGTCGAGGGTTACCACCTGAACGGCGAACTGACGCTGGGCGAGAACATTGCCGACAACGCCGGCGCGATCATGGCCAGCCGCGCCTACAAGATCTCGCTGAAGGGCAAGCCGGCACCGGTCATCGACGGCTACACCGCCGAGCAGCGCATCTTCATGGGCCTGGCCCAGGCACGCCGCGGCAAGGCCCGTGACGCCGCCCTGATCGCCCAGGTGAAGTCGGACCCGCACTCGCCGGCCGAGTTCCGCGTGAACGGCAGCCTGCGCAATCACCCGGGTTATTACGAAGCCTTCGACGTCAAGCCGGGCGACAAGATGTACCTGGCGCCGGAAGACCGTGTGATTTTCTGGTAAGCCGCCAGCCGTCGTTCCCGCGCAAGCGGGAACCGGTGCCGGGCGCCTTCAGCCAAACAAAGCCAGCCTTCGGGCTGGCTTTTTTCATTGTTACGCCAGACGTAACAAACAATCCCCTGTAGCGCTATTTTTCCGATTGGAAGTGGAAATTATCATTTCCCTGTCAGCAAAACGCTCACAACAAGGCGACTGACGTGCCACCGTCGCCAGGTGGCACACCAGAACAACGCGCGGCGCGGTGGCGGCGCCGCGCACCCTGAACGGAAAAACAAGATGAAAACCAAGCTGCTTCTTCCTCTCCTCACCGCCATGACCCTGGGCCTGGCCGGCACCGCGCTGGCCGCCGTCCAGCCGTCCGATTTGCGCGGCAAGGCCGTGTCGGCTTCGACGCCGGTCGACCAGGTCATCGTCATTACCGACGCGACCCGCCACCTCAACGTCACCGGCGGCTCGACCGTGCGCTTCGTCGTTGGCGAGCGTTCCTTCAGCTGGAACTTCCAGAACGGCAGCGCCCATGTGGTGCCGTTCGACCTGCAGCAGATCGCGCCCTCGGGCCTGCTGACCCACCGTGTCGTGGTTTACGTGTCGGATAACCCGCTCTACCAGAATAATTGAGTAACATTGCGCGCTATGCGCAAGGATCTCGATTACGGACTACTGCATGCAATGAACGCGTTCGTGCATGTGATGGACGGCGGCAGCTTCACGGCCGCCGCCGACCACATGGGCATGTCCAAGGCGCAGGTTTCGCGCCTGGTCACGCTGCTGGAAAACCGGCTGCAGGCCAAACTGCTGCACCGTAGTACCCGGCGCATCGTCGCCACCAGTGCCGGCGAGCGCTACGCCGCGCACTGCAAGGCCATCCTCGACATGGTCGCCCAGGCCGAAGGGGAGGCCGGCGGCGCCGGGCATGCGCTGTCCGGCCGCTTGCGCCTGATGAGCATGGCGACCTTCGGCAACCGCTACGTCACGCCCCTGGTCAGCAGCTTTTGCGCGGCCAACCCGCGGGTGACGGTCGAATACAGCTCGTCGCAGAGCCCGCCCGACCTGCTGGCGGAAGGCATCGACGTCAGCATCTACCTGGCGCAATACCTGCCCGATTCGGCCCTGGTTGCACTCAAGCTGGGCCGCATGTTCTCGGTGCTGTGCGCGGCCCCGGACTACCTGGCGCAACGCGGCCAGCCCCAGCATCCGCACGACCTGGCCCGGCACACCTGCCTGCGCCTGGTGAATTCCTCGTTCAGCGCCTGCTGGCAGCTCGACCGCGGCGACGAACACCTCACCTTCGACCCCGAAGGCCCGCTGATCGGCAATACCGCCGAGGTGCTGCTGGACGGCGCGCTGCACGGACTGGGCATTGCGCTGCTGCCGGCCTACAGCGTGGTCGACGGCCTGCGCAGCGGCAGGCTGGCCCAGGTACTGCCCGGCTGGCGCTCACCCGAGATCGGCATTTTCGCGCTCTTGCCCTCGGGCCGTTTCGTGGACGCCAAGACCCGCGCCTGGATCGACCTGCTGAAGGAAGAACTGCCGCCGGCCATCGAGCGCGACATGGCTTACTTCACGGACGACGCCCGGGAAGCCTGACGGCGGCGGCGCGCCAGCAGCATCAGTCCGCCCATGCTGGCGAAGGTCAGCGCCATGCTTGGCTCCGGCACTTCGGCCTGCAGCTGGGCCGCGGCCAGCGACTGCAGGGATGCCGCGATCTTCGGATCGATGCCGAGGTCGCGCGCCACGTATTCGTTGGCGCCCAGCGAACGCGGGTCGAGGCCAGTGACGTTGCCGAAGATGGTCAGCGCTTCCAGATAGTAGCCATAGGAACTGGCGTGGTAGGCGTCCGGCGCCCACAGATCGATGCCGGTGACCGTGTTGTCGAAGGGATTGACGTCGGCCAGGCCGCTGGCGAACGCACGGTTCCAGGCTTCGCCGACCGGGATCACGTCGCTGATCAGGTTCGAGGCCTGGTCCGCCTTGTCGTAGCCGGCGCGCACGTCCAGCGCCATCTGTTCGATCGGTTTGCCGTACCAGGCGCCGCCCGGTTTATAAGTCTGGTCGGCGCGCGACCAGGTCGAGGTCAGGCGCACGTCGACGTTCGGATTCTGGTCGTGGAAGGCTTGCGCCAGCAGGCCGGAATACTTGATCAGCGTGGCCGGATCGCCGGGTTTCGAGGCGTCGAGCGTGCTGTAGCTCTGCAGCAGGACGGTGTCGAAAGGTTTGGCGATGGTGCCGAGCTTGTTGATGTAATGCCAGTCCACACCCTTGCCGGGCGAGGTTTCCAGGCTGACGTCGTAGTGCAGGCCCGCCTGCTCCGTAAAGGCCTTGAACAGGGCGGGCACGCCGCCGATGCCGGTGCCGTTCAGGTCCGTTACCGTGTTGGGGCGGTAGTTCTGCACGGTCGGTGCGGCGCCGGCCGGGTCGCCATAGGTAAAGCTGTTGCCGATGAACAGGATGGCGGTTGCCGATGCCGGTGCGGCTGCACATGCCAGCGTGCAGGCGGCAGCCAGGGCGAGGGCGGGGCGGCTGAGGGAGAAATGGAATCGCATGGGTTCGCCTTTATCTCTGGTTGGTCTATATTAGCGAAGTAGCAATAATTATGCCGCCTTCATATTTTTCTAATGAAATCAGGCTTGTTGCATATTTTCCCTATCGCTCAGCAGTTGAAGTGTAAAATTCGCCGACATTTCCATTTTACAATTAATTTCCTGGCGGATCAGCTTCCTCGTCACGCATCGGCTTGGCGCTACGCCGACAGCGTTCCGAACAATATCTGACCTGGTCCCAGTCGCGCTCCCACTTCTTGCGCCAGCTGAAGGGCAGGCCGCAATGGGCGCAGGTCTTGACCGGCAGGTCGGCTTTCTTGCGCATCTTCATGGCGGGACAGGTGAGGGCGCGCCAGCGCATTACAATCAGGCATCCAAGGAAAGGAAAATCCATGCGTTCGACCCTGATTCCGCTGTTGCTCCTGCTCACCCCTCTGGCCCAGGCCCAGGCGCCGCTGACCGTCAAGATCGGCAGTGCCTCGCCGCTGTCCGGCACCGGCGCCCACCAGGGCAAGGACATCGAGAACGGCGCCCGCATGGCCATCGACGACCTCAACGCGAAAGGCGTCAGCATCGGCGGCCGCAAGATCCAGTTCGTGCTGCAGGCCGAGGACGACGGCGCCGACCCGAAGATGGGCACGGCGGCGGCGCAGAAGCTGGTCGACGACAAGGTGGTGGCGGTGGTCGGCCACCTGAATTCGGGCACCACGGTACCGGCCTCGAAGATCTACAACAGCGCCGGCATCCCGCAGATCTCGCCGGCCGCGACCACGCCGCTGTACACCCGGCAAGGCTACAAGACGGCCTTCCGCGTGGTCGCCAGCGACAGCCTGGTCGGCAAGACCCTGGCTGCGTATGCGATCAGGACGCTCAAGGCGAAAAAGATCGCGGTGATCGACGACCGCACCGCCTTCGGCCAGGGCCTGGCCGACGAATTCACGAAAGGCGTCAAGGCAGTCGGCGGCGCCCAGCTGGTCAGCCGCCAGTTCACCAACGACAAGGCGACCGACTTCAACGCCATCCTCACCCAGATCCGCGCCCGCCAGCCGGACGTGATCTTCTATGGCGGCATGGACGCGGTGGCCGGCCCCATGCTCAAGCAAATGAAAGCACTCGGCATCAACGCGAAATTCGTCTCCGGCGATGGCGTGTGCTCGGAAAAGCTGCCGCAATTGGCCGGCGATGCGCTCGGCAGCGACAAGGTGATCTGCGTGGTGGCCGGCGGCGTCAGCAGCGCCGAAGAAGAAAAGGCGGCCGCCGCCTTTGCCGAGCGCTACCGCCAGCGTTACAAGATTCCGCTGCAGACCTACGCGCCTTACGCCTACGACGCGACCATGGTCTTTGCCCAGGCGATGCAGCAGGCGAATTCGACCGACCCGGCCAAATTCCTGCCGGCGCTGGCGAAGATCAGCTACCACGGCGTCACCGGCGATATCGCCTTCGACCCCAGCGGCGACCTGCGCAATGCCGCCCTGACGCTCTACACCTACCGCGAGGGCAAGCAGGTCAAGCTACAAGTTGTTCGTTAGGCAAGGACGACGCAAATACATTTGTAGGAATATAATTGAGGGTTCTCGAAGTAAAGAGGACTCTCAATGCAAATGGTTTTATCCGCGGGATTCATCCTGCTTGTCGTCCTGTGGGGCATCCTGGCGCCGGACAATATGGCGTCCATCTTCAACGACGTGCTGGCGTCGCTGAACCGTAATTTCGGCTGGCTCTACCTGTGGGTCGTGCTCGGCCTGGTCGTGTTCGCCGCCTTCGTCGCCTTCAGCCGCTACGGCAACCTCAAGCTCGGCGGCGAAGACGAGGAACCCGAGTTTTCGGCCGGCAGCTGGTTCGCGATGCTGTTCGCAGCCGGCATGGGCATCGGCCTGGTGTTCTGGGGCGTGGCCGAGCCGATCTCGCACTACGTCACGGCGCCGCCCGGCATCCAGTCCGGCACGCCGGAGGCGGCCAACGCCGCGATGCGCTACGTGTTCTTCCATTGGGGCCTGCATCCCTGGGCGGTGTACGGCATCGTCGCGCTGGCGATCGCCTTCTTCCAGTACCGCCGCAACGGCGACGCCCTGATCAGCACCGCCACCAGCGCCTTGCCCTGGCGCGCGGTGCGCTCGATGTCCGGCCTGTTCAACGGCCTGGCGGTGGTCGCGACCGCGTTCGGCGTCGCCGCTTCGCTCGGCATGGGCGCGCTGCAGATCAACGGCGGCCTGCAGGCGGTGTTCGGGATCGACGTCAACCCGCGCTGGCAGGTGGCCATCATCGTCGTCACCACCGCCATCTTCGTGACCTCGGCGGTGAGCGGGGTCGAGAAGGGCGTCAAGCTGCTGTCCAACTTCAACATGGTGCTGGCGGGCCTGCTGGCGCTGGCCGTGTTCATCTTCGGACCGACGGTGGCGATCATCGACACCTTCAGCAATACGCTGGGCAGCTACCTGAACGATTTCGTCAGGATGAGCCTGCGGGCCACGCCTTTCCGCGACAGTAACTGGGTCGGCACCTGGACCATCTTTTACTGGGCCTGGTGGATTTCGTGGTCGCCCTTTGTCGGCCTGTTCATCGCGCGCGTTTCGCGCGGGCGCACGATCCGCGAATTCATCGTCGGCACCGTGCTGGCACCCTCGCTGGTGGCCTTCCTGTGGTTCTCGATCTTCGGCGGCAGCGCGCTGACGATGCAGATCTGGCAGCACGTGCCGATCGCGGCGGCGGTCAAGAACGAGGTCGCGACCGGCCTGTTCGCGATGTTCAGCGCGATGCCCTTCGGCCTGGCGATGTCGGCCGTCGCGACCCTGCTGGTGCTGGTGTTCTTCGTCACCTCCGGCGACTCGGCGGTGCTGGTGCTCGGCATGATGAGCAGCGGCGGCAACCCGAATCCGCCGAACCGCGTCAAGATCGTCTGGGGCGTGCTGGTGGCGGGCATCGCCATCAGCCTGCTGCTGGCCGGCGGTCTGCAGGCGGTGCAGACCGCGACCATCGTGTTCGCCCTGCCGCTGACGGCGGTGATCGTGCTGATGGTGCTGTCGCTGTGGCGCGCCATGCGCGAGGACTGGGCCGCGCAGCAGCGGCACGAGCGCGAGATGCGCAAGCGCCTGCGCGAGATGGCGGCGCGCTAGCCTCGGCATGCTGCCGGGCGTTCGGCGGCGTACGTTGCCGGACACGCGATCCCGCTACACTGGCAGTGTCGAGATTGCCGTTCGAGGTGCCTGTGCGCTACATGGATTTCAGTTCCTGGCAGGGTGTGTTCAGCACGCTGATGAGCCTTGCCGTGTTCACCCTGCTGGGGGTCGGCATCCGCGTGCTGATGATGCAGACCATCCAGCAACGCAGGGAGCGCATGAACCGCCAGATCAACGAACGGCTGCGGACCCTGATCGCGGCCTATAAAACGCTGGGTGGTTCCTTTACCGGCGAACTGACGGTCGACCCGACCCATCTGCGCGAACTGCGCGCGGCAGCGCCGGCCGCGCCAGGGGAGGCGGCTCCGGCTGCTGCCGCCAACTCCGACCGCGCACGGCGCATCCGCGACGCCGTCGAGGCGGCGCTGGCCGACATCCTGCTGCTCGGCACCGAAGAGCACTGCCGGCTGGCCGGACAGGCCGCCAGCGACATGGCGGCCGGGCGCCCGATCCACACGGCCGAGCTGGTCGTCTCGCTGCGCGACTTCATCCGCGAAGCGCTCGACCTGGACCCGATGCCGAAGGACGTTGCGATCCCGCTGCAGGGTCCGACCCGGACCCAGGGCGGCGGCGGCAAAAGCGGCGGCCGCGGCGAGGGTGGCGGCGGCGGTGGCGGAAAAGGTGGCGGCGGAGGCGGTGGTGCCGATGCCGGCGGCGGCATGGGCATGGGACTCGGCATGGGGCTCGGAAGCGGCCATGCCGATCGCGATCACGCCGGCTGAACGCGCAGCCGGTGCTCAGCCCGCGCTCAAACCCGGCTCAGTCGGTCACCACGTGCCACACGTTCATGGCTTTATCGCCGGTCTTGTCGCCCGGTTTCTTGTCCTTCACGAAGGTGTACAGCGGCTTGCCCTGATACGCGAGCTGGCGGTTGCCGTCATCGCGCGTGACGAAGGAGTAGGGGGCGGGCAGCGGCACGTCACCGGCCTGGACCGGCGGCCAGTTCTGCGCGCAGGTGCCGGTGCAGGCGCTCTTGCCGCTGTTGGGCGTGTCCTTGTCGAAGGTGTAGACCGTCATCCCTTTCGAGTCGACCAGCATGCCGTTGGTCTTCTTGACCGGAACGACCGGATCGGCGGCGAGGGCGGACAGCGAGAATAGGCCGAGCAGGATTGCAGAACCAAGGCTGACTGTTTTCATGGGAGTCTCCTGTGAAAGCTTCAGTGCGTGAACCGGTTGAACTGCCCGGCCATTGTAGGCCTCCCATGAATCGCAGGCGCACTTTGTGTATTAGCGTACGGACAATGGCATCTGCTCAAGGCATCATGGAACCGTATTCATTGCACAACTTGAAAGGAGCACGATCATGGGCAAATATTTCCTGGCATGGATCCTCGGCGTTCCGGCAATCGTTCTGGTTCTGATTTACATGTTCATGCATTGATCCGCTACCGGCGCAGGCGCCGCTCGGGCAGCAGGATGAAAAACGGATGCGCGATGAGCGTGCATCCGTTTTTTTTCGGCCTGTCCGCGTGTGCCGCCAAGCTCAGCAAAACAGCAGTATGATTGAACGTAAATACAACACACGATGGACAGCGGGGGCAAGGTGAAATCGATGACGCTTCGCATCTTCATGCTCGCCGGTGCGGCGGCGCTGCTGGGTTCGGCATCAGCGATGGCCCAGGACGGTATCGCTCTCGACTACGACCAGGCCTGGCAACGACTGGCTGCGCGCTCTGGCACAGTGCAGGGCGCCGATCTGGACTACCGTGCCAGGCGGCTGCAGGCCGAGGCCTTGCGCCGCATCGATGGTCCGGACCTGCGCCTGAACGGCTTTGCGGGTCGCGTTTCGACCAGCCTCAGCGTCGACACCAGCCGCATCACGCAGGCGCTGGAGCCGGGCTTGGCGCCGGTGCTGGAGCTGTTGCCGCCAGTGCCGGGCCTGAGTTTGCCGGAGATCCCCGATACCATCGAGGCGAACCGCGTGTTCAACGTCCGCTCGCTGGGCCTGGGCTCGGTCTGGCCGCTGTACACCGCAGGCCGCCTGCAGGCCTTGAAGGATGTCGCCGTGGGCCGCGCCGACGAAGCTGGCGCGGCGCTGCAGAGCGCCCGCGACGAGGCCGCGCTGCAACTGGCGCAGCGCTATTTCAGCGTGCAACTGGCGCGCAAGGCCAGCCGCTTGCGCGCCACCGCGGTGACGGTGGCGCAGGAACACCAGCAAATGGCGCGCAAGCTCGAGCGCACCGGCTTGATTGCGAAGGTCGAGCGCCTGAAGGCTGACGTCGCGCTCGACAACGCCTTACGTGAAGCCGCGAGGGCCGCCAGTGATCTCGAGGTGGCCGAGCTGGCGCTGCGCCGGATGCTGGCCGAAGAGCGGCCAGTGGCGCCGGCCACGCCGCTGTTCGTGCATGAGCGCGCGGTCGGCTCGCTGGCCTCCTTCGTCGACGCCGCACTGGCCTCGAATGCGGCGTGGAAGCAGATCGACGCCAAACGCGCACAGGCCGCCGCCAGCCTGAAGCTGCAGGGCCAGGCCTTCAGTCCGACCGTGATCGGGGTCGCCAACTACAACCTGAACCGCGGCGGCACGGCGCGTGCCAACTGGCTGGTGGGGGTGGCGCTGAGCGTGCCGCTGGTCGACCGGGTCGACCGCAGCAAGCTGGGCGCCGCCGCCCGCCTCGAGCAGCAGCGCGTCGAGGTCGCGGCCGAGCAGGCCGGACGCGACATCCCGACCCTGGCCGAGAGCCAGTGGCGTGCCATGGAAGACGCGCGCCAGCGTTACCTGGCGATGGCCTCGACCATCGAACTGGCGCAGGAAACCCTGCGCCTGGCCCAGGTTTCGTTCAAGAACGGCCAGGGCACCACCGCCGACGTCAACGACGCCTCGCTGAATCGCACCAAGACCGAAATCGAGCGGGCCCAGGCCGCCTACGACTACGTGCTGGCGCTGGCGCGCCTGCTCGGCACGACCGGTAGTCCGGAGCGGCTGGGCGAGCTGGCGCGCAGCGCGCCTTACGTGGTCGAGCTGGAAAAGGAATGAAGAAAATGGCAAACCCAAATCGCAAACGCGCGCTGGCCGGGGTCGCCGGCATCCTGGTCCTCGGCCTGCTGGGCTGGGGGCTGTATCGTTCGCTGCAGCCAGTGCCGGATGCGCTGCAGGGCCAGGTCGAAGCCCAGGAAATCAATGTGTCGTCGAAGGTGCCGGGCCGGGTGGGCCAGGTCCATGTGCAGCTGGGCCAGGCGGTCAGCCGCGGCCAGCTGCTGTTCGAACTCGACAGCCCGGAAGTGCGCGCCAAGGTGGCCCAGGCGCAGGCCGCGCGCGAGGCCGCCGGCGCCGTCGTGCAAAAGGCCCAGGCCGGGGCACGGCCCGAGGAAATCGCCGCGGCGCGCGCGAATTGGGAGCGCGCCGAAGCCGGCGCCCGGCTGGCCGAGGTAACCTATCAACGGGTGGGATCGATGGTGGCCGAGGGTGTGCTGGCGCGCCAGAAGGGCGACGAGGCCCAGGCCCAGGCACGGTCGGCACGTGAACTGGCGAGCGCCGCGAAGGCCCAGTACGACCTCGCGCGCCAGGGCGCCCGCAAGGAGGACAAGGAAGCCGCCCAGGCCCAGGCGCGCCAGGTCGATGGCGTCGTGGCCGAGGCCGACGCCGCACTGGCCGAGACCCGTATCCTGGCCCCGGCCGCCGGCGAAGTGAGCAAGCTGGCGATCCAGGCCGGCGAGCTGGCGCCGCAAGGCTTCCCGGTGGTGACCCTGGTCGACCTGAACGACGTGTGGGCGGTGCTGGCAGTACGCGAGGACATGTTCAAGGCCTTCGCCATGGACACGGTGCACGAAGCCGGCATTCCGGCGCTGAAGACGCACGCCCGCTTCAAGGTGACGGCGGTGTCGGCCCTGCCGGCTTTCGCCACCTGGCGCGCGGCCAGCCCCGGCGGCACCGACCTGCGCACCTTCGAGGTGCGGCTGCGCCCGACTGCCGCAGTGCCGGGCCTGCGCCCGGGCATGACGGTGGTGTTCGAGCACTGAACGGGCGAGCCATGGCCGCCGCCGCATCCCGGTTCCATTCTCTCTGGTCGGCCTCGCTCGCTCGCGAGTGGGCGCGCCTGCGCGCCGACCGCTGGGACCTGGCCATGCTGGGCTGGATTCCGCTGGTGCTGTACCTGCTGACCTGGTGGATCTTTTCGGCCGGGATCGCACGCGAGTTGCCATTGGCAGTGCGCGACCTCGATTACTCAAGCCAGTCGCGCGGCCTGCTGCGGATGCTGGACCAGTCGCCGGGCCTGCAGCCGCTGCCCGTTGCCAGCGATGCCGACGCGCTGGCTGCGCTGCGCGCCGGGCGCGTGTTCGGCATCCTGTCGATCCCGCAGCACATGGGCGAGCGCCTGTCGCGCGGCGAGCACGTCACCCTGGGCTGGGCCTACAACGCCCAGTACCCCTCGCACACGGGCGCCATGACGCGCGACGTGCGGGCCGTGGTGGCGACCCTGTCGGCGGGGGCCGAACTGCAGGGCAGGGCCAAGCGCGGCAGCGCCGGCGTGCAGGCCATGCAGCAGCTCGAACCGGTGGCCACGCGGCCGATGGGACTGTTCAACGAAAGCGGCAGCATCGTGCCTTCGCTGGCGCTGCCGGCGGTGTGGAGCCTGCTGCACATCTTCGTGGCGCTGGCGGCGCTGACTGCGGTCGGACGCGAGCTACGCAATGCTACCGTGCCGGAATGGCTGGCCACGGCCGACGGCCGTCTCGGGGTGGCGCTGCTGGCCAAGCTGGCGATCCCGCTCGGGGTGTTCCTGCTGCAGGCGGTGCTGGTGACGCTGGCTTTCGGCGCGCTGCTCGGCTGGCCGATCCTCGGCAGCGCTTTCGCGATGGCGCTCGGTACGCTTCTGTTCATCCTGGCTTACCTTGCCCTGGGCGTCTGCGTCGTCGCCTGGAGCGGCTCGCTGCGCTCGGCACTGTCGGCTTGCGCCTTCATCACCGCGCCGGCCTTCGCCTTTTCCGGCCAGGGCTTCCCGATGCGGGCGATGCCGGTGGCGGCGCGGGCCTGGGCCGAGGCGCTGCCGCTGACCCACTTCCTGGGCCTGGTGAACAATACCTGGCTGGGCGGCGCACCGCTGCGCTACAGTACCAGCGCGCTGGCGGTGCTGGCATTGTTTACCGTCGGCTTTGGCGCCGCCGCCTACCTGCGCCTGCGTACGCGCGTGCGCCAGCCCGGCAGCTGGGGCCGGACATGAAGACGCTCGACGCCGCCTTGCAAGCCTGGGGCCAGACCTGGCGCGCGATCCTGGGCGACAAGGCGGCGCTGCTGCTGTTCTTCATTTCCGGGATCATTTACTCCTTCTTCTATCCGCTGCCCTACAGCGGCGAGACGGTGCGCCGGGTGCCGGTGGCGATCGTCGACCAGGACAACTCCACCCTGTCGCGCCAGCTGGTGCGCTGGACCGGCGCCCATCCCGGCCTGGCGGTGGCCGGCGTCACCACCAGGCCCGAACAGGCGCAGGACTGGATCTGGCGCGGCGAAGCCGCCGGCGTCATGATCATCCCCAGCGATTTCAGCCGCAAGATCCTGGCCGGCCGGCAGCCGGAAGTGGAGGTGGGCGGTCTCGGCGCCTACCCGCTGCTGAACAAGGTGGTGCTGAACGGACTGGCCGAGGTGGTGGGCACGCTGTCGGCCGGGGTCGAGCTGAAGCGCCTGGGCGCAGCCACGCCCTCGGCAAGCCAGGCCGAGGCCCAGCGCCAGCCGGTATCGGTCGAGGTGCTGCCGATGTTCAACGTGCGCGAGGGTTACGCTTCCTATATCGTGCCGGGCGTGGTGGTGCTCTTGATGCAACAGACTTTCCTGCTGGGGATCGGCCTGCTGTTCGGCAGCTGGGCCAGCGAAGGGCGCTTTCCGTACGCGCCGCGCACTGCCGCGTATGCCGGCGCGCTGGCCGCGTTTTCTCTGGTGGTGGTGCTCAACGCCGCCTGGTTTTTCGGCTTCGTGTTCTGGTTCCAGGATTATCCGCGCGGCGGCAATCCGGGCGCGAGCCTGGCGCTGACCCTGCTGTACAGCGTGTGCGTGGCGGCGCTCGGCATCTGGATGGGGCTGTTCTTTCGCACCCGCGAGCGCAGCGTGCAGCTGCTGGTGGCCAGTTCGATGCCGATCCTGTTTCTGGCCGGCCTGGCCTGGCCGGCCAGCGCCTTGCCGCTGCCGCTGCAAGGCTTGCGCTGGCTGCTGCCCTCGACCGCTGCGATCCAGGGTTTTATCGCCACCAACCAGATGGGCGCGTCGCTGGCCGAGGTCGGCCAGGAGATGCTGGCGCTGGCGGCGCTGACCATCGCCTTTATCGCGCTGGGGCTGCGCAAATGGCGGCGCAGGCCGAAGTGCTGAATCGGGCCCGTAGCCTCGGCAGCGCGCTGCTTGCCCTGGGCGGCGCCGGCATGCAATGGAAACTTGTTATGCTGTTCGGCACGGAACCACCTCGGCCTGCTGTCCGAAGACACCCATCCGGTCACCGGCGAGATGTGGGGGAATTTCCCGCAGACTTACTCGATGGTAGGCCTGATTAACTGTGCGATGCGCTTGTCGGCGCCGTGGAACAGTGTCGTCTGAGTAGCAGCGCCGGCGCAGCAACCGGCGCTGCGTCGGTTGCTGCGCCGGCGCTGAGAATCAGCCCAGCAGCTTCAACAGGGCTTCCGCACCCGCTTCCGACGAAGCCGGATTCTGACCGGTGACCAGCTTGCCATCGGTGACGACATAGGACTGCCAATCCGCACCTTTTGAATACACACCACCATTCTGCTTGAGCATGTCTTCGACCAGGAAGGGCACGACCTGGCTCAGGCCGACCGCGTCTTCCTCGGTATTGGTGAAGCCCGTCACCTTCTTGCCCTTGACCAGCGGGCTGCCGTCGGCCGCCTTCACATGGCGCAGCACGCCCGGTGCATGGCAGACCAGGGCGACCGGCTTGTCGGCCGCCACCAATGCCTCGATCAGGCCGATCGAATCCTTGTCCTTGGCCAGGTCCCACAGCGGGCCGTGGCCGCCCGGGTAGAACACGGCATCGAAGTCGGCTGCTTTTACCTCGGACAACTTGCCGGTCGAGGCCAGCACGGCTTGCGCGGCGGCATCCGCCTTGAAGCGGCGGGTGGCATCGGTTTGCGCGTCCGGTTCGTCGCTCTTCGGGTCGAGCGGCGGCTGGCCGCCGGCCGGCGAGACCACGGTGATGTCGGCCCCGGCATCTTTCAGGACGTAGTAGGGCGCGGCAAACTCTTCCAGCCAGAAGCCGGTCTTCTTGCCGGTATCGCCGAGCTGGTCGTGGGAGGTCAGTACCATCAGGATCTTTTTCATAGCGGTTTCCTTTCAGTGATGAATCAACCTTGGGCGACGCGGATCACCAGCTTGCCGAAGTTCTTCCCTTCGAGCAGGCCGTTGAGGGCTTGCGGGGCGTTTTCCAGGCCGTCGACGATGTCTTCGCGGAACTTGATCTTGCCTTGCTCGAGCCACTCGCTCATCTGCTTGAAGAACTCGCCATAACGATGGCCGTAGTCGTCGAAGATGATGAAGCCCTGCATGCGGATGCGCTTGGTGAGGAGGATGCCCTCCAGCAGGCCCAGGCGGTCCGGGCCGGGAGGCAGGGCCGTCGCGTTGTAGTTGGCGATCAGGCCGCACACTGGAATGCGGGCCTTGGTGTTCAGCAGCGGCAGCACGGCGTCGAACACGGCGCCGCCCACGTTCTCGAAGTAGACGTCGATGCCGTCCGGGCAGGCCTTCGCCAGTTGCTGTGCGAAATCCGGCGCGCGGTGGTCGATGCAGGCGTCGAAGCCGAGTTCCTCGACCACGTAGCGGCATTTCTCGGCGCCGCCGGCAATGCCGACCGCACGCGCGCCCTGGATTTTCGCGATCTGTCCCACCAGCGAACCGACTGCCCCGCTGGCGGCGGCCACCACCACGGTTTCGCCGGACTTCGGCTGGCCGATGTCGAGCAGGCCCATGTAGGCGGTAAAGCCGGGCATGCCGAGTACGCCAAGCGCACGCGAGGATTGGGCCACGTCGTCGCCCAGCTTGTTCAGGCCGCTGCCGTCGGACAGCGCGTAATCCTGCCAGCCGCTATAGCCCAGCACCAGCTGGCCGACCGGGAAGTCCGGGTTGCGCGAGGCTTCCACCCGCGATACGGTGCCGCCGACCATGGTGGCGCCGATCTCGACCGGCGCCGCATACGAGGGCGCATCGCTGAGGCGGCCGCGCATGTAGGGATCGAGCGACAGGAACAGGGTGCGCAGCAGGACCTGGCCTTCCTGTGGCGTGGGCACCGGCTCGTCCAGCAGGCGGAAGGTGTTGGCGTCGGGGGCGCCGTGCGGACGCTGCTGCAGTACGAAGCGGCGGTTACGATTGCGGTCCTGGGTCATGGCGTATCCTTTCTGGGAAATTCTTTCTTGGCGTCTATTAGACTGGTCGTCTAGAAACGGTCTAAAAAATAGGGCGGCATCATGGGCCGCCACCTTTGCTCAGCCGGGCAAGAGCATGGCCCGGGTCGATAGCATCGCATTATGCAGCGCACTGGGGTCGCGCCGCAGTTTCGTCAGCAGGGCCGCACCCAGCCACATTTCGTACAGGGCCAGGGCAGCCTCCGGCGCCACCACGCCGGTCCGGATCGAGCCGTCGGCAACACCCTCGGCGATGCAGTCTGCAATGCGCTGCACGATCCGGTTCGTGCCCTGCAGCAAAACTTCGCGCATGGCCTCGGACATGTCGGCGACTTCACCGCTCAGCTTGACCACCAGGCACTTGCTGCCGGCACAGGCGTCGTCCGCCAGCACCAGCCAGCTGTCCCAATAGCGCATCAGGCGGGCCAGGCCCGGGTTGCCGTCGGCTGCGAGTGTGCTGTCCAGCTCGGCCAGGTAGGTGTCGACGTAATCCTCGAGCAAGGCCTTGCCGAACAGTTCCTTCGACTTGAAGTAATGGTAGAAGGAGCCCTTCGGCACGCCAGCCGCGGACAGGATCTCGTTCAGGCCGACGCCCGAATAGCCCTTGCCCATGATGATGGCGCGGCCGCTGGCAAGGATATGCTGGCGCACGCTTTGCTGTTCGCTGCTCATGGAAACCATCTTAGCACCAATTAGACCAGTCGTCTTGGAAGCGGCTTGTTCAGCTCTTGCGGACGAATTCCGACTTCAGGCTCATCGCGCCAAAGCCGTCGATCTTGCAGTCGATGTCGTGATCGCCTTCGACCAGGCGGATGTTCTTGACCTTGGTTCCCTGCTTGACCACGCCACCGCCGCCTTTCAGCTTGAGGTCCTTGATGACGGTGACGGCGTCGCCATCCTGCAGCACATTGCCGGCGGCGTCGCGCCACACGCGGGCCGTCTCTTCCGCGGCGGCCTCGGCCTTGACCGGCCATTCGTGCGCGCATTCCGGGCAGACGTAGTTGCCGGAGCCGTCTTCATAGCTGAGTTCGGATGCGCAGGCGGGGCAGGGCGGCAGGGATTTCATGGTCGGCTTTGGGTAAGTGAGGGGGAACAGGTTCTTGTGCGGCTGAATTCTGGTGGCGCGGGGCCGAATCGGCGCGCCGATACCAGCATTTTCAATCTTGATGCCGGAGCATAGCCGCTATAAATATATCTGTGCGGCATTTTATATTAACCATTAGTAATGTGCTATTCTTAATCGTGAAGAATCTCGATCCACGCACTCTCTCATAGCAATGAAAAAAATATTGTTTGTCGTCCTCGCGGCGTCTGCTTTGCAGGCGTGCACTTCGGTCAATGTCAGAAAAGTCGATGCATCTGCCCATGCCATGAAGCTGGTTTGCATCGAGCAAAACCCCAAGGTCATTGTGGATGACATGCTGTCGGTGCTGGAAGAGGGATTCCAGCGTCACGATATCCGCACGATGATTTATCAGGGTAATCCGCCCGATCGCTGTGACTATACCCTTTGGTACACGGCGACCCGTGGATGGGACCTGGCGCCATTCCTCAACCGTGCCGAATTGCGACTGCGCTATAAGGGCGAGACGATTGCCTCGGCAAACTACAAACATTCAGGTGGATTTGCTTTGAACAAATGGGCGAGTACCTCCACCAAGATATCGCCTGTTATCGATGAATTGCTTTCCGGTTTTGATAAACCGGTGAAGTAAGGCGGGAAGGCGCTTGCAAGAGCGCCTGATTGCTGGCCACAAAACAAAAACGCCACCCGAAGGTGGCGTTTTGCTTTACTGCTGAATTCTTGGTGGCCCGGGGCGGAATCGAACCACCGACACAAGGATTTTCAATCCTCTGCTCTACCAACTGAGCTACCAGGCCAAGAGAGGCATGATTATAGCCAGCGGTTTCCAAGCCCGCAAGTCCTGAGCGGCAATTTTTTCAGCGCCGGGCAAGCCGGCCCCCGTGCACAGCCTGGCGAAGCCGCCTGAGGCAAAGGGATATAATGTCTTCATGACTACACAGACCTCTCCCACCTCACCATACCGTGCCGACGCGCGCCGCAGCGACGTCTGCATCGTCGGCAACGGCGCGATCGCCAAGACTGCTGCCCTGGGCCTGTCCCAGGCGGGGCACAGCGTCACCTTGCTGGTGCCGCCCGCGCGTCCGGGGGCGGAAGAAGCGTCTGCATTGTCGGCTGGGACTGAAAAACCCTGGGACGTGCGCGTCTATGCACTCAACCACACTGCGCAGAAGCTGCTGTCTTCGCTGAAGGTCTGGGGCGCGCTCGACATGGCGCGGGTGGCGCCGGTCGACGCCATGGACGTCAAGGGCGACGGCGAGCAGGGCGGTCACCTGGGCTTCGATGCCTTCGGCGCCCATACCGGCACACTGGCCTGGATCGTCGAGGACAGCAATCTGAACACGGCGCTGGACGCAGCCCTGCGCTTCGCCCAGAACGTCGACATCGTCAGCGGCCGCGCCTGCAAGCTGACTTGCAGCCCGCTGGGCGCCAGGGTCGAGCTGGAAGAAGGTGCCAAAGATGGCGTGAAATTCGTCGAAGCCCAGCTGCTGCTCGGCGCCGACGGCCGCGAATCCTGGGTGCGCGGCCAGTGCGACATCGGCATCGATTACCGTTCCTATCACCAGCGCGCCATCGTCGCCAATTTCGCCTGCGAGAAGCCGCACCACAACGTCGCTCACCAGTGGTTCACCTGCAAGGAAGGCATCATTGCCCTGCTGCCGCTGCCGGGCAATAAAGTGTCGCTGGTGTGGTCGGCGCCGGAAACCCTGGCCGATACCATCATGGGCGAGTCGCTCGGCGAGCTGGCGATCCGCCTCGGCGAGTATTCGGAAGACAAGCTCGGGCTGCTCAAGCCGCTGCAGCCGGAAGCCGTGAAAGCGATCCCGCTGGCGCTGGTGCGTCCGCATGCGATCACCGCGCCGCACGTGGCCCTGATCGGCGACGCCGCCCACGCCGTGCATCCGCTGGCCGGGCATGGCATGAACCTCGGCTTCGCCGACATCGTCGACCTGCTGCGCATCCTGGATGCGCGCGAAGCGCACCACGGCATCGGCGACGAGCGCGTGCTGGCGCGCTACGCCCGGGCGCGCAAGGAAGACGTCCTCCTCATGCAACTGGCCACCGACGGGCTCGAACGTTTGTTCGGCGCCAATCTGGAACCGGTACGCGTGGTCCGCAATTTAGGATTAAACTTGCTGGATAAGTTGCCGCTAGTAAAGCGCAGACTCATCGCCCACGCCCTTGGTAAATAAGTGGGCAAATAATTTTTTAGGAAATATATTCATGGTCAAGACCAAACTCGCCGTCCTGCTAGCGGCCGGCCTCGTTACATCCTGCGTCGGCGCGCAGAATTCGGTCGAGGCGACCATCAAGAAGAACATCGAGCCGCGCCTCGGCGGCGCCAAGATCGAATCGATCAAGGAAACCCCGTACGGCGGCCTGTATGAAGTGCGCGTCGCCGGCGACATCCTGTACACCGACAAGAAGGGCGAATACCTCGTCATCGGCCACGTCTACGATACCAAGACCACGCGCGACCTGACGCGCGAGCGCATCGACGAGATCAACAAGATCAAGTTCTCGGACCTGCCGCTGGGCGATGCCATCAAGCAGGTCAAGGGCGACGGCAAGCGCGTGATCGCCGTGTTCGAAGACCCGAACTGCGGCTACTGCAAGCGCCTGCGCCAGACCACGCTGAAGGACCTGGACAACGTCACCATCTATACCTTCATGTACAACATCCTGTCCGAGGATTCGTTCGAGAAGTCGAAGAACATCTGGTGCGCGCCGGACCGCAGCAAGGCCTGGGACGACTGGATGATCGGCGGGAAGGCCGCCCCGGCGGCGGCCCCGAACTGCGCGACCCCGAACGACAAGGTGCTGGCGCTGGGCCAGAAGCTGAAGATCCAGGGCACGCCGGCGATCTTCTTTGCCGATGGTTCGCGGATTCCGGGTGCTGTGGACCTGGCGACGCTCGAGAAAAAACTGGAATCGATCAAGCAGTAAGTTTGCGTGGGCACGGGGTGCCCACCCTACTTTATTCCGGTAGGGTGGGCAGCCCGTGCCCACGTCACGCACAATAAAAGCAGCACCTCCGTCCAAAACTAGGGAGCAAACACGTGGTCACTTTGAACATCAACGGGCGCGACCAGCAGGTCGACGCCGATCCCTCCACGCCCATCCTCTGGGCGCTGCGCGACAACCTCAACATGACCGGCACCAAGTTCGGTTGCGGCGCGGCCCTGTGCGGCGCCTGCACCGTGCACCTGAACGGCGAGGCGATCCGCTCCTGCATCACGCCGATCTCCGCCGCCGCCGGCCAGAAGATCACCACCATCGAAGCGATGGAAGCCGACAAGGTCGGCAAGGCCGTACAGGACGCCTGGGTCAGGCACGACGTGCCGCAGTGCGGTTACTGCCAGAGCGGCCAGGTGATGAGCGCGACCGCGCTGCTGCGCGTGAACAAGGCGCCGACGGACGCCGACATCGACAACGCCATGAGCGGCAACATCTGCCGCTGCGGCACCTACCAACGCATCCGCGCGGCCATCAAGGATGCCGCCAAGACCATCGCGTAAAGAGGAGCCGACATGCGAGCAGAATGGTTCAAGAACGCGGGCTTAATCAGCGCCGCGGCGGGTACGCGCATGGCAAGTTCGCGCCGCGGTTTCCTGAAGGCCGGCGCGGTCGCCAGCGGCGGCCTGGTGCTGGGCTTCATGCTGCCGGGCGGCGGTCGCATGGCGCGCGCGGCGGAGGGCAAGCCGGTCGTCTACGCGCCGAACGCCTTCCTGCGCGTGGCGCCGGACAATACCGTCACCGTGATCGTCAACCGCCTCGAGTTCGGCCAGGGCGTGCACACGGCGCTGCCGATGGTGATCGCCGACGAGCTGGACGCCGACTGGACGCAGATGCGCGCCGAACTGGCGCCGGCCGGCGAGGCCTATAAAGACCCGGCCTTCGGCATGCAGATCACCGGCGGCTCGGGCACCATCGCCCACTCCTTCACCCAATACCGCGAAATCGGCGCCCGCGCCCGCACCATGCTGGTGGCCGCCGCCGCCGAGCAGTGGAAAGTGAGCCCGGCGCAGTGCCGCACCGCCAAGGGCGTGGTCTACGGCCCCGCCGGCCAGAAAGCGAGCTACGGCGCCTTGGCCGACGCCGCGATGAAGCAGCCGGTCCCGGAAGCGGTCACGCTGAAGGATGCGAAGCAGTTCCGCTACATCGGCAAACCGATGAAGCGCCTGGATGCGCGCGCCAAGTCCAGCGGCCGCCAGCAGTTCGGCATCGACTTCAAGCCGGAAGGCGCGAAGGTCGCGGTGGTCGCGCACCCGCCGGTGTTCGGCGCCAAGGTCGCCAAATTCGACGCGTCGAAAGCGAAGGCGATCCGCGGCGTGCTGGCCGTGCTGGAGATCCCGGTCGACCGCGGTGGCCGCGGCATCGCCGTGATCGCCGATGGCTACTGGCCGGCCAAGCAGGGCCGCGACGCGCTGGAGATCGAATGGGATACCGCCGGCGTCGCCAAGCTCGATTCCGCCGCCCAGCTGGCCGAATTCGACGCGCTGGCCAAGACCCCGGGTGCGGTCGCGCGCGAAGCCGATACGGGCAAGCTGGCCACGGCCGCGAAGAAGATCTCGGCCGTCTACGAATTCCCGTATCTGGCGCACGCGCCGATGGAGCCGATCAACTGCACCGTCGACCTGAAGGATGACAGCTGCACGCTGTGGGTCGGTTCGCAGTTCCAGACCGGCGACCAGGCTGCCGCCGCGAAAACGGCCGGCCTCAAGCCGGAGCAGGTGACCCTGCACACGATGATGGCGGGCGGCGGCTTCGGCCGGCGCGCGGTGCCGAGCTCGGACTTCGTGGTCGAGGCGGTCAACATCGCCAAGGCGTGGAAGGAAGCAGGGAACAACGGCCCGGTCAAGATGATGTGGAGCCGCGAAGACGACATCCGCGGCGGCTACTACCGTCCGTCCCACCTGCACCGCGCCGAGATCGGCCTGGACGCGCAGGGCAATATCCAGGCCTGGGACCATGTGATTGTCGGCCAGTCGATCGCCGCCGGCACGCCTTTCGAAGGCTTCATGATCCAGAAGGGCGTGGACAGCACCATGGTCGAAGGCATGGGCGCACCCTACGACGTGCCGATGAACCTCAGCGCGCACATGGCCAAGGCCAATGTGCCGGTGCTGTGGTGGCGCTCGGTGGGCTCGACCCACACCGCCTTTGTGATGGAAACCCTGATCGACGAGGCGGCGCATGCGGCCGGGATGGATCCGGTCGCGTACCGCAAGAAGCTGATCGATCCGAAACACGCGCGCCACCATGCGGCGCTGGACCTGGCGGTGGCCAAGTCCGGCTACGGCAAGAAGACGCTGCCGAAAGGCCGCGCCTGGGGCGTCGCCGTGCACGAGTCCTTCGGCACCGTGGTGGCCTACGTGGTCGAGGCGTCGATCGCCAAGGACGGCACGCCGAAGCTGCACAAGGCGGTCGCCGGCGTGCACTGCAACCTGGCGGTGAACCCGCTCAGCGTGGCGGCCCAGGTCGAGGGCGCGGCGCTGATGGCGCTGGGTACCACGCTGCCGGGCGCGCGCATCACGCTGAAGGACGGCGTGGTCGAGCAGCAGAACTTCGGCGACTACACGGTGGCGCGCATGAATGACATGCCGCAGGTCGAGGTGCACATCGTGCCTTCGAACGACCCGCCGACCGGCCTCGGCGAACCCGGCCTGCCGCCGCTGGCGCCGGCCTTCGCCAACGCCCTGTTCAAGCTGACCGGCAAGCGGCTGCGCAAGCTGCCCTTCGACCTGGCTTCGGCGTAAGCGCATGAACGCCCCTGTCGTTGGCATTTTGCTCGCCGCCGGCAGGGGACGCCGTTTCGATCCGCTGGGGCAGCGCAACAAGCTGCTCCAGCCGCTGCCCGCCGCCGGCGGCGACCCGGTGGTCGTCGCCAGTGCGCGCAAGCTGCTGTCCCTTTTCGATACCGTGATCGCCGTGGTGCCGCCCGACGATGGCGGCGTGGGCGCGCTGCTGTCTTCCCTTGGCTGCGAAGTCACCGTCTGTCCCGACGCCGACACCGGCATGGCGGCGTCGCTGGTGCAGGCGATCCGCCATTCCCTCTCTCACGATCCGCAAGCCTGGCTGGTGGCGCTGGGCGACATGCCGCACGTGGCGCCTGCCACCTTGCGGCTGCTGGCCGATGCGCTGGCGGCGGGCGCCGGCATTGCCGCCCCGGTGCTGGACGGCCGGCGCGGCAATCCGGTCGGCTTTGGCCGCGTCCACCTCGATGCGCTGCTGGCGCTGTCCGGCGACCAGGGCGCGCGCCGTCTGCTGCAAACCTGTCCGGTCGCCGAGATCGCGGTGACCGATCCCGGCATTTTCAGAGATATCGACACCCCCGCCGACCTGTAGGTATGCATACGTTTTGAACACCTTTCGCCGAAGAATCCGATTACACTACGGTGAAAAAGTGAGAGATTGTTCATCGCCATGAAAAAAACCAGTCAGAAGAAACCGGCCGGGGTGCAATACACCATCGTGCCGAAGGACCTCGCGGGCCACCTGTTCAACGTCACCGTCACCGTTGCGGCACCAAACCCGGAAGGGCAGGTGTTCGCGCTGCCGGCCTGGATCCCGGGCAGCTACATGATCCGCGAGTTCGCCCGCAACATCGTGCGCATCCGCGCGGAGTCCGGCGGCCAGCCGGTCGAACTGGTCAAGCTCGACAAGCACACCTGGCGCGCCGCCCCGGTGGCCGGCCCCTTGACCCTGCACTACGAAGTCTATGCCTGGGATATGTCGGTGCGCGCCGCCCACCTCGACCAGACCCACGGTTTCTTCAACGGCACCAGCGTGTTCCTGCGCGTGCAGGGCCAGGAAGCGGTGCCGCACCAGGTCGACATCCAGCGTCCGGGCCACCCGGATGCCAGCGATTGGCGCGTGGCGACCTCGCTACCGGAACTCGGCGCCAAGCGTTACGGCTTCGGCACCTACATCGCCGCCGACTACGACGAGCTGATCGACCATCCGGTGGAGATGGGCGAGTTTGCGCTGGCATCCTTCAAAGCCTATGGCATCCAGCACGACATCGTGGTCACCGGCCGCGTGCCCAACCTGGACATGGAGCGCCTGCAGCAGGACCTGAAAGCCATCTGCGAAACCCAGATCGCCTTCTTCGAGCCGAAGACGAAAAAAGCGCCGATGGACCGCTACGTGTTCCTGACGATGGCGGTCGGCGATGGCTATGGCGGCCTCGAACACCGCGCCTCGACGGCCCTGATCTGCTCGCGCAACGACCTGCCGACCACCGCCGCTTTGAGGACCGCCGAGCGCAGCGAAGGCTATATCACCTTCCTCGGCCTGTGCAGCCACGAGTACTTCCACACCTGGAACGTCAAGCGCATCAAGCCGGCCGTGTTCGCGCCCTACGACCTGCAGGTCGAGAACTACACGCCGCTGCTGTGGCTGTTCGAAGGCTTCACCAGCTATTACGACGACCTGATGCTGGTCCGCAGCGGCATCATCAGCGAAGCAACCTATTTCAAACTGCTCGGCAAGACCGTCGGCAGCGTCTGGCGCGGCAGCGGCCGCACCAAGCAAAGCATCGCCGAATCCAGCTTCGATGCCTGGACCAAGTACTACCGCCAGGACGAGAACGCGCCGAACGCCATCATCAGCTACTACACCAAGGGCTCGCTGGTCGGCCTGGCCTTCGACCTGACGATCCGCGCCAAGACCGGCGGCGAGAAGTCGCTGGACGACCTGATGCGCACGCTGTGGGAGCGCTACGGCCGCGATTTCTACGCCGGCGCGTCGGGCAGCGGCCGCGGCATCACCGAGAAGGAAGTGGAAGCGCTGTTCGACGAAGTCAGCGGCCTGCGCCTGAAATCCATCTTCGAGCGCCATGTGCGCGGCACCGACGACATCCCGCTGGCCAAGCTGTACGCGCCTTTCGGCGTCAAGGTGCTGGATGAGCGCAAGACCAGCAAGCCTTCGTTGAACGTCGGCCTCGGCCGCGACCCGCTGGGCGCCAAGCTGACCCAGGTCCATGAGGGCGGGGCGGCCCACCAGGGCGGCCTGTCGGCGGGCGACATCGTGATCGCGATCGACGGCCTGCGCGTCAACGGCAATCCGTCCAACCTGGACCAGCTGTTCGCGCGCTACCGCGTCGGCGATACCGTCGAGGTGCACGTCTTCCGTCGCGACGAACTGATGCGCTTCGACGTGACCTTGCAGGGCTGCGTGGCGCCGAGCGTCAGCATCGGCGTGGCGCCGGCGGGTGCGCGCCGGGCGGCGGCGATTGCGCGGCCTAGCGCGAGCTGAAGCCGGCCACCAGCGCGGCGATCTCGTCGGGCCGCTCCCTGTGCGGGACGTGGTAGGTCCCGGGCAGGAGACGGACCTGCGCGGGGCCGCCGGCATGTTCCGCAATCGTCTCCGGGTGCCTGGACGAACCGTATTCGTCCAGCGCGCCGTGGATGGCCAGCACCGGGCAGGTCACCGCCGGCAGGACATCCAGCAGCGACCACGCCGCGAATGCCGGATCGAGCCAGGTGCCTAACCAGGCATCGAGTACCCAAGTCGCTTTGCTGCCGTGGTATTTCTCCAGGCGCGACTGGGCGCGTGCGTCCTCGAACCGCCCTTGGGCTTCCAGTAAGCCCGCCCGCGTTTCCTCGCCGACGAAGGCCTGCGCGGATTCGGTGATCAGTCCCTCGCAACGTTCCGGATACTGGGCCGCGCAGTGCACGGCCATGCCGCCGCCGACGCTATGGCCGAAGGCGATGAAGCGATCCACACCCAGGCGCTCGCACACTAGCGGGAAGTAAGCGCGTGCTTCGTCGGCGATGAAGTCCAGTGCCAGTTTTCCTTCCCGCCGGTCGGAACGGCCGAAGCCGAGGCGATCGTAGGCGATCACGTCGCGGCCGGTCGTGACCGCGAGCAGAGCGGGAAAATCGCGCCACAGATCGACGCACCCCAGGGAGTCGTGGAACAGGACGATGGGCGTTGTTTTGCCGGCCAGTTGGTTGGCGTCGGTATGGCGCCAGAGCCGGCTGAACAGGCGACCCTGCGGATGATCGATCCAGACGTCGCTGGCCAGGAGTGGGGAGGTGTTCATCCCCCCATTATGCCGCAAGCGTATTTTCGTAAATTATTCCGACGCCTGCGGCCCGGCCAGGCTGCGCAACTGGTAGCGCCTGCTGTCCGCGAACAGGAAGGTTTCCGAGAAGGTGAGCTTGCCGCCCGCCTGCGCCAGCTGCTGCGGTGGCGGCAACGGCGTGCTGCGGCGCACCGCGTCGAGGGCGACTTCGGAGGCATCGGGGTCGCGCGAGCGCTGCACCGCGACTTCGGTCAGCTGGCCGTCGCGGTCGACCGTGATTTCCAGGACGACGATGGCCGGCAGCAGGGGCGGCAGCGTGCCGTCGTAGTTGTGGCCGGGATTGTGCTCGACGACGTGGCGCGCGACCTGGGTCTTGTAGTCGTCCAGGCCGGCCGGCGAGGGAAGCGATGCGGGCTTCGACGCAGGGGAAGAAGTGAAGGGGCGGACCACCGCGCCGGCAACATGCCCCACGGTGGAGGCGACGGCGGTCGTGGCCGTGATCACAGTCGAGCATCCGCTCAAGCCTGCGATTGAAGTTACTAAAACCAGGCTTGAGCGGATGATCGTTTTCATGATCTAGTCAAATAAACGTCGCAACTCCGTGCCAGGATCGGGCGCGCGCATGAAGGCCTCGCCCACCAGGAAGGCATGCACGTTGGCGTCGCGCATGCGCTTGACGTCGGCCGGCGCCAGGATGCCCGACTCGGTCACCACCAGGCGCTCCGCCGGGATGTTCGGCAGCAGGCCGAGGGTGGTGTCGAGCGTGACTTCGAAGGTGCGCAGGTTGCGGTTGTTGATGCCCAGCAGCCTCGTTTTGAGGCGCAGCGCAGCGTTCAACTCATCGCCGTCATGCACTTCGACCAGCACATCCATGCCGAGTTCCTGAGCACAGGCTTCGAGTTCCGCCATCAGGCCGTGGTCCAGGGCCGCGACGATCAGGAGGATCGCATCGGCACCCATCGCCCGCGCTTCATACACCTGGTAGAGGTCGACCACGAAATCCTTGCGGATCACCGGCAGCTCGCAGGCGGCGCGCGCCTGTTGCAGGTAGGCGCTCGAGCCCTGGAAGAATTGTTCGTCGGTCAGCACCGACAGGCAAGCCGCGCCGCCCTTGGCATAGCTTTCGGCGATGGCCGCCGGCTGGAAGTCGGCGCGCAGCACGCCCTTCGACGGCGAAGCCTTTTTCACTTCGGCGATCACGCCGGCGCGCCCTAGCTCGATATTGCGGCGGAGGCTGCTTTCGAAACCGCGCAGCTTGGCGCGCAGTTCGGTGTCGGTTTCGACTTCGCGGCGCAGGCTGTACAGGTCGCGGTGTTTTTTTGCGGCGGCGACTTCATCGGCCTTTACCGCCAGGATCTTGTTGAGGATGTCGGACATGGGAGACCTTCAGGATTGCCGGGACAGCGCCAGTTTGACGCCGAGCCAGACGAACAGGCTGCCGGTGACGCGCTTGAGCCACAGGGACACGACAGGGCTTAGCTTGACGCGCTCGCTGGCCCGGGCCGTGAACAAGGACAGCGCGTTACACCACAGCATGCCGTTAACATTAAAGATGCAGCCGAGGACGATGAAGGCCAGGGCCTTGTTCGGCGCATCGGCATCGATGAATTGCGGGACGAAGGCAAGGAAGAACAGCGCCACCTTCGGGTTCAGCACATTCGTCAGGAAACCTTGGCCAAAGATTTTTCGGTAGGGCAGGGGCGCTACGGCCGGTGCAGCGGCGCTTTCCGTGACGCGCTTGCTGCGCAGCAGGCTGAGCGCCATCCATAAAATATAAGCCGCGCCAACCAGTTTTACGACCGTGAACGCGGCGGCAGAGGTTGCCAGCACCGCGGACAGTCCGAGCGCCGCAGCCAGGATGTGCACGAAGGTGCCGGCGCCGATGCCGAACGCGGCCGCGCTGCCGGCGCGCCAGCCCTGGGTGGCGCTGCGGGTCATAATGAGCAGCGAATCGGGGCCGGGCAGAATGTTGAGCAGCAGCCCCGAGAGAATGAAGAAGGGCAGGTCGTGGATGCCCAGCATCTCAGTTCGCTGCGCCCAGCTGGCGGGTCACGCTGACGAACTGGTCGAGCTTGGCCAGCGCCGCGCCGGAAGCGATGGCGGCGCGCGCCTTCTGCAGGCCTTCTTCGATCGACGTTGCCACGCCTGCCGCATACAGCGCGGTGCCAGCGTTCAGCGCCACGATGTCGTGCGCCGGACCCGGCTCGCCGCGCAGCGCTTCCATCACGCGCAGCTTCGATTCGGCGGCGTCGGCCACTTTCAGGTTGCGGCTGGCGATCATCTGCAAACCGAAGTCTTCCGGGTGGATTTCGTATTCGCGGATCTCGCCGTTGATCAGTTCACCGACCATGGTGCCGGCGCCCAGCGAGACTTCGTCCATGTTGTCGCGACCCCAGACCACCACCGCATGTTCGGCGCCGAGGCGCTGCAGCACGCGCACCTGGATGCCGACCAGGTCGGGGTGGAACACACCCATCAGGATGTTCGGTGCGCCGGCCGGATTGGTCAGCGGTCCCAGGATGTTGAAGATGCTGCGCACGCCGAGTTCGCGGCGCACCGGCGCCACGTTCTTCATCGCCGCATGGTGGTTCGGAGCGAACATGAAGCCGATGCCGGTCTGCGCGATCGACTGCGCGATCTGCTCGGGCTTGAGGTCGATCTGCGCCCCCAGCGATTCGATCAGGTCGGCGCTGCCGGAAGACGAAGACACGCTGCGTCCGCCGTGCTTGGCCACGCGCGCGCCGGCTGCCGCCGCCACGAACATCGACGCCGTCGAAATATTGAAGGTGTGCGCGCCGTCGCCGCCGGTGCCGACGATGTCGAGCAGGTGGGTGGTGTCGGCCATCGGCACCTTGGTCGAGAATTCGCGCATGACCTGGGCCGCGGCGGTGATCTCGCCGATGGTTTCCTTCTTCACGCGCAGGCCGACCGTCAGTGCCGCGACCATGGTCGGCGACAGCTTGCCCGACATGATCTCGCGGAACAGGTGCAGCATCTCGTCGTGGAAGATCTCGCGGTGTTCGATGCAGCGGAGGAGTGCTTCTTGAGGGGTGATCATGGCAGCGCCTTTATCTTTGCACGTCGTCCCCGCGAAGGCGGGGACCCAAGTTCGCAGCGACACGAAAACCTGGATTCCCGCCTGCGCGGGAATGACGATTTATCTTTCGAGGAAGTTCTTCAGCATCGCATGCCCGTGCTCGGACAGGATGGACTCGGGGTGGAACTGCACGCCTTCGATGTCGAATTCCTTGTGGCGCACGCCCATGATTTCGCCGTCGTCGGTCCATGCCGTCACTTCCAGGCAGGCCGGCAGCGAGGCGCGTTCGATCGCCAGCGAGTGGTAGCGGATCACGGTGAAAGGACTCGGAAGCCCCTTGAACACGCCTTCGCCGGTGTGCGCGATCTTCGAGGTCTTGCCGTGCATGACCTGCTTGGCGCGGATGATCTTGCCCCCGAAGGCTTCGCCGATCGCCTGGTGGCCGAGGCATACGCCGAGGATCGGTTTTTTACCCTTGAACTCTTTCAGCACGTCGACCGAGACGCCGGCATCCTTCGGGCTCTTCGGGCCGGGCGAGATGCAGATGCGGTCCGGGTTCATGTCGGCGATCTGGTCCAGCGAGATCTCGTCGTTGCGCACGGTGCGCACATCCTCGCCCAGCTCGCCGAAGTACTGGACGATGTTGTAGGTGAACGAGTCGTAGTTGTCGATCATGAGCAGCATGTCAGAACTCCCCATCCAGTCCGTCCTGGACCTGTTCGGCGGCGCGCAGCACGGCGCGCGCCTTGTTTTCCGTTTCCAGCCATTCCATCTCGGGGATGGAATCGGCGACGATGCCGGCCGCCGCCTGCACATACAGGTTGCCGTCCTTGATCACACCGGTGCGGATCGCGATCGCCACGTCCATCTCGCCGCCGAAGCTCAGGTAGCCGCAGGCGCCGCCGTAGATGCCGCGCTTCACGGGCTCCAGCTCATCGATGACTTCCATCGCCCGTACTTTCGGCGCGCCGGTCAGCGTCCCGGCCGGGAAGGTGGCGCGCAGCACGTCCAGGTTGGACATGCCTTCTTTCAGCTCGCCCTCGACGTTGGAGACGATGTGCTGCACGTGCGAGTATTTTTCGATGACCATCTGGTCGGTGACCTTCACCGTGCCGGTCTTGGCGATGCGGCCGATGTCGTTGCGCGCCAGGTCGATCAGCATCACATGTTCGGCGACTTCCTTCGGGTCGTTCAGCAGCTCGTGGGCCAGCTCGGCATCGCGTTCCGGCGTCGAGCCGCGCGGACGGGTGCCGGCGATCGGGCGCAGCGTCACCTTGCGGCCGCCTTCGGGCGCCGATTCGTTGCGGACCAGGATCTCGGGCGAGGAGCCGACGATCTGCATGTCGCCGAAGTTGTAGTAGTACATGTAGGGCGACGGGTTCAGCGAACGCAGCGCGCGGTACAGCGACAGCGGCGAATCCACGTAGGGCTTGCGGATGCGCTGGCCGATCTGCACCTGCATCAGGTCGCCGGCCATCACGTATTCCTTGGCCACCGCCACCGCCTTCAGGTAGTCCTCCTTGCTGAAGTCGCGCACGGCCTCAGTGCGGACCGAGGACGAGGTGACCGGTGCGTCGACGCTCCGGCGCAGCATCATGCGCAGGTCCTTCAGGCGCTGCCTGGCCTTGGTGTAGGCCTCGGGCTGGCTTGGATCGGCGTAGACGATCAGGTACAGCTTGCCCGACAGGTTGTCGATCACCGCCAGCTCTTCGGTCTGCATCAGCTGGATGTCCGGCAGGTTCAGCTCGTCCTTCGGCGCTTTGCCGGCCAGCTTCTTCTCGATGTGGCGCACGGTGTCGTAGCCGAAGTAGCCGGCCAGGCCGCCGCAGAAGCGCGGCATGCCAGGACGCAGCGCGACCTTGAAGCGCTGCTGGTAAGCCTCGATGAATTCGAGCGGATTGCCCTGGTGCGTTTCGACGATCTCACCGTTCTTCTCGACCGTGATGCCGTTGCCGTCCATGGTCGCACGCAGGATGGTCTTGGCCGGCAGGCCGATGAAGGAATAGCGGCCGAAACGCTCGCCGCCCACCACCGACTCCAGCAGGAAGGTGTTCTTGCCGGCGTCCTGGCTCTGCGCCAGTTTCAGGTAGAGCGTGAGCGGGGTTTCGAGATCGGCAAAAGCTTCCGCGATCAGGGGAATACGGTTATAGCCTTGCGTGGCAAGCGATTTGAATTCGAGTTCGGTCATGCTTTTCTCCGGGCCGGCCGAGGGGAGGGAGGTCGGGCGGCGTTTTCTTCAAAAAACCTGCCGGCTTGGTGTGCACGCGGGGCGTGCGCCGGCAGCAATCAGTCGGGTTAGTTAGCCCAGGATTGCCAGCGTCGCCACAGCCAGGCCTCAAGGGCGCCGGTTTGGTTGACGGTGTGTTTTTTGGTGAAAAACATGTATAGATAAGTTAGTTTGAGGTGCTGTTGTGTGCAGATATCAGCTTCGCTGCAGCTAGCAGCGAATTAACTATACCATCGGAATTAATAGTTTGCACAGGCATTCCGTGGTTATATCCATATGGGACTGTGAGCACAAAACAACCGGCGGCGCGCGCGGCCTCGGCATCGTTGCTCGAATCGCCGATCGCCACCACGGTTTCCGGTGCCAGGCCGAAGTCGCGGCAGACCTGCTGCAGGGGCAGGGGATCGGGCTTCTTCTTCGGCAGCGAATCGCCGCCGTAGACCAGCTCGAACCAGGGCGCCAGGCCCTTCCGCTCCAGCAGCGGCAGCGTGAACGCGATCGGCTTGTTGGTGACGCAGGCCAGGCGCAGGCCGAGTTCTTTCATGGCGCGCAGGCCTTCGATCACATCGGGGTAGAGCGTGGCTCTCTCTCCGTTGATCGCCAGGTAGTGGCGCTGGTAGGCGGCCATGGCCTGGTCGAACACGGCGTCGACTTTGCCCGCGTCGTAGTCCAGCAACAGCACGTCGCGGATCAGCTTTTCCGAGCCCTTGCCGACCATCGGTTCGATGGTCTGCTGGTCGATCGGCGCGAGGTCGAATTCGGCGCGCATGCCGTTCAGCGCCAGTTCGAAATCCGGCACCGTGTGCAGCATGGTGCCGTCGAGGTCGATGATGGCGGCCTTGATTGCCGCAGCGCCGGCCTTCATCCTTACTTCGCCTGTACCGAAGCCAGCTCGGCGCGCATCGAATCGATCACGGCCTTGTAGTCCGGCTTGCCGAAGATGGCGGAACCGGCCACGAAGGTGTCGGCGCCGGCCGCTGCCACGGCGGCAATGTTGTCGGCTTTGATGCCGCCGTCGACCTCCAGCATGATGTCGCGGCCGGACTCGTCGATCATACGGCGCGCCATCGCCACTTTCTTCAGCGCTTCCGGAATGAAGGACTGGCCGCCGAAGCCCGGGTTGACCGACATGATCAGGATGATGTCGATCCTGTCCATCACGTGGTCGAGGTAGTGCAGCGGCGTGGCCGGGTTGAACACCAGGCCGGCCTTGCAGCCGTTATCGCGGATCAGCTGCAGCGAGCGGTCGATGTGTTCCGACGCTTCAGGGTGGAAGGTGATGATGTTGGCGCCGGCCTTGGCGAAGTCGGGGATGATGCGGTCGACCGGCTTGACCATCAGGTGCACATCGATCGGCACCTGCACGTGCGGGCGGATGGCCTGGCAGACCATCGGGCCGATGGTGAGGTTCGGAACGTAGTGGTTGTCCATCACGTCGAAGTGGATGATGTCGGCGCCGGCGGCGACAACGTTCTTCACTTCTTCGCCCAGGCGGGCAAAGTCGGCGGACAGGATGCTGGGAGCGATGCGGTAGGTGGTCATGGCGGTCTGCAAGTCTGCAATTCAGAAAGACCGTTATTGTACGACGGCGCGCTTTTCGCCACCGTTGTATGATGGCGCCTTAGAAAAAAGGAAACAAGATGGCCGCCTACGATTTCGCGATCAATGTCAGGACCCAATACCTCCCGGAGCAATCCAAGCCCGAGCGGACGCTGCACGTATTCACCTACACGATCACGATCAAGAACACCGGCGACGTGCCGGCCCAGCTGATCTCGCGTCACTGGGTAATTACCGATGCCAACGGCAAGACCCAGGAAGTGCGCGGCCTGGGTGTGGTCGGCCACCAGCCGCTGCTCAAGCCGGGCGAAGAATTCGAGTACACCAGCGGCACCCAGCTGGAAACGGCCCAGGGCTCGATGACCGGCGAATACTTCTTCGTCGCCGAGGATGGGCATCGTTTCGAGGTGCCGATTCCGGAATTCGTGCTGTCGCTGCCGCACGCGCTGCACTGAGCAGTCGGCGTTAAAGCTTGGTTGGCGCTTATTTGCGGCCGGAGAACATCGTCCACCAGACGATGAAGACCAGCAGGCACAGTGCCGCGCCTGCTTCCAGTACCAGTATCCACATAACACGGTTCCTTATGTTTTCGACACGTCGAAGTGTACCTGTCCGCAGCCTGGTCGGGTTGGTTTCCATGGCGAGCCTGCTGGCCGCCTGTACGACTGCGCCCACCCGGCCTGTGCCTTCGCCCCAGCCGAAGCCTCAACCGAAACCGCCGGTGACATTGCCGCCGCCGGCCGCGCCGGTGCCGTCGGCGCCGTCCCAGCAGCCGCCTCAGTTGCCTTCTCAGTTGACTCCCGCTGCGCCGCTGTTCACGCCGGTCGGCTTCGAGGCGCTGCCGGGCTGGCAGCAGGACGACCTGCGCCAGGCCTGGCCGGCCTTCATGGCGTCCTGCCGCGCCCTGGGCGCCAAGCCGGACTGGAAAACGCCTTGTGCCAGCGCCAAACTGGTCGATGCCGGCAATGGCGTGGCCATCCGCCAGTACTTCGAAACGTATTTCGTGCCGAACCTGGTGCGTGCCGCCGACGGTGCGGATACCGGCCTGATCACCGGGTATTACGAACCGATGCTGCACGGCTCGCGCAAGCGCGGCGGCGCCTACCAGACCCCGCTCTATAAAGTGCCGGATGACCTGGTGACGGTCGACCTGGCCAGCGTCTATCCGACTCTGAAAGGCATGCGCCTGCGCGGGCGCCTGGTCGGCAAGACCGTGGTCCCTTACAGCACCCGCGCCGAGATCGAGCGCGCGCGCCTGCCGGGCAAGGAATTGGTCTGGGTCGACGACCCGGTCGAGGCCTTCTTCCTCGAGGTGCAGGGCTCGGGCCGCGTGCAGCTGGACGACGACGGCGCGGTCGTGCGCATCGCCTACGCCGACCAGAACGGCCATCCGTACAAGGCGATCGGACGCTGGCTGGTCGAGCAGGGGGAACTCACCAGCGCCGAAGCCTCGGCCCAGGGCATCAAGGCCTGGATCGCCGCCCACCCGGAGCGCCGCCAGGAACTCTTCAACGTCAACCCGAGCTATATTTTCTTCCGCGAAGAGCGCTTGCCGGATCCGAGCGTGGGGCCGAAGGGGGCGCTGGGCGTGCCGCTCACGCCGAGCCGTTCGGTGGCGATCGACCCCAGCTTCCTGCCGCTGGGCGCACCCATCTTCCTGGCGACCAGCGAGCCGGCCAGCGACGTCCCGGTGCAGCGCCTGATGATGGGGCAGGACACCGGCGGCGCGATCCGCGGCGCGGTGCGGGCCGACTTCTTCTTCGGCTTCGGCGGCCAGGCGGCCGACAACGCGGGCCGCATGAAGCAGCGCGGCCAGATGTGGGTGCTGCTGCCGCGGCCGGCGACGGTGCAGGCCGCACGCTGAGTTCCGGAAGCGCCTATCCCTCGACGCGATGCAGGCGCGTGCCGAGCAGCGTCGACGCCGTCAGCAGCAGCGCGCCGCCCGCCACCACGGCCAGGCCGCCGCGCACGCCGATGTGCTCCGCCAGCAGGCCGGCACCGGCCGCGCCCACCGGCGCCATGGCCACGGTCATGAAGCGCATCGTCGAGGTCATGCGGCCGAGGAAGGCATCCGGCGTGACACGCTGGCGCAGCGCCAGGTAGGGCAGGAAGAACAGGGTGGCGCCGCAGTCCAGCCAGAACACCACGATCGCATAGGCGGCCGCGCTGGCGTTGCTGCTGCCGAGCAGGTCGCGCGGGATCGCCGGCATCAGCATGAAGCCGATGCTCGATGCGCACAGTCCGATCACGACCGTGCCGCCCGCGCCGAAGCGGCGCGTCAGGGGTTTCAGCAGCACCGAGCTGGCCAGCACGCCGACCCCGCCCAGCATCTGCGCCGTGCCCATCATCCCCGCCGACATGCCGAGCACGCGCGTCGCGAACAGCACGTACAGTGCCATATAGCCATAGAACAGCAGGTGCCAGCAGGCCGAGGTCCAGGCCAGCAGGCGCAGCGTCGGATGGCGCCAGACGAAAGCCAGGCCGGCCAGCATGTCGCGCAGGACGTGCGCTTCGGGCGGCACCGGCTGCGGTTCGCACGCGCGGATGCGGCGCAGGTTCCAGATCGAGACCGTGAAGCCGGCCACGTTGCAGAGAATCGCGAAGGGCGCACCCAGCGCCTGTACAAGGATCCCGGCCAGGCCCGGGCCAAGCAGGCGCGAAGCCGATTCGGTCGCTGCGAACTTCGATTGCGCATCGATCAGGCCATCGCGCCCGACCAGGAAGGTGACGAAGATCTGCTCGGCGCCGCCGCCGACCACGTAGCCGGTGCCCAGCACGAACTCCACCGCGTACAGCCAGTGCATGTCGAGCCAGCCCTGCCACCATGCGATCGGCACGCTCGCCAGGCTCAGCGCCACCATCGCATCGCTGCACAGCATGACCGGCAGGCGCCGGCTGCGGTCGAGCAGGACGCCGACCGGCAGGCCGAACAACAGGAAGGGCAAGGAGCCGAGCGCCGCCAGAGTACCCATCTGGCTGGGCGTGGCGTGCAGCAGCAGCGCCGCGCAGATGGGCAGGGCCAGCAGGGTGATCTGGGCGCCGAAATTGGTGAGGATGCTGCTGAACCAGAAGCGGCGGAAATCGGGGTTGCGTAGTTGCTGGTCGCCGCCAAGTTTGCGGAGCAGGCCACGTATCCTTGTCATTTGTGCCATCGCAGGCGCTACAATCGCAGGGTTATCTTATTAATCAAGAGGTGTCCCATGGAATATTCCGACCTGCTGATCGAAGAGCATGGCAAGGTTGTCGTGATCCGTCTGAACCGTCCGAAGGCGATGAACGCCTTGAACGACAACATGATGAACGAACTGGGCGATGCATTGTACAAGTTCGATGCCGACCCGGCCGTCAACGTCATCGTCCTGACCGGCAGCGAGAAGGTCTTCGCGGCGGGCGCCGACATCGCCGCCATGGCGAATTACACCTATGCCGACACCTACCCCGGCAATTACATCGGCCGCAACTGGGAACACATCCTGAACGTGCGCAAGCCGGTGATCGGCGTCGTCTCCGGCTATGCGCTGGGCGGCGGCTGCGAGCTGGCGATGATGTGCGACTTCCTGATCGCCGCCGACAGCGCGAAGTTCGGCCAGCCGGAGATCAAGGTCGGCGTGACCCCGGGCGCCGGCGGCACCCAGCGCCTGCCGCGCACCATCGGCAAGTCGAAGGCGATGGACATGCTGCTGACCTGCCGCATGATCGACGCCGCCGAAGCCGAGCGCACCGGCCTGGTATCGCGCGTGTTCCCGGCGGATAAAGTGATGGAAGAAGCGCTGGCAGTGGCGAACACCATCGCGGCGATGCCGGTGTCGGTGGCCATGCAGATCAAGGATTCGGTCAACCGGGCGTTCGAGACCACGCTGACCGAAGGCGTGCGTTACGAGCGCCGCTATTTCCATGCCGGCTTCGGTACGCCGGCGCAGAAAGAGGGCATGAACGCCTTCCTGGAAAAGCGCAAGCCGGACTTCGAGGGCATGTAAGCAGCATGCGCGCGGCTGTCATCGGCTGCGGATTGGTGCTGGCGGTGGCGGCGGCCGTCATTGGCTGCGCGTCGCTGCCGCCGCTGCCGCCGCACGCGCCTTCGCTTGCCCTTCAGGATACCGCGGGCACCAGGCTGGGCAGCGCCGTGGTCCCGCTGGCGGCGGCGCATCCGGGCTTGTCGGGTGTGTATCCCCTGGCGGCGGGGCGCGACGCCTTCGCCGCGCGTGCGGCCTTGGCGTACCGTGCCGAGCGCAGCATCGATCTTCAATACTATATCTGGCGCAAGGACCTGACCGGACTATTGCTGCTCGATGCCTTGCGCAGCGCGGCGGCGCGCGGCGTCCGGGTTCGTCTGCTTCTGGACGATAACAACACCGCGGGGCTGGACCCGGTGCTGGCCGAGCTGGACCGCGACCCGAACATCGAAGTCCGCCTGTTCAATCCCTTTCCGATGCGTCGCTGGCGCAGTCTCGGCTACCTCGGCGAGTTCGGCCGGCTCAACCGCCGCATGCACAACAAGTCCTTTACGGTCGATAACCAGGTGACGATCGTCGGCGGGCGCAACATCGGCGACGAATATTTCGATGCGGCCGGCGACCTGCTGTTCGTCGATCTCGACGTGATGGCGATCGGGCCGGTCGTGCAGGCCGTCTCGCACGACTTCGACCGCTATTGGAATAGCCGCTCTGCCTACCCGGTTTCATCCCTGGTTGGGCCGGCCGGCGACCCGGCTCCCCCAACGCTCGAGCAAGAGCTGAGGGCGGTACGCGGCCAGCCGGCGGGCCAGGCCTATATAGAGGCGATCCGCAGCTTGCCCTTCGTCGAGCAGTTGGCGCAGCGCCGCCTGAACCTGGAGTGGGCCACGACCCAGCTGATCAGCGACGATCCGGACAAGGTGCTGGACCGAGCCCGTCCGGAAACCAGACTCGCACCCAGGCTGCGCGACCTGCTGGGCGAACCCCGGCGCCAGGTCGACGTCGTTTCGCCGTATTTCGTCCCTGGCAAGGACACCACCCGTGCGTTCGGGGACATGGCGGCGCGCGGCGTCAAGGTCCGGGTTTTGACCAATTCACTGGAAGCGACCGACGTTGCTGCAGTCCACGCGGGCTACGCCAAGTGGCGGCGCGCGCTGCTGGAATCCGGGGTGTCCTTATTTGAATTGCGTCGCGTCGCCGGCGATACGAAGTCCAGAACGCGCACGGGACCACTCGGCAGTTCGGGATCGAGCCTGCACGCAAAAACCTTTGGCGTCGACGGTGGCCGGGTCTTCGTCGGCTCCTTCAATCTCGACCCGCGGTCCATCGAGCTGAATACCGAAATGGGCTTCGTCATCGATAGTGCGGCACTCGCGCGCGACCTCGACGCGCGACTGACGAACACCATGCCGCACGCCGCATATGAAGTGAAACTCGACCAGGACGGCAAGCTGGTCTGGATTGAGCGCACGCCCGAGGGGGTTGTGCGGCATGAGACCGAGCCCGGAACCAGTATCTGGAAGCGGGCAGGGGTGCGTATCCTGTCGTGGTTACCCATCGATTGGCTGTTGTAAAAAGTCTGGGCGAGGCCTTGCAGATCAGAGTGCCGGTTTGCTATAGTTCGCCCCCTGCTTCTGCAGCACAAGAAAGCTGAACGAAATCAAGTAGTTGAGCTAGGCGTTTTGATAACTCCGCTGGTGTTGCAGAAAAACGAG
>NZ_JANUGX010000019.1 GCF_024753245.1 Massilia norwichensis | reverse complement strand
TGCTGATTGACAACATCAGCGTCCTTGTTGTTTACTTGCCAAATGAATATGCGAACCCGCCTTCTTCTCCAGGTCCCGGCCGTGATGCTGATCCTGGCTTTCGTGCCGACCAATCTCGGCAAACTGGCCGCGCTGCTCGTGCTGTGGGCCCTGACCTTCGGCCGGCTCAGCAAGGTCGAGACCATCTTCTACGTTTGCGTCTGCGTGTTCTTCACGGCGATGAACGCGGCGTCCCTGAAACAGGGCATCTTCAAGTTCGCGCAGCCGGACCTGCTGCTGCAGCCGGTCTGGGAATTGTTCATGTGGGGCTTCTATCTGCTGCACACGCGGCGCCTGCTGAACGGCCCGGCACCCGGCGGCCGGCGCGCCGTGGTGTGGGCGCTGGCGCTGGCCTACTCGGCCGCGTTCGCAACCATCCACGACGGCAATACGCTGCTGATGGTGACCGGCGTGCTGCTGCTGGTCGGACTGGTGCTGTTCCACGAGCCGCTGGACCTGGCCTATGCCGGCTATATGGTGCTGCTGGGGGCGCTGATCGAGTACACGGGCGTGCACAGCGGCCAATGGGGCTATCCGGGCAATCCGCCGGGCGGCGTGCCGCTGTGGTTCATCACGATGTGGGGCGGCATCGGCCTGTTCATGCGCCGGTTGATCGTGCCGATCCTGGCGCGAAATGAAAAGGCCGGCAAGCTGCCGGCCCAGGTGAAAGCCTGAGCGCCAGGCTCAGCCGAGGTTGGTGAGGCGGCGCGCGATACCTTCTTCTTCCTTTTGGGAGAAGAAGTAGGGGAACAGGGAGCGCTCGTTTTCGATGGCATCGCTGGTGCCGCCGTAACGCTCGATCTGCTCCTGGACGTAATCCAGGCTGTTCCACAGCAGCCAGCCCGGTGCGTTCACGCGCGGGTTGATGCGCAGTTCACCCATGCGCTTAAAACCGAGCATCGTCTCGTAGAAGCGGCGATGGCGCGGATTGACTTCGATGAACACGTCGGTGCACTTGTGCAGCCGGCGGCCGTAGATGAACATCACGTGGAACAGCGAGGCCAGTGCGGCCTTCGAGCGCACTTTCGGATCGAAGGCGAGCTTGGTGATCTCACAGACCTTGGCGCCGCGTTCGCGGAAACGGTCGATTTCGTCCTTGAACACTTCGTCGGCCAGCAGGCCAACCGGCGAGTCGATGCCGAGCGTGACCGTGCCGACCACTTCGCCGTGGTCGGATGCCGAAAGGGTAATCCGGTTCGGGTCATCGTCCAGACGATGCGTGCCCGAATAGCCGCGCCACGCATACATCTTGTTGATGAGAAGATTCGCAGAGCTGCGTCTCCCATCCGTGTCCGCGGTTCGGATACCGAATGATTTTTCGTTAATAGTCACGTCTGTGATCGTATCACAGTCGAGCTCGGCAGCCCCTTCAGGAGGCGTATCGTAACGTGCGTCCTGAGGTTCAGAGGACACTTTCTTCAATTCCTCGCCAGTTGTTAAACTGTTCATTCTTCGATCTCCGCAGGACGTCGATGATTATCTTGCGCATACGCGCGGGTTCTTTAACAATCGTAACACCGGGGCAGTAAAGATTCTACAAAGAAATGAATAATTGATAACAAATGTGATGGAAAAGTCACCGTTTGTGACACCGGCGGCTTGCGCCGCCGGTCAAATATCACATTTGCGCTAAAAGTGCCTTCGCTTTGGCCGAAGCCTCGCCTTTATTGGCCGCAGACAGCTTTTCCAGGGTCTTGCGGGCATTCGCCTTGTCGCCGCTCTTGGCCTGGGCCTGGGCCAGGTGCAATTGCATATCGCCGTTTTCCGGCAGGCTGGCGACCGCCTTCTGCAGCAGCTCGACGGCACGCTTGCTGTCGCCCTTGTCGATCAGGATGCTGCCCAAGGTGTCCTGCACGGCCGGGTTGTTGCCCGCAATGCTGTACGCCTTCTCGGCCGTTTCCAGCGCCTTCGGATTGTTCAGCTGCTGGTAAGTCCAGGCCAGGTTATTGAGCGCCAGCGCATTGTTCGGCGTCAGCTTCAGGACGTACTCGAGTTGGGCGGCGGCAGGCTGGTACTGCTGGCTGGCCAGGTTCTGCTCGGCTGAATACATCAGCGCTTGCACGTCGTTTGGATGGTCCTTGAGCCACTGCGCCAGTTCCTGGTCGGCTTTTTGGCCCTTGCCGTTCATCTTCTGCAGGCGGTGAATGGTCAGCGCCACCTGAGTGGTCGGATGGGCTGCCTGGGCCTTCTGGTACAGGGGCACGGCCTGGTCGATCTTCTTCTGCAGCAGCAGCAGATCGGCTTCGAGCATCAGGCCGGCGGAGGCATTGCGCTCCTGCTTCTGCAGCGTGCGCGCGATCGCCAACGCCTCGTCCGGCTGCTTCTTGCGCATCGCCAGTTCGGCCAGTGCCAGCTGGGCCGGCAGGAAGTCTGGCTGCAGGGCGATGGCCTTCTTCAGCTCGGAAGCGGCCTGGTCTTCGCGCTTGGCGGTCGCATACGCGCCGGCCAGGCGATACTTGGGCTGGGGCGATTTCGGCTGCACATTGACCAGCTTGCTATAGGTCTCGATCGCTGCCGTGGCGTCGTTGCTGGCCAGTTGCACCGTGCCCAGCAGGTTCAGCAGATTGGGATCGGTCGGGTTCTCGGTCTGCAGCTTGCGTGCCAGGGTCAGCGCCTTCGGCGTCTGCTTGGTCTGCAGATAATGGTTGGCCAGGCGGATGCCCGGGGCAACGGCACTTGGGTTCTCGCTGCTGGCCTTCTCGAGCCAGGTCGTGGCCTTGTCGCGCTGGCCCTGCAGGTTCGCCAGTTCGGCCAGGGCCGTCATCGCATTGATGTTCTTCGGATCCTTTTTGAGGATGGCGGTAAAGCGGCTTTCCGCGTCGGCCGGCTTCTTGGCGTTCAGGTCGAGCTGGGCCAGGTTGGCCGCGGCCGGGAAGAAGGTCGAGTCGATTGCGAGCGCTTTGTCAAAAGCGGCGCGGGCATTGGCCGTGTCCTGCTTGGCGACATAGACCGAGCCGAGCAGGGCATGCACCTGCGCATTGTCGGGCTGCTGCTTGACCAGGTTCTGGGCCGCGGTCAGCGCCTTGTCGTAGTTCTTCATCGACATTTCGGCTTGCACCAGCGCCATGCCGCCCTTTGGCGAACTGGTGTCGAGCGATGCGCCGAGTTCGAGTTCGCTCAGGGCCTTGGCCTGGTCGCCTTGCTTGAGCTTGGACATGCCGAGCGAGGTGTGCAGGGCCGCGACCTTCGGCGCCAGCGCCGTCGCTTTTTCGAGATAGTTGGTGGCGTTGCCGAAGTCCTGGGTACGCAGATAGCTTTCGCCGGCCAGCGCCAGCAGGTGCGGGTCGTCGGAGGTATTCTTCAGGGCCGGCGCCAGGGTGGCCAGCGCCTCGGAGGGCGCGGTCTGCAGCTGGGCCTGGGCCAGCAGCTTGCGCGCATAGGTGTTGTCCGGATTGGTATTCAGGTAATGCTGCAGATGCTGTTCCGCCTGCTGGTAGGAACCGAGGTTCAACTCGATCGCGCCGGCCAGCAGAATGCTCGGCATGTGCTCGGGTGCGCTCTTGAGCACTTTTTGCACGGACTCCAGTGCCGCCTTGTGCTGGCCCTTGGTGAAGTCGAGCAGGGCCTGGGTGTAGGCCAGCTGCAGGCTGCCCGGCGTGAGCTTGCGCGCCGCGTCGAGGTCGGCCTTGGCATCGTCGAACTTTTTCAGGTTGATCTCGACCAGCGCTTTTTCGATGCGCGCGGTGCGGTGGTCGGCCTTGATGACCGAGGCCTGGGTGAAGGCGGCCAGCGCTTCCGGCATCTTGCCTTCGCCGCGTGCCAGGGCGCCCTTGAACATCCAGGCATCGGCGTTTTTCGGATCTTTCTTGACGGCCTGGTCGGCGTAGTTCTCGGCTGCCGTGGTGTCCTTCTGGTACAGCGCCAGGCGGGCCATGCCGATCAGCACAGTGCCATTGTCCGGCTGCAGCTTGACCGCCTGCTCATAGGCTTCCTTGGCCTTCTCGACATCGTTCATGTCGAGATAGGCATTGCCGCGCAGGGTCAGCAGCTCGGCCGAGTTGGCAGCGGCTTCGGGCGTGGCAGTGTCCAGCACTTCCTTGGGCTTGCCCTGCTGTTCCAGCGAGCGCGCCAGCACCGGCAGCGCACGGCTCTTGTCGATGCCGAGCGACAGTGCTTTGCGCAATTCTTTCTCTGCCGACACAAAATCACCGGTATCGGCGTGCAAAATACCCAACGCCAGTCGTGCTTCGCCGTTCTCCGGGCTGTTGGCGACGGCATTCTTCAGCTCGATCATTGCCGCCTTGGTTTCGCCCTTTTGCTGGTATTGCTTGGCATCTGCCAGGAGCTGTTCGGTTGGCTTGCTGCGGTTGCAGCCGCCCAGGACGGCGCTGGCGATGATGGCGCCAGTGACGAGAGCGATCCGGAGCGCTCCCTTGTTGACTTTACGCGGCATGGTTTCCTCAAAAAATCGGCCGGTGCAAACAAACCTGTCTGCACAGAAATTAGCGAAAGTCAATCATACCCGAAGAAATCTGCCTGCCATTAACACAATAGGCAATTGTGCATAATCAAACGACTTTGTGGTTTGGGTGCCTCGTTTACTTGTTGTCGTTGTTGCGCAGGCGGCTCAGCAGCGCCTCCACATTTTCGCCGGCGGGGATACCGTGGCGGCGCAGTAGTTGCACGTGCAGCACCAGGTTTTCGAGGACCAGTTTGGCCGACACCGCCAGCAAGGTCATCAGGCGGTCCTCGGTACTGAACTTTTCCATTGACGCCGCCATTTCGCACAGGTGGTTGGCGACCAGTTCGCGCAGATCGTCCTCGGGGAAGGGCAGATCGGCGAAATCGATGGGATCTTCCTGCTCGACTTCCCGCATCAGGGCGGCGAGGTGTTCCGGCTTGATCGGCATGCGTGGCTCCGTGGTGGTCCTGGGCCCATTCTAGGGCAGGGCGGCGGCAACGGCCGTCTGCTTGACCGGGGAAGGCTCAACCGTTCGCCTGGTCCTTGTCGAGGCGGCTGGTGGGAATGGGTACCGCGGCGGTCCGCGCCGGCGCCTTGCGCGACAGTCCGGCCATCTGGGCCAGATCCATGAAAAACGGACGCGGATCGCGCCAGCTGAACACATAATAACGGCTGCCGGGCCGGATGAAATCGAGCAGATAGCCGAACAGTTCGGACAGGCGCGAAAACTGCAGGCGGCGGTCCGCAATGCGGCCCTGCTGGAACAGAATGCGCAGCAGCCGCTTGGTTTCCGGCACCATGAAGCGGCAGCGTAGGCCGGCATGGTAGGTCTGCTGATCGACGGTTTCGCCAAGACCGAACTGGCGGTAGCACAGCATCGGGAAGCCGGCACCGGCATGCCAGGCGAGCGGCAAGCTACCCCAAAAGCGGCCGTTGATTTCCATCAGTGCCGCTTCGCCCGTCTGCGGATCGTAGCGGTACTCGACCATCGCCACCCCTTCCCAGTCGAGTTCACGCAGCAGCGCGACCGATTTTTCCATCAGTTCGCGGTGAGCATCGGGCGGCAGCGATGCGCACATGCTCGAAAATCCCCCTTCCGGAGGCCATTCATGCAGGCGTAGATGCTGGAAGGTCGAGCGCGGCTGGCCATCCTTCATGAGGATGAACTGGCCAAGCCCGAGCCCGGGACAGTATTCCTGGATCAGCGGATAGGTATTCGCCGCTTCGAACGGGCGCAGGTAGTCCAGCAGTTCCTGCGCCGAATGGCAGTAACGCATTTTTTCGGGCGAGATGCCGAGCGGCGCCAGCAAGCGCTGGGCCTCGTGGGGATTCGCCCACTTCAGCACCACCGGGTAGCGCAGCGTGGCGCTGGCCCGTACCGCATCGACCATGCTGGACGGCAGCTCGGTGCGTGGTGTCCGCACGCCGACTCTGGCAGCGGCGGCATAGGTTCTGGTCTTGTTCAGCACGCTGGACATGCGGCGCTCGTCTGCGAACGCCAGCTTGAAGGCGCCAAGACGTGCTCGATGGTGGTTCAGCAGGTCGATATCGCCTTCGGAGATCGCGAACAGGCAGGCCTCGCCCAGCTCTTCGCCTAGCTTGACGAGCTGCTCGATCAGCGCTTCCCGCGTACCCGCACGCACCAGGCCGCGGCTGAGGTAACGCGAATGCATGCCGAGCGCATCCTGCTTGCGCGCGATGCCGATCACCGGCACGCCATGACTGCCCAGGTCGCGAATTACGGTCAACCCGATGGGCGTATCGATGCCGAGGACTACCGCCGGCAGCCTTGGCTTCATACGACCTTCCTGTCATCGGCATAGGCTGCCGCATCGGTACGCTTCAGGTGCGGCAATGCGGCCGCAAGATGGCGTACAGCCTGCTCAACCCGGCGGAAACTGGTGTCGAAATAGTCGTCGCTCAGGGTGTACGGGTCATGAAGATGCGGCATCGCCGGTTTGCACCACATGCCGAGCAGGCAGACATCGACATCGTTGCGCGGGCCCAGGCGCCGGCGCAATTCGTGCGCCTGGCGGACTTCCATCACCATGTAGAGATCTCCCGGCTGGGGCTTGAAATCCTTCCAGTCGAGTGCGTGGTGGGCAGTCATGTCGACCTGGCGCCGGCCAGCCGCCGCCACCGCCGCTGCTGGAGAGGCGCTCCCGGTACACGTCGACAAGCCGAACGAGGCAACCGGCAGCCCGCAGTCGGCGGCAATATGGTGGGCGTATGCACTGCGGCAGATGTTGCCGAGGCAGACGAACACCACGCGGCGCACCGATGCCGGGTTGCGCAGCATAAAGGGGCGCAGGCGGCCGGTCGCCAGCTCGGCGTCGGCCAGCAGCAGGCGCACTAGGCCGCGCCAGGTGCCGAAACGGCGGTCAATCCAGTTCTTCATGAGGTGAGAGGTTTTGTATTGGCGAGCGCCCAGCGGCCATAGCGGTCATATGCGACTTGCATGCCCATCCTGGGCACGCTGTGCCAGACTGGGCTGCTCAACAGGAGATTGCGTTCGTCCCGGCAGGCCGGGTCGTCGGCGGCGCGCACCATGCCGCAAGCATCGAAACGGTCCTTGTTATCCTGCAAATAAGCGCAGAGCTGGACCAGACGCTGCTGGGTCAGGGCGTGGCGGCGCGCACGGCTGTAGCCCGGGTCGGCTTTCTGTACGTATTCAAAAGGATGCGTCAGAATCACAACCAGCGGAATGCCGGCCGCCTGCGCCTTGTCCAGCAAGATGCGAGTTTCTGCGAAACTGGTGCCTGCAATGGTCAATGCCTTCATGTGCTTGCGTGGCCCCACTTTCCAGTCCGAATAGGAGAGTACTGGACACTCGAGTACGCCATGACGCTCGTGGGTGCCGCTGTAGAGCGCATAGTCGGGACTGCCGGTATGGAAGACCGGCACGGCGATATTCGAACTGTAGGGAATGCCGACCTTGGCCAGCGCCCTGAACAGGTTTTCATCGTGCTGCAGATTACCGCTACGGAAAGCGCGCGGCGCCGGTAAACCCCACTCGCTGAAGGTGTCGATACCTTGCTGAAGCAAGCTGACCGTATCGTCGAAATCGCGTCCGTGAAAATTGTCGGGCATGCGGGTGTGGCGTACCCGTTCGCGCCAGTCCTCATGGGCAAACATCGTCCAGCATGGGTGGGAGTGCAACTGCACTTCATGGCCTTCAGCGTGGATCTGCCGAGCGATCGCGCACATCGGATCGTCCTTGAAATAGAAACGCTGGACAGTCTCTACAAAAAAGGTGGCTTGGACCTGGTGACGCCGGAAGGTATCGAGCATGAATCCCAAGCCTTCCGAGCGGCCCTTGATGTTGCACCAGACGTTCTGTTCGGCTACCGGGGAGCGCGATGCGTCGGCAAAGGCGCCGCCGATACTGAATTCAGTGTCGATTGTGATGGAGACCCGTGTGCGCATCATATTCTCGAAATAATTATTGATATTACCACAAGGATTTTTTCGTCACTGCCCTATTGTGCGGTGCATACAAAAACCTGAGAACAGTGGGCTCAGGTTACCAGTGAACAGGAGTGGATGAGGGTCGAGATGCGTTCATTGCCACTATATCGTCGAGGTGGGCGCCTCAGGAACCGCGCAACCGGTATCACATGCGCAGTCGAGTTGCATAAAACAAACAGCAGGGGGAACAGCACGTACAGCGGGAAGATGAGCCTTGGGATCGGTGGCTGGGCTCGCCTGCGAGCATAGCAGGCGGAATGAAAAGCGAAGGGTAAAGCGAACCAGGGAGGGTCATCGACACCCGCATACCCAAGGGCTTGGTATGCGGGTGCGCATGCTTCGATGGCCGAGTTACATATTGCGGCGATACTGCCCACCAACCTCGAACAGCGCGGTCGTGATCTGGCCCAGCGAGCACACGCGCACGGCGTCCATCAGGCGCGCGAACACGTTTTCGTTATCGATCGCGGCCTGCTGCAGCGCGGCGAGGGCGGCCGGGGCTTCAGCGGCGTGGCGCTGGTGGAAGGCTTCCAGGCGCGTCAGCTGCGACTGCTTTTCGTCGTCGGTGGAACGGGCCAGCTCGATGGTGGCCGGCGCGCCTTCGCCCTTCGGATTGCGGAAGGTGTTCACGCCGATGATCGGCAGCGAGCCGTCGTGCTTCTTGTGCTCGTACAGCATCGACTCTTCCTGGATCTTGCCGCGCTGGTAGCCGGTTTCCATCGCGCCCAGCACGCCGCCGCGCTCGGCGATGCGTTCGAACTCCTGCAGCACGGCTTCCTCGACCAGGTCGGTCAGCTCTTCCATGATGTACGAGCCCTGGTTCGGGTTCTCGTTCTTCGCCAGGCCCCATTCGCGGTTGATGATCAGCTGGATCGCCAGCGCACGCCGCACCGATTCGTCGGTCGGCGTGGTGATCGCTTCATCGTAGGCGTTGGTGTGCAGCGAGTTGCAGTTGTCGTAGATCGCGATCAGCGCCTGCAGCGTGGTGCGGATATCGTTGAAGTCGATCTCCTGCGCGTGCAGCGAGCGGCCCGAGGTCTGCACGTGATACTTGAGCTTTTGCGAACGGTCGTTGGCGCCGTACTTGTCGCGCATCGCCACCGCCCAGATGCGGCGCGCCACGCGGCCCAGCACCGTGTATTCCGGGTCCATGCCGTTCGAGAAGAAGAAGGACAGGTTCGGTGCGAAGTCGTCGATGTGCATGCCGCGCGCCAGATAGGCTTCGACAAACGTAAAGCCGTTCGACAGCGTGAAGGCCAGCTGCGAGATCGGGTTCGCACCGGCTTCGGCGATGTGGTAGCCCGAGATCGACACCGAGTAGAAATTGCGGACCTGGTGGTGCACAAAATACTCCTGGATGTCGCCCATCACCTTCAGCGAGAACTCGGTCGAGAAGATGCAGGTGTTCTGGCCCTGGTCTTCCTTCAGGATGTCGGCCTGCACGGTGCCGCGCACGTTGGCCAGCACCCATTCCTTGATCTTGGCGGCTTCGTCGTCGGTCGGCTGGCGGCCGTTGTCCGCCACGAACTTGTCGATCTGCTGGTCGATGGCGGTGTTCATGAACATCGCCAGGATGGTCGGGGCCGGGCCGTTGATGGTCATCGACACGGACGTCGACGGGCTGCATAAATCGAAGCCGTCGTACAGCACCTTCATATCGTCCAGGGTCGCGATCGACACGCCGGAGTTGCCGACCTTGCCGTAGATGTCGGGACGCAGGGCCGGGTCGGCGCCGTACAGCGTGACGGAGTCGAAGGCGGTCGACAGGCGTTTCGCGTCCATGCCGGTCGAGACCAGCTTGAAGCGCTTGTTGGTGCGGAAGGCATCGCCTTCGCCGGCAAACATGCGGGTCGGGTCTTCGCCTTCACGCTTGAACGCGAACACGCCGGCCGTGAACGGGAAGGAGCCCGGCACGTTTTCCAGCATCAGGAAGCGCAGCACTTCGCCGTGGTCTTCGTACTTCGGCAGCGCGACCTTGCGGATCTTGGTGCCGGACAGCGTGGTCTGTACCAGCTTGGTGCGGATTTCCTTGTCGCGGATTTTGACGACGTAATCGTCGCCGGCGTAGGCCGCCTGCATATCCGGCCACATGGCCAGCAGCTTGCGCGCGCCGGCGTCCATGGCGCCGTCACGTTCGGTGATCAGGTCGTCCAGCACCACTTCGCGGTTGGCAGCCGCCAGCATGCGCTTGGTCTCAAGGAGCTGCTGGCGTTCGCGCGCCAGCTTCACCTGCCTGGACACGTTGCGGTGGTAGCCGCGCACGGTGTCGGCGATTTCGGCCAGGTAGCGGGTACGCGCAGGCGGAACGATCACGTTCTTGCCGCTCGAGTATTTCTGGGCCGGCTGCGCCAGCTTCGGCGCTTCCGTTTTCAGGCCGAGCTTCGCCAGCGCCGGCAGCAGGCCGAGGTAGAGGGCGGTCACGCCGTCGTCGTTGAAGCGCGATGCCTGGGTGCCGAACACCGGCATCTGGTCCGGGCTCTGCGACCACAGTTCGCGGTTGCGCTGGTACTGCTTGGCGACGTCGCGCAGCGCATCCTGGGCGCCCTTGCGGTCGAATTTATTGATCGCGATGAAGTCGGCGAAGTCCAGCATGTCGATCTTCTCGAGCTGGGACGCGGCGCCGAATTCCGGCGTCATCACGTACATCGACAGGTCGACGTGGGGGACGATCGCGGCGTCGCCCTGGCCGATGCCCGAGGTTTCGACGATCACCAGATCGAAGCCGGCCACTTTGCAGGCGGCGATCACTTCCGGCAGCGCCTGCGAGATTTCGGAACCGGCTTCGCGCGTGGCCAGCGAGCGCATGAACACGCGCGATTGGCCGTTCCACGGATTGATCGCGTTCATGCGGATGCGGTCGCCCAGCAGGGCGCCGCCCGACTTGCGGCGCGACGGGTCGATCGACACCACGGCGATGTTGATGCGGTCGTTCTGGTCCAGGCGGATACGGCGGATCAGTTCATCGGTCAGCGAGGATTTGCCGGCGCCGCCGGTGCCGGTGATGCCGAGCACCGGCACCGTCAAACCTTCGGCAGCGTCGACGATCTGCTTGCGCAGTTCGGCGGCGGCTTTACCGTTTTCGAGTGCCGTGATCAGCTGGGCCAGCGGACGGTGGCGCTGCGCGATGTCGCCGGTGGTCAGCGGTTCCAGCGAAGTCGGGGAATAGGTCGAGAGGTCGATGTCGCAGGCTTCCAGCATCGAGCGGATCATGCCGACCAGGCCCATGCGCTGGCCGTCTTCCGGGCTGAAGATGCGGGTCACGCCGTAGGCATGCAGTTCTTCGATTTCGCTCGGCACGATCACGCCGCCGCCGCCGCCGAACACCTTGATATGGGCACCGCCGCGCTGGCGCAGCAGGTCGATCATGTACTTGAAATATTCGACGTGGCCGCCCTGGTAGCTGGAGATGGCGATGCCTTGCACGTCTTCGGCCAGGGCCGCGGTGACGACTTCGTCGACCGAGCGGTTGTGGCCCAGGTGCACGACCTCGGCGCCGTTCGACTGCAGGATGCGGCGCATGATGTTGATCGAGGCGTCATGGCCGTCGAACAGCGAGGCTGCGGTCACGAAGCGCACTTTATTGGCCAGTTGCGGCGGCGTAGGCAGCTCGAGCCTGGCGGCGGGGGTGATGTCGTTCATGGTGTTCCTTGAGATTGCGGAAGCGAACAGGAGTTCTTGGTACGGTATATGACGTTAACGTAAACGTCAAGAATGCAGAACACGTCGTCCCCGCGTAGGCGGGGACCCATACTGAGCATTAGGAATCGATAACTGCGCAGTATTGCTGCGTATTCGACTTCGGCAGCTCAGCATGGATTCCCGCTTTCGCGGGAATGACGAATCGGATAATCAGGCAGCGCGCTTCTTGACGTTGCCGCTCAGCAGTTCCTCGACACGTGCACGGTACTCGGCCACCGCCTTTTCCTTCACGTGGCCGAAGCCGCGGATCTGTTCCGGCAGCGCAGCCAGCTCGACCGCCGTCGCGTAATTGTCTGCGTCCAGCGAGCGCAGCACGCCTTCGATCATCCCACGATATTCGGCAATCAGGGCGCGCTCCATCTTGCGCTCGGCGGTGTAGCCGAACAGGTCGAAGGCGCCGCCACGCAGGCCTTTCAGCTTGGCCAGCAGTTTGAAAGCGCTCCACATCCAGGAGCCGAATTCGGCTTTCACCAGGTGGCCCTTGGCATCCTTTTTCGCGAACAGCGGCGGCGCCAGGTTGAATTTCACCGAGAACTTGCCCTCGAACTGCCCGGCAAGCTGCTCGACGAAACGGCCGTCGGTGTACAGGCGCGCCACTTCGTACTCGTCCTTGTAGGCCATCAGCTTGAAGTAGGATTTCGCCACCGCCATCGACAGTTTGTTGCCCAGGTTATGGGCCGTTTCGAGCTTGCGCACCTTGTCGACCAGTTCCGTGTACTGCGCGGCGTAGGCGGCATTCTGGTAGCCGGTCAGGAACTCGACACGCTTCTTGATCACGCTGTCCAGGGTCTGCGGCATCTGCACGACGATGGCTTGGGTTGGCGTGGCGGTCTTTTCGACGCGCTTGAGGTCGACGGCGGCGCGGCGGCCCCACAGGAAGCTGCGCTTGTTCGACGCGACGGCCACGCCGTTCAGTTCGATGGCGCGCAGCAGCGCGGCTTCCGACAGCGGAATCAGGCCCTTCTGCCAGGCGTAGCCCATCATGAACAGGTTGGCGGCGATCGAGTCGCCCATCAACGCGGTGGCCAGCTTGGTGGCATCGATGAAGTCGACGCCCGATTCGCCGCCGACCGCCTCGGCGATCAGCGAGCGCACCTGCGCGGCCGGGAATTCCCAATCCCGCTGCTGGGCGAAGGTGCCGGTCGGCTGCTCGTGCAGGTTGACCACGACCGTGGTGCGGCCCGGGCGCATCTTCGAGATGGCGTCGGAGGCGCCGGCGGTCAGCATGTCGCAGCCCAGCACCAGGTCCGCTTCGCCGGTGGCGATGCGCTGGGCGCGCAGGCGCTCCGGCGTTTCCGCGATCTTGACGTGCGAGGTGACGGAACCGTTCTTCTGGCTCATGCCGGTCATGTCCAGCACCGAGGCGCCTTTGCCTTCCAGGTGGGCGGCCATGCCCATCAGCGCGCCGACGGTGATCACGCCGGTGCCGCCGATGCCGTTGATCAGGATGTTGTAGGGCGCAGCGATCGAGGGCAGCAGCGGCGCCGGCAGCGCGCCCCAGCCATCGTCTTCATCCTTGGACTTGGCGACGCCAGCCTTGTTCTTCTTGAGCGTGCCGCCTTCGACGGTCACGAAGCTCGGGCAGAAGCCCTTCGCGCACGAGTAATCTTTGTTGCAGGACGACTGGTCGATGGCGCGCTTGCGGCCGAATTCGGTCTCCTTCGGCAGGATCGAGACGCAGTTCGACTGCACGCCGCAGTCGCCGCAGCCTTCGCAAACGGCTTCGTTGATCACCATCCGTTTCGCCACGTCCGGGAACTCGCCCTTCTTGCGACGGCGGCGCTTTTCGGCGGCGCAGGTCTGGTCGTAGATCAGGACCGTCACGCCCGGCAGTTCGCGCAGCTCGCGCTGGATGTCGTCCATGTGCTTGCGGTCGTGGATCGTGACCAGTTCCGGCAGCGCCGAGCGATCTTCGTAGCGCGACAAATCTTCGGTGACGAGGGCGATGCGTTTCACGCCTTCGGCCGCCATCTGCTGGGCGATCAGCGGCACCGAGGTGACGCCGTCGACCGGCTGGCCGCCGGTCATCGCGACCGCGTCGTTATACAGGATTTTATAAGTGATGTTGACCTTGGCCGCGATCGCCGCGCGAATGGCCAGATAGCCCGAGTGGAAGTAGGTGCCGTCGCCCAGGTTCTGGAATACGTGCGGCACTTTCGAGAACGCCGCCTGGCCGATCCAGGGCGTGCCTTCGCCGCCCATGTGGGTGGTCAGCTTGTTCATCTCCGGGTAGATCGAGGTCGCCATCACGTGGCAGCCGATGCCGGCCAGCGCGAAGGAACCGTCCGGCACCTTGGTCGAGGTATTGTGCGGGCAGCCGGAGCAGTAGAAGGCCGGGCGGAAGGGCGTCGTGACGGCCTTCATCAGCACCGCGTCCTTGGCTTCCAGGAAGGCCAGGCGCGCCTTGATCAGGTCGCGCGTACGGTCTTCCAGGTTCAGGCGCGCGATGCGGCCGGCGATCACGCGCGCGACCTGGGCCACCGAGAAATCGGCTTTCGGCGGCAGCAGCCACTCGCCGCGCGGCGCGACCCACTCGCCCTTGTCGTCGAACTTGCCGACGATGTGCGGACGGACGTCGTCGCGCCAGTTGTACAGCTGTTCCTTGAGCTGGTATTCGACCACCTGGCGCTTCTCTTCGACCACCAGGATCTCTTCCAGGCCCTGCGCGAATTCGCGCACGCCTTCCGGTTCCAGCGGCCAGATCATCGCGACCTTGTACAGGCGCAGGCCGACCTGGGCCGCCATCGCTTCGTCGATGCCCAGTTCTTCCAGCGCTTCCAGCACGTCGACATAGGATTTGCCGGAGGCGATGATGCCGAGCTTGGCGTCCGGGCCGTCGATGGTCACGCGATTCAGTTTGTTTTCGCGCGCGTAGGCGAGGGCGGCGTAGATCTTGTAGTCCTGCATCAGCGCTTCCTGGGTACGCGCCTGCTGGCCCAGCGGCACCGAGGACAGACGCGTATTCAGGCCGCCTTCCGGCATCGCGAAGTCCTGCGGGATTTTTACGTCGACGCGGAACGGATCGGCATCGACCGAGGCGCTCGATTCGACAGTATCGGCCAGCGCCTTGAAGGCCACGGCCACGCCGGCGTAACGCGACATCGCCCAGCCGTGCACGCCGAGATCCAGGTATTCCTGCACGTTCGACGGATACAGTACCGGGATCATGCAGGCGGCGAAGATGTGGTCGGACTGGTGCGGCAGGGTCGAGGAGTAGGCGCCGTGGTCGTCGCCGGCCACCAGCAGCACGCCGCCGTTTTTCGCGGTGCCGGCGTGGTTCATGTGTTTGAAGACGTCGCCGCAGCGGTCCACACCCGGGCCCTTGGCGTACCACATGGCGAACACGCCGTCGTGCTTGGCCGGGCCGATCAGGTCGACGGTCTGGGTGCCCCAGACGGCGGTCGCGGCCAGGTCTTCGTTCACGCCCGGCACGAACTGGATGCTCTTCGCTTCCAGGTGGCCCTTGGCCTTCCACAGGTTTTCATCCAGGCCGCCGAGCGGCGAACCGCGGTAGCCCGAAATGAAGCCGGCCGTGTTCAGGCCCACGGCTTCGTCGCGGATCTTCTGGATCATCGGCAGGCGCACCAGCGCCTGGATCCCGGACAGGAAGATCTTGCCGGCGGTGGCCGTGTACTTGTCGTCGAGGCTGACGTCTTTCAGCGCTACGGGGACGGACGGGGAGGCAGGCGTGGCGGACGCAGGCGCGCCCTGGCCCAGGATGGTGTCAGGCATGATGTCTCCAAATGGTGTTCAGGTGGGACCGTGGCGGGCGTCGCGCCGGGTAGGCGCTGGCTGCAACGGACCGGATTCTGCTTTTTTAGCTTTGGCCGGCAGTGTAGAGACAAGCTGACGTATACGGAAATACGGAATGGGGATGGGGGTATAAGAAAAAATGATGGCCCGCCGTTGGTCACGGCAGGCCGGCAGCGCTCAGCGCTTTTTCTTCCTGCGCGCGTTCTTGAAGCGCGCGACCGTTCGGTCTTCGTCACGCTGGCCGAAGGCGTAGTTGGTTTCCAGCCAGATGGCGTTGATGATGGCGACGGTCAGGGCAAAGCCCAGGCCGAGAATCCACGAGAAATACCACATGGTTTGTCCTTTCGTATGCGTGCTGCGGCTCAGTATGCGGTGTGGGTGTTGTCTTCGATGTGCTGGCTGGTGACCTTGCCACGCATGACGCGGTAGACCCAGCCGGTGTAGGCAACCACGATGGGCAGCATCACGAGCACGACCCAGAACATCACGGACAGGGTACGGTGGCTCGACACGGCATCCCAGGCAGTCAGGCTGTGGCCCGGGGCCAGCGAGGATGGCATCACGAACGGGAACATGGCGCTGCCTGCGGTGACCACCACGCCGGTCACCGACAGGCCGCTGGACAGGAAGGCGGGCAGGCTGCGGCGTGCGGCGCTGCAGGCGCAGGCCAGCAGGGCACCGGCGATCCCCAGTGCGGGCAGGATCCACAGCAGCGGCCAGCGGCCGAAATTATCGATCCAGGCGCCGGTGGCGCGGGTGACGGTCTTGGCGGCCGGCAGGAACACGCTGTTCGCATCCGGCATGGCGGCGATGCGGTAACCCTCGATGCCGATGGCGATCCAGATACCACCGACGACGAACAGGGCAGCGGTGAGCAGGCTCGCACCCATGGCCATGCGACGGGCGCGTTCGGCCACTGCGCCTTCGGTCTTCTGCTGCAGGTAGGTGGCGCCGTGCATCGACAGCATGGCCAGCGACAGCACGCCGCACAGCAGGCCGAAGGGGTTCAGCAATTCAAAAAAGCTGCCCGTGTATTCCAGGCGCAGCATGTCGTCGTAGCGGAACGGCACGCCCTGCAGCAGGTTGCCGAAGGCGACGCCGAAGATGACGGGCGGGATCAGGCCGCCGGCGAACAGCGCCCAGTCCCAACTGCTGCGCCAGCGCGGGTCCTGGATCTTGTTGCGGTAGTCGAAGCCGACCGGCCGGAAGAACAGCGCGAACAGGCACAGCAGCATGGCGATGTAAAAGCCGGAGAAGGCCGCCGCATACACCAGCGGCCAGGCCGCGAACAGGGCGCCACCGGCGGTGACCAGCCAGGTCTGATTGCCTTCCCAGGTCGCGCCAATGGTGTTGATGACGACGCGGCGCTCGGTATCGGTGCGGCCGACGAAGGGCAGGGCGACGCCCACGCCGAAGTCGAAGCCGTCGGTCAGCGCAAAGCCGACCAGCAGCACGCCGACGAAGCACCACCAGATGAGTTTATAGGTTTCGTAGTCGAACAGCATGTTGGTTCCTCGGTCAGGTCAGGCGGCGATCTGGTCGTCGGCAGGGTGGGCCGGTGTTGCGCCCTTGAGTTCGCCGTGGTAGCGGCCGGTGTGGAGGCTCGCCGGGCCCAGCCTGGCATACTTGATCATCAGGCCCATCTCGATGACCAGCAGCAGAGTGTAGAAACCGACGAAGCCGATCAGGCTGAACCACAGGCTGCCCGGTGTCAGGCTGGAGGCCGACAGGTGGGTCGGCAGCACGCCGGCGATGGTCCAGGGCTGGCGGCCGTATTCCGCCACCACCCAGCCGAGTTCGGCGGCAACCCAGGGCAGCGGGATCGCGATCACGCACAGCTTGAGCAGCCAGCGCTGAGGCGCGAGCTTGCGGCGAACCATGTAATAGACCGCGGCGGCGAAGATGAACAGGAACAGGAAGCCGAGGAAGACCATGCCGCGGAAGGACCAGAACAGCGGCGCCACTTTCGGAATGGTGTCGGCGGCGGCCAGTTTGATTTGCGCTTCGCTGGCGTCGACCACGTTCGGTGTGTATTTCTTCAGCAGCAGGCCATAGCCGAGGTCGCCCTTGAGCGCATCGAAGGCGGCCTTTGCTGCGGCCGATTTGTCGCCACCCTTCAGGCGCAGCAGGGCGGCATAGGCCTGCATGCCCTTGCGGATGCGGGCTTCGTTTTCAAGACGCAGTTCCTTGATGCCAGTCACCATGCCATCGGTGGAACGGGTCGCGATCAGGCCCAGCACGTAAGGGATTTTCACCTCGTAATGCGTCTTCTGCGCCGCATCGTCCGGCAGCCCGAACAGGGTCAGACCCGCCGGCGCCGGTTCGCTCTCCCAGGCCGCCTCGATGGCGGCAAGCTTCACCCTGTTGACCTCGCCGGCCGTGTAGCCGGATTCGTCGCCCAGCACGATCACCGACAAGGTGGATGCCAGGCCGAACGCGGCGGCGATCGCAAACGAGCGCAGCGCGAACTGCACGTCGCGCGCCTTGAGCAGGTACAGCGCCGAGATGCCCAGCACGAACATCGAAGCGGTCACGTAGCCGGCAGCCGCAGTGTGCACGAACTTCACCTGCGCCACCGGATTGAAGATGACTTCACCGATCGAGACCAGCTCCATGCGCATGGTGTCGAAGTTGAATTCGGCGCCGACCGGGTGGTTCATCCAACCGTTGGCGATCAGGATCCACAGCGCCGACAGGCTCGACCCGAGCGCCACGCAGAAGGTCACGAACAGGTGCTTGCGTTTCGACAGGCGATCCCAGCCGAGAAAGAACAGGCCGACCATGGTCGACTCGAGGAAGAAGGCCATCAGGCCTTCGATCGCCAGCGGCGCGCCAAAGATGTCGCCCACGTAGTGCGAGTAATAGGCCCAGTTGGTGCCGAACTGGAATTCCATGGTGATGCCGGTCGTGACTCCCATCGCGAAGTTAATGCCGAACAGCTTGCCCCAGAATTGGGTCATGTCCTTGTAAATCTGGCGCCCGGTCATGACGTAGACCGACTCCATGATCACCAGGATCCAGGCCAGGCCCAGGGTGAGTGGAACGAAAAGGAAGTGATACAGCGCGGTGGCTGCGAACTGTAGCCGTGACAGGGCTACGACGTCGTCGAGCGGAGGCATGGTGAACCTGTTTTATTTGTTGGAGAAATCGGGACGCGCAGGCGCGGAGAACAGGTGGCGTTCCACCTGCGCCGCCGGCAGCAACATGTGCCTGGTTTGCGGATGCGAGAAGAAGGCGTGCCAGATGCCGTACAAGATCAGACACTTGAGGGCAATGGTGACGAAAAGCGTCAGCGCCAGGCGTTCACGAGGCGCTCTGGCGGGAGAAGAACCGGTATTCATGTGCTACATCTTTCTATTGCATGCTAGAAGGATAACTTTGCCAAATGGCAAAATCCTTGATGCAAATCAAATACCGGGAACTCAGGCGTTGAGCGCTCTTGCTCCAATCCAGGCACCGCTGGCGCATAGCTCTTGCGCCACCTGCGCCACCAGGCGGCTGACGGCGGCCGCCGCGTTCGTCAGCGGGATGTTCTTCGAAGTGCACAGCGCCACCGTGCGCGCGATCGAAGGGCTGTGGATGGACAGGGCGCGCATCGCCCCGCGCTCGACCTCGGCCTGCACCGGAGCCACCGGCAGGATGGTCGCCCCCATGCCGGCCAGGATCGCCGATTTCAGGATCGCGATCGAGTTGATTTCGATGACGTCGCGCGTGTGCAGGCCGGCGGCGCGCGCCGTGCTTTCGATGCGCGGGCGCACGCCGTGCTGCAGGCCGGGCAGGATCAGGGTCGCTTCCAGCGCTTCGGCCAGACTGAGGCTGTCGCGGCCTTCGCCCCAGGGCGCATCGGCACGGCAGATGAAGCGCAGTTCTTCCTCGACCAGCGGGGTGGTGGCGAAGCTGGCCAGCTGGCCGTCGTCGAGCAGCACGGCCAGGTTGACGCGGCCGGCACGCAGCTGCTCGGCCAGGTTGCCGGTCAGTTCCTCGGTCAGTTGCAGGGTAATTTCAGGATAGCGCCGCCGGATCGCGGTCAGCAGGGGCAAGGCCAGCGCACCCGAGATGCTGTGCGGCAGGCCGAGGGTGACGCTGCCGGAGGGCCGCTCGGTCGACTGGGTGACGGCTGCCTGGGCGTCGGCCACCTGCTTGAGTATCGCCAGCGCATGTTCGTAAAAGACCTTGCCGGCATCGGTGCTGACCACGCCCTGGGCCGAGCGGTGCAGCAGTTGGGCGCCAAGTTCGTCCTCGAGCTGGCGCAGCTGCTGGGTCAGCGCCGGCTGCGCCACGTGCAGCACCAGTGCCGCGCGCGAGAGCGAGCCGTGATCGACGATGGCGACGAAGTAGCGAAGCTGACGCAATTCCATTGGGTAATGGCTGTATCTTTAAGGATACACAAAAGGTAAGAAAATTTACGCGTGGCAACAGGCTAGCTGAACAGTTGCTATACTGAAAGCGCGCCGATTCCGCGGCGAGATTAACACACCCCGGTTTGATCCCCATGCTTAAGAAAATCGATTCCTCGCAGCTTCGAGTGGGGATGGCCATCCACGACCTCGATTGCGGCTGGATGGAACATCCTTTCGTCCGTAACCGCTTCGTGATCACCAGCGAAGATGAAATCCGCAAAGTGCGCAATGCCGGTATCCGCGGTGTGACCATCGACTGCGGCAAGGGTCTGGACGTGGACGACGCCCCGACCGTCGAGGAAGCGGCGGCGGTGGTGGAGGCGGAAGTGGCGGCGATCGCGGCCAAACCGGTGGCGCCGCTGCGTACCACGCTGGCCGAGGAATTCGACCGCGCCGTCGCGATCCGGCGCCAGGCCGCGGGCCTGGTCAAGACCGTGATGCAGGATGCGCGCCTGGGCAAGGCGGTGGAGCTGGACAAGGTGTCGCCGGTGGTCGAGAACATCACGGCGTCCATCCTGCGCAACGCCAGTGCCTTGCTGGGCCTGTCGTACATCAAGAACAAGGACGATTACACCTTCCTGCATTCGGTCAGCGTCTGCACGCTGCTGGTCGCGTTCTGCCGCTCGCGCAAGATGGACGACGAGACCATCTACCAGGCCGGCATCGGCGGCCTGCTGCACGATACCGGTAAAGCGCTGGTGCCGGACCATATCCTGAACAAGCCGGGCCGCCTGACCGACGAAGAGTTCGAGATCGTGCGCCGCCACCCGAGGGACGGCTACGACATCCTGTGCCGCTCGCCGGAGATCGGTGCGATCCCGCTCGACATCACGCTGCACCACCACGAACGGCGCGACGGCACCGGCTATCCGGACCGCCAGGGCGCCGATCAGATCAGCGAGCTGGCGCAGATGGCGGCGATCGTCGATGTCTACGACGCGATCACGGCCGACCGCTGCTACCACAAGGGCATGCCGGCGGCGGAAGCGCTGCGCAAGATGTACGAGTGGAGCAAGTTCCACTTCAACCCGACGCTGACCCAGGAATTCATGCGCTGCGTCGGCATCTACCCGGTCGGCACCTTGGTGCTGCTGGAATCCGGCCGCCTGGGCGTGGTGGTCGAGCCGCACGAGACGAGCCTGCTCACGCCGAAGGTGAACGTGTTCTTTAGCACCAAGAGCCAGATCTACATCAAGCCGGAGACGGTCGACCTGTCGCGCGGCCTCGGCTTCGGCGGTGGCGACAAGATCGTGCGCCACGAATCGCCCGAGAAGTGGAAGGTGGACCCGATGCGCTTCATGGCGCTGGCGTCGTAAACCGGGCTTCTAGAAAAACTCGGCGGTGTCGTTCGAGGTCACCGCCTGCAGCACACCGTGCGAGACCAGGTCGTCGTAGTGGCAGGCCTGGTTGCGGCCATTGCTCTTGGCGTAGTACAGCGCCTGGTCGGCGTGCCCCAGGGTGACCACCGGCGATTCGAAGGCGCTGATGCTCACGAAACCCACGCTGACCGTCACCCGGCCCACCTGCGGGAACTCGTGGTTCTCGACATTGGTGCGGAAGCGCTCGATGATCTTCCAGGCGTTTTCCAGCGTAGTGGAGCGCAGCAGCACCACGAATTCCTCGCCGCCGAAGCGGAACACCCGATCCTGGACCCGGAACGAAGACTGCAGCAGATTGGCGATCAGGATCAGCACTTCGTCGCCGTACAAATGGCCGAACTTGTCGTTGACGGCCTTGAAGTGGTCGACGTCGACCACCGCCAGCCACTGTTTTTCCGGGCCATGGGCATGGCGCCGCTCTGCCGAGCCGGGCAGGCGCGGGTCCTGCTCGTGGGCGCTGTGCAGCATGCGCGCCAGCTGGTCGTCGAAGGTTTTGCGGTTGAGCAGGCCGGTCAGCGAGTCGCGCTCGCTGTAGTCCAGCAGATTCTGGAAATTGCGGTAGACGCCGACGATGCCGCCGACGGTATGGATGGTATCGCTGCAGAAGGGCTGGTCGTTGCGCAGCTCCAGGCAGGTGCAGGCCTGGTCGCCGAACCAGATGGGTAACCACAGGATGCGGCAGCCGTCGGCACCGATTTCTTCCGCACTGGGGCGGTGTTCGGCCAGGCAACGCGCCAGTTCCGGGCTCAGGGGTTCTCCGAGAACGCCGTCGTAGGCGTCTTCCAGGCGCGCTTCGCCGCCGGCCTGGATCGATGCACGGGAACGCAGGTACTGCTGTCCAGCCACGGTGGCAATGCTCAGGATGCGCGTCTGCGCGGCGCCGGCCAGTTCCTGCACTGCCGAAATCACGGAAATGTCGAGCATCGCGTGATCGCGGTGGCCGGTCATATCCACCATGTGTTTCAGAAGCGAGTCCATGTCGTTCTCAGCAATGTAATCCACCGACCTGCCGGCTTGGAGCAGACGCCGTCGCGTTCGCAGGTATCTGGCATGTCACAAAGAGCAAGCGAAACAGGATATAGGGTTTTTGTATTCTATGCAATTATGCAAAAGCAATTTTTTTTGTGCTCAAGCTATTTCCTCAAGAATACCCGTGATGTACGTCTAGTAGCAGCGACGGAATGATTCTGCTCGACAAAAAATAATGCCCTTGGGAAAACTTGCGTGCAGTCAACCTGCCGTACGGCATCATCTTTTATAGTGAACTCACTGACACGGAACACGACGCAGTCAGTCGTGAAAAGCGCAGCAGTTGCAGTTAGCGCCTCCGTTCAGTGGTTGTTGTCACTAACCTACCATATGGGAGCATGTCATGAGTACTTTCACCTCCGCAGTCAAAACCTTCATGGCTGACGAGAACGGTGTGACCGCCATCGAGTACGGCCTCATCGCCGCACTGGTTGGCGTGGCAATCGCGACAGCAGCAACCGGACTTGGCGAACAGCTGAAGACCATCTTCAACAAGATCGGTAACAAGCTGGGTACGGTGTCGTTCACGTAATCGCTGCAACCCTCCGGGCCCTGGTCCGGAGGGTTTTTTTTGAGAATGCGTTGCCGGTCTGGTAGTACCCGTTTCTTGTTTCTTCTGCACGGCACCGCTGCAGCCGACGATCCGGCAGCGTGTCGTATTCCGAACCAGCAGTTGCTAGCCAAAGCTGTTGTTTGCTGTCCGGCTCCATTTCAGCACCAAGCATAGGAGCATCTCATGAGTACTTTTATCTCCGCAGCCAAAAAATTCCTGTCCGACGAGGATGGCGTGACCGCGATCGAGTACGGCCTGATCGCCGCGCTGGTTGGCGTGGCCCTCGCCATCGCAGCCGGCACCCTTGGTGAGGAAGTGAAGACCATCTTCAACAAGATCGCCAACAAGCTGAGCGCCATATCGTTTACCTAAGCTCCGCAACCGCCCGACTCCTCGCTGGACGGTCTTTATTCGGAGGATGCCATGCCGATCGAGCAGTACCTTGAGACGATCCTTCTTCTGCTGGTCACCAGCGCCGCAGTCAACGATCTGGCGACGCGCCGCATTCCGAACCGGTTGCTGCTGGCAGGATTGGCCAGCGCCTTGTTGCTGCACCTGCTGTCCGCCCATCCCGGCGCCTCCTTTTTGACCGCACTCGGCGGTATGGGAGTCGGGTTCGCGCTTTTCCTGCCGTTCTATCTGCTGCGCGGCATGGCCGCCGGCGACGTCAAGATGATGGCCGTGATCGGGGCGTTCATCGGTCCCGAGGATGTGTTCGTCGTTGCCGTCCTGAGCTGGTGTGCCGGCGGCGTGATGGCCGTGCTGATGGTGCTGTGGGGCGGACGCCTCCGTCTTCGCCTCGTTCTGGGCAACCTTGGACGCATGTTGTCGGGGGCGCTGGTTCCGGGAGCCGGAATAGCGCCGGTTGGGCGCGAAAGTGCAGGTTCCATGCCTTATGGACTGGCGATCGCGATCGGTACGATCGCATTCCTGACCCGCCATTAAGGCTGAGCCCGCTTTTATCTAAACGCAAGAGTGGGCCGGTGGCTGGTCGCTAGAATCAATTCCGACACATTTCGGAAAACATGCAGCTTTGAGGGGATTCCGATGATTGAAGCGCTATCGACAGGTAGTACCGCGACGGCGCCGCGCGCCGCCGAAGCGATGCCGCCAGCTGGGCCGGACATCGCGCCCATCCTGCCGCGCCAAGCCAAGACCGTGCGCGACACTGGCCTCGAGCCGCGCTTCGTGACCGACCTGGTGCTCAAGGCAATCCAGGCCAGCGGCAAGGCACAACTGGCGGTACTGGCAGGCAAACTGCGCCTGTCGATCAGTGTGCTGCGCGAGGTGCTCAACCCCTTGATCGCCGAACAGCAGGTGGAAGTGGCCTGGTGTGGCGAATCCGACATCGACATGCAATACCAGCTGACCGCGATCGGCCAGCGCGGTGCCGGCGAGGCGCTGGCGCGTTGCCGTTACGTGGGACCGGCCCCGGTGACGCTGGCCTCGTATCGCGCGATGGTCGAGCGCCAGGCACTGCGCCACGCCGATGCCGAGCGGATCACGCCGGCCAGGCTCGCCGGGGCGCTGGGCGAGGACGGACTGGCACCGGCCACGCGCGACATCCTGGGGGCCGCCCTCTATGCGCGCCGCTCGCTGCTGCTGTATGGCCCATCCGGCAGCGGCAAGACCCAGTTGGCACGCAAGCTCGGGCGCCTGTTGCCCGAACCGATCGCCGTGCCCTACGCGTTGATGGTCGGGCGCCAGGTCATTCGTTTGTACGACCCTGCCGTTCACGTGGCGCCGCCGCCCATGGCACGCCAGCAGGAAGACCGGCGCAGCTGCGATGCGCGCTGGACCGTCTGTGAGCGCCCACAGGTGCATGTCGGTGCTGAACTGGGACGTGACATGCTCGACCTGCGCTATGACGCCGACGAAGGCGTCTACCATGCGCCGCCGCATCTGCAGGCCAACAACGGCCTGCTGATACTCGACGACGTCGGGCGCCAGGGCATTCCTGCCGCTGAGCTGCTGAACCGGTTCATCGGCCCGCTCGGCACCGGCGTCGACCAGTTGTCGCTGCAGGGTGGCCAGACCGAATCGATGCCGCTCGACGTGATCATGGTGTTCGCAACCAACCTGGACCCGAAGGCGGTATTCGACGATGCCGCACTGCGCCGCATCGGCTACAAGGTCGGCATCGGGGCCTGGTCGCCCAGTGCCTACCGTGCCCTGCTGCGCCGCCAGTGCCGCATGCGGCGCATCGATTATGACGAAAGTGCTGCCGACTACCTGATCGAGCAGCTGCATGCCCAGTCCGGGCGCGCGCTGCTGGCCTGTTACCCCGCCGAGCTGATCGATCGGATCGCCGACTTTGCCGGCTTCGCGGGGCGTGAACCGCACCTCACCATTGCGGCGCTCGAGCAGGCCTGGCGCAGCATGTTCATTGCCAGCAATCAGGAGGACTGAATGAAGAACAAGCGTGCCTTGATCGTGATGGCGGTCGCGGTCCTGTTCGGCCTCGCCGCCGTGGTATTCGCGTCGCGCTGGCTACTGAGCCAGCCCGGCAACGCCAACGGACGCATCCTTGTCGCCGCCGCCGACATCAGCCTCGGCCAGCGGCTTGCGCCGGAAATGTTCAAGCTGGCCGAGTGGCCGGCCGACAGTGTGCCGAAGGAGGCGTTTACCGACCCGCAAAAACTCAGCGGGCGCGTCCTGAAAACGAATCTCTTGATGGGCGAACCGGTCAGCGAAGCCAAGCTGGCGCCGAACGGCACCCTGGGCGGCTTGTCGGCCCTGATCAGCGAAGGCAAGCGCGCGATCACGGTGCGCGTCAACGATGTCATCGGCGTGGCCGGCTTTGCGCTGCCGGGCAACTACGTCGATATCATCGTCAGCACCCAGAAGGATCCGCAGCCCGGGGCCGTGGTACGCGAACAGAGCATCTCCAAGATTGTGCTGGAACGGATCCTGGTGCTCGCCGTTGCCCAGGAAGTCAATCGTGACGAAACCAAGCCGAAGGTGGTCAATGCGGTCACGCTCGAAGTCACGCCGGAGCAGGCCGAAAAGCTCGACCTGGCGCGCAGCGTCGGCACGCTGTCGCTGGCGCTGCGCAACCAGATCGATCCGCAGTCTGCCAACACCGAGGGGGCGACCAAGCTGACCCTGCTGCCGGAAACCACGCCGCCGGCGCCCAAGCCCGCGCCCAAGCCGGTCGTGACACGCACGGTCCCGGTGGTGGTGAAGGTGGCCGCACCGGTCAAGCGCGACTGCGTCACCGTACTCAATGGCCTGCGCATGACGCAGGAGTGCTTCTGAACCTGTCTCGGGGTAATGCCATGAACGGATGTCTGCTGCATACACCGATGTTCCGCTGCCTGCTGGCCGCCGGCCTGGCGCTCGCCGCCAGCGGTCCCGCGTTTGCCGCCAAACAGAACCAGACTATCGATCGCCCGAGCCAGGCGGCGCCTCCGCGCGCCGAGACGGCTCTGCGCTGCGAGGGCCCGGCGGCAAAACCGGCCCAGTTGGTACTGCAGCTCGGGAAATCGAACCTGATGCGCCTGCCCGAGCCGGTCCAGCACCGCAGCGTCGGCAATCCGCTGGTGGTACAGGCGCTGCAGGTCGCGCCCGATACCCTGTACATCGCCGGCATCGATATCGGCTCCACCAACATGATCGTACAGGGCAGAAGCGGCCAGTGCAGCATGCTCGACATTACGGTGTCGATGGATGTTGCGCCGCTGCAGGCCACGCTGAGCGCGGCCTTGCCGGACGAACGCGATATCAAGGTCATGGCTGCCGGGGACACGCTGGTCCTGAGCGGCACTGTAAGCGACACCGCAGCTGCGGCACGTGCGATTGAGCTGGCAAGCGCCTATGTGCGTCGGCCGCTGCGAGCGCTGCCGACGCCGGACAAGGAAACGGCGGGTGGCCAGAATGGCACGGAAGGTGCCGCCGGGCCGGGGGCTCGGGTGGTCAACCTGCTGAGCGTCAGCGCTCCGCAGCAGGTGCAACTGGAAGTGAAAGTCGCGGAGGTTTCGAAGAGCCTGCTCGAGCGCCTGGAAGCAGGCACCACTTGGCGCTTCGGTTCCGGCAGCTGGGGGGCGGCGCTGCTGTCGAACTTCCTGTCGGGGGCAACCCATGCCTCGCTGTCGGCAACCAAAACCAATGGCAACGGTCTGTCGCTTGCCGCCGACAAGCAGGACAGTCTGGTGCGCGTGCTGGCCGAGCCCAACGTCATGGCGATCAGTGGGCAGGAGGGCACCTTCCTGGCTGGCGGCAAGTTCTATGTGCCGGTGGCGCAGGATAACAACCGTGTGTCGCTGGAAGAAAAGGAATTCGGCGTCGGCCTGCGTTTTACGCCGACCGTGCTGAAGGGCGGGCGCATCAACCTGCGCGTGGCACCCGAGGTGTCCGAACTGTCCCGCGAAGGCATCGGTTTGTCGGCCACCGGCATCTCCGGCACGGCGATCCTGCCGGTCGTGACCACGCGGCGCGCCAGCACCACCGTCCAGCTGTACGACGGCCAGAGCTTCGTGATCGGCGGGCTGGTCAAGAACAACCTCGTCACCAACCTGAAGGGCGTGCCGGTGCTGAGCGAAGTACCGGTGCTGGGTGCGCTGTTCCGCAGCACGGATTTCCAGCAGGACCGTACCGAACTGGTGTTCGTGATCACTGCCCATCTCGTCAAGCCCTTGCAGGGTTCGGGGTATCAACTGCCGACCGATAAGGTGGGCGTGCCCTCGCGCGGCGCCTTGATGCTCGGCGGCCGGCTCGAAGGTGCGGCGCCCGGGACCACGACTGCCGAAGTGTCGACGCCAGCTCCGGCTTCGGGCGTGTCGCACAGCGCCGGTGGCTTCGAACTGAAATAGGAGAACACCATGCTCATCCGACGCCATCCAGTTCTGCTCGCGATCATCCTGGCTGCCCTGCTGCAGGGATGCGGTAGCACCCCGCGCTTCAACAAGCATTTCGGCACATCGGTGCGCGCCAACCTGGCGGCCCAGGTCATTGACCCGGCGGCAGCGGCCAACACCAATCCGGTGCACGGCATGGATGGTGCTGCCGCCCTCGCGGCCCAGGAGCGCTACCAGCGTTCGTTCAAAGAAAGCGATCCAGCCGCCAACCAGCCACTGATTACCGTGAGCCGCGGTAAATGACGCGGTGCCCGTTGGCCTGGTCCTGCACCGCATTATCCGAACCTGGCATGGACCTGCCGCAATGCCGCCCGAGGAATCCGATGAAAGCCCTCCTGATCAGCCGCGACACCCAGCTCTACGCCGAAATTGCCTCCCAAGGCGCGGCGCGCGTGCCGCCGTTGAACGTCGCAGCCAGTCGTGTCAGCCTGCGCGATGCACTCGACCGCCCCCTCGCTGAGGCCCCCGGTCTCGTCATCGTCGACACCAGCGAAGCCGATGTCGCCGATGGCGACCTGCTCGAGCGTCTCACCCGACATTACGCGTCAGCGCATTTCATGCTGCTGACCGACAATCACCACCCGGACCTGCTGATCCGCGCCATGCGCGCGGGTGTGCGCGAAGTGCTGCAGCTGCCGCTAGTGCATCGGGCGTTACACGAAGCGATCGACCGTATCGCCGCCAGCGCCGGCGTGGCATCGGCACGCGACGGCAAGATTTTCGCCTTCATCGCCTGTAAGGGCGGCAGTGGCGCGACTTTCATCTCGACGAATTTCGGCTACGCGCTTGCCACGCTGGCCGACAAGAAGGTGCTGTTGATCGACCTTCACCGGCAGTTCGGCGATGCGACGCTGTACGTGTCGGACCAGAAACCGGCCATGACGCTGTCGGACGTCTGTCAGCAGATTGCACGCATCGATGGTCCGTTCCTGGAATCCTGTCTGGTGCACGTGACACCGGGATTCGGCGTGCTGGCAGCGGCCGACGATCCTGGTCAGGGCATCGAAGCCAAGCCCGAACACATCGATATCATTCTGCGGGTGGCGCGCCAGCACTACGATTACATCTTGCTCGACGTCGGCCGGCAGATCGATGCCGTTTCGCTGCGTGCGCTCGACGCCACCGATGCGATTTACCCGGTACTGCAGCTGGCGCTTCCCGATATCCGCGACGCGCGCCGCCTGCTGGACATATTCCGCTCGCTCGGCTACGTCACCGATCACATCCGGCTGATCGTCAATCGGTACGAGAAAGGTGGCCGCCTGCGCCTGCAGGACCTGCACGCGGCACTCGGTGCCGAGGTACTGCACACCGTCCCCAACGACTACGTGGCCGTCACCGATTCGGTCAACCAGGGCATCCCCGTGCTGCAACTGGCACGTGGCAGCGCTGCTGCGCGCAGCCTGGCCGACCTGGTCGAGCTGATAACCGCCCGCCGCGTGACCGAGACCAAAGGCCTGTTCGACCGCCTGTTTGGACGCGGCGAAGGCGATAACTGAATTTCAAGGAGCCGAACTCATGTCTCTGCGCGAACGTTTGTCCGGAACCGACGAGGAGCGCCAGTACCAGGCCTTGCCGGAGGTGGCGCAACAAGCCTACCAGGAGCTGAAGAAGTCGATGCACCAGATGATCCTCGACCGGATCGACCTGGAGCGCTTGAAGCGCCTGACCAGCGAGCAGTTCAAGCACGAGCTGGCGCTGCTGGTCCAGCGCATCATCGAGGACGAGCGCATCGTGCTGAACCAGCAGGAGCGCCATCACCTGGTACTGGACATCCAGCACGAGATGCTGGGCTTCGGGCCGCTCGAACCCCTGCTGAACGATCCCAGCGTCTCGGACATCCTGGTCAATACCTACAACAAGGTCTATGTCGAACGGCGCGGGCGCCTCGAGCTGACCGACGTGGCTTTCCACGACAACGCGCATCTGATGAAGATCATCGAGAAGATCGTCTCGCGCGTCGGCCGCCGCGTCGATGAGTCGAGCCCGATGGTCGATGCGCGCCTGCCCGACGGTTCGCGCGTCAACGCGATCATCCCACCGCTCGCGGTCGACGGCCCGCTGGTATCGATCCGCCGCTTCGGCGCCACCCCGCTGACGGTGCAGAACCTGCTCGATTACAAGAGCGTCACGCCACCGATGCTCAAGGTGCTGGAAAGCCTGGGCATGGCCAAGGTCAACATCCTGATCTCGGGCGGTACCGGCAGCGGCAAGACCACCATGCTGAACCTGATTTCCGGCTTCATCCCGGGCAACGAGCGGATCGTGACGATCGAGGACGCCGCCGAACTGCAGCTGCGCCAGCCGCACGTGGTGCGCCTCGAGACCCGCCCGCCGAACATCGAAGGCAAGGGCGAAGTGACACAGCGCGCCCTGGTGCGCAACTCGCTGCGGATGCGCCCCGACCGTATCATCCTGGGCGAGGTGCGCGGCGCTGAAGCGCTGGACATGCTGCAGGCGATGAACACCGGTCACGAAGGCTCGCTGGCGACGATCCACGCGAACACCCCGCGCGACGCCCTGTCGCGCCTGGAAAACATGGTCGGCATGGCCGGGGTGAGCTTGACGCCGCGTGCGATCCGTCAGCAGATCTGCTCGGCCATTACCGTGATCCTGCAGGCCTCGCGCCTCACCGACGGCACCCGCAAGGTCGTGAGCATGCAGGAGATCACCGGCATGGAAGGCGACATCATTTCGATGCAGGAGATCTTCCGTTTCGAGCAGACCGGCATCGATGCCGACGGCAAGGTGCTGGGCCACTTCTGCGCTACCGGCGTCCGTCCGCGCTTTGCCGAACGCCTCAGGATGTTCGGCGCGCCCGTGCCCGAGGACACGTTCGACCCCGACCGTATCTTTACCTGAGCCGGACCGGAGTCGCCCATGGACATTCTGTTCTACGGTTTCGTTGTCTTCCTGTTTGCTGCGGTGATTCTGGGCATCGAAGGCTTTTATTTGTGGTGGGTGAGTACCCACGGCGCCGCAGCGCAGCGTGTGACGCGGCGTCTTCAACTGATGTCCGGGACCCCTGGCCGCAACGCGGAACGCATCTCGATCCTCAAGCAGCGCCGGTTCAGCCGCTATGACATCGCCGATCGCCTGCTGCACCGGGTCTTCATTGCGCATCATATCGACCAGTTGATGGTGCAGGGAGGCATGAAGTGGTCGGTGGAGACCTTCCTGCTGTGGTCAGGCACTGCGCTGCTGGCAGGCTTCTTCCTGCTCGCAAACTGGTCGATGCCGCTGGGCATACGCATCGCCGTGGCGTTGCTGTTTTCGCTCATCCCCCTGATCTTGGTGCGGCGCGCGCGCGCGCGGCGCCTGGTGCGCATCGAGCAACAGTTGCCTGACGCGGCCGATTTTATTGCGCGCGCGCTGCGCGCCGGCCACTCCTTCACGAATGTGCTGCAGATCGTCAGCAACGAATTGTCCGAGCCGCTCAGCAGCGAGTTCCGGATCGTGCGCGAGGAGATCAATTACGGCGTGTCGATGAGCGAAGCATTGCACAACATGGCCGCGCGCATTCCGCTGACCGACCTGCGCTACCTGATCACCGCAGTGCTGATCCAGCGCGAGACCGGCGGCAACCTGGCCGAAATTCTCGGGAACATCAGCCACATCATTCGTGCCCGGTTGAAGCTCGTGGCGCAGGTACGCGTGCTGTCGGCAGAGGGCCGGATGTCGGCGTGGATTCTGGGCCTGCTGCCGTTTGCGGTGGCCGGGATGATGCTCCTGGTCAATCCCGATTACATCCAGTTGCTGTGGACCGATCCGGCCGGTGTCAAGCTGCTCTATTACGCGGCAGGAATGATCTTCATTGGCGTGGTCTGGCTGCGTAAGTTAATCCGTATCCGTGTTTGAGGAGGCATGATGACTTCGCCGCAGTTATTGTTCCTGGTCGTCGTTTTCGTGATCGTCTGCAGCCTCGTAGGACTGGGCATGATGCTGTTTGCCCCGGAGGCACTGAGGACGCGCCTGTTCGGTGCCATGGGCAGTTCGCAGGATGTCCATGCGGACCGCAGTAGCTGGACCGAACGGGTTGCGCGTGTCGTACGGCCGCTGACCAAGCTTTCGGTACCGGAAGAGGGCTGGACGGAATCCGCGCTGCGCACCCGTTTCATCAGTGCCGGCTGGCGCAACCCGGCGGCGCCGACCTTGTACTTCGCATCCAAGACCGTGCTCGCACTGCTGATGCCCGCCATCGTCGGTTTTTTGCTGTTCTTTTTCGCGTCTGGCGCAACCGGCTCGAAATTCCTGTTCCTGCTTTTGGTCGTGGCAACCTGTGGCTATTACCTGCCGAACGTCGTATTGCACCGTATCGTCAAGCGCCGCAAACGCGAAATCTTCGAAAGCATTCCGGATGCGCTGGATCTGTTGACTGTCTGCGTCGAGGCCGGTCTGAGCCTGGAACGCGGGCTGGTCAAGGTGGCATCCGAAATCCATATCAAGAGCGTGATACTGGCGCAGGAGCTGCAACTGGTGCAGATGGAAATGCGCGCCGGCTTCAGCAAGGAAAAAGCCTTGCGTAACTTTGCGTTGCGAGTCGGCCTGGACGATGTCGACGCCGTGGTTGCCATGCTGATTCAGGCCGAGCGTTTCGGCACCAGTATCGGCGATGCCTTGCGCGTGTATTCGGACAACCTGCGCAACAAGCGCCGGGTGATCGCCGAAGAGGCTGCCGCAAAGATCGGCCTGAAGCTGCTGTTCCCCCTCATCTTCTGCATTTTTCCGACCCTCCTGATGGTATTGCTCGGTCCGGCGGGAATCCAGATCAAACGCACCTTCAGTGTCCTCAACGGCACCCCCTGATTTACAGCGGAGGCATCATGCGAGCCCGAATCCTGACCCACACCTTGCCCCTGCTGTGCAGTAGCGCATTGCTGATGGCCTGCAGCAGCCCGCCGCTGCAGCAGGCGGCGGCGCAGACGGTCGCCGCTTCCGCCGCCGACAACTACCTGCGCGGCCGCAACCTGCACCTGGCGCACCGCTACGAGGAAGCAATCGCGGCCTACCAGGCGGCGCTGAAGGCGGACAGCAGCCACGTCAACGCGCGCAACGGCCTGGCGATCGCCTACGCCGAGCAGCGCGACTTCGCGAAGGCGATACCGATCTGGCGCGAGCTCACGCATGGCGCCACGATGGCGTCCGGTACCGACACCGCCTTCTTGTTCGGGAACCTGGGCCATGCCTACTTCCTCAACGGCCAATACGACGACGCCCTGGTCGCGCTGGAAAAAGCCTGCCTGCTCGATCCGTTAAACCACCGCACCTGGCAGCGCCTCGGCGAAACCCTGCAGCAGCTCGGCCAGGACGAGAGAGCAGGGCAGATGCTGCGCCAGGCCAGCGCCCTGCGCGACCACGATTTCCGTGCCGACTACGCGGCGGCGGACGGCGGCGCCAGGCTGCCGGCGATCGAACAGGCGCTCAAAACGCCTCAGCGTCCCGACCAGGACTGGGCATCCGTCGAGGTCACAACCCGACCGAACGGCATGCTCGAACTGCGCCGCGTGGCGCCGAACCGCACTGCCTCGTCCGTGCCGCCGAGCAGGCCCGCGGTTCCGCCGCTGCCGAAGGAGGGCAAGGATCCCTTGGTCGTTGTCGCACTCGAGATCAGCAACGGCAACGGCCGCCAGGGATTGGCGCGGCTGATGTCGCGCCAGTTGCGCGATGCGGATGTCAAAGTGGTGCGGCTGACCAACGAAAAGGGCTTCGCGGTACGCCAGACCCGCATCGAGTACCAGCCGGCCTTCCGCAGCGTGGCCGAGCGGCTGGCCGAACGCTATGCTGCCACGACGGTCGAGGTCAACCTGAACGGCCGTACGAACATGCGTCTGGTGATCGGCCGGGACCTGCCGGCGGGTTTGACCGCCAGCCGCGCGCCTGCCGTGCCGGCGGGCCAGGGCCGCGGGGCGGCCGCGCCCTGAGCCCGAATAGTGCCGCTTTCACAACAGTATCGGGCGCCGGTATAAACCGAAATTGGGAATAATAAAAATCTCAATTCATTCGGGAGAACTGCCATGGCTTTTACTCGTTTCCAGTCCGCTATTGCCCAATCCGTTATCGCTGGCACCCTGCTGGTATCGGTGGTTGCCTGCGCCCCGACTGCCACCCGTGAAGGCACCGGCGAATACATCGACGACTCGGTGATCACCGGCAAGGTCAAGGCCGCCTTCGCCGCCGACCCGACCGTCAAGGCGACCCAGGTTCAAGTGGAAACGTTCAAGGGCACGGTGCAACTGAGCGGCTTCGTCGACTCGCGTGAAAGTGCCCAGCGTGCCGTCGAACTGGCGCGCGGCGTGAAGGGCGTCAAATCCGTGAAGAACGACACGGTGATCCGCTAAGCGGCCAAGCCCGCGATCCCGGCCGGGTCCCCGGCCGGTTTCCCTCTCCTTACTGCCAGCTCACCTTGCCGAAGCCGTTGGTGGTCGCATTGCGCGTCGCTGGCTTGCCATAGACGGTGGCCGAGCCCATACCGTTCAGGCTGACGTTGGCTGCGGTCCTGGCGAACACGCTGGCGCCGCCCAGGCCAGACATGTCCAGGTCGACCGTCTCGGCGCGCAACTGCTGCGCATCGAGGCTGCCGACGCCGCCCAGGTGGGCACGCAGCAGCTTGGTCTGGCCGCTTACGCTGATCTGGCCTGCGCCGCCCAGCTTCACGTCGATGCGGTCGGCCTGGCCGCTGCTGTTGAGCGTCAAGCCGCCGACGCCGCCCAGGCGGGCGTCGATGTCACGGTACTGGCCGCTGACCTTCACGGCGCCCGCGCCGTCGAGCGACACGGTCAGCCTGTCGCCGCTGAAGCCCGATACCTCGCTCTGACCCACGCCTTCGGAGACGAACTCCTGCAGATTCGGCACCACCAGCTCGGCACGCAGCTCGCCGCTATTGTTGCGGCCGAAGTGCAGGTTGCTATTGCTTTCGGTGTCGATCGTCAGCGTGTCGCCGCGTTGGACCGTGGTGATCTTCGATACATAGCGGCGGTCGCCCGATACCACCAGCGATGGCGTCGTGCCCTGGCGCACGTTCAGGCGGATCACGCCGCCCAGATGGATCTTCGACACCCTGGCGTCGACCGCGCGGTTTTCGCGCACGATGTCATCGGCCCAGGCCGCGTGGGTGCCGATGGCGAAGGCGGTGGCCAGGAATGCGGTACCGAGCAGCTTGTTCATGACTTGTTCTCCAAAAGGGTTGCCGATGGATGCACTATAGGCCCGTGCATCCGGCGGCCAGAGCGGATTGCGACAGACTGCAGCATCGGCGGCATGAAGCGTGAAATCCCTAGCTTTGCAGCGCATCCCAGGACAGGCCGAAACGCGCCAAGTATTTCTTGAGGCGGTCGGCGTCGTTCGGCTGGCGCTTGGCGCTGCGCGAGACCGCGAACAGCCGCCGTCCCGCATCCGACAGCGACTTCGATTGCCGGCAGACCCGCAGCACCGCCGCCAGCTGCAGCGCATCGAACTGGTCCAGGCCTGCTACGGCCTCGGTGCCGAGCAGTGCCTCGAGATCGAGATCGGGGCCCGCATCGATCGCGCCATCGCCCACTTCACGCAAGGGCTGCCAGAGGCGCTTGAGGCGCAGGCATTCCGCCTCGACGATTTCATTGGAGATGCGTCCTGCTTCGGCCAGCGTCGCCATGCGCATCACCGAGGCCGACAGGTCGCGGAAGTTGCCGGTCCAGCGCGCGCGATCGGACATCGCGAAGCGCATGTAGCGGTCGCGCGCCTCCTTGTTGAAGCGGACCATCTGGCCGTGCTCGGCGCCGAACTCGCGCAGCAGGTAATCGATGTTCGGCTCGATGTCTTCCGGGCGCTCGGCCAGGCCGGGCAGCTCGTAGGTCCACAGGTTGATGCGGGCGAACAGGTCGTCGCGGAAGCGCCCGCGCGCCACTTCGCGCGCCAGGTCGCGGTTGGTGCCTGCGATCAGCTGGAAGTCGCTGTGCACTTCATGATCGCCGCCCACTGGCAGGAAGCGCTTTTCCTCGATCGCCTTGAGCAGCATCGCCTGCTCATCCAGTCCCAGCTCGCCGATCTCGTCGAGGAACAGCACGCCCTTGTCGGCGGTGCGCAGCAGCCCGGCGCGGCCCGATGCGGCACCGGTGAACGCGCCCTTGATGTGGCCAAACAGGGTCGAGCCGGCGCCGTCGCCGTGCAGGGTCGCGCAGTTGATCTCGACAAAGGCACCGTCGATCTGGCGCCGCGCCTTTTTCAGCGCATACAGGCGCCGCGCCAGGAAGGATTTGCCGGCGCCGGTCGGTCCCATCAGCAGCATCGGCGCCTTCGACTTGATGGCGACCCGCTCGATCTCCTCGATCATGCCGTTGAAGCGGCCATTACGGGTGGCGATGCCGGACTTCAGGAAGGCCACGCCTTCCTGCTGCTCGCGCGAGAAGCGCTGCGCGATCTGGTCGTATTTCGACAGGTCGAGATCGATCAGCGCGTAGCTGCCGGGCTTCCCGGGCGCATGGCGCCGCGGCGGCGACGTCTGGAGCAGGCGACCCGGGAAGTAGTTCGCTTCGGTCATCAGGAACAGGCAGATCTGCACGACGTGGGTACCGGTCGTGATATGCACCCAGTACTCCTCGTTTTCCGGATCGAAGGGGTAGGTCTTCGCAAAATCGAAGAGCGCGCCATAAACCTGTTCGAAGTCCCAGGGATCGTCGATCGCGATATGGTGTGGCACGACGGTTGTCTCCGGCGAAACCGCCCCGATATCCTGGCCTACCTGCTCGACCAGCGCCTGCATCTGGCCATTGAACAGCAGCTCGATGCGGTCGACCACCACGTCTTCATGCTGGGTCAACGCGACCGTCGGCCGCCATTTTTCCCAACGCGCACTACCCTTGCCGCTATCGAGCTGGGTGCCAACAAAGCCGATCACCACGATCTTTATATTTTTCATCGTATAAAACCTTATCCTGAAATATAAATCTATCATATTTCTGGAGGGAAGTAATCCGATAAGGATGCATCTCGTCTGCAAGCATTTCTTTAATAATCAACGACTTGCTCCCTGGCTCGCACCCAGTCAGACAGGCTGGCACGCCGCTTGCAATAACAAGGGTACAAACGACGACAAGAGGAGCGAAAAATGGGCTGGATCATCAGCGTCGGCAAGGCCGGCGCCAAAGGCAGGGCAGGGAGTGCACAAGCAGTGTCGCTGCGCATGGACGTGCAAGGCATGGTGGCCCAGGTCAGGATCTTTCCCGCTGCCGGACAGCCGGCTCCTGGCGCCACCGATGCGCTGCCGGCCTGGCAGGCGCAACGCGTCTGGCAAAACGTCCTGACCACCCTTGTCGGGCACTGAGAACACCCTGTATCGTCATACGGAAGAGAGAGAACAATGAACAACGAACACTACGATGTCCTGAACGTGGACGGCGGCAGCCCGGTCAAGATGTGGACCCGCGGCGTGCCGGTCGAGGAAGAAGCGAAGCGCCAGCTGGCCAATACCGCGCGCATGCCCTTCATCTACAAGCACATGGCGGCGATGCCCGATGTCCACGTCGGCAAGGGCTCGACCATCGGCAGCGTGATCCCGACCCTGGGCGCGGTGATCCCGGCCGCGGTGGGCGTCGACATCGGCTGCGGCATGATGGCCGCGAAGACGACCCTCAGCGCAAACGATCTGCCGGATAACCTCGGGCCGCTGCGCAGTGCGATCGAGCGCTCGGTGCCGCACGGGATGTCGCCGAAAACGCGTGGCTTCAAAGGCCGTGACAAAGGCTCGTGGGAAACCCCGCCGCGCGCCGTCGACACGGCCTGGACGACGCTGAAAGACGAATTCAATGTCATCTGCCAGAAGACCCCGAAGCTGAAGAACACGAACAACTACAAGCACCTGGGTACGCTGGGCAGCGTTTCCCTGATTGAGAAGATTTTTGTCAAAAATTGTCAGCAATGGGCCTTGTTTGTGTCCCATACACAACAGTCTGCCAGGTACCACTTTTGAGCTGCAGCTAACTTATATGTCCGCAGCCCAGGTACTTAGTCGTCCTTCTTCCTCTTACGGGTCTTCCTGGCGAGATACTTCATCATTACAGGGCTGAACTCCTTCCCAAGTAGCTCATGTAGCTCCTGCATGACCAGACGCGAATCAGACATGGGCATGTCCCCCAAACCAGCCTCATCTAAGAACAATGCCACGGCATCAATCTCATCGGGTGCTTTGGCTTTTTCCACTTCTTCACGGATGGACTTCATACCTCTTCCGCTGTCAACAAACTCATCCCTATCGTTCAGCAGACGAAGATAAATCCCACGCTCTTTCAGGTTGGTCGATAGCATGCCATTCGCCTCGTCTAGGAGGCTCGCTACACGCTCTTTGTCGCCGAGCTTACGCACAGTTGATGCGTTGACCAAGCGCCTTTTGACCAGCATGTCGGCCCGCACTTGGCGGTCGTCACGCTTGCGATAAGCCCGTAAAGTGTACCCCTTGGGACAACCTTGCTTGCCCAGAAACTTGCGAGCGAAGTCGCTGATTGTGCTTTCTGTTAATTCCATCGTGCCCCCTAACTTATCAATTTGCCATGCTGGTCACTGTACGGTCCGAAGCATGAGAAGTCAATATGCCCGCCCCCCTTTATTTATTTTAAAGGGGGGGTATATTAAATTGAAGAGTTCGAGGCGTCGATGTCGTGCGGAAGCGCTAGATACTTACTACATCGACAAGTAGAAGGCAAGGTCAGATGTGAGCGGATGACGTAGTTGCTGGAGCTGTTTGACGTCCTTCGCATATCAGTGGCAGGGTACGCAACCGACGAGCTTTGTTAGGCAGTGTGTGCTATATTTACTGCCCCCTTTGGTTCAAAGTTGTTCCAAAGGTTTGGCCACTCTATGTAGGAGGACACAATGGCTGAAGTGGACATCAAATGCTCCGACGGTAGCTCGGATTGCTTTGGTACTGTGACGACTCAGGTGCGGTTTGCAGGCCTGAGCTCTGACCAGCTAGACGAAATTTCGGACGGCGGTGGTCGAGCTGAAATCCTGCTGACGCCTCTTCAAGTCGAGCTGAATAAAGCTCGGCTGACGCCAGATGAGCTGACGTCACTAGAAGATGATGGCGGGCTCTACGTTGAAGTAACGGCGGACCAGACGATTTGCGCTGGTTGCGGTTCTGACAATAGTTACGACAGCGAAGGCCGTATCATTTTGTAAGAATAGATGTCTTAATGCCCACTCTAATGTCGGTTACGTGAGCACACCGGACCTCAAGAACAACAAATGGCAGAGATGTGGGATGATTAACAAAGTACAGGTGAGGACCTTTTAACACTATTCAGGTTCTTCCGGTCAAAAGTTGAAGCGCGAGGCTCTGCTTAGGTCCTCGGCTCCTTAAGACAGAAGAAAAAGTGATAATCCGTTTTTGTTTCGTGAGGAACAATCTCTCGTTTGTAGTTTAGGCGGCGGTTTCTCGAGGACTGCTGTTATAAAAAATATGGGCGGCACGGCTAGATGAGCGTGCCGCCTTTTTCATTTGAATCTTTAAGTGGAGCACCACCGCCAATTGCCCTTTGGCGCTGCAGCTGCCTACACGCTTCTTTCAACCGCTTCTTGGTGAATCCAAACCCGCTTCTGCACAGAACGACATGCCCATCCAATGCGAGGGGAGAATACGCCAGACGGGTTCCACTCCAGCTGTCGTCAATGATGATGAACGGCTGCGACTGCTTACGATGTGCCTCAAGCCACCACTCAATTTCATCCCGCCGGCTCGACGAAAGTGCTCGTGGCGTTCTCCACTCCGTATGCAGGTTTTCAACTAGGAATTGTAGCTTCGTACGAGTCAATGCTTCGCACATCTGCTCCCGGTTGAGATATGTTGCCCAGGACGAGCTAATAACATATACCGGTTCGAACTCAGCATGCAGCTGACGCAAATTCTCTGCTGCGCCGGCGTCAACAAGCCGCTCCCACATCTCCGGATAGTCCGGAAGTTTCTTCTCGAATATTTTCAACATCTGGCCGCTGTGATGCACATCGTCCAAGCAAAGGACGTCGTCCATGTCGAGAAACACAAGAGGACGAGCGTCAAGTTCCATATCGCCACTTTTCTCCATGAGCCTCCTTTATCGCGTGATTCCGCACCCAATAGTTGCATTAATTTTAATGAAATCTTTCTCAACCAATAGGTTTACATATTGGGCGAGTTAAGTGAATTGTGGCCAAATAGGGTTCCAATCATCAGCAAGGCGGATGGATGCGAGCACCAGGTCGGATGTGAAAGCAACGTCATACGTTTGCTGGTCATCAGAGAAAATGGTCAAATGCATCCCGTGCAATTTCTGGCGATACCGAATATAGGTCACTCTATTAAGTCCATGTAGGGGTATGGAAGACTCGAATACCGCCGAAAGAGCTTCGTCAAAAGCACCAACAATAGCAATGCTTGCTCGATAATAATCGTCTGGGGCGCAACCGCCGCTAAGTAATGCCCTCATGTGCTCTCTTGCATAACAATACGTCGCTAGAGCTTGCGTTTCACGAAGAAAATCTGGAAAACTGTTTGGGCAGTAAACATGAATTAAATGTTCAAATACCAGACCAAGCTGCGCTGGGTCGGCCTCCTTAATCGAAAAAGCGCAATAGCTCCCCTTTTCCTTATCTGCTGCCACGAGTGCGGAGTCTGTTATAACATAACGTCCCCATGCTAACGAATTCTCTGTCAGCTTGAATGAGCGGCCGAGCCATGGCGACGAATATATTGGTCGAATGTTCTTTTGCATCATTGCTAGAGTCGCCGATTGACATTGATTTTTAGATTAATCCGGTATCGTTTGGCCAGTTGTTTCTCAAAATTCGGAAATTTTCGTAGAGACACAGGCAACACAGAGGAGCAAGCAAACTAATGTCAATAACTCCGCGATAGTGAGTCTCAGCTAAGTAAGGCCGTGCTCGGGCCATCCACCACCGAGGATTTTTTGTTCGTGTAACGCTTAGCAAAGACTGCCTTTCGATTTACGGGCCTTTTCGAAGGTTTTAGAAGCGGAAGGCTAGCCATTAATGTTTTGTCGAAAGTGCCGTTTCCAATTTCGAAGCAGAGGCGCGAATCACTAAACCGAACTTCCTTGAATACTTGCCAGCTGGCATAGGGCAAATCGTCGCGGAATGGAGACGAACTATCGATGACCTCGATTACTACCAGCGCTTTGCATGCCTCCAGCATCGACGCATGGAAATCTTCAGTTGTCATAAGTGGCAAGCCGGCCAAGCTACACAACTCGGCGCGTTGCATGTCATAGACCTCCTCCCCCTGATGTCTGTAGGCGTGCTGTACTGCAGCCTTCATGAGCTGCAATGCCACGTCCGACAACACGGACACATCAAAAGTGGAAACAACAAGTTCGGGCATTAAGCGGTTCTCCTGAGAAGCGGCATCGCGTACGCACGCTATAGCGTGTAGCACTATAGCATGCAATGTAGTCTCATGGGGCTCAACCAACGGAGTACCATGAAGCACAAAAATCGGTTCGGTGCTGCGTTCAGAACGGTGCGGCTCGCCCGGGGCTTGACGCAGGAGGACTTCGCGCAGCAGTCCGGCCGTACTTACATAAGTGAGGTTGAGCGTGGCGTTAAGCAGCCAACCTTGCAGAAAATTGATGAACTTGCTACGCCTCTAGCAGTTCACCCGCTCACCCCTATCGTACTTGCTTACCTAAACCAGTACGACGCTGCTTCGGTCGACGAATTGCTCGGCCTGCTGCGTAGCGAGCTTCGCGAAATCGTGGCTTAACTACCAGCGGGGTATTCGGCCCCTGCATTGCGTGCCCGCAGAAAGTGCCCATGCAATGGGTTGCACGGGCGGAGCCTTGTTCCATGGGCCCGTCAGTAGTGACTGCCAGTCGAGGTGAATAGCCTACACCGTACCGGTGGCCGGCAGCCATCTCAACTTTACACGGTGACCGTTCCCCAGGCCTCTGCCGAGGCATCAGCGATGAGGTCCTCCGCCTCCTTCTTCACCTGCGGCCAATGCTCAAGAAGAAGTTGTGCGCATTGCTCAACAGTCTTAATGTCCACTTCGAAATCGTCTATATCGGTGACGCCAATGGACTCCGCATCCGTTGCCGATATTTCATCGCAACAGATTCTTAAGTACAGGTGCCCAGCTATAAATTCAACATCCCTCTCGCCGCGCAGAATTTGCTCAGCGACTACGCCCGCCATACCGTACATCACACGCCAATTCGGCGGGGGAGCAGGAACATTAATGCCTGCGCAAGTAAATGCTTCATACTGTTGTTCGGGACAACTGCTAGGCCTGAACTGCCCCAGCCAAGCCACTTCATCTGGGTTTCCACTATGGTTCTTCCAGACAAACGCGTTACCGGCGCCGCCAACAAGCTCATAGATAATTTTGTGGCCGATTTCATGGTAAGCCGCTTTTCGAAGGTCGTCGGCGGATATTTGGTCTAGCGTAAGGTCTGGCATGGAGTTGGAGGTATCAATGTCGGGCAGAAGTATAGCTCCGAGCGACAGGCATGACGCCGCGTACATCCACGCAGCTATTCCCTTGCGCCTTAAGCAGTAAGAAGCTCAGCTCTATTGCGACCTTCAGGCAAGCCGCGCGTTCGCCTCGACCAGTGCACGTCATGCCGGACACTGTGGTTCTTGTATCCAGCGGGAACCACGGCGAGCAGCCTTGAACCCCTTGGCTCTCAGCACGACGCGCCATTGGTATCGCGAGTCACGGCTGCGCTCGGGAGGCTGTGAACGCAGCATCAAGAAGTTTCATCAATTCTGAGAAGTTTCAAATCCGTTGATACTTCTTGATACTGCCGCCAGTAGTGCTCACTCGTGGTTGTGCTTCTACTCGTACGCAGAACATAGTCTTGCGGCGTATTCCCTGCTGTGAGCCGATGTTCCGCGATGTGCCAAACATGTTGACCAATCGCCCGAATCCCGATATTATCCACTCCACAGGCGGTTTGGCACACCGGGGCACATCACAGGGGGGGTATGGGTAAATACACGGCTACAGCTCGACAAAATCCAGGACGTAAGGCATGGCTCGTCGATTTTAGGCATCCGCTTAAAACCGACAATGCCGGCAAACCGGGGCGCAAGACCCGTAAAGGGCTTGGCACCGAAAGTGTGCAAGAGGCTGACTTTCTAGTAAAACAGCTGCAGACCTTATTGGACGATGAGTCTTTTTGGTCGGTCGGTGCGAAGGCTAGGGCGGCAGCGCTGTTCGATGCTCGCGTAATTGAGATTTTTTACGCTGAGCTTGAGCCGCGGGCAGGCAATCCTCGAGAGCTCCGTGACCAGCTTCTCCCTCTTCCAGGGCGTGAAGATGGCTACGCTCGCATTATGCTTTTGGGGGTTCCTGGGGCGGGTAAGACAACGCTGCTGCGCCAACTTATGGGAACTCATCCTGAGCGAGACCGATTCCCATCCACATCGGTTAATCGCACGACCACGTTCCCAACTGAGGTTTTCTTGCGTGGGACTGGGTATGAGGCGGTTGTCTCGTTCATGTCCGAGCACGAAACCCGGTTTGAGATAGAGGAATGCGTCTCAGCCGCTGTGCTTGAGGCGATTTCAGGGGCCAGGCGGCAGGTCGCGCGCACCCTGCTGGAAAAAAGTGATATGCGTTTCCGCCTGAAGTATATCCTCGGCGACATCATCGAAGAAGACGAAGAGGTAGACCCCTACAGTGTTGAGGACGATGATTCTAGCGTTGTCGCCGGTAGCTCCGACCCGTCAGTGGTAACAGAGGCAGAGGCGCTCGAATTTAGTCAGCGCCTGGAAACTTACTTAGACAGAATCGAGAATCTGGCCAGCCAGGCAAAACGGGCAGTTGAGGAAGCGTACGGTGAAAATGTCGCAGATATGAAGCCCGAAGACCGCAATGCCGCGCTTGACCTGATTCAAGAGCAAGCATGCGAATCCCCGGATTACCTCGACATCGTGTCCGAAATTTTGGACGACGTCCGTACCCGGTTCGACTTGATTGCTGATGGTCGCTTTGAAAAAACCACAACTGGTTGGCCCCGTGCATGGCATCTTAAATGCGAAGATGACCAGCGAATGGATTTTCTTGCTGCAGTACGCTTTTTTTCTGGAATATCTGTCAACGCGTGGGGGAAGCTGCTTACGCCAGTTGTCAACGGCATGCGCGTCGGAGGGCCATTCCATTCCGTCTGGGCTGAGCAGGAAGCTAAGCTTGTCTTAATCGATACTGAAGGGTTAGGACATAAAGCTGGCGCCAATGCCGACCTACCGGAGCAGATGGTACTCATGCTGGATGACGCGGATGTCATCCTGCTGGTAGATAGCGCGAAGAATGCCATGACGAATTTTGCCGCTGGCAAAGCCGTTGAAGGGATTGTCAACTCGGGTCATAGCAGCAAGCTCGTCGTCGCCTTTACTCATATGGATACCGTTTCCGGCGAAAACCTTAAGGGACGCGCGAAGCTTGACCACGTCTTCGGCGGCCTGCGAAACGTGGTTGAAAATCAGGTTGCAAAATCGGTATCCGCAGACGCGGCAAGGTACTTACTCGAGCACTTAGAGAAGAGCACGTTTTACTTGGGAAGGCTCGATGACTATGAAGCCAAGCCTGCACGCCCCGAACTGAACCGTTTGCTGCAGCGACTGGTTGATTCGCAGCCGGCTGTATTCGAGCCTGTGGCGTTCCCTGAATATAGCGTCGACAATCTCGTGCTTGCCATTCAGAGGGGGGCTCGCATGTTCCGCAGCCCATGGCGTGCCATTCTAGGGTTTGAATCACACCCGGACGAAACCGCGCGGCATTGGCAAACTATTAAAGCGCTGAGTCGACGTTACGCCGAGGGATGGCCTGAAACCTTCACACTTCGCCCTACGACGAACTTAATTACTGCCCTGTCGTCCGCTATCTCCCGCTTTTTGGAAAACCCCGCGAGTTGGAGCGGTACGCTGACATCAGAAGAAAAGCGAGAGACCATCGAGCGTATTAAGACTTTGGTTACCCGCCAGCTTCCGGCACTCTGCGCAAGAAGGTTGCGCGAACAACCTCAATCCACATGGGTTGACGCCTTTGGCCTGCGTGGACCAGGGAGCACATTTGAGCGTCGAATGAAAATCGAAGGCATCTACGAGCGATGGGTACCCATTCCTGATGAGCGTGGAGACCGCGAAGTTCAGGAGTTTATGAACGACGTTAAAGTGGTTGTGATGTCAGCAATCAGTGTGGTCAAAGATGAAGTAGAAGCTAACGCTGCTCAATAAAAAAACGGCAATCTTTTTTCGCTGGGCAAGTCGGGCTTGCGTTACAATTGCGGTACATTTACTCTTGCCAATCTGCAATATGGAACGCAAGTCTGACACGCTGAATCTTCGGATAACCCCGGAGTTAAAGGAATTGATTCGATTAGCCGCTGAGCGAGAACACCGAACAATCGCAAATTTCATTGAAGTGCTGGTGAGGCAACACTGCACCGCACACGAAATAGCTGTGCCGAATAAGCAGCCGTAGAGCCGCTAAGTCAACTAGGGGGATTGATGGACGTATTTCAGTTTCGCGAGCGCATTGTTGCCGACTACGAACAGTTCACTCGTAGCTTCACGCGCATCCGAGCCGACGACATCCGGGCGTACGTCGACCGTGAGTACGACAGCCAACGTTACTGGCCTGAGCCTCTCATTCAAATCAATCCGAACTTCCGGTCGGGTGGTACCGTCGATGAGCTCGTTCAAGCGGGGCAGCTGAGCGACGAATGCTCGGCCATCTTCCGGTTGGGTAAGTCAGCTAGTTCCGCTGGCGTGACGCTGCCGCTGCATCAGCACCAAGCTGAGGCCATCAGCTTGGCGTCGGCCGGCGAGAGCTATGTCATGACCACCGGCACGGGCTCTGGCAAATCCCTCAGCTACTTCATCCCCATCGTCGATGCTTGCCTCAAGGCGAAAAAGGTCGACGCAACGCCTCGCACGCGCGCTATCGTCATTTATCCGATGAATGCGCTGGCTAACTCCCAGCTTGAGGAGTTAAAGAAATTCCTGGGCTCGGACCCAGCGACGCAGTCCGTGAGCTTTGGTCGCTACACCGGACAAGAAGGGGATGAAGAGCGTCAGGCTATGGCCGCGACGCCGCCAGACATTCTCTTAACCAACTTCATGATGCTCGAGCTGCTGATGACCCGGCAGAACGACATCGACAAGGCCGTGATGCGCAATGCTAAGGGTCTGCGCTTCTTGGTCCTCGACGAGCTGCACACTTACCGCGGTCGTCAGGGTGCCGACGTCGCGCTACTAGTGCGGCGGGTGCGCGAGGCGCTTTCTAGCGAACTCATCTGCATCGGCACCTCGGCCACGATGGCATCTGAGGGCAGCCAGATGGAGCGAAATGCTGTCGTGGCCAATGTCGCTCGGCGTCTATTTGGCACTCCCATCCCCGAACGTAACGTCATCACCGAAACTCTGCGTCGAACAACACCTGAGAGCCAGACGCTTCAGACGGTGCAGAGCCAACTTGGTCCCGCCATTCGTGCCGGCGTGCCGATGGACCTTAATTTTGAAGCGATGGCGGCGCACCCCATGTCGGTGTGGGTCGAGCTCACCTTGGGCCTGACTTACGAGGACGACAAGCCCCGCCGTGCTCGCCCGCGCAAACTTGCAGATGCTGCCCAATTGCTCCACAAAGCCTCGAGCGAGTCACTAGAGAGTTGCTTGGCCTATCTCCAGCAATTCATGCTGCGTGCCTACGCCGTGACAGACAGCTCCGGCAAGAGCCTCTTCGCCTTCAAACTCCACCAGTTCATCGCTGGCGGTGGCAAGGTCTACACGACGCTGGAGGCGCCTTTCCACCGTGCCATCACCCTCGACGGGCAACAATTCGTTTCTGGAGATGACCAGCGGCAGCGGAGGTACTACCACGTGCACTTTTGCCGCGACTGCGGCCAGGAGTACATCCCGGTGTGGGATACCGACGGCCCCGAAGGCCGTGCTTTCAACGTGCGTAGCATCGACGAGCGTCAACATGATGACGAGCAGGTGAAGTTCGGTTTCCTGATGCCCGACGGCCGCGGCCTGTGGAATCCCGAAGTGCTGGAGCGCTACCCGGAAACCTGGCTGGAGGAGCGCGCCGATGGCGAGTGGCGCATCAAATCAGGCCAGCGCAAGTTCATCCCACAATCGGTCAAGGTACGGCCTGACGGCATCACCACCGCAGACAAGGGATTGCAAGCCTGGTTCATCCCCGGCGCCTTCCGTTTTTGCTTGGCTTGTGGGGTGTCGCACACCTCGTCTGGCAAAGATGCGCTGCGCCTTACGTCGCTGTCGGGCGAAGGCCGCAGCTCTGCCACGACGATGCTCACGCTGTCGGCACTGCGCTACCTGTACGAAGAGGACCAGCAACTGTCCCCGGACGCCAAGAAGGTCCTAGGGTTTTCCGACAACCGACAGGATGCGGCCCTGCAGGCAGGCCATTTCAATGACTTCCTGCAGGTACTGCTGACCCGGGCTGCGCTGTTGTCCGCAGTGCAGAAAGGTGGTGGACAGGGCCTGTCAGAGCGCGAGGTCGCAAATGCTGTGTTCGAAGCGTTGGGCTTCCACCGCGACGACCCGGCCGTGCGTGCTGAGTATATGCAGCAGCCTGAGGTTAAGGGCAACACCCGTCGGCAAGTACAGGAGGCCATGCGCGGCATCCTAGGTTACCGCACATTTTTTGACCTACGGCGTGGTTGGCGCTTCAATAACCCTAACCTCGAGCAATTGGGCTTGGTGCGCATTAGTTACCAGGACATCGAAGACCTCGCCGCCGATGCGTCTGAATGGGCCACGGCACCGCGGGTGCTCCAGGCGGCTACGGCCGCCGAGCGCTCCGTCGTGCTTCGCGCCCTGTTCGACTTCATGCGCCAAGGCCTATGCATCGCAACACGCTACCTGGACCGCACGGAACTCGAACAACTGCGCACGCAGAGTTACGCTAACCTCCGAGAGCCTTGGGGCTTCACTGAAGATGAGCGGCCGATGACGGCGCGCTGGTTTGTTACCTCGCGCCCGCGCGAAGAAACCGACCGTCGGGGCCGCCGAGTGAAGGTCGAGGACTTCTTGGTTATCGGCTCGAGCCGTTCGCGTCTTGGTCGAATGTTGCGGCAGGGTAGCACCTGGGGAGGAGCCAACCCCTACTACAGGGACATCGACGACCATACCTATCCAGAAGTCATCGCTGCGCTGCTCAAAGCCGCCGAGTCGTATGGCTTAGTTAAGCGCGAAGAAACGGACGTCGGCCTGACTGGTTGGCAGCTGAACGGCACGACACTGCTGTGGAAAGTGGGTGCGGGTCAGAGCCAGCGCCAAGCGGAGGGCAATGAATTCTTCCGTGGCCTGTATCGCAATATCGCCGGGCTGCTTGCCAGCCCAGTGCACCAGCTCTTCGATTTCGAAGCCCGCGAGCACACGGCGCAGGTGGAGCAGGAGGACAGGCTGGAGCGAGAAGCCCGCTTCCGCTACACCGAGAAGGACCGCGACGAATGGCGAAAGAAGAATGGCACCGAGCTCGATTGGCTGCCAGTGCTGTTCTGCTCTCCGACTATGGAGCTCGGTGTCGACATCTCATCGCTGAACACCGTCTACATGCGCAACGTACCGCCCACACCGGCTAACTACGCGCAACGAAGCGGTCGTGCCGGGCGCGCTGGGCAGCCGGCCTTGGTCATCACTTATTGCGCCAGCCAGTCTCCGCACGACCAGTATTATTTCCGCGACCCTGTGCGAATGGTACACGGGCAGGTCAACGCGCCTACGCTGGACCTGGCGAACTTGGAGCTTGTTAAAAGCCACATGCATGCCATTTGGTTGGCTGAGACCGGGAAACGCCTGGGAAACAGCGTTCGTGACCTCTTGGACATGAATCTACCTGAGAAGCTGCCCATCATTGACGAAGTGGCCGCGGACCTGGACAAGGCTGAAGCCAAGAAGCTGGCGCATGAACGCGGGCTCAAGGTGCTAGGCATGCTAGCCAGCGAGCTGACACCCAAGAACGCACCTTGGTACAGCGAACACTGGGCAGAGATGGTCTTTCAACGGGCGTATCTCGAGTTCAACGATGCCCTGCAACGTTGGCGCGACCTGTACCGAGCTACGGCTCAGGCTATTGAGCTGAATTTCAAAATCGAAAACAATCCGGCCGCAAGTGAGCGTGAGCGCCGCGAAGCTCAGCAGCGCCATAATGAGGCCCGCAAGCAGCGAGACCTGCTGCTGGCCGGCGATAGCGCTTTCAATTCCGATTTCTATACCTATCGTTACCTTGCGAGCCAAGGCTTCCTGCCCGGCTACAACTTCCCCCGCTTGCCCCTGCTGGCTTATCTGCCAGCACGGCGCGGCAGTATCGGCCGCGAGAGCTTTTTATCCCGCCCACGCTTCCTTGCGCTCGGAGAGTTCGGTCCCTACAGCCTCATCTATCACGAGGGCAGCCAGTACAGGGTGACTAAGGCCCTGCTGACTATCAGTGGCCAAGACCAGGTCAGCGAGGGTGCGCGACTGCCCACTGAATTTGCTCGCCTATGCCCCACTTGCGGCTACGGCCACTTCCGTTCACAGCGCGATGCCGACCGCTGCGTCTCCTGCGGCGCCTCGTTGTCGGGAGCACAGGAGGTCAAGAGTCTTTATCGTATCGAGAACGTTTCGACAAAGCGCGCCGAGCGCATCACCGCCAACGAAGAAGAGCGCGTACGCCAGGGTTACGAGATGCAGACCACGCTTCAGTTTGCGGAGGCCGACGGGAAACTGAATATGGTCACCACTGTGGTGGAAGACGATGAGGGCCCTTTGTTGGAATTGCAGTACGGTCCATCCGCCACCGTTTGGCGCATGAACTTCGGCTGGCGCCGACGTAAGGAGAAGTCCATCCGGGGCTTCATGATGAATCCTGTCACCGGCCACTGGGTCGGCGGGGTGGAGGACGGCAACGGCGAGGTGGAGAACGAAGGTGAAGCGCCACCCGACAAGACGCCACCGCAACGCATCGTACCCTACGTCGAGGACCGCCGAAACATTCTTATCGTGCGCCCGCACCCTTGCCTCGGCGAACTTAAAGCCGAGACCCTGACCACTCTGCAATACGCACTCAAGCGAGGCATCGAGGCCGTTTACCAGCTAGAAGAAAGCGAGCTGATGGCCGAGCCCCTGCCCACGCGCGACAATCGCCAGTCCATCCTGCTGTTCGAGGCTGCCGAGGGCGGTGCCGGCGTGCTCACCCGCTTAGCCACAGAGCCAGATGCTTTGTCGGCCGTCGCCGCAAAGGCTCTGGACGTTATGCATTTTGTAGGGCCGCCGGCCGGCCAAGCATGGTCCGGCAATGCGCTGACAGAAGAACTCGACCACGAAGGCAAACCGTTGTGCGAAGCTGGCTGCTATCGCTGCTTGCTGTCCTATTACAACCAGCCGGACCACACACTCATCGACCGCAAGGACAAGAGCGCAGGCGGGCTGTTACTCGACATTTTGTGTCGCCTGACCCGGGCCCATGCCCATCAGGGCACACAAGGGCGCGCGCCGCAAGAGCATGACGCCGAACTTGCTCGGACTGCCGGCAGCACCCTGGAACAGGTTTGGCTGGACCACGTCATCGAGCATGGCTACCGCAAGCCGGACCGCGGCCAGCAAACTATTACCGGAGCCAATGTCTGCGTCGACTTCTTCTATGACGAGCTGAACTTGGTCGTCTTCATCGACGGCCCGCACCACGAGACAGAAGCCCAGCGAGCACAGGACTCCGCCATAGACCGCGCCTTGGACGACCTTGGCTACTTGGTGGCTCGCTTTCCCAAGGAGCAGGCTCGCTGGCCCGACATTTTCAAGAACAACGCCGACCTTTTTGGTCCCGGCAAAACCTGATTCGATATGAATGCACCAACTCCGGAATTCCTTCCTGGTAGCCTCGTTGCGGCCCGGGGCCGTGAATGGATAGTCCTGCCCCGGGCTGACGCGCTCGATAACCAGACGCTGCGCCTGCGCCCCTTAGGCGGCGGCGAGCGCGATGAAACTCTTATCTACTTGCCGCTGGAGCGCCAGCCCGTCCAGCCTGCTATATTCCCATGGCCTACGCTTGCCCAGGCTCGCAACCACTCTGCCAGTCAACTGCTGCTGGACGCGCTACAGCTGAAGCTGCGCAGTGGCGCAGGCCCCTTCCGCAGTTTCGGCAACATTGCCGTCGAACCTCGCGCCTATCAGCTAGTGCCGTTGCTGATGGCGCTCAAGCTGCCTACCGTGCGCCTGCTGATTGCCGATGATGTCGGTATTGGTAAGACCATCGAGGGCGCGCTTATCGCCCGCGAGCTGCTTGACCGCGGTGAGGTCCAGCGCCTTGCTGTGCTTTGTCCGCCCCACCTTTGTGAACAATGGCAGCGCGAGTTGGCCGAACGCTTCCACATCCAGGCCGTTGTCGTGCGTTCTAATACCGCGGACCGCCTAGAGCGCGACCTTCCACCTGGCACTTCGGTATTCCATGCCCATCCGTATACTGTAGTAAGCCTGGACTACATTAAGTCCGAACGGCGCCGTGAAGCGTTTCAGCGTCACTGCCCGGAATTCGTCATTGTGGACGAGGCGCACACCTGTACCCAAGCAGCAACGGGTCGCCAGCAGCGATACCAGCTTCTCAAGGGCCTTGCGGACCAGAGTGACCGGCATCTGGTGCTACTGACTGCAACACCGCACAGTGGTGACGACGAGGCCTTTTTCAACCTGTTGGGTCTGTTACGCCCCGACTTTAGTCAGCTCAAAGACCTGCCTGCCAACCAGCGTAGTGACCTGCGTGAAGCCTTAGCGCGCCACTTCGTTCAGCGTCGCAGACCCGATATTGCTGAATGGCAGGACACTTCCATGTTTCCTGACCGCCGCACGGCTGAGCTTACGTACAAGCTCAACGGAGCTTGGGGGCAATTGTTTAATGACGTACTTTCCTATGCTAGAGAGCTCGTTGAGCGTTCGGAAAGCCAAGGTCTGCGTGAGCAGCGCATGAACTGGTGGGCAGCGCTGGCATTGTTGCGCTGCATCTCCTCGTCACCTGCCGCAGCCATCAATGCATTGCGTACACGCCTTCTAGGAGCCAAGCCGGACTCAGAGGCGTCCGACGCGAAGTCTTTAGATGAGTTCGAAGCTCAAGCAAGCGAGCGTGTGCTCGACGGTTTCGACGATGCACTCTCAACAGACGACATCGAACCTGGAGCCCAGACCGAGGATAGTCAACGCTTGAAGACGCTGATGGCCAATGCCGCCGCCTTGGCTGGTCAGCAAAACGACCCTAAGTTGGCCAAGCTGCAGGAACATCTAGCACTTCTGCTAAAGGATGGATTTCAGCCAGTCGTTTTCTGCCGCTACATCGCCACTGCGCATTACTTAGCTGCCGCTCTACAGAGCAAGTTTAAGTCCGCCACAGTGAAAGCAGTCACGGGTGAGTTGACGCCCGATGAGCGCGAAGCTGCTGTCGAGCAATTGGGCGAAAGCGACATCCGCGTTCTTGTAGCTACTGACTGCCTGTCCGAGGGCATTAACCTGCAGAGCCTTTTTACGGCCGTGGTCCATTACGACCTGAGTTGGAATCCCACTCGACACGAGCAGCGCGAAGGACGCGTGGACCGTTTCGGCCAAAAGGCCCGCGAGGTTCGCAGCACTATGCTCTACGGCGAAGACAATCCTGTTGATGGTGCCGTGTTGCAAGTTATCTTACGCAAGGCCGAAAGTATTCGTAAAGAACTCGGGGTTCTTGTTCCCATGCCTGACAACGAGGGCAAGCTCACCCAGGCCCTCATGAACGCTGTGTTGTTGCGCAAGGGCACATCATTCACCGCCCAGTCACAACTGGACCTATTTGGCGCACCTGCTAAGGAAATCGAGCTTGCGTGGGAGAGCGCGCGCGAAAAGGCGAAACAAAGCCGCTCCATATTTTCCCAGCGTCGCTTGCGGCCGCAAGATGTTCTGCCTGAATGGCAAAAGTCTGCGGCAGTTTTAGGCGGCGAAGATGAGGTCGAGCGTTTTGTTAGCCGGGCATTAGCGCAACTCGGTGCCCCGCTTCAGCCGGTTAAGGGGCACTTCAAGTTGTCGGCTGAGTACTTACCCGATTCTGTGCGCGAACGCCTTTCTGCGGAAGGCCTGGCCGACACCCTGCATATCGATTTCCGCTTACCTGCTGCTCAGGGCGCCAGTTTCGTCCACCGTACGCATCCACTGGTGGCCGTGCTTGCCGACACGCTGCTTGAACAAGCCTTAGACGAGTCAGCGCACTCTGATGACGCCGCCAGTGTCGCGCGGGCCGGTGCCGCCTTTGTCAGCCAGGTCTCGTTGAAAACTACAGTGCTACTGTTGCGAATTCGTCATCAGCTAACGGTAACGCACGGTGCTAATACCCGGTTGCTGATGTGTGAAGAAGCCATTGCTGTAGCCACCTCTGGGAGCGAACCTTTGACTGAACTCTCTGCTGACCAAACCCGAGCCCTCCTGGGGGCGGAAGCTACTCGCAACATGCCTAGCGCTCTTCGTGACCGCCAACTACAGACCGCCCTCGATGCCTTGCCTAGCTGGCAGTCACAACTTGAGGCCATTGCCCAAGCGCGCGCCCAGTCGTTGTTGCAAGACCACCGCCGCGTGCGTGAAGCAGCTGAAGGTCGTGGCAGCTACCAAGTTACTGCCAGCCTACCAATGGACGTGATGGGCGTCTATGTGTTGTTACCCGATGCAGCAACTGCGACCGTAGGAGCCTAACGCCATGAATCGCAGTAACTCCACACGTAGAGCTCACCAGTTTGCCTACCGTGCCATTCGGATTGAAGGTAGCCTTATTCCGGCCGATGAGCTTACCCGGCTGACCTTGCTCATAGACCCCAAGGCGACTGAGCAGACGGAAAGCCACTACCGCATTGCCAAAGGCCTGAAGCTGCGCGACGAAATTGCCCGCGACTTTAAGATTGCGCTTAACCTTTGGCAGGACTTTCAAGCCCTGCGTCTGCGCCAGGATGTACAGTCACACGACGTTACTGTGCGTGAGTGGTTGCTACCGTTGCTCCGCGATGTGCTTCATTTTCATGACGCTGCGCGTTGCCCAACTATTGAACAGGCAGGCCACCAATACAACGTTGGGCACGCCGGAGGTGGTGGACGTGTGCCGCTAGTGCTCGCCGGCTTTGACCAGCCGTTGGATATTGCTGGCGAACGTTTCGGTGAATTCAATCCGGACACCGGCAAGATTCGGCGCCGTAGCCCCTTCATGCTCGCACAAGAAGCACTCAACGCCAGCGACGCCTCGCTTTGGGCCTTAGTCAGCAATGGCCTGTCGCTGCGCATTCTACGCGACAATCCAAGCCTGACACGTCCGGCCTACATCGAAGTTGACCTCGAAGCCATCTTCACTGAAGAGCTTCTGGCCGACTTCAGTGCGTTCTGGCTACTTGCCCATGCCAGTCGCTTCGGCCAGCTTGAAGAGCCGTCCACCGATTGTCCTTGGGAGCGATGGCGTAATGCGGGCCTACAGGCCGGTGTGACCGTACGCGGTAAACTGCGAGACCAAGTGGCTAACGCATTGCGTGCACTGGGCACCGGTTTTCTCTCTCATCCCGCTAACGATGCATTACGCTCCGCGCTGCAAAGTGCCGATAGTGGCTACGACCGCCAAGCATTCTTTGAAGAACTGCTGCGTTTAGTCTATCGCCTCATCTTCTTGGCAACCGTTGAAGACCGCCGAGACCGCGGCAGTGGTGAGCGTTTAATTTTCGCACCCGATGCCGCTGACAAAGCAAAAGCTCGTTACCTCGCAGGGTATTCGCTTACTTGGCTGCGCGAGCGCGCCGTGCGTCGCAGCTTGCATGACCGCCATAACGACCTCTGGCAGGCATTGACCATTACCTTCCGCGCACTGTCTCTTGGTGAGGCCGCGCTAGGCCTGCCAGCTCTTGGAGGACTGTTCGATGCCGACCAATGCTCGCACTTGGATGCTGCCGAGCTCGAGAACCGCCACTTATTGACCGCAGTGTTCCAATTGGGCTGGTTCCGAGTGGACGGAAGCCTTTCTCGCGTTAATTACCGCGACATGGGTCCGGAGGAGCTTGGAAGCGTGTATGAAAGCCTTCTTGAACTCGTACCTGACCTTCAAAACCTTACTCAGCCCAGCATTGCATGCCTCGCCTTTGTCGGAGACGATGCGACTAATGCTTCCACCAAAGGTAATACCCGTAAACTTACTGGTAGCTACTACACCCCCGATAGTCTAGTGCAGGAACTCATAAAGAGCGCGTTGGAACCTGTCATCTTCCAGACCATCAGGACCAATCCTCAACGCCCAGTGGACGCGCTACTTGCACTGACTATCTGCGACCCTGCCTGCGGTAGCGGTCACTTCCTGCTTGCTGCCGCGCGCCGTCTTGCTGATGAGGTATCCCTGCACCGCGCTGCGGCGGAACGCGAAGGGGGCGTTCCGACACCAGTTGACTATCGTCACGCTTTGCGCGATGTAGTTAGCCATTGCATTTACGGCGTGGATAAGAATTCTATGGCCATCCAGCTCGCAAAAACCGCTCTGTGGCTGGAGGCATATTCCCCTGACCGACCCCTGAGCTTCATCGACCATCATCTGCGTGTCGGTGACGCGCTGCTGGGAGTGTTGGACCCCAAGGTGCTTGAACAAGGCATCCCTGACGATGCTTACACCGCGCTATCCGGGGACGACAAAGCCATCGTGAGCGCGCTGAAGAAGCAGAACAAGGCCGATTTGAAGAGCTGGCGTGCTATTGCCAGCGGTGACCTGCTTACCCAACCCGGACTAGCTGCCCAAGCAGCGTCGGTCGAGACGCTGGACGACGACACTCCCGAACATTTGGCCGCCAAGCGCCAAGCTTGGCAAGAGGCCGATTCCGCTGCACATCGCAGTACCTTCGCCCGTCTGGCTGACACCTATGTGGCCGCCTTCCTAGCGCCGAAGCTGGCCGATGCCAGCGACGTCGTGCCACTGTCGGGTTATCTGTGGGGTGTACTTAGTGGGCAACCGGTGAGGGCTGATGTGGAAGATGCTGCCCAGGCGCTGTGTCGCCAGCATGGCGTTTTCCACTGGTGGTTGGCTTTCCCTCAGGTCGCGGCGCAGGGCGGATTCTCGGTAATGCTGGGTAACCCACCATGGGAGCAGCTCCAGCTTAGTGAGGAAGAATTCTTCGCATCGCGAGCGCCAAGCATTGCTTTAATGGCGGGCGCTAAGCGGAAGGCAGCAATCGCAGCATTAGAGGTCGACTCTCCTTGGCTTTGGGCTCAACTACAGGATGCTCGGCGTCAGAACGATGCGGCCAATCTCTTTTTCAGAGCGGGCAATCGCTTTCCATTGAGCGCACATGGGAAGCTGGATACGTACCCTCTGTTTTCAGAGACATTTCTGCAAGCAACGCATCCGAATGGTCGTTCCGGATTCATCGTCAAGGCAGGAATTGCGACCGATGACAGCAATAAGCGCTTTTTTGCGGCGATAGTAGAGCGCCAGCGACTTGTCTCTTTGTTCGGATTCGACAATGCAGAGCGAATTTTTCCTGCAGTACATCCAGACACGCCTTTTGTACTCGTCACACTAGGTGCTGCTACAACTCCTACTCAGTTACTTCACTACGCATTACGGGTCGAGCACCTTCAAGACCCGCGCCGGAGATTTTCATTAACGCGCGAGGACTTCTCCCTTATCAACCCAAACACGCGGACCTGTCCTGTTTTCAGAAGCGAGCGTGATGCCGAGTTGACTAAGAAGCTGTACCGGACGGCACCGGTGCTTATCGAGGAGGCCGTGGTCGATACTGAAGGCAACGTGCTCCGGCCTGAAGTCAACCCGTGGGGTATTACGTTCTCCCAAGGGTTGTTCAATATGACCAGCGATAGTGGCCTGTTCTACGACACGTCGACCGTATCAAATCAGTCCCTGCTTTTGCCGCTATACGAAGCAAAGATGATTCACCAGTTCGACCATCGGTGGGCGACCTACATTGATGCTACCAGCAGTGCGACCGGCGAGGTAGAGACCGCCGACGTCACCGATGCACAAAAGCAGAACCCCGGCTTTACCGTGCGCCCCCGCTACTGGGTAGACGAGCGGGAGGTACTGGCCTGCATCGCTCGAGTCCCTGCTCGTGTGGCGCGCGCTTGGCTGGCGCTACATGCTTCACATGGTGCAGCGGCGCATGAGCTTGAAGATTCTGCAGTGGACGAGCTGCTGCATGCGCTGGCCCAATGGGTGGCTGGTGAGTTGTTTCACCGCACTGCCGGTACACCGCCAATAGCGGGTGGTTGGGCGCCTGCTCAGTCGTTGCCGCACATTGCGTCCACTGAGCTGCAGCTTAAGGCGAACTTTCTCCGCCTGAGCGACATGCTGCGCGACGAAGGCATGACGACGAAGAAAGCCCTGGTTCAGTTCCCTAAATGGGCCGAACAGAATACCGACGTACGATTGGCCGATGACGAATTGACTATGCTCGCTGAGGCATTGCGCGCGAAGGCATTACCAAACGCGCTGCGTGAATTGTTGGGAGAGTGGATGGACCGCCGCAGTCCTCGTTGGCTGATGGGATGGCGGGACATCACAAATGCGACCAACGAGCGGACGGTAATTGCCTCGGTAGCGCCGCGCGCAGGTGTCGGCAACAATATGCCGTTGATGTTTTTTGGCTCAGGTAGCGCGCCTGGTACGCTTGCGGCTCTGCTCGGAAACCTGTGCTCTTTGACGTTCGATTTCGTTGCGCGTCACAAGGTCGGTGGTACGCACCTAAACTACTTCATTTACAAGCAACTTCCGGTCCTTCCTCCTGACCGTTATACGCCAGCTGCCCTGGACTTTATTGTCCCGCGCGTCCTTGAGCTCACCTATACTGCGCATGACCTCAAATACTGGGCCGAAGACCTCGCCGCCTATGACCCGCGCCCCGTCCACGAACGTGGCCAACCCTTCTCCTGGAACCCCGACCGCCGCGCCAAGCTACGCGCCGAGCTTGATGCGTACTATGCTCGTTTATATGACCTCACCCGCGAGGAGCTACGATACATTCTTGACCCCGTCGACGTGATGGGCTCCGGCTACCCGAGCGAGACCTTCCGCGTGCTCAAAGAAGGCGAGCAGCGTAGTTTCGGCGAATACCGTACACGCCGCTTGGTGATGGAGGCATGGGACCATCAAAGCGCAATGCCGTCGCGAGAAGCCCCAGGCACTTCGGCCGTGCCTATGCAGTATTCCGAATACGGCTTGATTCGAAACGCGGAGGAGGCCAAGTTCGCAGGACTCATCGTCGCACTCCTGGAACATTGTCCTGGCGGATGTTCTGTATCGAAACTCCAATCCCTTATTGCCCGTTCGGCTTCTGCGAAGGAGCATCTGGAACCGGCGGATGGGCAACTGCTTGCGACCCTGATGAGTAAGCAAGGTCCTGCGGATGTGGTGCCGCTGCTGGACCGTGTTCGCCCCATTGTTCAGCGCCTTGAGGCCATCTCAGTCCTTGTGCGCCAGACCGAGGGAACGGAGTCATCATTTAAGCGCGGCGGGGGAGCACTTCCACGTGACATAAGTCAGCTAGAAGAACACGCCGACATCGCTCGATTGTTACTAGCCGCAGAGTCGCGGCGCGAAGCAACTACTGATGGTGGTTCTGCAGCACTGAGGGCTACTGGGACACGTTAGGGGACACGATGACACACTGGCTCAAGGAGCACAAACCCGTTCGGACGCATCCACGACTGTGGGTTGAAACCGTTTGGCTTGTGGAGTCCCGCGAGCCACTGGTGCTGACACGTGCCATTGAACTGCACCAGGGGCTTAACATTGTCTGGGCCAAGGAATCAGCCACAAGTGAGTCCCCTGGCCTGACCAGCGCAGGCCACGGAGTCGGGAAGACCTCGCTCTGTCTACTGATGCGATATGTGCTGGGGGATGATGCGCCTGCCATCGCAACGTTGCGCGAGAAGGCGGTAGGAGGTTTCCCCAAAGGAGGCGTAGCAGCGAAGGTCCACCTTGAAGATGCGACGTGGCTGGTCTTTCGACCTTATAGCGCTTACAGTCACTCGCTAGCTGCGCAGTGCGAGGAGCTACAGTTGCTTCTTCAAGGGGGGACTTCGAATGATTTCTCGGGATACCTCAAGGCACTGGAGCGATTTTCGATAGGTCGTCTTGCCGCGCAATCGCTACCAGGCACAAATCAGCCACTCAAGTGGCGCCATTTGCTGGCCTGGTGTATTAGAGACCAGAGGACTCGTTTTGACGGGTTTTATCATTGGCGCGACGGCGAAGGACTTGGATTTCCGAGGCCGAGGCGCGACCCACCACTGTTCGTCGCTTCCATATTAGGACTCATCGACACCGGGCTGGACAAGCTTCTTCGCGAAATTGAGTCGAAACAAGTTGAGTTCGACCAAGGTAAGGAACGGATTCCTGAATTGGAGCGTGCGCCGGTGTTTTTGCTCGCTCATGCCGAGCGTCAGTTGCGCTTCCGGCTTGGGGCCGATGACGGCGAGCCGCTGCACGTGACGACCGTTGGCCAATCAGTCGAATCTCGTTTGCAGGCCACATTGGCAGCTGCGGAGAGAGAGGAAAACCGTTTAGAGCATGAGGTCGAGCAGGTCGAAGAGCAACTCGCACAGGAACAAATTCGTCTTGCCAGTTTGAATAATGTTTTGCGGCGGGCCGAGCTTGAGGTGGGTATCGCCAAGGCGCTCTTTAACGCGAACCGTGCCGACTTTGAGCGATTGACCACGTTGCGTGACCGACTAGAGGGACTTGCCGGCGGCCGGTGTGACCACGGTGACGTCGAGTTCTCGATGTGTCGGCATATTCAAGACCGAAAGGATGCGGTCAGCATGACCTGGCATCGCGACGGTAAAGAAGTGCGGGCAAGCGCTTCGGAACTTGCGCAGCAGCTGGCTCAACTGGAACTTGAATTCCAGAACGCTACAACGGCAATATCCGCGCAATCTCAACGGATTTCGGGCAAGAAGGCTGAGTTGCGAAGGCTGTACGTTCGAGTCGCAACGAGCGAAAATTCCCGCACTCTTCTGAAGAGGTCTTGGGAAGAACTTCAGTTATTGCATTCTCGAAGAGTCCAAGGCATCGACTCCCCAGATTTGTTACAAGCACGAAAACGCCAGCAGGAGCTCGAGTCAGACTTAGGTAGCTTACGAACTTCGGTAGGCGTTAGACGGTTACAGCAGTCCTCTCGTGCCGATGCAATCAAATCCTTGACCTCCTGTGTTTCAACGCGGTTGCTCGGGGCTGCCGGGCATGCTCGATTTGTGCCGGACCATGAGCTTCGGCCGTTTGAGGTTTCGCGTGGTGGTGAAGCGTATCAGGTACTGGAAGTGCTCCTGGGCGACATCGCCTGTTTGCTTGACTCGGCCACGTCGGAAGCGAGCAGCCATCCCGGCTTCTTGGTCCATGACTGCCCACGAGAGGCTGATATGAGCGAGCGCCTGTACCGAGAGTTCTTTCTGGTGGTGTCGGAGGCCGCAGAGCAGCTCAGCCGGAACGGCGCCATCCCATTTCAATTCATCGTGACCACTACTTCGCCCCCGCCGGAAGAGCTCCGTGGGGAACCGGATATCGTCCTAGAATTAGAGCCAGGCTGTGATGAAAAGCTCTTGTTTAAGCGAGAGCTTATGCCCGTATTGCCGGGATTCGAATGACAAAAAGTAAAATGACATATGTAGCGGCACTATGCAGGACGATGTCCATGACTGTGAGCAGTGCTAAATCCGATATTAAAAATAAAATTTTTTGGGATTATGACCGATACTCTATTTAAAGAAGTTCACTACAGCCTCGGCGGCCTCATTAATGACATCGGCCTCGGTCGCATTGGATTACCTGACATCCAACGTCCTTTTGTTTGGGCAAATGCTAAAGTACGAGACCTGTTTGACTCGATGTACCGCGGCTACCCGGTCGGCTATTTCCTGTTCTGGCAAACTGGAGCGGAGGGCGCCGATACCAAAGTCATCGGCGATTCGAACAAGCAAAAAACGCCTTCGCTACTTATCGTAGATGGACAGCAGCGTCTAACGTCTTTGTATGCTGTTATCAGGCGTGAAGCTGTACTGCGAGAGAGCTTTGAGCGTGAGCATATCCGTATTGCTTTCCGACCACAGAGCGGCACCTTCGCCGTACCTGATGCAACCACTGAGCGGGACCCCGAGTATATCGTCGATATTTCCGAAGTGTTCAACCGCCCTACGCATAAAACTATCGCCGAATATCTAAAGCGTTTATCGGCAGCACGCGAGGTTTCCGATGTCGAGGAAGAGAAGATTGCCGATGCGATTGGGCGTTTGGCTGGCCTAACGAACTTCCCCTTTATTGCGCTGGAGCTCTCGCAACAATGCACCGAGGAGCAGGTAGCGGATGTTTTCGTTCGCATCAACAGCGAGGGCAAGAAGCTAAATCAGTCGGACTTTATCCTGACCCTGATGTCTGTCTTTTGGGACGATGGTCGTTCGGAGCTGGAGCAGTTCTGTCGCGCCGCGCGCCAGCCCGCTCCTGCGGGGCAGCCCAGCCCGTTCAATCAAATCTTTCAACCAGACCCCGACCATCTGCTGCGTGTAGACGTCGGAGTGGCGTTTCGGCGTGCCCGGCTCGAAAATGTGTATTCACTACTACGTGGCAAAGATTTAGCGACCGGCGAGGCTAGTCCTGGTCTACGCGACAGTCAGTTCAGTAAGCTGCGGGGTGCCCAGGCCCGTGTGTTGAATCTCACCTATTGGGCTGACTTCCTCAACATTGTGCGAGCAGCGGGCTACCGTAGCGAGAAAACCATTAGTTCGGTCAATGCGTTAGTGTTTGCCTACCAACTTTACTTACTTGGACGAACAGAATATGGCGTGGAGGGATTTCAACTCAAGAATGCTATTGCGCGCTGGCTATACATGTCGCTTCTGACCGGTCGTTTCACTGCATCGCCGGAGTCGCGGATGGAGCAGGACTTAGCCGCGCTTCGCGAACTCAAGTCCGGCGACCAGTTCCTGACACGCTTAGCTGCAGTGGAAATCGCTACGCTCACTGACGACTACTGGACCAAGACGCTCCCTATGGACCTTGCGACCTCTGCGGGACGCAGTCCGGCGCTGTTCGGTTTTTACGCGGCACAAACGCTGTTGGGCGCGCGTGCATTGTTTTCGAAAAGCCCGGTGGCTGACCTGTTAGACCCGCCGGCGCATGGACAGAAGAAGGCATTGGAGCGTCACCACCTGTTCCCTAAACATTACTTGAAGAAGCAGGGCATCGACAGCATTCGCGACATTAATCAGATAGCGAACTTCGCGCTGCTAGAGTGGGATGACAACATCGCTATCTCCGATGGACCACCAGCTAGCTATTGGCCCCAATATGCGGCGCGCTTTTCGACCGATGAATTGGCTCGGATGTGTGAGTGGCACGCGTTGCCTGAGGGTTGGTGGAGCATGGCCTACGACGAGTTCCTGGCCGCGCGACGGCCGCTTATTGCCCGGGTTATTCGCGCAGGCTTCGAGAAGCTGGCGGACAGTACGGCATGACCCCGCTGGAGCGTCTTCGTCTGGAGAAGGCCGCCGCAGATTGCGGCTTTGAGCGTACACCATTGTTGCTAGATGATGGCGGGCTAGAGCTACGCTCGGCCCAGTTCCCCGAAGTGGTTCTTGTGCACGCCAGCGGTGGCGGATTTTGTGTCTCAGCTTCTGCACCGGCACTGCTAGATGGCGCTGACGGTGGTGTCCTCCTCGTGGCCGACCTAGACAACCTCTATGCCACGCTTCAACGTGCCTCAGCCGTCGCTAGAACTATGCCCAATCGTGTAGCAGACCAGTTCAGACGTGGGGCCCTATACCTGTCGCAAACGACTGAAGCGGAGCGCCTAGTAGTACAGCGTGTAGGCCAAGACCTATTTCGAAATGCGCTGATGGATTACTGGCAGGGGCGTTGTTGCGTCACCGGCCTCGCCGTGCCTGCCTTGCTGCGAGCTTCGCACATCAAACCCTGGGCTAAATGCCTGAGCGACGATGAGAGGCTGGACGTTTTCAATGGGCTTCTGCTCGCTCCCCACATTGATGCGCTATTCGATGGCGGCTGGATTTCATTCTCGGACCAGGGCGGCTTACTTGTGTCCGCAGCCTTGCCGGCGGCGGCTAAGGCACAGCTGGGGGTGTCGACGGAATGGACCATTCGCCATCTGAAGCAGGCCCATTTGCCATATCTAGCATTTCACCGAACTTGTGAGCTTCGCAAAGCAGCTTAAACTCATGGATACTATCGCGCCATTTTCGTCCCAACATATTGAAGCTGTTGCGCGCGTGTTGGGTGACACGAATGACGGCCTGACTGGTTTTGAGATTGCCTTCATTCTGGGAGACGCCGGAATTCCAGACGTAGACACGTCCAATACAAAGTGGAAGCGCCTTTATAACGCCTTAGCGAGCGTTCAGAACGAGAAGCGGGTAGGCAACCACCTGCTGATGGTCATCACCCGGGCCATGAACCCTGTCCGATATACGGAAAACCAGACAGTGTTTCATCAGCGTCGGCAAAAGCTGAATGCGGTCCTCTCATTGACCGGCTACGAGTTACGCGAGGATGGACATATTCGACGCGTCCAAGCAGCGAAATCTGTCGACGAAGCGGTACGGCGAGCTAGCCGACTGTCTGCGGCTTTGACCTCTCGAAACGTACACCCGCATGTACTGCAGTTCTGCCGAGCCGAGCTGCTCGACCAAAACTACTTCCATGCGGTTTTCGAAGCGACGAAGAGCATTGCCGCGAAAGTTCGAGCTCTCTCTGGTTTAGATGGAGATGGTGCCGACCTGGTCCAACGTGCTTTTGGTTTGAGCAAAGACGGGGCGCCACCACTCGCCATCAACTCCCTGCAGACCGAAACCGAACGAGGGGAGCAACGTGGATTTGTGAACCTCGTTGTCGGGCTGTTCGGTACCGTTCGGAATCCGCTAGCTCATAACCCAAAGGTCGAGTGGCCGATTTCGGAGCAGGATGCGCTCGATATATTGACACTTGCATCGTTGGTTCATCGGAAGCTGGACCGCGCCGAGAAATGCTAACCTTAGAGAGACCCGCACAGCGCACTATGTACGCATTCGCAATACTCCATAAGCTTCACTCTGGCCACCGAAAGCGTTGCTGAGCGCATTGCCAAGTGTTCAAATTCCTCCGCCGAGCCCCTGCCTTGAGGCTGGTTACGCGCTGTCAGAAGTATTTGGTCTGCTCCTGCGAGATGAGTTGAGGCGCTCCGACAGAACTGGACAACGCCGGCATAATGACCTGCCGTGCAACAGAATCAAAGCTTGTTCTCAAAGGTCATTTGTCGTGAAGGAGCTTATAGATGGAAAACGAACCGAGCCAGGATGAAGCCACTGCAGCGGCGCCTGAAGTCCTGAATGTTACTCCGGCCCCGACAACTGCCGACCCGGACCCGCCGGCGCCCGCGAACCTGGATGATGTTATTGAGCAAGAGAACCGACTCGATGGACTCAGTGCACTCCTAGGCCAGGTCGATAGCCATGTGTCGGCTGCGTACGACAAACTCCTCGGCGCGTCCGACGACGATACCGATGCACCATACACGTCTGCCCTGGCGGAAAGTAAGGTCGAGATAGACCAAGCTTATGAACTCGAAGCCCAAGCGAACAAGATTGTGCAAAAGGAACAGCTGACCAACGAGGACTTGGAGACTCTCGAGAGCATCATCGACGACTTGGATGCGAAAATCGACTCGGCAACGCCACTCACCTTTGACCCCAACGAAGGTTCCGACGATAGCCTTCTCCAACTAGATACCTTGGCGCATTAGTGCGTCCCAGACAGGCTCTACCAACTAAGGCTGGATGGTGCTGAAAGCGAGCTCGTTGTCATTTGCCGGCAAACATCCAAGCTGAAGAATACTAGCAATTACAAGCCAAGTGCAGCGGGCAGCGCTTTAGAACGCGAAAAGTTGTTAATGATTCCCATGGGCCTCGTTATGGGTAATGACAGAGCATAACAGAGTGGCATAGCGGCCAATGCCACACATTGACATCGGTCTTTTGTGGTAATTTCCGGATTGATGGACCATGGTTACAGATAAAAATAACTAGGAGCAGATATGCCTTTAACGATTGAGGAATTCACGAGGTACACCAATGAGATACAAAATCACGAGGTGCCTTCGATAATGTTTTCAATGCTTTCTAAAGTGCATGGGCACTTGGAGAAAGCAATGTCGAAAATGTCAGAAATCGAAGTAAGCCACTACGGAATGTTTAAAGTTTTCTTTAAACAGTATAATACTATTCTTTCGATAACGCGCGGACTTAATTATTTATACAGCCCGGAGTACTCGTATATTGATATCAAGTCGACTTACGTTCTTATTCGTTCCTGCCATGAGCTTTATCTTACTTTTAACTACCTTGTTACTCATGGTGTACTGACCGAAAATGATGCCGGCGAAATAGAATTCAAATTTAAGTGTTACTCTCTATCTGGAATATTTGATAACGAGCGAACTTTTGAGTTGACGAAAAACTTTGAGGGGCAGAAAAGCATATATCTGCAGGAAATTGCTCAAGTCCGCGAGAAGAAAAGAAATTTGTTATCTGAAATAGAGGCGAGTCCTATTTATGCTACGTTAAGCGATGAAAGTAAGAGGTTGATAGGGAATGGTCGATGGCGGGTCGGTGTCAATGGCGAGCTAAGTTGGAATGATTTACTGCAGTTTACTCCACTTGCCAAAAAATATGGGCAACTAGAGTATCACCTCCTGAGTATGTACGCCCATTCAAGTCATAACTCTTTGTTGCTGGAGGCTCAACATGACTACAATATAGAGGGTATTCTTTTTCATCTATATATATTGAGCGCTCTATTTATGGAAGCCATTTTGAGAGCGCACGGCTTGGATTTTGGCTTCTTTCCTAAAAGGGAAGAGGCTTTGATTACTGAGTTCTATGTATTTCATAAGAAATGAAGAAGGTAATAGTCGGCGTAGTTGAAGTGTAACCAGGATATAAAATGCCGTGGCGAAATTTACGAATTGTTTTTTGATTATAGCCGGCATGAGCAACGTGGTGGCTTGCTTGTGTCCGCAGTCTTGCCTCTTCCGTACTACGCTGAGTATCATGGTCTAGCGGTCTCCCTTCCTGATATGTAGTAGCTAGCGTCAGACAGTCCCGGCTTCTTTGGCCTTTTGTGAGCCGAACAGTTTGAATAATTCCTGCTCGGCCGCCGCGACTACATTTCCAAACTCTTGGAACAGCTTGGGCGTCCAGCCGTTAGCTTGCGCCTGACTTCGATAGTCTTTGATGATGAAATGCAATGACTCGACTACTTTGCTAGCCTGAAGAATATCCAACGAATCCTTGAAGTTCGTTTCAACCTCAAATGCAAGGTGGATATACCGCTCTAAGGATTCTAGGCTAGAGTGCCCTGTCCACTCCATGACTTGTTGCTTTAACGTCTCCATTGAAAGCAAAGCTTTTTTCAGGTCACTTAAATTTTCACATCGATGAGTGCGAATAAGTTCGCGAAATATATTGGTTATATAGCGGTGGCGGAAAGCGTGTAGGCACGCTTCTTCATCATCGATTCCGGCGAGTTTCCGTATCGCATATAACTCCGCGGTAAGTGTATCTACTTGCAAATGCTTGCCGTTGTCAACACTAACAAACAAATAGCCATGGTCATTCGCTACGCCGATGGTTTTTCTTATAATTAATGTTCGGTAGTGTTTAACAAAAGACAGGACTTCCTTTAAATCAGCTTTCGTAACCGGCACAAACCGCTCTGCCTCATCGTCTTGCTGTTTTGCCGAAAAAATGCGGAGCTTCCCAGTATATTCCGCCTCTAACAAATCTTTCACCTTAACTAGAGAGGCTTCAACGCGACGACCTCCAGTTAGCTCAAAAAGCCGCAACATTATGAAGCGTCGACGCATAACATATGAAGAAACGGCTGAAGCATTATTCGCGTCGTAAAGCTTGTCGACCGCTTTGGTTGAAATAGGCTGACGTCTTCTACTCGGTTTACCCCTGGGAAGGCACTCATGCGTCCAAGCTTTGCGATTAACCTTCTTTCCTCGTTTTGTAATTTCTACGGCTTTGAGCGTTGCGGTAACCTTACCCTCTGGCCCAATCAGATTGAGCCCAGGCATGATAGAGTCGATAAAAGCTAGGAAATTCATAACGGTCCCAGCGATGGTTCTAACTTGCCCAGAACCACGGGCCTTCTTGTGTGGCGCGCTCGCCATGGTCTCATCTTTGATGTGCGACACAAATGCAACAAAATCCAAATCTTCGAGGTCGAAGAAATCACATTCATGCGCATAGCACCACCTGATAAATGGAGTCAAATTTTTCGCCCACGTGAGCAAGGTTCCGCCTCCGTTTCTTCTTGACTTGCCTTCTCTGAAACCCTTTAGCAGGTAAAGGTTAGCGAGCCAGCATACTGAACCATCGGGCCAAAATAGCTGTGGAATGTCATTTCCAGGTCTGAAATTCACTTTTCCTTTCCAAATCGACCAAGGATATTGGAACTCATCCGAGGTAAGGCTATATAGCTTCGTAGAATTTGCCATTATTTCGACCGAGCCGGAAATTTTCTTAATAGGTCGCTCTGCAGGGCTAGAAATTCTTCCGACTTGTTAGCCTTTACCGCGAGTTTGCGCGCGTACTCGAGGACGCCGTTGAGCCGCCCAGTGAGTAGATTTATCTCATTAATCAAAGCGTCATTTTCTGCATTCTTTCTCTGGTACTCTGTCTTGTACCATTCGATTGTGCCGCGGGTAGTCCGCGATGAGACTATAAGGCGTTGTTTGAGCCTGTCCAGAGCAGCCTTACGGTAAGAGTCCAACGTCTTGAACCCTCCGACAATGACGTCTCCTGCAGCGCACTTTTGCGTATTCAAGGACATGCTGACAATGCCTCGCTCTCTCCACTCAAGGGCTGCCAGTCCCCCTTGGCTCTTGAGCTTATCCAACAGCAAATTACGTAATTGTTCCTCTACACTCGATGAGTCAGAGCAGCAGTCCTTGAGCAAAAGAAGCTCAGCTAGAACCGAGTTTCGTGCCGGCGAGTTAAGCTCAGCACCAAATACCACTTCAACCGCGCGCGCTCCGTTAGACATTGTTCTCTCCTGCTGGTGAACTGACGGCACGAATCTTATACAGAATTTTGTACTCCTCTCCGTTGGGGCCATCAATGAATTCAGGCTCAATTTCGGCCTCTTTTGAACTAAGAAGGTCCTCGACATAAGCTATGACATCTAGCTCAGGTAGTATGTGCAGGTCATCCATGGTGATGCCATGACGCTTGCAGATGAACTCAGCCAGGGACTCCGTAGCGGGGCTATCAGACTTGATGAGTCCGGCAGCAACCGTAGCCTTGACCTGGCGTAAGACAGCTCCCTTCATTGACTCTGTCACATATCGATAAGTCATCGAGGGTTTGTGATGACCAAGGAAGTATCGTAGCACCTCGAGACCACCAAAATTTCCCTGCCAGAAAAAGAGCATCGCGAAGTTGCGTCTCAGTTGGTGGCTCCGAACATAATACCTATGGCCATGAACATCCGACGGAATTTGGACGTAATCACAGAACCGGTCAAGGCATAACCTTATCCACTCAGTTTCACCCTTTGTCGTACCGTATGGGATGAAATTCGCCTTTTTCCCAAGCTTGAAACGCTGAAATAGGGTCGGTGACGATTCATATCCGAGTCCCTTGAGTCGCTCACCTAATCGCGCCAATAGACCTAGCGCCTCCGCGCCGATGGCGGGAAGAGGGCGCAGTGCTGTTTTTCGCACCTCTCCAAGGTTAGCCTTACCCAAGTCAAATGCGAGAAAAAAGTAAAAGCCATCTTTTACGATGCTAGCTCGCGTGAGGCCTCGCAATTCAGCCGCACGCCTCGCCATTAAAGTGTTAACGAGGACAATAACCGCGCCGAGCAAGACTTGCAGCATCTGATACAAGCTTGTACCGTTCCGAAGCTCTCTAAAGAAGCTTTTAGCTACAACTTCTGTGTTTTTGAACTTCCTAACGCCGAGCTTTTGAAGCGATTTCGGTACATCCAAGAGTACCTCATCCTGGCAATTTCGCTCTGCTAAAGTTAAGTAGTAGCTGATTAGGTCCTCACCATAATCAAGATAGAACTCAATAGCGCTCTTGAAGCTTCGGTTGGCAACTTCAAACGGCAAAGTAGCGAACCGGCCCTTCGGTTTCAATCGACCATGCTTAAGCGCCTCTTTCTCGTCCAAAGCTGTCAGAGCATCCTCTGACACTAAGCAGTAGTCTGAAAGGGCGTCGATTTTCATCACGTTCAGTGTCTGGATGTAGCTTTGCACGTACTCAGTGGATGCCCGCTCATCCTCTCCACCTGGCTGAACGGGTATTGCGTGCAATTCGCGTACAAAGCCTTCGCGTGGCTCAAAGTCCAAATAGTCAAGCTCCATATTGTCGAACTTGAGATTTGAAAGTACTTTTTTTCCGATAAGGAATTTGAGTAGCCGAGTCGCCGATAAGGAGTATTTGAAGACTTCATTATGTGCTCCAGACGAGTAAAAGTCCCTAGTGTAGAGCCAAAGACGCGCAATCCAGACCTGCTCTTCACTAACTCCATCCGGGAGTTCACATGCGCTAGTGTCGAAAATCGCCGGCGTCCGTACCCTAGCCAGCTCCAACTCATCGGACGTAACCTTCAACGTTCGAATGAAGTCGGCTATCCTCTGCTCAGGTTCGTAGATGTTCGTCTTTATTGAGCGTCTGGCAGACAGCGTGTCGATAAAGTTGTGCACCTCGTCCTTCGATAGTTGCTGAAATTCTGAATTACGGCCGCAAACAAAGCTCCCCTTGAGAAGGAAATGGTCCACAATGTGAAGTGCTCTTTGGAGTAACGCTTTTCCAGTGCTGTCAGCCAGAACTGCAACTCCCACAACTGTTGGATGGGTCTGCGCACAGAGGTAGCGCTTTATCGCATCAAGAAGGGGCGCATTGGAGCTATGCGTCAGGAGTGAACCGTCTGCTAATGTAATCTCGAATCTATTGATATGTTATATTTTCCGAAACGGCACTGCCATACCTTATCTTCGAACGCGTTTGCTAGCCACCCTACTTTAACGGGATTGGTATCCTCCAACAAATATTCGTTGATAAAAGAAAGCTCGTCAGATAATAGATTAGGCACGGATAACTTTTACGTAGTTGTCGGGGCATATTTCGGCAGCTGCAGCTTTGAGAAGCTTCTTGATGCCTCGGTCTGGGAAAGCATCGCTCTCGATATGGTTTTGCAGACGTTTCGCAAATTCATACCAATAAAGCGCTTTGGCATTAACCTCATCGCCTACATCAAGAGCGCGTTTCACAGCATCTTTAACGGAGAGCAGCGCAGCGAAAATCGGCTGACTTGCAGCGACCATGATTTCCTGAACCTTAGGCGCCGACGAGGAAGCAGCATCGCTAATGCTGCTCCTTTTCTCAGACGACACGTCGCTTTCTGCTTCCTCTGCTGGAATCAGCGGGTTAAGCGCATGAGTTCTAAGGAACTCATCAAGTTCGGTAGCGTTATCAAACGTAAAGGTTTTTTCCATATACGGCGTACCCCTGGTGGCTTCCACAATAAGCAAATTTTGGAATATACGAATCCAACGAACAGTAAAGTAGTCCCAAATTGCATCCGGAAGGTAATGGCGCATCGCAGTGTCTTCGTCGTTACCCAACTCTCGCGCCATAGCTCTAACATCGAACTTTTCGAGAAAAATGATGATGCCTCTCTGCGCGCGAATACGCGGGATTGTGACAGTGTCAGTAAGTTCGCCTAGTGCCATAAAATTGCGCTGTGCGAATGCTCGAAATGCAGAGTTTATGTTGCTTGTTCGTGTAAAAAACGTTGGCTTTCCCAGCGGCTTACTCGCGTAGATAAAGAGGTTGTGCGAACCGTCAATTTTGTTAGCGTCCATATAAGCTCGTAAGGGCGCAGTTAGCTCTAACCAACGTTGCACATGGTCGTAAGCTCTTCCAGAAATGACGACGTCATGCCAGCCGGCGCTGCCTGCACGGTCCTTATATACGCTGAGGGTTAACGTGTTGTTTTCGGTATTGACAGCATTAATTCGATTGCCTTTCCGGTCGTGGAGCTCAGCTGTCGCCAGTGCTGATTCTGAGAATCTCCCATCTACGGAGGCCAAATAACCGATTAGGGCCATCGCGTCTTCGCGATTAGGCACCCCAAGGAGTGGAGCAAGTTGACTCTTGCTTATACCACCACGAGCAACTCGGTCTGGGTATGCATCGGTAGCGACGCGATTTGTATCTGCGTACCCGCCATGCTGACGCTTAAAGTATCGAAGTGCTTCAATTAGCGCATTTGAATTCTTCTTTGGATTAAGTAAGTCAACAAGTTTCCTCTCCTTATCGATAACATGAGATTCTGAGCCGGCTAGCGCCAAGCCGCGCTGATAAAGCTGCCACATTTTCTCGAGATGATTGTCGAGCCAACTTTGAATGGTTTCGAAGTCTTTGGTTATTTGTTTAAAGATGAGGCGCGTCGTCGCTTCGTCACTCAGATGCAGAGGTACAGGTGTTAGTAGTTTGTGCGTAACACTCTCCAACTCGGACTTAAACTCGCAGTTTGATTCAGCTTTGGATTCTGTCTCGGATGGAGAGTCGGCCTTGCGTCTCTTACGTTGATGTCGAACGTCTTTCACGTTTACGAGGCTCGGCTTACCTTTCGGAAATCCGCGTAGCGGCGCCGCGACTATCCCTGCTTTCACTAAGTTGGGCCAATAGAGTTCATATCGAGACCATAGCTTTTGCAGGCTAGCCATTGTCCCTTCCTGGCCGCTATTCTCCATGCTGTATTTTTTCTTGAAATGATATGTCATTAATTCCACGAGTATTCTGTAGACGACCTCGCGGTCTTTAAGCTTAGCTTCAGTTACTGGAAATTCTGTCGAAGACTGGGCTGCTACATATCTTGAGAAAGTGGTTCCGAAGTCGCGGAGCGCAGTGTCTTTAGCTTTCGCTACAGCGATAGCACGAAGTACGGTATGGAATCGCGTCGTAAAATTTTGGCCTAAATGGGGAACCATAGGTTTTAAGAGAACGTTATAGTCCTCCCCAGCTTTATCAGTTAAAAGGTAGGGCTTCAAATCTACAACCTCGTCGTTGTTCAGAACGATGTTATCGAATAAGTTAGCAAGCTCTACGGGTAAATTTTTGTTTGAATTCGGTGTGAAAGTTGCAATACGAATTTCAAATTTGTGTTGTAAGGCGAGAAAAAATTTGTAGAACGCGCGGGCGAAGGAGATGCGTGACGATGTGGATAACGCATTAAATTTATCCGACGCTAGAGCACCGTAAAAAATTTCTTGAAGCTCCTCGAACCTCTTGGTTCCCAGCTCGAGCACTGAACTGATTGCAGGCTCGTCGATGACACGAAGCATGCAGTCGAACATCAGCAAAGACCGTTGACGAAAGTAGAGTGCAGCTTTTGCCTTTGGGTTGTTCAGTTCAGCAACGATTTCCGCTAGTGCCGCCCCGCGTATACGTTTGAAAAGATGAGTGGGCTCAAGCCACTCCTTAGTGGACGCCCGCAGAAGGCTGTGGCTGACAATTGTCAATCCATTAATCTGACGGGAGTCGGTGGCATATATCATGTAGGTCGTTGATTTCTATAGTGAATTTTCTTCATTGTTGGGGTTTGACAACCATATGTCAATCAGGGAAAGCGGGGGCAACCACTTCATCGAGATCTGCCTGGACGAGCAGGGCTTCGTGTGGTTCATGCTGCACTCCGGCTCGCGCGGCGTCGGTAATGCGATCGGCAGTCACTTCATCGAAGTGGCCAAGCAGGACATGCGCACCCACTTCGCGAACCTGCCGGACCAGGACCTCGCCTACCTGAAGGAAGGCACGCAGCACTACGACGATTACGTCGAGGCAGTCGGCTGGGCCCAGAAGTTCGCGCGCATGAACCGCGAGGTGATGATGCAGAACCTGATCGCGGCGGTGCGTACGGTGATCAGCAAGCCTTTCGAGACCCACGTCGAAGCGGTGAACTGCCACCACAACTACGTGCAGAAGGAGCAGCACTTCGGCAAGGACGTGCTGGTGACGCGCAAGGGCGCGGTGTCGGCGCGCGCCGGCGAGCTTGGCATCATTCCGGGCTCGATGGGCGCCAAGAGCTATATTGTGCGGGGCAAGGGCAATCCGGAGAGTTTCAACAGCTGCAGCCACGGCGCCGGCCGCACCATGAGCCGTACCGAAGCCAAGCGCCGCTACTCGATCGAAGACCAGGTCAAGGCCACCGAAGGCGTCGAATGCCGCAAGGACGAAGGCGTGATCGACGAGATCCCGATGGCCTACAAGGATATCGACGCGGTGATGCAGGCGCAGAGCGACCTGGTCGAAGTGGTACACACGCTCAAGCAGATCGTCTGCGTGAAAGGATGAACATGATCGAACTTGATGGCGCGGCCGGCGAAGGCGGCGGCCAGATCCTGCGTTCCTCGCTGACGCTGGCAATGATCACGGGGCGGCCCTTCCGTATCCGGCAGATCCGCGCGCGCCGCGCCAAGCCCGGCCTGATGCGCCAGCACCTGGTGGCGGTGCAGGCCGCCAGCCAGATCTGCGGTGCAGAGGTGAATGGCGCGACGGTCGGCAGCCAGGAGCTCGAGTTCGTGCCCGGACCGATCCGGGGCGGCGACTACCGCTTCGCGATCGGCACGGCCGGCAGCTGCACGCTGGTGCTGCAGACCGTGCTGCCGGCGCTGCTCACCGCCGACCGCCCGTCGACGTTGCACCTGTCGGGCGGCACCCATAATCCGATGGCGCCGCCGGTACAGTTCCTGCAGCGCGCCTTCTGCCGCCTGCTGGCCGAGATGGGCGCGCAGGTCGACGTGCACCTGGAGCGCTTCGGCTTTTATCCGGCCGGCGGCGGCGAAGTGGTCGCCACCGTCCGCCCCTGCGCCCAGCTGCAGCCGCGCAGCTGGATGGAACGCGGCGAGCGCAAGGCGGCGTACGCCGAATGCTTCATCGCCGGCATCCCGCCGCGGGTCGCGCAGCGCGAACTCGAGTGCGTCGGCAAGGCCATGAACTGGGGCGAAGAGCAGTTGCTGGCCCGGCGCCTGCCGGACAACCAGGGCCCCGGCAACGCGCTGATGCTGACCCTCGAATATGCGCACACGACCGAGGTGTTCACGGCCTTCGGCGAAAAATCGGTCACGGCCGAGAACGTCGCGCGCCAGGCGGTGCAACGCGCCCGCAAGTACCTGTGTACGAAGGCGGCCGTCAGCGAATACCTGGGCGACCAGCTGATGCTGCCGCTGGCGCTGGCCGGCGGCGGCGGTTTCACCGTGGACGAGGTGTCGATGCATGCGCGCACCAATGCCGAAGTGATCGAGCGCTTTTTGCCGGTGCGCTTCGAGTTCGGCAACATGGAGGGCGTCGACGCGATTACGGTGCACGCCCGCTGAGCAGAAAGCAAAAAGCCCAACCAAAAGGCTGGGCTAGATGCGTGATACTTTGGTGCCGGCTGCAGGACTCGAACCCGCCACCTGATGATTACAAATCAACTGCTCTACCTGATGAGCTAAGCCGGCAATGTGGCCAGAATTATACCTCTATTTGATCCTGGTCAACGTCGGACGACCACCTTTTTTGGGCGGCTCGTCATTGTCGTCGGGTAGATGCGACACCTCTGCCGTCACGCCATTCGTTTTACCTGGCACGGCAGCCAGACTCGGGGCGGGGGCGCTTGCCGGCTCGATCGGCGGCGCCGGCGGCGGGGCCATGTCGGCCGCGGTGGTGCTGACGTCGAAGGCCATGCCCTGGCCGTTTTCGTTGGCGTAGATCGCCAGCACGTTTTGCACCGGAATGTACAGCTCGCGCGAAACGCCATTGAAACGCGCGCGGAAGGTGATCGCGTCGTTGTCCATCTTCAGCCCGGAGGTGGCGCCGTAGCTGATGTTGAGGATGATCTCGCCCTTCTTCACGTATTCCATCGGAACCGTGGTCGCGGCGTCGACCTTGACCGCCAGGTAAGGCGTGTAGCCGCTGTCCGTGCACCATTCGTAAATGGCGCGCAGCAGGTAGGGCTTGGTGGAGATGTCTGGCATGTTCAGGATCAGAGTGCTTACAAGTTGTTACACGCCAGTGTAATCCGATTCGCCGGAGGGCGTCGGAAACTGGCGTGCAACGGTGCGGCTGGACTGCGCGGCTTAAAGCGGCGCTTAGCGGCGCATGACCTTTTCCGAAGGCGTCAGCGCTTCGATGTAGGCCGGACGCGAGAAGATGCGCTCGGCGTACTTCATCAGCGGCGCGGCGGTCTTCGACAGTTCGATGCCGTAGTGATCCAGGCGCCACAGCAGCGGTGCGATGGCGACGTCCAGCATCGAGAACTCGTCGCCCAGCATGTACTTGTTCTTCAGGAACAGCGGGGCCAGCGTGGTCAGGCGGTCGCGGATTTCGGCGCGTGCCTTGTCGTGGCTCTTGTCGCCGACCTTGCTGCGTTCGTTCTCGAGCGTGTTCACGTGCACGAACAGCTCTTTCTCGAAGTTGAACAGCATCAGGCGGGCGCGGGCGCGCATCAGCGGGTCGGCCGGCATCAGCTGCGGATGCGGGAAGCGCTCGTCGATGTACTCGTTGATGATGTTCGATTCGTACAGGATCAGCTCGCGCTCAACCAGGATCGGCACCTGGCCGTACGGGTTCATCGTCGAGATGTCTTCGGGCTTATTGAACAGGTCCACGTCGCGCACTTCGAAGTCCATGCCCTTTTCGAACAGGACCAGGCGGCAGCGCTGGGAGAACGGGCACGTGGTGCCGGAGTAGAGAACCATCATGGTTTATAGTTCCTTCAAGAAACAAAGGGGTGAAGCGCCAAGCGGCTCACCCCAGGATAATAATTGCCCGCATTATAACCGGGCAATCAAATCACTTTACGTCTTTCCAATAAGAAGCGTTCAAACGCCACGCAAGGAAAGAGAAACAAGCAAGGAACAGCAACACGATCGCACCGAGGCGCTTGCGCAGGTCCTGGGCCGGCTCCGCCATCCAGCTCATGTAGGCGACCAGGTCGGCCACCTGGGCGTCGAACTCTTGCGGGCTCAATTCGCCTTTGCTGACTTCCTCGAAACCGGCGAACTTGTGCACTTTCTTGCCGGGCTCGTGCGGATCGTCTTCCTCGACCATCTTGGCAGTGCGCACGCCTTGCTGCTGCCACAGCACGTGCGGCATGGCGACGTTCGGCACCACCATGTTGTTCCAACCGGTCGGGCGGGCATCGTCCTTGTAGAAAGTACGCAGGTAAGTGTACAGGTAGTCCGCACCGGAACCGGCGCCGGATGCGCGCGCGCGCGCAATCACCGACAGGTCCGGCGGCACCGCGCCGAACCAGGCTTTCGCGTCCGCAGGGCGCATCGCGATGGTCATCATGTCGCCCACCTTCTCGCCGGAGAACAACAGGTTGTTCTTGATCTGGTCCTCGGACAGGCCCAGGTCACGCAGGCGATTGTAGCGCATCGCCGACGCCGAATGGCAGTTCAGGCAGTAGTTGACGAACAGCTTGGCGCCGTTTTGCAGCGATGCAATATCGTTGCGTTCCGGCGCGCGGTCCAGCGGGAACGTGCCTTCGTTCGCAAACACGAAGCCCGGCAGCAGGGCAAGGACCGCGAGTATCTTCTTCGAAAAATTCATGGTTGTCCTTTTCCGTGGCGGTCAGTGAGGAGTGAAGGTCACGCGGTTCGGTACCGGCTTGAACCGGCCCGAGGCGCTCCACCACGGCATCAGGAGGAAGAAGCTGAAGTAGATCAGGGTGCAGGCCTGGGCGATCAGCGTGTAGGCCGGGGTCGGCAGCTGGGTACCGAGGTAGCCCAGCGCGATGAAGACGATGCCGAACAGGATGAACACATACTTGTGCCAGTCCGGACGGTAGCGGATCGACTTCACGGGCGAGTGGTCCAGCCACGGCAGCAGGGCCAGGATCACGACCGACGAGCCGAACAGCACCACGCCCCACACCTTCGCATCCAGGAACAGCATGCCGATCTCCAGCACCACGGCGATGGCGGTGATGACGAGCTTGGTCTTGTAGGACAGGCGCGAACGCAGCCAGATGAACACGACATAGGCGGCAACGCCGGCCATTACCACCCACATGAAGTCGGAGGTGGTGGCGCGCAGCACCGAGTAGAACGGCGTGAAGTACCAGGTCGGCGCGATGTGCGGCGGGGTCTTCATCGAGTCGGCCGGGATGAAGTTGTTGTACTCCAGGAAGTAGCCGCCCATCTCGGGCGCGAAGAAGATCACCGCGCTGTAGATGAACAGGAACATCGAGACGCCGAACAGGTCCTTGGTGGTGTAGTACGGGTGCGACGGGATCATGTCGATGCCGTGGCCGTCCGGACCGAGGTTTTCCTTCACTTCGATGCCGTCCGGATTGTTCGAGCCGACTTCGTGCAGCGCGATCAGGTGCGCGGCCACCAGGCCCAGCAGGACCAGCGGGATCGCGATCACGTGGAAGGCGAAGAAGCGGTTCAGGGTCGCATCCGACACCACGTAGTCGCCGCGGATCCACAGCGACAGGTCCGGGCCGATCAGCGGAATCGCGCTGAACAGGTTGACGATCACCTGCGCGCCCCAGTACGACATCTGGCCCCACGGCAGCAGATAGCCGAAGAAGGCTTCCGCCATCAGGCACAGGAAGATGGCGAAGCCGAACAGCCAGATCAGCTCGCGCGGCTTGCGGTAGGAACCGTACAGCAGCGCACGGGTCATGTGCAGGTAGACCACGATGAAGAACATCGAGGCGCCGGTCGAGTGCATGTAGCGCACCAGCCAGCCCCACGGGACTTCACGCATGATGTATTCGACCGAACCGAAGGCCAGGTTGGCGTCCGGCTTGTAGTGCATGGTCAGGAAGATGCCGGTGACGATCTGCAGCACCAGCACCAGCATGGCCAGCGAACCGAAGAGGTACCAGATGTTGAAGTTCTTCGGGGCATAGTATTTGCCCCACTGGTCGTTCCACAGCTTCGACAACGGGAAACGGTCGTCGACCCAGGCCAGGGCTTTCTGGCTCTTCGGGGCATTCGCCGGGAGTTTGGTTTCCTTGAACGCTGCGCCCATGTTATGCCTCGCCTTTCTCGTCTTTGCCGATCACGATCTTGTTATCGGACAGGTACATGTACGGAGGGACGTCAAGGTTGGCCGGCGCCGGCTTGTTCTTGAAGACGCGGCCGGCCAGATCGAAGGTCGATCCGTGGCAAGGGCACAGGAAGCCGCCGTGCCAGTCGTCCGGCAGGTTCGGCTGCGGACCTTCGGCAAAGCGGGAAGAGGGCGAGCAGCCCAGGTGGGAACAGATGCCGACCGCCACCAGCACTTCCTTGTGCTCGGCGCGCGAACGGGTCTCGTTCTTTGCGTAATCAGGCGTCTCCATCTGATACGGCTTTTCGGATTTCGGATCGGCGACCAGATTGTCGTTCTTGGGTAGGCTCGCCAGCATTTCAGGGGTGCGGCGCAGGACCCAGACCGGCTTGCCACGCCATTCCACCACTTTCATTTCGCCAGGCTTGACGTCGGAGATGTCCACCTCGACCGGTGCGCCCGCTGCCTTCGCTCGCTCCGAAGGCTGGAAAGTACTTACCAGAACTCCGGCCGTTGAAACACCAACAACGCCGCCCGCCGCGCATGTAGCCACGAGCAAGCCTCGCCGGCCTGTATCGACCTGCTTCTCATTACTCATACCAACTCCATTCGTCAAATGCGAAATGCTGCAATGCAAGATATTGCAATTGGGTAAAAACCTTTATTGCAACAGTCGATTATATGTGAACAGTTTTGCAAATTAAAGAAAAAACGTTCTTATGGTTACCATGCCTTCCAAACGTGCATTCCGGTTCTTCCTTGCGCCTGTGTTGGATTGCACTCGCGGCAGGGCAAAATCGGCTTTCAGGTATCATTCCCACAGGTGCAAAAACGATAAGGAGAATCAGGATGGCCATGCTGGAAGAATTCAAGAAGTTTGCGATGCGGGGCAATGTCATGGATCTCGCGGTCGGCGTGATCATCGGCGGGGCCTTCGGGCGCATCGTCGATTCCCTGGTCAAGGACGTGATCATGCCGCCGGTCGGCATGTTGTTCGGTAACCTGAACTTCGCTGATTACTATATTCCGCTGGCGCACCAGCCGTATGGATTGCCGCTGGCCGAAGCCCAGAAGGCCGGCGCGGTGCTGGCCTACGGCAATTTCCTGACGATCTTGCTGAACTTCTTGATCCTCGCCTTCGTCATCTTCCAGATGGTGCGTTTGATGAACCGCGTGCGTAACGGGTTCCATCACAAGGAAGAACAGAAGGCAGCCATGGCGCCGCCGCCGGAAGACATCGTGCTGCTGCGCGAAATCCGCGACGCGCTGAAAAACAAATAATTCGCACCATGCGGCGCTACTGGCTCCTGTTCGCGCAGACCGTCACGATCGTCCTCGGCATCTATGCCGTGATCGCGGCCCTGCGCCCGGAGCTGTTGGGCCGTTCGCCGGTCCAGGTCGGCATCGGCGGGCCCGGCCGTGGCGTCCCCGTGCTGCAGGCACCGGGCACCGGTCCGGCAGCAGCCGCGCCGGGCAGCTACCGCGAGGCCGCCGGCCGCGCGATGCCGGCCGTGGTCAACATCCTGACCAGCAAAGCACTGCGCGAAACCCATCCGCTGCTCAAGGATCCATTCTTCAAGCGCTTCTTCGGCGACAAGATGCCGCCGCAGGAACAGATGGCCAGCCTGGGTTCGGGCGTGATCGTGAGCGGCGACGGCTACATCCTGACCAACTTCCACGTGGTCGAGGGCGCCGACGAAATCGAAGTGGGCCTGGCCGATGGCCGCAAAGCCGCCGCCACCATCGTTGGTACCGATCCCGAAACGGACCTCGCCGTGATCCGCATCAAGGCGGATAAGCTGCCGGTGATCGTGCTGGGCGACCCGAACGCCGCGCGGGTGGGCGACGTGGTGCTGGCGATCGGCAACCCCTTCGGCGTCGGCCAGACTGTCACCCTCGGCATCATCTCCGCCCTGGGGCGCAACAACCTGCACATCAACCACTTCGAGAATTTTATTCAGACCGACGCTGCGATCAACTTCGGCAACTCGGGCGGCGCACTGGTCGATACCCGCGGCAACCTGCTCGGCATTAACTCGGCGATCTATTCGCAGACCGGCGGCTCGGTCGGCATCGGTTTCGCGATTCCCGTCTCGACGGCGAAGACCGTGCTCGATTCCATCATCAAGCATGGCCAGGTGGTGCGCGGCTGGATCGGCATCGAATCCCAGGACATCACGCCGGAGCTGGCCGACAGTTTTGGCCTCGCGCGCGACAGCGGCGCCATCATCGCCGGCGTGGTGCGCGGCGGTCCGGCCGACCGCGCCGGCATGCGCCCGGGCGACATCCTGCTGGCGGTGAACGGCAAGAAGGTCTCCAGCACCAATGACATGCTGAACCTGATCGCCGACCTGCCGCCCGGCGAAAAATCGCAGATGACGGTCATGCGCAAGAACCGCCAGGCCACGCTGGCCGTCACGGTCGGCCGCCGCCCGCGCCAGACACCCTGATTTTCACTTTCATGAATAAGAAAAACTTATGCATCTGCGCGACCTGACGCAATTCCTCACCGAACTCAAGGACAACAACACCCGACCCTGGTTTTTATGGAACAAGCCGCGCTACGACATCTTGCGCGCCGAATTCCTGGAAACGGTGGCGGAACTGATCAAGGAAATCGCGAAATTCGACCGCCAGGTCGCCGCCTGCGATCCGAAGAAGGCGGTGTTCCGCTTCCAGCGCGATACCCGCTTCTCGCACGACAAGACGCCCTATAAAACGCATTTCTCGGCAGGCATCGCGCCGGGCGACAAGCGCCGTCCCAGCGCGGCCGGCGGCCCGACCTATTACTTCCACATCGAAGCCAACGGTACCCTGCTGTTCGGCGCCGGCGAATACCTGCCGCCGGCACCGCGCCTGAAAGCGATCCGCGAGCACGTAGTCAACGATGCGACAGGCTTCGCCAAAATGTTGAAGAATAAACATCTGCGCGCGACCTACGGCGACCTGAATCCGGAAGACAAATTGCAGCGTCCGCCGAAAGGCTTCGATGCGAATCATCCGCTGGTCGAGTACCTCAAGCTGAAGAGTTATTTCGTCTGGATCGAACAGCCGGTCGACATCAACGCCCCGGAAAAACTGGTGCCCCAGCTCGCGCAAGGATTCAAGGACGCTACTGCGCTGGTCGACTGGCTGCGCGGAGTGCCGCAGACATTTGAAGAAGAGCAGGCGTAATTTAAGGAGAGAACACCATGGCCTTGCAGCATGCGAGATCCGGCGAATGCATCGCGCTCCAGCGCGGCGAAGATGACATCGCGAACTTCACATCGATCGCACTGATCAAGACCGACCACATGGAGCTGATCCGGCTGGTGTTGCCGAAGGAAAAGCCGATGCCCGAGCACTGGGTCGAGGGCGAAATGACTTTATTGTGCCTGGAAGGGGAGATTGCGTTCGAAGCCCACGGCCGCACCACGATCCTGCGTCCGAACGAGCTGGTCTACCTGGCCGGCGGCGAACCGCACGCGATCCGCGCCAACCAGGATGCGGTGGCCCTGATGACCATCCTGCTGCATCCCGGCGACAACAGCGGTGGCCCGACGCGCCGCGACACGCAGGACGCGCCGGCCAAATGAAGGTAGCGTGGGCACGCCGTGCCCACGCAAGCGCCGGCATAACGCATGCATGCGCGTGGGCGAAGGTCGCCCAGCCTACGTTTTAAGCCAGCTCGTTACGCGGATCCCGCGCCAGCAAACGGTCCACGGTTTCCTGCACCGACTCCCCGTCGAACAGCACCCCGGCCACGGCATTCGTGATCGGCATGTCGACGCCGAGTTTCGCCGCCAGTTCGCGCACGGCTTTCGCGCACGGCACGCCTTCGGCCACGTGGCCGAGTTCGTTGACGATGGCATCGAGCTGCTTGCCCTGGGCCAGCGCCAGGCCGACGCGGCGGTTGCGCGACAGGTCGCCGGTGCAAGTCAGGATCAGGTCGCCCATGCCGGTCAGCCCCATGAAGGTGCTGGGCTGGGCGCCGAGCGTGACGCCCAGGCGGGTGATCTCGGCCAGGCCGCGCGTGATCAGGGCCGCGCGCGCATTCAGGCCCAGTCCCAGGCCATCGGCCGCGCCGGTGGCGATTGCCAGGATGTTCTTGACGGCACCGCCGACTTCCACGCCGACCATGTCGTCGCAGGCATACACGCGCACGCTGCCGCCGTGCACCAGCGACACCACGCGCTCGCGCAGTTCGGCATCGTTCGAGGCCACGGTCAGGCCGCAAGGCAGGCCGCGCGCCACTTCCTGGGCAAACGAGGGGCCGGACAGCGCCGCGCCGGCAACCGTGTCGCCGAGCACCTCGCGCACCACCTGGTGCGGCAGCAGGCCGGTACCGTATTCGAAACCTTTGCAGAGCCAGACGATGTTCGGGATGTTGCGGCCCTTGAGCTGCTCGAGCAGCGGACGCAGGCCGGCCACCGGGCAGGCCGCGATCAGCAGCGGCGTGGTGCCGGGCGCGGCTTGCGCGACGTGGGCGATGGCCGCCTCGAAGTCGGCCGACACCTGCAAAGCGGGCGGCAGCGGATGGCCAGGCAGGTAAGTGACGTTGTCGCGCGCCGCTTCGGTGGCAGCCATCTGTTCGGGATTACGGCCCCACAGCAGGACCTCATGGCGGGCGGCCAGCGCGATCGCGACCGCCGTGCCCCAGGCGCCGGCGCCGAGGACAGTGATGGGTTGGTTTGTTTGGGTTTCGTGCATGGGATAGGGGGCCTCAAATGCCCCAGACTTCGGACGCTCTGATATAGCCGCTGATGCCGTCGCGGTGGCGCACGCGCACCCACGGGCCGGCTTCCGGATCGACCAGCTCAAGCAGGACGTTCTTATCGGCCGTCATCAGGACGGCGGCATTGTCTTCCGGTGCGGCGCGCACCCTGGCACCGGCCACGCGCACGATCACATTGCGTTTCGCCGATAGGCCGCGTGCTTCGGCCCAGGCCATGTCGCCGCTGGCGTCGCGCACTTTGACCCATTCGCCGTAGCTGAGCACAACCTCGACCGGCATGCCGCTGGGGGCGATGAACAGCTTGCCACCCTTGGCGGACGGGGCGTCGTACAGGACCACGGAGCGCGGGCCCACCGTCTTGAAGTCGAATGCGAAGGCCGGGCAGGATGCCAGCATCAGGATGCTGCCTGCGAGGAGACCGTGACGGAAAGGGGCGGAAAACATGCGAGGCCTTTGGGAAAACGACAGACGCCGAAAGGCAGGAAAGGAAGGAGGTTCGGCCGGCCTGCTGGAGGCGGGCCGAAGCTCCCGTTGTTACATTGCTACAGTATTACTGGTTGCCGGCCGGGGTGCCAGCGGTAGCAGCCTGCTCGGCCAGTGCCTGGCGGCGCTGCTGGTAGAACACTTCGAAGTTGATCTCAGCCAGGTGCACAGGCGGGAAGCCGGCACGGGTGATCAGGTCGGCGATGTTCGCGCGCAGGTACGGGTAGATGATGTTCGGGCAGCCGATGCCCAGCAGCGGATCCATCTGGTCAGCCGGGATGTTGCGGGCTTCGAAGATGCCGCCTTGCTTGCCTTCGACCAGGAAAGCGACCTTGTCCTTGACCTTGGCGGTCACGGTGATGGTCACGGTCGATTCGTAGATGCCATCGGCGATGCCTTCGGCGCCGACGTCCAGCGAAACCTCGATGGTCGGGGCTTCCTGCTCGAGGAAAATTGCCGGGGAATTCGGTTGTTCCAGCGACATATCTTTCAGGTAGATACGCTGGATTTGGAACACGGGTTGCAGGTTTTCGTCAGCCATGGAACGCTTTCAGTGTGTATAGAGGGGACAGCTTAAGGCTGCCGCATGCTTGAATGTCAAGGCGTCGGCAATTGTATCAAAACCAATTCGGTTGCAATAGCATTGCCGACGACCCTGCGATTTACTGGCGTTTCCGTAGCATTCAAGCCCGGTTTCAGGCGGAAATTAAGGCCGAAATTCAGGCCGCTTCGCCCTTCAGCAGCGGCTCCAGGCGGCCGGCCTGGTCCAGCGCGTACAGGTCGTCGAAGCCGCCGACGTGGGTCTCGCCCACGTAGATTTGCGGCACGGTGCGGCGGCCGGTGCGCTGCATCATGATCGCGCGCTGTTCCGGGTCGAGGTCGACGCGGATGCGTTCGATGTCGGTCACGCCCTTGGCTTCCAGCAGGCGCTCGGCGCGGACGCAGTAAGGGCAGCTGGCGGTGTGATAGAGAACGACGTGGGCAGTCATAAGCAATCCTTTCTTACGATTATTTGGTCACGGGCAGGCCGGCAGCCGTCCAGGCCGCAATGCCGCCCTCCAGTGCGTAGACATCTTCGAAGCCGGCAGCCTTGATCTGGCGCACGGCCTTGTCGGCGCGAGCGCCGCTCTGGCAGACCACGATCACGGTCTTGGTTTTCGACTTGTCCAACTCGCCAATGCGATTGCCCAAGTCTGCCAGCGGAATGTTTTTTGCGTCGCGCAGGTGGCCTGCAGCGTACTCGTCATTGCCACGCACGTCGATCACGGCGGTGGCTTTGCCGCGGTTCATCATCTGGGTCGCCTGGAGCGGGGAAGCGCGGCGGCCACGCGGCGCGAACGCCGGCCACAGCAGGGCGCCGCCGGAAATCACGGCGATCGCAACAACAAAGATATGGTCTAGGATGAATTTCACGAAGTTTCCGTCGGTTGAACTGAATTGAATCGTCGCATTATAAAATAGAAGCTGAATCTGTATTCCTTCCCACTTATCCGATCCGAAGAGCTTATGTACAAAATCGTATTCATGCGCCACGGCGAGTCCACCTGGAACCTCGAAAACCGCTTCACCGGCTGGACCGACGTCGACCTGACCGAAAAGGGTGTCAAGGAAGCCAAGACCGCCGGCCGTCTGCTGCGCGAAGCCGGCTTTACCTTCGACCTCGCCTACACCTCGGTCCTGAAACGTGCGATCCGCACCCTGTGGCTGGCCATGGACGAGATGGACATGATGTGGCTGCCGGTCAAGAACGACTGGCGCCTGAACGAGCGCCACTACGGCGCCCTGCAGGGCCTGGACAAGGGCGAGACCGCCGCCAAGTTCGGCGACGAGCAAGTGCTGGTCTGGCGCCGCAGCTACGACACCCCGCCGCCGGCACTGGAAGAAAACGATCCGCGCACGTCCTTCAGCGACCCGCGCTACGCCGGCCTCGACAAGGCTCAGATTCCGCTGACCGAGTGCCTGAAGGACACCGTGGCGCGCGTGATGCCGGCCTGGGACGAGGAAATCGCCCCGGCCATCCGCGCCGGCAAGAAGATCCTGATCTCGGCCCATGGCAACAGCCTGCGCGCCGTGATCAAGATGCTCGACAACATCAGCGACACCGACATCGTCGGCCTCAACATCCCGAACGGCACCCCGCTGGTCTACGAACTGGACGAGAACCTGAAGCCGATCCGCCATTACTACCTGGGCGACCAGGAAGCGATCGCGGCTGCGATGGCCGCCGTGGCCAACCAAGGGAAAGCGAAGTAAACCTTGCTACTCCCGTTTGTGAAACCTGCCGGCGCCAAGGCCGTCGGCAGCAAGCTGCTGTGCGGCCTGCTGGCTTGCACACTCGCCGTGGGGGCCGCACAGGCAGCGCCGCGCCAGACCGAGCGCAGCAAGCAGAAGGCGCAAGCCGAAGCCCAGCGCGCCGGCATCCAGCAAAAGCTGAACGCGCTGAAGAAGGACATCAGCCGTACCGAGAGCGAAAAGGAAGACGCGGCCGACGAACTGGCCGAGTCGGAAGAGGCGATCTCGAACGCCAACCGCTCCTTGCGCGAGCTGGCCGACGAGCAGGCGGCGACCAATGCCAAGCTGCAGGATCTCGGCACCCAGCAGGCGCGCCTGGCGCAGACCATCGCCGCGCAAAAGCAGCAGTTGGCCAAGCTGTTGCGCGAACAATACGTGGCGGGCAATGAAGACCGCATCAAACTGCTGCTGTCGGGCGACAACCCGAACCGCATCAACCGCGACCTGCAGCTGATGGCCTACGTGTCGCAGGCCCAGGCCAAGCTGCTGGACTCGCTGCGCACGAACCTGGCGGCAGTCGAGGCGAACCAGGCCGAGACCCAGAACGCCAAGGACGAACTCGAAGAAATCGCCCAGGAACAGCGCGACCAGAAGGCCGTGCTGGAGAAGGAAAAAGCGAAACACGCGGCGCTGGTGGCCAATTTGTCGAGCAAGCTGGTGAGCCAGCGCAAGGAAGCCAACAAGCTGGAGCAGGACGCCCAGCGCATGAGCGGCCTGGTCGATCGCCTGACACGCCTGATCCGCGAGCAGGAAATCGCTGCTGAGAAAGAGCGCAAGCGCCAACAGGAATTGGCCGCCGCCCGCGCCAAGGCCGCTCTAGAGGCGAAGGCGCGCGCACTGGCCCGTGCCAAGGCGCAGCAGGCCGAGCGCGAACGCCTGGCGCGCGAAGCGGCCAAGGCCGGCAAACCCTACAAACCGCCGCCCCCGGTCAAGGAAGAAGAACCGCGCGTGGCCGAGCAGCCGGCCGAGACGAAACCGGCGCGTTCCGCCGACACCGCGCTGGCCGCCGACCTGCCGAGCGGCACCTTCGAGAGCCTGCGCGGCCGCCTGATGGCGCCGATCTCCGGCACCGTCGCCGCCCGCTTCGGCGCCAAGCGCGCCGACGGCCCGGCGTGGAAAGGCATGTTCATCAAGGCGCCGGAGGGCACCGACGTGCGCGCGATCGGCCCGGGCCGGATCGTGCACGCGGCATGGATGCGCGGCTGGGGCAATATGATCATCGTCAACCACGGCGGCGAATACCTGTCGATCTACGGTTTTAACGAAACCCTGCTGAAACACGTGGGCGATTCGGTCAAGGCCGGCGAGGTGATCGCGAGTGCGGGCAGCACCGGCGGTAACGGAGAATCGGGTCTATACTTCGAACTCAGGCATCTGGGCAAACCGATCGATCCGGCCGGCTGGGTCAAATTCTAGGAACAGCAATGGGCAACAAACTCAAGAACCTCGGCCTGGTCGGCATCGGCATGGTGGCCGGCGTGGCTGCCTCGGTCCAGTTTTCGGCGATGGCGCAGAAGGGCACGGAAGCGCCGCTGCCGCTGGACGAGCTGCGCCAGCTGGCCGACGTCTACGGCCTGATCAAGAGCGACTACGTGGAGCCGGTGGCGGACAAGAAGCTGCTGTCGGACGCGATCGCCGGCATGGTCGCCTCGCTCGATCCGCACTCGGTCTACCTCGACGAAAAGGACTTCGCCGAGATGCAGGAAACGGTGCAGGGTAAATTCGTCGGCGTCGGCGTCGAAGTCGCGATGGAAGACGGTTACGTGAAAATCGTCTCGCCGATCGAGGACACGCCCGCCTTCCGCGCCGGCATCAAGGCCGGCGACCTGATCACCCGCATCGACAACGTGCCGGTCAAGGGCCTGAGCCTGGACGAAGCCATTTCCCGCATGCGCGGCGAACCGCACAGCAAGGTGATGCTGACCATCGCCCGCCGCGGCGCCGACACGCCCTGGGTGGTGCCGGTCGAGCGCGAAGAAATCCGCATGGCCAGCGTCAAGGCCAAGCTGGTCGAGCCTGGTTACGCCTGGCTGCGGATCAGCCAGTTCCAGGAAGAGACCGTCGACGAGCTGGCTACCAAGCTCAAGGAACTGTACGCCCAGAGCCCCAACATCAAGGGCCTGGTGCTCGACCTGCGCAACGATCCGGGCGGCCTGCTGCCCAGCGCGATCGGCGTCTCGAGCGCCTTCCTGCCGCAGAACGAGGTGATCGTCTCCACCAAGGGCCAGTTGCCCGAATCGAACACGACCTTCTATGGCCGCCGCGATTTCTATGCGCGCCCGGGCACCGATCCGCTGGCCAAGCTGCCGGCGGCGCTGAAGACGGTGCCGATGGTGGTGCTGGTCAACACCGGCTCGGCCTCGGCCTCGGAAATCGTGGCCGGCGCCCTGCAGGACTACAAGCGCGCCATCGTGATGGGCAGCCAGACCTTCGGTAAAGGCTCGGTGCAGACCTTGCGACAATTGACCGAGAACACGGCCGTCAAACTGACCACGGCGCGCTATTACACCCCGAAAGGGCGCTCGATCCAGGCACTGGGCATCATTCCCGACCTGAAAGTCGACGAGACCCCGGAAGGCGACGGCCTGAACGCGCTGCGCGTGCGCGAAGCCGACCTCGACCATCACCTGTCGAACGAAGGCGAAGCCAAGCCGGTGGGCCTGAACGGCACGGTCAGCGCAAAACGGGATCAAAAGCGCGACGAGCTGGAAGAAGAGCAGCGCGCACTGGCCTTGCTGAAAAGCGGCAAGGCGCCGGATTTCGGCAGCAAGGACGACTTCCAGCTGGCCCAGGCCATCAACCATTTCAAGGGCTTGCCGGTGAAACTGGCCAAGGCCGACCCGCTCGACGATGCGCCGGCACCTGCCAAACTGCCCGGCACCGAGCAGAAGCCGCCCGAGGTCAAGGCCGGCGCCAGCAAGTAATCGATGGACGATCGCCAACTGCTGCGCTACTCGCGCCATATCCTGCTCGACGAGGTCGGCATCGAAGGACAGCAAAGGGTGCTGGGCGCCCGGGTCCTGATCGTCGGCGCCGGCGGCCTCGGCTCGCCCGCGGCCCTGTACCTGGCCGCCAGCGGCGCCGGCCATATCACCCTGGTCGACGACGACGAGGTCGACCTGACGAACCTGCAGCGCCAGGTCATGCACACCACGGCGCGGATCGGCCAGCCCAAGGTCGAGTCCGGCCGTGAGGCATTGATGCAGATTAATCCCGACATCGAGGTGCTCGCCCTGCGCGAACGCGTGGCCGGTGCGCGCCTGCTGGAACTGGTCAGCGCCAGCGATGTCGTACTCGACTGCAGCGACAATTTCGCCACCCGCCAGGCCGTCAACCGCGCCTGCGTGGCGGCGCGCGTGCCGCTGGTGGCCGGCGCCGTGATCCGCTTCGACGGCCAGGTCTCGGTGTTCGACGTGCGCGACCCGGAGTCGCCCTGCTACGCCTGCCTGTTCCCCGAGGACAGCCGCTTCGAGGATGTTGCCTGCAGCACCATGGGCGTGTTCGCGCCGCTGGTGGGCGTGATCGGCGCCGTGCAGGCGGCCGAGGCCCTGAAACTGCTGGTGGGATGCGGCGAGCCGCTGGTAGGGCAGTTGCTGATGCTCGACGGCCGCGCGATGGCATGGACCGCCATGCAGATCGGACGGAATCACGCCTGTCCGGTATGCGCCGGCCGCGGCTAGTCATTCCAGCAAGCATTTCGGCAGCCTCGCCGGTGGCTTACAATTGGAAAGTCTTCCGCGTGCCGGATTTACGGCATTCGGCCTTATACTAGTTCGATTCATTCGACTCTTTGACCACCAAACGTCATTATTTTATGCAGAACATTTCGCATCGCATGCAGCGGCGCCGCCAGCGCGGTTTCACTCTCGTCGAGATCATGGTCGTCGTGGTCATCATCGGCATCCTCGGCATGCTGGTCGTGCCCAAGCTGCTCGGCCGTACCGGCGAAGCGCGCGTGACCGCCGCCAAGACCGACATCGCGACCCTGATGCAGGCGCTCAAGCTTTATAAACTGGACAACCAGCGCTATCCGACCACCGAGCAGGGCCTGCAGGCGCTGGTGCAGAAGCCGACCACCGGCCCGGCCGCCAACGGCTGGAAAGAGGGCGGTTACGTCGAGAAGCTGCCGAAGGACCCGTGGGGCAACAATTACCAGTACCTGCAGCCGGGCCTGCATGGCGAGATCGACGTGTTCTCGCTGGGCGCGGACGGCCAGCCGGGCGGCGCCGGCGAGGATGCCGACGTCGGCTCCTGGGATAAATAAGCCAAGCGAATCCATCGCCGGGCCAGCCGCCTGAGGAGATCCCAGCCCGATGAGCAAGCACGTGCGCACACGCGGCTTCACGCTCGTGGAGATCATGGTCGTGATGGTCATCATCGGCGTCACGCTGGGGCTGGCCTCGCTCAACGCGATCCCCAGCCCGCGCCAGGACTTGCAAAAGGAGGCCCAGCGCCTGACCCTGCTGCTGCAACTGGCGCGCGACGAGGCCATCGTGCGCAACCGCCCGGTCACCTTCGAAGCCACGCCCGAGCACTATCGCTTCCTGGTCCGCAACGAAACGCGCTGGGAGCCGATCGGCAGCGGCGACGACCTGCTGCGCGAGCGCGATTTCAAGAACGCGCCGCTGACCCTGCTGCTGGACCCGGCCAGCGCCGGCACCGTGAATCCGCTGCGCATCACCTTCGGCCGCGAACCGGTCGACAAACCCTTCGTGCTGATCCTGGCCGCCGGCGGCAACCGCGTCGGCATCCGGGCCGATGGGGTCGGCCATTTCACCGTCGAATGAAGATCCGCATGAACAAACTGCGCTCAGCCGGATTCACGCTGCTCGAGGTGCTGGTGGCCCTGGTCATCGTCGGCACCGCGCTCGGTGCCGGCCTGCGCGCGGTCGGCAGCCTGACCGCCAACAGCAGCGGCCTGCGGACCTCGATGATGGCGACCTGGTCGGCCGAGAACCGGCTCGTGCAGATCCGCCTGGGCAAGGAATTCCCGGAAATCGGCAAGCGCGGCTTCGACTGCCCGCAAGGCGATTTGCACCTGGTCTGCCAGGAAGAAGTGTTCTCCAGTCCGAATCCGCGTTTGCGCCGCGTCGAAGTTTCGGTATTCGACATCGAAAATCCGAACCGGCGCATCGTCAAACTTGTCCAACTCGTGCTGAGGCCGCGTCTATGAGCACGGCATCGAGGCGGCAGCGCGGTTTCACCCTGGTGGAATTGCTGGTGGCGATCAGCATCCTCGCGATCGTCGCCGTGCTCGGCTGGCGTGGGCTGGACGGCATCATCCGCGCGCGCGTGGCGCTGACGAACCAGATGGAAACCACGCGCGGCATGCAGCTGGCCTTTGCGCAGATGCAGAGCGACTGCGAACACATCGCCGGACGCGACGTGCTCGACCGCCGCCCCTATCTGCTGACCGGTACCGACCGTTTCACGATGGTGCGCGAGGTGTTCAACGAAAACCAGCCCTCGCGCCTGCAGGTGGTGGCCTACCGCATCGTCAACGGCACCCTGGTGCGGCGCGAGTCGCCGGGCGTGCGCGACCTGGTCCAGCTCGACGGCCTGTGGCAGGCCGCGGTCAGCGACACCGATACCAGCGGCGCCGTTGCGCTGCAGGATGGGGTGACCGGCATGCAGGTGATGACCTGGGAAAACCGCGCCTGGCGCCAGTCGACCAGTGCGGCCACGGCCGGCAGTGCCGCCGCCGCCGCGACAGCCGCGGGCGGCGGGCAGACCGCCCAGCCCGACCCGAATACCGTGCCGCTGCCGCCAACCGGCATGCAGGTGGCGCTGCAGGTGCAGGGGCAGCAAGTACCGATGACCAAGTCTTTCCTGCTGGGGGAACCATGAGACGGCCACGCATGCGCGGCCTGCGCCAACGCGGCGTCGCCGTGATCACCGCGCTGCTGCTGACCACGCTGGCGATTTCGATCGTTGCCAGCCTGTTCTGGCAGCAGCAGGTGCAGGTGCGCTCGATGGAAAACCAGCGCTTGCACCTGCAGACCAAGTGGATCCTGCGCGGCGCCCTCGACTGGGCCAGTCTGGTGCTGTTCCAGGACGGTCTCGACCACCGCGACTACACCGCGCTCGACCACGTCTGGGCCACGCCGCTGGCCGAAACCCGGCTCGACCAGTACATCGAGCGCGAACGGGTCGAAGGCGAAAATTTCGACGCGACCTTGTCGGGTAACATTATCGACGCCTGCTCGCGTTACAATTTACGCAATCTCGCGAACAATGGCCAAGTCGACGAGGGCCAGACGGAAGTGTTCGGCCGCCTGCTGCGCAATCTGCAGATGGACCAGCAGCTGGCGGGGCGGGTCGCGGCCTTCGTGGCCGCCGGCCAGCCGATCGAGGCGCCGACGCCGGAGGGCGGGGCGCCGGCTGGGGGCGACCAGGCTGGGGCAGGCGCGGGCGCCGGAGCCGGGGCGGGCACTGGTGCCGGTGCGGGTGCGGGTGCGGGTGCCGAGGCTGGCGCAGGCGGGGGCACGCCCACACCGACCACGATCCAGCGCGCCGCCCGCAGCAGCGTGGCCGGCACGCCGATGAAATTCCTGGCGGTGGACGACCTGCTGACGGTGCCGGGCTTCACGCCGGCCATGGTCGAGCGCCTGCGGCCCTTCGTGATCGTGCTGCCGGAAGCGACGCTGGTGAACGTGAACACGGCGCCGGCCGAGGTGCTGGCGGCGCTGGTGCCGAACATGTCGGTGTCGGAAGCGAATTCGCTGGTCGTGCGGCGGCAGCGCGCGGCCTGGCGGGACATGCAGTATTTTTCGTCGGAGATCGGGCAGAGCCGGCCGCTCACGCCCGGCGCGGCGGATGTGAAAAGCAGCTGGTTCCTGGTGAACAGCCGCATCCGCCTGGACCGCGCCGCGCTGGATGCCGAGGCGCTGATCCACCGCTTTCCGACCTTGATTGCCGGTGGCGGCACGCAGGTGGTCTGGATCCGCCAGTACTAAAAACAAAGAGAGAGACGGTTTGACTACACTGTATATTCGGCATCCCGCCCGCGCGGAAGGCGACCATGCGCTGAGCCGCTTCGCCCTCGTCAACGACGGCGGCGTCATCGAGCAGCAGGGTGAAGGTCCGCTGCGCAATCTGGGCGACCTGGTCGGTACCAGCCGCCGCGTCGTGCTGCTGCTGGCCGGCGCCGACGTCAACCTGCTGTCGGTAACGGCGCCGCCCCTGACCGGTGCGCGCCTGAAGGCTGCGCTGCCCGGCCTGGTCGAGGAACACATCCTCGGCGACCCGCTCGATCACGTGCTGGTGGCCGCGCCCCAGCAGCCGGACGACAGCCGCCCGATCGCCGTGGTCGACCGCGACTGGCTGGAGGGCATCGTGCGCAGTCTGCTGGCGCAGGGCGCGCGCTCGGTAGCCGCCGTGCCTGCCCAGCTGTGTCTGCCGCTGCAGCCGGGCAGCGTCTCGGCCGCCATCCAGGGCGCCGAACTGACCCTGCGCCAGGGCTTGTTCCAGGGCTTCGGCCTGGCGCTCGACGCCGCCCCGGCGGTGGTGCTGCAGACCGCGCGCGCCTTCAGTGGCGATGCGCCGCTGGTGCTGTACGTGCCGCCCGGCCAGCTGGGCGAATACCAGGCGCTGGCGCTGGACGCCGGCCCCGGTATCACGCTGGAGGCCGACGACTGGGCGCACTGGATCGCCGGTTCCAGGAGCACCGCGCTCGATCTGGTCAGCGGCCTGGGCGCCGCCGGCAGCCAGCCGCGCGACTGGCGTCGCTGGCGCTGGCCGATCCGCCTGGCGCTGCTGGCGCTAGCCGTCAACCTGATCGGCCTGAACGTCGAATGGCTGCGCCTGAAGCGCGAAGCCGAGACCGTGCGCCAGTCGATGACCCAGACCTTCCGCTCGGTGTATCCGAACCAGACCACGATCCTCGATCCGGTCGCCCAGATGCGCCAGAACATTGCGCGCGCCCGCGCCAGCATCGGCGAAGTGGCGCCCGACGAATTCACTTACCTGGCAGCGGCTTTCGGCGAAGCTACGCGTTCGCTCGGACGTCAACCCGGCATTGCGTCAATCGAATACCGCGAACGCGCGCTGTCCGTCAAAGTCAAACCCGAAACCGTCGACCCCGGTTTAACGGGCCAGCTGCGCACGGCGCTTGCCGCGCGCAACATGAGTCTCGATGAAGCCGCGCCGGGCAGCTGGGTGATCCGCAGCACAGGAGCCAAGCAATGAGTCTTGCCACCACCGTCGCCCAATACCGCGAGCGCGCCACCGCGCTCTGGCTTGCCCGCACCGAGCAGGAACGGCGTTTCCTCGGCGTCGGCGGCGCCGTCGTGCTGCTGGCGCTGCTGTACCTGATCCTGGTCGACCCGGCCGTCGAGGGCCGCGCCCAGCTGCGCCGCACGCTGCCGCAGCTGCGCCAGCAGGCCGCCGAGCTGCAAGCCATGGCCCAGGAAGCGGGCCGGCTGTCGGCCGCGCCGAGCACCCAGGTCACGCCACTGACCCGCGAAACCGTCAGCACCAGCCTCAGCGGACGCGGCTTGACGCCGCAATCGCTGTCGATGACGGGCGAGTACATCAAGCTGCAACTGAATAACGTGTCCTTCGCCAACCTCACCACCTGGCTCGACGAGCAGCGCCGCGCCAACCGCGTGCTGGTGCAGGACGCCGTCGTTACCGCCTTGCCGGCGGCCGGCCAGGTCGACGCCAGCATGACGCTGCGTCAGAACACCGGCGCGGCCCAATGAAGCGTGCCTTGTTGTGGATCGGGCTGACGGTCCTGGCGGTTGCCGTCACGGTACTGCTGTTCCTGCCGGCTGCCTGGCTGGGGCCGATGGTCGAGCGCCAGACCGGCGGACGTTTGACTCTGGGAGATGCGCAAGGTACGCTCTGGCGCGGCTCAGCCTTTGTGGGCGGGGCGCCGGGCGAGGGCGGGTCGGTGACACCGCTGCTGCCGGGCCGCTTCAGCTGGCGTTTGTCGCCGCTGGTGCTGTTCGGCCAGGTGAGCATGGATCTGGCCAACGACAAGGCGCTGGCGCAGCCGGTGCGCATCAGCGGCAGCTGGTCGCAATGGCAGGTCAGCGCCGGCGAACTGCTGCTGCCGGCCGAAGGTCTGGCCGGGCTCGGCGCGCCGCTGAACACGCTGGCGCCATCGGGCGTGATCAAGCTGTCCTGGAATCTGCTGGACATCGCACGCCAGGGCCAGACGGTGGCCGTGCAGGGCAGGACCGTGCTGTCGCTGACCGACATGGGTTCGCGTATGAGCCCGGTCAAACCGCTGGGCAGTTATGAGGTGGCGATGGACTGGCGCGGCCAGCGGGCCGATCTGGCGCTGCGTACCGTCCGCGGCGCGCTGCTGCTATCGGGAAGTGGTACTCTGGAAAATGGCCGTCTGCGCTTTTCGGGACAGGCGCAAGCGGCCGAAGGATACGAAGACACGCTGGGCAACCTGCTCAACCTGCTGGGCCAGCGCCGAATGGTGAACGGCAAGAACATAATCGCATTAGAGTTCAGATGATGAAAACAACCCAGCAAACTCCGGCCCTGCGCCGCATCGCCGCCAACGTCATGCTGTGCTGCGCGGTCCTCGGCGCAGTCCCGGCCGCGCCCGCGTTCGCCCAGGAGGGCAACGGCGCCGCGCTCAACTTCGTCAACGCCGACATGGAATCGGTGATCAAGGCGGTCGGCCACTACACCGGCATGACCTTCATCATCGACCCGCGCGTGAAGGGGACGCTGACCCTGGTGTCGGAACGCACGCTGAGCAAGGCCCAGGCTTTCGCCCTGCTGACCTCGGCACTGCGCCTGCAGGGCTATGCGGTGGTCACCGGCGACGGCTATGCGAAGGTGGTGCCGGAAGCCGAAGCCAAGCTGCAGGCCTCGCCGACCCAGGTCGGTACCGGCGGTTCCAGGGTGCGCGGCGACCAGGTCGCGACCCAGGTCTACCGCCTGCAGCATGAGTCGGCGGCGAATCTCACCGCCGTGCTGCGTCCGCTGATCTCGCCGAACAATTCCATCATGGCCGACCCGGGTAACAACAGCCTGGTCATCACCGATTACGCCGACAACCTGCGCCGCCTGTCGAAGATCATCGCCGCGCTCGACGCGCCCTCGACCGGCGACCTCGACGTCGTACCGATTCGCAACGGCATCGCCAGCGACGTCGCGACCCTGGTCACGCGCCTGATGGAGCCAAGCCCGGGCGGCGACGCCGGCCGCGTCAGCGTGCTGGCCGATCCGCGCACCAATTCGGTCGTCGTGCGCGCGCCCTCGGCCGCCCGCGCGAACATGGCCAAGAGCCTGATCGCCAAGCTCGACCAGCCGACCACCGAACTCGGCAACATCCACGTGGTCTACCTGAAGAATGCCGACGCCAGCCGCGTTGCCCAGACCTTGCGCGCGGTGGTGTCGCAGGATGCCTCGGCGGTGCCGGTGCAGCAGCAGGGCACCTCGGGCGGCTCGATCCAGGCCGGCAGCAACACCGGCACCGGTGCCGGCGGTTCGCTCGGCGGCCAGCAAGGCCAGCAGAGCAGCGTCGGCATGGGCGGCACCGGCAATACCTTCGGCCAGCAGAGCCAAGCCACGGCCGGCGGCGCCGGCGGCGGCCAGGGCTCCGGCTTCATCCAGGCCGACGCCTCGACCAACAGCCTGATCATCACCGCGCCCGACGCGGTCTACCGCAACCTGCGCGCCGTCATCGACCAGCTCGACGTGCGCCGCGCCCAGGTTTACATCGAAGCCCTGGTGGTCGAAGTCACCTCGAACAAGGCGTCGGAATTCGGCGTGCAGTGGGTCGGCATCTCCGGCGACGACAGCAGCCGCTACCGCGTGGGCGGCCTGCAATCCTTCAACAGCGGCGGCAGCAACAACATCATCAACCTGGCCGCCGCTGCTGCGACCGGGCTGGGCGGCGGCACCGGCACCACCGGCGGCACCGGCAGCAGCCTGCCCGCGCTGAGCGGCCTGTCGATCGGCATCTTCCGCCAGATCAATGGCCAGCTGGGCCTGGGGGCGATCGCGAGCGCCCTTGAAAACGGCGGTAACGCCAACATCTTGTCCACGCCGAACATGATCACGCTCGATAACGAGCTGGCAACGATCAAGGTCGGCCAGAACATCCCGATCATCACCGGTTCGTTCACGACCGGGGCGAGCGGGGCGAGCAACCCGTTCCAGACGGTCGACCGCAAGGACGTGGGCCTGCTGCTGAAAGTGCGCCCGCAGATTTCGGAAGGCGGTACGATCAAGCTGGCGATCTACCACGAGAACTCGGGGATCGACTCGACCAACAATGCGGCAGGGATCATCACCACCGTCCGCGCGATCGAAAGCAATGTGCTGGCCGACGATGGCCAGATCATCGTGCTGGGTGGCCTGATCTCCGACGACGAATCCGACAACGAAGAAAAAGTGCGCGGCCTGGGCGACATCCCGGTGCTCGGCAACCTGTTCAAGTACAAGTCGCGCACCCGTAACAAACGCAACCTGATGGTCTTCCTGCGCCCCGTGGTGGTGCGCAGCAAGGAACAGAACACCAGTATCTCGATGGACCGTTACGAGCTCATGCGGGCAGCCGGCGCCAACAGCCAGCCGGTCGACGATTCGATCCTGATACGCAACCTCGGCGCGCCGATGCTGCCGCCTTTGAACAACAATGGCCAGCCGCCTGCGGGCGGTGCAATGGCCACGATGCCGCCGCCGGCGCCTGTCGCGCCGCGTCCGGGTGCGGCCACCGGTCCGGGTACGAACCAGCCGGCCCAGCGAGGCCAGCAGCAGAGTGCCCAGCCCGAGTTCCGCCCGGTGCAGCCGCCGCAAGCGCCCCAGTCGGGCGCGCAGTCAGGTGAATACCGGCCGGCATCGCCGACCCAGAACTGAACATCATGAATAACCTGTTGCCCTACGCATTCGCACGCGACTACGGCGTGCTGGCGCGTTCCAACGGCGACCCGTCGCAAGCCGTCGAAGTCCTGGTGTCGAATGCCACGAAACCGGCCGCGATCGCGGAAGTCTCGCGCCGCTTCGGCCGCATCGTCCTGCACCGCATGGACCGTGCCGAGCTGGAAGCGGCGATCGCCAGCGCCTACGCCAATGCCGGCGGCGACGCGTCCCAGGTGGCCGACGAATTCGACGCCGACCTCGACCTGACCAAGCTGCTGCAGGACGTGCCGGCCATCGAAGACCTGCTGGAATCGTCCGACGATGCGCCGGTCATCCGCATGATCAACGCGCTGCTGACCCAGTCGCTGCGCGAAGGCGCGTCCGATATCCACATCGAACCGTTCGAGCAAACCTCGGTGGTGCGCTTCCGCATCGACGGCGCGCTGCGCGACATCGTGCGTCCGCGCAAGGCGATCCACGCGTCGCTGATCTCGCGTATCAAGATCATGAGCCAGCTGGACATTGCCGAGAAGCGCTTGCCGCAGGATGGCCGCATCACCCTGCGCGTCGGCGGCAAGCCGGTCGACGTGCGTGTCTCGACCCTGCCGACCGGGCACGGCGAGCGCGCGGTGCTGCGTCTGCTCGACAAGGAAGCGGGTCGCCTCGACCTCAGCCACCTCGGCATGAGCGAACACCTGCTGCCGCAGTTCGACAAGATGATCAACCAGCCGCACGGCATCGTGCTGGTGACGGGCCCGACCGGCTCCGGCAAAACCACCACCTTGTACGCCGCGCTGTCGCGCCTGAATGCTTCGACCACCAACATCATGACGGTGGAAGACCCGATCGAATACGACCTGAACGGTGTCGGCCAGACCCAGGTCAACGCCCGCATCGACATGACCTTCGGCAAGGCCCTGCGCGCGATCCTGCGCCAGGACCCGGACGTGATCATGATCGGCGAGATCCGCGACCTGGAAACCGCGCAGATCGCGGTGCAGGCTTCGCTGACCGGCCACCTGGTGCTGGCGACCCTGCACACCAATGACGCCGCGTCGGCCGTGACCCGTCTGCTTGACATGGGCATCGAGCCCTTCCTGTTGTCCTCGTCCCTGCTGGGCGTGATGGCGCAGCGCCTGGTCCGTAAGCTCTGTTCCTATTGCAAGGTGCAGGAAGGTCCGGGCCAGTGGCGTGCGGTCGGCTGCGAACGCTGCGGCCATACCGGCTACCACGGCCGGGTCGGCGTCTACGAACTGCTGGAAACGAACGAGCAGATCCGCGCGCAGATCCACAACCAGGTGTCCGAAGCCGAGATCCGCGACGCCGCGCTGCGCTCCGGCATGCGCACCATGCACGACGACGGCGAACGCTGGGTACGCGAAGGCGTCACCACCGAAGCCGAGCTGTTGCGCGTGACGAAGGCCGCCTGATGCCGGCCTTTCGCTACGAAGCCGTCGATACCGGCGGCGTGACCCGCAAGGGCGTGCTGAATGCCGACAGCCCGCGTGCCGCGCGCGCCGACCTGCGCCTGCAGGGCCTGACGCCGCTCGCGGTCGAGGCCATCGCGGCCCAGGTCGACGAAAGCGGCACGGCGCGCTCGCGCGGTTTCGGCGAGCGTCTGTCGCAGGTCGAGCTGGCCCTGTTTACGCGCCAGCTGGCCAGTTTGCTGGAAGCGGGATTACCGCTCGAGCAGGCCTTCACGGCGCTGCTGGAGCAGGCCGAGCGCGCCTACATGCGCGACCTGATCGCCTCGATCCGTTCCGAAGTGATGGGCGGCGCGTCCTTCTCCAGCGCACTGTCGCGGCATCCGCGCGACTTCGCCGAAATCTACCGCGCGCTGGTATCGTCCGGCGAACAGATCGGCCAGCTGGCACGCGTGCTGGCGCGCCTGGCCGACTATATCGAGCGCCGCAACGCGCTGGTGCAGCGGGTGCGCCTGGCCTTCACGTATCCGGCGATCGTCACCGTGGTCGCGTTCGCCATCGTGATCTTCCTGCTCACCTACGTGGTGCCGCAGATCGTCTCGGTGTTCGCCAACACCAAGCAGAAGCTGCCTTTCCTGACCATCATGATGCTGGGCGTGTCGAACTTTACGCGCGCTTATGGCATCTATGTGGGACTGGCGCTGATCGGCGCCTGGCTCATGTGGCGCCGCGCGCTGCGCAATCCCGCGCTCAAGCTGCGCTGGCATGCCTGGCTGCTCGATGCCCCGGTCTACGGCCGTTTCGAGCGCAGCCTGAACACGGCGCGCTTCGCCAGCACACTGGCGATCACCACCGGTTCCGGCGTGCCGATCCTGCGCGCGCTCGAGACCAGCCGCGACACGCTGTCGAACGTGGCCATGAAGGGACTGGTCGAGGACGCGACCGCCAGTGTGCGCGAGGGCGTGAGCCTGGCGCGCGCCTTGTCGGTCCAAAAATACTTCCCGCCGATGCTGGTGCACATGATCCGCGCCGGCGAGATCACCGGCGAGCTGCCGGCCATGCTGGAGCGCGCCGCCGATTCGCAGCAGGCGGATCTGGAACGCCGCGCGCTGACCATCGCCGGCCTGCTCGAGCCGGTGCTGATCCTGGCCATGGGCCTGGTCGTGCTGCTGATCGTGCTGGCGGTGCTGATGCCGATTATTGAAATCAACCAGTTGGTGCGCTGACAAGGACACTGATGAACAAGCGTTTGCCCCTCCTTTTGAGCCTGCTCGGCGTGATCCTGCTGGCGGCCTCGCTCGCCTACTGGATCCTGCAGTTGTACCAGCCGCCGCAGCGGCCGATCGCCGCGGTGCCGCATACCAGCATGCCGGACCCGTCGATCGATGCCGCGGCGACGCTGTTCGGCGGCCAGATCGCCACCGCAAGCGCGACCAATTACCAGCTGACCGGCATCGTCTCGGCCGGCCGCGAGAGCGTGGCCATCATCGTGGCCGAGGGTTCGCCGCCGAAAGCGGTCAGGATGGGCAAGGAACTGGTGCCGGGGATCACCCTGGCGGAAGTACACCCGCGCTATGTGATGCTGTCCGACGGCGGCGTCATGAAACGGCTGGATCTGGCGGCGGACAACAAGCCGGCCGCGGCAATGGGCGGTGCCGGTGGGGCCGTCAACCCGGCCGGCGCCATGCCCGCCACTCTCGCGCCGGGCGCGACGGTGCCGGAGCCGCCGATGTCGCCGGGCGCCGTCTCGCAGCAGCAGCCGCAGAACCAGGAATATGCCGCGCCGGGCGACGTCGGCCAGCACGACGAGCCGCCGCCATCCAACCCGAACAGCGCGCCTGCCAACCAGAACAACCCGAATAACCAGAATGCGAACAACCCGGCCCCCGCGCCGGTGCAGATGCCGCCGCCGACGCGACCGGCCAACAACGGCCAGCCTTCGACCCAGTAAGCGTCAGGCGCTCTCTCGATTAACGGCGCAATGCCGTAAATGCAGAAAACTCCCACGAGCGGAAGCCGACCAGCAAGGTAAAACCATCGCGGTCGTTTGGCGCCAGGCGCCGGTCGTTGCGGTGCAGCCGGGCCAGTTCGCCGGCCAGTTGATAGATTTTTTCCGTGAGTTCGCCGGCGCTCGCCAGCGACAGCCGCGCAGGCAGGCACATCAGCGCTTCACCCGGCCCGTCGAAGCGGCCGTCGAAATAATCCCCCACCACGTGTTCACGGAAGTAGCGCTGCACCGGGCCGTCCGGCAGCCAGCGGAAGGCGTTCGAGACGCGCAAGGTGTAGCGGTTCAGGGGTTTCAGTTCGATCAGGCCCAGCCGGTCCAGCTCGGCCAGCAGGCCGATGCATTCCGGTTCGGTCAGGCGGTAGGTCTCGATGATCTGTTCCAGGCTCCAGTGCCCGAGACAGCAGATCGCCATCAGCAGCAGGCGCGGGTTGGCGATCAGCGAGGTTTCCTGGGTCAGCGTGAGGGTGTCGGCCTGGGGCCGGGCATCGGCTGCGCGGCGCAGCACGTCTTCCAGGTGGATGTTGGCGGCCTGGCAGATTTGCGCCAGGCGCGACAGCGTCATGTCCTTCTGGCCGAACATACGCTTGATGCTCGACTCGCTCATCGCGATGCGATCGGCCAGCATCTTGTAGGTGATGCCGGCAGCGCGCAGTTCGGCGCGCAGGACGTCCAGAACCATGTCAGGGGAGCTCATGGGTTCTGTACTGTACAGAAGAAGGGCGCTGCTGTCACTCCTCGTCGGGCGTCAGCTTGACCTTCTTGAGCGCGCGCTTGGCGGCCTGCCGTTCGCTCGACAGCGGCTTGGCATGCGAGCCGGCCGCGCGCTGCTTGGCGAAGCCGGCAAACGGATTGCGCGGTTTGACCGGCACCGGATCGACGCGCAGCATCATCCTCTGCCGGGTTGCAAGCGCCTTGTTCGCCATCTTCGCCTCCTTCTCTCCGATTACAGTACCTCAGTTACAACACATAGCGCGACAGGTCTTCGTTGACCGCCAGCGCATCCAGCCGCTCGTTGACGTAGGCCGCGTCGATGACCAGGGTCTGGCCCGACTTGTCGGTCGCCGAGAACGAGATCTCTTCGAGCAGCTTTTCCATCACCGTGTACAGCCGGCGCGCGCCGATGTTCTCGGTCCGCTCGTTGACGGAATAAGCGATCTCGGCCAGGCGATGGATGCCTTCCGGTGCGAATTCCAGCTTCACGCCCTCGGTCTCCAGCAAGGCCTCGTACTGCTTGGTGAGACTCGCGTCGGTCGAGGTCAGGATGCTCTTGAAGTCTTCCACCGACAGCGCTTCCAGCTCGACGCGGATCGGGAAGCGGCCCTGCAGCTCCGGAATCAGGTCGGACGGTTTCGACAGGTGGAACGCACCCGAGGCGATGAACAGGATGTGGTCGGTCTTGATCATGCCATATTTCGTGTTGACGGTCGTGCCCTCGACCAGCGGCAGCAGGTCGCGCTGCACGCCGGCGCGCGAGACGTCGGCCCCGCCATGTTCCGAGCGCGAGGCGATCTTGTCGACCTCGTCCAGGAACACGATGCCGTTCTGCTCGACGTTCTGGATCGCCTTCTGCTTCAGCTCTTCCTCGTTGACGAGCTTGGCGGCTTCCTCTTCGATCAGGATCTTCATCGCGTCCTTGATCTTCAGCTTGCGTGCCTTCTTGCGGGCCGCGCCGACGCCGGCGAACATCGACTTGATCTGCTCCGTCATCTCTTCCATTCCCGGCGGCGCCATGATGTCGACCTGCGGGGCGGCGTCGGCCACCTCGATTTCGATTTCCTTGTCGTCGAGGGCGCCTTCGCGCAGACGCTTGCGGAAGGTCTGGCGGGTAACGTCGCCGTCCTTGGATTCCTGGCTGGCGACGTTGAAGCCGAAGTCGCGCGCCGGCGGCACCAGGATGTCGATCACGCGGTCTTCGGCCGCGTCTTCGGCGCGCTGGCGGTTCTTCTTGACCTCGGCGGCACGGGTCTGCTTGACGCCGATGTCGATCAGGTCGCGGATGATGGTGTCGACGTCGCGGCCGACATAGCCGACCTCGGTGAACTTGGTCGCCTCGACCTTGATGAAAGGCGCGTCGGCCAGCTTGGCCAGGCGGCGCGCGATCTCGGTCTTGCCGACGCCGGTCGGGCCGATCATGAGGATGTTCTTCGGCGTGATCTCGTGGCGCAGGGGTTCGCCCACCTGCTGGCGGCGCCAGCGGTTACGCAGGGCGATCGCCACCGCGCGCTTGGCCTTGCCCTGGCCGACGACGTGCTTGTCGAGTTCCGAAACGATTTCGGACGGGGTCATGTTCATGTGCTTATTTAGGTGATTGCTCATTACAGCGTCTCGACGATGTGGGACATGTTCGTGTAAATGCACAGCTCGCCGGCGATGGTGAGCGCCTTCTTGACCACGTCGGCCGGGGCCAGGTCCGTGTTTTCCTGCAGGGCCTTGGCAGCCGACTGCGCGTACACGCCGCCCGAGCCGATCGCGCCGATACCGTCTTCGGGTTCGAGCACGTCGCCATTGCCGGTGATGATCAGGGTCTTCTCGCGGTCGGCCACCAGCAGCATCGCCTCCAGGCGGCGCAGCACGCGGTCGGTGCGCCAATCCTTGGCCAGTTCGACCGAAGCGCGCAGCAGGTTACCCTGGTGCTTTTCCAGTTTGGCTTCGAAGCGGTCGAGCAGGGTGAAAGCGTCCGCGGTGCCGCCGGCGAAGCCGCACAGCACCTTGCCCTGGTAGAGCTTGCGCACTTTGCGCGCCGAGCCCTTCATGACGACGTTGCCCAGAGTGACCTGGCCGTCGCCGCCGAGCGCGACCTGTTCGCCGCGCCGCACGCTCAGAATGGTCGTGCCGTGAAATTGTTCCATAGTTGCCTCGTGGTTGATTGCTCACCGAACGTGGGGACCATTCACGATATTGCAAGAAGAAACTGTCGCGTTCGCAGGGCGACCGCCTGTTCAATACTTGTGCGCGTACAGACGGGCGACATCGCCGGCACCCAGCAGGCGCAGCAGGGCGGCCACAAGGTGGTTCAGGTCGCGCAGTTCGATGCGGCGCTTGCCGTTATTGCCGCCGTTGTCATCGTTGCCATCTTTGCCATCGCTGCCGGGATGGTCGGCGAGCTGGCGCAGGCGGGTGGCGAGGGCGTTCGCCGCCGCGTAGTCGATGCGCGCCAGGCGCGAACAGTCCAGCACCAGCGCCGCACGCTCACCGGCATACGCCGTAATCGCGTCCAGCAGCGCCGCGCTGGCGCCTTCGACCAGGCCCGGCAACAGGAAATGGTCGCCGGCGGCGGCCGGACCGCCCTTGCCCGGACCTCTGCTGGCGCCCAGGCTGACGGCGGCCCGCGCCGGCGCCTCGAAGGAGGGCGGCGAGACCTCGAAAGTGACGCAATAGTCCATCGCCGTTTCTTCGAAATCCTTTTCGCGGTTCATCAGGAGCAGCAGTTCGAGCAGCAGCAGCCAGGGCGCTTCGCCGGGTGTGCGGTCGCCGATTGCCAGCATGGGCCGCAAGACCGCAAGCAGGTGGTCGGCACCGGCCACGACCAGTTCGCGGCCGGCGCGACGCAGGGTCTGCAGGGCCTCGAGCAGGACCGCGCAACCTGCCGGCGTGGCCGCGGCGACCGTGCTGAAATCCAGTCGCACCAGCGGCAGGTTCGATGCCAGCACGTGCGACAGCTGGGCAGCGGCACCGGCGTCGAGCTGGCCCGACAGGGTGGCGGTCGGGGTCACCCCGGCAAAAGCTTGTTGGCCCCGCTGCGCCGCCAGTGGTGCAAGGATGGGCGAATAGGCCGGCGGCGAGGTTTCGAAATGGCTGGCGTAGTCGATTGCGATGCTCTCGAAGGCCGGTTCGCGGCCGCTGGCCTGGTAGAGGTCGAACAGCATCCACCAGGGCTGGCGCTCGCTGCGGCAGGCGCCGTCCAGGCATTCGCGCAGCACCGCTTCGGCAGCCTCCAGCTGGCCGTTGGCATACAAGATCGCCGCTTCCTCGACCGCCGGCGCGCTGGAGGGGGCGACGGCGGTGCTTGGGGAGATTTCCTGCACCAGCAGGTCGGCCGTGTTCAGGTCGAGTAGGGGCGCGCTGGAGGCGCCGGCCGCGACCGCCGGCGCGCGCCGGTTGCCGGCCCAGGCATGGTCGTCGAAGATGTCGGAGGTCATTTCCAGCTCGATCTCGTCGATCTTGGCGGCGGTGGCACGCGCGATCTCGCGCTGGCGCTCGCGTTCGGCTTCGGTGTCGAGCGACATGCGGGTGGTCGGGGCAAACGCGCTGGCGGTGTCCGGCAGTTCGCCAGGATGCAGGGCCATACTGCGCGGGCGTGCGCCGGCCCGCGCCTCAGGCGCATCGTTCTTTTTCTTCAGGAAGGAAAAGAGTCCCACGTCGGTCCTTGTTACCGTTTCACCGGTCGAGACAGTAGCACGGCGACCCGCCGCACGTGGCGCGCACGCCTGAGCTGCGTCAAGCGACAGGTCAGCCGACGTTAGTGTATCCCATGGGAAATATCCATGTAGCTCAAACTGTCGCTCAAATAAAAAAAGCATGCGGGGAACGCATGCTTTTTTCGGCAGAGCTTGTCAGGCTTCAGTCACCGTACAGCTTTTGTTTCAGTTCGCGGCGCTGCTGGGCTTCCAGCGACAGGGTCGCGGTCGGGCGGGCGATCAGGCGCGCAACGCCGATCGGTTCGCCGGTTTCATCGCACCAGCCGTATTCGCCCGATTCGATGGCCGCCAGCGATTGCTGCACCTTCTTGAGCAGCTTGCGTTCGCGGTCACGGGTACGCAGTTCGAGCGCGTGCTCTTCCTCGATCGTGGCGCGGTCGGCCGGATCCGGCACCAGGACGGTTTCGCGCAGGTGCTCAGTCGTCTCGCCGGCGTTCTTCAGCAATTCCTTCTCGAGCTCTTGCAGGCGGTTCTTGAAGAACGCCAGCTGGGCCGGGTTCATGTAGTCGTCGTCGCTCATCGCCCGAATCTCTTCTTCCGTCAGGAGACGTTCTTCGGGCTGCGCCGCGGTGTTCGGTTTCGTTGTTTTAGTCATGACTTCACTTACCTTTGATACGACAGAGTTTCCATTTTATCAGCTTACTCAGCGCCTACTCCTGTTGAGCTGTGCGCTGGTTTGCTGCCGTAACGGCGGGCTTGGACACCCCGCCTTGTCCAGTCGTTCAACTACCGGTTTGCAGAACCGGAGTAGTTTATACCAAACATTGTTCCAATCCGCGGATAAAGACATCTTTTGGTAAATTTTTACCAATAAACACCATTTTGCTGCCGCGGACTTCTTGATCGCCCCACTTTGCACCCAGGTCGCTGCCCATGATTTGATGCACGCCTTGGAATACGACCTTGCGGTCCGCACCGGCCATCAAGAGTACGCCTTTATAGCGCAGCATGTTGGGACCAAACACTTGCACCATGCTGCCGAGGAACTGGTCGAGGCGTTCCGGATCGAAAGCGCGCTCGCTCTTGAAGACGAAGGCGGCGATGTCGTCGCTGTGGTGGCCGTGATGGTGGTCGTGGCTGTGGTCGCAGGCTTCGGTGTGCACGTGGTCATGATCGTGATCGTGGCCGTGCTCGTGGGCCTCGTCGGCGGTCAGGAAAGCCGGGTCGAGTTCCAGCTTGTCGTTCAGATTGAAGCCGCGCAGGTCGAGCACTTCCTGGATCGGCGCGCGGCCGAAGTCCGAGGTGCTGATCGGCGCGCGCGGGTTGATGCGGCGGATGCGCGCCTTGAGTTCCTCGAGCGCGGCGGCATCGACCAGGTCGGTTTTCGACAGCAGGATCTTGTCCGCGAAGCCGACCTGGCGCTGGGCTTCCTCGTGGCGGTCCAGCTGGTCCATGCCGTGGCGGGCATCGACCACGGTGACCACGGCGTCGAGCAGATAGTGTGCACCCACTTCCTCGTCGACGAAGAAGGTCTGCGCCACCGGGCCGGGATTAGCCAGGCCGGTGGTTTCGATGACCACGCGGTCGAACTGCAGCTCGCCGGCATCGCGCTTGCGTGCCAGATTGCCCAGCGCAACGATCAGGTCGCCGCGCACGGTGCAGCAGATGCAGCCGTTGTTCATTTCGACGATCTGTTCGCCCGAATCCTGCACCAGGATCTCGTTGTCGATGTTTTCCTGGCCGAACTCGTTCTCGATCACGGCGATGCGCAGACCATGGTTTTCCTGCAGGATGCGGTTGAGCAGCGTGGTTTTGCCGGCGCCGAGAAAGCCGGTCAGAATGGTGCTGGGGATTAATTCCATATTTCGCTATCCGATCTAAATAGGCCGTCTGGCGGCCGAGAATCGGGGGATTATGCCGGAATTTGCGGAATGTCACCACCGGCGGCGGTCTTGTGCGCTGCCGACCTTTGATCTATTCGAGCCAGGCTTTATTTCGCCTTGGCGCGCGGATGGGCCTTGTCGTAGACAGCAGCCAGGTGCTGGAAATCGAGCGAGGTATAGATCTGGGTCGAGGTGATGCTGGCGTGGCCCAGCAGTTCCTGGACCGCGCGCAGGTCGCCCGAGGATTGCAGCAGGTGCGAGGCGAAGGAATGGCGCAGCACGTGCGGGTGCACGTGGACCGGCAGGCCGGCCTTGATCGCGTGGTTCTTGAGGCGGTGCTGGACCACGCGCGGGCTGACACGGGCACCACGTGCCGACAGGAACAGCGCATTGCTGCCGTCGCTGGCCGGCGGACGCACCGCCAGCCAGGTCGCGATCGCCTCACGCGCCGGGCCGCCGACCGGCACCCGCCGCATTTTATTGCCCTTGCCGGTGACCACGACTTCCTGGGCGGCCAAGTCCAGCCAGCCGAGCGAGGCGGGCAGACCGTCCCTGGCCGGCACGAAGCCGACATCCAGGCCGGCCAGTTCCGACACCCGCAGACCACTCGAATACAGGAGCTCGAACATCGCGCGGTCGCACAGCTCGCTTGGCTCGGGATGGCCGCCGCGGTGCGCCTCCATCAGGCGCACGGCATCGTCGACAGGCAGGGCTTTCGGCAGGCGCTTGGCACGGCGCGGGGCGCGCACGCCCTCGACCGGGTTGGCGGGCAGCGGCGTATGGCGCGCCAGCCAGTTGAAGAAGCCGCGCCAGCCGGACAGCTTGCGCGCGATCGAGGTCGGACTCTGGCCGTCGGCGTGCAGCTTGGCGGCAAAGCGGCGGATGTCGAAGTGGGTCAGCCTGGCCCAGTCGGTGTGGCCGGCCAGTTTGGCGCTGAATGCGCCGAGCTCGGCCAGGTCGCGCGCATAGGCGGCAATCGTGTGGCTGGAGAGCTTGCGCTGGGTGCGCAGCTCGTCCAGGTAGCGGCCGGTCCAGTCGTCGGCGGCCGTGGTGTCCATGCAGGGTCTCGCTGCCTCAGGCGCGCAGCGGCAGCAACGCGGCGCTGGCGGTTTCGCCGATGTGGACCAGGAAGTCGGTCCCCATGCTGGCGCTGAAGCGCTCCGGATCCGGCGAGCCGAGCACCAGCAGGCCGAAGGCCGTCGTGCCGGCGCGCAGCGGCACCAGCACCGTCGAACGCACCTCGGCACTGTCGTCGAGCCAGTGCACGGCTTCGAAATCGCGGTTCGGGCCGCAGTAAGGCGCACGCAGGCCACTCGCGAACAGGCGCACATCATCGGAGACGTCGCTGGCATACCAGGCGGACGCGTGCTCCGGGCCCAGGTTCCACAGGCGCAGGGTTGCCTGCGGCACCATGAAGTGCTGGATCAGGCCGTCAACCACGGCGCGCGGCATTGCCGCCGGCGCCTCGTCGGGCGCACCGGCTTCCAGCAGTTGCCGGGTCCAGCCGTGGAAGCGGTTGGCGATCGCCGCGTTTTCCTCGGCATGGCGCATCAACTCGGCCATGCGCAACTCGAGTGCCTTGTACTTGTCGCGCATGACTTCCATCTGCCGTTCCTGCAGCGAGACGGCACGGCCGGTCAATGGGCTCGACAGTTTCACCTCGCCCAGCAGGCCGGCGTGTTCTTCAAAAAACTGCGGGTGGTCGACCAGGTATTGGGCGATGGCAGCGGAATCCAGTGTTACGGTCATTGCGCGGTTTTGCGAAAGAGGTAGACCGCTAATTTTACCTGACTGCAACCGCCTCCAGCAGATAAACATGCCATTCCGCTGCCGCCTCGACGCACCGCCGTGGCGCCGACGTCAGAAGCGGTGCCTTACCCCCAGCTGGAAGGCGCGCCCATCCTCGCCGGGTGTTTTGGTGAAGCCGCCCGGCGCCCCCGCCGTCGCCGGACTGTACTGCGCCTCATTGTCGTTCTTGATGAAGGACGCGACAGCGTAGATGTCGGTACGCTTCGACAGGAAGTAGTTGTAGCCGAGCGCGAACAGGGTTGCATCGCTGTCGGATGGGGTGCGGTCGTTCTGGCGCGCCACCGAGGCCAGGATGCGGTTGGCGCCAATGCGGTACTGCGCCCCAAGCTGATAGCTGACCGCATCCTGCTGGCTGTTGATGCTGATGTTGTTGACGAACACCGCACGCAGGGCGGCAGCGGTGGCTGGGCCCAGTGCCGCAAGCTGGGGTGCGATCTGGGCATCCCAGCCGGCGATGTAGGTCGGCAGCAGGGTCGAATGCCGGTTTCGCTGGTCGTGCCAGCCGGCGAAGAACTTCCAGTCGTTCCAGGCGTAGGAGCCACCGGCGGTGGTGGTGCGCAGGCTGGGTGCCCCCGAAGGATCGTAGCCATGGTTGTGGCCGACGCCGACGTCCCAGCCGCGCGCTTTATACGTGATGGCAGCGCCCCAGAACTTGTTGTACAGCCCGTAGTAGCCGGAGCCGCGGCCGGCGATCATCACCGAACCGCCGAGCCCGGAAGGCAGGGCGATCCGGTATTGCAGGGCGCGCTGGGAACGGATGTCGGCGCCCAGCGCCTGGAAGCCGGCGGTGCCGCCGGTCACGCTGCCCCAGGTACCGCCGGTGCCGACCTCGAAGGTGTCGGCGGCCGCGAACACTTCATAGCCCGGTGTGTACATGCGCCCCAGCAGGATCGCACCCAGCGGCGTTATCAGGCCGACCATGCTGGTGCGGTCGAATAGGGCGTTTTCCGGATTGACGGCCGGACCACCGCGCGGCTGCAGTGCACTGCGTACAGCTGCCAGCAGGTTGGGCGGCAGGGCTTCCATGCCGCGTGTCAGGTAATAGCCCTGATTCTCGTTGATCAGGGTCGGCTGCTGCCTGCCGGTGTCGAGCTCGACCCGCGCCTCGAGATTGAACACGGCTTTCATCCCGCGGCCCAGGTCTTCCTGGCCCTTGATGCCGAAACGCGAGCCATCCTCCCCGCCGCTGATGAGCTTGGGGGACGAGCCGCGCTGCCACATCAGGCCGGCGTCCGCGATACCGTAGAGCTGAACGCTGGTCTGGGCCAGCGCGAGGGTCGGAATACAGGCGCCGGCGAGCGCACCCAGCACGATCTTCTTCATCACACCTCCCATGAATACTCGTGTTCGACAATGTGCCCAGCAATTAAGTCGTGTTCGACGCGCGGGTTCAGATGCCCATCAATTCGCGTTGGGTGATACAACTCAGCCACACAAGCGTTGCGCGAATCGCACAAGGCCCGGATGCAACAAGGGCGGACCTGGTTGCCCAGGCCCGCCCTTGCGGACTTCCAGCTGAGGGGGCGAACCCCCTTAATCAGCTTAGAACGAGTGGTTCACGCCCACGTCGTAGTGGTTGACAGTCGGGGTGCCAGCCAGGTTGCCGGTGGTGGCGTTGACGATGTCTTTCTTACGCGATGCGTCCACGTACAGGTAGGTACGCTTCGACAGGTTGTACTCATAGCCCAGCGAGTACTGCTTGGTCGACGCGGTGTTGTCGATGTGCTTGCGGCCATAGCCAGCCAGCATCTTGCCCGGACCGACGGCGTAGGTTGCGCCCAGCAGCCATGCCTTGGTCTTCGGACGCAGGGTGTTGGTGTGCTCCTGATCCTGACGGGTGTAGGTGGTCATCAGCTTCAGTTCCGGGGTCGCGGCGATCGAGCCAGCGATCGACCAGACCTTGCTTTCGACAGCGTTACGCTCGTAAGCCAGCATTGCAGCGGCCGGGCCGTTGTTGTAGGTGGCAGCGACCGAGAACGGGTTAGCCGAAGCTTCCGAGTTGGCAGCGTACGAAGTCGCGCCAGCGCCGATACCGGCAACTGCGCCACCGGTGGCTTCCTTGCTGGCCCACGAAGCGTTCACCTGGAAGCCATTGGCGACCGGCGAGTTGTAGAAGATCGCGTTCGAGATGCGGTTGTTGTTCGGCGAACCGCCGCTGGTGTTGGTGTCCAGCGGAGCCGAGTTGAAGCCTGCGACCGAGATGTCGGTGTAGAAGCCGGCCGGGGTCGGCAGACCGTGCCACGGTTCGAACGAACCGACGACTTCCTGGAACGGGGTCAGGCCACGGCCCAGACGGACCATACCGAAATCACCCTGCAGGCCGACGCGGCTCTGGCCCTGGAACAGCGGACGGCCGTTGTTCTCGGTGGTGCCGGTGTCCGGCTCGTAACGGATTTCGATCTGGAACAGTGCCTTCAGGCCATTGCCCAGGTCTTCGGTACCCTTGAAGCCCAGAGTGTTCGCAGCGCGCTTGCCGATGTTCAGGGTCTGGTCGGTACGCTTGACCATGCCAGCATCGATGTTGCCGTAGATTTGGACGGCGGTTTGCGCTTGCGCCACACCGGCGAATGCGCCCAGCAGAGCGACTGCCAAGAGTGATTTTTTCATCTATTTGTATCCTTATAAAGTGAAACGCAGGAATCCAGAGAGTATTGAGACTTTTTATTGTTGCTGAACACTCGGATGTGTAAACCTTAAATGCTCATTGCATCAAGGTTGTCGGATTAGTCAATTATGACGGGTCCAATTGGTGGAAAGCCAATAAATCCAATCGTGCTGTTGTATTTTCGAAACGGCTGAGCTCGCTCAACAGTAAATCCTTAAGCATTGATTAAGTTTCCGTGCGTCATCATACCAGCCCTGCGAGACAGGTGACATTTGTGCAGCCTCAAATGCACATGGAATCGCAAACGAATCGCCCCTGAGCCGGCGATAGACTCTGGCCCATTCGATCACCGCATACCGGGTCCGGCGCGCTTGGCGACCTGATCCTTCACGTATTCAACGTGATTTGCCTGCATCTGCACGCATTTGCGGCGTCTCCATTACTGATAAGAACAATGGCAAACCGTGAAGAGTTAGCAATCATCCGTGGCGCACGCGCCGGCCGGGCCGAAGCCCAGCTCGAGCTCGGGCGGCTTTATTTGTTCGGCAGCGCCGGTCTGCCGAAAAGCCTGCCTACGGCCCTGCACTGGCTTGACCGTGCGGCAAAGCAAAACTGTGCCGAGGCATGGCAGCTGATCGGCAACCATATCCCGCTCGACCTGGCGCGCCAGAGCCCCCAACCCGTGACCTGCTGGTACGAGCGTGCCTACGATGGCGGTCTGGCACGTGCCGGCCTGGTCTACGCGCAGTTGGTACTGGGCGCCGAGCGGGTGCCGCCGGGGCAGCGCGCCAAGGCCTTGCGCGCCCTCGAGGATGCGGGGCGCGGCGGTTTTCCCGAAGCGCAGTGGCTGCTGGCGCGCGAGCACGGCGTGACGGCGCCGCGCGCCGGCATCCCGGCCGGCGAAGCATCCAGCGCGATGCCGGCCACCGGCGAGATGGCCGCGCGCTTGCCGGACACCCGTCCGCCGGATAGCCGTACCCTGCGCCCCGGTACGCCCGATCGCGCGGGCCAGCGCTGGCTGCGCCGCGCCGCCGACAATGGCGTGACGCCGGCCCAGTTCGTCCTGCTGGAACAGGAATGGGACGCGGGCAAGCACCAGGCTTATCTCGAACGTGCGCTGCCGCTGGCACGTGCGCTTGCGCGCTCGGAGGTGGCGCAAGGCAGGACCAGTGCGCGCCTCGCGCCGGACGAGGTCACCCTGCTGTCGCGCTGCGCCCGGCTGGTCGACGAGGGCTCGGTCGCGCACGACGTCGAGCCTGACGAACTGCATGCGTTCTGGGAACTGGCTGCTGCCGAGCAGGACCGCCATGCCCAGTTCGCCCTGGGGCTGTGGTGCGCGCGCATGCGCATCGACGGCCGCCGCATCGCCGGCGACGGTGCCGGCAACGGCGGCGCTGCCAACTTCAAAAAGGCGGTGCGCTGGCTGCAGCAGGCCGGCGAGCAGGGGCTGGCCGAGGCCTGGTACGCGCTGTCGCGCATTTATGTCAAACCAGAATTTTCGCAGCGGAATGTGATCGAGGCCCAGAAGTACCTCGAGCGTGCGGCCGAGATGGGGTACCGGGATGCCCAGCTCGAATGCGGCAATGCAGCCTGGCGGGCGCGCCGCGAGAACGAAGGCAATGATGTGCGCGCCGTGTTCTGGCTGCAGAAGGCGGCAGCACAAGGCTGTGCGAAGGCGGCGGCCATGCTGAACAAGATCGCCCCGCGCGATGCCGGCGGCTGGCGCGAGCTGGCGGCGCTGCTGGCCGGGCGCGAGCTGTCCGAGTATCCCTTGCTGGCGGCGCGGCTCGAACTGGCCCTGGCGTTTGGCTTGAGCCGTGCTGAAACGTTGTTACTGGATATTAAGCATGCGGACCGCGGTCACTGCCTGGTGGTCGACATCCGTGCCAGCTATGGGCGCAGTCGCCGCCGCCTGGTGCCGGTCGAGACGGCGCAGGAGCGCCAGTTGCTCGACCGCGTCATGCGTCTGTTCGAGAGCGTCGATTGCGGTCCGGGCGGGCCGGAAGGGAATTACCGGCAGCGCCTGTACCGTCTGCGCACCTTGTTACCCGAAACGGGCGGCCCGGATGCGCCGCTGGACCAGGACCTGGACCTGGCGGCCTGAGCGGGCGCCAGCTTGCGGGCTCAGAGCGTGATCTCGCCCTCGAACACGGTCTCGGCCGGACCGCTCAGATAGACCGGCTGACCTTCGCCGGCCCAGGCGATGCTCAAGCGGCCGCCACGTGCCTGGACCTGTACCGGCGAGTCCAGCAGACCGCGCCGAATGCCTGCCACCACGGCCGCGCAGGCGCCGGTGCCGCAGGCCAAGGTTTCGCCGGCGCCGCGCTCGAACACGCGCAGCTTCACTTGGCCGCGGTCGAGCACCTGCAGGTAGCCGGCGTTGACCCGTTTCGGGAAGCGTGGGTGGTTTTCGATCTGCGGACCGGTTTCAAGCACGGGTGCGATGTCGACGTCGTCGACCACCTGCACGGCGTGCGGGTTGCCCATCGAGACGACCGACACCAGGACCGTCTGCTCGGCGCCGCGTGCACGGACCGTGAGCGGCCACAGGGTGTCGCGTCCTTGCGCCACGCCTTCCAGGCCCTGGCTGTCGAAGGGTACGAGCTCTGGTTCGAGTCGCGGGGCGCCCATGTCGACGGTGACGCTGCCATCGTCTTCCAGGCGTGGGGTGATGATGCCGGCCATGGTCTGCACGCGAATGCTGCGCTTGCTCGTCAAGCCCTTGTCGCTGACGAAGCGCACGAAGGCGCGCGAGCCGTTGCCGCACTGTTCGACTTCGCCACCGTCGTTATTGAAGATGCGGTAGCGGAAATCGCAGTTTTCCTCGGTCGGATGTTCGACGATCAGGATCTGGTCGGCGCCGATGCCGAAACGGCGGTCGGCCAGGCGGGCCCACTGCTCGGGGCCCAGCTCGACCTGCTGGTTAATCGCGTCGATGACGATGAAGTCGTTGCCGGCGCCGTGCATCTTGGTGAATTTGAGTTTCATTGCTAGTCCTTGTCGTAGAACGAGGGTTCGCCATTCGGCCGGGTCTTGAAACGCTTGTGCGTCCAGAAGTACTCGGCCGGGCTCTCGCGTACCCGTTCCTCGATGAATTCGTTCATGCGGCGCGTGGCGGCGATCATGTCGTCGCCGGGGTAGTTCTCCCAGGCGGGATAGAACACCACGCGGTAACCTTTGTAGTCGGGCAGGAAGGTCGCGATCACCGGGATCACCTTCGCCTTGGTGGCCGCCGCCAGACGCGGCAGGGCAGTCAGTGTTGCCGCCGGGACGCCGAAGAAGGGCACGAAAGTCGCGTCCTTTTCGCCGAAATCCATGTCCGGCAGCATGAAATAAGGCAGGCCGTCGCGCAGCGCGCGCAGAATCGGCTTGATGCCTTCTTCGCGGGTGAACAGACGCACCGGACCGAAGCGTTCGCGGCCGTAGCGCAGCAGGCGGTCGAAGGCCTGGTTCTTCTGCGGCGAATAGATCGTCGAGACCGGGATCACGCGCGCCGCGACACCCGCCACGTCGAGGCAGACGAAGTGCGGGCACAGCAGGATGGTCGGGCCGCTTTCCATCTCAGCCTGGGGCACCGCCGGCTCGATGTGGATCAGCTTGCGCAGGCGCGGGATCGGCGCCCACCAGATCAGCGAGCGCTCCAGGATGCTGCGCGAATAGGCCTGGAAGTGCTGCATGACGATATCTGCGCGTTCCGCTTCGCTCAGCTCGGGCATGGCCAGGCGCAAATTGGTCATGGCGATCTTGCGGCGTTTCGGAATCGCGTAATACATCAGGCTGCCCACGGCTTTGCCGATGCGGCCCAGGATCGGCAGCGGCAACCAATGCAGCAGCCATAACAAGGCAATCAGGACCCTCATGCGACCGCCTCGGCTTCCGGGGCTGCCACGCCTTGCGGACGCTTGTAGCGGTTGTAACTCCAGAAATACTGGGACGGACAAAGCGCGATCAATTGCTCCATCGCGCGATTGATGCTGGCCGCCTGCTCGGCCGCGGTGCCGGACAGGTCGCCGTCGAAGGGCACGAAGCGGATCACGTAGCCGCGCCCATGCGGCAGGCGCTCGGCATAGGTCAGCAGGATGTCGGCCTTGCCCAGTTGGGCCAGCTTGGCCGGCAGCGTCATCGTATAGGCCTGGCGGCCGAAGAAGGGCGCCCACACGCCTTCGCCTTCTTGCGGAACCTGGTCCGGCAGCACGCCGACCGGCTGTCCGCCCTTCAGCGCCTTGACCAGCATGCGCACGCCGGACAGGTTGGCCGGGGCCAGGTGCATCTTCAGGCGCGCGCGGGCGCCCTCGACCAGGGGTTTCAGCGCGCTCTTGCGCGGCGGACGGTACATGACCGTCAATTCCTGGCGCAGCGACACTTGCTGGGCAGTCAGTTCGAAACAGCCCAGGTGTGGCGTCAGGAATACAATTCCCTTGCCACTGTCGAGCTGGCGCTGGACCAGTTCCCAGTTCTCCATCGTGACGTGGCGGGTGACGCGTTCTTGCGGCGCGCACCATACAAAAGGCAGTTCGACGATCGCCTTGCCGGATTCGGCGATGGCGGCACGGCGCTGGGTGCCATAGCCGGCCAGCTCGAGATTGCCGCGCAGGCGACGGCGGTAGGAGGGAGAAAGCAGGTAGACCAGCCAGCCGAGCGCCGTACCCAATGCGTGTAGCACAGGTAGGGGGAACACCGACAGGAAGCGGAACAAAAGAACAAGCATCTATTGATTCAGGGTAGAGGAGAAGCGGCTTGCTTCACCAAAATTTTTTAAGGAGCGTAAAATACCACTTTGAAGCAGGATCCGCGGAGTTAATGACAACTTGCGAAGCGGAATATAAATATCGCTAAAGCGTCGCAGGCAATGGTACTGCGGCATTTATCTCAACAGTATCAGGAGCCTAGATGTCTTCCAATGACTACCTCTTTACTTCCGAATCCGTTTCGGAAGGCCACCCGGACAAAGTCGCCGACCAGATTTCCGACGCCATTCTCGACGCCATCCTCGAGCAGGATCCGACCGCGCGCGTAGCCGCCGAAACCCTTTGCAACACCGGTCTGGTGGTGCTGGCCGGGGAGATCACGACGCACGCCAACGTCGATTATATTCAAGTTGCGCGCAACACCATCAAACGCATCGGTTACGACAACACGGATTACGGCATCGACTACAAGGGTTGCGCCGTGCTGGTCGCCTATGACAAGCAGTCGCCGGACATCGCCCAGGGCGTCGACGAAGGCGCCGGTATCGACCTCGACCAGGGCGCCGGCGACCAGGGCCTGATGTTCGGCTACGCCTGCGACGAAACCCCGGAACTGATGCCGGCCGCGATCTACTACGCACACCGCCTGGTCGAGCGCCAGTCGCAACTGCGCAAGGACGGCCGCCTGCCGTGGCTGCGTCCGGATGCGAAATCCCAGGTCACGCTGCGCTACCTGAACGGCCGCCCGGTGTCGGTCAACACCGTGGTGCTGTCGACCCAGCACGCGCCGGAAGTCAGCCACAGCCAGATCGAGGAAGCGGTGATCGAAGAGATCATCAAGCCGGTGCTGCCGAAAGAATGGCTGCAGGACACCCGCTACCTGGTCAACCCGACCGGCCGCTTCGTCATCGGCGGTCCGCAGGGCGACTGCGGCCTGACCGGCCGCAAGATCATCGTCGACACCTACGGCGGCGCTGCGCCGCACGGCGGTGGCGCGTTCTCGGGCAAGGACCCGTCCAAGGTCGACCGCTCGGCCGCCTACGCCGCCCGCTACGTGGCGAAGAACGTGGTCGCCGCCGGCCTGGCGCGCCAGTGCCAGGTGCAGGTCAGCTACGCGATCGGCGTGGCCAAGCCGATCAACATCACCGTCTATACCGAAGGCACCGGCGTGATCTCGGATGAGAAGATCGCCGAACTGGTGATGGAACACTTCGACCTGCGCCCGAAAGGCATCGTGCAGATGCTGGACCTGCTGCGTCCGATCTACCAGAAGTCGGCCGCCTACGGCCACTTCGGCCGCGAAGAGCCGGAGTTCAGCTGGGAGCGCACCGACAAGGCTGCGCTGCTGCGCGCCGAAGCCGGTCTGGCCTGATCCGGGTCACGCGCGTGGGCACA
>NZ_JANUGX010000018.1 GCF_024753245.1 Massilia norwichensis | reverse complement strand
GTTGAGGCGGGCTTAAATCCAATTCTTTTTTGAGGAGAGTTGGAGGAGACAGGAAGCAGTATGCTGCGTTACAGCATATTCGTCCAATTTCTGTTTGGAATATTCGATATGCGCAACAAAGATATCTCTCTCGCAACTACAAAGACTTGCCTCAGCTATTCTTGGTGCAGGTCACGGCAATGTCCTTCTTGCCTCCCAGCTTTTCCAGCGCGTCGTCCATCACGCCAGTATTGTTGGCGATGGTGCAGGTAAAGCCGGTCGGCTGGGTCAGGATCGTCACGCCAAAGCTGGTGCCGTAGGCAACCGGCGCCAGGTTGAACGCGAGCGGGCTGGTCGTGGCGTTGCCGGCAACGGTGGTCTGGCTGTTGCTGCCGTTGATCAGCGTGATGCTGGCGTCGGCGGAGGTCAGGCCGGTGATCGTGCCGCTCAGGACGTACTCATTGACCGTGCAGTTGTAGTACACCTCGATGGCCGGCGTACGGGCCGACTCGACCGAGGCGGTCTGGCCTGCGGTGCCGTATTCGCGCGGATAGCCGTTGGTGGCGCAGTTCTGGTGCGCCGGTTGCGAACCGCCGCCGGCGGCGCTGCCGCCTTTCGGGATCACGTTGTAGTAGGTGCCGTAGTCGAGTCCGTTGGGGAAGGTCAGGACGACACTGTCGCCGGCCTTGGCAGGCGGATCGACGGCCAGTTCCTGGCCGTTGGTGGTCAGGATCAGGCCCTTGTACAGGACGTTCGACACCGTCACCTTGACCGGATAGGTTTCGCTGCCGCCACCGCCACAGGACGCCAGGACCAGGGATGAAGCCAGGACCAGGGCCGGGCGCACGAGGTGGAACTTCATACTTTATTCTCCAGATTCCAGATGATTAGGTCTTCGGACCGCAGGTCACCACAGGCGTGGTGCCCGGGCCGGTCGCGGTCATGGTGCCGCTGCCGCCGCTGATGGTGCAGGTTTGCGTCTGCTGGGCCGGCGTGGTGGCCGTCGCAGGCGTGCCCGGCTGGCTCAGGATCGTGACGCCGTACGGACCGTCTTCCGGAATATCGGCCATCTTCACCGGCACGTCCGCGCCGCCGTTCGGCGTGACGGTCTGGCGGTCGGAGCCGTTCACCAGCACCAGGCCGGCGTCGGTCAGGCCTTTGACGGTCACCGTCAGCGGGTGGGTCTTGATCGTGCAGAACACCGTCGGTGCCGAGGTATAGACCGTGTAATAGTTGGCGCGCGCCTTGTTGTTGGTGAAGGTGCACTTCTCGACGTTCGACGGCAGGGTCTTGGTATCGATGTTGAACTCGTCATCGGTCGACACGTATTTCGGGAACTGCACGCTGGCGGCGCCGGCCGGCACCGCGATTTCATCGCCGTTGCTCTTGTTGACCAGCACCAGGCCAGTCTTGGTCACGCCGCCGAGAACCGACACGGTCAGGGGCAGGTCGCCATCGCCGCCGCCGCAGGCGGACAGGCCAAGCGCGCATGCCAGCGCAGCGCCGGCATACAGGATCGAACTCTTCATAGAATCTCCGTTGGACGGGATGGCGCACGGAGGACCGGCGGCACCGCTGAGTAGAATATTGCCCGACATTTTAGTCCATTTGACTAGTCAAGGCTTCATTTGCCTTTGTATCACGGTGTAACGACATCTGCGCGCCGTTGATTTTCATGGCCGCCCTCGCTATGCTTGGTTGCCCTCCCTCCCTTCCCGAGCATGACCACGACCCGACCCGCCTGGCCCGAGGCCATCCTGTTCGACCTGGACGATACGCTGTGGCCGATCGCCCCGGTGATCCTGCAGGCCGAGGAAATCCTGTTCGCCTGGCTGCGCGAGCACGCGCCGCGTGTTGCCCAGCAGTTCACGATCGACAGCCTGCGCCAGGCCCGCCTGGAGCTGCTGGCGCGCCAGCCCGAGTTCCAGCTCGACCTGGGCAAGCTGCGCCGCGCGGGCCTGCTGGCCGCATTCGAAACGGCCGGCGAGGACGCCGCCAAGGTCGAGCTGGCGATGGCCGAATTCTTTGCCGCGCGCAACGCCGTGGTGCCTTACGACGATGTGGTGCCGGGCTTGCTGCGCCTGAAGGGCAGGGTGCGGCTGGGCGCCATCACCAACGGCAACGCGGATTTGCAGACGATCGGCCTGGCGCACCACTTCCAGGCCGCGGTCTCGGCGCCGCAGCTGGGGGTGGCCAAGCCGGAGCCGGCGATCTTCCTGGCCGGCTGCCGCGCGCTGGACGTGGCGCCCTGGGACGCGGTCTATGTCGGCGACGATGTGTTGCTCGACGTGCAGGGCGCGCAGAAGGTGGGCATGCGCGGCGTCTGGATGAACCGCAACGGCAGCAACAAGCACATCGAACACGGCGTCGAGCCGGATGCGATCGTGCGCAACTTCGACGAACTGCTGGATTGGCTCAAGCGCAGCCATGCGTGAGGCGCGTACGACTCCCCAGCGGACTGGCGAACGTGCATAATGTGAACCATGCAACTCGATAACCGTGCACAAACCCTGCTGAAAGCCCTGGTCGAGCGCTATATTGCCGACGGCCAGCCTGTCGGCTCGCGCGCGCTGTCGAAGATTTCCGGCCTCGACCTGTCGCCGGCCACGATCCGCAACATCATGGCCGACCTCGAAGAGATGGGCTATGTCGCCAGCCCGCACACCTCGGCCGGCCGGATCCCGACGCCGCGCGGCTACCGCATCTTCGTCGATACCCTGCTCACCGTGCAGCAGATCGACGAGGACGCCGTCGGCGCCGGCATGCGCCTGCCCGCGCACCAGCCGCAAAAGGTAATCGCCAACGCCGCCCAGATGCTGTCCTCGCTGTCGCAGTTCGCCGGCGTGGTGCAGAGCCCGCGGCGCGAATCGGCGTTCCAGCAGATCGAATTCCTGCGCCTGTCGGAAAAGCGCATCCTGCTGGTGATCGTCGACCCGCGCGGCGACGTGCAGAACCGTCTGTTGCTGACCGACGTCGACTACTCGCCGGCGCAGCTGACGCAATCGGCCAACTACCTGAACCAGAATTTCGCCGGCCTGTCCTTCGACCAGGTGCGGGCGCGCCTGACCAGCGAGCTGCGCCAGCTGAGCGACGACATGGCGCGCCTGATGCAGTCGGCCGTGGATGCCGGCAGCGAAGCGCTGCAGGAAACCGACGACATGGTCATCGCCGGCGAGCGCAACCTGCTGTCGGTGAGCGATCTCTCCTCGAACATGAGCTCGCTGCGCCAGATGTTCGAGATGTTCGAGCAGAAGACCGGCCTGATGCAGCTGCTCGACACCTCCAGCAAGGCCGGCGGCGTGCAGATCTTCATCGGCGGCGAATCCAAGCTGGTGCCGATGGACGAGATGAGCGTGGTCACCGCGCCCTACGAGGTGAACGGCAAGATCGTCGGCACCCTCGGCGTGATCGGCCCGACCCGCATGGCCTACGAACGCGTGATCCCGATCGTCGACATCACCGCCAAGCTGCTGTCGAACGCGCTCAGCAACGCCTGATATTTTTCACAGCTACATGCCTGCCGGGCCCCCGGCTATAGTCGGGGGATTGCGCCCATGCGCGTCCACCAGGAATGTACCGTGAATCGTCTGAAACGCCCGCTGTTCGCCACCGCCGCTGTCATCGCCATCTGCTGCGCTTCCCAAGTCCACGGTGTCGACACGCCTCCGTCCCTTGAGCGCATCGCCGTCGGCGCCTACCAGATGCAGATGGCGGAGCAGGGCAGCGGGCGCTATACCGTGATCTTCGAATCCGGCTTCGCCACCGGCATGGGCACCTGGCGCAAGGTGGCGCCGGAACTGGCGAAGTCGGCCCATGTCGTCACCTATTCGCGTGCCGGACTCGGTGCCTCGCAGGCGCGGCCGGAACCGCGCACCATGCTGCAAAGCAGCCTGGAGCTCGATCAACTGATCGCCAGCGCGAGCTTGACGCCGCCTTTCATCCTGGTTGGCCACTCCTACGGCGGCCTGCTGGCGCGCGCCTTCGCCGTCCGCCATCCGGAGCAGGTGGCCGGCATGGTGCTGGTCGACCCTGCCGACGAACGCTTCAACCCGGCTTTGCGCCGCCTCGACGCCAAACGGGCGGCGGAGGACGACCGCCAGTTCGAAGCCCTGGTGCCGGAAAAATTCCGGGCCGAGCTGAAGCTGCTGCAGCCGGTGCTCGACAGCGGCGTGCTGCCGGCCCCGCTGGATGGCAAGCTGCCGGACGTGCCGGTGGTGATCCTGACTTCGGTGCAGCAGGTCGACAAGCCGGAATTCTTCCTGCAGAGCGTGGAAGCGGTGGCGATCAAGCGCGACCTGCATGCCGATTTCCTGCGCCGGTTCAGCGACGGCTCCCAGGTCCAGACCCTGAAGAGCGGCCACAATATTCAGCAGGAGGAGCCGGAACTGGTGATCGCGGCGGTGAAGAAGGTGATGGCCGCCGCCGACAGGCAGGCGGCGCAGGGCAAGCTTTGATCAGCGGTGGCGGTGCGGGCAGTCGGTCTTGACGCAGTTGCCGTAGATGGCGAGCGCGTGTTCGGCGATCTTGAAACCGCGCTCGAGCGCGATCTTCTGCTGGCGGCTTTCGATTTCTTCGTCGTAGAACTCTTCGACGTGGCCGCAATCGAGACAGACCAGGTGGTCGTGGTGCGAGCCGGCGTTCAGCTCGTAGATGGCTTTGCCGGTTTCAAAGTGATTGCGGTTCAGGAGACCGGCCTGCTCGAACTGGGTCAGCACGCGGTAGACCGTCGCCAGGCCGACGTCCATGTTCTCGTTCAGCAGGGTCTTGTAGACGTCTTCCGCTGTCAAATGCCGCACCGCACTGTTCTGGAAAATCTCCAGGATTTTCAGGCGCGGCAGTGTCGCTTTGAGGCCGCTGGCCTTCAGGTCGGTTGGGTTGTTGCTCATGTTTTGTTACTCTTAGATGGGCTGAGATGTGCGGAGTGCTTTATGATATAGCGTTTTTGCAGCTCCCATACAAAAGTCGTCCGATTTTAAGGTTAGATATGCGCGTCATGAATGCCGTTTTCCATCGTTCCCACGCCCGGGCCGCGCTCGTGGCCGGCCTCGCCGTTACGGCCATGGCGGTCTCCGGTTGCGCTTCCTGGCGTAACCAGACCAAGCCGGCCGCCCCGGTGAGCACCGCCCCTGGCGCGGTCGCCGCCGATGCCGACAAGGCCGCGGCAGCCGCGAACGCGGGCGCGCAGACGACCCAGGTGACCAAGCTGCAGAAATTCCTGTGGGTGTTCTCGCCCTACCGTCCGGACATCCAGCAGGGCAACTTCGTGTCGCAGGAAATGCTGGGCCAGCTGAAGCTCGGCCAGACCCGCGACCAGGTCAAGTTCATCCTCGGCACCCCGCTGCTGACCGACGCCTTCCACGCCGACCGCTGGGACTATCCGTTCTACCTGGCGCGCGGCAACGGCGAGCTGACCACCAGCCGCGTCACCGTCTACTTCAAGGACAACCAGGTCGCCAAGATCGACGGCGGCAACCTGCCGAGCGAGCGCGAATACATCGCGCGCCTGATCGGCATCTCGAAGTACGAAGAGAAGACCGAGCAGGAATCGCTGGACGACCTGAAGCGCAAGCGCGAAGAAGCGGCCAAGCGCGGCGGGGAGTAATCGGGCATGACGCAACTGAACATCGCCATTGCCGGCGCCAGCGGCCGCATGGGCCGCATGCTGATCGAGACCATCGCCGCCGCCGACGACGCGACCCTGGCCGGCGCGCTCGACCGCGAAGGCAACCCCTTCATCGGCTCGGACGCCGGCGCCTTCTCGGGCCAGCTGACCGGCGTGACCATCCGTTCCGACCTGGCCCAGGGGCTGTCCGGTGCCGAGTACCTGATCGACTTCACCCGTCCGGAAGGCACGCTGCAGCACCTGGCTTACTGCGCCGAGCATGGCATCAAGGTGATCATCGGGACCACCGGCTTCGATGAAGCCGGCAAGGCCGCGATCCGCGCCGCCGCCGAAAAGACCGCGATCGTGTTCGCGCCGAACATGAGCATCGGCGTGAACGTCACGCTGAAGCTGCTGGAACTGGCGGCAAAGAACTTCTCGCAGGGCTATGACATCGAGATCATCGAAGCCCACCACCGCCACAAGGTCGACGCGCCGTCCGGCACCGCGCTGAAGATGGGCGAAGTCATCGCCGATGCGCTGGGACGCGATTTGAACGAATGCGCCGTCTACGGCCGCGAAGGCGTGACCGGCGAGCGCGATCCGTCGACCATCGGCTTTGCCACCGTGCGCGGCGGCGACATCGTCGGCGACCACACCGTGCTGTTCGCCGGCATCGGCGAGCGCATCGAGATCAGCCACAAATCGAGCAGCCGCGTCAGCTACGCGCAAGGCGCGCTGGTGGCTGCGCGCTTCCTGGCCGACAAGCAGACCGGCTTGTACGACATGCAGGATGTGCTCGGCCTAAAGGCGGCAGGCTAAGCGCTGAGGCCGAACTGTACGGCTTTGCCGGCGTTCTGCTGGCATACTGGCCACACCACTCAAAACCGTCATTCCCGCCTGCGCGGGAACGACGATGAATCGGAGAATCCCTATGGCCACCGTCGAACTGAACGGCGCCGCAATCGTCGACACCGAAAGCTTCCACGCCGAGAGCGCCCGCGCCTTCGGCTTCCCGGATTCCTATCCGCACACCATGGATTCCTGGGTCGATTGCCTGAGCTACCTGCGCGACGAGGACGGCATGAGCAGCATCCGCCTCGGTCCGGACGAGACCCTGCACATCGTCGTGCTGCATTCCGATGCCATGCGCGAGCGCGCCGAGGACGTGCTCGAGGAGATGGCCTTCTGCATCATCGGCATCAACGAGCGCTATGAGGACTACGGCGAAAAGCCGGCCCTCGAACTCGAATTGCGGTAAAACGTAGGGTGGGCACGCCGTGCCCACCATGAAGTTCCCAGTATAATGTTCTGCTCACCTCCCTTTAGTCCGCAGAACATCATGCAAGATAAATATAGTCCAGCCGAAGTCGAACAGGCCGCCCAGGCCTACTGGAAGTCGATCGACGCCTATAAAGCGGTCGAGAACGATCCGCGTTTCCCCAAAGGCAAGTATTACGCCTGCTCGATGCTGCCTTACCCGTCCGGTAAGCTGCACATGGGTCACGTGCGCAACTATACGATCAACGACGTGATGTACCGCTACCTGCGGATGAACGGCTACAACGTGCTGATGCCGATGGGCTGGGACGCCTTCGGCATGCCCGCCGAAAACGCGGCGATGGCCAACAATGTGCCGCCGGCCGAGTGGACCTATTCGAACATCGCCCACATGCGCGGCCAGATGGAGTCGATGGGCCTGGCCATCGACTGGTCGCGCGAAATGACCGCCTGCAAGCCGGACTACTACAAGTGGAACCAGTGGATGTTCCTGAAGATGCTCGAGAAGGGCATCATCTACCAGAAGACCGGCACCGTGAACTGGGACCCGGTCGACCAGACCGTGCTGGCCAACGAGCAGGTCGTCGACGGCCGCGGCTGGCGCTCGGGCGCGCTGGTCGAAAAGCGCGAGATCCCGATGTACTACGTGCGCATCACGGACTACGCCGACGAACTGCTGGAACACGTCGAGAACAAGCTGCCGGGCTGGCCGGAGCGCGTGCGCATCATGCAGGCCAACTGGATCGGCAAGTCGACCGGCGTGCGCTTCGCCTTCCCGCACGTGATCATGGACGAGCAGGGTGAGCTGATCAACGACGGCAAGCTCTACGTCTTCACCACCCGCGCCGACACCATCATGGGCGTGACCTTCTGCGCGGTCGCCGCCGAGCACCCGCTGGCGACCCAGGCCGCCAAGAACAATCCGGAGCTGCAGGCCTTCATTGCCGAGTGCAAGCAGGGCTCCGTGATCGAAGCCGACATGGCGACGATGGAAAAGAAGGGCATGCCGACCGGCCTCACGGTCCAGCACCCGATCACCGGCGAGCAGGTGCCGGTCTGGGTCGGCAACTACGTCCTGATGACCTACGGCGACGGCGCCGTGATGGGCGTGCCGGCGCACGACGAGCGCGACTTCGCATTCGCGCAAAAATACGATCTGCCGATCAAGCAGGTGGTCGCCGTCGAAGGCGAGACCTTCTCGCTGGACGGCTGGCAGGAGTGGTACGGCGACAAGGAGCGCGGCGTGCTGATCGACTCCGGCAAGTACGATGGCCTGGACTACAACGCCGCGGTGAACGCGGTCGCGGGCGACCTGGCCAACCTGGGCCTGGGCGACAAGAAGGTCACCTTCCGCCTGCGCGACTGGGGCATCTCGCGCCAGCGCTACTGGGGCACGCCGATCCCGATGATCCACTGCGAAAAGTGCGGCACGGTGCCGGTCCCGGAAAAGGACCTGCCGGTCGTGCTGCCGGAAGACTGCGTCCCGGACGGCACCGGCAACCCGCTGAAGAAGCATGAAGCCTTCCTGAAGGTCGACTGCCCGTGCTGCGGCGCGCCCGCACGCCGCGAGACCGACACCATGGATACCTTCATCGACTCGTCCTGGTACTACATGCGCTATACCTCGCCGGGCTCGAACGATGCGATGGTCGACCCGGCCCGCAACGATTACTGGATGCCGATGGACCAGTACATCGGCGGCATCGAGCACGCCGTGCTGCACCTGCTGTACGCGCGCTTCTGGACCAAGGTCATGCGCGACTTCGGCCTGGTGAAATTCGACGAGCCTTTCGTCAACCTGCTCACCCAGGGCATGGTGCTGAACGAGACCTACTACCGCGAAGACGAATCCGGTAAAAAGACCTGGTTCAACCCGGCCGACGTCGACCTCGTGTTCGACGACCGCGGCCGTCCGCAGGCGGCGGCATCGAAGCTGGACGGCGCCCCGGTGATCATCGGCGGCACCGAGAAGATGTCGAAGTCGAAGAACAACGGCATCGACCCGGCCGCGCAGATCGAGCAGTACGGCGCCGACACCGCGCGCCTGTTCACCATGTTCGCCGCGCCGCCGGAGCAGACCCTGGAGTGGTCGGAGTCGGGCGTGGAAGGCGCGAGCCGCTTCCTGCGCCGCGTCTGGGCGTTTGCCTACGCCCAGCGCGAGCGCATCGCCGCGGCGCTGGCCGGCCAGCAGCAAGGCAGCCTCGATGACGAACAGAAGGCGCTGCGCCGCGAAGTCCACAAGATCCTGCAGCAGGCGGACTACGACTTCAAGCGCATCCAGTACAACACCGTGGTCTCGGCCTGCATGAAGATGCTGAATACCCTGGAGTCGGCCAAGCTGGCCGGAGATGGAGATTTAACTGCGGTGGCCAGCAACGCGGTGATCGCCGAAGGCCTGTCGATCTTCCTGCGCATGCTGAACCCGGTGGCGCCGCACATCACCCACGCGCTGTGGCAGGAACTCGGCTACGCCGGCGTGTACGGCGACATCCTCAACGTGCAGTGGCCGGAAGTCGACCCTGCCGCATTGGAGCAGTCCGAGATCGAGCTGATGATCCAGGTGAACGGCAAGCTGCGCGGTTCCGTCAAGGTGCCGAAGGAGGCCGACAAAGCCGCCATCGAAGCCGCCGCGCTGGCCTCGGAAGCGGCCCAGAAGTTCGTCGAAGGCACGCCGAAGAAGGTCATCGTCGTTCCCGGCAAACTGATCAACATCGTGGTGTAATCCATGCGCACCTCTTACAAGAAAAAGATGGTGCGTACCGTCGCGGCGCTTGTAGTTGCAGCGTCGCTGACGGCCTGCGGCTTCCAGCTGCGCGGTTCGAACGGCAGCTACACGATGCCCTTCCACAGCATCTTCCTGACCTTCCCGGATACCTCGCCGCTGGGCACGGAACTCAAGCGCAACCTGCGCGCGGGCGACGTGGTCATCGCCGACAAGGCCGAAGGCGCGGACGCGCAATTCGTGGTGCTGGGCGAGAACCGCGGCAAGTCGATCCTGTCGCTGAACAGCCTGGGCCGCGTGCGCGAATACCTGCTGACCTACACGCTGACCTTCGCGGTCCGCGACAGCAAGGGTGTCGAGCTGCTGCCGGCCACCGAGATCACACTGCGCCGGAACATGGCCTTCGACGAGACCCAGGTGCTGGCCAAGGAATCCGAAGAAGCGCTGCTGTACCGCGACATGCAGGCCGACCTGGTGCAGCAGATCATGCGCCGCCTGGCCGCCCTGCGCCCGTCGCCGATGGCAACGCCCGCGCCGGCAAAGTAAGGAAGAGAGATTATGCAGTTGCGGCCTGAGGCGCTCGACGGGCACCTCGCCAAGGGGCTGGCGCCCCTGTACGTGATCACCAGCGACGAGCACCTGCTGGCGCTGGAGGCGGCGGACAAGATCCGCCGCGCCGCCCGCGCCCAGGGGTATTCGGAGCGCGACGTGCTCACGGTCGAGCGCAGCTTCAAGTGGGGCGAGCTGCTGGCTGCGAACCAGGCGATGTCGCTGTTCGGCGACAAGAAGCTGATCGAGCTGCGCATCCCCGGCGGCAAGCCGGGCAAGGACGGCAGCGCGGCCCTGCAAAGCTACGCGAAAGACCTGAACCCGGACAACCTGACCCTGATCACGCTGCCCAAGCTGGACTGGCAGACGGCAAAGGCGGCCTGGGTCGCGAGCCTGCAGCAGGCCGCGGTCTACGTCGAGATCCCGAACGTCGAACGCCCGCAGCTGCCGGCCTGGATCGGCATGCGTTTATCGAACCAGCAGCAGAGCGCCGACCGCCAGAGCCTGGACTTCATCGCCGATCGCGTGGAGGGCAACCTGCTGGCCGCGCACCAGGAAATCCAGAAGCTGGGCCTGCTGTACGAGCCGGGCAAGCTGACGTTCGAACAGGTGCAGGACGCGGTGCTGAACGTGGCGCGCTACGACGTGTTCAAGCTGTCGGAGGCAATGCTGGCCGGCGACCCGGCGCGCCTGGTGCGCATGCTCGAAGGCCTGAAAGGCGAGGGCGAGGCGCTGCCGCTGGTCTTGTGGGCGGTCAGTGAAGAAATCCGCACGCTGCTAAAATTGAAATCCGGGATGGCGCAGGGACGCCCGCTGGGCGCGCTGCTGAAGGAATACCGGATCTGGGGCCCGCGCGAGCGCATGATGGAACCGGCGCTGCGCCGCATCTCGCTGCCGACGCTGGAGGCAGCCATGCAGCAGGCGGCCCAGGTCGACCGCATGGTCAAGGGCCTGCGCGCGAAGCAGTTCGCGGGCGATGCATGGGATGCGATGCTGCAGCTGGCTTTACGGGTCGCTTCATAACGTATGCGCGTGGGCACGGGGTGCCCACCCTACGATGTCATGCGATGTAGGGTGGGCACCCCGTGCCCACGTTAAACGGACGACGACGCATCATGGATATGACTGATTACATGCAAACGATCGGCCGCCAGGCAAGAACAGCCTCGCGCGCCATGGCGCGCGCCGACAGCGCCACCCGCAACCGCGCGCTGCTCTTGATCGCCGACGCGATCGAACGCGATGCCGCCCAACTGGTCGAAGCCAACGCGCGCGACCTCGACGCGGCCCGTGCCAACGGCTTGGCGCCGGCCCTGCTGGACCGGCTGGCGCTGTCCGACAAGGCGATCGCCACCATGATCGACGGCCTGCGCCAGATCGTCGCGCTGCCGGACCCGATCGGCGAAATCTCGAACATGAAGTTCCGCCCGAGCGGCATCCAGGTCGGCCAGATGCGCGTGCCGCTGGGCGTCATCGGCATCATCTACGAAGCACGTCCGAACGTGACGGTCGATGCGGCCGGCCTGTGCATCAAGAGCGGAAATGCCGCCATCCTGCGCGGCGGTTCGGAAGCCATCCACTGCAACCGCGCGCTGGCTGCGCTGGTGGCCGAAGGCCTGCGTGCTGCCTCCCTGCCCGAGCAGGGCGTGCAGGTGGTCGAGACCACCGACCGCGCCGCCGTCGGCGCCCTGATCACGATGCCGGAATACGTGGACGTGATCGTGCCGCGCGGCGGCAAGGGCCTGATCGCGCGCCTGATGGAGGAAGCGACGGTCCCGATGATCAAGCACCTGGACGGCATCTGCCACGTCTACATCGACGCCAAGGCCGACATCGCCAAGGCGCTGCCGATCGCGATGAACGCCAAGACCCACCGCTACGGCACCTGCAACACGATGGAGACGCTGCTGGTGGCGCGCGCCATCGCCCCGGCCGTGCTGCCGCAGCTGGCCGCGCTGTACGCGACCAAGGAAGTCGAGCTGCGCGCCGATCCGGAAGCGCTGGCCATCCTGCAGGGCTACCCGCACCTGGCGCCGGCGAGCGAGGAAGACTGGTCGACCGAATACCTGGCGCCGATCCTGGCGGTGAAGATCGTCGCCGGCATCGACGAGGCCATCGAGCACATCAACCGCTATTCGTCGAAGCACACCGAAGCCATCGTCACCGAGGACTACACGGACGCGATGCGCTTCCTGCGCGAGGTCGATTCGGCCTCGGTGATGGTGAACGCTTCGACGCGCTTCGCCGACGGCTTCGAATATGGCCTGGGCGCGGAGATCGGGATCTCGAACGACAAGCTGCATGCGCGCGGACCGGTGGGGCTGGAAGGATTGACTTCGCTGAAGTACATCGTGTTCGGCCACGGTGAGATTCGCACCTAGCACTGATAACAACAAGGATTTAAATGTATCTCTGGATCAAAGCCTTCCACATCGTCTTCATCGCCTCCTGGTTCGCCGGCCTCTTTTACCTGCCGCGCATCTTCGTGAACCTGGCCCAGGAAACCAATCCGGCCGCATTGGAACGCCTGCTGGGCATGGGCCGCCGCCTCTACCGTTTCACCTCGATGCTGGCGATTCCGGCACTGTTGCTGGGCATCTGGCTCTGGCTGGGTTTCGGCATCAAGGGCGGCTGGCTGCACGCAAAGCTGGCGCTCGTGATCCTGGTGATCGGCTACCATCATGCCTGCGGCTCGCTGCTGAAAAAATTCGAACGCGGCGCCAACACGCGCAGCCACAAGTGGTTCCGCGTGTTCAACGAAGTACCGGTTTTGCTGCTGATCGCGATCGTGATTCTGGTGGTCGTGAAGCCGTTCTAAGCAATACCCCCATCATCGTCATTCCCGCGCAGGCGGGAATCCAAGGTTTGCGGTCTGTCTGCAACTTGGATTCCCGCCTTCGCGGGAATGACGTTTTGGGGCCAACAAAAGAATTGATTTTTTAACTACGGATAAAGGGTACCCCTGAATGGCCTCATACTTTTGCCCATGCCCGCGCGGCATGGAACAAGCACTCGCCGAAGAACTCGCCGAGATCGCACAACTGACCAACAGCCCCACGCTGAAGGTGCACCAGCAAGTCCCGGGCGGCGTGCACGCCTCGGGCACGATGCAGGACGCCTACCGCATGAACCTGCATTCGCGCATCGCTTCGCGCGTGCTGATGCGCATGGCGAACAAGACGTATAACAACGAGAACGACATCTACGACCTGGTGCTCGAGCAGCCCTGGGAAGACTGGTTCGACGTCCACCACACGATCCGCGTCGACATCACGGCCGTGAAGTCGCCGCTGAAGAGCCTCGAATTCACGACCCTGAAAATCAAGGACGCCGTCTGCGACCGCTTCCGCGACCAGTTCGGCAAGCGGCCCTCGGTCGACACGCGCGAGCCGGACATGCGCATCCTCGGCTTCCTCGACCAGCGCAACTTCACGGTCTACCTCGACACTTCGGGCGAGGCCCTGTTCAAGCGCGGCTGGCGCGAAGAAACCGGCGACGCACCGCTGCGCGAGAACCTGGCTGCCGGCCTGCTGCGCGTGGCCGGCTGGAAGCCGGGCGTGCCGCTGTTCGACCCGATGTGCGGCTCGGGCACGATCCTGATCGAAGCGGCCCAGATGGTGCAGGGCATCCCGGCCGGCGCCCGCCGCCGCTTCGCCTTCGAAAAATTCCGCAACTTCGAGCGCGCCGCCTGGCAGGACATGAAAGCGGCCATCAAGCCGAATCCGCTGCCGAGCGAGCCGACCATCTTCGGTTCCGACATCTCCGGCGACATGGTGGCGATGACGCGCCATAACCTGAAGATCGCCGGCGTGCTGTTCGAGGTGCCGCTCAAGCAGATCGAGGCGCAGCAGGTGCAGGCGCCGACCAGCCAGCCGGGCATCCTGCTGACCAATCCGCCCTACGGCGAGCGTATCGGCGTGCGCGGCGACTCGACCATCCCGGCCGACGAGATGGCGACCGGCTTCTACCAGCAGCTCAGCAGCACGCTGAAGCAGCGCTTCGCCGGCTGGACCGTGTACCTGTTTACCGCGGACCTGTCGGTGCCCAAGCTGCTGCGCCTGAAGGAATCGCGCAAGACCCCATTCTTCAACGGCGCGCTCGAATGCCGCCTGTTCCGCTTCGACATGGTCGCCGGCTTCAACCGCAGAGACGCGGCGAAACCGGACGCGGCGAAGCCTCAACCAGAGTAATCCATGCTGCCCGAACCCGAACCAGACAATCTACCCAAAGACCCCGTCATCCCCGTTCCGCTGCCGGAGCCGCACAAGATCGTCATGCTGTCGGCTGGCGGCCTGGCCTCGCTGCTGGCGGCACTGTCGATGCTCGGACCGTTCTCGGTCGACGCCTACCTGCCGGCTTTCCCGCGCATCCAGGAGACCCTGCATGCGACGCCGCTGGAAGTGCAGCAGACCCTGACGGCCTACATGCTGTCCTTCGCCGTGATGTCGCTGTGGCACGGCGCGCTGTCGGACGCCTTCGGGCGCCGCAACGTGGTGCTGGTCGGATTGATCGTGTTCGCGGTCGGCACCCTCGGCTGCGCCTCCGCGCATTCGGTGCATTACCTGTGGATTTTCCGCATCATGCAGGGGATATCGGCCGGGGCCGGGGTGGTGGTGGGGCGGGCGATCATCCGCGATTTATACTCGGACGCGCCGGCCGCGCGCCTGCTGTCGATGGTGACGATGATCTTCTCGATCGCGCCGGCCATCGCGCCGGTGCTGGGCGGCTGGATCGTGACCCTGCTGAACTGGCGCGCGATCTTCCTCGGCCTGCTGCTGTTCAGCCTCGTGCTGTGGTGGGTCTGCTGGCAGCATCTGCCGGAAACCATGCCGAAGGAGCGCCGCCAGCCCTTCAATCCGCGCTTCCTGGCGAAGAGCTACTGGGACATCTTCAGCTCGGTGCTGTTCCAGATGAAGTCGGCGGTGGTGGCCTTCAACTTCGGTGGCATGTTCCTGTTCATCGCCGGCGCGCCGGTGCTGCTGCCGGTGCACCTGCACCTCGGACCGTCGCAGTTCGCCTGGCTGTTCGTGCCGGCGGTGGCCGGCATCTTCCTGGGCGCGCTGGCCGCCAACCGCCTGGCCGGCAAGATGCATTACGGGCGCCAGATCGGCATCGGCTACGCCTTCATGCTGACCGCCGTCACCGGCAGTGTGCTGTACCACAGCTTCCTGCCGCCGGCGCTGCCGTGGACCGTGCTGCCGATGTTCTTCTATAACTTCGGCAGCTCGATCATCAACCCCAGCGCGACGCTGCTGACGCTCGACCTGTTCCCGCACATCCGCGGCACCGTGGCGTCCTGCCAGTCGTTTGTCACCACGCTGATGGGCGCGATCGTGGCCGGCATCATCGTGCCGGCGCTGGATTACTCGGTGCTGGCGATGGCGCTGGGCCAGGCCGCCTTTGCGGTGGCCTCGCTGGGCTGCTGGATGGTGTCGCGTCATTACCGGCGCAAGCAGGCGCTGGCGTAGGCGTAGGCGTAGGGTGGGCACTCCGTGCCCACGCGAACGCTGACATTACGCAACCTTACGTGGGCACGTGGTGCCCACCCCTACGTAAATATGAGGTAAATCAAGGCGCCAGACTGAGTTCTGACTCTAAAACACATCACTTTTTCTGGAAAGTGTTGTTCCCGGTCAGAAATGTATATATGCTAAGATAAGTTTTTCACGTTCGGAACTGGAGCCAAAAACCAGCTCTGTTCCGGGTACCACTAGAATAAATATCGTGGCAGCTTTAGCCGGGAAAAGCCGCCAACAATTATCCAAAACAGCAGTGGCGGCCGTGCTTGAGACCAACTACCAACCAGATCAGGATATCCGCAATCGCTTGCTGATCGCGCGGCTGCCTGCCATGCCGCAAATCCTCATCAAGCTGCTGGCCCACCTGCAGGCGGACGACCTCGGCATGCCCGAGCTGGCTGCGCTGGTGGCCAAGGATGCGGGCATGACAGGCAAAATCCTGACCGTCGCCAACAGCTCGGCCTACCACCGCAGCGGTCGCCAGGCCAACCTCGAGCAGGCCATGGTGGCGCTGGGCACCGACATGATCAAGACCCTGGTGATCAGCGATTCGGTGTTCCAGACGTTTAATAGTTTCCCGAATTCGAGCGCGACCGATCTGCGCGCCTTCTGGAAGAATTCGCTCACCGCCGCCGTGCTGGCGCGCGATCTGGCGCGTCACCTGAATTATTCGCAGCCCGAGGAAGCCTATCTGGCCGGCCTGCTGCACAACGTCGGCCGCCTGGCCCTGCTGGCCACCGCACCGAAGGAATACGGTTTCAACTTCACCGCGCGCGACGACGAAGCCCTGTGCGCGGTCGAGCAGCGCACCCTGCAGATCACCCACGCCGAAGCCGGCGCCTGGCTGATCGAGCGCTGGCAGCTCGATTCCTTCCTGGCCGATTCCGTGCTCTACCACCACGAGCCGGGCGAGCGCCTGGAGGGCGCCCATCCCCTGATCCGCATCGTGCGCGCCGCGCACCTGCTGTCCGGCCATGCCGAGGACCCGGCGCTGGTGATCGAGGCGGCCAAACTGTGCGACCTCGAACCGGAAGCCGCCGACGCGCTGCTGGAGCAGGCCGCGCGCCAGGTCGAGCGTGCCGCGGTCCACCTCGGCATCGACCTGGCCGGCGCCGACGACATCCCGGCGCAGCCGGCCTTCGCGCCGCCGCCGCCCGTCGATCCGGTGCAGCAGCGCCTGACCGAAGAAATGCGCAACCTGGTGCTGGTCTCCGAGATCGGCCAGAGCTTCGCGCGCCAGCAGGGCGAAAGCGGGCTGCTCGAAGCGATGGCGCGCTCGGCGCGCGTGCTGTTCGACTTCGAGAACGTCGCCGTGCTGCTGGAGAATCCGACCGGCCACGCGCTGGTGGGCGCGCCGACCGCAAACCAGCAGCGCATCGCCGAATTCGCGATCCCGCTATCGAAGGGCGGAGCCGTTGCAAAGGCCACTTTGGAACGGCGGATCTCGTTTATCCGCCGCGAGGGCGCGCCGCTCGGCCTGTCGGAAGAGCAGCTGCTGCGCATGCTGGGCACCGAATCGCTGGTCTGCGTGCCGCTGGTGAGCGGGGCGCGCTGCATCGGCGTGCTGATCGGCGGTATCGCCGGCTGGCAGGTGCCGGCCTGCCAGAAGCGCGAGCGCTTCATGCAGGCCTTCGGCGCCCAGGCCGCGAGCGCGCTGGAAAACGCGATGCTCGAGCGCGGCCAGGCGCGCCGCCAGCTGGCCCATGTGGCCGAGGAATACCGCGAGGCGTCGCGCCGCGTGGTGCACGAGGTGAACAACCCGCTGTCGATCATCAAGAATTATCTGTCGGTCCTGGACAGCAAACTGGAACGCCAGGAGCCGGTGTCCGGCGAGCTGTCGATCCTGAACGAAGAGATCGACCGCGTCGGCCAGCTGGTCAACAGCCTGACCGAAGTGCAGCCCGCGACCCAGGCGCTGCTCGACAGCGGTGTCAGCGCCGACGTCGGCAAGGTGGTCGAAGACGTGCTGCGCCTGTTCCGTGCCACCGACTTCGTGCCGGCCAACGTCGAGATCGTGGTCAGCATGTCTCCGGAAGCCGGCCGCATCGAAGGCGACCCGGACATCCTCAAGCAAATCCTGGTCAACCTGGTCAAGAACGCGATCGAGGCGCTGTCCGCCACCGGCGGGCGCATCGAGATCGCCAACCGCGGCCATGCCAACCGCGAGCGCAGGCTGTACCTGGAGCTGGTCGTCTCCGACACCGGCCCCGGCCTGTCGCGCGAGGTGCTGGCCAACCTGTTTTCTGCCGTGAAGAGCACGAAGGAAGGCCCGCACCATGGGCTTGGCCTGTCGATCGTGCACAGCCTGGTCAAGAAGCTGAACGGGCATATCGCCTGCCGCAGCGGCACGACCGGCACCAGTTTTGAAATCCTGCTGCCGGCGCATGCCGGCGCCAGCGCCCCGGCGGGACTGCCGGTGCGCGCGCTTGGATCCGTATAAGGTAACAATGAATCCATTCTCCGCCAGCGCCCCGCCAGCTTCGCCTGCCTCGCTGACTTCCGCACTGGAGCAGCCGAGGTTGCTGCTGGTCGACGACGAACCCCGTCTTCTGTCCTCGCTGTACGAACTGCTGCAGGGCCGCGGCTACCAGCTCATCACCGCCTCGACCGGCACCGAGGCCCTGAACCACCTGTCGAAGCTGCGTTTCGACATGGTCCTGCTCGACCTGCGCCTGCCCGACATCGGCGGCCACGAGATCATGGACTTCATCAACCAGAAGGGGATCGACGCCGACGTCATCGTGATGAGCGGCGAGGTGGGGATCGACGCCGCGATCGGCGCCCTCAAGCGCGGTGCCTATGACTACCTGCGCAAGCCCTACAGCCGCGAAGAGCTGCTCAAGACCGTCGGCAATGCGCTCAAGGCGCGCCGCCTCGAGGAAGCCAACCGCCGCATCGCCAACCAGCTGGAAAACTCGGAGAAGATGTACCGCTACCTGGTGGACTCTTCGCCGGACATCATCTACACCCTGAACCACGAAGGCAAATTTACCTTCGTGAACGACCGCGCCTACCAGCTGCTCGGCTACCGCCGCGAAGAGCTGATCGGCCAGCATTACTCGGTGCTGGTGCACGAGGAAGACCTGGAGCGCGCGCGCTATTCCTTCAACGAGCGCCGCGTCGACGAACGCGCTTCGCGCAACGTCGAACTGCGCCTGAAGTGCCACACCGGCTCGAACCAGGAACGCACCTTCAACAACACCCTGATGACGATCTCGCTGAACGCGATCGGCATGCACGTGCCCGACCAGGAGGTGCGCAAGCTGGAGTTCTTCGGCACCTACGGCGTGGCGCGCGACATCACCGACCGCAAGCGCGCGGAAGAGGTCATCTCCTACCAGGCCTACCATGACATCCTGACCGACCTGCCGAACCGCATCCTGTTCAAGGACCGCCTCGGCCTGGCGGTGATCCAGGCCAAGCGCAAGCAGACCGAGCTCGCGGTGATGTTCATCGACCTGGACCGCTTCAAGCTGGTCAACGACACCCTCGGCCACGTCAAGGGCGACGAGCTGCTGCAGCAGGTCTCGGTGCGCCTGAAGGAATGCCTGCGCAAGGGCGACACCCTGGCGCGCCAGGGCGGCGACGAATTCACCATCGTGCTGCCCGAGCTGCGCGACCGCGAGGACGCCAGCCACGTGGCCGACAAATTCCTCGAGTGCCTGCAACAGCCGTTCGACCTGGACGGCCACCAGGTCCACATCTCGGCCTCGATCGGCATCGCGATCTACCCGGGCCACGGCGAATCGATCGATGAGCTGCTGCGCCACGCCGACATCGCCATGTACCAGGTCAAGGGCCAGGGCAAGAACGGCCACGCCTTCTACGACGCTTCGATGCAGGACGTGTCGCACCAGAAGATCGCGCTGGGCCAGAGCCTGCGCCGCGCACTGGAAAACGACGAGCTGGAGATGTACTACCAGCCGCAGATCGACGCCGCCAGCGGCCGCATCGTCGGCGCCGAAGCGCTGATGCGCTGGAACCACCCGACCCGCGGCATCGTCTCGCCGGGCGAGTTCCTGCCGTTCGCCGAAGAGAACGGCCTGATGCTGCCGATCTCGGACTGGATGATCGGCGCGCTGTGCCGCGACATGCTGCAGTGGAAGAACATCTGCGCCAACCAGGTAAGGCTGTCGCTGAACCTGTCGCCGCAATACCTGGACCGCGGCGACTTCTTCGAGAAGATGCGCGGCGCCCTGGTGCGCTACGGGATCGCGCCGAGCCAGATCGAAGTCGAGATCACCGAGAACATCTGCATCCGCAATCCGCAGCATGCGATCGAGCAGCTGAACAAGCTGGGCCAGCTCGGGGTGTCGGTGGCGATCGACGACTTCGGCACCGGCTATTCCTCGCTCGCCTACCTGCACCGCTTCCCGGTCCACACGATCAAGATCGACCAGTCCTTCGTCAAGGAGATCCACGACGAGTATGGCCACTATCCGGTGGTGCTGGCGATCATCTCGATCGCGCGCGGCCTGGGCCTGAACCTGATCGCGGAAGGCGTCGAGACCGAGTCGCAGGCACGCTACCTGCGCGCCAACGGCTGCATGACGATGCAGGGCTACCTGTACCATCGTCCGATGGCGCTGCCGCGCTTCATGGACGTGCTGCGTTCGCAGGGCCTGCCGACCGGCGCGGCCAACGTGCTGGCGTTCCAGGCATAAACACCGGTTCGCGCCATGCCCGATACCGCCGCGCTTCATACTGCCGAATTCCTGCGCGTAAAAGCGCTGGCCGAGCGCGGCGTCGCCAGCGCCCAGCACAGCCTGGGCTTCATGTACGTGAACGGCCAGGGCGTGCCGAAGAACGACGAGCTGGCCGTGGCCTGGTACCGGATGGCGGCCAGCGCCGGCCTCGAACAGGCCCAGTACAACCTCGGCGTGATGTACCAGAAGGGCCAGGGCGTGCCGCAGGACCTGGGGCAGGCCGTCTACTGGTACACGCAGGCGGCCGAGCAGGGGTATGCGGCGGCCCAGTACAACCTGGGCTGGCTGTACGCCAAGGGCCAGGGCATCCCGGCCGATGTGCAGCAGGCCATGCACTGGTTCGGCAAGGCGGCCAGCCAGGGCGACCCCGGCGCCCAGCATAATCTCGGCATGATGTACGAAGGCGGCAAGGGCGTGGCCCAGGACGTCGAGCGCGCCATCGAATGGTACCGCCGCGCCGCCGAGCAGAATTACGCGCGCTCGCAGTTCGCGCTGGCGCTGCGCTATGACAGCGGGCAGGGCATCGATCGCGATGTGCAGCAGGCCATCCACTGGTTCCGCAAGGCGGCCGAGCAGGGTTATGCGCCGGCCCAGTTCAACCTCGGCCTGCGCTACGACAAAGGGCAGGATCTGCCGCAGGACAGCGAGAAGGCGATCCTGTGGTACGGCCGCGCCGGCGAACAGGGGCACGCCAGTTCGCAGTTCAACCTGGCGCTGATCCACGACAGCGGCCATGGCGTCGCGCGCGACCCCGACCTGGCGCTGCACTGGTTCCGCAAGGCGGCCGAACAGGGCCACGCGGGCGCGCAGGACAACCTCGGCCTCCGCTACGAGCACGGGCAGGGCGTCGAACAGGATTACGGCATCGCCGCCGACTGGTACCGCAAGGCGGCGGAGCAGGGTTCGGCCGGCGCCCAATACCACCTCGGCCAGCTGCTCGACGCCGGCCACGGTGTGCCGCAAGACCAGGCGCAAGCGCTGGCATGGTTCCGCAAGGCCGCCGAGCAGGGCCACCTGCGCGCCCAGTTCGACCTGGCCATGCGCCTGGAAGACGAGGCGATGCACTGGTACCGCAAGGCGGCCGACCAGGACTACGCGCCGGCCCAGTACATGCTGGGCCAGCTGCTGGACCGCGACGATACCGGGACCATCGACCCGCGCCAGGCTTACGAGTGGTACCGCAAGGCCGCCGACCAGGGCCATGCGCTGGCCCAGTTCGCGCTCGGCCTGCGCTACGACAGCGGCCACGGCGTCGAACGCGATTACGAGGCGGCGCACTTCTGGTACCTGTGCGCGGCACGCCAGGGCCATGCCCGCGCCCAGTTCAACCTCGGGGTCATGTACGCCAGCGGCCAGGGCGTATCGAAAGACCTGGTCGAAGCCTATGCCTGGCTGCACCGCGCCGGCGCGGCCGGCGTGATCCCCGCCACCAGCTATATTCAGCGCATCGCCGCACGCATGGAACCCCACCTGCTCGCGCAAGCCCAAGGCTACCTGGGCGCGGCATAACAACACCAGAACCAAAGAGAGACCCATGAAACTCAAGCAGATCGTGCTCGCGCTCGGCCTGGCCGCAGCCGCGGCTGCGCCGTCCGTGGCCGCCAACGCAACCGCATCCAAGGCCGCGCCGGCCGCCAGCTTCGACCGCAAGGCGTATTCCATCGCCTATAAAAAATTCGTGCTGCCCAACGGCCTGACCCTGCTGGTGCACGAGGACCACAGCGTGCCGGTGGTCGGCGTGAACGTCTGGTACCACGTCGGTTCGCGCAACGAGAAGCGCGGCAAGACCGGCTTCGCGCATCTGTTCGAGCACTTCTTCTTCAACGGTTCGGAGAACTACCCGCACGGCTTCCGCGAGGCGATGGACGACCTCGGCGCCAACAACCGCAACGGCACCACCAACACCGACCGCACCAACTTCTTCGAGGACGTCCCGACCTCGGCGCTGGAACGCACGCTGTTCCTGGAATCGGACCGCATGGGCTTCCTCGGCAATTACATCTCGCAGGCCATGCTCGAGCGCGAGCGCGGCGTGGTGCAGAACGAGAAGCGCCAGGGCGACAACCAGCCCTACGGCAAGGTGCGCTATGAATTCGCGGCCAAGATGTACCCGTACTCGCACCCGTATTCGTGGACCACGATCGGCAGCATGGACGACCTGAACGCCGCTTCGCTGGAAGACATCCGCGAGTGGTACCGCACCTACTACGGCCCGAACAACGCGGTGCTGTCGCTGGCCGGCGATATTACCCCGGAGCGCGCGCTCGAACTGGTGAACAAGTACTTCGGCGCGCTGCCGCCGGGACCGCCGCTGCCGCGTCTTGAAACCTGGATCCCGGTGCTGGACCGCGACATCCGCGACGAGATGGAAGACCAGGTGCCGCAGGTGCGCGTGTACCGCCGCTGGCATGCGGCCGCGTGGAAAGACGCCGACGTGGCGCGCCTGCAGCTGCTGGCCGACGTGCTGGCCGGCTCGAAGAGCGCGCGCCTGGACAAGCGTCTGGTGTACGAGAAGGGCATCGCCACCAGCGTCTCGGCCGGCATGCAGGACAGTGAGCTGGGCGGCAGCTTCGGCATCACGGTCACGCTGAAGAAGGGCGCCGACCAGCTTGAGGCGGAACGCGAAATCGACCGCATCGTGGCCGAGCTGCTGGAGAAGGGCCCCACAAGCGAAGAACTGGCGCGCGTAAAAACCCGCGAGCTGGCCGAATTCTCGCGCGGCATCGAGCGCCTGGGCGGCTTCGGCGGCCGCGCCGACGTGCTGGCCGAGAGCATGACCTACGGCGGCAGCCCGGACGCGTATCTCACCCGCCTGGAGCAGATGGCCAACACCACGCCGGCCGAAGTGAAGGCCGCCGGTAACCGCTGGCTGCGCGCCCATCACTACACGATGACCGTGAAGCCGTTCGCCAAGCTGGCCGGCGTCAAGTCGAACCTCGACCGCAAGCAATTGCCGGCACTGGGCCAGGCGCCCGACGTCAGCTTCCCGGCCATGCAGCGCGCGCAGCTGAAGAACGGCCTGAAGGTCGTGCTGCTGGAGCGCCACGGCGCGCCGATCGTCAACGCCGCGCTGGTGCTGGACGCCGGCGCCGCCTCGGACCCGGCTGGGAAGGAAGGCCTGGCCTCGCTGAGCCTGGGCCTGATCGACAAGGGCACCAGGACGCGCAACGCCTTCCAGCTGTCCGATGCGCTGGAATCGCTGGGCGCCAACCTGAGCACCGGCACCTCCCAGGACCAGTCGATCGTGCGCCTGCAGGCGACCAGCGCCAAGCTGGTGCCTTCGCTGGCACTGCTGGCCGACGCCACCCTGAACCCGAGCTTCCCGCAGGACCAGGTCGAGCTGGCCAAGCAGCGCCGCCTGGCCCAGGTCGGGCAGGAAAAGGCGCAGCCGAATTCGCTGGCCCAGCGCGTCGTGCCGGGCCTGCTGTACGGCCCCGGCCACCCCTACGGCAAGCCGGCGTCCGGCACCGAGGCCAGCACCCAGACCATCGCCCGCGACGACATCGCGCGCTGGCACGATGCCTGGTTCCGTCCGGGCAGCGCGACCCTGGTCGTGGCCGGCGACACCACGCTCGAGAAGTTGCTGCCGGCGCTGGAATCCAGCTTCGGCAAATGGCAGGCCAGCGGCGCCGCACCGGCAAAGACCGTCGCCGGCATCCCGAACGCTCAGCCCAAGCGGGTCTACCTGATCGACAAGCCGGACGCGCCGCAGTCGACCATCGTTGCCGCGCACCTGTCGCTGCCGTCCGGCCAGCCGGACGAGCTGGCGATCCAGGCGGTGATGCACGACTTCGGCGGCATGGCGACCTCGCGCCTGAACCGCAACCTGCGCCTCGACAAGCACTGGAGCTACGGCACCAGCGCGCGCCTGAGCGACGTGCGCGGCCAGCGCAGCTTCATGACGCTGGCGCCGGTGCAGACCGACAAGACGGTCGAAGCGATGCAGGAAGTGGCGAAGGAAATCCGCGACATCGCCGGCCAGCGTCCGATCGTGGGCGAGGAATTCGACAGCGTGATGCGCAACGTGACCTCGCGCCTGCCGGGCCGCTTCGCCACGCTGGACGCGCTGGAAGGCGCGGCCATCACCAGCATCAACCTGGGCCTGCCGGACGACTACTGGAGCCTTTACGCCGGCAGCATGCGCGCCCTCGGCGACAAGCAACTGGCCAGCGCCGCCAGCCGCTACGTGCGCCCGGACGAGGTCGTGTGGCTGGTGATCGGCGACCTGCGCAAGGTGGAGCCGGGCATCCGCAAGCTGGGCTGGGGCGAGGTGACGGTGCTGGACGCGGACGGCAAGCCGGTGCGCTGAGTCACATCGCCAGGACGATCCGACCGTCGATCCCGCCTTCCTGCATTTTTGCGAAGATGGCGTTGATGTTTTCCAGGCGGTCGGTCGAGTAGTGCGCGTGGACCTTGCCCTCGCCGGCGAACATCAGCGCTTCCTCCAGGTCCTTGCGGGTGCCGACGATCGAGCCCCTGACCGTCTTGGCGTTCAGGACCACGTCGAAGATCGGCAGCTCGAAGCTGCCCGGCGGCAGGCCGACCAGGGACATGGTGCCGCGCTTGTGCAGCATGTCCACCGCCTGCGCGAAGGCCGGACGCGAAACCGCCGTGACCAGCACGCCGTGGGCACCCTGGACCGCCGCTTGCACAGCCTTCGCCGGGTCTTCTTTGGCGGCATTGATGGTCATGTCGGCGCCCAGCGAGGCCGCCAGCGCCAGTTTCTGGTCGGCGACGTCGACGGCAATGACGTGAAAACCCATCGCCTTCGCGTACTGTACCGCCATGTGGCCCAGGCCGCCGATGCCGGAGATGGCGACCCAGTCGCCGGGTTTGCAGTCGAGCACCTTCAGGCCCTTGTAGACGGTGACGCCGGCGCACAGCACGGGCGCGGCGGCGGCGAATTCGAGCTGGTCGGGCAGGCGTCCGACATAGGCGGGATCGGCCAGCACGTATTCGGCGAAGCTGCCGTTGACCGTGTAGCCGGTCATCTGCTGGGCGCCGCACAGGGTCTCCCAGCCGGTGATGCAGTGTTCGCAGTGGCCGCAGGCGGTGTGCAGCCAGGGCACCCCGACGCGGTCGCCTTCCTTGAGCATGGTTACGCCCGCGCCCACCTTGGCAACATAGCCCACACCCTCGTGGCCGGGGATGAAGGGCAGTTGGGGTTTGACTGGCCAGTCGCCATTGGCCGCATGCAGGTCGGTATGGCAGACCCCGGTGGCGACAATCTTCACCAGAACCTGGCCGGGAGGAAGGTCGGGAATCGGAAGCTGTTCGATGCTCAGCGGTTTGCCGAATTCGCGTACGACGGCTGCTTTCATGGTCGCGCTCAAGATGATCTCCCTGAAATGGCTTTCTATTCAGAGTCCATCTTCTCGCGCCAGATCAAATCGGCGCTTTGATGCAGGTCAAAATCAGCCCAGCGTCCGATCTAGAAAAGCGTCGATCGCCCGCACGCTGGCGGTCGCGGCGCTGATGTGCGGGCAGTGGCCGTTTTCGTCGACCGTACGCAGGCTGCTGTTCGGCATTCGGCGCAGCATGTAGTCGCCGACGGCGGGCGGGACCACCGGGTCCTCGCTGCATTGCAGGAGCAGGGCTGGCACCTGCGAGCGCGCCAGGTCGGCGCGGTGGTCGGACAGGAAGGTCACGCGCGCGAAATGGCGCGCAGTGCCCTGGTCGTTGCGCATGAAGCTGGCCACCAGTTCCTGGCCCAGCTCGGGGTGTGACGCGCCCATCAGCATCGGCGCCATGCGCCGCGACCAGCTCGGGAAGTCGTCGTCCATCGACGACAGCATCGTTTCCATGTCGGCGCGGTTGAACCCGCCCACGTAATCGCCGTCGTTCAGGTAGCAGGGCGAGGGCCCCACCATCACTTGCGCGGCGAAGCGCTGCGGCGCCTTGTTCGCCGCCAGCAGGCCGATCGTGGCGCTGACCGAATGGCCGACGAAGACCACCGGCCCGGCCGAGCAGGCTTCCAGGATTTCCAGCAGATCGTCGGCATGGCCGTGCAGGCTGCCGTGCCGGGTGCGGTCGTAGGCGCTGCGGTCGGAGCCGCCGCTGCCGGTCAGGTCGTACAGGATGGTGCGGAAATGGTCCTGGTAGGCTGGGGCCAGCAGGCGCCACATGCTCTGGTCGCAGCCGAGGCCATGGGCGAATACCATCGTTGCGTGACCCGTGCCGGCGATGTGAACGTTGTTGCGGTATTGAACGGACATAATTGCAACATCATAGCGTAAGGAAGTTGCAAAGTGTGTCGCCGCACCGCCGAAACGATCGGAACTACGGTATACTGTGCATCCATACAGTATTTACTGCATAATGGAACTCAAAGACAAGCTCGAGATCCTGGCCGATGCCGCCAAATACGACGCCTCCTGCGCCAGCAGCGGGGCGCCCAAGCGGGATTCGGTCGACAAGGATGGCCTGGGCGCCACCAATGGCATGGGCATCTGCCACAGCTACACGCCGGACGGGCGCTGCGTATCGCTGCTGAAAATCCTGCTGACCAATTTCTGCGTTTATGACTGCCAGTACTGCGTCAACCGCCGCAGCTCGAACGTGCCGCGGGCCCGCTTCTCGGTCGACGAAGTGGTCAAGCTGACGCAGGATTTTTACCTCCGCAATTACATCGACGGGCTGTTCCTCAGCTCGGGCATCATCCAGTCCAGCGACTACACGATGGAGCAGCTGGTCGAGGTCGCGCGTCGCCTGCGTGAAGAACACAAGTTCCGCGGCTACATCCACCTCAAGACGATTCCCGATGCCGATCCGCGCCTGATCGAGCTGGCCGGCAAGTACGCCGACCGCCTGTCCGTGAACATCGAGCTGCCGACCCAGGACAGCGTGACGCGCCTGGCGCCCGAAAAGAACGTCTACACGATCAAGCTGGCGATGGGCTCGATCCGCACCAAGCTCGACGAAAAGGACGATCACCCGAAGGCGCCCGCGTTCGCGCCGGCCGGGCAAAGCACCCAGATGATCGTCGGCGCCGACGCCAGTGACGACCAGACCATCCTGAATACGGCCCAGACCCTGTATGGATCGTACAAGCTGAAGCGGGTGTACTACTCGGCCTTCAGCCCGATTCCGCAGAGTCCATCGAGCGTGCCGTCCGCACCGCCGCCGCTGCTGCGCGAGCACCGCCTGTACCAGGCCGATTTCCTGCTGCGCGGCTACGGCTTCACGGCCGGCGAACTGATGCCGCAGGCCGGCAACCTGGCGCTCGACATCGACCCCAAGCTGGCCTGGGCGCTGAGTAACCGCGAGCACTTCCCGCTCGATCTGAACCGCGCCGACGAATCCATGATCGCGCGCGTGCCGGGCATCGGCCTGCGTTCGGCCAAGCGCATCATCGACCTGCGCCGGCTGCGCCGCATCCGCTGGGAAGACCTGTCGCGCCTGCGCTGCAGCCTGAAAAAGCTGGCGCCTTTCGTGGTCACCGCCGACTACAAGCCGGCGCAAGGCGCCGTGTCCTCCGACCTGCTGCGGCGGAACATGGCCGATGCGCCGCAGCAGATGAATCTGTGGCCGGAGTTGCAGGCCGCATGAGTGCGATCGACCTACAGCGCGCGGGCCAGCCGCTGCTGGTCGAGACCTTCGCCGAATGGCGCGAGGCGGCGCGCGAGCTGCTGGTGCACGACGTGCCGCCGGCGCTGGTCACCTGGAGCACGCCCAGCGCCGGCGGTGATCTGTTCTCGGCTGCACCGCCTGCTGCCGGGCAGACGCATAATCCGGTTGAGATGCCACCTGCCGCATCGGACAAGCCGCGCCACGCACCACCCAGCATTCCGCGCTCGCTGATGGACATGCTGCAAAGTGCCGCCTGCTGCCGCGTGCCGGACCGCTGGGCCTTCCTGTATCGCGTGATCTGGCGCTGGCAGCAGGGCCAGCACGACGTGCAGTCGCCGGCCGACGAAGACGGCGCGCGCCTGCATGCGATGGTAAAGGCAGTGCGCCGCGAGGAGCACGACATGCATGCCTACATCCGGTTCCGCGAGCGTCCGCTTGAGGCAGGGCCGCCGCGCTTCGTCGCCTGGTACGAGCCCCAGCACGACGTGTTGCCGCAGGTGGCCGAGCACTTCGTCTCGCGCATGGGCAAGGTCAGCTGGATGATCGCCACGCCCGAGGCCAGCGTGCTGTGGGATGGCCAGACCCTGCACAACACCGGCCCGCTGGTGAAGAATTCGGAAGACCTCGAAGACACCGGCGAAGCGCTATGGCTGACCTATTACCGCAGCGTGTTCAACCCGGCGCGCTTGAACCAGTCGGTGATGCAGCAGCATATTCCTTCGCATCGCTGGAAAAATTTGCCAGAAGGTAAAATCGTGACGCACATGATTTCCGAAGCGGCGCGCGGCGCCCGCAAAGTGGGGCAGTACGAAGCCGTCGGCCAGCGCAAGGGCACGACCATCCCCATCGCTCCCGAAGACGCGCAGCCTGAACGCCAGCAACCCTCGAAACTCGACGAATGCCGGCGCTGCGAGCTGTGGCAGTTCGCCACCCAGGGCGTGCCCGGCGAAGGGCCGAAGAAGGCGCGCATCATGTTCGTCGGCGAGCAGCCGGGCGACCAGGAAGACCTGGCCGGCCAGCCTTTCGTGGGACCGGCCGGCAAGCTGCTGGACCAGGTGTGCGAGAAGGCCGGCGTCGACCGCGACAGCATCTACGTGACCAACGCCGTCAAGCATTTCAAGTGGGAGCCGAAGGGCAAGCGCCGCATCCACAAGACGCCGGCGCAGAAGGAGATCGAGGCCTGCCACTACTGGCTCGAGAAGGAGCTGGCCCACGTGCAGCCGGACGTCATCGTGGCGCTGGGCGCGACCGCGCTGAAGTCGGTGATGCGTACCGCGAACGTGACGCTGAAGAATTCGATCGGCCATCCCGTCTTCCACGAAGGACGCTGGGTGGTCACGACCTACCACCCCTCCTACGTGCTGCGGGTGCCCAGCGAGGAGGCCAAGCGCGAGGCTTTCCGGACCATGGTCGAGAGCCTGAAGCTGGCGCACGATCTGCTGAACCGCCAGCCGGAAGAGCCGCCGGCATCCTCTTTGGATTCTTAGACATACACAGCTTGTAACATCCTGTTGCGCGCGTTCCCCTTGCAATGCCATTTAGGTAATCTTTGGCAACACAACAATACAAGGGGTCCTCGATGCTTGCTGCACGCGTTGCCTGTGTTTTGTCCCTGGGTTTGCTGAGCGCCGCGGCGCTGGCGCAGACCGATCCGCCACCCGTTCCCGCCGAGCCGGCAACTGCGCAGGAAAACGCGCAGCCGGCCGATCAGGCGCCCCCGTCCCTGGTCCTGGTCGAAGGCAAGCGCCCCGGCCCCGGGCTGTGGAAGGTCAGCAAGGATGGCCACGTGATGTGGGTGGTCGGCATGTACGCCCCGCTACCGCCGAAAATGGAATGGGATGACGCCCGCGTCGACCGCCTGATCGGCCAGTCGCAGGAAGTGCTGGGGGCGCCCGGGGCCGGCATCAAAGTCGGCGTATGGGGTGGCTTGAAAGCGCTGACCGCGCTGCCGTCGGTATTCGGCATGATGAAGAACCCTGAGGGCGCCAAGTTGCGCGACGTACTCCCGGCCGATGTCTACGCCCGCTGGAGCGTGCTGAAGGACAAGTACCTCAGCGACAACGACAGCGTCGAAAGCTACCGGCCCTTCTTCGCCGCCCAGACGCTGATGCAGGCCGGGCTGAAGAAGAGCGGCTTGAGCGGCGGCATCGAGGTGCGCCAGCAGATCGCGTCCATCGCCAAGAAGCGCAACGTCAAACTGACCTACACGGATTACTCGGTCGAGCTGGAGGATCCGGCCCGCCTGATCAAGGATCTGAAGAACTCGCAGATGGAAGACATGAGCTGCTTCACCAAGACCCTGGACCGCCTCGAAGACGACATCGACGCGGCGCGCCTGCGCGCCAATGCCTGGGCCAATGGCAACATTGCCGAAATCAGCAAGCTGGAATATGCCGAGCGCGAGGATGCCTGCAACGAGGCCGTGTTCAACAGCCCCGCAGCCCAGAAGCACCCGGCCTTCCAGAACATGCGCGAACGGCGGCTGGCGTCCTGGCTGAAGGCGGTCGAGAAATCGCTGGCCAACAACACGTCCACCGTCGCCATGCTGACGATGAGCGACATCCTGGGGCCGAAGAGCTACCTGGCCGCGCTGCAGGCCAAAGGCTACACGGTGGAAAACCCCAAATAAATCATGACGGCGCGTCGGACGACCCGAAGCTCTCGAACACTTCCTCGCGCGAGGCCGCCTGGGCCACGCGCGCGCCCGGCGGCACGTCGTGGGTCAGCCAGACGTTGCCGCCGATGACGGCCCCCTTGCCGATCGTGATGCGGCCCAGCACGGTGGCGCCGGCATAGATGACGACGTCGTCTTCGAGGATCGGGTGGCGCGGCAGGCCTTTCTGCAGGCTGCCGTCGGCATTCGTCGGGAAGCGCTTGGCGCCCAGCGTGACGGCCTGGTACAGGCGCACGCGCTGGCCGATCACCGCGGTTTCGCCGATTACTACGCCGGTGCCGTGGTCGATGAAGAAGCCGGTGCCGATCTTTGCGCCAGGGTGGATGTCGATGCCGGTGGCGGCGTGCGCCAGTTCAGAGATGATGCGCGCCAGCAGCGGCAGGCCCAGTTCGTAGAGGCGGTGCGCGAGGCGGTAATGGATCATTGCCAGCACGCCGGGGTAGCACAGCAGCACTTCGTCGACGCTGCGCGCGGCCGGGTCGCCCTGGTAGGCGGCCAGCACGTCGCTGTCGACCTGCATCCGCACCTCCGGCAGCGCGGCGCCGAAGGCCTGGGTGATTTCGAGCGCGCGGCTGGCGGTGTCGCTGTCGGTGCGCTGCTGCAGGGCGGCGCTGTAGTGCAGCTCGATCTGGACCTGGCGCAGCAGCGCGTGCAAGGCCGAGTCGAGGGCGTGGGCGACGTGGATGTCTTCGCTTTCGCGGCGCAGGCCCGGCGGCCCCAGCCGCATCGGGAACAGCACGCCCTTGAGCTGGGCGACGATCTCCGCCAGCGCGTCGCGCGACGGAAATTCGATGCCGCGCACCTCGCCGGCGGGACGGTGGGCCTGGCGCCATTGCTGGCGGGCGTCATGCAGGTCGCGCACGATCGCGCCGATGTCGAAGTGTGCCATCAGTTGTTCCTCGGGTGAAATGGGTGCCGGCGCCACGGGTATGCGCGCCGCGCCCCCAATATATCGGGCCGGTTTGCGGATTCCAACGAATATAAAAATGCAAGCTCATGCGGAAAACGTCTACCGGGCGTGCAAGCGCCTGCCTCGACCATGTTAGGCTGGCTCACGAAGCAGACTTCGGGATTTGTCAAAGGGGCCAGAAGCCGCGTAGAATGTTGGCAACGCGGGTGTAGTTCAATGGTAGAACGGCAGCTTCCCAAGCTTCATACGAGGGTTCGATTCCCTTCACCCGCTCCAGTCTTCCGGCACCCTGACGCCACCGGCCCGATGCACAGACCAAGCCTGTGCGGCCCACCTCTTGAAGATATGGCAAACTTGAGGCCTTGCCCTACCAGACCTCACCATGCAACAACACGCTCCACGCCCTGAAGGCCCCACGCACGATGCCGACAGCCTCGCCGGTTCGCTCATGTTCCTGAGCGGCGGCGGCGAAGCCGGGGCGATGATGCGTACCCAGGACTGGAGCGCGTCGCCGCTCGGGCATCCGCGCACCTGGCCGCAGGCGCTGCGCACGGTGGTCGGCTTGATGCTCAACTCGAAGTTCCCGATGTTCGTCGCCTGGGGCAAGGACCTGGGCTTCCTGTACAACGATCCCTACCGCGAGATCCTCGGCGACAAGCATCCGCGTGCGATGGGGCGGCGCTTCTACGACATCTGGTCCGAGATCTGGAGCGATATCAGCCCGCTGATCGACCGCGCGCTGAACGGCGAAGCTACCTATGCCGACCGTCTGCTGCTGGTGATGAACCGCCACGGCTACGACGAGCCGACCTGGTTCACCTTCTCGTATTCGCCGGTGCGCGACGAGCATGGCGTCATCCAGGGCATGCACTGCGCCTGCGTGGAGGTCACCGACCAGGTGCTGGCCGAACGCTACCGCGAGGAAGAGAACGAGCGCTTCCGCGCGCTGTTCGAACAGGCGCCCGGCATCATGGCCGTGCTGCGCGGACCCGAGCACGTGTTCGAGCTGACCAACCACTCCTACATGCAGCTGATCGGCCACCGCCAGATCGTCGGCAAGTCGGCGCGCGAGGCGCTGCCGGAAGTGGCCGGGCAGGGCTTCTTCGAACTGCTCGACCGTGTGTACACGACCGGCGAGCCCTTTGTCGGCCATGCCTTGCCGCTACGGGTGCAGGTCGAGCCGGGCGGGCCGCTGGTCGAGCGTTTCGTCGACTTCGTTTACCAGCCGATCCGCGATGCCAGCGGCGCCGTTTCCGGCATCTTCGTCGAGGGCAGCGACGTCACGCCGCGCAAGCAGATCGAAGACGAGCTGCGCGCCGCCAACCGCCAGAAGGACCAGTTCCTGGCGATGCTGGCGCACGAGCTGCGCAATCCGCTGGCGCCGATCATGACCGCGGCCCAGCTGCTGAAGGTCGGCACGCTCGATGCCAGGAGCGTGGCCAACGCCAGCGATATCATCGCGCGCCAGGCCGCCCACATGACCGACCTGGTGAACGACCTGCTGGACGTCTCGCGCGTCACCCGCGGCCTGGTCACGCTCGAGAAGGAGGAGCTCGACCTGAACGTGATCGTGGCGGCCGCGGTGGAGCAGGTGCGCCCGCTGATCGACGCGCGCCGCCATTCGCTGACGCTGCAGCTGTCGGGCCGCAGCGCCCATGTGATCGGCGACCGCACGCGCCTGGTGCAGGTGATCTCGAACATCCTCAACAACGCCGCCAAGTACACCGGGCCGGGCGGCAGCCTGGCGCTGTCGGTCATCGTCGACGGCGAGCGCGTGCACGTGGCGGTGCGCGACAACGGCGTCGGCATCGCGCCCGACGTCCTGCCCTATATCTTCGACCTGTTCACCCAGGCCGAACGCACGCCGGACCGTTCGCAGGGCGGCCTCGGGATTGGCCTGGCCCTGGTGAAAAGCCTGGTGACCCTGCACGGCGGCACCGTGTCCGCCAGCAGCCCCGGTCTGGGGCAGGGCAGCGAATTCTGCATCTGCCTGCCGCGCCTGGCGACGCCGGGCGATGCGCGCGACCCCGATGCGCCGGCGGCCGAGGCCCAGGGCCCGGGCGGGCTGCGCGTGATGGTGGTCGACGACAACGTCGATGCCGCCCAGATGCTGGCCGCGCTGCTCGAAGTGCAGGGCCATGCCGTCAGCGTCGAATACGATGGCAAGGGCGCGCTCGAGCGTGCGCGGCGCGAACGCCAGGACGTGCTGCTGCTCGACATCGGCCTGCCCGACATGGACGGCTACGAGCTGGCCCGGCGCCTGCGCAGCCAGCCCGAAAGCGCCGGCGCGACCCTGGTTGCCCTGACCGGCTACGGCCAGAGCCAGGACCGGAAGGAAGCCGCTTCGGCGGGCTTCGACCATTACCTCGTCAAGCCGGCCGACATGGACCAGGTCAACGCGGTACTGGCCGAGGCGGCGCAGGGGCGCTGACCGGGCGCTGTCATCAAATCGTCATGGCGGCTGGCTAAACTTGCCGCATGACAAAACCCAGCGCGCATACCGCCCCGCGCACCCACCGCTTCCTCGCCCTGCTATGGCCGGCGCTGGCCTTGCTGGCCTGCGCCGCATTGTGGACGACCGCCGTGCTGCGCGCGAACGCCGAGCACCGGCGCGCCGAGGACCAGGCCTTCAAGGAGGCCGACGCGTATGCCGAAGCCTACGAGCAGTACGTGACGCGTTCGATTGCGCAGATGGACCAGATCACGATGCAGCTCAAGCACAGCTGGGAGCATACGCACAAGCGCGCGCTGCTCGAGGACATGCGGCGCGACGGCATGTTCACCGACAGCGCCTTCATCGCCGTCAGCGTGATCGGGCGCGACGGCCGGCTGGCCTCGTCGAGCGGGTTCAAGGTGGACGCCGACCTGTCCACGGCGGCCTTCTTCCGCCAGCACCGCGACAACAACTCCTCCGCGCTGCGCATCGCCATGCCGCCGCCTGAACTGGGCATGCTGCGCGGCGCGGTGCTGTTCACGCGCCGCCTCGATACCCTCGACGACGAATTCGACGGCGTGCTGCTGATGGCGGTGGATGCCGCCTATTTCACCTCCTTCGTCAGCGCGCCGACCCTGGGGGCGCACAGCCTGCTGGCGCTGGTCGGCAGCGAGAGCAATCTGCGGATCGAACAGGACAGCAGCGGCGCCGTGCGCCTCGATGCGCGCAGCTCGCTGCTGCCGGCGAACGCCGAGCGCTGGCCGGTGGCGCATGGAGTCCAGCTGGTCGATGCGAAGCCGGGCCAGACCGGCTTCGGCGACGGCCGCGCGCGCGTGCTGGGCTGGCGCCGCGCCACGGCCTATCCAGTGGTGGCGCTGGTCGCGTTGTCGCACGAGGCGGCGCTGGTCGGCGCCGGGGCCTATTGGCGCGACAGCCGCACCTATACTTCGATCGCGACCGTGGTGCTGCTGCTCAGTGCCGGCGTTGCCAGCATGCTGTCGCTGCGTGCGGCCACGCGGGCCCGCGAGCGCGACGAGGTGGCACGCGCCTACCGCACCGCCACCGAAAGCGGCAACGACGGCTTCTACATGGTGGCGCCGCTGCGCGACCGCAAAGGCCAGATCATCGACTTCCGCATCGTCGACTGCAACGAGCGCGGCGCCTTCTTCTACGGGATGACGCGCGAGCATCTGGTCGGCAGCCTGGTATCCCGCTTCGAGCGCGGACTGGCTTCGGCCGAGCTGATCGCCACCTACCGCCAGGCGATGGCGACCGGCTTTCACGCGGAAGACCGGCGCATGCCCGACGCTGCGGGCGGCGACGGCCAGCTGAACATCCGCTGGGGCCACCGGCGCCTGGTGCGGGTCGGCGACGGCCTGGCCGTCACCCTGCAGGACATCAGCGAGCGCAAGGAACACGAGGTGCAGCTGGCGCGCCTGGCCAACGAAGACAGCCTGACCGGCCTGCCGAACCGCCACTGGTTCCTGCACTTCGTGCCGACCGCGCTGGCGCATGCGGAGGCGCACGGCCAGGGCGTGGCCCTGCTGTTCATCGACCTCGACGAATTCAAGCAGGTCAACGATTCGCACGGCCATGCGGTCGGCGACCGTCTGTTGAAGGCGGCCGCCACGCGCCTGCTGTCGCAGCTGCGCCCGAGCGACCGCGTGGCGCGCTTCGGCGGCGACGAATTCATCGTCCTGCTCAGCCCTTTCGACACCGACGAGCAGGTCGGCATGGTGGCGCAGCGCATCATCCAGGCTTTCAATAAACCCTTCCAGATCGACCAGGAGCAGCATGCGATCGGGGCCTCGGTCGGCATCAGCGTGTTCCCGCGCGACGGCAAGGATGCCGCCACGCTGATCCGCCATTCGGACATCGCCATGTACGCCGGCAAGAACGAAGGCAAGGGTCAGTACCGCTTCTTCGATCCGGCCCAGTCCAACCAGCTCAAGACCCGTGCCCGGCTGCGCCAGCGCCTGCTGGAAGCGATCGACCAGCGCCAGTTCGTGCTGCACTACCAGCCGCGCGTCGACACCCGCAGCGGCGAGCTGCTGAGCATGGAGGCGCTGCTGCGCTGGGAGCATCCGCAGCTGGGCATGATCCGGCCCGACGAATTCATCCCGCTGGCCGAATCCAGCGGCCTGATCGTGCCGATCGGCGCCATCGTGATCGACCAGGCCTGCGCCCAGCTGGCCGCGTGGGCGCAGGCCGGGGTGCGGGTCGCGCCGGTCTCGATCAACGTCTCGCCCAAGCAGTTCCTGCGCGGCGGCGTGCGCCGCGAACTGGCCGAGGCGCTGGGCCGCCATGGCGTGGCGCCGCAGCTGCTGGAGGTCGAGATCACGGAGTCGGCGATGATGGGCGACCAGGAAGAGATCCTGGCCGAGCTGGCGGCGATCCGCGCGCTCGGCGTCAAGCTGCACGTCGACGATTTCGGCACAGGCTATTCCTCGCTGTCGCAGCTGCAGCGCATGAAGATGGACGTGCTGAAGGTCGACCGCTCCTTCACCGCCGAACTCGGACGCTCGAAGGAGGGCACCGTGTTCTTCCAGGCGATCGTCTCGATGGCGCACGCGCTGGGCATGGAAGTGGTGGCCGAGGGCGTCGAGAACGCGGAACAGCTGGCGCTGCTGCGCACGCTGGGCTGCAACGAGGTGCAGGGCTATCTGGTGGCGCGGCCGATGCCGGCCGAAGCGATGGCCGCGCTGCTGACGCAGCGGTTTCTGTTTGACGAGAAGCTGGCAGCATAGCCGTCGTTCCCGCCACTTGCCACGTCGTTCCCGCGAAGGCGGGAACCCAAGTTCTGCGCGAGCTGCCGATACAAATCCAGACCTGGATTCCCGCCTCCGCGGGAATGACGATTAACTACCCAGCAGACTACCGCTGCGGAAAGGCGCACCGCCGGCGATCTTACAGACGTGCATCCCGCGCAGCAGGTGCCGGTGCGCCGTGCTGGCGAACAGGATGCCGGCGTGGCTCGCGCGCAGCGTGCTCACCTGGCCGCTGACCGGGTTGACGATGTCGGCCACCGCCTCGTTCGCCTGCACGCGCTCGCCCAGGCGCTTCAGGAAGACCAGCACGCCCGCGTGCGGCGCGGCCAGCGGCTCCACGCCTTCGAGCGGGGTCGGCTCTGCGATCAAGGCCGGCAGCGGCGCGCGCGCGATGTCCAGCACGCCCTGCAGCGCGAGGTACTGCAGCAGGCCCTGCGCATCCTTCTCGGCCAGCTCGTAGCGCACATCCATCTCGCCGCGCAGCTCGACGGTCACGCCGATGCAGGCCATCGGGATCGGCGTGTCGGGGCCGAAGTGGCTGGCCAGGTCCCACCACAGGCGGCTGCAGGCTTCGTCGAAGGGTTCGCCGCCGGATTCGCGCGCCAGCAGGGTCGCATGGGCACCCAGCAGCGCCGCCAGCGGCTTGACCTGCTCGGCCAGCGGGGTGCCGGTGTACAGGTGCAGCACCGCCTCGTTGTCGCAGTGGAGGTCGAGCATGATGTCGGCGTCGATCGCCATGCCCAGCAGGGTCTTCTTGAGGTCCTGGGTCGGCGTCTCGGTGCGCCAGTCGGCCACCGCCCGGCGCGCATGTTCGCGGATCAGGGCCACGTTGGCGTCAGGATCCGGACCCAGCTTGCCCTTCAGCGATTCCTTCAGCTCGCCGGCCACATGCTTGTAGAAGCGGTTGAAGTTGGTGCCGGTGGCAAGGTCGTAGCGGCCGAAGGGCGCGCCATGCACGACCTGCGACAGGCCGATCGGATTGGCGGCCGGGACCAGGATGATCTCGCCCTTGATGCGGCCCTCGCGCTCCAGGCGCTCCAGCTCGCGCCGCAGCACGTGGGCGACCAGCATGGCCGGCACTTCGTCGGCGTGCAGCGAAGCCTGGATATAGACCTTCTTGCCGGCGCCGGGGGACCCGAAATGGTAAGAGGTCAGCTGGAAGGTGGCGACGTTGTCTTCGGTCGCGATCGGGTGGGACGTGGCTTGCATGCGTTCTCTCTGTCTTTCTACATTCGACGGCGAAGCGCCATTATGTATGAGAACGGCGGCGCGCCACGTCCCGCTCGGATGCCTCAGGCCTTGCGGCGGCGGGCGCAAGCGGCGCCCAGCATGCCCAGGCCCAGCAGGGCCAGCGAGGCCGGTTCCGGCACTTCGGATTGGGTGCTTGCATCGGTGATGATGAACGAACCGTAGACCCGGCCGGTGTTATATGGGGTATCGTCGATGCTGCCGCTGACGGCCATGAAACCCCATTCCTGGCCTGCCGTCAGGTTCAGGGTATGGGAGGCGTGTTCGACGGCGTCCGCGGTGGCGCCGGCCAGCAGCGTCCTGTTGGCGGTGTTGCCCTGCCAGATGTACATGCTGGTGGCCGAACCGTCCCACTGTTCGTTGGAAGACAGGTCGATGCCCAGGGTCAGCGATTCGGTCCTGGCCGCGGTGGTGGTGAAGACATAGGTCTGGGTCATGGTCCCGTACCAGAAGCCGCCGCCGAGATACCAGTACGAGAAGCCCTTGTCGTCGATCTTCAGGTCGGATGGCCCTTCGGAGACGTTCCAGCCGTCGACCCAGCTGGCGGTCCAGTCCTGGCCCAGCGCGCCCTTGGTCGGTTCGGTCGATTGATAAACGTTGAGCCATTCTGCCGAAGCCGGCAGGGCGAACGCGATCAGGCTGGCGGCCAGCGCCAGGGTGCCGATGTATTTTTTCATGATCATCCCTTATTGAATTAAGACACTGTTTTCGCATGAGCAATTTCCGTGCCCTCAAGGAAAATGTCAGGAAAAACAAACGCTTAAGTTTCCGGATAGAAGTCCACTGTAAAGTCTGCCGACAGGCGCTGCTATAATGTCGCCCTTTCTCTTTGTCCCCATCGATCATGTCTTCCGATACGCCCACCAACAGCCAAGGCCGTCCGATGCTCTACGACCCGACCGAGCACCGCATCCGCAGCTTCGTCACCCGCGCGGGACGGCTGTCGACCGGGCAGGCGCGCGCGCTCGAGGAATTCGGGCCGCAATTCCTGATCGAGTACCGCAAGGAGATGTTCGACTTCCATGCGCCTTTCGGCCGCCAGGCGCCGCTGGTGCTGGAGATCGGCTTCGGCATGGGCGGCACCACCGCCCACATCGCCCAGGCGATGCCGGACACCGATTTCGTCGGCGTCGAAGTGCACACGCCGGGCGTGGGCAGCCTGCTCAAGATGATCGGCGAGCAGGACATCAAGAACCTGCGCGTGATCCAGCATGATGCGGTCGAGGTGCTGAACAACATGATCGCCGACGGCTCGCTGGCCGGCGTCCACATCTTCTTCCCGGATCCCTGGCACAAGGCGCGCCATAACAAGCGCCGCCTGATCCAGCCGCCTTTCGTCAAGCTCCTTTGCCAGAAGCTCTCTCCGGGCGGCTACATCCACTGCGCGACCGACTGGGAAGACTACGCGGTGCAGATGCTGGAAGTGCTGGGCGCGGAACCGCTGCTGCAGAACACGGCCGAAGGCTATGCCGAAAAGCCGTCCTACCGCCCGCTGACCAAGTTCGAGAACCGCGGCCTGAAGCTGGGTCATGGCGTCTGGGACCTGGTGTTTACCAAGCGCTGACTCGTCACCCCGCCCACGCCGGGCGCCTTGACGGGGGCGTCGTCGTTCATCCACGCGGATTCGTCGCTCGTCCCATTTCGATATCCGGCCCGGCCAGGGCTGCCTAGACTGTAATCGTTGCTATATATTAACGATTACGGGAGGGCATCATGTGGCGCAGGCTAACGAACTGGTATCGGGAATGGGATGAGGAATATCTGGCTGTGCTCGCGCAGCCGGAGCTCGCGGCCCAGGCGCCGGCGGGCTTCCGCCGGTGCTTTGCCGAGAAAATGGCGCAAATGCCCCTGGTACAGCGCCAGCAATTGCTTGCCTTTTCCCTGAAGTATCGTGGCGCACGCTTGTACTGGACGCTTGCCGCCCTGGCGCTGGTCTTCAGCGTATGCGGTGTCATATTGCACTTCTGCTCGGAGAGCATCGGCTGGCTGCATGCCATCGTGCTCGCCAACGCGATCGGGTTTCCGCTTGCCGCTGCCGTGGTCAGCGCATGGTTCGATTACCGCCGCATCATCCACGACTCCCGAAAGCATCTGCTGATCATACTTGGCTGCCTCCTCGCGCAGACTCTCGTCGTGGCAGGGGGGATGTGGGCCAGCGGGACGCCGTTCGAGGCGCTGGGCGGCCGGCTGGTCAGCGTGCTGAAAGGCGCTGCCGTCGGCATGCTAGTGGTGGGCGTGCCGGTGATGATCATCAGCGTGCTGCGCAAGCGCCAGTCCGAGGCCATGAACGTTCGCCTGCAGCGCGAAGCTGAGCAAGCCAAAATGGCGCGTGAACTGGCCGAGTCCCAACTGCGCCTGCTGCGCGCCCAGATCGAGCCGCACTTCCTGTTCAACACCCTGGGCGCGGTCCAGCAGCTGGCCCAGCAGGGCGCGCCGCGCGCCGCCGAATTGACGGGTAACCTGATCGACTTCCTGCGCTCCAGCATGCGCGACATGCGCAGCGAACAGGTATCGCTGGCCGCCGAATTCGGCCTGGTCGAGTCCTACCTGAAGGTGATGCAGGTGCGCCTGGGCGAGCGCCTGCGCTTCGATCTGCAGCTGCCGCGCGCGCTCGAACAGGTGCAACTGCCCACCATGATCCTGCTGACCCTGGTCGAGAACGCGATCAAGCACGGCATCGAACCGGCCCTGCGCGGCGGCGAGGTGACGGTGTCGGCCCAGGCGCTTGAAGGCGCGCTGCGGATCCGCGTGCAGGACGGCGGCGTCGGCATGAGCACGCTGCCCGAGCCCGACGGCGGCGGCGGTACCGGCCTGGAGAACGTGCGCCATCGGCTGCGCCTTGTCTACGGCGATGCCGCCAGCCTGCGCCTGCACGACGGCGACCCGGGCCTGATCGCCGACGTCATCATTCCCCACGCACAGGCATGAGCATGCAGCCAACCGTACTGATCGCCGAAGACGAACCCCTGATGCGCGAGCGCCTGTTGGAACTGCTGGCGCAGTGCTGGCCCGAGGCGCGCGTGGTGCTGGTCGCGGAAAACGGCAACGATGCCTGGGACGGCTTCCTGGAGCACGAGCCGGACGTGGCCTTCCTCGACATCCGCATGCCCGGCCTGTCCGGGCTGGAGGTGGCCGAGCGCATCGGCAGCATGGCCCAGGTGGTGTTCGTCACCGCCTACGACCAGTACGCGGTCGATGCCTTCGACGCCGGCGCGGTCGACTACCTGCTGAAGCCGGTGCAGGTCGAGCGCCTGGAACGGGCGCTGGCGCGCCTGAAAGCCAAGCTGGCGCAGCCGCCAAGCGACGGCGCCGCGATGGGGGAACTGCTGCGCCACCTGAAGACCGCGCTGCCGGGCATGCGCCAGGAGCGCAGCAAATGGATCAAGGCCAGCGTCGGCCGCCAGGTGCGCGTGATCGACGTCGACGAGGTGCTGTTCTTCCAGTCCGACACCCGCTACACGCGCATCGTGCTGCGCGACTACGAAGCGCTGGTGCGCACGCCGCTCAAGGATTTACTGGGCACGCTGGACCCGGAGCGCTTCTGGCAGATCCACCGGGCGACCGTGGTGAACGTGAACGCGATCCTGGCGGCCGAGCGGATCGACGCGGAGCGCATGCAGGTGCTGGTGAAGGGCAGTGCGGAGAAGCTGGCGGTGAGCCGGACGTTCGTGCACCTGTTTCGGGAATAATCGCACGACCGCTGCGTGGGCACGGGGAGCCCACCCTACGTAGCCAGTAGGGTGGGCACCCCGTGCCCACGCAAACGCATCAAACCATCTCGGTGATCATCGCGACAATCTCGTCGCCGTAAGAGGTCAGCTTCTTCGCCCCCACGCCCGACACGCCGCGCAGTTCGTCCAGCGAGGTCGGCTTGACCTTGGCGATCTCGCGCAGGGTGGCGTCGCCGAAGATGATGAAGGCCGCCACGCTGTGCGCGCGCGCCGTCTCCATGCGCCACCAGCGCAGCTTCTCGAAGATCTTCTGCTCGGCCGGCGACAGGTCCATCTCGACATAGCTGCTCTTGCCGGCGCCGGCCTGGCGCTTCGGCTTGACCGGCTTCTGGTACTGGCGCAGCTCGACCTTGCGCTCGCCCTTCAGTACCGGGCGCGCGCTTTCCGTCAGCTTCAGCGAGCTGAAGGCGTCGTGGTCGACCGTGACCAGGCCCAGCGCGATCACCTGGCGCACGATGGCGCGCCATTCGTGCTCGCTGCGGTCGGGGCCGACGCCATACACGGTCAGCTTATCGTGGTGCCACTGGCTGATGCGCTCGGTCTGCACGCCGCGCAGCACGTCGATCACGTGGCCGGCGGCGAAGCGCTGGTCGACGCGGTAGATGGCCGACAGCAGTTTCTGCACCGGCACCGTGGCGTCGAACGACACCGGCGGGATCAGACAGGTGTCGCAATTGCCGCAGGGGCCGGAGCGCTCGCCGAAATACTCCAATAAGCGCATGCGGCGGCAACTCAAAGTCTCGCACAGGCCCAGCATGGCATCGAGTTTCGAGCCCAGCACTCGCTTGAAATTCTCGTCGGCCTCGGACTCGTCGATCATCCGCCGCTGCAGCACCACGTCCTGCAGGCCATAGGCCATCCAGGCGTTCGAGGGCAGGCCGTCGCGGCCGGCGCGCCCGGTTTCCTGGTAATAGCCCTCGAGGGATTTCGGCAGGTCGAGGTGACACACGAAGCGCACGTCCGGCTTGTCGATGCCCATGCCGAAGGCGATGGTCGCGACCATCACGATGCCGTCCTCGCGCAGGAAGCGCGCCTGGTTATCGGCACGCAGCGCGTAGTCCATGCCGGCGTGATAGGGCAGGGCGCGGATGCCGCTCTCGTTGAGGAACTCGGCGGTCTCCTCGACCTTCTTGCGCGACAGGCAGTAGACGATGCCGGCGTCGCCCTGGTGCTCGCTCGTGATGAAGTCCAGCAGCTGCTTGCGGCCGTTGGTCTTCTCGACGATGGAATAGCGAATATTAGGTCTGTCGAACGACGAGACGAACTGGCGCGCTTCCTCGAGCTGCAGGCGCTGGGCGATCTCGGCGCGGGTGAGCTGGTCGGCGGTAGCGGTCAGCGCGATGCGCGGCACGTGCGGGAAGCGCTCGTGCAGGATCGACAGGCGGATGTATTCGGGGCGGAAGTCGTGGCCCCATTGCGACACGCAATGCGCCTCGTCGATCGCAAACAGCGCGATGTGCGAGTCCTCGAACAGGTCCAGGCAGCGCTGCGTCATCAGGCGCTCGGGCGCCACGTAGACCAGGTCGATCTCGCCGGTGCGCACCAGCTTTTCGATGCGCAGCGTCTCTTCGAAGGTTTGCGTGGAATTCAGGAAGGCCGCGCGCACGCCGACCTCGGCCAGGGCGTCGACCTGATCCTGCATCAGCGCGATCAGCGGCGAGACGACCACGCCGACGCCGTCGCGCACCAGCGCCGGGATCTGGTAGCACAGCGACTTGCCGCCGCCGGTGGGCATGAGCACGAGCGCGTCGCCGCCGCCGGCCACGTGCTCGACAATCTCGGCCTGCTGCCCGCGGAAGGCGGGATAGCCGAAGACCGTCTGCAGGATGTGCAGCGCGCGTTCTGGGATGTCGCTCGTCATGGTATTGCTTTGCTCAGTTCAGTCCGCCAGGTTAGTCCACCCAGTTCACCCAGCCGAAGTGCGCGGTGACGAGGATGACGATGCCGAACACGATACGGTACCAGGCGAAGCCCGTGAAGTCGTGCGAGCTGATGAAGCGCAAGAGCCAGCGGACGCAGAGGAAGGCCGACACGAAGGCCGCCACGCCGCCGACCAGGAACAGCGGCAGGTCGCTCATGTGCAGGTCATGGCGCGCCTTGACGACCGAGTACACGGTGGCCGCCAGCAGGGTCGGGATCGCCAGGAAGAAGGAGAATTCGGTGGCCGCCTTGCGCGACAGGCCGAACAGCATGCCGCCGATGATGGTCGCGCCCGAACGGCTGGTGCCCGGAACCAGCGCGAAGCACTGCGCGCAGCCGACCTTGAAGGCGTCGAGCATGGTCATGTCGTCGACGGTTTCGATGCGGTGCGAGCCCGGCAGCGTCTTGTGGCGGCGCTCGGCCCACAGGATCACGAAGGCGCCGACGATGAAGGCCAGCGCCACCGGCTCCGGCTTGAACAGGTGGGCCTTGATCGCCTTGCTGAACAGGAAGCCCAGCGCGGCCGCCGGCAGGAAGGCGACGATCAGGTTGATCACGAACTTCTGCTGGCGCGGGTCGGACGTCAGGCCTTTCATCACGGTGCCGATGCGCGCACGGTATTCCCACATCACGGCCAGGATGGCGCCGGCCTGGATCGCGATCTCGAAGACCTTGGCGACTTCGCCGGTGAAATTGATCAGGCTACCGGCCAGGATCAGGTGACCGGTGGAGGAAATCGGCAGGAACTCGGTAAAGCCCTCGACGAGGCCCATGATGATCGCTTTCAGGGCGAGAATGATGTCCATGAAGTTTTATTAAGGATGTTATTGTGGTCAGATGCGGAAGGATGCTGCGCCGGGCAGCCCGCAAGCTTACCACGCCTGGGTGCGCTGCCGTCGAGTTACCCGCAACAGGTGGTGGCTTTTTTGCTGCAGGCAAGAATGCTTTTTCACAGCCTTGTCAGGCCGTCAAGCGCTCCAGCTCGCTCAGGAAGAACATCGCCTGCCCAGCGGACTCGCCGCACATCTCGCTGGAGGGTTGCAGGCCGCCGCACACCTTCGGCCGTTCCGGCTGCCCGAAAATCCTGCAGCCGTTGTGCTCGTCCAGCTGCACGCAGCGCACGCCGGCCGGCTTGCCGTTCGGCATGCCAGGAATCGGTGAGCTGATCGAAGGAGCAATACAGCAGGCGCCGCAACCGGGGCGGCAACTGGCGGGTTCAGGCGGAGACATCATCGGCATAGTATACCTGCATGGCTTGACTGGCCCCAGCCCCAGGTCTATATTTCCTGACTCAACAGTTAGTTGTTCGGACAGACGCATGCCATGCCCATTTGACGCCAAGCCACGCTGGGAGCGCCGTAAAGACGCGCGGCCCCAGGAGTTGCTGGAGGCAGCCATTGACCTGTTCGTCGAACGTGGCTATGCCGCCACACGCCTGGAAGACGTCGCGCGCCGTGCCGGGGTCTCGAAAGGCACGCTCTACTTGTACTACGAGAACAAGGAAGAGCTGTTCAAGGCCGTGGTCCGCAGCAGCATCGTGCCGGTCATCGGCGAGGCCGAAACCTCGGTCGCCGAATTCGAAGGCCACAGCGCCGACCTGCTGCGCCACATGATCCATTCCTGGTGGCAGCGGCTCGGCGCGACCAAGGCCTCCGGCATCATCAAGCTGGTCATGGCCGAGGCGGACAATTTCCCGGAACTGGCGCACTTCTACCAGGAAGAAGTCATCAACCGCGGCACCGCGGCCACCTCGCGCATGCTGGAACGCGGCGTCGAACGCGGCGATTTCCGCCCCATGGACATCAACCTGATGACCCAGGTGCTGATCGCGCCCATGCTCATGCTGATCACCTGGAAGCACTCGGTCGGCCCTTGTCCGCGCGCGGAACTGGAGCCGCAGGCTTTCCTCGACACCTTCCTCGACATGTCCTTGCACGGTCTGCTGCCCCCTGGTGGCAAGCCGGCGGCGTGATCGTATTGTCGTGTCAGGACGCCGTTTTCCGGCGTTCATCCCTCCTAAACTGCAGACTGTCGCAATTTCCCGTGGTCTTGGGTGTCATATCGCTAAGATGTGTTCCCGAGGCCGTTCAACGATAAAATATCGGATTATTTAATTTCCCGCCGAGTAACAACATGAATATCGAACAAGCCCGCTTCAACATGATCGAACAGCAGATCCGTCCCTGGAACGTGCTCGATACCGACATCCTCGACCTGCTGCACGTGGTCAAGCGCGAACAGTTCGTGCCGGCCGCCTACCAGAGCCTGGCGTTCGCGGATGCCGAAATCCCGCTGCCGGGCGGCGAAGCCATGCTGAACCCGAAGATCGAAGCGCGCATCCTGCAGGATATCGGCCTCAAAAAGCATGAGAACGTGCTGGAAATCGGTACCGGTTCGGGCTACATGGCGGCCCTGATGGCGCACCGCGCGGCCAAGGTCACGACCGTCGAACTGAATCCGGAGATCAAGGAACTGGCCGAGAAGAACCTGGCCAAGGCCGGGATCAGCAATGTGTCCGTGGAACAGGGCAATGGCGCCGCAGGTTGGGACAAGGGCGCCCCGTACGACGTGATCGTGATCTCGGGCGCACTGGAAGTGCTGCCGGAAGCCTTCCTGAAGCAGGTGAAGGTCGGTGGCCGCATCGCCGCCATCGTCGGCCAGCCGCCGGCGATGGAATTCAACATCGTCACCCGCACCGGCGAAAACAGCTGGAACACGGTGAAAGTGTTCGAGACCAACGTGAAATACCTGACCGGCGCACCGGCCGTGTCGCACTTCCAGTTCTGAGACGACGATGCAACACATCACCGCTCCGGAACTGGCGGCCTGGCTGGCCGACCCGTCGCGACCGAAACCGCTGCTGCTCGACGTGCGGGAAAACTGGGAATTCGAGACCTGCCATATCGAAGGCGCAAAGCAGATCCCGATGAACCTGATCCCGATCCGCGTCGGCGAGCTGGACGATGACCAGGAAATCGTCTGCGTGTGCCATCACGGCGCCCGCAGCATGCAGGTGGCTGCTTTCCTGGAACGTAACGGATTTGAAAAGATTACCAATTTAACAGGCGGCGTACACGCCTGGGCCGTACAGGTCGATCCGGCGATGCCCAAGTACTGATGTACTGAGTTTTGCCAGGACCTGTGTCCTTGACTACTGATGATTCGGATGGAGAAAGTAATGCAGAAACCCCTCATCGCCGTGCTGTTGGCCGGCGCGTTCTTCTCGCTCAACGCCCAGGCGGCCGACCTGCTGCAGGTGTACCAGCAGGCACTGGCGAATGACGCCACCTATGCGAGCGCGCGCGCGTCGGCCCTGGTCGGGCGGGAACGCGTCCCCCAGGGGCGTGCGGGGTTGCTGCCGACCGTCGGCGTGGTGGGTAGCGTGACCCGTTCCGATGGCAAGAACACGCCATGGAATTCCGGCACGCCGTTTACCGACGCTGACGGAAATACCCAGTTCGTCAGCGGTAGCCAGGCCATGGCGACCCAGAAGCAGTACACGGTCCAGCTGTCGCAGCCGCTGTTCCGCTGGGACCGCTGGGAAACCTACCAGCAGAGCAAGCTGCAGGAAGCGATCTCCGAAGCCCAGTTCGCCCAGTCCCAGCAGGACCTGATCGTGCGCGTGGCCCAGGCCTACTTCGATCTGCTGGCGGCCCAGGACACGCTGGCCTCGACCCGCGCCCAGAAGGAAGCCGTGACCGAACAGCTGGCATCGGCCAAGCGCAACTTCGAAGTCGGCACCCAGACCATCACCGATACCCACGAAGCCCAGGCCGCCTACGACCTGGTGATCTCGCAGGAAATCGCCGCGGTCAACGACCTGGAAACCAAGAAGACCGCGCTGCAGGCCATCATCGGCACCCCGCCGGCCGCGCTGGCGACCCTGCGCACCGGCGTCAACCTGACCGCGCCGCAGCCGGTCAACGTCGACCAATGGGTCTCGGCCGCCGAGAACCAGAACTACAACGTGTCGGTGGCCCAGCTGCAGCTGGAGTCGGCCAAGCGCGAGATCTCGAAGCAGCGCGCCGGCCACCTGCCGACCCTGGACCTGGTGGCGAGCTCGCAGCATACGAGCCTCAGCGGCCAGACCAGCCAGTCGGGCCGCAGCACCAACAACGCGATCGGGATCTCCTACAACATCCCGATCTTCAGCGGCTTTGCCGTCACCAGCCGCGTGCGCGAGTCGATCGCCCTCGAAGACAAGGCGCGCAACGACCTCGAGGCGAACCGCCGCAACGCCGCGCTGCTGGCGCGCCAGTCCTTCCTCGGCGTGAACTCGGGCCTGGCCCAGGTGAAGGCGCTGGAAGCGGCCGAGGTGTCGAGCAACTCGGCGCTGGAATCGAACAAGCTGGGTTACCAGGTTGGCGTGCGCATCAACATCGACGTGCTGAACGCCCAGCGCCAGCTGTACCAGACCCGCACCGACCTGGCGCGTGCGCGCTACAACACCATCCTGGCCGGCCTGAAACTGAAGGCGGCCGCCGGTTCGCTGCGCGAGGACGACCTGCAGCCGATCAATGCGCTGCTGCAGCAGCCGTAATCGGTTTTATCGCTGACGTGAAAACGGCGCCGTTGGCGCCGTTTTCATTCGTCCTTCCCGGCACTGCCGGAAACGACTTCCCGCGCAGGCGGGAATCCAGGTGCGTCAAGCCGCCTGCTGCTCCAGCTGCGTGCGCCACTCGATCAGCTCGGCAATCGTCAGGATCGGGTAACCGCGCTCGCGGGCGAAGCGCTCGATGGCTTCGCCGCGCATCATGGTGCCGTCTTCGTTCATCAGTTCGCACAGCACGGCGGACGGCTGCAGGCCGGCCAGGATGGCCAGGTCGACCGAGCCTTCGGTGTGGCCCTTGCGGCCCAGCACCCCGGCCGGGTTGGCGCGCAGCGGGAACACGTGGCCCGGACGCACCAGGTCGGCCGGTTTGGCGTCGGCTGCGATGGCGGCGCGGATCGTGGTCACGCGGTCCTGGGCCGAGACACCGGTGGTGACGCCTTCGCGGGCCTCGATCGAGACCGTGAACGGGGTGCCGTAGCGGCTGCCGTTTTCCGGTGCCATCGGCGGCAGTTCGAGTGCGCGGACCTTGCTGTCGGACAGGCACAGGCAGACGATGCCGCTGCATTCGCGGATCATCACGGCCATGGTTTCGACCGTGAGCTTTTCGGCGGCGACGATCAGGTCGGCCTCGTTCTCGCGGTCGAAGTCGTCGAGCAGGATCACCGGGATGCCGGCGCGCGTGGCCTCGAGGGCGGCGGCGATGCGGCCTTCCAGGTCGGTGCTTTCAAGGGTGAAGGTGTTGATGGTGGTGCTGGTCATTGAGACGCTCCTTGCAAAGTTAACAGGAACGCATCAGGGCAAAGCGAAACGACACGCCGGCCCATGCCGAGTCGGCACAAGGGCGCGTGATGACGCACATCTTCTTTCATCCGGACTATACCGTCGGCCCTGGCATCTCACCAGATCTGCTGACCCTGCAGCATGTGCTGCAGGCGCTCGCGGGCTCGGCCGTGATGGCCATACCGCCGGTGGGGAATCGCACCCCGCCCCGAAGACGTATTTGGTTTGCTTGTCGGAACAAGCGAGGAAGATTGTAGCAGGACCGGCGAATCGCTGCCGGCCGCCGCTGTTTAATCGCTCAGGCCGCCGCCGCCGGCATTGTCGGCACGTTCGATCAGCTCGACCTTGTAGCCGTCCGGGTCGGTGATGAAGGCGATCACGGTGGTGCCGCCCTTGACCGGGCCCGGCTCGCGGGTGATGTTGCCGCCGGCCGCGCGCACCTGGTCGCAGGTCTGGTAGATGTTTTCGGTCGAGATCGCGATGTGACCGTAGGCGGTGCCCATCTCGTACTTGTCGGTGCCCCAGTTATAGGTCAGCTCGAGCTCGGCGTGGTCCGGATTGTTGCCGTAGCCGACGAAGGCCAGGGTGTACTTGTACTCCGCGTTTTCGCTGGTGCGCAGCAGCTTCATGCCCAATACCTTGGTGTAGAAGTCGATGGAGCGCTGCAGGTCGCCGACGCGTAACATGGTGTGCAGGATGCGCATTCTTGTTCCTGTAAGTCAGATTGGAAAGCGGGGATTTTATGCGCTCGGGCGAATTTTTGCTGACGAGGCTCACGTAGGGTGGGCTCTCCGAGCCCACGCATGCGCCGGCAATATGCAAGCCTTACGTGGGCTCGGCGAGCCCACCCTACGGATTACGCCTGCTGCAACTTGGCATCCAGCGTGATGTTCGCATTGAACAGCTTCGACACCGGGCAGCCTTCCTTGGCCTTGCGCGCCGCTTCCTGGAACGCCTGCTCGTCGGCGCCCGGAATGGTGGCGACCAGATCCAGGTGAATGGTGTTGATGGCGAAGCCGCCTTCGACCTTGTCCAGCGATACCGTGGCCGTGGTCTCCAGCTTTTGCGCCGTCATGCCGGCTTCGCCCAGCTGGGCCGACAGGGCCATCGTGAAGCAGCCGGCATGCGCCGCGCCGATCAGTTCTTCCGGATTGGTACCGGCGCCGTCTTCGAAGCGGGTGTTGAAGCCGTACTGGGTCTGGTTCAGCACGCCGCTCTGGGTGGAAACCGTGCCCTTGCCATCTTTTAAGCCGCCGCTCCAGACGGCGCTGCCCTTACGCTTAATCATTTGAGTATCTCCTTTTGCTCATTTGGTTGATGGAGTGATCCGCCACACCGTATTGCCGACGTCGTCCGCCAGCAGAATCGCGCCCTGTTTGTCGACCGCCACCCCGACCGGCCGTCCATAAGCTTTCTCGTCCTTGCTGACGAAGCCGGTCAGCACATCCTGCGGCGGTCCGCTCGGCTTGCCGTCGGCGAAAGGCACGAAGATCAGCTTGTAGCCGGAATAGGGCTTGCGGTTCCACGAGCCGTGCTGGCCGACCAGCGCGCCGTTCCTGAATTGCGGCATCAGATTGGCGTCGTAGAAAGCCAGGCCCAGCGAAGCCGTGTGCGCGCCCAGCGCATAGTCGGGTGCGATCGCTTTTGCGACCATCTCCGGCCGTGGCGGTTTCACACGGGTGTCGACGTGCTGGCCGTAGTAGCTGTAGGGCCAGCCGTAGAAGGCACCGTCCTTCACCGAGGTGATGTAATCGGGCACCAGGTCGTTGCCCAGCTCGTCACGTTCGTTGACGGCGGCCCACAGCAGCTTGCTTTGCGGCTGGAAGGCCAGACCGTTCGGGTTGCGCAGGCCGGAAGCAAAGATGCGGCTCTTGCCACTGGCGATGTCGACTTCCCAGATCGCGGCACGGCCTTGCTCGGCTTCCATGCCGTTCTCGGCGACGTTGCTGTTCGAGCCGACGGTCACGTAGAGCTTCCTGCCGTCCGGCGACGCAGCCACGTTCTTGGTCCAGTGGTGGTTGATCCCGGCCGGCAGGTCCATCACTTTGGTGCCCTTGCCGGACAAGACAGTCTCGCCGGTTTTGTACGGGAAGCGCCACAGCGCATCGGCATTCGCGACGTACAGGTCGTTGCCGACCAGGGTCATGCCGAAGGGCGAATTCAGGTTCTCGGCAAACACCGAGCGGGTCTCGGCCGAGCCATCTGCCTTCAGGCCGCGCAGCAGGATGATCTTGTTGGGCGATTCGACGCCGGCGCCGGCGCGTTTCATGACCAGGCCCTGCACCTTGGCCTTCACACCCGATTCCTTCGGTGCGTTGCCGGGCTTGTTGCTCTCGGCCACCAGGACGTCGCCGTTCGGCAGCACGTAGAGCCAGCGCGGGTGATCGAGGCCGCTGGCGTAGGCCGTCACCGCCAGGCCGGCGGCCGGCGTCGGACGCGCACCCTGCGGCCAGCCCTCGGCCTTGGCAATGTGGACGGTCGGGATCAGGGAATGTTCGGGGGCGGGCAGGCTCGGATTGGGACCGAAGCCGGGCGCATAGCCGCCGGCGCTGGTCTGCTGCGAGACTGCCTGCTGGGCACACGCGCCGAGGCTCGCAACCCCCAGCAGGGTTGCGGCCAGAGTGCGTGCCTTCATCGATTCTTGCCGCCGTCCACCGGGACGACGGAATCGTGGTCGCGCATGTCGCGGTGACGTTCCGGCAGCGGCGTGGCCTGGCCGGTGGCGTCCGGCTTTGGTTCGACAGCTTGTTCGACGCCCGGGGTGCCGCGGCCTTCGTAGTTTTCGGTATCGACCAGGCCCTGCTCGAGGTCGGCGGCGGCCTGGGCGATGATGCCGCGCGGCTTGATGCCCTGACCGTCCGGCGATTCGTCGCGCTCGTGCGGTTCGCGCTTGTAGTCTTGTTCTTCGATCTTGCGGTCGGTGTTGATGACGCGGTCCTTGGCTTCTTCTACCATGACGTTCTCCTGTGACATGCTCAAATTGCTTAAAGCCTAACGCGCAGCTTGAAAGCAGGTCGCGCAATTGAATTCAACATGATGATGCTTTTTTGCAATTAAATGGTTAACATGCCATTTTGCGTGTTGTTTGCCAGGGAATTGCCGTGAACTCTGAAGTCGACCTCCACCATGCCGCCAGCGATTGCCCCAACTGCGGGGCCAGCGTGTCCGGGAATTTCTGCCACCAGTGCGGCCAGGAGACGGTGCTGCATCCACCCAGCACGCGCGAATTCCTGCACGAATTCATCGGCCATTACGTGGCGCTGGAGGGCAAGCTGCTGCAGACCATGAAGCTGCTGCTGCTCAAGCCCGGCCAGCTGAGCCTGGAATACCTGCAGGGCCGCCGCGTGCGCTACATCGAACCGCTGCGCGTCTACCTGACCTTCAGTCTGATCTTCTTTGCCGTGTTTAAGTTCATGGGTGAGGATCACCATATCGGCAACGTCAAACTGAAGGGCGTGCCGGTGGTCGTGACCGATTCGCATGACAAGAAAAAGGCGCCCGCCGCGCATCCGCCCGGCGCCGCCGCCGCCCAGCCGGACGAGAACGAGAGCGACGATCCGCCGGTGGCGGACGACGTGCGCGCCGAGCTGCGCAAGGACGAAACCCTGCAGGACATCAAGAAAGACCTCGGCGAGGACAATGCGGGCATCGTCGAGAAGCTCGAAAAGATCGCCAGCGCCGCCGCCGATGACGATGGCGCCGAGCTGAAAAAGGTCTTCTTCGGCTCCGCGCCCTATGCGGTGTTCGCGATGATGCCGCTGTTCGCCCTGTACCTGAAAATCCTCTACCTGGGCACCGGCAAGCGCTATGGCGAACACCTGCTGTTCGCGCTGCACACGAATGCCTTCGCCTTCCTGATGCTGACCCTGCTCATCCTGATCCCGGAGGGCGTGCCTCTGGTCGGCAAGCTGCTGGGCCTGTGGCTGGTGTTCTACCTGCCGACCGCGATGCGGCGCGTGTATGGCGGCTCGCGCACGCTGACGGCGCTAAGATGGATCGTGCTGATGTTCCTGCATGTGCTGACACTGACCGTTGCCATCTCGGCCACGGTGGGAGTAGGGGCGGCGCATTAAGTTCCCTTGAATCTTGCCGGATCTGCGCCGCCCAAATATACTGTGCGTTTGTACAGTAATTGCTGAGCGGCGGATGGCAGAAGCCGGGAGAATCGGTTAATCTCCCCCGTGTCGTTTTCCATTACCGCCGAGATTCCTATGCCCGCTACGCCCGAAACGCAAAAAACCATCGCGCTGGTCGTGCGGCATAACACCGCCGGGATCGACCAGCCGGTGCAGGCCATCGTCGACTTCCTGCGTGTCGGCGGCTACCGCGTCGTGTTCGAGCAGGAAACTGCCGTCCATGTGCAAGTGGCCGGCGTGGATGCGATGGACGTCGACGCGATCGGCGAGCTGGCCGAGCTCGTGATCGTGATGGGTGGCGACGGCACCATGCTGGGCGTGGCGCGCCAGCTGGCCCGCTACAAGGTGCCGCTCATCGGCATCAACCAGGGCCGCCTGGGCTTCATGACCGACATCCCGATCGACCGCATGCTGCCGGCCCTGGCCGAGATCCTGAGCGGCAAGGCGCGGGCCGAGGAGCGCACGCTGCTGGAAGCGCGCCTGGTCCGCGACGGCAAGGAGATCCACTGCTCGGTGGCGGTCAACGACGTGGTGGTGGCGCGCGGTTCGGGCGCCGGCATGGCCGAGCTGAAGGTCACGGTGGACGGCGCCTTCATGTACAACCAGCGCTCGGACGGCCTGATCGTGTCCACGCCTACCGGCTCGACCGCGTACGCGCTGTCGGCCGGCGGCCCGCTGCTGCACCCGACCCTGGCCGGCATCGTGCTGGTGCCGATCGCGCCGCACGCGCTGTCGAACCGCCCGATCGTGGTGCCGGACACCAGCGACATCGTGGTCGAGATCATGAATGGCCGCGACATCAGCGTGAACTTCGACATGCAGACTTTTACCAGCCTGCAGCACGGCGACCAGATCATGATTTCGCGTTCGCCGAACACCATCACCTTCCTGCATCCCGAGGGGTGGAGCTATTACCATACCCTGCGTGAAAAACTGCACTGGAACGAGTATCCGTCCAGCGACGGCAAGCTGAAATAATCAACAAGATCCTCAGGAGACCTGTTTTTTCATGTTGCGCACACTGACCATCCGTGACTTCGTCATCGTCGACACGATCGAACTCGAGTTCTCGAATGGCTTCACGGTCTTCACCGGAGAGACCGGCGCCGGCAAGTCGATCCTGATCGATGCGCTGCAGCTGGCGCTGGGCGGCCGCGGCGAAGCCAGCATGGTGCGCGAAGGCGCGGCCAAGGCCGACATCAGCGCCGACTTCGCCCTCACGCCGGCCGCCGGCAGCTGGCTCGAGCAGAACGAATTCGCCGTCGAAGAAGGCGGCGCGCTGCTGCGCCGGGTGATCGACAATGCCGGCCGCTCGAAAGCCTACATCAACGGCATCGCCGCCACCGCCGGCCAGTTGCGCGAACTGGGCGAGATGCTGGTCGACATCCACGGCCAGCACGCGCACCAGTCGCTGCTCAAGCAGGACGCCCAGCGCGCGCTGCTGGACAACCAGATCGCGGTGCGCGATCCGGCCGCGACGCTGCAGGTGCAGGCGGTCGCCACCAGCTACAAGGCCTGGCGCGCGCTGGCCCGCCAGCGCGAGGAATTCGAGACCAATGCCAGGAACGTGCTGCTCGAGCGCGAGCGGCTCGAATGGCAGGTGAGCGAGCTGGATAAACTGGCCGTGAAGCCGGGCGAGTGGGTCGAGATCACCAACGAGCACAGCCGCCTGTCGCATGCGGCCAGCCTGCTCGAAGGCGCGCAGGAGGCGTTGAACGCGATCTCGGAGGCCGAGCAGCCGATCCTGTCGCAGTTGTCCTCGCTGAACCAGAAGCTGACCAAGCTGGTCGACGTCGATGCCGGCCTGCAGAACGTGCTCGACTGCATGGAGCCGGCCCGCATCCAGCTGCAGGAAGCGGTGTACGCGCTGAACGACTACATCGACAAGGTCGAACTCGATCCCGAGCGCCTGGCCCAGGTCGATGCGCGCATGGACGCGATCCACGGCACCGCCCGTAAATTCCGCGTGACGCCCGAGGAACTGCCGGACGAGCACGCGACCCTGAAAGCCAAGCTGCAGCAACTGGCCAACGCCAGCGATGTCGACGGCCTGCGCCGCCAGGAAGAAAAGGCGAAGGCCACCTACCTGGAAGCGGCGGCCAAGCTGTCCGCCACGCGTCAGGAAGCCGCCAGGCGCCTGAGCGAGCAGGTGTCGGAAGCGATGCAGGAGCTGTCGATGAGCGGCGGCCGTTTCGTCGTCGCGCTGAACCCTTGCGAGCCGGCGGTGTACGGCATGGAGCAGGTCGAGTTCCTGGTGGCCGGCCACGCCGGGGTAGCGCCGCGTCCAATGGCGAAGGTGGCGTCGGGCGGCGAACTGGCGCGCATCTCGCTGGCGATTTCCGTGATTACCTCGCACGCGACCACGGTGCCGACCCTGATCTTCGACGAGGTCGATACCGGTATCGGCGGCGGCGTCGCCGAAGTGGTGGGGCGCCTGCTCAAGCGTCTCGGCCAGAGCCGCCAGGTGCTGTGCGTGACCCACCTGCCGCAGGTGGCGAGCCAGGCCAACCAGCACTTCCAGGTGGCCAAGGGCACGACCTTCGAGGGCAAGACGGTTTCGCGCATCGACGTGCTGGACAAGAAGGAGCGGGTGGAAGAGGTGGCGCGCATGTTGGGCGGCATCGAGATCACCGAGACCACGCGCAAGCACGCGCGCGAGCTGCTGGCCTCTTGAAGCGCCCCTATCGGCGCGATCGTAAATATCTAATCGGCAGCGCTACGGGGCCCATCTATAATGATGGTCCCCGAGCCGCCCTTGTCCTGTTATGCCATTCCGAAAAGAACCGCCTCACACCCATGGCACGATCGCCAAGAGCGCCGTCGTGCTGGTCAACCTCGGCACGCCGGACGCGCCCACGCGCAAGGCGGTGCGGCGCTATCTGAAGGAATTCCTGTCCGACCCGCGCGTGGTCGAGATCCCGCGCGCGATCTGGAACCTGATCCTGAAACTGGTCATTCTGCCTTTCCGCTCGGGCAAATCGGCGCAGAAATACGCGATGATCTGGACCCGCGAAGGTTCGCCGCTGAAGGTGTACACGGCGCGCCAGGCCAGCAAGCTGCAGGAGTTGCTGGGCGAGCGCGGCCACGAGGATGTCGAGGTGGCGATGGCGATGCGCTATGGCTCGCCGCCACTGCCGCAGGTGCTCGACGAGCTCAAGGCGCGCGGCATCGACCGCATCGTGGTGCTGCCGGCCTACCCGCAGTACTCGGGCACCACCACCGCCTCGATCTGGGATGCCGTGTATGCCCACTACCGCCAGGTGCGCAATATCCCGGAACTGCGCCTGGTGAAGCACTACCACGATCACGAAGGCTATATCGAGGCGCTGGCCGATTCGGTGCTCGATTACTGGGAAACCCACGGACGCGGCGAAAGACTGGTGATGAGCTTCCACGGCGTGCCCAAGCGCACCCTGATGCTGGGCGACCCCTATTATTGCGAATGCCAGCGCACCGGACGCCTGCTGGCGGCGCGCCTGCGCCTGTCGCCGGACCAGTACGTGGTCACCTTCCAGTCACGCTTTGGACGCGCCGAGTGGCTCCAGCCCTACACCGCGCCCACCGTGCAGCAACTGGCGCGAGAAGGCGTCAAGCGCATCGACGTGATGTGCCCGGGCTTTACCAGCGACTGCCTGGAGACGCTGGAAGAGATCAATATGGAAGTGCGCCACGATTTCGAGGCGAATGGCGGTCAGGAATACCACTACATTCCCTGCCTGAACGACAACCCGGTCTGGATCACGGGTTTGGCGGAGATCGCCGAACAGCACCTGATCGGCTGGCCTACGATGATGAGCCCGTCCCAGCGCGAGGCCCAGCGCAAGGATGCGGAAGTGGCCCGCGAACACGCGGCACGCCTGGGCGCTTAAACACGCTGCCTGCGCGGGCTCGGGGAGCCCGCCCTGCATTGAACGCTCGCTACCGTAGGGTGGGCATCCCATGCCCACGCACACGAAACTGCTAAAATGGCACGTTTTGCGGCGTCGCGCCGAGTTCCGCCAGGCAGATCGCTGCCAGCGCAAGGGCGGTCCAGACCAGCACGGCGCCACTGATCAGATGCAATCTCATGATCTTCCCCCTGTTTCAATTTAGAAACATGGTAAAACGGCCTATGGCTGACGGGTTCTGCTGCCGCGTAAATCTTGTAACAAAAAATGACGCGGTATGCACGTGTTTGACTTGCAATTCCCCTTGAAAACGTAGGGGAACGCCCCATATGGGGCCCGTATGATAAGCAGGACAAGTCAACCAATCAGCCAAGTCCTTGATTCTAGGAGTTTTTTCGATGCAAGACCAAGAAAACCAAGAGGTATCCAACCAACCTGAAACCGATGCTGCCGCGAATGCCGGTGCAGCCAACGCGGGTCAGGCACAGTCGACGGAGTCCAGCCTCGAAGAACAGCTGAGCGCCACCGAAGCCAAGCTGGCCGAGATGCACGACGCCTTCATGCGCGCGAAAGCCGATGCGGAAAATATCCGCCGCCGCGCCCAGGAAGACGTGAGCAAGGCCCACAAATTTGCGATCGAAAGCTTTGCCGAGGCCATGGTACCGGTGCGCGACAGCCTCGAGATGGCACTGAAGGTCGAAGCCCCCACCGTGGAATCGATCAAGGAAGGTGTCGAAATGACCCTCAAGCAGCTGACCGCTGCGTTTGAAAAGAACCGCCTGGTCGAAGTGATGCCGCAGGCGGGCGACAAGCTGGACCCGAACAAGCACCAGGCCGTGGCCGTCGTGCCTTCGGAGCAGGAAGCGAACACCGTCGTGGCAGTGTTGCAAAAAGGTTACATGATCGCCGACCGCCTGCTGCGTCCGGCCATCGTGACTGCTGCACAACCGAAATAAATGTTGCTGACGCTAACGCTTGGCTCTTGAAAGCACGCAGTCTTTCCCTATATTCGACACATCTGAAAACTAAGTACTAAAAAGGACAAATATTATGGGCAGAATCATCGGTATCGACCTGGGCACCACCAACTCCTGCGTGGCGATCATGGAAAATGGTCAGCCCAAGGTCATCGAAAATGCTGAAGGCGCGCGCACCACGCCTTCCATCATCGCTTACCAGGAAGACGGCGAGATTCTCGTCGGCGCGCCGGCCAAGCGCCAGGCCGTGACCAACCCGAAGAACACCCTGTTCGCAGTCAAGCGCCTGATCGGCCGCAAGTTCGACGAGAAGGAAGTCCAGAAGGACATCTCGCTGATGCCGTACCAGATCACCAAGGCCGACAACGGCGATGCCTGGGTCGGCGTGCGTGACAAGAAGCTGGCACCGCCGCAGATCTCGGCCGAAGTGCTGCGCAAGATGAAGAAGACCGCCGAGGACTACCTGGGCGAAGAAGTCACCGAAGCCGTGATCACCGTGCCGGCTTACTTCAACGACTCGCAGCGCCAGGCAACCAAGGACGCCGGCCGCATCGCCGGCCTGGACGTCAAGCGCATCATCAACGAGCCGACCGCGGCTGCGCTGGCATTCGGCCTGGACAAGACCGACAAGGGCGACCGCAAGATCGCCGTGTATGACCTCGGCGGCGGCACCTTCGACGTGTCGATCATCGAGATCGCCGACGTCGATGGCGAGAAGCAGTTCGAAGTGCTGTCGACCAACGGCGACACCTTCCTGGGCGGCGAAGACTTCGACCAGCGCATCATCGACTACATCATCGACGAGTTCAAGAAGATCAACGGCCTGGACCTGTCGAAGGACCCGATCGCCCTGCAGCGCATCAAGGCTTCGGCCGAGCGCGCGAAGATCGAGCTGTCGTCCTCGCAGCAGACCGAGATCAACGAGCCGTACATCGCCATGGCGAACGGCGCGCCGGTCCACCTGAACCTGAAGATCACCCGCGCCAAGCTGGAGTCGCTGGTTGAAGAACTGATCAACAAGACCATCGAGCCGTGCCGCGTCGCCATCAAGGATGCGGGCGTGAAGGTGTCGGACATCGACGACATCATCCTGGTCGGCGGCATGACCCGTATGCCGAAGGTGCAGGAGAAAGTTAAAGAGTTCTTCGGCAAGGATCCGCGCAAGGACGTGAACCCGGACGAGGCAGTCGCTGTCGGCGCTGCGATCCAGGGCTCGGTGCTGGCCGGCGACCGCAAGGACCTGCTGCTGCTGGACGTGACCCCGCTGTCGCTGGGTATCGAAACCCTGGGCGGCGTGATGACCAAGATGATCCACAAGAACACCACGATCCCGACCAAGTTCTCGCAGGTGTTCTCGACCGCCGACGACAACCAGCCGGCGGTGACCATCAAGGTCTACCAGGGCGAGCGTGAAATCGCAGCGGGCAACAAGGGCCTGGGCGAATTCAACCTGGAAGGCATCCCGCCGGCACCGCGCGGCACCCCGCAGATCGAAGTGACCTTCGACATCGACGCCAACGGCATCCTGCACGTGGGCGCCAAGGACAAGGCCACCGGCAAGGAAAACAAGATCACCATCAAGGCGAACTCGGGCCTGTCGGAAGACGAGATCCAGAAGATGGTGAAGGACGCCGAGCTGAACGCGGAAGAAGACAAGAAGGTCAAGGAACTGGCCGAGTCGCGCAACCAGGCCGACGCGCTGGTGCACTCGACCCGCAAGTCCCTGACCGAATACGGCGACAAGCTGGAAGGCGGCGAGAAGGAAAAGATCGAAGCTGCGATCAGCGACCTGGAAGCCTCGATCAAATCGGGCGACAAGGCCGAGATCGACGCCAAGGTGGCCGCGCTGTCGACCGCTGCGCAAAAGCTGGGCGAGAAGATGTACGCCGACATGCAGGGCCAGCAAGCTGGCGCGGCAGGTGCGGCTGGCGCGCAACAGCCGGGTGCTGAATCGGGCGCCAAGGCCGACGATGACGTGGTCGACGCCGACTTCAAGGAAGTCAAAGACGCCAAGTAATGTCAAAATAGAGGGTTAAGGGATGGCCGGTGCGGCATCCCGCCATCCTCGCGGAATCTCCCGAGCCGATGCAGCCTTCTGGTGCCCGGCTCGGTTTTTTTGCACAGACAGTTCAGTTTCAGTAGACAGCAAGGTGCCGACAAATGGCAAAGCGTGATTTTTACGAGATCCTCGGGGTCGCCAAGACTGCGTCGGAAGACGAGATCAAGAAGTCTTATCGCAAGCTCGCGATGAAGTACCACCCCGACCGCAACCCGGACAACAAGGAAGCGGAGGAGAAGTTCAAGGAGGTCAAGGAAGCCTACGAGATGCTGACCAATCCGGAAAAGCGCGAAGCGTATGACCGCTACGGTCACGCAGGCGTCGATCCGAACAGCGGCATGGGCGGCGGCGGCTTCGGCGCCGGCGGTTTCGGCGATGCCTTCGGCGACATCTTCGGCGATATCTTCGGCGGTGGACGCGGCCGTAGCTCGGGCCCGCAGGTGTACCGCGGCGCCGACCTGCGCTACAACCTCGAGATCACGTTGGAGCAGGCAGCCAGCGGCTTCGACACGACGATCCGCGTGCCGAGCTGGGACAAGTGCGACACCTGCCACGGCAGCGGCGCCAAGCCCGGCACCCAGCCTGTGACCTGCTCGACCTGCGCCGGCCACGGCCAGGTGCGCATGCAGCAGGGCTTCTTCTCGATCCAGCAGACCTGCCCGAAGTGCCACGGCAGCGGCAAGATCATTCCGGAACCCTGCGCAGCCTGCGGCGGCGCCGGACGCATCAAGCGCAACAAGACCCTGGAAGTCAAGATCCCGGCCGGTATCGACAACGGCATGCGGATCCGCTCCTCGGGCAACGGCGAGCCGGGCACCAACGGCGGGCCGCCGGGCGACCTGTACGTCGAGATCCACATCAAGCCGCACGAAGTGTTCCAGCGCGAAGGCGACGACCTGCATTGCGAAATGCCGATCTCCTTCACCAAGGCGGCACTGGGCGGCGAGATCGAAGTCCCGACCCTGGGTGGCAAGGTGTCCTTCACCATCCCCGAAGGCACCCAGACCGGCAAGACCTTCCGCTTGAAAGGCAAGGGCGTGAAGGGCGTGCGCTCCGGCTATGCGGGCGACCTGTTCTGCCACGTCGTGGTCGAGACCCCGGTCAAGCTCACCGACAAGCAGAAAGACCTGCTCAAGGAATTCGACCGCCTGACCAAGGAAGGCGGCTCGAAGCACAGCCCGCAAAGCAAGGGCTGGATGGACAAAGTGAAGGACTTCTTCGAGTAAGAAGTCGATAACCGCTGGATGGCGCAAGTCCCAGCGGTTTTTTTTCGAAAGAATCAGATGCCTAATTCAAAACCCATCACCCGGGAACTGTTCGCCAAAAACCGCGCCTGGGCGGAATCGGTCGTCGCCAAGCAGCCCGACTTCTTCAAGTCGCTGGCCGCACAGCAGGCCCCGGAATACATGTGGATCGGCTGCTCGGACAGCCGCGTGCCTGCGAATGAACTGCTGGGCATGATGCCGGGCGAGATGTTCGTCCATCGCAATGTGGCGAACGTGGTGGTGCACTCGGACCTGAACAGCCTGTCGGTGCTGCAGTTCGCCATCGATGTGCTGAAGGTAAAACACGTCATCGTCTGCGGCCATTACGGCTGCGGCGGCGTGCATGCGGCCCTCACCGGACGCCGGGTCGGCCTGACCGACAACTGGCTGCGCCACGTGCAGGACGTCAAGCACAAGCACGGCCGCTACCTGGGCGAGATCGTCCAGCCCACCGAGGCCCACGACCGCCTGGTCGAGCTGAACGTGGCCGAGCAGGTGATCAATTGCGCCCAGACCACGGTGGTACAGGATGCCTGGGACCGCGGCCAGGAACTGACGATTCACAGCTGGGTGTACGGCCTGAAGGACGGCCTGCTGCGCGACCTCGGCATGACCGTCTCGAACGCCGAGGAACTGACGCAGAAATACGATGCGCTGCTTGAGCGCTACGCGGAAGGCTGGACCCCGGCGTGAGCGATCTGCTGCAGCTGCGCGACCTGGTGCGCCAGTTCGTCGACGAGCGCGACTGGGACCAGTTCCACACACCGAAAAACCTGGCCTCGGCCTTGACGGTGGAAGCGGCCGAGCTGCTGGAGCACTTCCAGTGGCTGCAGCATGGCCGCGCCGAGGAACTCGGTCCCGGGAAACTGCAGGAAGTGCGGCACGAGATGGCCGACGTGCTGGTGTACCTGGTGCGGCTGGCCGACAAGCTCGACGTCGATTTGTTGTCGGCGGTGCAGGAGAAGATGGTGCTCAACCGGGCCAAGTATCCGGCGGAGCTGGTGCGCGGGGATGCGCGCAAGTATGACGACTACAAAAAGTAGGCTACACCCCGCCCAAATAGTGCGTCAGCACCCCATCCGAACTCCCAATCCCAAGTATCTCCATCAAGCGCTCGAGCTCCATACCGAAGTGCTCGCGCGCCTCGGTATCCTCGCCCTCGACAATCTCCAGCGATTCCTGGAACTGCTTCAACACCCAGAACTTGGTCGGATGCGCCTCGCCCCCGGCCAGCAAACGCGTGGCCAGGTCGTCCAGCACCACGGCCAGCCGTTCACGCTCCGGCGACGGGTTCACGCCCGGCAGGTCGGCCAGCTTCGGCCCCTCCCGGAAAGCGCGCAGCTGTTCCAGGGTGCGCGGCACGATGAAGAGCGGCGCATCCTGCACGAACTCGAACGGGTCGTCGCCGTTCATGTTTACATGCCTCCGAGGCAGATGTACTTGATGACCAGGTAGTCGTCCATGCCGTACTTCGAGCCTTCGCGGCCCAGGCCGGACTGCTTCACGCCGCCGAAGGGGGCGATCTCGTTCGAGATCAGGCCGGTGTTCACGCCCACCATGCCGGTCTCGATTCTCTCCGCCACGCGCCACACGCGGTTGATGTCGCGCGCGTAGAAGTAGGAAGCCAGGCCGAATTCGGTGTTGTTGGCCAGGGCGATCACTTCTTCCTCGGTCTTGAAGCGGAACAGCGGCGCCACCGGACCGAAGGTCTCTTCTTCCGAGACCAGCATGTCGGGCGTCACATCGGCCAGCACGGTCGGCTGGAAGAAGCTGTGGCCCAGTTCGTGGCGCTTGCCGCCGGTAAGCAGGCGCGCGCCCTTGGACAACGCGTCGGCGATGTGATTCTCGACTTTGACGATGGCCTTGTCTTCGATCAGCGGACCCTGGTTCACGCCCGGCTCCATGCCGTTGCCGACTTTCAGCGCCTTGACCTTTTCCGTGAAGCGGCGCGCGAATTCGTCGTAGACGCCATCCTGCACGTAGATGCGGTTGGCGCAGACGCAGGTCTGGCCGGCATTGCGGTATTTGGAGGCGACCGCGCCTTCGACTGCGGCGTCGAGGTCGGCATCGTCGAACACGATGAAGGAAGCATTGCCGCCCAGTTCCAGCGACAATTTCTTGACCGTCGGTGCGCATTGCTCCATCAGCAGGCGGCCGACCGGGGTCGAGCCCGTGAAGCTGAGTTTGCGCACGATCGGATTGGCGCACATCTCGGCGCCGATCGCTTTCGCATCGCCGATCACCACCGAGAACACACCCTTCGGCACGCCCGCGCGTTCGGCCAGCACGGCCAGGGCCAGCGCGGAGTAGGGCGTCAGTTCGGCGGGCTTCAGTACGATCGGGCAGCCGGCGGCCAGGGCCGGGGCGACCTTGCGGGTGATCATCGCGGACGGGAAGTTCCACGGCGTGATGGCGGCGCAGACGCCGATCGGCTCCTTGGTCACGATCAGGCGGCGGTCGCGCGCGGGCGACTCCAGCACGTCGCCTTCGATGCGCTTGGCTTGTTCCCCGAACCATTCGAAGAAGGAGGCGGCGTAGCTCACTTCGCCCTTAGCTTCCGCCAGCGGCTTGCCCTGTTCCGCGGTCATGATGGCGGCCAGGTCGTCTGCGTTTTCCAGCATCAGGTCGTTCCACTTGCGCAGGATGAGGGCGCGTTCGCGCGCGGTCTTCTTGCGCCATGCCGGCCAGGCGGCGTTCGCGGCTTCGATGGCGCGGCGCGTTTCTTGCGCGCCCATGTGCGGTACCGTGCCCAGCGATTCGCCGGTGGCGGGATTGGTCACCGCCACGGTCTGGCCTTCGATGGCATCGCACCATTCGCCGTCGATGTAGGCTTGCTGGCGCAGCAGGGAGGGATCTTTCAGGTTCAGCATGGTTTCCTCGTGCTTGTTCGTGTTAGAGGACAAAGATACCACGCACGACAAGGATCGGCAGACGCAGTCTGAAAAGCGCCTCCTGGCATTCCGGTACCTGGATAAGGCTTGCTATTTGCTATATACGCCTTCGAAAAAAATGCTGACGAGATGGGCGATGCGCGCCGGCGAGGCGCGTTCTTGCTCGATGGCCAGGGAAATCGCCGTGATGATGTAGACCAGGTCGGTGTACGCCACATCGGCGCGCACGGCTCCGCACTGCTGGGCCCGGCCGAGCAGTATCGCCCCGACTTCGCCGACTGCCTGGCAGCCAGGCGTGCCGCTCTGCAGCACCATGCCGATCGACGCTGCAAGGCCCTCGTAAATATTGATGTGCGTAACCATGTCTTCGACATAGGCACGCAGTGCGCTGCGCGCATCCAGCTGCCCCATCCCTTCGCGGAAAGTCTGTGCGATGGCCAGCAGGCGGTCGCTATAGGCGGCTGCCAGCAAGGCGTCGCGCGTGGCGAAGCGCCGGTAAAGCGTGCCGATGCCGACGCCGGCGCGCTTGGCGACCGCTTCCAGCGAGGTCGCATTCCCTTGCTCCATGAACACTTCTTCAGCCGCCGCAATGATGCGTTCGCGATTCTGCTGTGCATCGGCACGCAGTTTGGTTTTTTGTTCCATCCAGTCGGCTCTCAATTTTTTCTTGCTAAGTGGAGGATACCTCCATATTATAAGTGGAGCAATCCTCCACTTAATCATGAAAGGTCAGCATCATGCAGCGATTTCAGAACAAGGTAGTGTGCATCACCGGCGGCAGCGACGGCATTGGATTGGCGACCGCCAAACGATTTGCGGCGGAAGGTGCGCACGTGTATTTCACCGGACGCCGCCAGGATCGTCTGGACGCGGCGGCTGCGGAGATTGGACACGGCGCCATCGGCATCCAGGGCGATGTCGGCAACGGCAGCGACCTGGACCGGCTCTACGAGAGAATCGGGAAGGATCACGGGCGTGTCGACGTGGTGTTCGCCAACGCAGGCATTTCCGAGTCCGCAGCGCTCGGCCAAATCGACGAAGCGCACATCGACCGGCTCTTCGATACAAATATCAAGGGTACCGTGTTCACCGTGCAGAAGGCCTTGCCGCTGATGGGGGCGGGCGGGTCCGTCATCCTGGCCGGCTCGGGAGCCGGCAGCAAGGGGTTTCCCGCCTTGTCCATGTATAGCGCCACGAAGGCAGCCATCCGCTCCCTCGCACGCACCTGGACGACCGACCTCAAGCACAAGGGCATCCGTGTCAACGTCGTCTCGCCCGGCATGATCTTCACACCTGCAATGCACGCCTACCTGGACGCCAACCCGGGCATGGAAGACGGCATGAAGCAGATGACGCCCTTCGGCCGTCTCGGGGAGGCGGACGAAGTCGCCCGGGCCGTGCTGTTCCTGGCTTCCGAAGAGGGCAGCTTCGTGGCCGGCGACGAGCTGTTCGTTGATGGCGGTTTCGTGGCTGTTTGAACGGGGCGCCAAGCCGCTGCGCCGATCGGGCGCGTCATCCATGAGCCGGTTCGTGTTGGCATGCTTTCCAAGTTGACGATAAGATTTTGCTATCGGTTTCTGAACAGCGGAACCATTCCCAATAGCAGATCTCAGCAAAGCGTGGCGTAAATGTCGGCGCTTGTTGATCTGGATTAACGGCCACTCGCATTCGGATCAGATTGCAGTATGATGGTTCGTGTGCGCCTCACTTCACAAGGTAGAGAACATGCGCCCGATCGTTATCGTCCCCGCCTGCACCCGCGATTTCGGAGAACATCCCTATCACGCGGCCCAGCACAAATATGTCGATGCAGTCGCCATCGGCGCCGATTGTGCGCCCATGATCCTGCCGTCGATGGGCGAGCGATTGGATCTGGAAACCATGCTCGACCTGTGCGACGGCATCATGCTGACCGGCTCGGCATCGAATGTGCACCCCAGCTATTACTCCGAAGAAGTTCTCGACCCGACCCTGCCGCAGGATCCGGATCGTGACCAGACCACGCTGCCGCTGATCCGGGAGGCGGTCAAGCGCGGCATTCCGATCATCGCCATCTGCCGCGGCTTCCAGGAGATGAACGTGGCGCTGGGCGGCAGCCTGTTCCAGGCAGTGCAGTCGGTGCCGGGACACTTCGACCACCGCGAAAATCCCGAACTGGGGATGGACGAGCAGTACGGCGATGCGCACAAGGTCAGGATCACGCCGGGCGGCATGCTGCATGGCATCCTGGGCGTGGAGGAAATCCCCGTTAATTCCCTGCACGGCCAGGGCGTCAACGGACTCGCGCCCGGCCTGACGGTCGAGGCGGTGGCGGAGGATGGACTGGTCGAGGCGTTTTCGGTCTCGATTTCGCCGGGCTTCACGCTGGCCGTCCAGTGGCATCCGGAATGGCGCATCGCCCACAATCCACACTCGATGAAGATGTTCGGCGCCTTCGGCGATGCCTGCCGCGCCCGCTTCCAATCCAAGAAACGGAAGAATCCATGACCGCCTATGAAAAATGGGCGGCCCGTTCCGTCCCATAGCGTCCCTGTTCAGACCAACCCGCGCGCCGCGGGCTGCGCTCGTGCGCCCGCGCCCTCCAACGAACAAGGAACCACCATGGCTATCCGCGACAATTTTTCCTACAACGATATGGACGAGTGGCTCAACGGCAAACGAGTCACCGAAATCGAATGCCTGGTCCCCGACCTGACCGGCGTCGCCCGCGGCAAGATTTTGCCGCGCGTAAAATTTACCGAAGACCGCGGCATGCGCCTGCCGGAAATCGTGCTGGGCATGACCGTGACCGGCAATTCGCCCGAGCACGATGATGCCTTCGACCGCGCGATCTCGACCACCGACCGCGACATGATCCTGAAGGCCGATCCCGGCACGATCACGATGGTCCCGTGGGCCGTCGATCCCACCGCCCAGGTCATCCACGACTGTTATTTCGCCGATGGCCGCCTGGTCGATTTCGCCCCGCGCAGCGTGCTGCGCCGCGTGCTCAAGCTCTACACGCAAAAAGGGTGGAAGCCGCTGGTGGCCCCGGAACTCGAGTTTTACCTGACCGCCAAGAACATCGACCCCGACCTGCCGCTGGCTGCGCCGATCGGCCGCAGCGGCCGTTCCGAGACCAGCCGCCAGGTCTACAGCATCGACGCCGTCAACGAGTTCGACCCGCTGTTCGAAGACATCTACGATTACTGCGACATGATGGGCCTGGACGTCGACACCCTCATCCACGAGATCGGCGCCGGCCAGATGGAGATCAACTTCCAGCACGGCGAGCCGCTCGGCCTGGCCGATAAAGTCTTCTACTTCAAGCGCACCCTGCGCGAGGCCGCGCTCAAGCACGACATGTACGCCACCTTCATGGCCAAGCCGATGGCGGGCGAGCCGGGGTCGGCGATGCATGTGCACCAGAGCGTGGTCGACGGCGAGACCGGGCGCAACATCTTCAGCAACGAGGACGGCTCGCCGTCCGACCTGTTCCGCTGGTACGTGGGCGGCCTGCAGAGGTACATGCCGTCGGCGATGGCCATCGTCGCGCCCTACGTGAACTCCTACCGCCGCATCGTGCGCCGCACCGCCGCGCCGATCAACCTGCAGTGGGGCGTCGACAACCGCACGGTCGGCATCCGCGTGCCGGTGTCGGGCTCGCAGGACCGCCGCGTCGAGAACCGCGTGATCGGCGCCGACGCCAACCCCTACCTGGCGCTGGCCGTGACCCTGGCCTGCGGCTATCTCGGCATCCAGGAGCAGCTGGAACCGACCCCGATGGTCGAAGGCAGCGCCTACAAGATGGCGGTCGAACTGCCGCAGGGACTGCCGGAAGCCCTGACCCTGCTGCGCCGCGAAGACCGCCTGCGCGACATCCTGGGCGAGCGCTTCATCGACGTCTATTCGGCGGTCAAGGAACTCGAGCACCAGGAATTCATGACCGTGATCAGCCCGTGGGAGCGCGAGCACCTGCTGCTGCACGTATAAAAAATCACACACCAAGAGAGCTTCAAGACGATGGGAGTCCAACATGGCAAGCGACATCATTGCGGGCGATGTGCTCGCGCCGGTCCTGGCGGTCGATACTCCGGGTTCTGAAACATCGATCTTCGATACACGCGCGCTGCAGCAGCTCGACAGCGCGCACTACCTGCACCCCTTCACCGACCACGGTGCGCTGCGCGAACGCGGCGCGCGCGTGATGGTGCGCGGGGATGGCATCTACCTCTGGGATTCGGAAGGGCACAAGGTCATCGACGGCATGTCGGGCCTGTGGTGCGTGAACGTCGGCTACGGGCGCGCCAGCATGACGCAGGCGGTGGCCAGGCAGATGGACCTGCTGCCTTTCTATAACAGCTTCTTCAACACGACCAATGTGCCGGCGGTGCTGCTGGCGGCGCGCCTGGTGGAACTGGCGCCGCCGGGATTCAAGCACGTGTTCTTCACCGGCTCCGGCTCCGAAGCCAACGACACCGTCGTGCGCATGGTGTGGCGCTACTGGCAGTTGATGGGCCAGCCGCAGCGCCAGGCCATCATCAGCCGCCACAACGCCTACCACGGCAGCACGGTGGCCGGGGCCTCGCTGGGCGGCATGGCCGGCATGCATGCGCAGGGTGCGCTGCCGATCCCCGGCATCCACCACATCGACCAGCCCAGCTTTGCCGAGCATGGCCACGGCATGAGCGAAGCCGAATTCGGCTTGCGCGCGGCCGGCTGGCTGGAAGAGAAGATCCTCGAGCTGGGGCCGGAAAACGTCGCCGCCTTCATCGGCGAGCCGGTGCAGGGCGCGGGCGGCGTGATCATCCCGCCGCCGACCTACTGGCCCGAGATCCAGCGCATTTGCGACAAGTACGGCGTGCTGCTGGTGTCCGACGAAGTGATCTGCGGCTTCGGGCGCCTGGGCACCTGGTTCGGCTGCCAGCTGATGGGTTTCAGGCCCGACCTGATCGCCTTTGCCAAGGGCGTCACCTCCGGCTATGTGCCGCTGGGCGGGGTGCTGGTGGGCGCGCGCGTGGCGCAAACGCTGGTCGAGAAGGGCGGCGACTTCAACCACGGCTTCACGTATTCCGGCCACCCGGTCGCCTGCGCGGCGGCGCTGGAGAATCTGCGCATCATGGAAGACGAAGGGCTGGTCGGGCGCGTGGCGCTGGAAACCGGGCCGCATCTGCGTACTGCGTTCGCGATGCTGGCTTCGCACCCGCTGGTCGGGCACGCCGAGAGCATGGGTATGACGGCGGCCCTGAACCTGGTGCGCAGAAAAGGCGCCGGCGTGCACGACTGCGAAGACTTCCCGCGCGAGCTGGCGGTGGGGATGCTGTGCCGCGCGCACATGTTCGACAACGGCGTGATCATGCGCGCGGTGGGGGAAAGGATGATCGTGGCGCCGCCGCTGGTGATGACGACGGCGCAGATCGATGAGATGGTGGAGCGGATCAGGTTCTGTCTGGACCTGACTCTGGAAGATGTGGAGCGTCGGGGATGGATGTAACGTGGGCACGGGGTGCCCACCCTACATTTTTGCAAACCGATGACGTAGGGTGGGCACCCCGTGCCCACGCGTACCTTAAACGCTCAATGCGGTTTTATGCGGCTCATGCCGGTTCTTCAGCACCTGCGGCGCCAGCGAGCCCACGAACATGCCGATGAAGCCCGCCAGCAGGCCGGCCAGCTGGCCAGGGAAAGCTTCGCCCAGCGAGGAGATCTGCGGGAAGAACAGGATCCAGGTCGCGATGCCGGCCGCGATCGACACGATCGCACCCTGGGTGGTGGCGCGCTTCCAGTACAGGCCCATCACCAGCGGCACGAAGGCGCCGACCAGGGTCACCTGGTAGGCCGAGGACACCAGTTCATAAATCGAGGTGCCCTTCATCGCGATCGCGTAGGTCAGCACCAGGGCCGCGAACACGACGATGGTCACGCGCATGGCGAACAGCTGCTGGCGGTCGCTCATGCCCGGACGCAGGTTCTTGAGGATGTTCTCGGTGAAGCTGGTCGACGGCGCCAGCAGGGTCGCCGACGAGGTGCTCTTGATCGCGGAGAGCAGCGCGCCGAAGAACAGGATCTGCATAATCAGCGGCATCCTGGTCATCACGAAGGTCGGCAGCACGCGCTGGTAATCGCTCTTGGCCAGTTCCAGCGCATCGTTGCCCATCACGATCACGGCGCAGGCGACGATGAACATCGGCACGAAGGCGAACAGGATATAGCTGACGCCGCCGATCACGGCGCCGGTACGCGCGGTCGGCGCATTCTTGGCCGACATCACGCGCTGGAACACGTCCTGCTGTGGGATCGAGCCCAGCATCATGGTCACGGCGGCGCCGACGAAGAAGGCGATGTCGGTGAAGTTTTGCTTCGGCAGGAAATTCCACAGGTCCTTCTGCTGCACCATCTGCAGCACGGCGCCGGTACCGCCCGCCAGTTCCGACGAGAACACGGCGATGATGGACATGCCCACCACCAGCACGATCATCTGGATGAAGTCGGTGATCGCCACCGCCAGGAAACCGCCCACCACCACGTAGATCAGCACCGCCAGGGTGCCGACGATCATGCCGGCTGTCTCGGACATCGCGCCGCCGGTCAGCACCGAAAATACCAGGCCCAGCGCGGTGATCTGCGCCGCCACCCAGCCGAGGTAGGACAGGATAATCGCGGCCGAGCAGAACACCTCGATGCCCTTGCCGTAGCGCGCACGGTAGTAGTCGCCGATGGTCAGCAGATTCAGTTTATAGAGGCGCGCGGCAAAGAACAGGCCGACCAGGATCAGGCAGGTGCCGGCGCCGAAGGGATCTTCGACCAGGCCGTTCAGGCCGCCCTGCACGAACCTGGCGGGAATGCCCATCACGGTCTCGGCGCCGAACCAGGTCGCGAAAGTCGTGGTGATCACCATGATCAGCGGCAGGCTGCGGCCGGCCACGGCAAAGTCGGACGTGTTCTTGATCCTCGTGCCGGCCCACATGCCCAGGCCCAGGGTGCCCAGCAGGTAGAGCACGACAGACGAAATCAGGATGGTATTCATTAGGTGCTCCGGCTCCGGGAATGGAAAATTCTGGCGGGAAAAATTCGCGATTATAGCGGCAGAAATCGGCGATGGGATCGATTTTGTTTGCTAGTATCGGCTCGACAACGTCAATGCATCCAGAAGGAGACATTATGGCTACGGAATCCTGGCATGAACGTTCCAAAACAGTGCAGATCGATGGCCGGGCAGTGGTCGACGGCAAGCGCGTCGACGCGGTGTCCGGCGCCCACTTCGACTGTATCTCACCGATCGACGGACGCAAGCTCGGCGAAGTCGCGCGCTGCACCGAATCCGACGTCGACCTGGCCGTGCACAGCGCCCGCGCCGCCTTCGAGGACGGCCGCTGGTCCGGCAAGGCGCCCGTTGATCGCAAGCGCACCCTGATCCGCTTTGCCGACCTGATGCTGGCGCACAAGGACGAACTCGCCCTGCTGGAGACGCTCGACATGGGCAAGCCGATCCGCTACAGCCGCAGCGTCGACGTGCAGCTGGCGCAGAACTGCATCCGCTGGTACGGCGAGGCGATCGACAAGATCTACGACGAAGTCGCGCCTACCGCCCAGGACAGCCTGGCCCTGATCCAGCGCGAGCCGGTCGGCGTGGTGGCGGCCATCATCCCCTGGAACTACCCGATGCTGATGGCGGCCTGGAAGATCGGCCCGGCGCTCGCCGCCGGCAACAGCCTGATCCTGAAACCGTCAGAAAAGGCGCCGCTGACTTCGCTGCGCCTGGCCGAGCTGGCGCTAGAAGCCGGCGTGCCGGAAGGCGTGTTCAACGTCCTGCCCGGCTACGGCGACGAAGCGGGCAAAGCGCTCGGCCTGCACATGGACGTCGACTGCATCGCCTTCACCGGCTCGACGCGGGTCGGCAAGCAGATCCTGCAGATGGCGGGACAGTCGAACCTGAAACGCGCGTGGACGGAGCTGGGCGGCAAATCGGCCAACATCGTCTGCGCCGACTGCCCGGACCTGGACGCGGCGGTGGCCGGCGCCATTGGCTCCATCTATTTCAACCAGGGCGAAAGCTGCAACGCGCCTTCACGCCTGTTCGTCGAGGAATCGATCCGCGAAGCTTTCCTGGAGAAGGCGCTGGCCATGATCCCGAAGTATGCGCCGGGCGATCCGCTGGACCCGGACACGGTGATGGGTGCCATCGTCGATTCGATCCAGATGAAGACGGTGCTCGGCTATATCGAGGATGGCAAGGCATCAGGGGCGCGCCTGCTGGCCGGCGGACAGGCCGCGCGTGCGGAGACCGGCGGCCTGTATATCGAGCCGACCTTGTTCGATGGCGTCGATGCGTCGATGCGCATTGCGCGCGAGGAGATCTTCGGGCCGGTTTTATCCGTGTTGTCCTTTACCGACCTGGACGAGGCGGTGCGGCAGGCTAACAGCACGTCCTATGGCCTGGCGGCGGCGGTGTGGACGGCGGACATGAGCCGCGCGATCCGCACCGCGCGCCGGCTGCGGGCGGGGACCGTGCATGTGAACCAGTACGACAGCGACGACATCACCGTGCCCTTCGGCGGTTATAAACAGTCGGGGAATGGGCGGGACAAGTCGCTGCATGCCTTCGACAAGTACACGGAGTTGAAGACGACGTGGATACAAATCTGACCGTCGTTCCCGCGCAGGCGGGAACCCAAGCTCGTAGCGGATCAGCGAAACTTGGATTCCCGCCTGCGCGGGAATGACGAGTGAAGGACGCGGGAATGACGAGTGAAGGACGTGGGGACGACGGTCAGATCGCCATCTCCCGCAACACCTTCGACGCCTCCCGGCTGGCCGTCAGCACCACCCCATCCCGCATCTGGATCACCAGCTGCGACTGCTCCTCGGCGCGCATCGAATCGACGAAATCCAGGTTCACCAGCGCCGAGCGGTGCACGCGGATGAAGCGGGTTGGATCGAGCTGCGCCTCCAGTTCCGAGATGCCGATGCGGACCAGGAAGGTCTGGCCGCGCGCGGCAATGGCCGTGTATTTCGAATCGGCTTTCAGGTATTCGATCTCATTCAGCGACAGCGGAAAAATACGGCCACGGTCGCGCACCAGGATGCGCTCCAGCCGTCCCGGCGCGTGCTGGACCGCCTGCGCCAGCGCCGCATCGACGATCGCACGCGGCGGCGGCGGCGACTCCAGCAGGCGCGCCACCGCCGCATCGAAGCGGGCGCGCGTAAAAGGTTTCAGCAGGTAGTCGACCGCGTTCAGCTCGAAGGCCGTCACCGCGTACTGGTCGTAGGCGGTGGTGAACACGATGTCGGGCGTGCAGCTCAGGCGGCGCAGCACGTCGAGGCCGGTCATCTCCGGCATCTGGATGTCCATGAACACCACGTCGGGACGGATGCGCTCGATCTGCGCGAGGGCGGTGGCGCCGTCGCCGGCTTCGCCCGCCAGGCGCAGGGCGGGGTGGGAGTAGATGGCGTCGCGCAGGACGTCGCGAGCCAGCGGCTCGTCCTCGGCGATGAATACGGTTTTGGTGTTCATGTGGGCGTTCGGGGATCAGGTGGATTCGAGGGGGATCGACATCGTGGCCAGGAAGCCGGCGCCCGGCGCGGTCTCGATCCGCAGCGCACCGCGTGTGCCGTACTCGAGCTGCAGGCGCCGTTCGACGGTGCGGATGCCGAGACCGGGCGACTGCCTGACGGTGGCGAGGTCGGCGCCGGGACCGTCGTCGGCCACGCTCATGGTGAGCGCTTTCGCCGCATCGTCGACGCGGGTGCGGATGCGCAGCAGGCCGGGGCGGCTGTGCGGGTTGAAGGCATGCTTGATGCTGTTCTCGACCAGCGGCTGCAGCGACAGCGCCGGCAGCGCCAGGCCGGCGGCATCCTCGTCGAGCTCCCATTCGATTCTCAGGCGCGATCCCAGGCGCAGGCTTTCCAGCTCGAGGTAGTCGCGCACGAAGCGCAGCTCGTCGTCGAGGGTGACGCGGTCGCTGCCGCTTTTTTCGGTGTCGAGCACGTAGCGCAGCATGTCGGAGAACTGGAAGAGGGCGGTCTCGGCGGCTTCCGGGTTCCTGCGCGTCAGCGCGATGATCGAGTGCAGGGTGTTGAACAGGAAGTGCGGGTTCAGCTTGTTGCGCAGCGCGTTGAGTTCGGAGGCGACCAGCAGGGTGTGGGCCTGCTGGATGGCGAGCGCCTGGCGCTGGCGGGCGTGACTCATGCGGACCGTCTGGAAGATCGCGGCGATCACGATATAGGTCATCATCGTGTACATCACCGGCCAGACATACCAGGACAGCGGGCGCGCCGTGCCGATCATCGCCGACAGCAGCCAGTAGGAGCCGATGCCGTAGGCGGCGCTGCCCAGTATATGGAGCAGGAAGACCAGTGGGACCGACAGGCGCCGCCGCTCCATCCAGCCGCTCAGCGGCCAGATCAGTGCCAGGGCGAAGGCTTGCGGCATGCTCCACAGCACATCCCCGCTGTTGCGCCAATTGAAGTGCCCATGCCGCAAGTCGTCCAACTGCACGGCAAAGCACAGGATGCCAAGATAGACCAGCCAGCCGACCGTGTACAGGCGCCACATGCGGCCGGTCGGGATATCGTGGGATGTGGTGAGTTCCATAACAGAAAGTATCGCGCAGAATGCGTGCCGCAGGGACATCCATGACGCCAACTGCGGAATTCGTGCAACGAATTGCGGGATCGCGACACGAGGCGCACCGGCGCGCACCGGCGCGCGGCGGGTGCCGGGCCGGTGCTATATTCGTCCACGCCGGGGCAAGCGGGGAGCACGATGGCAGAGGCAATCAGCGGCGACATGCGCAGTTTTCTACGCGACCACAACATCCACGAGGTCGAGTGTGTGATCGCGGACATGACCGGCATTGCCCGCGGCAAGATCCTGCCGAAAGACTTGTTTCTGTCCGGCGAGCACATGCGCCTACCCAAGAGCGTGCTGCTGAACACGGTCCACGGCGAACAGCCGAACAACACGCCCTACGTCGGCCCGATCGACCCCGACATGGTCTGCGTGCCGGACCCGGCTACGATCCGCGTCGTGCCCTGGGCCACCGAACGGGTCGCCTGCGTGATCCACGATTGCCAGAACTTCGACGGCAGCCCGGTCGGCCTGGCGCCGCGTTCGGTGTTGCGGCGGGTGCTGGACAAGTACCGCGAACGCGGCTGGCAGCCGGTGGTGGCGCCCGAGATGGAGTTCTACCTGGTTGCCCGCAACACCAATCCGCACGAACCCCTGAGCCCGCCGATGGGCCGCAGCGGCTTCACGGAGCAGGGCCGGCAGTCGTACTCGATCGACGCCGTCAACGACTTCGATCCCTTCTTCCTCGAACTGTCCGCTTTCTGCAAGCAGCACGAGCTGGGCGTCGAGACCCTGATCCACGAAGCCGGCGCCGGCCAGATGGAAATCAATTTCACCCATGGCGATGCGCTCGAGCTGGCCGACCGCGTGTTCCTGTTCAAGCGCGCGGTACGCGAAACGGCGCTGCGCCACGGCATCTTCGCCACCTTCATGGCCAAGCCCATGGAAACCGAGCCGGGCAGCGCCATGCACGTACACCAGAGCGTGGTCGAGCTGGCCACCGGCCGCAATATCTTCTCGAACGAGGATGGCAGCGAAAGTGTGCTGTTCCGTCAATTCATCGGTGGATTGGAAAAATACGTGCCGCCTGCGACCTTATTGTTCGCGCCCCATGTAAATTCCTACCGCCGCCTGTCGCGCTTCCAGTCGGCGCCGATGAACGTACACTGGGGCTACGACAACCGTACCTGCGGCATCCGGGTGCCGAATTCCGCACCTGCCAACCGCCGCGTCGAGAACCGCGTGCCGGGCGTCGACGTGAACCCCTACCTGGCGATGGCGGCGACCCTGGCCTGCGGCCTGCTCGGCATGATGGAAGGCTTGAAGCCGGCGCCGCCGACCGCCGAGAGCGCCGAGCAAGTGCATGGCGAACTGCCGCGCAACCTGGAGGATGCGATTTTCCAGCTGCGCGGGTGCAGGGCCTTGTCGGCGATGCTGGGGCCCTTGTTCGTCGAGGCGTTCTGCGAGGTGAAGGAACTGGAGTTTGCGACCTTTTCGCGGGTGATCAGCTCGTGGGAGCGGGAGCATTTGATGCTGCTGGTGTGACGCACGGAGCGCAGCCACCGCCCAGGGCCAGGCTGGCGGAACAGGCTTGCCTTTCGCATTCGTGTACATTGCCCGGATTCATAACAACAGCCAGACCATGAAACCGGCCGAACTTCTCCAACCCGCCAGCGCCGCCGTGAACCGGGCGCGCTGGTCCATCTCCACCATCTTCCTGCTGAACGGCGCCGGTATCGGCCTGTGGGCCGCGCACGTGCCGCTGGTACAGGCGCGCGCCGGCATCGACACCGGCGTGCTCGGCTTCCTGCTGCTGACGATCGCCGGTGGCGCGATCGCGGCCATGCCGCTGGCGGGCGGGCTGGCCGGGAAGTGGGGCACGCGCACCGTGGCGCTGGCCAGCGCCTGGATGTTTTCGATCACCACCGCGCTGCTGATGAATGTCGACGGTTTGCCGGCGCTGTTCCTGGCGGCCTTCGCTTTCGGCGCCAGTAACGGCGTGCTGGACGTGTCGATGAACGCCAATGCCAGCGAGGTCGAGACGGCGCGCGGCGTGCCGACCATGTCGTCCTTCCACGGCTTCTACAGCCTGGGCGGACTGCTCGGCGCGGCGCTGGGCGGCCTGATGATCCGCGCGGGACTGGGCGACGGCCGCGGCGCCCTGATGGCGGGCGTGACGATCGCGCTGGTGGTGGCCGCGTGCGCGCCCTTCGTGCTGAAGGCGGCGCCGTCGCCGCATGCAGAGAGCCACTTCGCGCTGCCGCGCGGGCCGGCGCTCTTCCTCGGCCTGCTCGGCATGCTGTGCTTTGCGGTGGAAGGCGCGCTGGTCGACTGGAGCGCGCTGCTGCTGACCGAGAGGACCAAAGCCGATCCGGCGTCGGCGGCGCTGGGTTACTCCGCCTTCTCGATCGCGATGGCTGCCTGCCGCTTCGCGGGCGACCGCCTGGTGCTGCGCTTCGGCGCGATGCGGGTGATGGTGCTGGGCGGCCTCGGCATGTTCTGCGGCCTGCTGCTGGCCGTGCTGAGCACGCACTTCGTGCTGTCGGCCTGCGGCTTCGCGCTGATCGGGCTCTCTGCGGCGAACGTGGTGCCGCTGATCTTCTCGGCCGCCGCGCGCACGCCGGGCATGTCGGCCGGCGGCGGCCTGGCGACGGTGGCGACGCTCGGCTATGCGGGCCTGCTGCTGGCGCCGCCGCTGCTGGGGTCGATTGCGGCGCACACGAATATCGCGGTGGCGCTGGGGGTGTTGTCGATTTCCGGGATCGTGATTGCGGCGAATGCGCGCATCGTCAAACAGTGACGCGGTGATGTGCCACATGGGCACGGGGAGCCCACCCTACGATGATCGGTAGGGTGGGCTCCCCGAGCCCACGCAGCATTTTTATCGGTATTCTCGCAAGACAGTGTAGCCGCTGCCGTCGCCAGTCTTCGATTCGACCAGCGTGTAATGATCGACAGCCCAGTCGATGACCGGGCCATTTTGCGGCACCGCCACCCCTTTCGCGCGGCGCGCCATGGTCACGTGCGGACGGTAGGGCCGCTGCTCCGGCTGCAGGCCGACACCCGGCAGGGCGCCCGACAAGGCCGTGTGCAGGTCGAGCAGTTGCTGCGGCGTGTCCTGCGGCGACAGCACCGCGATCCCGTTGTGCCACAGCTCGGCCACGCCCAGTTGCAGGCGGAAGGGCGTGAACGGGACCGCCAGGCCGTCGAGCGGGGCGGGAAGCGACTCGGCCGGTTGGTTGCCGAGGAAGTGCAGCGTCATGTGCAGCTTGTCGGTGTGGACCGGTGAGGCGCCGCGCGGCCAGTTCCACAGCTCGCGCCATGCGCGCAGCTGCTCGCGCACGGCCGCATCCGGCCACAGGGCCAGGAACAGCCGGGTGGACTGCGGGGTGGTCGTCGAAGAAGTCGCCATATCCACCCTCCATCGGGTCAGAAGCAGTGTTCCGGTGCCGGGAAGCTGCCGTCCTTCACCGCGGCCACGTAGGCCGACACGGCGGCGTCGATGCTGGTCTGGCCGTCCATGAAGTTCTTCACGAAGCGCGCCTTGCGGCCCGGGAAGACGCCCAGCAGGTCGTGCATCACCAGCACCTGGCCCGAGCAGTCGGGGCCGGCGCCGATACCGATGGTCGGCACCTGCAGCATCTCGGTCACTTCCTTGCCCAGCGCCGCCGGCACGGCTTCCAGCAGCACGATGGCGGCGCCGGCGTCCTGCAGCGCCATGGCGTCGCGCTTGAGCTGGTCGGCACCTTCGCTGGTCTTGCCCTGCACCTTGTAGCCGCCCAGCTGGTGCACGAACTGCGGGGTCAGGCCGATGTGGGCGCACACCGGAATGCCGCGTTCGACCAGGAAGCGCACGGTCTCGGCCAGCCAGGCGCCGCCTTCGATCTTGACCATCTGGGCGCCGGCGCGCATCAGGGTCGCGCAGCTGTCGTAGGCCTGCTCCTTGGTGCCGTAGCTGCCGAAGGGCAGGTCGGCCAGCACCAGCGCGTTCTTGCGGCCGCGGACCACGGATGCCGTGTGGTAGGCCACGTCCGCCACCGTCACCGGCAGGGTCGAATCGTAGCCGGCGCAGACCATGCCGAGCGAGTCGCCGATCAGGAGGATCTCGACGCCGCAGCGGTCCATCAGCGCCGCAAAGCTGGCGTCATAGCAGGTGAGCATGGCGATCTTCTGGCCGGCCGCACGCATCGCGCGCAGCGACGGCAGGGTCACGGCCATCGAAACAGGTTTGGCCGGTGCCTGCGCGGGCGCCTGCGCGCCGCTGTCCTGTCCCGGTGCCGCCATGTCCTTGCCCTGCAAATATCCGCTCATCGTTTTTCCTTTACCAATTCGTAAAAAAGCCGTCGGGAATGCTCTCCGACGGCGTAGTGTAATACCACGACAGGATTCCTGCCGGGGGCTGTTCTAGAGATTGCCCGCCTCGATCAACGGCCGACAAACAGGAAGCCGACCGCCGCCATGATGCAGCCGAAGGCGGCAAAGTGGCGCCAGTGCAGGGGTTCGCCCAGCACGGTGACCATGAAGATGCCGAACACCACCAGCGCAATCGCCTCCTGCACCACCTTCAGCTGCCCGGCACTCCAGCCGCTCGCGAAGCCGATCCGGTTGGCCGGCACGGCCAGGCAGTATTCGACGAAGGCGATGCCCCAGCTGATCATGATGACCGAGAACAGCGGCTTGTTCATCCCGCCTTTGAGATGCCAATACCACGCCGTGGTCATGAAGACGTTGGAGAAGACGAGGAGCAGGAAGGTTTGCATGTGACTTACATCCTTTCGATGGCCTGCTCCGCCACCAGCGGCAGCAGCTCGGCCACGCGGCCGCGACCGGGAATCTGCAGCGCGGGTGCGAGTTCGGCCAGCGGCGCCAGCACGAAGGCGCGCTCGTGCATGCGCGGGTGCGGCACAAGGAGAGCTGGAGCGTCAGCGATGACCTCGTCGTCATACAGCAGCAGGTCGAGGTCGAGGGTGCGCGGGGCGTTGCGGTAGGGGCGTTCGCGGCCGTGGGCCTGCTCGATATCGAGCAGCACGGCCAGCAGGGCGCGGGCGGAGAGCAGGGTGTCGACTTCGGCCACCGCGTTGACGTAGTCGTCGCCCGAGGAATCGATGGGCGCGGTGCGGTACAGCGAGGACGCGCGCAGCAGGCGCACGCCCGGGCTCCAGGTCAGGCGCTCCAGCGCGTCGAGGACGTTGGCCTGGGCATCGCCCAGGTTGGCGCCGATGCCGACCCAGGCCGTCATTCGCCGTCCGCGCCGGAAGCGGCCTGCTGTGCGCCGCTGTCCAGTTGCGTTGCGCCGTCGTCGCCGGTCTTGCGCGGGCCGCGGCGGCGCGGACGCTTCTTCTTGTCGCCGGCCGGTTCGCGCGCCGTGTTGATCAGGCGCTCGCGCTCGGCGATGTCGCCGGCGTAGAAGGTGGTCCACCAGTTGCCCAGTTCCGCATCGAGTTCGCCCGATTCGCAGCGCAGCAGCAGGAAGTCGAAGCCGGCGCGGAAGCGCGGGTGCTCCAGCAGCTTATACGGCGATTTGCCGCTGCGGCGTTCGAAGCGCGGCTGCATGGCCCAGATGTCGCGCATGTCGGTGGCGATGCGGCGCTGCAGGGCCAGCGAGTCGGTCTGGTTGTCCAGCACGTCGTCGGCGGCCAGGTGCAGGGCCGGGATCGGCTGTTCGCCGGCGGCGCGGTAGGCATTCCACTTTTCCAGCACCTGGTGCCACAGCAGCGAGGCGAACAGGAAACCGGCCGAGACGCCCTTGCCGGCCTTGACGCGGGCGTCGGTCGATTCCAGCGCCAGGGTCACGAACTTCATGCCGATCGGCTGTTCCAGCACCACGTCCAGCAGCGGCAACAGGCCGTGGTGCAGGCCCGAGGCGCGCAGCTCCTTCAGGCAGGCCAGCGAGTGGCCGGACTGCAGGAGTTTCAGCATTTCGTCGAACACGCGCGCCGCCGGCACGTTGTTGATCAGGGGCGCCATCACCGGGATCGGGGCGCGGGTCGCCGGCTCGATCGTGAACTGCAGCTTGGCGGCAAAGCGCACCACGCGCAGCATGCGCACCGGGTCTTCGCGGTAGCGCGCTTCCGGCTGGCCGATGATGCGCAGGACCTTGTCGCGGATGTCCTGGATGCCGCCGTGGTAGTCGAGCACCGACTGCGTGGCCGGGTCGTAGTACATGGCGTTGATGGTGAAGTCGCGCCGCTCGGCGTCTTCGTGCTGCGGGCCGAAGTTATTGTCGCGCAGGACCCGGCCATGCTCGTCCTTCGGCGCATTGTTGTTGAGGGCGTTGCCGCGGAAGGTGGTCACCTCCAGCAGCTCCTGGCCGAACATCACGTGCACGATCTGGAAGCGGCGGCCGATGATGAAGGCGCGGCGGAACAGCTTCTTGACCTCTTCCGGGGTGGCGTCGGTGGCGATGTCGAAGTCTTTCGGCTTCACGCCCAGCAGCAGGTCGCGCACGGCGCCGCCGACCACGAAGGCTTTATAACCGGCTTCCTGCAGGGTCTGGGTCACGCGCACCGCGTTCGGCGACAGCAGCCTGGGGTCGATGCCGTGTTCCTCCGGGCCCAGGACCACGGGCTGGGTGGGGTCGCGCTCGTCTTTCACGCCAAGGATCTTGCGGATGAATTTTTTAATCATTGAACAGATGGAGTAAAGGCCAGCCGAGGGCGGTAGCGTGTTGGGCCAGTCGGGGGCTCGGGTTCGTCGCCACCGGGTGCGAGACGACGGACAGCAGCGGGATGTCGTTGTGCGAATCGCTGTAGAAATAGCTGCGCTCGAAACCGTCGAACGGGCGTTGCAGGCCGTCCAGCCAGGCATGCATGTGGACCACCTTGCCGTGGCCCTGGGTCGGCGTGCCTGCTAGTCGCCCGGTCGGGTGGCCGCGCTGGTCCAGTTCGGGGCGCGCCGCGATCAGGTGCTCGACGTTCAGCGCGCGCGCGATCGGCGCCGTCAGCCAGCCGTTGGTGGCGGTGATGATGGCCACCAGGTCGCCAGCATCGACGTGGCGCTGCAGCAGCGCCAGCGCCTGCGGCTTGATGGCTGGTTCGATCACTTCGCGCATGTACTGCGCGTGCAGGTCCTTCAGGTGCGCCGGGTCGAAGCCGGCCAGGGTGCCGAGCGCGAATTCGAGGTATTCCACCGGGTCGAGATTGCCGGCCTGGTACTGGGCGAAGAATTGCTCGTTGCGGCGCTGGTAGGCGTCGCAGTCGACCACTTGATGGCGCACCAGAAACTGGCCCCACTCGAAGTCCGAGTCGATCGGCAGCAGGGTATGGTCGAGGTCAAACAGCGCGAGATTGCTCATTCTTTTAAATCGTTTTGCGGGTTTCCCTGAAGCAGCAGGTCACGCAGCAGGGGCAGCGTGACCGGGCGCTGGGTCTCGAGCGAATACTGGTCGAGGGCATCCAGCATGGTCGACAGGGAGCGCATGTCGCGCTTGAAATGGGATAGCAAATAGGGTAACACGCTGGCCGACAGCGTCAAACCGCGCGCCTCGGCGGCCTGGGTGAGGGCGGCGATCTTCTCGTCGTCCGACAGGCCGTGGATCTGGTACACCAGGCCCCATCCCATGCGGGTACGCAGGTCTTCGCGCACCGGCAGCACGGCCGGCGGCACCGGGCCCGCGCAGACCATGTAGGCGCCGTGCTCGCGCACCTGGTTGAACAGGGCGAAGGCGTCGATCTGGCGCTTCGGCGTCAGGCGGTCGATGTCGTCGACCAGGTAGAGGCTGACATCCGGCGTGTACACGAAGGCCTTGGCACCGGCATCGAAGGCGATGTAGCGCGAGCCCGGCGTGGCGGCCAGGCCGTGCAGGATGTGGGTCTTGCCGGCACCGGTTTCGGCCCAGAGGTAGCAGAAATGCTCGCGCGAGGCGCGTTGCGCGAACTGGTGCATCAAGTGCGCCATTTCGGCATTCGCTCCTATCTGGAAGGTGTCGAGGCTTTGCGCCGGTTCGGCCGCGCCTAAATCGAGCACCAGCTGTTTCATGGCTTGCATCTCATCCGGGCAGAGGGAAATTTGGCATTTTGTTCTTGTTATCGCAGTGAAGTACGTCCTGGCCAGACCATTTTGCTAGAATAGCGGATTGACCAGTTGGCCGTTCCCGGCAGTGGCGCGGGTGCGTTCAGTTGATCTACCGCTATCTATTTTACCGCCTCCGCTGCCAAATATCATGAGCCAACCGTCTAATGTTTCTCTCTCCTACCGCGATGCCGGTGTCGATATCGATGCGGGCGATGCCCTGGTCGAAGCGATCAAACCCTTTGCCAAGCGCACGATGCGCGAAGGCGTGCTGGGTGGCATCGGTGGTTTCGGCGGGCTGTTCGAGATCAGCAAGAAGTACAAGGAGCCAGTCCTGGTGTCCGGTACCGACGGCGTCGGCACCAAGCTCAGGCTCGCTTTCGAGCTGAACCGCCATGACACGGTCGGCATCGACCTGGTCGCCATGAGCGTCAACGACATCCTGGTGCAGGGCGCCGAACCGCTGTTCTTCCTCGATTACTTCGCCTGCGGCAAACTGGACGTCGCCACCGCCACCGCGGTCGTCAAGGGCATCGCCCTGGGCTGCGAACAGTCCGGCTGCGCGCTGCTGGGCGGCGAGACCGCCGAAATGCCGGGCATGTACCCGGACGGCGAATACGACCTGGCCGGCTTCGCCGTCGGCGCCGTGGAAAAATCGCAGATCATCGACGGCAGCAAGATCGCTGCAGGCGATGTCGTGCTGGGCCTGGCTTCGTCGGGCATCCACTCGAACGGCTACTCGCTGGTGCGCAAGATCATCGAAGTCGCCAAGCCCGACCTGGACGCCGACTTCCACGGCCGCAAGCTGGCCGATGTGCTGATGGCGCCGACCCGCCTCTACGTCAAGCCGCTGCTGGCACTGATGCAGGCGATGGAAGTGAAGGGCCTGGTGCACATCACCGGCGGCGGCCTGGTCGAGAACATCCCGCGCGTGCTGGCCGATGGCCTGACCGCCGTGCTGGACAGCAAATCCTGGACGATGCCGCCGCTGTTCCAGTGGCTGCAGCAGCATGGCGGCGTCGCCGACGCCGAGATGCACCGCGTGTTCAACTGCGGCATCGGCATGACCGTGATCGTCTCGAAAGAGAACGCGGAAGCCGCCATGGCACGGCTAGCAGAGGCCGGCGAGACCGTCTACCGCATCGGCGAAATCCGCGCCCGTAACGAGGGCGAGGCACAGACCATCGTCAACTAAGGGCATGCGCGCGCCGGTCTCCAGCGAGGAACGCCAGCGCCGCGCCGGCCACCGCGGCGCGGTGGTCTGGATCACCGGCCTGTCCGGCGCCGGCAAGACCACGCTGGCCATGGCCGCCGAACGCGTGCTGTTCGAACGCGGCTGCCAGGTCTTCGTGCTGGACGGCGACAAGGTCCGCAACGGCCTGTGCGCCGACCTCGGTTTCTCGCTGCCCGAGCGCTCCGAGGCTTTGTTGAGCAAATCGAACGAAGGCCGATCTGACGCTATTTGTGGTTCATTTTATAACACTGGGACCGTGATCGGGGTGCCCAGCCGAGTGAAGCGGTTGAGCACGGCAGCGCGTATCTGCAATTCGGCCACCTGACGATCGAAGTCGCGTGCCATGACACGCTCACCCAGCAGCTTGAAGCAGCGCATCTTGGTTTCAACAAGGCTGCGCCGGTGGTAGCCGCTCCACTTCTTCCAGATCGCCCGACCCAGCCTGCGCGTCGTGTGCAGTATCTCGTTACGCTCATTGGCACCGCAGCGGTTCGCCTTCCAGGGTTTGGTATTCTTGCGGGTCGGGATGATGGCTTGGGCGGCACGCCGGGCGATGGCCTCGTGGCAGTCCTTCGTGTCATAAGCGCCATCGCCGCTGACGCTGGCAATCTTCTCATCGACAGGAATTTGGTCGAGCAGCGCTGGCAGGACAGGCGCATCGCCAATGCTGTTGTCGGTCACCTCCATGGCTCGGATCTCCAACGTGGATGCGTCGATCCCAAGGTGTACCTTGCGCCATTGACGGCGGTATTCCGCGCCGTGCTTCTTCGTCTTCCACTCGCCTTCGCCCAGCATCTTGATGCCCGTGCTATCCACCAGCAGATGCAGTCCCGTCGTGGTCGGCACCGCTCCAATGGCGACCTGCAGCGTCTTCTGGCGCCGGCTGACCGTGCTGTAGTCCGGCACCGGCCAATCGAGCCCGGCCAGGTGCAGCAAACTTTGCGCCATGCCCATGGCCTGCCGCAGTGGTAAATTGAAGAGGCACTTGATGCTCAGGCAGAACTGAATCGCCTCGTCGCTGAACGTCTGGCTACGCCCGCGTTTGCCGCTCGGCTGGCCGTGCCAGTTCATCGTTGGATCAAGCCAGATCAGCAGCGAGCCGCGTGCCTTGAGGGCTTCGTTGTACGTCTTCCAGTTCGTCGTGCGGTACTTCTGTGGAGCTGGTTTCATCCGTTCAGGCTACCAGACCTGCGGGTTCTACGCTGGTCGAGCCTGATTTACGCAACAAAGCCAATGGCACAACTAATCCTAGCATTTGGGATAAAACATTTACCCTAGGAAAATTCCTAATTTTCAGGCAGCCAGGCCATCTGATGCTGCAGCGCGTTGCCGCCAGTGATGCGGAAACCGGCACGTTCGTACAGGCGCAGCGCGCCTGTGTTGGTGCACAGGACCGCCAGGCCGATACTGGCGCCGCACTGGCGCGCGCGCGCCTGTAGTGCCGTCAGCAATGCCGTGCCGAGTCCACGGCCGCGCAGCACAGGCAGCAGCGCCAGTTCGACCAGCCGCCAGTCGTGCCCGGTGGTGTCGAGCACCGCTTTGCCGGCAGCCATGCCGTCATGCTCCAGGACCAGGACCTCGGCGTTCGGAAAGGCGGCGCGCCAGCCCGCTTCATGGGCGCGCTGTTGCATGGCGATCAGCTGTTCCAGCTGCGCCGGCGGCAGCGGCAGCTGGCGCAGGTCGTCGCGGGTAGACGCATACAAGGCTTGCAGGAAGCCGGCGTCGGCGTCGGCCGCCGGGCGCAGCAGGAGAGAAGGCGGCAGCATCATGGCCTTACTCTAGCACGGCATATTCCTCGAGAAATCAGATTTCGTCCGGCGCCCGGATATGCTCGACCAGGCCGACGCTCTCGCGCGACGGCGCCGGCGTCAGCAGGCTGACCACGGCCAGCACCGCCAGCCCCGCCGGCACGCCGAACACGCCGGCGGAGATCGGCGCGATGTGGAACCAGGCGCTCTCCGCACTCCCGCCCAGGATCGGGTTGGTGTGCAGCATGTAGTAGACGCAGACCAGGAAGCCGGCCAGCATGCCGGCGATCGCGCCCTGGCGGTTGGCGCGCTTCCAGAACACGCCGGCGACCAGCGCCGGGAACAGGGTCGAGCCGGCCAGGGAGAAGGCGGCGCCGACCAGCGACAGGATGTCCGCCGGCTTCTGCGAGGCGACGTAGGCGGCAATGAAGGCCACCGCCAGCAGCAGCAGCTTGGAGATCGTGACCCGCTTCTGGGTCGAGGCGTGCGGGTCGACGATCTTGAACCAGATGTCGTGCGACAGCGCGTTCGAGATCGCCAGCAGCAGGCCATCGGCGGTGGACAGCGCCGCCGCCAGGCCGCCGGCCGCGACCAGGCCCGAGATCACGTAGGGCAGGCCGCCGATCTCCGGCGTGGCCAGGGTCAGGACGTCGCCGTCGATCGCGATCTCGGCCAGCTGCACGATGCCGTCGCCATTGATGTCGGCGATGCTGATCAGGGGATTCGCCTTGTCGACGTTGGCCCAGTACGAGACCCAGGTCGGCAGCTTGTCGTAGCCGGTGCCGACCAGCGAGGTATAGATGTCGTACTTGGCCAGCACCGCCAGCGCCGGCATGGTCAGGTAGATCAGCAGGATGAAGAACAGGGTCCAGAACACCGACACCCGCGTCTCGTGCACCGAGGGCGTGGTGTAGGCGCGCATCAGGATGTGGGGCAGGGCGGCGGTGCCGAACATCAGGCAGAACACCAGCGCCAGGAAGTTGTTGCGGCGCTGGTCGGACTCTTCGCGGGTCGCGCCGGGGAAGGGCTCGGCGTGGGGTTCGGGCGGCTGGGCGCGCGCCAGGTTGGCGGCCCGTTGCTCGGTCCAGGCCCGCGCGGCTTCGTCGGCGGTGCGCGGATAGGCCATCAGTTCGCGCTCGGCGTTGCGCACTTCGCCGAGCGAGGCATTGCGGGCACGCGCGCCGTCGAGGCGGCGCTGGGCTTCGGTGCGCCCCGCTTCCCAGGATTGCGGCAGCGCGGCCAGGCGCGCGGAGTATTCGTCGGCCCTGGCCTGGAAGCGCGCCCGCACTTCGCGTTCGCGCGGGTCGTAGGCCAGCTGGGCTTCGCGCTGGGCCAGCTTGGGCAGCACCGAGCCATAGGCGACCTGCGGCACCGGATTGCCGGCAAACTTCATCGACAGCCAGATGGTCGGGATCGAAAACGCGACCAGGATGATGATGTACTGCGCCACCTGGGTCCAGGTGATGGCGCGCATCCCGCCCAGGAACGAGCAGACCAGGATGGACGCCAGGCCGAGGAAGATGCCGACCGAGAAATCGACGCCGGTGAAGCGCGAAGCGATCAGGCCGACCGCGTAGATCTGCGCCACCACATAGGTGAAGGAGACGACGATGGTGGCGCTGACCGCCAGCGCGCGCACGACGTTGCCGCGGTCGCCGCCGCCGGCGCCTTCGCTGCCGCCGTAGCGCGCCGCCAGGAAGTCCGGCACCGTGTACTGGGCGAACTTGCGCAGGTAGGGCGCGATCAGCAGCGCCACCAGACAGTAGCCGCCGGTCCAGCCCATGACGTAGGCCAGGGCATCGAAGCCGTGCAGGTACAAGGTGCCGGCCAGGCTGATGAAGCTGGCCGCCGAGATCCAGTCGGCGGCGGTGGCCATGCCGTTGAACAGGGCCGGGACCCGCCGCCCCGCCACGTAGTATTCGGACACGTTGGAAGTACGCGCCACCACGCCGATGATCGCGTACAGCACGATGGTGGCGAACATGTACAGATGGCCGATCCACTGGCGCGGCATGCCCTCGTTCTCGAGGATGGTCAGCGCCACCAGGAACAGGCCGAGGCAGGCCGTGAACCAGAGGTAGTAGCGCGACAGGCGGTGGAAGTAGCTGCGGTTCCTGGTCTTGTTCACAGGCTGTCCTTCAGCATGCGCAGGTAGGCGCGGTCGAGGATCCGCATGCGCCAGGCGTAGACGCCGATGATGACCAGGTAGATCAGCGAGGCGCCCTGGGCCGCGAGGTAGAAGGACAGCGGCCAGCCGAACACCGACAGGTGCGCCAGGTCGCGCGCGAAGAACACGGTGCCGAAGCCGGTCGCCAGCCACAGGCCGAGCAGGACCAGGACCATCTTGCGGGTGCGTGACCAGTGCATGGCGCGCGCGGCGAGGATGCGCTCGCGCGACGGTGGAGGGGAGGGCGGGGCGCTGTCAGTCGGCATCGGATTCTGGCGGTGCGGGTGGTGGCGGGAAGGTCAGCCGGAACAGGCTGCCCGGGTATTTTTTCTGGATGCTGCGCGGGTTGTTGAAGATCTCGATCTCGGCGTCGTGCTGCTGCGCGATCTCGCGCACGATGGCCAGGCCGAGGCCGGAGCCGGACGCGCTGGAGCCGAGGATACGGTAGAAGCGCTCGAACACGCGCGGACGCTCGCCCGGCGCGATGCCCGGACCGGTGTCCTCGACCTCCAGCAGGGCCAGCCCGGCATCGCTGCGCACGCGCACGGTGACGCTGCCGCCGGCCGGGGTGTAGCGCAGCGCATTGTCGATCAGGTTCGACAGCAGCTCGCGCAGCATCATGCCGTCGCCCAGGATTTCCACCGCGCCGTCCGGGTCTTCGTAGCCGAGGTCGATCTCGTGCACGAAAGACGCGCTGACCCAGTCCTGCACCACGCTGCGTGCCAGCTGCGACAGGTCGAGCGGCTCCAGCGCCAGGCCGGCGTGCGGCTGGTTCTCGGCGCGCGCCAGCGCCAGCAGCTGGTTCACCAGGCGCGTCGCCGATTCCGAACTCTTGGCCAGCTGTTCCAGCGAGCGGTGGATCTCGCCGGGGTCGATCTGGCGCAGTGCCAGCTCCGACTGCATGCGCATGCCGGCCAGCGGCGTCTTCATCTGGTGCGCGGCGTCGGCGATGAAGCGCTTCTGGGCGTCGATCGTGTGCGCCAGGCGCGCCAGCATGTCGTTCAGCGAGCCGACCAGCGGCGAAATCTCTTCCGGCACCTGGCGCGAATCGATCGGCGACAGGTCGTCCGGCGGGCGCGCGCGGATGCGTTCCTGCAGCTGGGCCAGCGGCGACAGGCCGCGGGAAAGGGCGAACCAGACCAGCGCCAGGATCACCGGCAGGATGATGAACTGGGGCAGGATCACGCCCTTGATGATCTCGTTGGCGAGCTGGGCGCGTTTTTCCAGCGTCTCCGCCACCTGTACCAGGGCCAGGCGCGGTTCCGCGCCTGGCGCGCGTGCGGTCCTGTTCTCTCCCAGCGGCTGCAGGTTGACCCAGGCATAGGCGACTCGCACCGGGGTGCCGTGCAGGCTCTCGTTGCGGAAGTGCACGCGGCCGCTGCGGTCGGCGTCTTCCCCCACCGGCAGCGGCAGCTCGCGGTCGCCGTCGATGACTTCGTTGCGCGGCCCGGTGACCTGGAAATAGACGCTGTCGACATCGTCGGCACGCAGGATGTCGCGCGCGCTGCCGGGCAGGCGCGCCGTCACCTTGCCGCCCACTTCCTTGACCTGCTGGGCCAGCACGGTGACGCTGTCTTCCAGCGCATGGTCGAACGGCTGGTTGGCGATCGATTTCGCCACCAGATAGGTGATCGCGATGCTCATCGGCCACAGCAGCAGCAGCGGCGCCAGCATCCAGTCGAGGATTTCGCCGAACAGCGAATGCTGGATGCTTTCCTCGGGCTCGGGCGGCGGCGGTACGTAGACTGGCTCGAGCGCCGGCTCAAGTGCCAGTTCGTGGGCCGGATCGAGCGCCGTGTCGTAGCCGGGGACAGGCCCGGCCGCGCGGCGCCGTTTCAGGGATTTCACGTGATGGTCTTGCGCGCGCCGTCGGCGTAGCGTTCGAGGCAGTAGCCGAGGCCGCGCACGGTGGCGATGCGGATGCCGCCGGTCTCGATCTTCTTGCGCAGGCGGTGCACGTAGACCTCGATGGCGTTGTTCGACACTTCCTCGCCCCATTCGCACAGGTGGTCGACCAGCTGTTCCTTCGATACCAGGCGTCCGGTGCGCGCCAGCAGGATCTCGAGCAGGCCGAGTTCGCGCGCCGACAGGTCCAGCATCTGGTCGTCGATGTAGGCACTGCGGCCGACCTGGTCGTAGGCCAGCGGGCCGTGGCGGATCACGGTCGAGCCGCCGCCCTGGCCGCGCCGGGTGAGGGCGCGCACCCGCGCCTCCAGCTCCGATAAGGCGAAGGGTTTGGCCATGTAGTCGTCGGCGCCGGCGTCGAGGCCGCCCACGCGCTGCTCGATCGAGTCGGCGGCGGTGAGGATCAGCACCGGCAGCAGCGAGCCGCGCGCGCGCAGGCGGCGCAGCACGTCCAGCCCGGACAGCTTCGGCAGGCCGAGGTCGAGGATCAGCAAATCGAATTCCTGGGTCGAGAGTGCCGTATCGGCGTCCTGGCCGTTCTTGACGCAGTCGATCGCATAGCCGGACTGGCGCAGGGAGCGCGTCAGGCCGTCGGCGAGTACGCTATCATCCTCGGCTAGTAAAATACGCATCGATGTCTCCCGGTTTTGTTGGTTGGACCCTGCTTACTTGCATATTGTGTGTGATCTTTCGCAACATGTCGAATGCGTCAAACCGCAGTAAATATTGCTTGCCAAAACCACTGGGATTTTATACAGTACTTCCTATTGAAATCGCGCGAGCGGCCCTTATCTTGGTTCACTCTAGGACAGAAAGAAAGTTATGGACGACAAAAAATCCGCAGTAAACGCAGCAGAGAAGGGCAAGGCGCTGGCAGCAGCCCTCGCGCAGATCGAAAAGCAGTTCGGCAAAGGCTCGGTCATGCGCATGGATGCCAATGCGCCGGTCGAGGAAGTGCAGACTGTGTCTACCGGCTCGCTGGGCCTGGACATCGCCCTTGGCGTCGGAGGCCTGCCGCGCGGCCGTATCGTCGAGATCTACGGTCCGGAATCGTCGGGTAAAACCACGCTGACCCTGCAAACCATCGCCCAGATGCAGAAACTGGGCGGCACCTGCGCCTTCATCGACGCCGAGCACGCGCTGGACGTCACCTATGCGCAAAAGCTGGGCATCAAGCTGGACGAGCTGCTGATCTCGCAGCCGGACACCGGCGAGCAGGCCCTGGAAATCACCGACGCGCTGGTGCGTTCGGGCAGCGTTGACCTGGTGGTCATCGACTCGGTGGCGGCACTGACCCCGCGCGCCGAGATCGAAGGCGACATGGGTGACTCCCTGCCGGGCCTGCAAGCCCGTCTGATGTCGCAGGCACTGCGCAAGCTGACCGGCTCGATCAACCGTACGAACACCCTGGTGATCTTCATTAACCAGATCCGTATGAAGATCGGCGTCATGTTCGGCAGCCCGGAAACCACGACCGGCGGTAACGCGCTGAAGTTCTACGCCTCCGTGCGTATGGACATCCGCCGTACCGGTTCGATCAAGTCCGGCGACGAGGTGATCGGTAACGAAACCAAGGTCAAGGTCGTCAAGAACAAGATCGCGCCGCCGTTCAAGGAAGCCCACTTCGACATCCTGTATGGCGAAGGCACTTCCCGCGAAGGCGAGATCATCGACCTGGGCGTGGACAACAAGATCGTCGAGAAGTCGGGTTCCTGGTACAGCTACGGCGGCGAGCGTATCGGTCAGGGCAAGGACAATGCACGTCAGTTCCTGAAAGACCGCCCGGCCCTGGCACGCGAAATCGAGAACAAAGTCCGTGCCGCCCTCGGCGTGCGCGAACTGGCACCTGTCGCTGCCGGTGAAGCACCGGCCGCTGCCGAAGTCGGTGGTGACGAGTAATTCTCGATAGCGCCCGGTGAGACAGGTTCTCAGTCTGAAAGCGCGCGCATTGAAATATCTTTCAATGCGCGAGCACAGCCGGATCGAGCTCGGGCGCAAGCTGTCGCGCTATGCCGAGGAGGGTGACGATGTCGAAGCCCTCCTCGATTTCCTTGAAAAGAACAACTGGCTGTCGCAGGAACGGTTTGCCGAATCCCTGGTGCACCGCCGTGCCGGCCGCTACGGCAACAGCCGCGTGCTGGCCGAACTCCAGCAGCATGGCTTGAAGGGCGAAGAGCTCGACGAGCTCAAGTCCGGACTGAAAGAAACCGAAGTGGCGCGTGCCCGCGAAGTCTGGCGCCGCAAATTCAACCGGGTCCCGCAGGACGCCGAAGAACGCAGCAAGCAGATGCGCTTCCTCATGGCGCGCGGCTTCTCGCAGGGCGCGATCCGCAGCGCGCTGCAGGGTAGCGACGACGATGACGCATTCTAAATAAAGCGCGTCTACCAAAGCCCTCAGGGCAAGGCGCACTGTCGAAGACAGTACGCCGGTACGGCGAGACAGTGCAACGCCGCCATGAGGGTTTTGGTAGGCACGCGAGGCGCAAGCGCACAGCGCCACCTGCCGATGTGCCGTCAGCCAGCTGCCGGCACAACTCCTCAACGGCAGAATGACGCTGTGCGCTTGCACTTTGGCCTTGGCCCGGCATTCCTCCGCATCGTCATCTTTGCAACAAAATTCCCTTATCTTCCTTGTAAAACTGCCTGTCAAATTGGCAGCCCGGTGCATCCGCCAGCATGCTGTGCTAAAATTTCATGGTTTAAGCAGCGCCGCAAGAGCGGTTGTTGCCGTAGAAGCTGCGGCAACGTGCATCAGGCACAACGGCTGCATACTTTTTTCGCCGCATTCCGGCATTGGTGTTTATGCCCCTGTCATCCCCCGCTCCGCGTAAGCTAAGGCACACGCGCGCCATTACCGTCGAAGCGTACGCGCGCGACGATGGGCTGTGGGACCTCGACGCCTGCATCCGCGACATCAAGACCCACGATATCGAACTGCCTTCCGGCCAGCGTCCGGGCGGGCTGCCTGTGCACGACCTCAAGCTGCGCATCACCATCGACCGCGACATGCTTATCGCGGACGCCGAAGCTTCGTCAGATGCCGTACCCTATCCCGGTTATTGCGACACCATCGGTCCCGCTTACAAGAAGCTGATCGGCTTGTCGCTGCTGAAACATTTCCGGCTGCACCTGAAGGACCGCCTGTCCGGCGTCCTCGGATGCACCCACTTGACCGAGCTGGCACAGGTCCTGCCCACCGCGGCAATCCAGGCCTTTGCCGACGACGCCATGGAAAACCGCACGGCCGAGCAATCGTCCGAGCGTCCTTATGAACTCGATCGCTGCCACGCATTGCGCACCGACGGCCCGGCCGTCGCCAAGTACTACCCGCGCTGGGCCTTGAAGGTAGTGACGGGCTAAATTTTATCTAATCAGTAATAAAAGAAGGGAAGCCAGCATGAAAATCCATGAGTATCAGGGCAAAGAGATCCTCCGAAAGTTCGGAGTGACCGTTCCGCGCGGCATTCCGTGCGACTCGGTCGACGGCGCTGTCAAGGCAGCTGAAGAGCTGGGCGGTCCGGTCTGGGTGGTCAAGGCCCAGATCCATGCTGGCGGCCGCGGCAAGGGCGGCGGCGTGAAAGTTGCCAAGTCGCTGGACCAGGTGCGCGAATACGCGAACCAGATCCTGGGCATGCAGCTGATCACCCACCAGACCGGCCCGGAAGGCCAGAAAGTGCGCCGCCTGCTGATCGAAGAAGGCGCGGACATCAAGAAAGAACTGTACGTGTCGATGGTCACCGACCGCGTCACCCAGCGCGTCGTGCTGATGGCCTCGTCGGAAGGCGGCATGGACATCGAAGAAGTCGCGCACAGCAACCCGGAAAAGATCCACAACGTCGTGATCGACCCGAGCGTCGGCCTGACCGATGCGGATGCCGATGACGTCGCCCGCAAGATCGGCGTGCCGGAAGCCTCGATCGAGCAAGCCCGCGCCAACCTGCAAGGCCTGTACAAAGCCTACTGGGAAACCGACGCCTCGCTGGCCGAAATCAACCCGCTGATCCTGACCGGCGACGGCAAGGTCATCGCCCTGGACGCCAAGTTCAACTTCGACTCGAACGCCCTGTTCCGCCACCCGGAAATCGTCGCCTACCGCGACCTGGACGAAGAAGATCCGGCTGAAGTCGAAGCATCGAAATTCGACCTGGCCTACATCTCGCTGGACGGCAACATCGGCTGCCTGGTGAATGGTGCCGGTCTGGCCATGGCCACCATGGACACCATCAAGCTGTTCGGCGGCGAGCCGGCCAACTTCCTGGACGTGGGCGGCGGCGCAACTGCCGAGAAGGTCACCGAAGCATTCAAGATCATGCTGAAGAACCCGGGCCTGAAAGCCATCCTGGTCAACATCTTCGGCGGCATCATGCGCTGCGACGTGATCGCCGAAGGCGTGATCACCGCATCGAAGGCCGTGTCGCTGCAAGTGCCGCTGGTCGTCCGCATGAAGGGCACCAACGAAGACCTGGGCAAGAAGATGCTGGCCGACTCCGGCCTGCCGATCATCTCGGCTGACACCATGGAAGATGCAGCGAAGCAGGTCGTTGCCGCTGCTGCTGGCCAAGCCTAATTCGCAAAGGAAATAACATGTCGATTCTGATTAACAAAGACACCAAAGTCATCACCCAAGGTATCACCGGCAAGACCGGCCAGTTCCACACCCGTATGTGCCGCGACTACGCGAATGGCCGTGAAGCCTTCGTCGCTGGTGTGAACCCGAAGAAAGCTGGTGAAGACTTCGAAGGCATCCCGATCTACGCATCGGTCAAGGAAGCCAAAGCCGAAACCGGCGCCACCGTCTCCGTGATCTACGTCCCGCCGGCAGGCGCCGCCGCTGCGATCTGGGAAGCCGTCGAAGCCGAACTCGACCTGGCAATCTGCATCACCGAAGGCATCCCGGTCCGTGACATGATGGAAGTCAAAGACCGCATGGCCAAGGCCGGTTCGAAGACCCTGCTGCTGGGCCCGAACTGCCCGGGTCTGATCACCCCGGACGAGATCAAGATCGGCATCATGCCGGGTCACATCCACAAGAAGGGCCGCATCGGCGTCGTCTCGCGCTCGGGCACCCTGACCTATGAAGCAGTCGGCCAGCTGACCGCACTGGGCCTGGGCCAATCGTCGGCAGTCGGCATCGGCGGCGACCCGATCAACGGTCTGAAGCACATCGACGTGATGCGCATGTTCAACGACGATCCGGATACCGACGCGGTCATCATGATCGGCGAGATCGGCGGCCCGGACGAGGCGAACGCTGCTCACTGGATCAAGGACAACATGAAGAAGCCGGTCGTCGGCTTCATCGCTGGCGTCACCGCGCCGCCGGGCAAGCGCATGGGCCACGCCGGCGCGCTGATCTCGGGCGGTGCAGACACTGCACAAGCCAAGCTGGAAATCATGGAAGCCTGCGGCATCAAGGTCACCAAGAACCCGTCGGAAATGGCACGTCTGCTGAAGGCCATGCTGTAATCGACCAGTTCACCTGGTAGAGATGAACGGGGAGCTTCGGCTCCCCGTTTTTTTTGTCGGGCATGGCGACAAATTTCGACAGCTGGACAATTTTTGACAGGTCCCGGTGACAAAAATTGTCATACGGCAAGGGTAACAGCGACAAAAATTGGCGCTGGCACGCTGTTTTGTTGGCTCGGCGCTAATGAATCTGTCTGGAAACGACCTGGCACGGCAGTTGCATATAGTAAAGGGCAGAAGCAAGCAGTAACCCAGACAAGCAGTGACCCTTTAAACGCCGTACCAAAACTGGAGAAACACCATGAAAGCACCGAAAATGATGAAGAAGGCCGAAGGCGGCTTCACCCTGATCGAACTGATGATCGTTGTTGCGATTATCGGTATTCTGGCCGCCGTTGCTATTCCGGCTTACAGCAACTACACCATCAAGGCCAAGGTTGGCGCGGCAATGAGCTCGGTCGCTTCGCTGCAGACCGCAGTGGCTAACTGCATCCAGGAAAACGGTGGCGCGGCTGATTCGTGCGATAGCAGCGTCACTGGTGGTGCTCAGACCAGCATCCCGGTCTTCACCGCAACCAAGGAACTGGCGAGCGCTGCAGTTACCAACGGTCAGATCGTCGCTACTTTTGCTGCAAGCGGTGTCGGCAGTGGCGTGGACGGCACGACGTTCACCATGACTCCGTCGACTGTTGCAGATCAGACCAGCATCACCTGGAACGTCACTACCACCGCGACCAACGAAACCGCGAAGCAAACGCTGACCAAGAACAGCTTCGGTTCCGCTCCGTCGGGTAGCTAATCTAGCGTAGCATGAGCAAAGCCGCCTTCGGGCGGCTTTTTCATTTTCTCCCCAAAATCACATTCAGGCACGAGGCTATCCATGTCCAGTTCGGCTCATCCGGCTTCGCGCTCGTCTCTTTTCTTCGTGTCGGACCGGCCCTGGCTCTCCCTGCTCTTCATCGCCGCCATGGCGGTGGTATTCCTCTGGTGCTCCGGCCACGATGAGCAGCGTTGTGTCCAGCTCGTGCTGCTGGCAATCTTCGCCGGCCCTGTCATCGCAGGGCGTAGCGCAGCGAAAGCCATTGCCGGCATGCGTCCCGTCGCCCGCCTGTGCCTGGCAGCTTTCTTCACGCTGGGAGCGATCTCGGCATCGATGACCTTTTCGCTGCGCCATGCGGCCTACGAGTGGTCGATTCTGCTGCTCCTGCTGTTGGCGGCTGCGCTATTGGCTGCGGAACTGGCCCGCAGCGGCAAAGCCGGCCTGCAAGCCGTCCTGTACTGCATGGGCGTGGCATGCCTGCTATATTCCTTGCGCGTCGTACTCATGTACGCGGCAGCCCTTACCAGCGGTATACACATCGACATGCACATGCTGGCTGTCGGCTTCAGTAACGCCCGCTTCCTCAACCATACCCAGACCGCGCTACTGCCCTTGGTCGTCCTGCTGTGCATGCACGCGCCGAAAAGGACCGTCATGCGCCGTGTCTGGTTTGTCTTGGCCGCGTTCTGGTGGGCGCTTCTCTTCGTCAGCGAAGCTCGCGCGACCATACTGGCATTCGGCGCCGCCGGCCTTGCCGTGCTCGTCCTGCGGCGCTCGCATGCGCGCACGCTGCTGCAAATGATGGCACTGACCGCCCTTGCGGGCGTCGTCGTCTATGTGTTCGGATTCATCCTGCTGCCCATGCTCGCCGGTCAGGGGGCGATTGGCATGCCATCGAACGTCGTAGCGCGCACTGCGGCCGACCCGTCCTCCGGCCGCACGCTGCTATGGACACTGGCGCTGCAGCTGATCGCCACCCACCCTTGGCTGGGAGTCGGCCCGCAGCACTTCGCGCACGAGGGTGCGAAGCTCTACATTGGCGCGCATCCTCACGACTGGCTACTCCAGATAGGCGCCGAGTGGGGTCTTCCGGCCCTGCTGTGCCTGCTCGTCGCCGCCATTTCGGGTATACGCGCTCTGGCAGGCAGCGGTAAACGGATTGAGGAGGGAGACGTGCACAACCAGCAGATCCTGGCTGCCTTGTTGACGGCTTGTGCCGCCATCTTCGTGGACGGCCTATTTTCGGGCGTGCTCGTGATGCCCCAAAGCCAGCTCGCGATAGCACTCGTCATCGGTTGCGCCGGCGGCTGGCTGCATTCGCTTGATGCAGGCATGGTGCAGCCGGCGCCATCGCCGGCAACGCGCTCCGTCACCGCCGTGCTTGCTGCAGTGGCCTTGTGCACACTGGCCTGGTCGATCGCGCCCGACTTCCTGCGCCACGCGAAAGGCGAGGTATTGACGCCCACCGAGCGGGCCATCAACGACAAGGCCCACTGGCCACGCCTCTGGGAAGCCGGCTACTTCTAGCCTCAGACGATATTCTGCCGATCCGCCAGCAGCACCTCATAAGTCAGGTTCTGCACCATCGTATGGTGGACCGGATCGAGGTCGAGGAACTGCACGCCATAGACGAAGAGTTCGCTGCCGTCTTCCCTCGACAGCGCATTGACGTTGCGGACCGCGGCCTGGGTCCGCACCCGCATTTCGCCGTCGCCCAGCGGCGAAGGCAAACCGAATTCCAGCGTGATCTCGCCACCGTTTTCCGGCAGGCTGGTGCGCGACTCGATGCGCGCGCCGCTGACGCTGATGTTGGTGAGCCCGCAATCGACCGCGGCGCCGCCACGCGCCGGCAGCACCTGGGCCGGGATGTCGACCTTGACCCGCATCGCCGCGCGCAGGCTGGTGCCCTGGATCGTGTCGGGGAAGGACAGGTGGACGTAGAGCAGGGGACGGTCGAACACGCGCTGGACCGTGCAGGCGAAGGAACACACGTTCATGCCCGAAAAGACGCGGATCGTGATCCGCTCGCCTTCCACCAGGCCGACCGGCGTGCCGTTTTCCAGCGGCACCTTGACGATCAGGTATTCGTCCTTGAGATAGCCGATCAGGGTCGAGAAGTACTGCATCGGCTTGATGCGGCGATAGGTGATGAACTGCAAGCGGACCCCGACCTGCAGGTTCATCGACTCGAACTCAAATTCCCTGGGCGCGAGTTCCCGCTCGGTTTGCATACGGCTCATCTGGTTTTCCGTGGCTTGCTGATTGAATTGCAACTCCAAATGATAGCATTGCGGAAAGTTTTAGGTGCTGTGAATACAAAAAAATGCCCGCGCAAAGGCGGGCATCCTGCTCAAGCCGGTTCGAACTTTACGGCTTGATGTACCGATCGAGCCAGCCGATCACGGTGTGGTGCCACAGCAACGAGTTGGCCGGCTTCAGTACCCAATGGTTTTCGTCCGGGAACACCAGCAGCTTGCTCTCGATGCCGCGGCGCTGCAGGGCGGTGAAGGTCGACAGGCCCTGGGCGGTCGGGATACGGAAGTCCTTGTCGCCTTGCACGACCAGCATCGGCGTCTTCCACTTGTTCACGTGCAGGACCGGGTTGAAGCGCTCGTGCTTTTCCGGCACCGAGAAGTAGGGGCCGCCGTTTTCCCAGTCGGTGAACCACTGTTCTTCGGTCGAATAGGCCATGCCGCGGGTGTCGAACACGCCGTCGTGGTTGACGATGCATTTGAAGCCGTCCGACCAGTTCCCTTCGATCCAGTTCATCATGTAGCCGCCGTAGGAGGCGCCCAGCGCGCAGGCTTTCGAACGGTCCAGCCACGGGTACTTGGCGACGGCCGCCGCCAGGCCTTTTTTCAGGTCCTCGAGCGGCTTGCCGCCCCAGTCGCCGCTGATGGCGTCGGTGAATTTCTGGCCGTAGCCGGTCGAGCCGTGGAAGTCGATGAACACGGTGGCATAGCCGGCGCCGGCGTACACCTGCGGATTCCAGCGGTAGCTCCAGCCGTTGCCGAAGCTGCCCTGCGGACCGCCGTGCACCAGGAAGGCGATCGGGTACTTCTTGCCCGGCTCATAATTCCACGGTTTCATCACGTGGCCGTAGACGGTGTCGCCGTTCGCGCCCTTGAACGAGAACTGCTCGTACTCGCCGAAGCGGACTTCGCCCAGCTTGTCGGTGTTCACGTCGGTCAATTTGACCGGATTGTTCTGGCCCAGCTTCATCGCGTACAGCTGGGCGCCGGCCGCCAGGCTGGCCTGGGTGAAGGCGACGGTGTCGCCGCGCACGTCGAAGCCGCCGATCGAGCCCTTGTTGGTCAGCGCCGTCACCTTGCCGCTGGCGACGTCGATGCTGAACAGTTTATGTTGGCCGATGTCCTCGGCATCCGCGATCAACGACTTGCCGTCGCGGGTCCACTGGATGCTGCCCGGCGAACGGTCCCAGCTCTCGGCGATGTTGCGCTTCTTGCCGGTGGCGAGGTCGAGCAGCACGATGTGGTAGCGGTCGGCCTCGAAGCCCGGACGCGTCATCGACAGATAGGCGAGGGTGCTGCCGTCCGGCGAGAACACGCCCTTGGTGTCCCAGGCGAGGTTGGCCGCAGTGAGGTTGCGCGGCTGGCCGCCAGTGGCAGGCACCGCGTACAGGTCGAAGTTGGTCGACCAGGCTTCGGTCTTGCCGGCGATACGCACCGAGAACACGACGGTCTTGCCGTCCGGGCTGAAGCGGAATTCTTCGCGGTCGCCGAAGGGTTTGGAGGGCACATCGCCGTCCAGCGAACCGGACAGGCTGACCGGGGCGCTGCTCACGCGGCCGTTGGCATCGAGCGGCGCCGAGAACAGCACGGCGTTGCGGCCGTCGTTCCAGGTATCCCAGTGGCGCACGAACAGGCGGTCGTAGACCATGCCGGTGGCCTTGTCCTTTTCTTTCGCGTCGGCCTTGGCCTTGGTGCAGGCGAGGTCGGCGCAGTCGCGGAACACCGACATGCTGATGGCGATGCGGTCGCCCGTCGGCGAGACGCGGTAGGCATCGACGTCGACCGGCAGGTTCGTGACCTGGGTGGCCTCGCCGCCGTCCGGGGCGATGCGCCAGACTTGCGACGAGCCCGAGCGCGCGGACAGGTAATAGATGGCGTCGCCGTTGGCCGACCATTCCGGATCGGTGCTGCTGGCTGCGTCCGAGGTCAGGCGCTGCGGCTTGGCGTTGGGGCTGCGCAGGTCGACCAGCCAGAGGTCGGTGTGGCCCCTGTTCTTCGCCATGTCGGTGCTGCGCACCGTGTAGACGATGCGCGTTCCGTCCGGCGAGACCACCGGCGTGCCGATGCGCTCCATCGTGACCAGGTCTTCGATCGTGAAACCGCGCCCGGTGCTGGCGGCGGTGGCCGTCATCGGCATCGGCATCGCTGCAGCGAAGGTGGCGGCGACCGCGGCTGCCAGGGCTAGCGTACGTACTTTCATCCTGTCCTCGTGCTTCGGTAAAAAGAAGCAATTTAACATGTGGAAAGCCGGGATGTGAGGTCCGATGCTGCGGGTGGTTGACTGAATGATAATTTCGGCGTAGCGTCGTCCGCATTCAAACAGGAGGGTCGGCATGTCGGACAGGCGAGATCGAATACAAGACGCGAGCATTCCCGTGCAACTGATCGCGCGTGCCGGCGGCGCGCTCTACCTGGTGATCATCGTGATCGGGCTGCTGGGTGAAGTCGTCGTGAGAGGCAGCCTGATCGTGCCCGGCAACGCCGCAGCGACCGCGCAGCGCATCCTCGCATCCGAATTCCTCTGGCGCCTCGGTATCGCAGGACAGCTCGTGCTCTTGATTTGCGCGATCGCCCTGACGCTGGTGTTTTACCTGCTGCTGCGCCCGGTGAGCCGGCCCATCGCACTGGCGGCGGTCTTTTTCGCCATTGTCTCGCTGGCCGTCGAAAGCCTCAGCGCGGTGTTCCTGCAACAGGTGCTGATGCCGCTGACGAGTTCGCTGTACGCCCAGGCCGCAGACCCGCAGCCGTTCCAGGTCCAGGCTTACCTGGCCACGATCGCGCACAACAATGCATTCGGCTTTTCGTTGATCTTCTTTGGCGTCGAGTGCCTGATCGTGGGCTATCTGATCCGCAAGTCAACTTACTTGCCGACGCTGATCGGCTGGCTCATGCAGCTTGCCGGTCTGTGCTACTTGATCAACAGCTTCTGCATGGTGCTGTCGCCAGCTTTGCAGGGCATGCTGTTCCCCTTCATTCTGCTGCCGCCGCTGTTGGGGGAAGGCGCTTTTTGCCTCTGGCTGCTGTTCAAAGGCGTGGATATGCCGGCGTGGGAGGGAAGGACGCGGGCGGTGGGGACGCTGTCCGAGCCGCTGCTGCCTGGCGGCCGGTCCGTTCAGCCAGAGTAATGCGGTGCCGGAGCCAGGCAGCGCGGCAAGTTCAGTCGCCGTCGCGCAGCCAGGAACGCCGGGAGGACGTGGTTTCGGCCGGGACTTCCGGCGGCGTTTTAGGAACGGTTTGCCGCGCATGCACGGCGATCGTCTTGCGGCGCGCGCTGCCGGAGACATAGGTTTTGATGTTGACCGTGCAGCGGTAGAGCAGGGCAAGCACGGCCACGATGACGGCGCTGACGGTGATCGCCAGGCCATCGGGACGGCCGGCGATCACGACGATGCAGACCAGGACGATGATGTCGAGACAAGCGATGTAATTGAAACCTGTTTTGCTGTCAGGGCCAGCTTTCTTTACCGACATGTTGAATCTTTGGTGGAGCTTGATGACGATATGGACGTGGAGCGTACGCGGAGCCGGATTTTATCATTTCCAAGTGGAAATATTATGAAATGATGATGACAATGATCGCCGCGTGTACGGGAGGTATTTAATCGTCGGGCAGGTGGTGCTCATCGCCAGGCAGGTTGACGTCGCCGTCGCTGTTATAGCTCGTTTCATGCCGGCGCTTGGCCAGGTAGATCACAAGAATCCCGATCATGAGCAGTACAGTGCCGCACAACAGCCAGCGCGGCCCGAGTACGGATTGGCCGAGGGCCAGCAGGAGCAGGCCCGTGGCGGCGAGGATGAGGCCGAGAGCGTCCCTGATCCCCATGGCTTTAAGACAAAATCTTCCCTAGCTTGGGGACCGGTTGGCCATTCAAGGTGTAAGTGCAGCAAGTACAGGTAACGGGCACGTCCGCGGCGCCGAGCGCCGGGTTCACCTGACGCAGAATGTGATCGCCATCGACGAACAGGCCGCTGTAAAAGCTGCTTTCGCTAGTCCGCACCAGTTCGTGCCGGTCATTCTCATTGCGCGCAACCAGCCAGAAGATCGGCTCTTCGCGGTCGAGCCGGGAGCGTGCTTCGCCGTAGACCGCATCCCAGTGTTGCCCCACCTTCGACAGCAGGAAGCGGAACAGCGGCGTGTAATCGAGGCCGCGCCGCTTCTTGCCATGCATCGAACTGCGGGTGTTTTCCGGATCAGTGCTAGATTTGCCCCGGCGCACATGTCGAAAATCGCCGCCGAAACCGTGGTGAACGCCCCGGGCCAGGGTGTTGACCTTGCGGTAGAGGGGGGATTTGCCGGTGTGTATGGCCATTCTTAAATCTCAGCCGTCCAGTCCCCCGACTTGCCGCCATGCTTCTCCAGCACCCGCACATTGGTCATCACCATGCCGCGATCGGCCGCCTTGCACATGTCGTAAATGGTCAGCAGCCCGACCTGCACCGCAGTCAGCGCCTCCATCTCGACCCCGGTCTTGCCGACGGTCTCGACCTGCGCCCGGCAGTGCACCGAATGCGCCGCTGCATCGACCTCGAAATCGACCGCCACGCGCGTAATCGGCAGCGGATGGCACAAGGGCACCAGGTCGCTGGTCCGCTTCGCGCCCATGATCGCCGCGATGCGTGCAATCCCCAGCACATCGCCTTTCTTGGCGGAGCCGGACTGGATCAGCGCCAGGGTCTCCGGCTTCATGCGGATGGTGCCGGCGGCCACGGCGATGCGGTGGGTTTCCTGCTTGGCGCTGACGTCGACCATGTGGGCCTGGCCGGTGGCATCGAAGTGGGTGAGCGGGGATTCCTGGTGACTCATGTCGTCTTAAAAGTTGGTTAAGCGGGGCGCAGCCCGGCAGTTGCAAGGGCGCGGAAGCGGTTATCATAGCATCGTGAAACCGAACCCGAATCCAGCGATGTTGCAGCTTTCACCATTACGCACGGCCACTCCGCGCCGCCTGCATTCCCTGCTCACGGCCATTGCCCTGGCAGCGTCCGCCACCTGCGCGCTGGCGGCGCCGACCACGCCGGTCACGCAAAGCGCGTCCGTGCTGCGCACGCCCGACGCCACCTTGCCGACGCTGGGCGATGCCGCGCGCGCCGACCTGTCTCCCGTCATCGAGCGCAAGCTCGGCGAGGAGATCATGAACGACATCCGGCGCGACCGCGATTACCTCGACGACGATGCCATCGTCGAATACCTGAACAATTTCGGCGAGAACCTGGTCACCTATGCGCCGGGTGCGCGCGGCGAGACGAATGCCGATTTCTTCTTCTTTGCCGTGCGCGATCCGATGATCAACGCGTTCGCGCTGCCGGGCGGTTTCATCGGCGTGCACTCGCAGCTCCTGATCGCGGCGCAGAGCGAGTCCGAGCTGGCCTCGGTGCTGTCGCACGAGATCGGCCACGTGCAGCAGCGCCACATCGCGCGCATGCTGGGGCAGCAGAAGCAGGATGCGCTGCTGCCGCTGGCGGCGCTGATCCTGGCGGCGCTGGTCGGCAAGGCCGGTGGGGGCGCCGATGCGGCGATGGGCGTGGTGATGGGCGGACAGGGCCTGGCCATCCAGCGCCAGCTGAATTTCAGCCGCGAGGCCGAGCGCGAGGCCGATCGCGTCGGCTTCCAGACCATGCGCGCGGCCGGCTACGACACCTCCGGCATGGTGTCCTTTTTCAAGCGCCTGCAGGGCACGACCCGCCTGTACGGCGAGGCGCCGGCCTGGCTGTCCAGCCACCCGCTGACCGGCGAGCGCATCGCCGACATCCAGAACCGCATCCGCGAGGCACCCAAGCCCGGGCGCATCAAGCCGGATTCGATCGAATTCCACCTCGTGCGCGCCCGCGCCCGCGTGCTGCAGGATCCGAGCGCCAAGGGCCGCGAGGAAGCCCGATCGGCGTTCGAGACCCAGCTCAAGCAGGACAACACCCAGGAGCAGACCGGCGCCATGTATGGCCTGTCCTTCCTCGCACTCAAGGAAGGCGATCTCAAAACGGCGCAGAGCTGGTTAGAGAAGGCCAAGGGCTCGATGAAGCCGAAGCCCGGCGTGCTGTCGGCCGAGCGCACCGGTTCCGACGGTTCGGCGATGTTCGCCAGCCTCGGCGTCGAGATCAAGCTGGCCCCGGGCCAGCCGCCGGAAGTGCTGGCGCAGGCGGAGCAGGAGGCAAGCCAGGCGCACCAGAAGTTCCCGCTGTCGCGCATGCTGGCACGCCAGTACGCCGATGCGATGATCGCGTCCGGCAAGCTGGACCAGGCAGCGGCTTTCCTGCGCGACCAGGTCCAGCAATATCGCGAGGAGCCCAAGCTCTACGACCAGCTGGCCAAGGCCTATGCGGCGCAGGGCAAGATCGCGCTGCAGCACATGGCGCTGGCCGAATCCTATGTGTTGAGCGGCGCGCTGCCGGCCGCGGTCGACCAGTTGAACATGGCGCGCAAGGCCAAGGACGTGTCCTTCTACGACCAGGCCGTGATCGACGCCCGCGAGCGCGATCTGCAGCAGCGTCAGAAAGACGAGAAGCAGGAGAAGAAGGACAGGGGCGACAATTGGGCCGCGGGCCAGAACGGCGGCGCGAAGCTCAAGGTCGAAACCAGCAGCGACACGATGAGCAATTCCCGGCTCGGCACCGCGCCGGGCTTCGGCAACGACACCCGTTCGGGTTTCGAGTCGCTGGATGCGTTCGAGAAGCGGATACAAGGCCGCGCCAGATGAAATAATATTTCACCTAGTGGCCTAAAATGAAATTTTATTTCTGATCGCTCAGCCGGTCGGGGCGCTGCACGAAACCGAAACGCTGCGGTGCCTCGTTCGCCGCCAGGCGTTCCACTGCGATCTTCTGCTCCTGCCAGCGCAGGCTCAGCGCGCCCGAGCCGCCTTCCAGCCAGGCCAGCAAACCTTCATCCGTCACCGGCCTGCCATCGAGTTCCATGAGCTGCAGCAGCTGGGCCACGTCGCGGTCGTCCAGCTGGGCCAGGCGCTCGCCGGCGCGCAGCAGGATGCTGCCGGCTTCCAGCATGAATACCTGCTCAGGCGCCATCATCGCTTCGCCGGTGTGCAGGACAAAACCCTGGCTGGGGTCGGTGCGCGCGATGAAGGGCGTGGCTTCCAGGTTCACGTAGACCCGTTGCGGGCCGTTCTGGAAATACCAGCAGCCGCGCTCGTCGCGGGCGTAATTGCGGTTGATAAAGCCGACCAGGGCTGCATTGCTCAGCTTGTCGCCGGGGGCATCGGCGCGCTGGGCGGCTTCGTCGCGCATGCGCCAGGTGCCGCGGGCGTCGAGCGCCAGCCAGCCATAACAGTTGGGCACGTTCGGCCACTTGGCCATGGCCTGTTTTACGATGTCATCCATGGTTCAAGCTTGGCATAGTTGGGACGCCGCCGGCGCGCGCGTGCCGGCTTTTCCGGCAGCATGGTCGAAGAAGTGCAGGATGCGGCGCGGCAGCCAGTCGTTGTGGCCGGGGAAAGGACCAACCGGAAAACCGACGTGGCCACCAGTGGCCGGGTATTCCAGCGTGACGGCGCGCGAGGCCGACTGCGGCAGGTGCTTGCCCGGCAAGAAGGGATCGTTGCGCGCGTTCAGCACCAGCGTCGGCACGGTGATGTCGTGCAGCACGTGCTTGGCGCTGGCGCGGTGCCAGTAGTCGTCGGTATCGCGGTAGCCGTGCAGGGGCGCGGTGACGACGTTGTCGAAGCTGTACAGGTCTTTCGAGGCGAGCAGGGCGGCGCGATCGAACAGGCCGGGAAAACGCTCCAGCTTGGCCAGGGCCTTGGGCTTCAGGGTTTCCAGGAACATGCGCGTGTAGACGCGGTTGAAGCCGCTCGACAGGGCCGCGCCGCCAGCCGCGAGGTCGAGCGGGGCCGAGACGCTCACGGCCGCATTGACGAGTTCGGCGCCGTGCTGCTGCTCGCCCAGCCAGCGCAGCAGGGCATTGCCGCCCAGCGAGACGCCGGCCACGTAGAAGGGGCCTTTGAAACGCGGACGCAGGCGGCGGATGATCCAGTCGAGCTCTTCGGCGTCGCCCGAGTGGTAGAAGCGCGGCGCCAGGTTCGCTTCGCCCGAGCAGCCGCGGAAATGCGGGATCGCGCCATGCCAGCCGCGTGCCTGCACCGCCGCCATCAGGCCGCGTGCGTAGTGGCTGTCCGACGAGCCTTCCAGGCCGTGGAACAGCATCAGGAAAGGCGAATCGGGCCTGGCGCCGTCGACGAAATCGACGTCGATGAAATCCTGGCCGCAGGGCGTGTCCCAGCGCTCGCGCCGGAATGCCACGTCAGGTTTGCGGATGCAGACGGCCGGGTAGATGGTCTGCAGGTCGCCGCCGGGCAGCCAGAATGGCGCGCGATAGGCGGGCATGCCTTCGAACAGGCTGCTGCACTCGGCGCAGTACTGGCTCACGGCCATGAAAAGATCAGTCGGATCAGTGGTGTTTCAGGGCGCCGGGTTCCACCTGGTACTGGGTGCCGCAGTAGGGGCACTTGGCGTGGCCGTGGTGATCGAAATCCAGGAAGACGCGCGGGTGGGACGACCACAACGGCATCGCCGGGTTCGGGCAGTAGGCCGGCAGGTCCTTGGCTTGCAGTTCCACCACAGGAATGGTCTTCTCGTTCATGTTTGGTCTTCTCCGTCATTGCGAAATATGCGAAGTCATGATTTTAACGGATTTGCACTGGTGCCCGGAATGCTCCGGTAGAATAGCGGGTCGATTACTGTCGAGTAGATTTCCCTCCAAGAAATTCTCTCGCTCTATCACCTGGTCCCGTTCGATGTCCCCTTGCCATCCGTCCCTTGTGCTGTTGACGCATACTCAATGTTGCAGGAAAGCGACATGACGCAAATGCACCCGGACCTGCCGGCGGACCCGCAAGCGGACGCGCGCGCTTGGCGTGAAGGCTTCCACACCGGTCTTCCCACCCTGTTCGGCATCGGCGCCTGGGGCATGGTGGTCGGGGTGGCGATGGTCAAGAGCGGCCTGACGGTGGCCCAGGCATCCGGTATGACCCTGGTGGCGTTCGCAGGTTCGGCCCAGTTGGCCTCGTTGCCGCTGATCGCCGCCGGCGCACCGATCTGGGTAATCTTTCTCACCGCGCTGGTCGTCAACCTGCGCTTCGTGATCTTTTCCGCCCTGCTGGGCCCGCATTTCTCGCGCCTGCCGCTGTGGCAGCGCTTCTACCTCGGCTATATCTCCGGCGATGTCTCGATCGCCCTGTTCCTGCAGCGCTACCCGAGCCCGGCGCCCGAGCCTGGCAAGCTGGCCTTCCTGAAGGGTTTGATGTACCCGAACTGGTTCGCCTGGCAGGTCGGCTCGCTGATCGGCATCTTCCTCGGCAGCGCCGTCCCGACCGAATGGCAGCTCGGCTTTGCCGGCACGCTGGCCATTCTTTGCATCATGGTGCCGCTGATTATCAATAGCGCCGCCCTGTGCGGCGTGCTGGTGGCCGGCGTCACGGCGGTGCTGGCGCATGGCCTGCCTTACAAGCTGGGGCTGCTGGCGGCCGTGGTCGCCGGCATGCTCACCGCCATGGTTTGCCAGGAAACGATGGAAAAACGCCGTCGGAAGGGGAGCGGTCATGGCTGACTGGGAGATCTGGGTCGTGATCCTGGTGCTGGGCGTGGCGACCGCCTGCACCCGCAGCGTCTTCTGGCTGGTCGGCCACAAGGTGACGATCCCGCCGCGGGTCCAGGAAATGCTGCGCTACGCGCCGGCCTGCGCCCTGGCCGCCATCGTGTTTCCGGACATGCTGCTGGGGCCGCAGGACGAATTGCAGCTGGCGCTGGCCAACCCGAAGTTGATCGCAGGCATTGCCGCGCTGCTGTTCTACCTGTGGCGCAGGGCGATGTTGCAGACCATCGTGTTCGGCATGGTAGTGCTGACACTGTTGCGTGTGTTTCATGTTTTCGGCAACATCGGCTAAGGTAAAATAGCGTTTTTTCACTAATCTACCTTTCGGACCCACGCTGACATGGCCGTTCTCAATTTCACCCGCTTGCAAGACCTGATCGACCAAGGCGCGCTGAAGGGCAAGCGCGTCTTCATTCGCGCCGACCTGAACGTTCCGCAGGACGCCGCCGGCAACATCACCGAAGATACCCGCGTGCGCGCTTCCGTGCCCGCGATCCGCGACGCCCTGCAGGCAGGCGCGGCCGTGATGGTGACTTCCCACCTGGGCCGCCCGACCGAGGGCGAGTTCAAGCCGGAAGACAGCCTGGCGCCGGTCGCCAAGCGCCTGTCCGAGCTGCTGGGCCAGCCGGTCGAGCTGAAGCAGAACTGGGTCGATGGCGTCGATGTCGCGCCGGGTCAGGTCGTGCTGCTGGAAAACTGCCGCGTCAACAAGGGCGAAAAGAAAAACTCGGACGAGCTGGCCCAGAAGATGGCCAAGCTGTGCGACGTGTACGTGAACGATGCCTTCGGCACCGCCCACCGCGCCGAAGCGACCACCCACGGCATCGCGAAATTCGCCCCTAGGGTGGCCGCCGGCCCGCTGCTGGCCGCCGAACTCGATGCGCTGGGTAAAGCGCTGCACGCGCCGCAGCGTCCGCTGCTGGCCATCGTCGCCGGTTCGAAGGTCTCGAGCAAGCTGACCATCCTGCAGAGCCTGGCCGACAAGGTCGACAACCTGATCGTCGGCGGCGGCATCGCCAACACCTTCATGAAGGCGGTTGGCCTGAACGTCGGCAAATCGCTGATGGAAGCCGAGCTCGTGGCCGAGGCGAAGACCATCATCGACAAGATGGCCGCACGTGGCGCCACCGTGCCGATCCCGGTGGACGTGGTGTGCGCGAAAGAGTTCTCGCCGACCGCCGCCGCCACCGTCAAGGACGTGGCCAACGTGCTTGACGACGACATGATCCTGGACATTGGCCCGAAAACGGCCGCTACCCTGGCCCAGCAGATTGCGCAGGCCGGCACCATCGTCTGGAACGGTCCGGTCGGCGTGTTCGAGTTCGACCAGTTCGCCGAGGGCACCAAGACCCTGGCCACGGCCATCGCGCAGTCGAAGGGTTTCTCGATCGCCGGCGGCGGCGATACCCTGGCTGCTATCGCAAAATACAATATTGCCGACCAGATCGGCTATATCTCGACCGGCGGCGGTGCCTTCCTCGAGTTCCTCGAAGGGAAGACCCTGCCGGCGGTGGAGATCCTGCTGCAACGCAGCGTCCAATAAGCTGAGTGAGACCCTAGCGCAGCCCCAGGCTGCGCTTTTCATTGAAGGATAACCATGTACCGTGGCACCAAGATCGTAGCAACCATCGGCCCCGCATCGACCGATTTCGACATTCTCGTCAAGATGATTCGCGCCGGCGTCGACGTCGTGCGCCTGAACTTCTCGCACGGCCGTGCACAGGACCATATCGATCGCGCTGCCCTGGTACGCCGCGCCGCCGCCGAGTGCGGCCGCGAAGTGGCGATCATGGCCGACATGCAGGGTCCGAAGATCCGCGTCGGCAAGTTCGAGGAAGGCAAGATCTTCCTGAACAATGGCGACAACTTCATCCTCGACGCCAAGTGGGGCGAGAACGGCGAACTGGGCAACCAGGAACGCGTCGGCCTCGACTACAAGGCCCTGCCGCGCGACGTCAAGCCGGGCGACAAGCTGCTGCTGAACGACGGCCTGATCGTGCTGATCGTCGACAAGGTGGCCGGCAGCGAGATCTACACCACCGTCAAGGTCGGCGGCGAACTGTCGAACAACAAGGGCATCAACCGCCAGGGCGGCGGCCTGACCGCGCCGGCCCTGACCTCGAAGGACATGGAAGACATCAAGACCGCGATGAGCTTCCAGGCCGACTACCTGGCGATCTCCTTCCCGAAGAACGCCACCGACATGGAAATGGCGCGCCAGCTGGCGAACATCGCCGGCGAACCCTTCGGCCACAAGCCGATGATGATCGCGAAGATCGAGCGCGCCGAAGCGATTCCGGTGCTGCAGGAAATCCTCGACGCCTCCGACGGCATCATGGTCGCCCGTGGCGACCTGGCGGTCGAAGTCGGCAACGCCGCCGTGCCGGCGCTGCAGAAGCGCATGATCAAGATGGCGCGCAACTCGAACAAGCTGGCGATCACCGCGACCCAGATGATGGAGTCGATGATCGTCAACGCCGTGCCGACCCGCGCCGAAGTGTCGGACGTGGCCAACGCCGTGCTGGACGGCACCGACGCCGTCATGACCTCGGCCGAGACCGCATCGGGCAAGTACCCGATCGAGACCGTCGAGATGATGTCGGCGATCTGCGCCGAAGCCGAGCAGTCCGAGTACAACAAGCTCGAAGCCGACTTCCTGAACGTCGAATTCACCCGTATCGACCAGTCGATCGCCTACGGCACCCTGTTCACCGCCCACCACCTGCGCGTGAAGGCGATCGTGGCGCTGACCGAGTCGGGCTCGACCGCGCTGTGGATGTCGCGCCACTCGATCGACACCCCGATCTTCGCGCTGACCCCGTCGCAGACCACCGAACGCAAGGCTTCGCTGTACCGCAACGTGCGCGCCTTCCACCTGCTGCAGGAAGGCGGCAGCCACGCCGTGCTGCGCAAGGCTGAGGAACTCCTCCAGGCCGAAGGCGTCGTACGCAAGGGCGACCTGATCGTTGTGACCTGGGGCTCGCCGATGGGGCAGGCCGGCGGTACCAACGCGCTGAAGATCGTGCGCGTCGGCGATGCGGAAAACTTTTTGAAGGAATCCTCGTAAAACCTTGATCGTCGTTCCCGCGAAAGCGGGAACCCATGCTGAGGTGGCCGAAGACACTGAGCATGGATCCCCGCTTTCGCGGGGATGACGGTATCGGTAGGGTTCCACACCGGTTTTTTAATTGTTTGGAGCAAAACCATGGCACTCGTATCAATGCGTCAACTGCTGGACCACGCCGCCGAAAACGGTTACGGCCTGCCGGCCTTTAACGTCAACAACCTGGAGCAGGTGCAGGCCATCATGGCCGCGGCCGATGCCGTCAACAGCCCGGTAATCATGCAGGCCTCGGCCGGCGCCCGCAAATATGCCGGCGAAGCTTTTCTCCGCCACCTGATCGACGCCGCCGTCGAAGCCTACCCGCACATCCCGGTCGTCATGCACCAGGACCACGGCCAGTCGCCGGCGGTCTGCATGGCCGCGATCCGTTCGGGCTTCTCGTCGGTGATGATGGACGGCTCGCTGGAAGCCGACGGCAAGTCGGTCGCTTCGTACGAGTACAACGTCGAAGTGTCGCGCGAAGTCGTCAAGTTCGCGCACTCGATCGGCGTGACCGTCGAAGCCGAACTGGGCGTGCTCGGTTCGCTGGAAACCATGAAGGGCGACAAGGAAGACGGCCACGGCGCGGACCGCACCATGACCCGTGAAGAACTGCTGACCGACGTGGCCCAGGCCGCCGACTTCGTCGCGAAAACCCAGTGCGACGCGCTGGCGATCGCGATCGGCACCTCGCACGGCGCCTACAAATTCACGCGCCAGCCGACCGGCGACATCCTGGCGATCGACCGCATCAAGGAAATCCACGCGCGCATCCCGAACACCCACCTGGTGATGCACGGTTCCTCCTCGGTGCCGCAGGATCTGCTGGCGATCATCCGCGAATTCGGCGGCGACATGAAGGAAACCTACGGCGTCCCGGTCGAAGAGATCCAGGAAGGCATCAAGCACGGCGTCCGCAAGATCAACATCGACACCGACATCCGTCTGGCCATGACCGCTGCGATCCGCAAGTACATGTTCCAGAACCCGTCGAAGTTCGACCCGCGCGACTACCTGAAGCCGGCCCGCGAAGCCGCGACCGAGATCTGCAAGCAGCGCTACCTGTCCTTCGGCTGCGAAGGCATGGCCTCGAAGATCAAGCCGGTGCCGCTGGAGAAGATGGCCGAGCGCTACAAGGCTGGCGAACTGGCGCAGATCGTTCAGTAAGAAACACCCGTCGTCCCCGCGCAGGCGGGGACCCAAGTTAATGGCATACCGACCAAACTTGGGTTCCCGCCTTCGCGGGAACGACGGACAAAAGGCGCGGGCCGACGGCAGTGATGCGGCACCGCGTCAAAAATGACGTAAAATTACGCACTTCCTCACCGGCGGCTCCCCGCCGGTTTTCGCTTTATCAAGATATCCCCTCTATGAAAAGCCTCTACCAGTCCACTATTTCCTCCCTGCCACTGCTCGGCCGCGGCAAGGTCCGCGACAACTATGCCGTCGGCGACGACAAGATCCTGATCGTCACCACCGACCGCCTGTCCGCCTTCGACGTCGTGATGAACGAACCGATCCCGGGCAAGGGCATGGTACTCAACCAGATGAGCGATTTCTGGTTCGAGAAACTCGGCCACATCGTGCCGAACCACCTGACCGGCGTGGCGCCGGAATCCGTGGTGGCGCCCGAGGAGGTGGACCAGGTCAAGGGGCGCGCCGTGGTCGCCAAGCGTCTCAAACCGATCCTGGTCGAGGCCGTGGTGCGCGGCTACATCATCGGTTCCGGCTGGAAGGATTACCAGGCCACCGGTTCGGTCTGCGGCATCGAATTGCCGGCCGGCCTGCGCCAGGCCGACAAGCTGCCCGAGCCGCTGTTCACCCCGGCGGCCAAGGCCGACCTGGGCGAGCACGACGAGAACATCAGCTTCGCCGACATGGAAAGCCGCATCGGTGCCGAACTGGCTGCCAAGATGCGCGACATCAGCATCCAGCTGTACAAGACCGCCGCCGACTACGCGGCCACGCGCGGCATCATCATCGCCGACACCAAGTTCGAATTCGGCCTCGACGACAATGGCGTGCTGCACCTGATGGACGAAGTCCTGACCGCCGATTCCTCGCGTTTCTGGCCGGCGGATTCGTACGCGCCGGACATGTCGCCGCCGTCCTTCGACAAGCAGTTCGTGCGCGATTACCTGGAAACCTTGACCGACTGGAAAAAGACCCCGCCGGCACCGGCGCTGCCGCAGGACGTGATCGACAAGACCCAGGCCAAGTACTTCGAGGCCATCGAGCGCCTGACCGGCGAAAAGCTGAAGGCCTGAGCAATGAGCGAACAAAACAAGCCAGTGGTCGGCGTGATCATGGGTTCCAATTCCGATTGGGACGTGATGCAGCATGCGGTCGCCATCCTGAAACAGTTCGGCGTGCCGCATGAAGCGCAGGTGATCTCGGCCCACCGCATGCCGGACGAGATGTTCGGGTATGCCGAAAGCGCCCGTTCGCGTGGCCTGCGCGCCATCATCGCCGGTGCCGGCGGCGCCGCCCACCTGCCGGGCATGGTGGCCGCCAAGACCATCGTGCCGGTGCTGGGCGTGCCGGTGCCTTCGCGCTACCTGCGCGGCGAAGACTCGCTGCTGTCCATCGTGCAGATGCCGAAGGGCGTGCCGGTGTCGACCTTCGCCATCGGCGAAGCCGGCGCCGCCAATGCCGCACTGACGGCGGTGGCGATCCTGGCCGCCACCGACGATGCGCTGGCCGCGCAACTGGAAGACTTCCGCGCGAAGCAGACCGCGGCCGCCAAGGCCATGACTTTGCCGCTTGAATAAATGAGTGACCACGAGATGAAACCGCTGCTGCCCGCCGCCAACCCGTCCACCTGGCTGGGCGTGATGGGCGGCGGCCAGCTGGGCCGCATGTTCGCCCAGGCCGCGCAAGCCATGGGCTTCAAGGTTGCCGTGCTGGAGCCGGCCGCCGATTGTCCGGCAGGGCAGGTTGCCGAGCGCCTGGTCGAAGCAGGCTATACGGATGCCGCCGGCCTGGACGCCCTGGCCAGCCAGTGCGCGGCCGTGACCACCGAATTCGAAAACGTCCCGGCCGACAGCCTGAGCAAACTGGCGCAGCAGGTCTTCGTGGCCCCGAACGCGCACGGCGTGTCGGTGGCCCAGGACCGCATCGCCGAGAAATCCTTCTTTGTCGCCTGCGCCGATAAATCCGGCGTGATGCCGGCGCCGCACAAGGTGATCGCATCGCAGCAGGACATCGATACGATCGCCGACGATCTGCTGCCCGGCATCCTGAAAACGGTGCGCATGGGCTACGACGGCAAGGGCCAGGTGCGCGTGCGCACCCGCGAGGACGTGCGCGCGGCCTTCGAATCCATGGGCAAGGTCACTTGCCTGCTGGAGAAGATGCTGCCGCTGGCCTATGAGGTGTCGGTCTTGACCGCGCGCGGCCACGACGGCGCTTCGGTCGTGTATCCGATCGCCGAGAACGTGCACCGCGACGGCATCCTGTTCACCACCACCGTGCCGGGCCCGAACGTCTCCAGCGCGTGCGCGCAAAAGGCGCAGGATGCCGCGCGCGCGATCGTCGCCGAACTCGGCTACGTCGGCGTGCTGTGCATCGAATTCTTCGTGCTGGTGGACGGTTCGCTGGTCGTCAACGAGATGGCGCCGCGTCCGCACAACAGCGGCCACTACACCATCGACGCCTGCGTCACCAGCCAGTTCGCGCAGCAGGTCAGGGCGATGGCGTGCCTGCCACTGGGCGACGTGCGCCAGCATTCGCCGGCCGTCATGCTGAACATCCTGGGCGACGTCTGGTTCGACGGCGACAGTCAGACGATGCGCGAGCCGGCCTGGGATCGCGTGCTGGCCCTGCCGGGTGCCAACCTGCACCTGTACGGCAAGGACGACCCGCGCCGCGGCCGCAAGATGGGGCACGTGACCTTCGTCGCGCCGACGCTGGCCGAGGCGCAGCGCCAGTTCGAAGCGGCCTGCACGATATTGGGAATTGCACTGTGAGCACCGATATCGACGCCGGCGCACGCGCGCTTGAAGCTGGCAAGCTGGTCGCCTTCCCGACCGAGACCGTGTACGGCCTCGGCGCCGACGCCGAGAATCCGGCAGCCGTCGCCGCCATCTATGCCGCCAAGGGCCGTCCGCAGGATCACCCGGTGATCGTGCACGTGGCGCCCGGTGCTTCTCTCGATTACTGGTGCGCCGACATCCCCGCCGAGGCACGCCAGCTGGCCGATGCTTTCTGGCCGGGGCCGCTGACCATGATCCTGAAGCGCGCACCGAACATTCCCGATGCCGTCTCCGGCGGCCAGGACACGGTGGGCATCCGCTGCCCCTCGCACCCGGTGGCGATCCGCCTGCTGCAAGCCTTCAAGGGCGGGCAGGGCGGCGTCGCGGCGCCGTCCGCCAACAAGTTCGGCCACGTCAGCCCGACCACGGCCCAGCACGTGCGCGACGAGTTCGGCGACGCGGTCGGTGAAAATGCGCGCATTGCCGCAGTGCTGGACGGCGGCCAGAGCGAGGTCGGGATCGAATCGACCATCGTCGACCTGTCGCGCCTGGCGACCCATGGTCCGGTGCTGCTGCGTCCCGGCCATATCTCGGCCGAGGCGATTGCCGCCGTGATCGACCGCATGCCGGCACGTCCGGATGCGGCGGCACCGCGCGCTTCCGGCACGCTCGAATCGCATTACGCGCCGCACACGCCGGTGGCGATGCAGGACACGGCCACCCTGAACTCGACCCTGGCGCGCCTGCACGCGGCCGGCCGCAAGGTTGCGCTGATCCATTATTCGGCGCTGCCGGCGACGCACGCCGAGGTCGCGCTGCCGCCCACACCGGAAGGTTTTGCGCACGCGCTGTATGCGGCGCTGCGCGCGATGGACGGCGTCGGCGCCGATGTCATCCTGGTCGAGGCACCGCCGCAGGATGGCGCCTGGCTGGGCGTCAACGACCGCCTGCGCCGCGCCGCCTATCGCTCGACCGGCATCGTGCACGGACTGATAAACAACACTACCGCCCTCTGATACACACCGTTACTTCTCAAAAACGCATGCAGGGCGCATGCTTGTCGGAAATTTAGTTTCCCCGTCGTCCCCGCGCAGGCGGGGACCCAATTTTGCGAGCGTTTCGATAGCGCCAGCAGAACTTGGGTCCCCGCCTGCGCGGGGACGACGTGTTTGTGAGCCCCGTTTTGTCAGAAGGACATCCCATGCGTTCGTTCATCACCCCGGCCCTCAGCCTCGGCCTGGGCATGCTGCTTGCCGCCTGTAGCGGCGGCACCACCTCCGGCGGTACCGCGCAAGGCGTCGCCAATCCCGCACCCCTGCCTGCGCCCATCCGTGGCAGCCTGGTCGGCCAGGCCGCCTCGGTCGCCGTGAATGTCGCCGGCAATAGCCTGAGCACCCTGTCGCCGTCCGTGCTGGCCGGCTTCCTCGAATCGGCCCAGACCGGCACCCTGGCGGTGGCCGGCCAGCCGCAGTGTGCGGTCTCGGTCTACCGCGTGCGCTACAACACCGTGGGCGGCGCCGGCGAGCTGACCGATGCCAGCGCGGCCATCTTCGTGCCCAGCGGCAGCGGCAATTCTTGCACCAACTCGCGCCCGGTGCTGCTGTATGCCCACGGCACCTCGCTGCAGAAGTCGTATGACATGGCCGACATCGCCAACAACACGGAAGCGCGCCTGGCCGCCGCCGTGTTCGCGGCCCAGGGCTTCATCGTGGTGGCGCCCAACTACGCCGGCTACGGCGGCTCCTCGCTGGGCTACCATCCCTACCTCGACCGCGTGCAGGAAGGCGCGGACATGATCGACGCCCTGCGCGCGGCGCGCAGCAGCTTCACGGCCATCGGCGCACGCGATTCCGGCAAGCTGATGGTGACCGGCTATTCGCAGGGCGGCTTCGTGGCGCTGGCAACCCAGCGCGCGATGCAGGAACTGAACAACGCCGAGTTCACGCTCACCGCAGCGAGCGGCATGTCGGGCCCGTATGCGATCGCGCGTTTCGGCGATGCGCTGTTCGGCGGCGCGCCGCGCGATGGCGCCACCGTGATCGTGCCGACCATCATCAATGCGGCCCAGCACGCCAGCGCGGCGATCTACCGCGTGCCTGCGGACGTCTACGAGGCGCCTTACGCCGCCACCATCACCGACCTGGTGCCGGGCACGCTGGGCAGCAGCGAGCTGGTCAGCCAGGGCAAGCTGCCGGCGACCAGTTTGTTCGCGGCCGACTCGATGCCGCAGACGCCGGGCTATACCCAATACTTTGGCGCCGGCAACCTGATCCGCAGCGATTACCGCGCGGCCTACCTGCTTGATGCGGCGGCCCATCCCTGTGACCAGGATGCCACGGCGCCGTTGAACTGCGCCCCCGCGCACGCGCTGCGTCAGTGGCTGGTGCGCAACGATCTGCGCAGCTACCTGCCGATGGCGCCGACCCTGCTGTGCGGCGGCCACGACGATCCGACCGTGCCGTATTTCAATACGACGGCCTCGGCCGCCTATTTCCGTGCGCGCGGCGCGGCCATCACCGAGCTCGACATCGACGACACGCCGAGCCTGAACGACCCCTTCCGCACCGCCAAGGCCGGCTTCGTGGCCGCGCGTAGTCTGCTGCGAGCGGCGAACGGCGATGCCGCCGTCGCGTCGAGCTACCACGCCGGTCTGGTGGCGCCTTTCTGCATGGCCGCGACGCGTGATTACTTCCAGTCGGTACTGGCGCGCTAGAGAGGTTCCAAAATACACTTTTTACGTATGACAAGCCGGATCGCGTTGCTATAATCGCCAGCGATGCCGGCTTCATTCGTACCGTGTTGCAAATAGTCTTGCCCCACACGATACAAAAGTGTTTTCGCTATACAACCAGGCTGAACACTGGCATATTAGTTGTGATACGAATAGCACGGGCGTTCGTTTCAAAGCAAAGAAAAACTCATCTAGGAGACACAATGCGTAAGACTTCATTCGCGCTGGCGCTGCTGACCGCGGCCGTCCTGACCGCCTGCGGCGGTAACGGCCCAAGCGCTGGCGACCAGGCGCCCAAAACGAAATTCAGCAACCAGATCACCTTCGGCGACAGCCTTTCCGACGTCGGCACCTATGCCGTCGGCGGCGTCGCAGCCCTCGGTGGCGGCCAGTACACCATCAACGGCAACAACACCTCGGTCAATCCTGAACTGACCGGCAAGAACTACCCAGATTCAACCGGTG
>NZ_JANUGX010000017.1 GCF_024753245.1 Massilia norwichensis | reverse complement strand
ATTGGCGATGCTGCGTGGGCTCGGGGAGCCCACCCTACGAATCATGGCGCCGCTGTAGGGTGGGCACCCAGTGCCACGCGCAGGTCACACCGGTTTCAGGCTCTTGCGCAGCCAGGCAAGCGCCTCATCGCTGACGCCCGACCCCTTGCGCAGCATCGGCCGTTCCTCGGTCGCGCGGCGAAAGCCCGCGACCGCCTGCGGATCGGTGCCGACCATGTCGTGGAACAGCTCCATCCACTGGCGCCCCAGTTCCCGGGAAGCCGGCTGCGTGGCATCCGGATCGAGGCGCATCTGTTCGCGCACCCGGCCGATCAGCGGCGCCCACTCGTGGCCGCGCGAGGCGTAATGCTTGCGCATGCGGGCGATCACCTCGGGCGCCAGGTAGCGCGACCAGATCGCGTATTTCAGCTCGCCGATCACCGCCATCATGTACTGCATGAGGTCTTCCGGTACCTCGGCCGACCCTTTTTCGCGCGTCATCATCAGGTTGACGCGCGCCGCGAGTTCGGCGTCGCCGTTGGTGCCGCGGCCGAAGGTGTCCAGCCAGCGCTGTCCCAAGTCCTGGGCGGCTTGCGCATCCGGCGGCGTCTGCTTGTGCATCAGCGCCTGCGCTTCTTCGACCATGCCCTTGAATTGCGCCTTGATGGCTTCGTCGTGGTACATCGGGAGGCGCGCCAGTTCATCCTGTGTGAAGTATTTTTCGTACATGCTCATCTGCTCCAGTGAGTCCAGCCAGGTGGACAGGTCGGGCTGGCCGCCAGTCGCGAGTTCGGCGTGCAGGCGCTGTAACTGCTCGCGCACCCGCGCCGCCTCGGCGATCCGGCGGTCGATGGCCGCTAGCTGGCGCTCGACCACCGCCAGCGGACTGCCTTCCGGACTGTCCAGGTAAAGGCCGATGTCGGCCAGGCTCATGCCGAACGAACGCAGGGCCTGGATCTGGTGCAGGCGCGCCACGTCGTCGCGGTCGTAGAGCCGGTAGCCGGCATCGGAACGCGCCGAAGGCCGGAGCAGCCCGATGCTGTCGTAATGGTGCAGCGTGCGCACGGTGAGCCGGGCGAGCGCGGCGAGTTCTCCCACTTTCAGCATCGAACTGTCTCCTTTTCTTCAACGTGAACCCAGTCTGGCGCCTCACGTGGCGTGAGAGTTAAGCTTGTTTTGATTTACTGTCATGATATTCTGGCAAGCTTCGCACATTCCTGGAGCGCGCATGCAGACCCTGACCGCTGGCGCCATCCCGCAGCCGGCTTCGTCCCGTCTGTTGCTGGTGGCCGCCGTGCTGTTCTTCTTCTACCAGATGCCCGAAGGCGTCGGAAATCCCTATCTGCTGCTGCTGTTCCCGCTCGCGGCGTGGTGGGGCTCGCGTGTCCTCGGCTTCAGCGGCATGCGCGCCTGGTACCTGGACGCGCGGCCAGGCTGGCTGCGGCTCCTGGCGCTGGGCCTCGGGCTGGCTGTCGTCGCCAAGTTCGCCGCCGTCGCCATCGGTACGCGCGCCGGCGTGTACACCTTCGCGTGGGCGGAGACGCCGCCCGCCAGCGCGCTGGCCTTGCTCGTTTTCTCTACCTTCATCGCGTCCAGCGCCGAGGATATCCTCACGCGCGGTCTCGTGCTGCGCGCTTTCCCGACGCTCGGCAGGCGCTGGGTTTTCATCGTGGTCTCGGCCGCGCTGTACGTGCTGAACCACATCTACCGCTTGCACAAGGGGCCGGTCGAGTGGTTGACGATCTTCTGCTTCGGCCTTGCCTACGCGGCGGCGCTGTACCGTACGCGCACGCTGTGGGCAGCGGTCGGCCTGCACTGGGGCTGGAACCTCGCCAACGGCCTGCTCGACAGCTTCGCCCAGTCAGACCTCGCGCAACCCACGGTGGCGCCGTTCTATTCCTGCGTCGCCCACCTGGTATTGCTGGCCTGCGCCCTGACCTTCATGCGCCCCGCGGCGGGGCATGCCGGAACCGCTTTTCCTCATGCCACAAGGTGACGAACAAGGTCATCACCACCGGCCCGACGAACAGCCCGATCAGGCCGAGCGTTTCGACCCCGCCCAGGATGCCGAGTAACACCGCCAGGAAGGGCAGCTTGGTGGCGTTGCCGATGATGGTCGGGCGGACGAAGTGGTCGGCCACGAACAGCACGATGAAGCCCCAGGCGGCGATGGCGGCGGCAGCCGCCACGTTGCCCTGGTAGACCAGCAGGGCGGCGACGGCGCCGAAGGCCAGCGGCGCGCCGAAGGGGATGATGGCCAGCACGCCGGTGGCGGCTGCCCACAGCATGCTCGATGGCACGCCGGCGAACTGGTAGCCGATGCCCAGCAGGACGCCCTCGGCCAGGCCGACCAGCACCAGGCCGTTGACGGTGGCGCGCACCGCGGTCGGCACCTTCAGCGAATACAGGGTCCAGCGCTGGGCGCCGATCAGGTGCGAACCGATGGCCTCGAGCTGGCCCTGCAGCGCCTTGCCGTCCTTGTAGAAGAAGAACAGGCAGAGGAAGGCGAAGCCGATGTCGATCAGGCGGTGCAGGGTGCCGGTGCCGACCCGTTTGAGCACTTCGCTGGCCGATTGCATGTGGCCCACTGAGCTGTCCTGCAGCAGGTGCGCCAGGCCGTGCGGCTGGCCCAGCGTGGCCTGCCACCAGTTGTAGACGGCTTCGCCGGCCATCGGGATCCGGTGCAGCCATGCAGGAGCCGCCAGGCCCTCGGTGTTGGCGCTGGCGACCAGCTGGGCCAGTGCCGGCGCCTGGCGCGCCGCCTGGGTCAGGCCCAGGACCAGCGGCGTGACGAAGACCAGCGCCGCCACCACCGTGGTCAGGGCCGCGGCCAGGATCTCGCGGTTGCCGAGCATGCGCAGCGCGCGCCGGTAGAGCGGCCAGGTGGCGATGCACAGGATCGCGGCCCACAGCAGCGGCAGCACGAAGCGCTGGGTCACGAACAGGGCGGCCAGGATGATCGCCAGCGAAAAGCCGGCGCTCAGCACGCTGCGTTGGGTCTCGGTCATGGATGCTTTCTCAAGGCGTCGGCACCGGCGAGCGCGGCCCGCCGCGGGTGCGCGACACGCTCCAGTCTACCTGCAGCCCGATCGGCTTGCCGTCCTGCAGGGCCGGGATGTAGCGGCACTGGCCCAGCACCTCGGCCATTGCCCGGTCCCAGGCCGGGTAGCCGCTGGGGGCGGTGACGCGCGCGTTTTCCACCGTGCCGCTCTCATTCACGCGGTAAGCGAAGCCCGCGCTCAAGGCCTTGTCCTGGGCCAGCACTTCGTCCGGGAAGTCCGGCAGGCGGCAGCTGTCCTCGATGCGGCGTGCCTGCAGGGCGCCCGGCGGCAGGTCCGAGCGCTGGTTCGACACCGGTGCCTGGCCGCCCGCCGGCGCCTGGGGCAGCGCGACTTCCTTGCCGTTGGCGCTCAGCTTCCCGTTGCGGAATTCGACGGTCGAGACCAATACGTCGTTCTCGATACGTGCGTAGCCGGCGCCGACCAGCTTGCCGACCACGACGTCGGTCATGGTCTGGCCCAGCTGGGCCACGCTCATGCCGTTCGGCGCCGCCCCCTGTTGCGCCGACTGGCGCGCGGCAACGATGCCGCTGATATCGCGCACCATCGCGACCGGCACGCGGATCTCGAAACGGGCGGCGATCTTTTTCACCAGCGCCGCCACGTTCTTCAGGTCGGCCTCGACCGCGCCCTGCAGGCCGACACGGCCGCGGATGCTGGCCTTGTTGCCGTGGAAGCGCGCGCTGATCTCGTCGATCTCGATGGCCGAGCCGCGCACCAGGGCGCTCTTGCCGAAGGTCTGCAGCATCGGCATCACGGCCGCCAGCTGCTGCTCAGGCGTCATCGCCTTCAACTGTTCGCGCTGGCGCTCGCCGGCGGCCTGCAGTTCCACCATCGCGGCGCGGTCGAGGTTCACGAAGCGCATGTCGAAGCGTACGTCCTCGACCTTTTCGCCGGCGGCGTCGATGCTGGCGATGCGCTGCTGGAGCTGCATGTCGACGGTCTTCGGCCGTTCGATGGTGCGCCAGGACGTGCGCAGATCGTTCACGCTGAAGTCCATGCCGCCATTCGGCGTCTGCGGCGTTGGCGGCGATTCGCCGCGCACGCGGGCAATGCGCAGCTGGCCGTTGCCGAACCAGAGCTTGTCGGGGCTGCGGCGCTGGCGACCGGTCAGGCTGATGCCCTCCGCGCTCAGGCGCATGGCCGGGTCGCTGGCAGCCAGCATGTTCCAGCGTCCGCTGAAGTCGACCGTGGTGCCGCTCTTGTCGGTGTCGAAGTCGAGCAGGGCCTCGTCCCAGTCCACGCGCGAATCGTCCTTGTCCGCATAGTGCAGCGGCTGCAGGCGCATGCGGTACAGCTGGCGTCCGGGTTTGGCCGGGCGCTTTTCGACGGTGAAGGGCTGCTCGTTGCCGAACACGGCGCGCAGCTTGGCGGCGGTCTCCGGGCTATAGCGCATGGCCCCGAGGCGCTCCAGCTGGACGTGGACGGGCAGGGCAGGGCTCTGCGCCGCCTGGATTTCGCGCATGGCGGATTGCATGGCGTCCGCCACCGGACCGGGTGCGGGGCGGGCCGGCGGCGTGGCTTCGGCGGCGGATGCGGAGGTGGCCAGCAGCGTAGTGGTCAGCAGCGTAGCGGCCAGCAGGGAAGAGGACAGGACAGTTTTCACGGGACGGGGGATATCGTTATTATGTTTCCAATTATTAACGACTCCTCTTAAAAAGTCATTAACGATGCTGCGGCGCTGCCAGGGGCCGGCTGGCGGTACAATAATGGATTAGTCAATCTTTCCTTCTTTGAGAGTCGAGAACACCATGGCCGTCAATTCTCCCCTGCCCGTCGCCAGCGAACTGAAACCCGTGAACGGCATCGACATCGGCTTTGCCGAAGCCGGCATCAAGAAGCCGAACCGCAAGGACGTGCTCTTGATGAAACTTGCCGAGGGCGCCACCGTCGCCGGCGTGTTCACCAAGAACCGCTTCTGCGCCGCGCCGGTCCAGGTGAGCAAGGCCAACCTGGAAGCCGTGTCGAACGGCGGCAAGCCGATCCGCGCGCTGGTGGTCAACACCGGCAACGCCAACGCCGCCACCGGCGAGCAGGGCCTGCAAAGCGCCCGCACCACCTGCGAGGAAGTCGCGCGCCTGCTCGGCATCGACGCCCAGCAGGTGCTGCCGTTCTCGACCGGCGTGATCCTGGAACAGCTGCCGGTGCAGAAGATCGTCGCCGCGCTGCCGGCGGCCGTGTCGAACCTGAAGCAGGACAACTGGTTCAATGCGGCGGAAGCCATCATGACCACCGACACCCAGCCGAAAGCGGCCTCGCTGACCACCACCATCGGCGGCCACACCGTCACCATGACCGGCATCAGCAAGGGTGCCGGCATGATCAAGCCGAACATGGCGACCATGCTGGGTTACCTGGCCTTCGATGCGAAAGTCGCGCAGCCGGTGATGAACGAACTGGTGCGCTACGCCGCCGACCGTTCGTTCAACTGCATCACCATCGACGGCGACACCTCGACCAACGACTCCTTCATCCTGGTGGCGACGGGCGCCGGCACGCTGAGCATCGACAGCACCGACAGCCCGGACTACATCGCCCTGCGCGACGCCGTCACCGGCATCTCGACCCACCTGGCCCAGCAGATCATCCGCGACGGCGAAGGCGCGACCAAGTTCATCACCATCTCGGTGGAGCAGGGCCGCGACATGGAAGAGTGCCGCAAGATCGGCTACGCGATCGCCCACTCGCCGCTGGTGAAGACCGCCTTCTTCGCCTCCGACCCGAACCTGGGCCGCATCCTGGCCGCGATCGGCTATGCCGGCATCGACGACCTCGATACCACGAAGCTGGACCTCTACCTGGACGACGTGCTGGTGGCCAAGGCCGGCGGCCGCAATCCGGACTACAAGGAAGAAGACGGCCAGCGCGTGATGAAGAAGGCGGAGATCCTGGTGCGCGTGGAACTGGGCCGCGGCGATGCGAACAGCACCGTCTGGACCTGCGACCTGTCGCACGACTACGTGTCGATCAACGCCGACTATCGCTCGTAAGCGGATCCAGGCATGAACCAGCTCGACCAGTTCCTGCACCGCGCCGAGAACCTGCTGGCCAGGCTGGAGGCGATGCTGCCCCCAGCCGTGCCGCGCGAGCCCGAGTGGGGGCGCAGTTTCGCCTTCCGCTGGCGCCGCAGGCCGGGCGCCGGCGCCAACGCGGGCAAGTACCTGCAGCCGGTGCTGCACGCCTCGAACATCGCGCTGGACGATCTGCAGCACGTTGGCCGCCAGAAGGAGCAGATCGAGCAGAACACGCGCCAGTTCGTGCAGCGCCGCCCGGCCAACAACGTGCTGCTGACCGGCGCGCGCGGCACCGGCAAATCTTCGCTGATCAAGGCTTGCCTGAACGGCTTCGCCAGCCAGGGCCTGCGCCTGATCGAAGTCGATAAAGCCGACCTGGCCGACCTGCCGGACATCGTCGACCTGGTGGCCGGCCGCCCCGAGCGTTTCGTGATCTTTTGCGACGACCTCAGTTTCGAAGAGGGCGAGGCCGGTTACAAGGCGCTGAAGGTGGCGCTGGACGGCAGCGTGGCCGCGCAGTCGGACAACGTGCTGATCTACGCGACCTCGAACCGGCGCCACCTGATGCCGGAAAAGATGTCGGATAACGCCGGCTACAGCCACGGCGACGACGGCGATCTGCATCCCGGCGAAACCGTCGAGGAAAAGATCTCGCTGTCCGAGCGTTTCGGCCTGTGGCTGTCCTTCTATCCGTTCAAGCAGGACGATTACCTCGACATCGTCGCGCACTGGCTGCGCAGCTTCGGCTGCACGCCGCAGCAGATCGAGGAAGCGCGCGCGGACGCGCTGCGCTGGGCCTTGCAGCGCGGCTCGCGTTCGGGTCGGGTGGCCTGGCAGTTCGCCAAGGATTATGCAGGCAGGCTGCCGGAATCGGTTGCGCCGGGCTCGGTCAGCGGCTGATAACTACCCGCTGCGCATCAGCTTGGCATTGATTTTTGTCAGATATATTTACAGCTCGATGTTGGGTAAATTATAACTCGTTGATATTGCTAATGACTTTTTGTTGGCATAGCTTTTGCTCTTCCGGTTACGGTGCTTTTCCACCTCAACCAGAAAGGGCAATACATGTCTCTGACAAAAAAAGCCGTATTTTCAATGGTTCTCGGGTTAGTCGTGTTCCAGTCCGCGTATGCGGTGCCATTGCGAAATGGCCTGGGCGGACCCGCCGGCTACGGCGAGCTGAGCCAGATTCCGAATGACGATCAGTCCTCCAACCAGCTGAACCTGCCATTCAGCGTGAATTTCTTCGGTGGCAGCTACAGCCACTTCTTCGTCAACAACAACGGCAATATCTCGTTCGGCAACGCGCTCGGCACCTTTACGCCCCAGCCTTTCCCGAATTCCAGCCTGCCCGTCATCGCGCCGTTCTGGGCCGACGTCGATACCCGCAACCAGCCGGGCGGTGGCGCGGTCTACGTGGCCGCGCCGAACCAGGATACCGTGGTCGTCACCTGGAATAATGTCGGCTACTACAGCGGGCACAACGACAAGCTGAACGACTTCCAGATGACGCTGGTTAACCGGGCGGACACGGGCGCGGGCAATTTCGATATCGAATTCCGTTATAACCGCCTGGAGTGGACCACCGGCGACGCCAGCGGCGGCTCCGGCGGTATCGGCGGCACCCCGGCGCAGGCCGGCTACGATGCGGGCAACCAGACCAACTTCTTCGTCTTGCCGGGCTCCTTCAGCAACGACATCCTGAACCTGGCGAATACCTCGAACGTCAGCCAGGAAGCGCCCGGCCTGTGGACGATGGCGATCCGCAACGGCACCACCTCCGACGGTTCGAGCCCCGACGCGCCGCTGCTGCCCGATATCGTCAACGACGATGGCTTCCAGTTCAACTTCGACGTGCAGCTGGGAACGCCGGTGTTCATCGATCCGGAAGTCGCGGTCGGCTATGAGTACCGTGTCAATTCGGGTCCGAACATCCTGCGCGCGCTGTTCCCCGTGATTGCCGGCGACACCGACGGCTACCAGATCTACGGCCTCGACGACATCCTGCTGGGGACCGCGATGCCGGGCCAGTGGTTCGAGTTCGGCGCCAACGGCGTCAACGGCTTCAAGCTGCTCGGCATCGACGCCGGCGCCGGCCTCGACCCTGCGAACACGCAGGCCTTTGTCACCGGTCTGGAGTTCACCGGCGCCGGCAGGGTCTCGATGACCCAGGATCCGATCGTGACCGACACCGGCGGCACGGTGCCGGAGCCGACCTCGATGATGCTGCTGGCCGCCGGTGCGCTGGCGTCGCTGGCAGGGCGCCGCCGGCGCGGTGCGCGCGCATGAGGATGGTCTTGCGTGCCATCGGCCTGGCGCTTGCCCTGGCGTCCGGCGCGGCCGGCGCCGGCCCGTCGGCGCCGGATGCGCCGCGCCAGACCCGCAGTGAACGCTACGGCAACTGGGGCATGTCCTGTGCCGTCGCGGCCGGCGACATGGGTAGGGCGGTCGAGCGCTGCATGGTGTCGCAGCTCGTCATGGCCGATCCGCGCAAGCGCCAGGTCGTGCTCGGGCTGACGGTCGATTTCGTCGACTCGGCGGCGGTGCCGACCCTGCGTGCGCGATTCTCGGCGCAAGCCGAACCGCGTGCCGGCATCGGCATCAAGGTCGACGCATTGCCGGACATGCGCCTGGCGATCACGGACTGCGACGCACGCCGCTGCGAAGCGGTGGGGCGCCTCACGCCGCCCGTGCTCAAGCGCCTGCGCGCAGGGAAGCTGGCCCAGTTCGCCTACCTCCAGAAGGATGGGCGGCAGGTAACGCTTCCCTTGTCGCTGAAGGGATTCGGCGACGCGCTGGCCGCCTTGCGCCAGCAACAGCAGGACCTGGCGCGCGATCCGGCCAGGCAGGCGGCACGCTAGCTGGACTGGCCAGGCCCGCAGCGTCCGTTCGCTGCGCGGCCTGGCGTACAATACGGGATTTTCCCGGACAGACACATCCATGCAGGGCAAACAAAGCAAACCCATCGATGTCGCGGTGGGCATCCTCATGCGCGAGAACGGCGACGTGCTGCTCGGCCAGCGCCCCGAAGGCAAACCCTATGCCGGCTACTGGGAATTCCCGGGCGGGAAAGTGGAGCAGGGCGAGGACATCTTCCACGCCCTGCAGCGCGAATTCGTCGAGGAGCTGGGCGTGCACATCGTCAGCGCCGAGCCCTGGTGCTGCGTCGAACACGTCTACGAACACGCGCATGTGCGGCTGTACTTCTACATCAGCCGCGAGTGGGAAGGCGAGCCGCAAAGCCTGGAGGGCCAGGCCTTCGCGTGGCAGGGCGGGTATTCGGTCAGCCCTTTACTGCCGGCGACCATTCCGCTGCTGGAGTGGCTGGACCGGGTGCGCTATCCACATAATTAATATAGACATCAATGTCTAGATAAGCTATCTTCGCTGAAGCCGGACAAGTTTGTTCAAACCCAGCGAATGGAGCGTATCGTGCATCGCCATGTCATCCTGCTTTCCGCATTGTTTTCCATCTTTCCGGCACGCGCCGAGACCGGCCCGGTCGGCGAGCGGGCCGCCATCATCCAAAGCATCGTCAAGGAACTGAACACCTCCTATATCGATGCCGAAAAAGCCCGCAAGCTGGAACCCGTCTTGCGTCGCGCCGACTTCGGCAAGTCGGACAGCGAAGAAGCTTTTGCCGAGAGCGTCACGGCGATGATGCGAGACGTGACCAAAGATCCGCACCTGCGCTTGCTGTACAGTGCGGAGCCGGCGCCGGGATCCACGAATGCCAAGCCGGCGCCGAGCCTCGCGCAACGGCAGGCACGCATGCGTGAAGAAAATTATGGAATCGAACGTGTCGAGCGCCTGCCCGGCAATATCGGCTACCTGAAGACGCGCTTCTTCGCGCCCGCGGCCGATTCGGGACCGGCTATCGGCGCGGCCATGACGCTACTGGCCAATACGGATGCCCTCATCATCGACCTGCGCGAGAACGGTGGCGGCACCACCGATGCGGTGCCTCTGCTGGCGAGTTATTTCTTCGATAAACGGACACATATCGCCGATCTCTACACGCGCGAAGGGAATGTCATCGAGCAGCAGTGGACGTCGCCGGCCGTGCCGGGCAGCCGTTTTAGTGCAGACAAAGAAGTCTATATCCTGACCAGCAAGGAGACCTTTTCGGCGGCCGAGGGGCTGGCCTTCGCCCTGAAAGGCCTGAAGCGCGCGATCATCGTCGGGGAAACGACGCGCGGCGGCGCGCATCCTTCTCTCATCAAGCCGATCAATGCCCGTCTTGCACTGATGGTGCCAAACTCCACGGCGCGCGATCCGGTCACGCTCAAGGATTGGGAAGGCGTGGGCGTGGCGCCCGATGTGGCCGTGCCTGCCGCGGAGGCATTGACCCGAGCACAGATTCTCATCCTCGACAAACTGCGCGCACGCAAGCAGGAGCCGAGGGTGCAGGCCGACATCCGCAAGCGCCTCGAGGAACTCGGCCCAGCCTCCTGAGTCCTGCGTGCCTCACTCAGCCCTTGGCTTGACGCGCCAAGTGCTCCGGATAGCGGGCGCCCTGCACCGTGATGTTCGCGGCCGCCGCATCGATGCCGGCCAGGTCCTCCGGCGTCAACTGGAGCGCCACGGCGCCCAGGTTCTCGTCCAGTCGGTGCAGCTTGGTGGTGCCCGGAATCGGCACGATCCAGGGTTTCTGCGCCAGCAGCCAGGCCAGCGCCACCTGGGCCGGCGTCGCGCCTTTCTGCTGCGCGACCTGGCCCAGCAGATCGACCAGCACCTGGTTCGCCTTCCTGGCTTCGGCGGTGAAGCGCGGCAGGCTGTTGCGGAAGTCCTTGCTATCGAACTGGGTGCTCTCGTCCATCTTGCCGGTCAGGAAGCCGCGGCCAAGCGGGCTGAAGGGCACGAAGCCGATGCCCAGTTCTTCCAGCAGCGGCAGGATCTCGGCTTCCGGTTCGCGCGTCCACAGCGAGTATTCGCTCTGCAGCGCCGTGACCGGCTGCACCGCGTGGGCGCGGCGGATCGTGTCGGGTCCGGCTTCGGACAGGCCGAAGTGCTTCACCTTGCCTTCCTTGATCAGCTCGCCAACCGTGCCGGCCACGTCCTCGATCGGCACGTTCGGATCCACGCGGTGCTGATAGAGCAGGTCGATCGCATCCGTCTTCAGGCGTTTGAGCGAAGCCTCGGTGACGGCGCGGATGTGTTCCGGGCGGCTGTCCAGCTCGCTCCAGCGCGGCCCGCCCTTCGGGTCGGGCGCGAAGCCGAACTTGGTGGCGATGACGACCTGCCCGCGCAGCGGCGCCAGCGCCTCGCCGACCAGTTCCTCGTTGTTGAAGGGGCCGTAGACTTCGGCCGTATCGAAGAAGGTGACACCGCGCTCGACCGCGCTGCGCAGCAGCGAGATCATGTCGGCCCTGGTGGGTGCCTGGCCGTAGGCGTGGGTCATGCCCATGCAGCCCAGGCCGAGGGCGGAGACTTCCAGATTGCCGAGTTTTCGTTTCTGCATCGTGCGCTCCTGACAAAGTGAAGGACGACTATAGCAGTCCGTCCGCCACCGCGCAGGCAGCGCTTCAAGTGTGCAGGATGCGGCCGCCCGCGAACGCCCAGTTTTCCCAGCTGGTTTCCTTGAACACCACCATCACGTTTTCCGGGTCCAGCCCGGCCATGCGCAGGCGGTCCATCAGTTCGGCCAGCAGCTTCTTCTTGACCTTCACGCTGCGCCCGACCGACCACAGGATCTCGATCAGCACGAAATCGTCGGTGCGCGCGGTGGCCACGTCGGGATAGGAAGCATCGAAGCGGAAGTCGGCGGCGTCGAGTTCCAGCACGCGCTGGAACTTGTCGGTGTCGGGCACGCCGGTCGAGACCAGGCTGGCGTGCACGGCATCGAGCACCTTGCCCTTGAACTCGGGGCTTTTCGGCTTGCGGACGGTAAGGGTGACGAGCGGCATGCGGAATCCCCTTCAAAAAGGCTTACTGGTTGGCCAGCGGATCGTCCTGGGCGTCATTGGGCGCGGCGCCCGGGATCGTGTATTTTTCCTCGGCCCAGGCGCCAAGGTCGATTTGTTTGCAGCGTTCGGAGCAGAAGGGGCGGAACTTGTTCGCGGGGGTCCATTCCACTTTCTTGCCGCAGGTGGGGCAGGCGACGACGGTCATGATTCGGTTCAGAAGTTACAGAGGGTGAGCTCGAATGGTACATCGTCTTCGAGCGGCTTGGGTTTCAGGTCCCCGCCCTGGCTCGTGAAGCGCACCCACAGCATGTACTTGTTGGCCGAGATTTCCGGAATCGCACCGAGGTTCTCGTCGATGGACAGACGCAGCATCTGGTAGACCTTCCCCTGCAGCATCTGCTGGTAGCTGCCGGCCACCGCGATCATCTTGACCGGACCGCCCGAGTCGCGCAGCAGGCGCAGCACCAGGGACAGGGCGTCGAACAGCGGCGCCAGCGGCGCGAACCAGGCCGCGATGTCGGCATGGCGCTGCTCGGCAGAACGATGCTGCCAGGCGTAGTAGGAAGGCAGGTCGAATTCGCAGGCGCCGCCCGGCATCACGGTGCGGCCGCGGATGCTCATCAGCCATTCGTTGTCGCGCACGTTCTGGCCGGTCTTGCCCTGGGCGTTGACGAGGGCGTTGCTGATGGTATCGAGTTCGGCCAGCACGGCGTCGAGCGCGTCGGCGGCGACGGCCGGATTGCTGCGGTAGCTCAGCAGGCTTTGCTTCTGGCGTTCGAGTTCCTGCAGCAGGTCGGACTTGAGGTCCGCGCGGCCCGCCACTTCCAGCATGTCGAAGATCGTCGCGAGGGCGACGTGGTGCTGCAGAGGATGCTCCTGATTCACAAAGAACTTGAATTTCTCGTACAGGTCCTCGAGCCGCAACAACGTGCGAATCCGCTCGTTGAATGGGTATTCGTAGACGATCAAAGTGGCATTCCTCTCGGCGTAGGCTGGCGCGACCACGTGATTCTGAACCATCGTGGGCAAAATTACAAACGCTCGTTCGGATCGCTCGCTAATCTTGCCGCTTCGTCAAGATAAAAGGCGTGCAGGCGTTCCACCTGGGGCAGCAGCGCATCGACGCCGGCGTCGTTGAGGATGAGGTCGTCGGCGGCCAGCCGGCGCTGGGCGCGCGAGACCTGGGCCGCCATGATGGCGCGTACCTGGGCTTCGGGCAAGCCATTGCGCGCCATCACGCGGGCCACCTGCACCTCTTCCGGACAATCGATCGCCAGCACCCGCGCCACGCGCTCGCGCCAGGTGCCGGATTCGATCAACAGCGGCACCACGAACATCACGTAAGGCCCGGTGGCGATCAGGGCCGCCGCGGCGGTGGCTTCGCGGATGCGCGGATGCAGGATGCCCTCCAGGCGGGCCCGCGCGCCGGGATCGGCAAACACCAGGGCGCGCATCTTCGCGCGGTCCATGGCGCCGTCCGGCGTGGCGAAATCGGCGCCGAATTCGGCGATCAAGGCCGGCATCGCCGCACCCTGGGGTGCGGTCAGCGCGTGCGCGATCTGGTCGGTGTCGATGACCGCGGCGCCGCGCGCGGCGAACAGGTCGGCGACGGTGGTCTTGCCGCAGCCGATGCCGCCGGTGAGGCCGACCGTGAATCCTTGTTTATCCCGCAGTTTATTCATTCAAGGCTGCGCCAGCCCGATCGCCAGGCGCGTCAGTTCGGGTCCGTAGAAGAGGGCGATCATACCAGCGCCGGCCAGGTAGGGGCCGAACGGGATGTGCTGGCCCTTCTTGGTCCGGCCGATCACGATCATGGCGATGCCGATGGCGGCGCCAACGAAGGAGGACAGCACGATCAGTGCCGGCAGCATCTTCCAGCCGAACCAGGCGCCGAGGGCGGCCAGCAGCTTGAAGTCGCCGTCGCCCATGCCGATCTGCCCGCGCACCAGTTCATAGGTGCGCGCGACCGCCCACAGGAACAGGTAGCCGCCGGCGGCGCCGAGCACCGCTTCGCGCAGCGGCACGAAATTGCCGTCCAGGTTGATGAGCAGGCCCAGCCACAGCAGCGGATAGGTGAGGTCGTCCGGCAGTTCCTTGTGGTCGATGTCGATCAGCGTCATCGCGATCAAGAGGTAGGTGAAGACCAGCGTCGCCAGACCGGTCCAGCCGCTGCCGAAATGCCAGATCAGCAGTCCCGACAGGATGCCGCTGACCGCTTCGACGATCGGATAGCGGGCCGAGATCGGCGCTTTGCACGCGCTGCATTTGCCGCGCAGGACCAGCCAGCTGACGATGGGGATGTTTTCCAGCGCCCCGATCTGGTGGCCGCAATGCGGGCAGGCCGACCTCGGCACCATCAGGTTGTAGCGGTCCGGGTGGGGCAGCGGCTTGCCCTCTTTGTCCGCGATGTAGTTGTCGATCTCGCGCTGGCGCATGATCGGCAGGCGGTGCACGACCACATTCAGGAAGCTGCCGATCAGCAGGCCGAAGATGGCGGCGACCACGGCGGCGGCCATGGTGCCCGGGGCGGCGAAGAGGAAAAGATCCGGTTGCATAGGGAGCAGATAAGCGGTTTCTGTGAATCAACCTATTGTAGGGGGATTTCGACAGTCTGGACACTGCCGACGCGGCCACGCGACAGATTGGCGCCGGCATGGCAAGATGGCGGTTCGATACCGCCAGGCCCATGTGCATAATGAAGTCGTCGTTGAAACGAGCATTTCCCGTGTTGTCCTTGCATCCTGTAACGGTAGGGACGCTGTTGGGCGGTATCGTCATCACCCTGTTCCTGCACCAGGCGGTACTCGGCCTGGAGCGCACGCGCAGCGGCTACGACTTCGCACGGCGCCAGGAAATACGGATTGCCCTGATCAAAGGCAGTTTCGACGAGGCCGGCGAAGCCGTGCGCGCGGTCAACCTGTTGTTCCGCTCGAGCGACGAGGTCAGCGACGCCCAGTTCATCCGCTTCACCCAGCCCTTGATCGACACCTACCCGTATGTGCACGGGCTGACCTCCCACCGCTTCGTGCTTGGCGCCGAGCGCGCAGCCTACGAGGCCGCACGGCGCAAGGTATGGCCGGATTTCGAGATCAAGGAAAAGAAGGATGGCGGCTTCGTGCGCGCCGGCGAACGTCCGCTGTACCTGGTGCTCGACATGATCGCGCCGCAGCAGCGCAATGCCTCCGCGCATGGTTACGACATCTGGTCCTTCGCGCCGCACCGCGAACTGGCCGAGCGCGCGATCGCCACCGGCCAGGCGATGGCCAGCGGCCTGGTACCCATGGTCGAGCCGGTCGGCCGGCTCGGCATCGTGATCACGCTGCCGGTCTACGGTCCGCTGTCGCCCGGTGCCGGATCTGTCGAAAGGCGCGCCGCGGCGCGCGGCGTGAGCGAAGTCCTGATCGATGTCTACGAACTCGTTCAACTGAACCTGCGCCATGCCAACCTGGCGCCCGGCGTCGAAATCACCCTGTCCCGCCAGGTGCAAGGGCAGTCGACGATGCGCGAGGTGGGGCGCTTCGGCAGCCTCGACGGCGGCGAAGCGGCTTTCCCCGGCAAGCTGGTGGGCTCGGTACTGTTCGACCGCACCCAGCGCTTCACCGTGTCCGGGCAGGCCTGGGAATTGCGCTCGCGTGCCCGCGAACCCGCTATCGCCCACCTCGGATCCGTGCTTGTCCTGCTGACCGGCCTGGGCTTCAGCGTCGCCGCCGCCGCCCATGTGCAGGGACGGTCGCGCCGCGTCGCCTACATCCAGGCCCTGGTGGACGAGCGCACCGCCGACCTGCGCCGCACGTCCGAGGCGCTGCGGCTGTCCCAGCGCGCCATCGAATCGAGCGCGAATGCGGTCATCCTGGTGGACGCGCTGGCCGAGGGCACACCCATCATCCACGTCAATCCCGCCTTCCAGCGCCTGCACGGCCTGCGCCCGGAGGAGGTCATCGGCCAGCCGATCGACATGCTGGCGCCCGACGGCGACGAGCAGCCGGCCCTCCACGAACTGCACAATGCCCTGCGCGAGCGGCGCGAAAGCCACGTGGTGCTGCAGCTCGCGCGCAAGGACGGCGCGAGGTGGTTCGCCGACATCTACCTGGCCCCGGTCAAGGACGCGCAGGGCGTGACCGACCATTTCGTCATCAGCGAATACGACGTCACCACGGCCCGCCAGTACGAAGCCGAACTCGAACACCGCGCCCACTACGACACCCTGACCGGCCTGCCGAACCGGGTGCTGCTGACCGACCGCATCGCGCGCGCGATCGCGTTCGCGCGCCCGCAGGGCTGGCCGGTATGGGTGGTGGCGCTCGACCTCGACCACTTCAAGCACGTCAACGACAGCCTGGGCCACGCGGCCGGCAACCGCCTGCTGCGCCAGGCCGGCGAACGCATCCTGGCGCTGGCCGGCCCCACCGGCACCGTGGCGCGCACCGGCGACGACGAATTCGTGCTGCTGCTGGAAAGCCGCATCGACGAGCGCCAGGCGGCCGCGATGGTGAACGAGGTGCTGGCGGCGGTCGCCGCGCCCTTCACGGAACAGGACCAGCGCCTGTTCATCACTTGCAGCGCCGGGATCGCGGGCTTCCCCGGCGACGGCTGCGATGCCGAGACCCTCGTCAAGCATGCCCAGATCGCCATGGTCCGGGCCAAGGAAGCCGGGCGCAACGCCGTGCGCTTCTACCTGCCCAGCATGAACGAAAGGGCGGTGGAGCGCCTGGCGCTGGTCGATGCGATGCGCCACGCCATGAGCTACAGCGAGTTCGAACTGTATTACCAGCCGCAGATCGCGCTGGCGACTGGCGAAGTGATCGGCATGGAAGCGCTGCTACGCTGGCGCCATCCGCAAATGGGCATGTTGCGTCCGGACCGGTTCATCTCGCTGGCCGAGGAGACCGGCTTGATCGTCCCGCTGGGCACCTGGGTCTTGCGCGCCGCCTGCGCCCAGGCCGCGGCCTGGCACAGGAGCGGCCTGGGCGAATTGCGCATCGCCGTCAACCTGTCATCGCGCCAGTTCAACGACGCCTCGCTGCCGCGCCTGATCGAATCGGTGCTGCTGGAGACCGGGCTGCCGGCCACCAGCCTCGAGATCGAGCTGACCGAAAGCCTCATGATGGAAAACGTCGATGCCGCCATCGCCACCATGCGCGAGCTGAAGGCGATGGGCGTGCAGCTCTCGATCGACGACTTCGGCACCGGCTACTCGAGCCTGTCCTACCTGAAGCGCTTTCCGGTCGACGTGCTGAAGATCGACCAGTCCTTCGTGCGCGACATCGAGAACGACACCAACAGCACGGCGATGGTGGCGGCGATCATCTCGCTGTCCCACGACCTGGGCCTGCGCGTGATCGCCGAAGGCGTCGAGACCGAGGCCCAGCTGGCCTACCTGCGCAGCCGCGGCTGCGACGAGGTGCAGGGCTACCTGTTCAGCAGGCCGGTGCCGGCGCGCGAGTTCGAGCAGATGCTCAGGGATTCCCGCCTGGCCGCGCTGCAGGGGGCTGCTGTTCGGCCCATCGGCTGAACCAGCTGCCCACGCGCAGGTCGCCGTCGTAGCTGAGGTGGTTGGTGTCGCGGTACATCAGGCGCCCGTCGATCATGGCGCTGCACCAGCGCTCGTCGCACAGCGCGCTCGATGCGCGGAACCATTCGACCTGCGGGAACATGCGCGCCGTCTCCTGGCGGATCTGCTCGTGCTGGTCGACCTGCTTGTCCCATTCGCTGCGCGGGATGCCGCAGGGCGAGGTCGTGGCCGAGGAAGCCACGCCGGGGCGCCTGATGCAGGTGCGCGGGTCGAAAGGCAGGATCGGCACGTCTTCGATGACGATCACGCGCTTGCCGGCGGCCAGGAAGCGGCGGTAGGTATCGCGCGCGGCGTTCACCATCGGCTTGAAGTTGTCCGCGAAGCCGACCCGCTGGTGGGTGGCGAAGATGACGGTCTTGATCGAGGGCGTGTTCAGCGCCTGCTCCAGCATCGGCTGGGTCGCTTTCTGGAACTCGTCGTCGGCGCCGGCCGGCAGGTCCCAGTAGGGCACGCGGGTGCCGAGCATCAGCAGGTTCTCGCCCTTGCTCTTGTAGTAGTTGGTGAGGCCGGCCACCACGTGGTAGGCATGGCTGTCGCCGAGCAGCGCCACGGTCGGCTCGCGCTCGGGCCAGGCCTGCAGGCAGTATTTGTAGACGGAGTCGAAGCCGTAGCGCTGCTTGCAGGCGGCGGCGTTGGCCTTGTCTTCGACCAGGACCAGGGCCTTCTGGTTGGCCAGGTTTTCCTGGATCGCCGCGCGCTGCGGCAGTCCCTGCTGCCAGAACACGTAGCCGCCGGCCAGGCCGGTGCCCGCCATCAGTACGCACAGCAGCGTCACCGCGGCCCGCGCGCGGGCGCCGCGCAGGCCGCGCAGCGGCCGCTCCAGCAGGCGCCAGGACAGCCACGCCAGCAGCACCGCCGCCACCAGCGCCGCGGCGCGGATCTGCGGCGCCGGCAGGTGGCCTTCGACGATCTGGGCGAAGGACAGCAGCGGCCAATGCCACAGATAGAGCGGATAGCTGATCAGGCCGATCCAGACCATCACCGGATTGCCCAGCACGAACCGGTTGAACCAGGCCTGCGGCCCGGCTTCGATCAGCAGCATGGCCGCCGCCACCGGCATCAGTGCCCACCAGCCGGGGAAGTGCTTCGGGGTGATCAAGGCCAGGCCCAGGGCCAGCAGCGCCAGCGCGGCGCTGGCCATCAGGTGCGCCTTGAAGCCGCCAGGCGCAGCGCTCGGGCGGCCATGGGCAACACAGGCCAGCAGCGCGCCACCCAGCAGCTCCCAGGCGCGGCTCAGCGGCGAATAGAAGGTGGCGGTCGCGTGGTGGCTGATCCCGGCCGCGTTCAGCGCGAAGGACAGCAGCGCCAGCAGCGCGGTCACCAGCAGCAGCTTGCTGCGCCAGCGCCAGGCCAGCGCCAGCACCGCCGGCCACACGATGTAGAACTGCTCCTCGATCCCCAGCGACCACAGGTGCAGCAGCGGCTTGGTGTCGGCGCTGGTATCGAAGTAGCCGACCTGGGCCCAATAGAAGAAGTTGGCGGCGAAGCTGGCGCCGCCGCCCACGTGCTTGCCCAATTGCCCATATTCGTCGGGGAACAGCGCGAGCCAGCCGAACACGAGGCAGGCGATCATCACCGCCAGCAGCGAAGGGAAGATGCGCTTGACGCGGCGCGCGTAGAAGGCGGCGATGCTGAACTTGCCGAGCTGGAGCTCGCGCAGCAGGATGCCGGAAATCAGGTAGCCGGAGATGACGAAGAAAATGTCGACGCCGATGAAACCGCCCGGCAGCAGGGCCGGGAAGGCGTGAAACAGGATCACCGACAGCACGGCGATTGCGCGCAGGCCGTCGATGTCGCGGCGGTAGGGAAGATGGGTGGCCGCGGCGCGTGCGGCGTCCTTCGGCGCGTCGACGACGTCCGGTGCGTTGGAGTTCAAGGTGCTGGGTCCCGGTGCAAGAATAGATTTATTGCTGACAATTTTCTATTGTTATCTACCAGGGTGGGGTTAGACAAGCCTGGTGGGTAACTGGGTATTCTTGCGCGGGCAGGTGACGTACAGCTTGACCCGTTGCAGGTCGCGCGCCTGGATGCGCCAGGCACCGTGGCCGGCGCCTGGTGGCGCCGGCAGGAACAAGCAGCAGCGGGATTAAACCACCGCCCCCAGCTTGAAGATAGGCAGATACATCGCCACAACAAGACCGCCAATCAGCACACCCAGGATCACCATAATCATCGGCTCCATCAGCGAAGACAGCGCACTCACGGCCTCGTCGACTTCCTCTTCATAGAAGTCGGCGACCTTGCCCAGCATGCTGTCCAGCGCACCCGATTCCTCGCCGATGGCGACCATCTGGGTCACCATGTTCGGGAACACATTGGCGTTCTGCATCGCCACCGTCAGGCTGGTACCGGTGCTGACTTCGGTCTGGATCTTGCGCGTCGCGTCGAGGTAGACCGCGTTGCCGGCCGCGCCGCCGACCGAGTCGAGGGCTTCGACCAGCGGCACGCCGGCCGCGAACATGGTCGCCAGCGTGCGGGTCCAGCGCGCGATGGTGGCCTTGCGGATCACTTCGCCGAAGACCGGCAGGCGCAGCAGCAGGCGGTCCATCGCCTGCTGCATCTTCAGCGAGCGGCGCCAGGACTGGAAGAAGAAGTAGATCGCGCCGAACAGCGAGCCGAAGATGATGTACCACCACTTGACGACGAAGTCGGACATCGCCATCACCACCAGGGTCGGGGTCGGCAGGTCGGCGCCGAAGCTGCTGAACACTTCCTTGAAGGCCGGCACCACCCAGATCATGATCACCGCGGTGACGATGAAGGCGATCGCCAGGATCGAGATCGGGTAGGTGAGGGCGGATTTGATCTTGGCTTTCAGCGCCAGCGTCTTTTCCTTGTAGATCGCCAGGCGCGTCAGCAGGTCTTCCAGGATACCGGCCTGTTCGCCGGCGCCGACCAGGTTGCAGAACAGCGGGTCGAAGTAGAGCGGGTACTTGCGGAAGGCGTTGTTCAGGCTGGTGCCGGTCTCGATGTCGGCGCGCAGGTCCATGATCAGCTTGGACATCGACGGATTCGAATGGCCCTTGCCGACGATGTCGAAGGATTGCAGCAGCGGCACGCCGGCCTTCATCATGGTGGCCAGCTGGCGCGTGAACAGGCCCAGGTCTTTTTCGGTGATCTTCTTGCCGCTGCGGTAGGCCTTCTTCTTGACCTTGACCACCACGATGCCCTGGCGGCGCAGGGTCACGTTGACGACGGTTTCGCCGCCGGCGCGCATTTCGCCGCGCACGGTCTTGCCGGTCTTGTCCTTGCCTTCCCAGGCGTAGACGGATTCCTTGATCTGGGCGCCGCCAGCGCTGCGTACTTGGGCCGAAGTTGCCATGTGTTTTCCCGTATCTAAACTACTCGTTGGTGCAGCCAAGGACTTCTTCGAGACTGGTCAGCCCCTGTTTCACCTTCATCAGGCCGGAGCGGCGCAGCGAATTCACGCCTTCGCTTTCGGCCTGGGCGGCGATTTCCATCGCGTTGCCGTTGGCCAGGATCAGGGCTTCGATCGCCGGGGAGATCGGCATGATCTGGTAGATGCCGACCCGGCCCTTGTAGCCCGAGCCCAGGCAGCGCTCGCAGCCGACCGGACCGTAGGGCTTCCATTCGCCGTCGAGGTCGGCGTCGCGGAAGCCGGCGGACCTCAAGACCTCGCGCTCGATGTCGAGCGGCTGCTTGCAGGCGCACAGGCGGCGCGCCAGGCGCTGGGCCGTGATCAGGATGACGGAGGAGGCGATGTTGAAGGGCGCCACGCCCATGTTCATCAGGCGCGTCAGCGTCGACGGCGCATCGTTGGTGTGCAGGGTCGAGAACACCATGTGGCCGGTCTGGGCGGCCTTGATCGCGATGTCGGCGGTTTCCAGGTCGCGGATCTCACCGACCATGATGATGTCCGGGTCCTGGCGCAGGAAGGCCTTCAGCGCGACCGGGAAGGTCAGGCCCGCCTTCTCGTTGACGTTGACCTGGTTCACGCCCGGCAGGTTGATCTCGGCCGGGTCTTCGGCGGTCGAGATGTTGATGCCCGGTTTGTTCAGCAGGTTCAGGCAGCTATATAAAGACACCGTCTTGCCGGAACCGGTCGGCCCCGTCACCAGCACCATGCCGTAGGGGCGGGTGATGGCGTCGATCAGCAGCGCCTTCTGGTCCGGATCGTAGCCGAGCGCGTCGATGCCCATCTGCGCCTGGGTGGCGTCGAGGATACGCATGACGGTCTTCTCGCCGAACAGGGTCGGCAGGGTGCTGACGCGGAAGTCGATGGTCTTGGTTGCCGACAGCACCAGGCGCATGCGGCCGTCCTGCGGCACGCGCTTTTCGGAGATGTCGAGCTTGGCCAGCACCTTGATGCGCGAGACCAGCTTGTCGCGGATCGACAGCGGCGGCGCCAGGTGGTCGCGCAGCACGCCGTCCACGCGCATGCGGATCCGGTACTGCTTTTCGTAGGGCTCGAAGTGGATGTCGGAGGCGCCCAGCGTGATCGCATCCATCAGCACCTTGTTCAGGAAGCGCACGATGGGCGCGTCCTCGACTTCGGTGGCGGCGGCGGCTTCGGCTTGCGAAGGCTGCTGCGGTTCCTCGTCGGCGAATTCGATGTCGTCGCCTTCGCCGACCAGCTCGCTGATGCTCTGCTCGGCGTTCTTGGTCAGCGTGGCCAGCAGGGCCAGCAGGGCGTCGTGGGCGACGATCACCGGCTCGACCGAGGCTTCGCTCTGGAACTTGATCTGGTCCAGGGCCTGGGAATTGGTCGGATCGGACAGCGCCACCGACAGTTTATTGCCGCGCTTGGACAGGGCCACCACGCGCTGGGCCTGCATCAGGCGGGCGTCGATGGCGTTGGCCGGCAGGGCTTCGATACCGAGGGTGGAGAGGTCGAGCAGCGGGTAGCCGAAGGTCTCGGCGCAGAACACGGCCAGGCTGCGCGCATCGATGAGGCCGGCGCCCAGCAGGGTATCGATGAAACCGGTCTTGTCGGCGGCCGCCTTTTTCTGCAGGCCGTCCGCCTGCGGCAGGCTCAGGCGCCCGGCCTGGACCAGGGCGCGCGCCAACCCGGGCAATGCGGTGCCTGCGGTCGGGTTCGGGAGGACTGCTGCCATAGGATCAGGGACGGAGTGGCGACAAGGAGCCGGGCTGGACGCTCATGCCCGGTGGCTGCTTTGGATGATGCCCGTAGGCATCACATTTGTAAAGAGATTGGGGTGAGGATAGAGGCGTGCATACCACGTAGACGAAATGGTATTGCTGAGGTGATAAGTGGGGAAACGGTGACATGTTGGCTCCAGTGGCAATGTGCCGTCATTCCCGCGAAGGCGGGAATCCAAGTTTTGCTTGCAGTAACGAAACGCCTGCAAACTTGGATCCCCGCCTACGCGGGGATGACGTGGTTCCATCGTTTGATAACAACCGGCCTTAACAGTTTCACCACCTTGATTGACTGATTCTGCACCTGCACCACTTCGATCACGACCCCGCCCAGCTTCAGCGCAATCGGACACTCCGGAATCTCCTGCAGTTGTTCGAGCAGCAAGCCGTTGAGCGTCTTCGGTCCGTCCAGCGGCAGGTCCAGTCCCAGCTTCTTGTTGATGTCGCGCAGCGGGGTGCTGCCCTCCAGCAGGCACTCGCCGCTGGCATTCCAGGCCAGGGCGTCGGCACGCACCTCGTCCGGGGTCGAGGTCGTGAAGTCGCCGATCATTTCCTCGATGATGTCCTCGAGCGTGACCAGGCCCTGCACCTCGCCATATTCGTCGACGATGATGCCCAGCCTTTCCTTCTGTTCCTGGAAATACTGGAGCTGGGCGAGGACGTCGGTGTCCTGCGGGATGAAACACGGCGGCGAGAGCAGTGCGCGGACGTGCCCGACCGTCAGTTCGCCCGCTTCGTTCAGCAATCGCACCGCCTTGCGCACCGTCAGGATGCCGACCACCTTGTTGATCTCGCCCTCATACACGAGCAGCTTGCGGTGGGAGGAGGTCGTCAGCTCGGCCATGATGTCCGCGATCGGCAGGGCCAGGTTCAGGGCTTCGACCTGGCTGCGCGGCGTCATGATGTCCTCAACCGAGATCTTTTCCAGGTCGAACAGGTTGAGCAGGATGCTCTGGTGCTTCTGCGGGATGAAGTTGCCGCCTTCCAGCACGACGGTGCGCAATTCCTCGGCCGACAGGCGCTGCTGCTGGGCGCCGCTGTGCGCGCGGATGCCGAGCGGGCGCAGGATGCTTGACACGAACAGGTTGACGAACCAGATCGCCGGCTTGGCCAGCTTCATCAGCGGCCGCAGGACCAGGCTGGTGCCCAGCGCGATGCGTTCGGGGTAGGTGGCGCCGATCACCTTGGGCGCGATCTCGGCGAACACGATCAGCAGGAAAGCCACGCTGGCGGTGGCGATGGCGATCGTAATGACGCTTTCTTCCTGGCCGAAGAAGATGATGGCGATCGCCGTCACCAGGGCGGTGGCCATCGCATTGATCAGGGTATTGGCGATCAGCACCAGCGACAACAGCTTGTCGGTGCGCTCCAGCAGCCACAGGGTGGTGACGGCGCCGCGGTGGCCGCGCCTGGCGAGGTGGCGCAGGCGGTATTTATTGGCTGCCATCAGGGCCGTTTCCGCCATCGCGAAAAAGGCCGAGCAGAGAATCAGGAAGACCAGGGCAAGGACGAGTGCCCAAAGGGGTATGGATTCCAAAGTTGACTGGGAAGAGTCGGGAAGGAATCGATTCTAAGGGGAAGGGAAGGCGGGTTGCAAGTTTGGCCAGATACGGGGGCCGCCGTCCCCGCCTGCGCGGGGACGACGGTATTCAGGCGGGGACGACGGTATTCAGGCGGGGACGACGGTATTCAGCCGGGGACGACGGTGTTCAGCCTTCAGCGCAGCGCCAGGTGCTTCCCGGCAGCAGGCGCGGCCGCCGATGCCGCCAGGGTCGGCGTGTTGTCGAGCTTGAACACGGCCAGGGCGTTCGACAGCTGCACGGTCTGCTCGCTCAGCGACTCGGCGGCGGCCGAGGCTTCTTCGACCAGGGCGGCGTTCTGCTGCGTGGTCTGGTCCATGTCGTCGATCGCGCGGCCGATCTGTTCGATGCCTTCGCTCTGGCGCTGGCCGGCTTCGGTGATCTCGGCCATGATATCGTGCACCTTGCGCACCGAGTTCACGATCTGGTCCATCGTGGCGCCGGCTTCGTCGACCAGCGCGGTGCCGGCGGTGACCTTCGACACCGAGGCGGTGATCAGTTCCTTGATCTCCTTGGCGGCGGCGGCCGAGCGCTGGGCCAGGGTACGCACTTCGCCGGCCACGACCGCGAAGCCGCGGCCCTGTTCGCCGGCGCGGGCCGCCTCGACGGCCGCGTTCAGCGCCAGGATGTTGGTCTGGAAGGCGATGCCGTCGATGACCGAGATGATGTCCACGATCTTCTTCGACGACTCGCTGATCGAGCCCATGGTCTGCACCACGTTGCCGACCACTTCGCCGCCGCGGGTGGCGATGCTGGTGGCCGAAACCACCAGTTCGTTGGCCTGATTGGCGTTGGCGGCGTTGGCGCGCACGGTGTCGGTCAGGGATTCCATCGCACGGGTCGTGTTGCCCAGGCTCGAGGCCTGCGATTCGGTGCGGCTGGCCAGGTCGGCGTTGCCGCTGGCGATCTCGGCGCTGGCCATCTGGATGGTCTCGCTCGAGGTCTTGATCTCGGCCACCATGGTCGCCAGGCGGGTGCGCATTTCCTTCAGCGCGACCAGCAGGCTGGCGCTGTCGCCGTCCTCGACCCGGATTTCCATCGACAGGTCGCCGGCGGCCACGCCACGGGCGATTTCGCGCGCATATTCCGGCTCGCCGCCGAGTTGCTGCCAGATCGCGCGCACCACGAACCACGAGACCGCGGCCAGGGCCAGGATCACGATCAGGCCGGTGATGACGATCGCGGTTACCACGCCGCGCACTTTCGAGGCGCTGCGTTCGATGCCGTCCTTGAACTGCTGCTGGGCCGCTTCGCCGAACTTGGCGAGGTCGGTGTTCAGCACGCCCAGTGCGCTCTGCATCTTGCCGACGGTGGCCTGGGCGTCGCCCTGCTCGAGTTCGAGCATGATCTTGGCGGCGGACAGCGCCGGGGCATAGTAATCCTCGAATTCTTTGCTCAGGCGTTTGCCGGTGTCGGCCATGCCTTCGATCTTGCCGATTTCGGCCAGGTGGCTGCGGACCTTGCCGGCCTGCTCGCCGATCTGCTGGATACGCGCCTTGTCGCCTTCGCTGACGGCGTCGCGCAAGCCGTTCGTGACCGCTTCGATTTCGGCCGCCAGCGCCTTCGAGCTGCCCAGGGCTGGAAAGTCGACGCTTTCGGTCATGTGGATGGAGTTCAGGGCGCTGGTCGCGATGCTCGCGCTGACGGCCGCGCCCAGGCCGAAGATGATGGTCGAGATGACCGGTAGTGCCCAAATCCTGCGCTTGATGCTCATGCTGCCGTATCTCCTGAAATGTGAACGAAGAAGCCGTCCGGCCCCGGCAGACCGGGTGCGGACGGAACTCCCAACGGTGATGGGGTCGCCTTACGGGGCGGTGTAGATCACCTTGACCGAGCCGTCGACTGCGCTCTTCTCGATGTAGCCGATGGCCTTCGGATCGGCCGCCACCGCCTTCTTGACGGCGGCGCTGTCGCCGACTTCCTTCGGCATCGTGGCCTTGCCGGTGAATACCAGCTTGGACCACAGGGCCTTGACCTGCGAGGCGTCCTTGTCGGTGACCTTCTTGTAGAACTCGCCGCGGATCGGGGCGCTTTCCGGCTGGTCGACCGGGGTCATCGACGACGATTTACCCAGGAAGAACTGGGCGACCTGCTCCTTGCTCATGCTGCTTTCCGCGGCCTTCGGGTTGACCACCACCACCACTTCGGCCATGGCCGGCAGGGCCGATGCCAGTGCGGCGGCTGCGAAGGAAGAGAGAACTGCGATCTTGATCAGTGCTTTCATCTGTCTCTTTCTCAAGCTTTAGAACACGAAGTCGAGGGCGACGGCGCCGACGGTGACCGGGCCCTTGAAGCCAGGCTGCGGTGCCAGGAACAGGCCATGGCCGTTCTGCGGACGCACGCGGTCGATCTGGGCCTTCAGGGCCACCGAGCGGTGGAAGTCCCAGCGCACGCCGATGGTGTCGGTGCTCTGTTCGCCCTGGCCGATGCCGGTGTTCTTCAGCGTGTCGACGCCGCCGCGCAGGGTCGCCATGGTCGGGGTGCAGGCCGCCGGGTAGCCGGCCGGGCAGGCTGCCGGGACGCTGTTGGTCGGGACGCTGTCGATCTTCAGTTCCGAGTGGATGTAGTAGGGCAGGACCTTGCCGAAGCGGTAGCCGGCCATCGCGTACCAGGCACTGGTGTCGTTGACATAGCTGTCGGTCTTGCGCTTGGCGTATTCGGTCTGGACCACGATGTCGTTCCAGTCCAGGCCCAGGCCGGCCGAGGTGAAGGAGGCCTTCTTCTTGTTCAGCTGCAGCTCGTCGGCCAGCTGGTTCAGTTGCGGGAAGCGGTAGCCGGTGCCGGCGCTGCGCAGGCCTGCCAGCAGGGTGTTGAGCGAGGTCGAGGTGTTCAGCGACAGCCTGGCGTCGGCGCGGCCGAAGCGCAGGGTCAGCGGGCCGTGCTCGGCCACCAGGTTCAGGGCGCTCACGCGGTGTGCGTCGACGGTGTTGCCGACCAACTGGCTTTCGGTGCCGCCATAGGCAAGCTGGGCGGTGACGTTGGTGTCGCCGAAACCGTGCTGCCAGGTGACGTCGGCGCCAGTGATGCTGCTGAACGGCACCTGCGAGTACAGTTCGCCCGGCGGACGCAGGAAGGTGTTGGCATAGCCGACGTTGCGGTAGTCCGAGATCATGAAGACCGGCAGGCCGATACGGCCGACGCGCACGCTCAGCTCGTCATTGATCCTGGCCTTGGCGAAGGCCCAGGACAGTTCGGCGCCGAAATCGTCTTCGGCATCCTTGCGCACCAGGCCCTGGCCGGTGACGGACAGCCAGCTGTTGATGGCGTAGTCGGCCTGCAGGCCGAGGTTGGAATCGACGCCGGTGGTGACGTTCTTCCTGGCGCCGCTTGCCTGGTTCGGGCGGCTGAATTCGGCCTGGTCGCTGTTGGTCCAGGTGAGGGCGCCGGTGCCGAAACCGCTGATGCGCACGCCGGACGAATCCTGGGCGTAAGCGGTAGAGACGGCCAGAGGCAAGGCGAGCAGAGTCGCAATGATGCGTTTGTTCATGGGGTAAGCCTGCAAAATTCCTACTGCGGATGGGGATGGTTCTTGTTCGAGGATGATCTGTGGCGAGGGTTAGGCCACGGCGGGTTTCCTGTAATCAATTGTATCCAGACAGGATTTTTTGCCGCAAGGAAAATAAATATTCGCCAATAGTCAGATGACTATCGGGATGTCATTTTGTGGTGCCAATCAGACACCAGCCGTTGTCCAATTTCAAAAAGATATTGAACTTGAGGCGCGGGCTAGTTCCACCAATGCGAGGTGGTGCCGGCTTCCGGCAAGCGGGCCTGGCGGGCGGCGTGGACGATGCCCGCCTCGACAGCTTCGTCGGCGGTGTAGATGCGCGAGCTGCCGGTGAGACAGCCGCGGATGTCGTGCGGCTGGCGGGCGCCGCGCGTGGCTTCGTCGAAGATGGCGGCGTAGCGCTCGGCGTCGAAGTCGAGGCAGTCGCGCCACTCCGAGATGCGGGCGTGATCCGCCGCCACCAGGTTGCCGAAGCCCCAGTGCAGCGGGTGGATCAGGAAACGGGTGCCGGGACAGGCGTAACGCATCTGGCCGGCCAGGAAGATCGCGACCCCGACCGATTCGACGCTGCCGACGTTCCAGGTGGTGAGGGGCAGGGGCAGCGACTTGAGGAAGAAATACAGGGCGAAGCCGGCCGTCATGTTGCCGCCTTCGGTCGACATGTGCAGTTCGATCTCGCTGGCGCCGCTTTGCAGGGCTTGCAGGCACAGGTTACGGATGGTGCAGGCCGAGGTGGCGTTGATCGGGCCGATGAAATGGACGACGTGCAGACTCATGCGCTTTCTCCTTTGGCTTGCCGGTTCAGCTGCCCCGGTAGGTGGAATACGACCAGGGCGTCACCACCAGCGGCACGTGGTAGTTCTGGCCGGGATCGGCCACGCCGAAGGCGATCGTCACGCGGTCGATGAAGCGGGGAGAAGGCAGCGCCACGCCCTGGCTGGCGAAATAATCGCCGGCCGCGAACACCAGTTCGTACCGGCCGGCGCGCAGGTTGTCGCCCTCGAGCAGCGGGCTGTTGCAGCGGCCGTCGCTATTCGTTGAGTCCTCCTTGATGAGGGTGCGCTGCGAACCCTCGACCGCATACAGTTCCACCCTGACGCCGGCGCCAGGCTTGCCGTGGGCGGTGTCGAGGACGTGGGTGCTGAGTTTTCCCATGGGCATTCCTATATCTCGTGCATGAATTCGGCTATGTGGACGATGATATACCTTTGTGCTTCTTGCAATATAAGATGCGAAATATATTCACCATCCCGAGCGATCATCCTGCGAGCACCCATGAGCACTTACGAGAATTATCCGCGTGACCTGGTCGGCTACGGCCGTACGCCTCCCCATCCGCAATGGCCCGGCCAGGCGCGCGTCGCCCTGCAGTTCGTGCTCAACTACGAGGAAGGCGGCGAGAACAATGTGCTGCATGGCGATCCGTTTTCGGAGACTTTTCTCTCCGAAATTATAGGGGCGCAAGCCTTCCCCATGCGCCACATGAGCATGGAGTCGCTCTACGAATACGGTTCGCGCGCCGGACTGTGGCGCGTGCTGCGCATTTTCGAGGAGCGCAAGCTGCCGCTGACGGTGTTCGGCGTCGCGATGGCGCTCAAGCGCCACCCGGAGGCGGTGGCCGCCTTCCGCGAGCTGGGCCACGAGATCGCCTGCCACGGCCTGCGCTGGATCTCCTACCAGAACGTCGACGAAGCCACCGAGCGCGCGCACATGAAGGAAGCGGTCGAGATCATCCGCGATCTCACCGGCGAGGCGCCGCTGGGCTGGTACACCGGCCGCGATTCGCCCAACACCCGGCGCCTGGTGGCGGAGCACGGCGGCTTCGTCTACGACGCCGACCATTACGGCGACGATCTGCCGTTCTGGACCGAGGTCTCGTTCACGGATGCGAATGGCTGGCATGCGGTGCGTCCGCATCTGGTGGTGCCCTACACGCTGGACACCAACGACATGCGCTTCGCCGCCATGCAGGGTTTTAATTCGGGCACCCAGTTCTTCGATTACCTGAAGGATGCCTTCGATGTGCTGTATGCGGAAGGCGATCCGAACGGCCTGAACCAGCCGAAGATGCTGTCGATCGGCCTGCACTGCCGGCTGGTGGGGCGGCCGGCAAGGGCAGCGGCGCTGGCGCGTTTCCTGGATTATGTGCAGACGCACCAGCATGTCTGGATTACGCGAAGGATCGATATTGCGCGGCACTGGGAAACGGTGCACCCTTTTGTAAAGTGAACTACTAATGCGTCATTCCCGCTTTCGCGGGAATGACGAGCAAAAAGTAGTATTTGATTTTGCTTATATCCAAAATAATCGAAGGCTTATAGCTGCCACCCCCTCCGGTGTTAATCTCGCAAGCTGGGTTAAATCCGAGGCAACAATGTCAACACCGATCCGATTCTTTTACCGCGGGGCCGTCCAGGAAGTCAGTCAGGTCTCCCCCACGCAGACCGTGCTGCAGCACCTGCGCGAAGACCTGCATTGCACTGGCACCAAGGAAGGCTGTGCCGAAGGCGACTGCGGCGCCTGCACCGTGGTGATCGGATCGCTGGAAAACGGCCAGCTCGAGATGAAGGCGGTGAACGCCTGCATCCAGTTCACCCCGACCCTGGACGGCAAGGCCCTGTTCACCGTCGAAGACCTGGCCCAGGGCAACCGGCTTCACCCGGTGCAGCAGGCCCTGGTCGAATGCCATGGCTCGCAGTGCGGCTTCTGCACGCCGGGCTTTGCGATGTCGCTGTGGGGCATGTACCTCAAAAACGAGGGCGGCGCCTGCCCCTCGCGCCGCGAGATCGACGACACCCTGTCCGGCAACCTGTGCCGCTGCACCGGCTACCGCCCGATCATCGATGCCGCCCGCCGCATGACGGAACTGCCGCGCGTGGACTTCGACCGCGCAGCGCTGGCCAATACCCTGCGCGGCCTGCAGCGCGAAGCCGGTACTGTCTATAGCGCGCAAGGCCAGACCTTCCACGCCCCGCGCACCGTCGACGAACTGGTGGCGGCGCGTGCCGCCCATCCGCAAGCCGTGCTGCTGGCCGGCTCGACCGACGTCGGCCTGTGGGTCACCAAGCAGATGCGCGAGCTGACCGACATCATCTGGCTCGGCCACGTCGAGGAATTGAAATCCGTGCGCGAACAGGATGGCATGCTGGAGATCGGCGCCGGCGTTTCGCTGAACGATGCCTATGCGGCCATCTGCGCGCGCTATCCGGAGCTGGCTGAGCTGTGGCAGCGCTTCGCCTCGCTGCCGATCCGGAATGCCGGCACCCTGGGCGGCAATGTCGCCAATGGTTCGCCGATCGGCGATTCGATGCCCTGGCTGATCGCGCTCGGCGCCGCCATCGTGCTGCGCGGGCCGAACGGCGAACGGACGCTGGCGCTGGAAGACTTCTATCTCGGCTACCAGCAGAAGGATCTCCAACAAGGCGAATTCGTGCAGGCGCTGCGGATTCCGCTGCCGCGCGCCGGTTTGGGCCCAATCGTCGCCTTCCGCACCTATAAACTGGCGAAGCGCTTCGACCAGGACATCTCGGCCGTGTGCGCCGCGTTTGCCCTGCAGATCGAGGCCGGCATCGTGCAGCAAGCCCGCATCGCCTTCGGCGGCATGGCCGCGACCCCGAAACGCGCCGCGCTGGCCGAAGCCGCCCTGCGGGGCCGCGCCTGGGACGAAGCCGCGGTGAAAGCGGCGATGGCCGCACTGGCGCAGGACTATGCGCCCTTGACCGACATGCGCGCCTCGAACGCCTACCGCATGCAGGGCGCGCAGAACCTGCTGCGCCGCTTCTGGCTGGAGACGCGGACCGAGAACCCGCTGCCGGCCGAAGCCGTGAACGTATTTGCGCAAGCGAGCGCCTGAGGAGACCGGACCATGAACGATATGAGCGCACCGGAACTGAAGACGGCGGCGTGGACCGCGGTCGGGGTCTCGAAGGCCCATGAATCGGCACGTCTGCACGTGCTCGGCCAGGCCGACTACACCGACGACATCGCCGAGGTCCGCGGCACGCTGCACGCGGCGCTGGGGCTGTCAGCCAAGGCGCACGCCAACATCCTCGCGCTCGATCTGGATGCGGTGCGCGCCAGCCGCGGCGTGGTGGCGGTCTACACGGCCAGGGATATCCCCGGCACCAACGATTGCGGCCCCATCATCCACGACGATCCGATCCTGGCCGATGGCCTGGTCCAGTACGTGGGCCAACCGATCTTCATCGTGGTCGCGGACAGCCACGACAACGCACGCCGCGCCGCAAAGAAGGGCGTGGTCACCTATGAGGAGCTGCCGGCGATCCTGACGCCGCAGGCCGCGCGTAAGGCGCAGTCGTACGTGCTGCCGCCGATGCACCTGGCCAGGGGCGACGTCAAGTCCGCCTTCGAGCGCGCCCCGCATACCGTGAAAGGCGAGCTGCACGTCGGCGGCCAGGAACAGTTCTACCTCGAAGGCCAGATCGCCTACGCCATCCCGCAGGAAAACGACGGCATGCTGGTGCAGTGCTCGACCCAGCACCCGAGCGAGATGCAGCACGTGGTCGCGCATGCGCTGGGCCTGCACTCGCACCATGTGGTGGTCGAGTGCCGGCGCATGGGCGGCGGCTTCGGCGGCAAGGAGTCGCAGTCGGCGCTGTGGGCGGCGGCAGCAAGCATCTCGGCCAGGCTGCTTGGGCGTGCCGTCAAGCTGCGCGCGGACCGCGACGACGACATGCTGGTCACCGGCAAGCGCCACTGCTTCCATTACGAATACGAAGTCGGCTACGACGACGAGGGCCGCATCGTCGCGGCAAAGGTGGACATGGTCTCGCGCGCCGGCTACTCGGCCGACCTGTCAGGCCCGGTGGCCACGCGCGCCGTCTGCCACTTCGACAATGCCTATTACCTGTCGGACGTCGACATCCGCGCCGCCTGCGGCAAGACCAACACGCAGTCGAACACCGCCTTCCGCGGCTTCGGCGGCCCGCAGGGCGCGATCGCGATGGAATACGTGCTCGACGAGATCGCGCGCAATCTCGGCCGCGACGCGCTCGACATCCGCAAGCTGAACTTCTACGGCAAGACTGAAAACAACGTCACGCCCTACGGCCAGGTCATCGTCGACAACGTGATCCACGAGCTGGTCGACGAACTCGAAGGCAGCAGCGAATACCGTGCGCGCCGCGCCGCCATCGACGCCTTCAACAAGACCAGCCCGGTGCTGAAGAAGGGCCTGGCGCTGACCCCCGTAAAATTCGGCATCGCCTTCAACGTCACCCACCTGAACCAGGCGGGCGCGCTGGTGCACGTGTACGTGGACGGCTCCATCCTGGTCAACCACGGCGGCACCGAGATGGGGCAGGGCGTCAACACCAAGGTGATGCAGGTGGTCGCGCACGAGCTGGGCGTCAACCTGGACCGGGTGCGCATCACCGCCACCAACACCAGCAAGGTCGCCAACACCTCGGCCACCGCGGCCTCCACCGGCGCGGACCTGAACGGCAAGGCGGCCCAGGATGCGGCGCGCCAGATCCGCGAGCGCCTGGCCGCCTTCGCCGTCAAGCAGCACGGCGGCGCAATCGAAGACGTGCGCTTCGCCGCCGACACCGTGTTCGTGGGTGGCCAGAAAATTCCGTTCGGCGAACTGGTGGCCAAGGCCTACCTGGCGCGCACCCAGCTGTGGTCGGACGGCTACTACGCCACCCCGGGCCTGTCCTGGGATCCGAAGACCATGACCGGCCGTCCGTTCTCCTATTTCGCCTACGGCGCGGCGGTGGCCGAAGTGGTCGTCGATACGCTCACCGGCGAATGGAAGCTGCTGCGCGCCGACGCGCTCTACGATGCCGGCAAGTCGCTCAATCCGGCGCTGGACATCGGCCAGGTCGAAGGCGCCTTCATCCAGGGCATGGGCTGGCTGACCACCGAGGAGCTGTGGTGGAATGCCGGCGGCAAGTTGATGACCCATGCGCCGTCGACTTACAAGATTCCGGCGGTCTCGGACTGCCCGGAAGACTTCCGCGTGCGCCTGTTCGAGAACCGCAACGTCGAGGATTCGATCCACCGCTCGAAGGCCGTGGGCGAGCCGCCGCTGCTGCTGCCGTTCTCGGTCTTCTTCGCGATCCGCGATGCGATTTCGAGCGTGGGCGGACACAAGGTCAACCCGCCGCTCAACGCGCCGGCGACCTGCGAAGCCATCCTGAACGCCGTTGCCGCCGTCGAAGCGGCAGTCACGCCGGGCGCCTGAGATGGAAGACTGGCTGCAAGCTGCGGCATCCGATGCCGGGCCCGGTGCCGCGCCCGGCGCGCGCCCCGCGGTGCTGGTCACCGTCGCCGCAAGCGAAGGCTCGGTGCCGCGCGAACCCGGCGCCCGCATGCTGGTCGATGCGACCCGCCAGTGGGGCACGGTCGGCGGCGGCCATCTGGAGCTGCGCGGCGTCGAGACTGCGCGCGCGATGCTGGCAAATGGCGAGACCCGCCGCCTGGAGCGCTTTCCGCTCGGCCCCAGCCTGGGCCAATGCTGCGGCGGCGTGGTGCAGCTGGCCTTCGAGCTGCTGGACCGTGACCACGCGGCGCTGCTGGCGGCACGGTCGAACGAAGACAGCTGGCGCCTGGTCGCGCTGGACGGCGCACCCGACCTGGCCCTGTTCGACGCCGCCGGCCAATGCCTTCAGGGCAGTGCAAGGCCAGGCTTTACACGCGGGCACGGCGCGCCGCAGTTTACGCATATAATGCGCGAGCCCGACGGCCGGCGCTGGCTGGTGGACAAAGTCGCAGCGCCGCAAGCGCACCTGATGCTGTTCGGTGCCGGCCACGTAGGGGCGGCCATCGTGCGCGCCCTGGCCGAGCTGCCTTGCCGCGTGACCTGGGTCGACGAGCGCGAAGACCTGTTCCCCGCCCAGGTGCCGGCGAATGTCACGGTCGAAGCCACCGACACCCCGGAGGTGCTGGCGGAACGAGCGGCGCCGGGCACCAGTTTTCTCGTCATGACCCACAGCCACGCGCTCGACCAGCGCCTGGCCGAAGCGATCCTGAAACGTCCCAGTTTTGAAACCGACTGGTTCGGCTTGATCGGATCGCACACCAAACGCAAGCAGTTCGAACATCGCTTGCGCGACCGCGGGATCGCCCAGGCGCGCCTGGCGTCCATGGTCTGCCCGATCGGCGTGCCCGGCATCGAAGGCAAGCAGCCCGCCGTGATCGCCGTCGCCGTGGCCGCGCAACTATTGATGGTGTGGGAAGCCCGCACCGCCAACCTGGCTTCAAGGGAAACCATCTAAATGTCGATCGACACCCAGAACCTGCAGGCCTACCGAGCGAGCCTGCTGCATTTTCACGCCGATCCGGCCTTTGCGGAAGACGCTTACGCCTGGCATGCCGATGGCCTGCTGGTTATCGAGAATGGCCGCGTCAAGGCGGCCGGCGATCATGCGCAGCTGGCGTCCACGCTGCCGGCCGGGGTCGAGATCGTCGACTACCGCGGCAAGATCATCGTGCCGGGCTTCATCGACACCCATCTGCACTTCCCGCAGACCGACATGATCGCCTCGCCGGCGCCGGGCCTGCTGCCGTGGCTGGAGAACTTCACCTTCCCGACCGAGCGCCAGTTCGGCGATCCCGCGCATGGCCGCGCCACCGCCGATTTCTTCCTCGACGAGCTGCTCAGGAACGGCACCACCACGGCCCTGGTCTACTGCACGGTGCACAAGGAATCGGTCGATGCGCTGTTCGAGGCGAGCAGCGCGCGCAACCTGCGCATGGGCGGCGGCAAGGTGCTGATGGACCGCCACTGTCCGGACTTCCTGCAGGACACCGCCGACCTGCGCGAGAGCGAGGCGCTGATCCGGAAGTGGCATAACAAGGGGCGCAACATGTACGCGATCACCCCGCGCTTCGCTCCGACCTCGACCGAAGCCCAACTGGCCGCCACCGGCGAGCTGGCCAAGGCCTATCCGGACACCTTCATCCAGACCCACGTCTCGGAAAACCAGGACGAGTGCCGCTGGGTGGGCGAACTGTTCCCGCAGCGCCGCAGCTACCTGGACGTGTACGACCACTACGGCCTGATGCGCGAGCGCGCCATGTACGGCCACTGCATCTGGCTGGACGACGCCGACTTCGCGCGCATGGCGGAAACCGGCTCGGCGATCTCGCATTGCCCGACCTCGAACCTGTTCCTGGGCAGCGGCCTGTTCGATATCGCGCGCGCCGACAATGCCGGGGCGCTGGTCTCGCTGGGCACCGACGTGGGGGCGGGCACTTCGTTCTCGATGTTGCAAACCATGAATGAAGCGTATAAAGTTGCGCGACTGAAAGGCAGCTACCTCCCGGCCCTGCGCATGTTCTACCTCGCCACGCTGGGCGCCGCGCGCAGCATGCAGCTCGAGGGCACGATCGGCAATTTCGTGCCGGGGCTTGAAGCCGATTTCATCGTCCTCGATCCCAAGTCCACGCCGCTGCTGGCGCGCCGCACCGCGCACAGCAACACGCTCGAGGAAACCCTGTTTGCGCTGGCCCTGCTGGGCGACGACCGTGCCATCCGCGCTACCTACGCGGCCGGCCGGCTGGTCCATGAGCGGACGCTGCCCTGACGTTCCGACCGTAGACCGACCGAAAGCACCTATGCAGAAGACTCTCCTCGCCGCGGCTCTGAGCCTGGCCCTTGCCGCAACGGCCAACCAGGCCGGCGCCCGCCCAGCCGCGCAGAACGCCAACGAAGCCGCCACCGCCCGTCATTACGCCGCCCTGATTGCGGGCAGCGAGCCGAAGACGGCCGAGCTGACCATGTTCTTCACCCAGATGCCCAAGGGCGGCGACCTGCACCATCACTACTCGGGCGCGATCTACGCCGAGACCTATGTCGACTTCCTCGACAAGCAGGGCTACTGCGTCAACAAGCAGACCTACAAGATCGAGACCGACAAGGCACTGGTCGAGGCCGAGCGCGCCAAGCCGGCAAAAGAACGCAATTGCCTCGGCACCGCGGACGTCTACGCCGACGACTTCACCTACCGCGAGCTGCTGCAGCGCTGGTCGAGCAAGGATTTTTATAACCACGGCGCGCTGCAGGCGCCGCCGGACCGCCAGTTTTTCCAGACCTTCGGCTACTTCGGTCCGGTCTCGAACGCCAACTTCCACGAGGGCCTGGTCGAGATCAAGGAACGCGCCATCCGCGAGAACGTGGCCTACATCGAGACCATGTTCAAGATGTCGCCCTTCGTCGTCAACAAGGATTTCGATGCGCAAGCCTGGCAGAACGCGCGCGACGACAAGGCCTTCGAAGCCCAGATGCGCGCCTGGATGGGCCAGCTGGAGCAGGACCAGAAGTTCAACGGCGCCATCGCCGACTTCGTGAAGAAGATCGACGAAGCCGCCGCCGGCATCGACGACGAGCGCTTCACCATGCGCTACCAGACCTATGTGCTGCGCCTGCTGAATCCGTCGCAGGTGTTCTCCTCGATGCTGGCCGGCTTCAAGGCGGCAAAACAGGGCAGCAAGATCGTGGGCGTCAACATCGTCGGCCAGGAAAGCCAGATGGTCTCGATGCGCGACTACACGCTGCACATGAAGATGTTCCGCTTCCTGAAGTCGGTCTACCCGGACGTCAAGGTGGCCCTGCACGCCGGCGAACTGGCACTGGGCGACGTGCCGCCGGAAGACCTGCAGTACCACATCGACGAAGCCGTGAACCTGGCCGGCGCCGACCGCATCGGCCACGGCATCGACCTGGCCCACGAGACCAACATCGTGGCCATCATGCAGCGCATGCGCGAGAAGGACATCCCGGTCGAGATCAACCTGACCTCGAACGCCTTCATCAATGGCGTGAAAGGGGAGAACCACCCGGTCACCCTGTACCGCAAGTACGGCGTGCCCTACGTGATATCGACCGACGACGCCGGCGTGACCCGGCATAACCTGGCCGGCGAGTACGTGCTGTTCGCCAGCCGCTACAAACCGAACTACGCCGAACTCAAGCAGGCTTCGTATAACAGCATCCGTTATTCCTTCCTGGACGCCGCCGGCAAGGCGCGCCTGAAGAAGCAGCTGGACGTGCGTTTTGCCAAGTTCGAGGCGGAGATTGCGGGCCTGGGCAAGGCTGCGGTCAAGCACTAAAACCCGAAATACCACGTCGTTCCCGCGCAGGCGGGAATCCATGCTGAGTTGGCCGAGACGCTCAGCATGGGTTCCCGCTTCCGCGGGAACGACGCCGTTTACGGGCTTAACCCCCTCAAAAAAGTATATGTTTATGCTATCTCTGTGGTCAACTCGCTACAAATTTTGCGGAATCTAGAAGGCTTTGCCCAAAAAACAAGCGAAACGATTTTTCTACAGAATGCCTCCCTTATAATCCCGCCGTACGCTTTTCCCAGGGGAAAGTAGCGTTATATGGAGATTTTTGCCTGCTTTTTAAGCAACTTAGACGTGCAGGCTATAAATTTCTAACAGAAAACGTATTTGTCAGTGTTTCCAGCTTCATGCATATTGGTCTTTTATTAACCAATTTCAAGACGAAGCTGCCAAATTCGGTTGTCACGGCCGAGAAATAATTGACCACTAGAATCGCGTGCTCTGTTTTGCGCTTGATGGACGGAATGTACAGACGACGGCGATGAGCGGTCGGTCTTAGGGTTGCAGTACTGTGAGAGAGGGAACGACGTTCCCTTATATAACTATTAGTCTTTTTGGGGTTAATCCAATGATCTATCAAAAACGGATCCAGCTGACCAAGCTGGCGCTGGCGTTGTCGATTGCTCTGGCGGGCGCACCAGCGCTTGCTCAGAACACGACTTCGGCAGTTGGCGGTCGCATCACCAGCCCGGACGGCGCGCCTGCCGCCGGCGCCTCGGTGCAAATCATCCACACCGAATCGGGTTCGGTCAGCACCGTCACCACCGACGCGCAAGGTCGCTACATCGCACGCGGCCTGCGTACCGGCGGTCCGTACACGATCATTATCACGAAGAACGGCGTCACCGAAAAACGTGAAGGCGTCTACCTGGAACTGGCGGAAACCGCTGCCGTCGACGCCACCATCGGCGCGCCGATGCAGACCGTGACCGTTGCCGGCAACCGCGCACGTGCCGAAATCTTCAACCGCTCGAACATGGGCGCCGGCACCTCGATCAGCAACGCCGAGCTGCAGACCCAGGCTTCGATCAACCGCAGCCTGCAGGACTTCGCACGTGCCGACCCCCGCGTGTCGCAGACCGACAAGGAGCGTGGCGAGATGTCCGTCGCCGGCACCAACTCGCGCTTCAACTCGATGACCGTCGACGGCGTCGCCATCAACGACACCTTCGGCCTGGAAGCCAGCGGCACCCCGACCGCGCGCCAGCCGATCTCGATCGAAGCCATCCAATCGGTGCAGGTCAACGTCGCCAACTACGACGTGACCCAGAAGGGCTACACCGGCGGTAACATCAACGCGGTCACCAAGTCCGGTACCAACAACTGGAAGGGCGGCGTCTACTACGTCTACCGTGACGACAACCTGGTCGGCAAGCGCTACAACGTCTCGGCCGATACCTACAGCGACGCGCCGAGCTTCACCGAAACCACCAAGGGTGTCTGGGCCAGCGGTCCGATCATCCAGGACAAGCTGTTCTTCTACGCCCTGAGCGAAGAAACCAGCTCGAGCCGCGCAGCACCGGACTTCGGCTACATCGGTTCGGGCACCGGCAGCACCGTCGGCATCACCCGCAACGAGATCGACCGCATCCGCGACACCGCCAAGAGCGTCTACGGCCTGGACCTGGGCAACACCGTGGCGGGCGGCAGCGAACTGAGCTCGCGCGAGCAGATGTTCAAGGTCGACTGGAACATCAGCGACAACCACCGCGCCAACCTGCGTATCCAACGCACCTCGCAGTCGGAACCGATCTACCCGGGCTTCTCGAACAGCGGCATTGCGTTGAATTCCTACCTGTACAACCAGGAAAAGAAGATCCAGACCTACGTTGCGCAAGTCTTCTCGGACTGGACCCCGACCTTCTCGACCGAGTTCAAGGCCTCCAAGCGTGACTACGACTCGGTGCCGAAGAACAACGCCCGTCTGCCGACCCTGGGCTTCCAGTTCAGCGGCCCGCTGCCGTCGGACGCCCCGAGCGGCACCGGCACCGGCAACCGCTTCGTGAATGCCGGTACCGAAAACTCGCGTCAGCAGAACGTGCTGGGTACCCGCACCGCCGACTACTACGGCGGCGCGAACTGGACCGTTGGCGACCATGAGATCAAGTTCGGTGCCGACTACCAGAAGAACAAGATCTACAACGCGTTCCTGCAGAACGTGTACGGTAACTACACCTTCGCCTGCGATAACAACTTCACCTACTCGTTCGGTTCGATCAACTGCGGCAGCGCTTCGCTGGCCCAGATCGAAAAGGCCGTGTTGGAGAACTTCAGCCGCGGCCGTCCGACCTCGTACACCCTGCAGTCCGCTGCGCCAGGCTACACCCTGAACGACGCGATCGCCCAGTTCTCGATGGAGAACACCGGCCTGTTCCTGCAGGACACCTGGACCGTCAACCGTAACCTGACCGTCAACTTCGGCGTGCGCGTCGACGAAGTCGGTCTGGACAAGCGTCCGCCGGCCAACGCCGCCGTGGCTGCAGCCACCGTCGCCGGCGTCAACGGCGGCCGCCAGACCGGCGGTTTCGGCCGTGACAACACCGCGACCCCGGACGGCACCCGCCTGTTCCAGCCGCGCTTCGGCTTCAACTACCGCTTCAACACCCAGCGCATGATGCAAGTGCGCGGTGGCGCCGGCCTGTTCCAGGGCGCCGCCATGAGCGTGTGGCTGGCCAACCCGTACCAGAACGCCGGTATCGCCACCCGTACGGTCCAGTGCTCCGGTTCGGCCGCAAGCCGCTGCCCGAGCGTGGACGGCACCTTCAGCCCGAACGTGGACGCCCAGAAGTCCGTGACCGGCTCGACCCCGACCGCCAACGTCGACCTGCTGGATCCGGGTCTGCGCCAGCCGTCGACCTGGAAAGCCAACCTGGCGTTCGAAACCGAACTGCCGTGGTACGGCATGGTTGCAGGCGTCGAGGCACTGTACCTGAAAGTCAAGGACGGCCTGACCTACCAGAACCTGAACCTGGGCAGGCCGGGTGCGATCGGCACCGACGGTCGTGAGCTGTACTACGGCGCCACCGGCGGCCTGCTGGCTCGCTGCTGGAACGTGGGTAACAACTCGGTCAGCACCGCGTCCGGTTGCACCAACACCAACAAGGCACAGAGCAACGCGTCCTTCGGCAACGTCCTGATGGCGACTAGCACCGACAAGGGCGAGAGCCGTGTCGAAACCGTCTCGCTGAAGTACCCGATGACCAAGGGCTTCGGCTTCACGGTGTCGGCTACCCACACCTACGCGACCGAAGTGTCGAACCTGACCTCGTCGACCTCGAGCTCGAACTACGGCGCACGTGCCTCGTTCAACCCGAACGAAGACGTGGCGGCCAACTCGGCTTACCTGGTGAAGAACCGTATCAACGGCAACATCAGCTTCGAGCGTGCCTTCCTGGCCGGCTACAAGACCCGCTTCGGCCTGTTCTACGAAGGCCGTACCGGCAAGCCGTTCAGCTGGACCTACAAGAACGACCTGAACGGCGACGGTATCAACAACAACGACCTGATGTACATCCCGAAGGCTTTCGGTTCGGGTGAAGTCGTGTTCGCAGGCGATACCGCCACCAACCACGCCAACGAGCAGCGCTTCTGGGACGTCGTCAACGCCAACAAGGCGCTGAAGAACGCCGCCGGTGGCGTCGTGGGCCGCTACAGCGACTTCTCGCCGTGGACCAACAGCTTCGACATGAAGATCAGCCAGGAAATCCCGGGCCTGTTCGCTCGCAACAAGGGCCGTATCGACCTCGACATCTTCAACGTCGGCAACCTGCTGAACAAGAAGTGGGGTCACATCAACGAGATCGGGTTCTCGTCGCAAGGCGGCCAGTCGCGCGGCTTCGTCGACTACGCTGGTCTGGATGCACAGGGTCGTTACGTCTACGCCGTGCGCAGCACCGTGGACAACTACAACATTCGCCAGAACAAGGGCGAATCGCAGTGGGCAGCCCAGGTCACCCTGCACTACGATTTCTAAGTCTGACGACCTGATTTCGTAGGTAGCACGATCGAAACGGCCGGTGGCGACACCGGCCGTTTTTTCGTCTGTAAAGACCCCGCGACGGCTGGATTACATGCAATAATTCCCGGCTTAGTTTGTCGCAACAAGATAAGGTTTACTACTTCATGACCGTTTCCCGTCCTGTCCGCGCCGGCCTCACCGTGCTGGCGTCCGGCCTGGTGCTGGCGGGTTGCGCGAGCGCGCCCGCATCGGCGCCGCGCGGCCCCGTCGAGCTCAATCTCGTCGCCCTCAACGATTTCCACGGCAATCTCGAGCCGAGCAAGTACAGCTACGCGCCTGCGGGCAGCGATAAGAAGCAGACCATCCAGGCCGGCGGCATCGACCTGTTGAAAGGCGCGCTGGATGCCTTCCGCAAGGAAGACAAGGACCTGCTGTTCGTCGCCGCCGGCGACCTGATCGGCGCCAGCCCGGCGATGTCCTCGATGTTCGCGGACGAACCGGCGATCGAGGCCATGAACCGCATGGGACTGGTCGCGAGCTCGCTGGGCAACCACGAGTTCGACCAGGGCAGGGAAGAGCTGCTGCGCCAGCAGCACGGCGGCTGCGAGTCGCCGCGCCCGAGCAAGGCCTGCCAGCTGACGAAGGACTTCCGCGGCGCCGGTTTCAGCTACCTGGCGGCCAACGTGGTCGACGCGCAGACCGGCAAGAACCTGGTGCCGGGCTGGCGCGTCGTCGACGTCAAGGGCGTCAAGGTCGGCCTGGTCGGCGCGGTGCTGAAGGACACGCCCTCGGTGGCGGTGGCTTCGGCCGTCAAGGGCCTGTCCTTCCTCGACGAGGCGGAATCGATCAACAAGATGATGCCCGCCATGCGCGCCCAGGGTGCGCAGGTGTTCGTGGTCCTGATCCACGAAGGCGGCCACACCGGCGAAGCCTTCGACAAGACTTACTGCGACGGCCTGCAGGGACCGATCGTCGGCATCGTGAAAAAGCTCGACCCGGCGATCCGCCTGGTCATCACCGGCCATTCGCACAAGGGTTACCTGTGCAAGGTCGACGGCCGCGTCGTGACCCAGGCCGACTATGCCGGTCACGTGCTCTCGCGGATCAAGATGACGGTCGACGGCGCCAGCGGCCGCGTCGACGACATCCAGGTGCGCAATGTGGTGATGGCGCCGGGCGCTTTCACCCCGGATGCGCAATTGAGTGCCTACCTGAACGACGTGCGCGCGCGCAGCACCGCGGAACTGGCCAAGCCGGTTGCGCGCATCGGCGCCGCCGGCGTGCCGCGCAAGGAGAGCGAGTCGGGCGAATCGCCGCTGGGCAACTTGATCGCCGATGCGGTCGTCGCCGCCACCCGCGACCAGGGCGTGCAGCTCGGCTTCATGAACCCGGGCGGCATCCGCAAGGACCTGGAAGCGGGCAGCAATGGCGTGGTCAGCTTCGGCCAGGCCCAGGCCGTGCTCCCCTTCGGTAACACGCTGGTGGTGCTGGACATCACGGGCGCGCAACTGCGCGCGATGCTCGAGCAGCAGTGGGACCGTCCGGGGAACAGCCAGTACATGCTTCAAGTCTCGCGCGGCTTGTCGTATGCCTGGGACAGCACCCGTCCGGTGGGCCAGCGCCTGGTGCCGGGCAGCCTGAAGGTGGACGGCAAGCCGGTCGAGGAGAATAAAACCTACCGCATCGTGGCCAACAACTTCCTGGCCGAAGGCGGCGACAACTTCCCGGCCCTGGCCCAGGGTGTCAATCGCAAGGACCTCGGCATGCGCGACCTCGACGCCCTGATCGCCTACCTGAAGCAGAACCCCGATATCGGCGCAAGCTCGCTGGCCGCGCCCCAGCCGCGCATCCAGAAAGTGCGCTGACCCTGGAATTTTGAAACGCAACAAGGAACGAACATGAAAAAACTCGCTTGTGTACTCGCGCTGGCAGGCGCCTTCGCCTCGACCGACGCACTCGCCTGGGGCAAGGACGGCCACAGCGCGGTAGGTGCCATCGCCGACAAGCTGATCAAGGGCAGCAAGGCCGAACAGCAGGTCAAATCCATCCTGAATCCGGGCGAAACCCTGGAATCGATCTCGAGCTGGCCGGACTGCGTGAAGGGCACCTATTGCGGCCCGCAGAGCCCGGACATGATCGAATACGTGAACGCGAACCCGAAGCACAGCGAGTACCACTACACCGACGTGCCGTTCCAGCTCGACCACTACCATGACGGCGCCGCCGGCACCTTCGACGACGACATCGTGCAGACCCTGAAGCAGGCGATCGCCGTCCTGCAGGGCAAGGACACCCCGGCCACCAACCCGCACAAGTTCACCAAGCGCCAGGCGCTGATCCTGATCACCCACATGACCGGCGATATCCACCAGCCGCTGCACGTGGGCGCCGCCTTCGTGAACAAGGAAGGCAAGTTCGTGGTGCCGAAGACCAAGGCCGAGATCGACGAAACCGCGATCTTCGATTCGCGCGGCGGCAACAACTTCATCATGGACGACGAAAAGCTCACCGGCCTGGTGGCCAAGCTGTCGAACGTGATCCCGCCGGAAGAAGCGAAGCCGCTGAAGGAAGGCGTGCCGAAGGCGCTGACCAAGCCTTTCCACTCCTACTGGGACAGCACCACCGTCAACTACGCCTTCCGCCGCATCCAGACCAAGACCCCGGAAAAGTTCGCGCAGGCCGCAATCGACAGCAAGCCGGCCATCGCCGCGCCGACCGGCGACTTGGCGACCTGGCCCTACCAGTGGGCCGACGATGCGCTGGCCGTGTCGAAGCGCGCCTTCGACGGGGTCAGCGTCGGCAAGATCACGCCGCAGACCAGCAAGAAGGGCGAGACCTATTACACCTGGAGCCTGGAAGTGCCGCAGAACTATCCGGTGCCGAGCTCGCAGATTGCCAAGGAACAGCTGATCAAGGGTGGGTATCATCTGGCGCAGTTGCTGCAGGCGATTTACCAGTAAGTAATTGTTCGCGTGGGCACAGGGTGCCCACGCGAACGCCGCTCAAAACCGCCGCGTACCGCAGGGTGCGCGGCGGTTTTTGTTTTGTGCCGTTAGAATGTCGACAATCTTATCTTTGCATCCATTCATGCGCACATCCTGCCTCCTGGCCCTCGCGGCCGCCTCCCTCCTGCCCACGCTCGCCGCCGCCCAATCGAAGCCCGCCGACCGCGTCGAACCGGTCGAGCGCAATCTCCCGCTGTGGGAAGCCGGGATCGGCGCCGCCGGTTTCAGCACCCCGGCCTATCCGGGCGCGTCGGACCGCTCGAACCGTGGCCTGGTCCTGCCTTTCCTGATCTACAGGGGCAAGGTCTTCCGCGCCGACCAGAACGGCGTCGGTGCGCGCCTGCTGAACACCGACAAGGTGGAATTCGACATTGGCTTCTCGGGTTCGCTGCCGGCGCATTCGGATGACGTCGAGGCACGGCGCGGCATGCCGGACCTGGGCACGCTGCTGGAATTCGGGCCGCGCGTGAAGTACAAGTTTGCCGACCTGGGCGAGCAGGGGAGGGTGCGCTTCGACCTGCCGCTGCGCGCCGTGATCGAAGCCCGCGGCGGCCTGCGCCGCCAGGGCTGGACGATGGAGCCGCGCGTGGTATGGGAAAACCGCGGCGAAGGCGCGCGCTGGACGCTGGAAGCCCAGCTCGGCGCCGTGTTCGGCGACCGCCGCGTGAACCGCTATTTCTATGAGGTGGAACCGCAGTACGCGACGGCGGAGCGTCCGGCCTACCACGCCGATGCCGGCCTGATGCTGGTGCGCACTGGGGTAGGGGGCACGCTGCGCCTGAACCCGGACCTGCGCCTGTTCACCGCACTGCGTTACGAGGTGTATTCGGGCGCGGCCAACGAAGACAGTCCGCTGATGCGCAAGTCCAGCGGGACGTCGGCGTTCGTGGGATTGGTGTGGACTTTTGCACGCTCGCAGGCGCGAGCACGCGGGGCGGAGTAAGTGTCAGCGTGGGCTCGGGAGCCCACCCTACGCATCCGGTAGGGTGGGCTCCCCGTGCCCACGGTCGCTTTAGCGGGACTTGACGAAAGGTTTGCCGATGGCTTTCGGCGCCACCGACTTCGCCATCAGACCGGCCAGCACGACCACCGTGACGACGTAAGGGATCATCTGGATCAGCGAGCCCGGGATGCGGCCGACCACCGGCAGGTCGACGCCTTCGAGCTGGATCTGGATCGCACCGAACAGGCCGAACATCAGGCAGCCCAGCACCGTGAAGATCGGGCGCCAGTTGCCGAACACCAGGGCGGTCAGGGCCAGGTAGCCGGCGCCGGCCGACATGTCGCGCAGGAAGAAGCCGCTCTGGACGATGGCCAGGTAGGCGCCGGAGAACGAGCACAGCACGCCGGCCACGAACATGGCCAGGTAGCGGGTGCGCTCGACCGAGACGCCGGCGGCATCGGCCGCGTGCGGGTTCTCGCCGCAGGCGCGCAGGCGCAGGCCGAAGCGGCTGTGGTAGATCACCCAGTGCACGATCGGCACCAGCAGGAACGCCAGGTAGACCAGGATCGACTGGCCGCCGATCACGTGGCCGTACAGCCAGCCGATCACCGGGATGTTGTCCATGGCCGCGGTGCCGGGGAAGACCACGTCGGTCAGGCGCGCGGCGCCCAGGTCCGGCGTGCGGCCGCCCTGCTGGAAGAAGAACTGGGCCAGCACGAAGGTCAGGCCGCTCATCGCGATGTTGATGGCGATGCCGCACACCAGCTGGTTGCCCTTCTGCGTGATGGCGACGAAAGCCTGGACCATGGCCAGCGCGCTCGACACAAGCACGCCGGCCAGGATGCCGTACCACGGATTCTGGGTCGTGTAGGCGACCGCGGCGGAAACGAAGGCCGAGGCCAGGATCTTGCCTTCCAGGCCGATATCGACCACGCCGCTGCGTTCGGCGAACAGGCCGGCCATCGCGGCGAACATCAGCACCGGCGCATTGCGGATCGTCGAGACGACGATGCTGGCGAGATGAAGGTCTTCCATTTTATTTACCCTTACCGAGGTTGATCAGTTTCAGAACGGCCGGCCCGTAGAAGTTTTCCATCGCGCCGCAGAACAGGATGATCAGGCCTTGAATGAAGATGAAGGTCTCTTGCGGAATGTTCGGTTTTTCCAGCGAGAGGTCGAAGCCGCCCTGGATCAGGGCGCCGAACAGCACCGACGACAGGAAGATGCCGATCGGGTGCTGGCGGCCCATCAGCGCGATCGCGATGCCGACGAAGCCGGCGCCGGCCGGGAAGTTCAGCGACAGGTAGTGCGTCGAGCCGAGCACCGAGTTGACCGCGGCCAGGCCGGCCAGCGCGCCCGAGACCAGCATGGTGACGATGATGGTGCGGCTGATCTTCACGCCGGCGTAGTGCGCCGCGTGCTGGTTCAAACCGGTCGCGCGCAGCTTGTAGCCCCACGAGGAACGCCACACGGCCACGCCGTAGATCACCAGAGCCACGATCGCGATCAGGAAGCTGATGTTGAGCGGGGTGTCGCCCAGGACCGGGAACCAGGCGTTCAGCAGCGGCATCGCGGCGGCGTCGGAGAACACGCGCGAAGCCGGATTCTGCTCGCCTTCCGGGATCATGTACTTCACGATCAGGAAGTTCATCAGGCTGGCGGCGATGAAGTTGAACATGATGGTCGTGACCACCACGTGGCTGCCGCGCTTGGCCTGCAGGTAGCCCGGCAGGAAGGCCCACAGGCCGCCGAACAGGGCCGCGCCGATCATGCCGATCGGGATCAGGGCCCAGGCCGGCATGCTGGCATCGAACGCCAGCATGGCCAGCGTGATACCGAGGCCGCCGACATACATCTGACCTTCGGCACCGATGTTGAACAGGCCCGCCTGCATCGCGATCGATACCGCCAGACCGGTGAAGATGAAGGTCGAGGCGTAGAACAGCGTGTAGGCCAGTCCTTCCGGATTGACGATCGCGCTGTTGATCAGGATCTGCATCGATTCCAGCGGGCTCTCGCCCAGCAGGTGGATGACGAGCGCCGCGACCAGCAGCGCCGACAGCAGGTTCAGGATGGGCAGGACGAAACCCGTGGCCCAGCGTGGGAGTTCAGTGGTCTTCATGTTATGACTTGTGCAGGCCGCCCATCAGCAGGCCGATGCGGGTGGTGTCGAATTCTTCGATCGGCAGGATGCCGGTGATGCGCCCGCCCGACATCACCAGGATGCGGTCGGCCAGGGCGCGCACTTCTTCCAGTTCCACGGAGGAGAGCAGGATCGCCACGCCCTCGTCGCGCAGGCGCAGCAGCTGGGTGTGGATGCTCTCGATGGTGCCGATGTCGACGCCGCGGGTCGGCTGCCCGACCAGCATCATCTTCGGCTTGGCCGCGACTTCGCGCGCGATCACGACCTTCTGCTGGTTGCCGCCCGAGAGCAGGCCGATACGCAGGTCCGGATTGTTCGGACGCACGTCGAAAGCCTGCATCAGGCCGGCGCAGCGCTGAGCGATCTTCCTGAAGTCGAACAGGCCCCAGCGGTTCTTGACGTGGTCCTGGTAGCCGAACACGGTGTTCTGCATGACCGAGAAATCCTTGATCACGCCGTCGCGCAGGCGGTCTTCCGGCACGTGGCCGATGCCCAGTTCGCGGAAGGTGGCGGGCAGGCCGTCGGCATTCGAACGGCCGGCGAAAGGCAGGTCCTTGCCGAGAAACTCCACTTTACCGGCGCTCGGCAGGCGCATGCCGGACAGGATCTCGAGCAGCTCGCTCTGGCCGTTGCCGGACACGCCGGCGATCGCCACGACTTCGCCGGCGCGCAGGGTGAAGTCGATGTCGGACAGCAGGGCCACGCCGTTGGCGTCCTTCAGCTGCACATTCGAGACCTTCAGCACCTCGGCGCCCGGCTTGTAGGGCGCGCGCGGCAGCTCGCTCTGGATCGGGCGGCCGACCATCATGTTGGCCAGCTGTTCCTTCGTGGTCTCCGCGGTTTTCACGGCGCCGACCACGCGGCCGGCGCGCATGACCGTCACCTCGTCGGTGATGTCCTTGATCTCCTGCAGCTTGTGGGTGATCAGGATGATGGTCTTGCCCTGTTCCTTGAACAGACGCAGGATTTCGAACAGCGACGCGGTTTCCTGGGCGGTCAGGACGGCGGTGGGCTCGTCCAGGATCAGGATGTTGGCGCTGCGGTAGATCTGCTTGAGGATCTCGACGCGCTGCTGGGCGCCGACCGACAGATCGTGGACGGTGGCCAGCGGATCGACGTCGAGGCGATAACGCTCGCAGATCTCGCGCAGCTTCGCTTCGACGGCGCCGCGCTTGGCAGCCAGCTTGAAGCCGCCTTCGTTGCCCAGCATGACGTTGTCGAGCACGGTCATGTTCTCGACCAGCATGAAGTGCTGGTGCACCATGCCGATGCCCAGTGCGATGGCTTCGTGGCTGGTGCGGATGTCCTGCGCCTGGCCATCGATCAGGACCTGGCCCTTGTCGGCGTTGTAATAGCCGTACAGGATGCTCATCAGGGTCGACTTGCCGGCGCCATTTTCACCGATCACGCCGTGGATCGAACCTTTGGCAATCGAGAAGCTGACGTCTGCATTCGCCTGCACCGCCCCGAAGGCTTTGCTAATGTTGCGAAATTCTACGGCTGGCTGCATAGCGATCTGTAGTCAGAGTAAGTAAAGACGGAGTGCATTATTCAAAAACGCGCCGCGCCGGGGAAACCGGCGCGGCGCGCTTGTGGTGGGACCCTGCCAAACCTACTGCGCGTTGCATTTTCGGTCTGCGATGCTCGCTGTACCGTAAGTACAGCTGCGCTTCTCAACCGAAACTGCTGCCGCTCGCTACGGTTTTGCAGGGTCCTTTTACGTTATGGGAATACCTTTATTGTGGGCACGAGCCGGCAGCGCGGTAATCAACGACCTTGATCTTGCCGCTGATGATGTCGGCCTTGGCCTGGTTCACGCGTTTTTCCATGGCTGCGGGGACGATGGCGCGGTTGTTCTTGTCCAGTGCCCAGTCGACGCCGCCTTCCTTCAGGCCCTTGTAGGTCACGCCGGAAGAGAACTGGCCGGCCTTGGCCTGCATCAGCGCATCGTAGGCGGCGTTGCCGACGTTCTTGACCATCGAGGTCAGTACCGAACCCGGCTGGATGTCGTTCTGGTTGGAGTCGACGCCGATCGCCAGCTTGCCCTTGGTCTTGGCCATCTGGATCACGCCCAGGCCCGAACCGCCGGCCACGGCGAACACCACGTCGGCGCCGCGGTCGAACTGCGCACGCGCCAGTTCGCCACCCTTGGCCGGGTCGTTCCAGGCGGCGGCGGTGGTGCCGACCATGTTCTGCTGCACGTCGATCTTCGGATTGATGGCCTTGGCGCCCTGGCTGTAGCCGCAGGCGAAGGCGCGGATCAGCGGGATGTCCATGCCGCCGACGAAGCCGATCTTGCCCGACTTGGCTGCCATTGCGGCGGCCACGCCGGCCAGGTAGGAGCCTTCCTGTTCCTTGAACAGGATCGAGTTGACGTTCTTGCCGGTGGCGTTACCGTCGATCAGCACGAAGTGCACGGCCGGGAATTCGGCGGCGATCTTCTGCACAGCCTGGGTCTGCGAGAAACCGACCGAGATGATCAGGTCCAGCTTCTTGCGGGCGAGGCCGCGCAGCACCTGCTCGGCCTGGGTATCGCTGCTGGCCTGGGCTTCGAAGACGTTGATGCCGTTTTGTTTCTTGAAGCGCTCAATGCCTTCGGCTGCCGACTGGTTGAACGACTTGTCGAACTTGCCGCCGGCGTCGTAGACGATGCCCAGCTTCGGTGCACCCGCTGCCGCGGCGGCGCTACCGGCGACGCACAGCGCCGCGATCGTCATACTGAGTTGCTTGAATTTCATGTAAATGGCTCCTGGAATCCTGATATTGTACCCGGCGCAAGGGCTGCGATGGGAAGCGGCAAAGCAAGGACCAGCAATCCGCGGCCCTGTGCCAGCGGATTTTGTCAAATCTAGATATATCCTGTCGTTACGATTTGTATCGGTCGAAGCCGGGCGCAAGGGCGCAATCCGGAGACCTTCAGCTTTGCAAACTATGCATCAGCCCGTTTATTCGTGGCAAATACGATTTTACTTCGCAATTTATTTAGTTGAAATATAAATAGTGCACCTTTTCAGGTGTTTCTAACAGAAAACCACAGCTGTTAGCCTGTGCGTAATAACAAAAAGGCTAAAGCTAGAGTGAGTGCTCTATTTGCCGGAGACCGGGAGTTCGGCCGTTGCAGGAAGGATGGCTGCGCCGGGCGGCGGCAGCAGGACGGGCGCCGCATCGATAGCGGCGGCAGCGATGGCCGGTGCGGAAATCACGCCGGCGGCAGCGGCGATGGCCTGGACCTGGGCTTCGATCTGCACCTGCGCCTGTACCTGTTCGGAGGCCGGGCTGCCGGCCGCAGCGGCTTCGGCCAGCGATTTGCCGAACTGGGCGGTCAGGAAGTTCGCGATGCGGCTCTGCGTGTCTTCCAGGTAAGGGATATTCATGTGGTCCGACTCGGGCACGATGTCGTCGCCGCACAGCTGGGCCAGCTTGGCGACCAGCTGGTCGGTATGCGAGTGCGGCACCACGTCGTCGAAGGCGGCGCGCAACACATAGGTCGGGGCCTTCAGCGCCGGCGCGTATTTGATCGACTCGAAGCGGTGGCGCAGCATGTACTCGATCGGCATTACGCGGAACTTGCGCTTGGCGATCGCCAGGATCGAATCGTAGGGCGTGATCAGGACCACCGAATGCGCCGGACGCTCCTTCGCGACCTGCACCGCCACACCGGAACCCAGGCTGCGGCCGACCACCGCGATGCGTTGCGGATCGACGTGGGCGCGCGCACGCATCCAGTCGAACAGCATGCAGCCATCTTCGACCATGCGGATCTCGGCCGGGTCGCCATGGGATTCGCCGTAGCCGCGGTAATTCACCGCCAGCACGGTCATGTTGGGGAACAGCTTGCCGGCATCGCGCACCACCCACGACACTTCCTCGGAGCGGCCGCCGAAATAGATGACGGCCGGATGCGGACCCGGAATCTTGGGCGTCATCAGCCAGCCGCACAGGCGGGTGCCGTCGGCGGCGCGCAGCACCACCGGACGGGTGCGGTGACCGCTGCTGCGCGGGCTCTTCACTTCGCGCTCGACGGTCGGATTGAACACCAGGCGTCGCTGGTTGGCCGCGACCGCGGCCGTGAGGCCCAGCCACAGCATGCTGGCAAAGCCAGCCATTCCCGCCGCTACTTTTTTCCGAGTGTCCATGCTTTCAGTCTACCTCTGCCATCGTGAAACGTTCTGTGCGCTGAGGTACAAAGCCATGGAAGCGTGTTAATTACCTGCGCAACGTTGCCATAACGCAACAATACCATGACTGAGGCGAGGCTGCAGGCCACCCGTTCATTGCTCAATGCATGGTCGGGCCGGCGGACGGCGCATACAGTTCTGCCTTGTGCAGCGCCTGCTCGACGCGCGCGTCGGCGGGCAGGGTCTTGAGCTCGGGCTTGTCCTCGACCGGGCTGACGCCTTTTACGCGCATGCCCTGTTCGTAGACCATCTTGCTGCCGAACCAGCCCGACACGAACACGCCCAGCGCCGCCAGCGCGCCCATGGCCAGGGTGGCGCCGCTGCCGCCATGCTTGTATTCGTTGCGGCGCATGGCGACATTCGCCGCCGTCAGCGCCAGCGCGCCGCCGTTCAGGATCGCGTGCACATTCGCCGTGCGCTTGACCTCGGTTTCCGACTCGATCGCCATGTAGTCCATGGCACCGGCGACGCCCGCCGCCAGCCCGCCGATCAGGCCGCCCGTCAGACTGTAGAACCCGGCGTTCGCGTAGTCGTCGTTGTCGGTGGAGCGCGCCATCGCGTCCAGGATGAAGCCGAAGGGAATCAGGGCGGCGGGCGCAACGATCAGCATCGGATGCAGCGGATGGCCGGCAAAGGTCGATTTGGGCATGTGTTCCTCCGTGAGATGGGAGCTTGTGCGGACTGTCGAGGGGAGTGGGCAGTGTGGCACAAGCCGTCCGTACGACTCGCACGCTAGACGGGCATCGTCATGCGCTCTTTTGTTCAGCGGCTGCTGTCGTCGACGTTCTGGTAGCGCAGGTGCTGGCTCGGCAGCAGCCTGGGCGGTGTGGCGCAGTTGCACACGCACTCATCGTTTTCCAGCGCAACCAGCCGGCCGTTGAAGCGCTCGGGCGTGCGCGGCCCCGTACAGCGGATAAGACCGGTGCTGCCGCAGGCATGGCAGCTGACTTCATCGCCTTCGAGGGCGACACGGGCGCCATCGATCGTTATGCGGCTCGAGGCCGAGGTGACGACGCCGTTGGCAGTCGTGCGGGCGCCCAGGGTAATGAGGTGGCGTTTCATGGGGGCCATGGTATCGGTTAAGATGGTCAATCATTTTGATCCCTTCCGTACCTTATTGGAGACGATGTGCACTACCTGCTGATGTACGAACTGGCCCCCGATTACCTGGCCCGCCGCGGCGAATTCCGCAACGAACACCTGAAACTGGCCTGGGAGGCCGAGCAGCGCGGCGAGATCGTGATCGCCGGCGCCCTGGCCGAACCAGCCGACTACGCTGTCCTGCTGTTCAAGGGCGACTCGCCGGAAGTGGCCGAGCGCTTCGCCAAGGCCGATCCCTACGTGACCGAAGGTCTGGTCCAGAGCTGGATCGTGCGTCCATGGACCACGGTGGTGGGCAAGGACGCGACCACGCCGGTGCGCCCGGAATAATCCGGACCCAAGCCGGAAAATCCTACTTTGCCGGCAGCAGCTTCACGACCAGATTGTGGGTCGTGAGCGCAAACGAGCCGTCCGGCGCGCGCGCCACGCCTGCCGGCCGATCCAGGCCGCCGGGCAGGGCGCCCAGAACGATGCCCTGACGGCCGGCGACGCCCGCCACGGTGCTGGTCACGTTGTCGAGGTTGATCCTGCGGATGGTGGCGTTGCCGGTGTCCGCGACATACAGATCGTTGCCCTCGACCGCGATGGCGCTGGGTGCGCACAGCCGCGACACGGTCGCGCTGCCGTCAGTCGCCCCGCACTGGCCGGCCTGGCCCGCCAGCGTGCTGACCTCTCCCTTGGGGTTGATCATCCGGATGGTCGAGTTGCCGGTATCGACCACGTACAAGTTATCCCATTCGTCCACGCCGACATCCTGCGGGTTGCAGAAGCGCGCCGTGCCGCCGCGGCCGTCCGCGCTGCCGCACACGCCCGGCGAACCCGCCACCGTGGTGACGTTCCCGGCGCCGTCGATGCGGCGCACCGTGTGGTTGCCGGTGTCCGCGATCCAGAGGTTGCCGCGGCGGTCCAGCACGATGCCTTTCGGATTGCAGAACTGGGCGCCGGTCGCGCGCCCGTCGACGCTGCCGCAGGTGCCGTTGCCGGCTACCGTGCCGACCGTACCGTCCGCGGCGATCCGGCGCACCACCGAGTTGCCGGTATCGGTCAGGTAGACGTTGCCCTGGGTGTCGGTGCTGAGCCGGGACGGCTGGTTGAAGCGCGCGGCGCTGCCCTTGCCGTCCGCGTAGCCGACCGCGCCCAGCGCGCCGGCCAGGGTCGTGACCACGCCCTGCGGCGAGACCTTGCGGATGGTCGCGCTGGTGGGCTCCGCCACGTACAGGTTGCCGGCCGTGTCGGCGGCGATGCCTTCCGGCGCGTTGAAGCGCGCCGCCGCGCCGGTGCCGTCCTTCGAGCCCGAGCAGACGTCGCAGACGTCCCCGGCGATGGGGAAGAGGCCGGTGGCGCCCTGCGGCCGGTCGGGCCAGCTGGGCCAGTCCGGATGGTTGGGCCAGGGGTAATCGGGGCCGTCGTGCCACACGACGCCGATGCCGATGCCGACGTCGCCGCCGCAGCTGGCGAGGCCGAGCGCAGCGAGTAGTGCCGCGCAGCGCAAGAGCGATTTCATGACAGGTCTCCCGTGGTTGACCCATCGAGCATAGTCGTCGTGTACCGATCCGGCATGCGCGCACGCAAAGCGGAAATGGCGTGTCCATGCAGGGGCCGTTTCTCTGACCCAAAAGCCACGCTACGGTGGATTGCGACTGTATCTCTCATCCATTCGCTGCGTCGTCTTCGTGCTGAGGTAATATCTCCGCGCTAACAAAACTCAGCTGGGGACCCATGCACACTGCCGTCAACCTGTGGCCGCTGCTCGGCATTGCCGTCGTCGTTGCCGGATTTCTGCTGCGCGCGAATCCGGTGCTGGTCGTGATCGCCGCCTGCGCGGTGACCGGGATCGCCGGCAGCCTGTCGCCGATCCACCTGCTGGAATCGCTCGGCACGGCCTTCGTCAAGACGCGCAACCTGCCGCTGATCCTGCTGCTGCCGCTGGCGGCGATCGGCCTGCTCGAGCGCGCCGGGCTGAAGGAACATGCCCAGGCCAGCATCGCAAAGATCCGCTCTGCCACCACCGGGCGCCTGCTGACGGTTTATCTGCTGGTGCGCGAGCTGGCCGCCGCCTTCGGCCTGACCAGCCTGGGTGGGCATCCGAACATGGTGCGGCCGCTGGTGGCGCCGATGGCCGAAGCCGCCGCCGAGGCACGCTATCGGGAGAAAAATCGCAGCCTCGACGAAGCGATGCGCCAGCGCATCCGCGCGATGAGCGCAGCCACCGACAACGTCGGCCTGTTCTTCGGCGAAGACGTGTTCGTGGCCTTCGGCGCCATCGTGCTGATGCAGACCATCCTGCGCGCCGAGGGCCTGGAAGTCGATCCGCTGCACATGGCGCTATGGGGCATCCCGACCGCGGTGACGGCCTTCGTGATCCACGCCTGGAACCTGCGCCGGCTCGACGCCCGCATCCTGCGCGGTGCCGCGAACGGCGGTGCACGATGATCCTCGCGCTCGACGATTTCTACATCCTGGTCGGCCTGCTGTTCGCGGCCACCGCCATCATGAACCTGCGCGACCGCAGCAATCCGCGCCGTTTCACGAGCGCGCTGTTCTGGGGCCTGTACGCGCTGCTCTACCTGGCCGGCGCGCGGATGCCGCCCGCGGCGACCGGCCTGCTGATGGTTGCGATGGCGCTGGTGGCGGGCAGTGGCCTGGTCAAGGGCGGCAAGGCCGAGCTGCCGACGGAAGAGGCGCGGCGCGCCAGTGCGTCGAGGCTGGGCCACAAGCTGCTGGTGCCGGCGCTGGCGATCCCGGTCGTGACCATGATCGGCTCGACGCTGCTGAAGGACGTGCGCATCGATGCCGCCCCCTTATTGGACGCGAAGAACCTGACCCTGGTGAGCATGGGCTGCGGCTCCATCGTGGCTTTGCTGCTGGCCTGCTGGCTCACGCGCGCCACGCCGCTGCAGGGCGTGCGCGAGGCGCGCCGCCTGATCGACGCGATGAGCTGGGCGGTGGTGCTGCCGCACATGCTGGCCGTGCTCGGGCTGCTGTTTTCCGAGGCCGGCGTCGGCAAGGCGGTGGCCCACATCACGACCTCGTACATTCCGATGGATTCGCGCCTGGTCGCCTGCGCCGCCTTCTGCATCGGCATGGCGCTGTTCACGGTCGTGATGGGCAACGGCTTCGCCGCCTTTCCGGTCATCGCCGGCGGCATCGGGATTCCGGTGCTGGTCGGGGTGTATCATGCGAATCCGGCCGTGATGGCGGCGATCGGCATGTTCAGCGCCTATTGCGGCACCCTGATGACGCCGATGGCCGCCAACTTCAACATCGTGCCGGCGGCCCTGCTCGAGCTGCCGGACAAGAACGCCGTGATCAAGGCCCAGCTGCCGACCGCGCTGCCGCTGCTGCTGGCGAATATCGTCCTGCTGTACTTCCTGATGTATCGATAAGCTGATGAAAACCGTCCTCCTGACCGGCTTCGAACCTTTCGACGGCGCCGCCACCAATCCTTCGTGGGAGGCCGTGCGTTTGCTGGACGGCTGGTCCGGTGCGCAGTCGGGTATCCCTTTCCAGGTGGTGGCGCGCGAGCTGCCCTGCGTGTTCGGTCGCTCCATCGAGACGCTGCTCGCCGCCGTCGACGAGCTCCAGCCGGACCTCGTCATCGCCGTGGGCCAGGCCGGCGGCCGTCCCGAGCTCTCGATCGAGCGCATCGCCATCAACGTCGACGACGCCCGCATCCCCGACAACGCCGCGCAGCAGCCGGTGGACGTGCCCATCGTGGCAAGCGGCCCGGCGGCCTATTTCACGACCCTGCCGATCAAGGCCATGGCGGCGGCGATCCGCGCGCAAGGCATCAAGGCCGGCGTGTCGCAGACCGCCGGCACGTTTGTCTGCAACCATGTGTTCTATGCGCTGATGCACCACCTGCGCTCGCACGGGAAGGCGGTAAAAGCGGGCTTCATCCACGTGCCTTTCCTGCCGGAGCAGGCGGCGGCTTATCCAGTGCAGCCGACGCCTTCGATGGCGCTGGACGAGATCGTGGCGGGATTGCGGGTGGCGGTGGAGGTGGCGCTGGCGGTGGAGGTCGACGTGGCGCTCGCCGGCGGCGCCACGCATTGAGCTTTATTCGGCCAGGCCTTTTTGCAGCAGCTCTGCCACCAGCGCATTCATATCGCCCCCGCGTTCCTGCGCCAGGGCTTGCAACTGCTTGACCAGGTCAGCATTGAGCTTGACTGCGAAGGGCACCAGGCCGAGCGCCCGGTCGCGCTCGCGCTGTTCGCGGCGGTCGGGCAGCTGCGCGCCGGCCGTGCCGGAGGGGAGGGCGCGTGGGCCCGCCTGGTTCAACAGTTTTTTGGCATCGGCCTTGGCCAGGTCGGTTCGTTTCATCGTGGTGCTTTCAAAGGTGATCGGGCACGCATTCTAAACAATGCGGCGCCAAACAGCAGCCCGGCAGGCAGCAAGGCCAGCATCGGCGGCTCGTCCACCGGCGGCGGCGAGATCGCAAACCGGGTCTGGTCGGTCCACAGGTAGACCGTGGTGGAGATGTTGAAGGGTGGGCGGAAGCCGGTTTCGCCATGAAAGGTATGGCTCAGGCCAGCGAGGGTCTTGGTGCTGCTGTACGCCGCTTCGTCCGAATAGCTCCATTCGGCGTCGAAGTAGAGCTGGCCGCTGCCGAGTTCATAGCGGAAGTCCTTGAGCGAACAGTAAGCCCCGTTGCAACGGCTGTAGGGATTTTCGAAATAGCTGTAGCCGTTCCACCAGAAGGTGTCGAGTTCGCCGAGTTCGAGCCTGCCATCATGGTCGGCATCGCTGCCGCGGAAGGCGCCGTCGAAGCTGATCCCCGGTTCGAAGCGCCCGGTATCCTGGATGCGAAACCCGGTATAGCTGAATTGCCAGAAGTCCTGGGCCACGGCCGGCAAGGCCACGCTGGTGCAGATGGCGGCGCAGGCCGCAAGAACACGTTTGAACATGATCGGCTCCCTGTTCAGGAAAGCCTAGACCAAAACGCCGCCCGACGCGCTGCCGCACAAGCACCGTGTTGGAATCGGACCACGACAGTAAGAGCGCGCTAGGCGCGGCGGCCGGCCTCTTTCATCAATGCGATGAAGCGGCGTGCGCCGAGTCCCTGCGGACGTTCGCGCGACCACACGATATCGACCAGCAGCTTCAAGGGATTGCTGGCATTGCCGAAGTCGATTTCGCGCACCGTCCCCGCCTTGATCGCCGCCTGCACCATGGCGCGCGGCAGCAATGCCCAGCCAAGGCCGGCCTCGACCAGGTTGAGCGTGGCGAGCGGGCTGTCGGTGCGCCACACATGGCGCGACAGGATGAGGCGGGAATCGTGGTGGCTGCCGTGCCGGCTCGTCATCGCGATTTGCCGCAGGTCGAGCAGGTCTTCGACGCGCAAGGTGCCGGTTCCCTTGAACGGCGCCGCAAAACCGGGCGCCAGGATGGCGACCATCACGTCGCTGCCGACCTCTTCGAACGTCTCGCGCTCGTCCAGGCGTTCGCGCTCGAAGACCATCGCCAGGTCGATGGCGCCCTCGTGCAGCAGACGCAGGGCGTCGGCTTGCGGCGCCGAGAGCACCTCCACTTCCAGCGAAGGGAATTCCTGCGCAAGCACGGCCAGGGGCGCGGTCCACGGGCCGGAGACCAGTTCGGGAACGATGGATATCCGCAGGCGGCGCTCGAGCCCGCGATGCAGCGACAGCGCGTCGGCCTCGAGCTGGCGCAACTGGCTCGCCACATGGCGCGCCCGCGGCTCCAGGGCGCGCGCCGCGTCCGTCGGCCGCGGTTCGCGCGTGCTGCGGTCGAACAGCGGCAGATCGAGCTCGGCCTCCAGTTGCGCGATCACGAGGCTGACGGCCGACGGCACCCGTCCCAGCGCACGTGCGGCGGCAGAGAAGGAGCCGTGATCCAGCACGGCGAGGAAAACCCGGACACTGTCGCTCGAGAAGGGCACGATCTATCAGAAAAACTCAAAGGAGCTGACTTTATACACGAGTAAACCCTGCATAGACTAGCGCCATCGAGTTCAAGGGAGGAAACATGCAAGGCCTGAAACGGAAAATCGTCTTCGTGACGCTGTACGAGGCGATTGCGGTCGCCTGTATCACCGCGGCGATGGTGTGGGTGTCTGGCCAGGGCGCCCTCCACGCGAGCGCGCTGGCGCTCGTCTCGTCGGCGATCGCGATGACTTGGAACTTCATCTACAACACGCTGTTCGAGGCATGGGAGGCGCGCCAGCGGGTGCGCGGACGCAGCCTGGCGCGGCGCATTGCACATGCGCTCGGCTACGAAAGTGTCCTGCTGCTGATAGGCATACCGCTGTTCGCCTGGTGGCTCGAGGTCTCCCTGCTGCAGGCGTGCATGCTCAACGCAGGTTTCATTGTCTTCTTCCTCATCTACAGCTTCTGCTACAACTGGGCGTTCGACCTCGCGTTCGGCCTGCCGAAGTCCGCGCTTCAGTAAGCTTACTCGCCTTCCGGATTCACGATTTTCAAAAACGCCCGCACCACCGGCGCATCGTCCTGGATCGGATAGGTGATGTACAGGTTCGCCGACGGCGGATTGCCCTTGATCGGCAGGAAGCGCACGCCGGGCCAGCCGATGCGGCCGGTGGTTTCCGGCATCAGGGCCACGCCCAGGCCCGCGCCCACCATCGCCAGCAGGGTCTGGGGCTCGGCCGCTTCCTGGAAGATGGTCGGCTGGAAGCCGGCGTTCACGCAGCACTGGACCAGGTAGCGCGGCTCGGCCGACTGGTCGAGGTGCAGGGTCAGCAGCGGCTCGCCGGCGATGTCCGTCAGGTCGATGCTGTCCTTGCGTGCCAACGGGTGCTGGGCGTTCACCGCCACGCAGTAGTTCTCCTGGAAGCAGAGGTCCTGGCGCAGGTTCGCGTGTTTCAGATCGTCCTCGTCGCGCTTGGGTTCGCGCCAGAAGCCGACGTCGATCTGCTTGCCGCGCAGCGCGTCCCACTGCTCGTCCGGGCCGAGTTCGTGGATGGTCCAGGTCACGCGCGGGAACTGGCTCTGGAACTGCTCCAGCAGGCCGGGGATCGGGCCCCACATCGCCGAACCGACGATGCCCACGCGCAGACGTCCGACCTCGCCGCGGTCGATCTGGCGGATGGTGTCGACCGCCATCCGCATGCGGGCCAGCAGCTCGGTGGCCTCCTGCATGAAGGCCTTGCCGGCCACCGTCAGTTCGAAGCTGCGCGTGGTGCGCGCGAACAGGCGCACCCCCAGTTCGCTCTCCAGCTTCATGATCTGCTGCGACAGCGGCGGCTGCGAGATGTGCAGGCGCTCGGCGGCACGGCTGAAGCTTTTTTCTTCGGCCACCGCGAGGAAGTATTTGAGCTGCTTCAGGTCGATCGACATGGGCGTGTCATTCAGCGTTGAGTGCCACGGCCAGCCTGGCGCCGACCAGGGCGTTGTGCTTGACCAGCGCGATGTTGGTCACGAGGCTGCGCCCGCCCGTCAGTTCCTTGATGCGCGCCAGCAGGAAGGGTGTGACCAGCTTGCCCTTCACGCCCTGTGCGTCGGCTTCGCCCAGGGCCTGGGCGATGATGGCGTCGATCTCTTCGCTCTGCATCGCGGATGCTTCCGGCACCGGGTTGCTGACCACCACGCCGCCCTCCAGGCCGAGCTGCCACTTGGTGCGGATGAAGCGTGCCTGCTCTTCCGGGGTGTCGAGCTGGAAGTCGGCCTTGAAACCGCTGTCGCGCGTGAAAAAGGCGGGGAAGGCGGCCTGGCCCACGCTCACCACCGGCACGCCGTGGGTCTCGAGGTATTCGAGCGTCAGGCCGATGTCGAGGATCGATTTCACGCCGGCGCAGACGACGGCGACGCCGGTCTGCGCCAGTTCCTGCAGGTCGGCCGAGATGTCGAAGCTGGTCTCGGCGCCGCGGTGCACGCCGCCGATGCCGCCGGTGACGAAGACTTCGATGCCGGCCAGCTTCGCGCAGATCATGGTGGCGGCCACCGTCGTGGCGCCGAGCTTCTTTTGCGACAGCACGTAGGCCAGGTCGCGGCGGCTGACCTTGATCGCGTCCTTCGACTGGCCCAGCAGCTCGAGCTGTTCGTCGGCCAGACCGATGCAGATGCGGCCGTCGATGATGGCGATGGTGGCCGGCACCGCGCCGGCATCGCGGATCACCTGCTCGACTTCGCGCGCGGTCTGCACGTTCTGCGGGTAGGGCATGCCGTGCGAGATGATGGTCGACTCGAGCGCGACGATCGGCTTGCCGGCGGCGCGGGCGGCCTGTACTTCGGGGGAAAACTGGAGGAAGCTTTGCATGGTTCAGTCCTGGGTGTTCGTGTTCATGAGTGTGTCCGGGGCGAGCCGCGGGTGCACGGTTTCCGGCACGCCGAGCGTCAGCGCCGAGAGTTTCAGCCCGCGCCGGCAGGCCAGTTCGAGGTCATCGCCATCCTGCATCAGCGACCAGCACACGGCCGCCGCGAAGGCATCGCCGGCGCCGGTGACGTCGACCACCTCCGCGCCGTGCGCGTACAGGCGCACGATCTGGTCCTCGCCGGCGCCGCCGCGCGTGTACATCACCCCCTCGGCGCCGCGCGTGACGATCAGGTCGCGCGCGCCCTGGGCCCGCACTTCGGCGATCGCCGCGTCCAGCGCCGTCTCGCTGGCCAGCTCGCGCCCGACCCGCGCCGCGAGTTCGCCGCGGTTCAGGATCAGCAGGCGCACGCCGGACAGATCCTGCGGCAGGCGCGCCATCTTCGGCTCCGACACCGCCACCAGCACCAGCGGCACTTCCGCGCGGCGCGCCTGCGCGACCACGGCATCCACCGTGTCCAGCGGCAGGTTGAGGTCCGCCACCACCAGCGCGCTGGTCGCGATCCGGGTCTGGCTGCTAGCGATGAAGGCCGGGTCGAGGCGGTCGTACAGGGCCATGTCGGCCAGCGCCACCACCATCTCGCCATCCTGGTCCAGCACCGCCGTGTAGGTGCCGCTGGCCAGGTCGGGCAGTTGCAGCGTGCCGCCGGTATCGATGCCCAGGCTCTGCGCATGCGCGAGCAGGGCGGCGCCCGAGCTGTCCTTGCCAGTTGCAGTTAATAAAGCAACAGGCGTGCCCAGGCGCGCGAGGTTCTCGGCGATGTTGCGCGCGACGCCGCCGAAGGATTCGCTCTGGCTGGCCGGGTTCGAGGTGTGCAGGGCGATGCCGGCCAGCGAGCGCAGCTTGCGGTCGAGGTTGGCCGCGCCGATGCAGGTCACGGGACGGCGATCGGGCAGCACATAGGCGCGCCCGAGCAGCTTGCGCTCGCGGATCAGGCCGGCGATATAGCCGGCGACGGCCGAGCGCGACAAGCCCAGGCTGGTTGCCAGCTCCTGCTGCGAAATGAAGGGATTCGCGCGGATCAGCTCAAGCAGCTGTTGTTTTTTTGAGTGCTCGGTCACGGTAGGGAAGGGGTTTAAACAATTGTTTGTGATGTTAAACACTTGTTTGTGGAGCGTCAATGCAAGCATTTCGCTCTTTCGCTGAGACTGCTGCACGATGTATCTGCAAGCGAATATTCAGGATAGCTTATTTATACCTTCTCCATATAAATCGAGCAAAAATTTGGTATTTGCCATACCAATCCACGATAATGCATAGTTTGACTAATTTGGTGCACCGGACTCCCGCTTTCCGTGCAACACCTGCAGCTAGTTCCTCTCCGGTCCATCCAGCAAGACACCTCAATCCAGCAATTCACAAGGAAGCCATTCATGCTCAGCAACACCCCATTCGAAGCCGCCGACGTCATCCGTGCCCGCAAGCCCGGTTTCACGCCGCGTGTGGCGCTCATCCTCGGCTCCGGTCTCGGCGTGCTGGCCGAGCAGATGACGGACGCGGTGGCGATCAGCTACGCCGACCTGCCTGGCTTCCCGATCAGCACCGTGCACGGCCACGCCGGCGAACTGGTGCTGGGCACCCTGGCCGGCGTGCCGGTCGCCTGCATGAAGGGCCGCGGCCACTTCTATGAAGGCTACGGCGCCAGCGTGATGACGTCCGCGGTCCGTACCCTGAAGCTGATCGGCTGCGAACTGCTGTTCGTCACCAATGCCGCCGGTTCGCTGCGTCCGGAAGTCGACGCCGGCAGCATCGTCGTGCTGGCCGACCATATCAACCTGCTGCCGGGCAGCCCGATGGCCGGCCCGAACGACGACCGCTTCGGCCCGCGCTTCTTCAGCATGGCCAACGCCTATGACGCGGAAACCCGCGAACTGGTGAAATCCGTGGCCGCCGAGAAGGGCATCACCGTGCACGAAGGCGTCTACCTGTCGACCCCGGGTCCGCACTTCGAAACCGCGGCCGAGATCCGCGCTTTCCGTACCATGGGCGCCGACATGGTCGGTATGTCGGTGGTGCCGGAAGTGATCGCCGCCCGCCACTGCGGCCTGAAGGTCGCCGGCATGTCCGCCATCACCAACCTGGCCGAAGGCCTGACCCCGTTCCCGCTGTCGCACGAGCAGACCCTGAAGTACGCGGCCATCGCGGCCAAGGACCTGGTCGCGCTGATGCATGCATTTATTGAGCGCCTGGGTACGACCATTAACGTCTAATACGTCGTCCCCGCGAAGGCGGGGACCCAAGTTTGCGTGCGTTTCGACTGCTCTACGAACTTGGGTTCCCGCCTTCGCGGGAACGACGGCAGAAAGAGAGATTATTTATATGTCACGCGCATTCATCCTCCTGCTTGACTCCTTCGGCCTCGGCGCGCTGCCGGACGCCGACAAGTACGGCGACCAGGGCGCCAATACCCTCGGCCACATCGCCGAATGGGCCGCCAAGGAAGGCAAGCCGATGTCGCTGCCGACCCTGGAAGGCATCGGCCTCGGCGCCGCCGCCCACAAAGCCAGCGGCCAGTGGCCGGCCGGCTTCGAGAAACGCGAAGGCTTCAGCGGCGCCTGGGGCGTCGCCCGCGAGCAGTCGACCGGCAAGGACACGCAGAGCGGCCACTGGGAAATCGCCGGCGTGCCAGTGCGTTTCGACTGGGGCTACTTCCCCAAGACCGTGCCGAGCTTCCCGCAAGAGCTGACCGACAAGCTGCAGGAACTCACCAAGGTACCGGGCTGGCTGGGCAACTGCCACGCCTCCGGCACCACCATCATCAACGAGCTGGGCGACGAGCATGTCGCCAGCGGCAAGCCGATCCTCTACACCTCGGCCGACTCGGTGCTGCAGATCGCCGCGCACGAAGAGCACTTCGGCCTGGAGCGTCTGTACGAGGTCTGCGAGGCCGCGTATGAACTGGTCAAGCCCTACAACATCGGCCGCGTGATCGCGCGTCCTTTCGTTGGCAGCAACGGCAACTACAAGCGCACCAGCAACCGCCACGACTACGCCGTACCGCCGATCGCGCCGACCCTGCTGGACCACGTCAAGGACGCCGGCGGCGAAGTCATCGCCCTCGGCAAGATCAGCGACATCTTCGCAGGGCAGGGCGTCACGCAACTGATCAAGGGCGCCGACAACATGGCGCTGTTCGACCGGTTGCTGGAAGTGCTTGATACCGCCGGCGACAAGTCGCTCACCTTCGTCAACTTCGTCGACTTCGACATGCACTTCGGCCACCGCCGCGACGTCGCCGGCTATGCGAACGCGCTGCACGAACTCGACGCACGCCTGCCGGAATTCACCGCCAAACTGAAGGAAGGCGACCTGGTCGTGATCACCGCCGACCACGGCTGCGACCCGACCTGGCCCGGCTCGGACCACACCCGCGAACACATCCCGATGCTGTTCTTCGGCCCGGCCGCGCCCGCACAGGAACTGCCTGTTGCCGACACCTTCTCCGACATCGGCGCAACGCTCGCCAAACACCTCGGTGTCAAACCTCTCTCGAACGGAACTGCCCTGTTATGAGCCCGAACCTCGACTTCAAACGTAATACCGCCATCGGCCTCGACCTGGGCTGGATCAACCACCTGAAGGTCAATCGCAACGCCGCCGACCGCCGCGCCGCCAGCCTGGCGAACCGCCGCACCGTCAAGAAGGACTACCAGGCGGCCTGGCTGGTGAAAGCCATCCAGTGCATCGACCTGACCACGCTGTCCGGCGACGATACCCCGGGCCGCGTCGAGCGCCTGTGCATGAAGGCGATGCGTCCGCTGCGCACCGACCTGATGCAGGCACTGGGCCTGGAGTCGTTGACCACCGGCGCCGTCTGCGTGTACCACGAGATGATCACCCCGGCCGTGCAGGTGCTGAAGGGCCGTCTGCCGATCGCCGCGGTGTCGACCGCCTTCCCGGCCGGTCTGTCGAGCATGGAAACCAAGCTGCGCGAGATCGAGCTGTCGGTGGCCGCCGGCGCGACCGAGATCGACATCGTGATCACCCGCCAGCACGTCCTGACCGGTAACTGGCAGGCGCTGTACGACGAGATGGTGGCTTATCGCCAGGCTTGCGGCGAAGCGCACGTCAAGGCCATTCTCGCCACCGGCGACCTCGTCACGCTGGAAAACGTGGCCAAGGCTTCGTGGGTCTGCATGATGGCGGGCGCCGACTTCATCAAGACCTCGACCGGCAAGGAAGGCGTCAACGCGACGATTCCGGTGTCGCTGGTGATGGTGCGCGCGATCCGCGAATACTACGAGCGTACCGGCTTCAAGGTCGGCTACAAGCCGGCCGGCGGCGTCAGCACCGCGAAATCCGCGCTGCAGTACCTGACCGTGATGAAGGAAGAGCTGGGCAACGAGTGGCTGCAGCCGCACCTGTTCCGCATCGGCGCCTCCAGCCTGCTGACCGACATCGAGCGCCAGCTCGAGCACCACGTGACCGGCTACTACTCGGCCGCCCACCGCCACGCGCAACCTTAAGAACACGGATTCGTCATGCCAACAATTAAAGAGATTCTTCAGACTATGGATTACGGTCCCGCACCCGAAAGCACCAAGGAAGCGCAAGCGTGGCTGGACCAGCATGGCCGCCGTTTCGGCCTGTTCATCGACAACGCCTGGACTGAAGCCAGCGAGACTTTCGGCTCCTTCAACCCGGCCGACGGCAGCGAACTGGCGCAGGTGACGCAAGCCACCAGCGACGACGTCGAGCGCGCCGTCGCCGCCGCACGCCGCGCCCAGCCGGGTTGGGTCGCCATGGGCGGCCACGGCCGCGCCAAGATCCTGTACGCGATCGCCCGCCTGCTGCAGAAGCACTCGCGCCTGTTCGCCGTGCTCGAGACCCTGGACAACGGCAAGACCATCCGCGAAACCCGCGACGCCGACCTGCCGCTGGCCGCACGCCACTTCTACCATCACGCCGGCTGGGCCCAGCTGCAGTCGGAAGAATTCGCCGACTACCGCGCCGTCGGCGTGGTCGGCCAGATCGTGCCGTGGAACTTCCCGGTCTTGATGCTGGCGTGGAAAATCGCCCCGGCCCTGGCTGCGGGCAACACCATCGTGTTTAAACCGGCCGAGTTCACCTCGCTGACGGCGCTGTTATTTGCTGAAATCTGCCAGCAGGCCGGCGTGCCGGCCGGCGTGGTCAACATCGTCACCGGCGACGGCCGCGTGGGCGAAGCCATCGTCAACCATCCTGGCATCGACAAGCTGGCCTTCACCGGCTCGACCGAAGTGGGCCGCATCATCCGTAAAGCGACCGCCGGCACCGGCAAGAAGCTGTCGCTGGAACTGGGCGGCAAGTCGCCCTTCATCGTCTTCGAAGACGCGGACCTGGACGCCGCCGTCGAAGGCCTGGTCGACTCGATCTGGTTCAACCAGGGCCAGGTCTGCTGCGCAGGCTCGCGCCTGCTGGTGCAGGAATCGGTCTACCCGCGCTTCATCGCCAAGGTCAAGGCGCGCATGCAGAACCTGCGCGTCGGTTCGCCGCTGGATAAATCGAACGACATCGGCGCCCTGGTCGATCCGGTGCAGCAGCAGCGCATCCACGGCCTGGTCGAAGCCGCCCGTGCCGAGGGTTGCGAGATCTGGCAACCGGCCTGCGAAGCGCCGGCCGCCGGTTCCTGGTACCTGCCGACCCTGATCACCGGCGCCTCGACCTCGGCCGCCGTGGCCCAGACCGAAATCTTCGGCCCGGTGCTGGTGGCGATGAGCTTCCGCACCCCGGGTGAGGCGGTCCAGCTGGCCAACAACACCGTGTATGGCCTGGCCGCCTGCGTGTGGACCGAGTCGATCAGCCTGGCGCTGGACGTCGCGCCCGCCATCAAGGCCGGCGTGGTGTGGATCAACACCGCCAACCAGTTCGACGCAGCCTGCGGCTTCGGCGGCTACAAGGAATCGGGCTTCGGCCGCGAAGGCGGCAAAGAGGGCATGTACGAGTACCTGACCCCGCTGGCGGAAGACCGCCGCCCGGCCGCCCCGGTCGTCGCCGAGAAGGGTAAAGTCAAGCAGTCGGAAGAGGGCAATCCGTTCGCCGTCGACCGCACCGCCAAGCTCTACATCGGCGGCAAGCAGGCCCGCCCGGACGGCGCCTACAGCCGCGCCATCGCCGGCGCCAACGGCAGCTTCCTGGCCGACATCGCCGAGGGTAACCGCAAGGACATCCGCAACGCCGTCGAAGCCGCGCACAAGGCGGCCGGCTGGTCCAAGGCCACCGCGCACAACCGCGCCCAGGTCCTGTACTACATCGCCGAGAACCTGGCCGTGCGCGCCGACGAATTCGCCACCCGCATCGCCCAGCAGACCGGTTCGAAGAACGCCGCTGCGGAAGTCGCTGCATCGATCGAGCGCCTGTTCTACTGGGCCGCATGGGCCGACAAGTACGACGGCCTGGCGCACCAGCCGCCGATGCACGGCATCACCGTGGCGCTGAACGAACCGGTCGGCGTGATCGGCATCATCTGCCCGAACGAGAACCCGCTGCTGGGCTTCATCTCGCTGGTGGCCCCGGCCCTGGCGCTGGGCAACCGCGTGATCGCCGTGCCGTCGGAAGCGCATCCGCTGTCGGCGCTGGACCTGTACCAGGTGCTGGACACCTCGGACCTGCCGGGCGGCGCGCTGAACATCGTCACCGGTTCGGCCGACGAACTGGCACGCACGCTGGCTTCGCACTTCGACGTCGATGCCGTGTGGCGCCACGATGGTTCCGCCGAGGGCTGCGCCGAAGTCGAGCGCCTGTCCGCCGAGTCGCTGAAGCGCACCTGGACCGGAGGCGCGAAAGGCCGCGACTGGTTCGATGCGAAGCAGGCTTGCGGCAAGACTGTGCTGCAGCATGCGTCGCAAGTCAAAAACGTCTGGATTCCGTACGGCGTATAAGTACCTGTCGGCTTGATATACCGTCATTCCCGCGAAGGCGGGAATCCATACTGAGCCTCCAGGCACACGACGTATGGATTCCCGCGTGCGCGGGAATGACGTTTTGAAGATTACATTTAAGGAAGCACCATGTTCCTCCCCCAAGAAATCGTCCGCAAAAAGCGCGACGGCGGCACCCTGACCAAGGAAGAGATCCAGTTCTTCGTGCGCGGCATCCCCAACGGTGAAGTCACCGAAGGCCAGATCGCAGCGCTGGCGATGGCCGTCTACTTCAACGACATGAGCATGGACGAACGCGTCGCCTTCACGCTGGCGATGCGCGATTCCGGCCAGGTGCTGGAATGGAAATCGCTGGATCTGCCGGGTCCGGTGGTCGACAAGCACTCGACCGGCGGCGTCGGCGACGTCGTCTCCCTCATGCTCGGCCCGATGATCGCGGCCTGCGGCGGCTTCGTGCCGATGATCTCGGGCCGCGGCCTGGGCCACACCGGCGGCACCCTGGACAAGTTCGATTCGATCCCGGGCTACAGCACCGTGCCCGAGCCGGAACTGTTCCGCAAGATCGTCAAGGAAGTCGGCGTCGCCATCATCGGCCAGACCGCCCAGCTGGCGCCGGCCGACAAGCGCTTCTACAGCATCCGCGACACCACGGCCACCGTGGAATCGGTGGCGATGATCACCGGTTCGATCCTGTCGAAGAAGCTGTCGGCGGGCCTGGACGCGCTGGTCATGGACGTCAAGGCAGGCAGCGGCGCCTTCATGCCGACCTACGAAAAATCGGTCGAGCTGGCCGAGTCGATCGTCAAGGTCGGCAACGGTGCCGGCACCAAGACCTCGGCGATCCTGACCGGCATGAACGAGTCGCTGTGCCCGGCGGCCGGTAACGCCGTCGAAGTGCGCGTCGCGATCGACTACCTGACCGGCAAATCGCGTCCGGCACGCCTGCACGAAGTCACGATGGCGCTGTGCGCCGAGATGCTGGTCATCTCCGGCCTGGCCGCGAACCACGAAGAAGCCAACGCCAGGCTGCAGCACGCGCTCGATTCGGGCGAAGCCGCCGAGCGCTTCGCGCGCATGGTGACCGCCCTGGGCGGCCCGGCCGACCTGATGGACAAGCCGGATGCCCACCTGGCCAAGGCGCCGATCCTGGTGCCGGTGCCGGCGCTGGAATCGGGCTACGCCTGGTCGACCGACTGCCGCGGCCTGGGCCTGGCGGTGGTCGCGCTGGGCGGCGGCCGCGTGCGTCCGCAAGACCCGATCGACTTCGCCGTCGGCCTGACCGACCTGGTCGAACTGGGCGACAAGGTCGAAGCCGGCCAGCCGATCGCCATGGTCCACGCGCGCACCCAGGAAGCCGCCGAGCAGGCGGTGCGCCAGGTGCAGGCGGCCTATCGCATCGCCGCCGAAGCGCCGGTTGCGCAGCCGATGATCTACAAGACGATCCGTCCGTAAATACCGTCGTCGTTCCCGCGAAGGCGGGAACCCAAGTTCGATGCGTTTCGACAGCGCATGCAGAACTTGGATCCCCGCCTTCGCGGGGACGACGGTCATTTGGAGTTCCCATGAAATACGAAAAACTCATCGAAGAGGCCCGCGCCGCACGCGAACTGGCCTACACCCCCTACTCGAAGTTCAAGGTAGGTGCCGCGCTGGAATGCAAGGACGGCCGCATCTTCCGCGGCTGCAACGTCGAAAACGCTTCCTACGGCCTGTGCAATTGTGCCGAGCGCACGGCCTTTTTCTCGGCCATCGCCAGCGGCTACAAGCCGGGCGACTTCACAGCCCTGGCCGTGATCGGCGACACCGATGGTCCGATCGCTCCTTGCGGCGCCTGCCGCCAGGTGGTGCTGGAACTGGGTGGGAACGAACTGCCGGTGGTGTTGACCAACCTGAAGGGCGACCTGATGGAAACCACCGCTGCCGCGCAGCTGCCGAACGCTTTCGGCGGTTGGGATCTGCAGAAGTAAACAGCATAAAAAAAACCGCCGTTTTCGCATATCGGAAAACGGCGGCAACTGGGGTTCGACCAGGTTTATTGGAAGGGCTGCGAGTCGAGTTCGTGCACGCGCTGGTGTTCCAGGCGAATGAAAGGACGCGACATGATCAGAAACTTCAACTGGTTCAGATACTTCCTCAGGTAATATTTGTAATTACGACCGTTGCCGATTTTCTTGACCCGTTTTCCCATCGCATCGATGCTGGAAGAAAGACAGACGGGCGCCAGACCGATCGGGTAGGGGACCATGGCTGTCACTGGAAAGTATTGCTCCTGGAAATACTCCCATTTATCCGCCACCACATACACCGGATATAAATTCCGCACCAAAATTTCCGCAGCCGCTTTCGTGATGAAATAAGCGTGCGCATTCACGCCGCGGTAGGCTTCGTAGAGGCAACGGCTGTCGTCGAGCTGGATTTTCGTACTGCCGTCATAGCGCATCACATGGTTCAGCAGCACGGCGACGGGCGCCTGCGCAGCATGGCATTGCGCCAGTTTCGACAGCGTCGCCGGTAAGTCCTCATCGAGAATCCTGGCATCGTCTTCCAGGATCAGCGCGTAAGGAATATCCTCTTCGACCATCTTCCTGTAAATGCTCAAATGGCTGAGTGCACAGCCAATTTCCCCTTTGGACAATTCACGGTTGAATAGCGCAATCGCCTTGTCGCGGTCGTAGGAAGCATCCAGCTCTTCGCTCGACAGGGATTTGCCGTGAACAGCCTGGATGACGGAAAACGGCAACGCCAGATCCTGCAGTTGCTTGCCCAACTGTTCGCGGCGATGCGCATCTTTGGGGAGGCTGATAATAAAAGTCGGGATACTATTTTGGGTATTCAAGGCGCAGCACTTCAGAAAGCTATTATATGCATGTGTTATGAATCAATACGGTGATTGTCGGAAATATGTCGCCATTTGTCCGGAAAATCCCGCTTAGATATACGCATCCGTGATTTCAGTGTTTCCTCGGCGAATTATAAGGTTTGCACGATGTGTCCTGCAACTGTACGTATGCGTCTCGCCTTGAAAATCTGCCCACACCCTCAACATGGTGTCTTATCCGGATATCAATTGAGGAGGCAATGCCATGAGCCCGCAAGATTCACAGATGCTGCACGATTTCCTGAGCCAGCTGATCCAGGCGCGGGGTATCCAGAAGGACCCCGAGGCCGATGCGCTGATCCAGCGCGCGGTCGCCCAGCAGCCCGACGCCGCCTACCTGCTGGTGCAGCGCTCGCTGCTGCAGGAGCAGGCGCTGAACAATGCCAAGGACCAGATCGCGCAATTGCAGAACCAGCTGCGCAGCTTCCAGCAAAACGACAGGCGCTTCCTCGACGCCAACGACTGGGGCAACAGCGGCGGCTCGCGTCCGGCCAATGTGCCGATGCAGCAGGAACGCCGCGAGTATCAGCGCGACCCGCGCGACTATCCGCCGCCATACCAGCCGCAGTACCAGCAGCCGTCGATGATGGGCGGCATGTTCGGCTCGCGCTCGGGTGGCGGCTTCCTGGGCGGCGGCGGTGGCCTGCTGGGCTCGATCGCGGCAACGGCGGCCGGCGTCGCGGCCGGTAATTTCCTGTTCCATGGCCTGGACAACATGTTCCATAACCATGACCAAGGCGGCGGGAATCACCTGTTGAACAGCAATGACTCGAGCAACAATTTGTTCAGCGACCAGTCGGGCAGCGGCCTGGCCGACCAGGCCGGCCTGGGCGACATCGGCCAGTCCTTCCACAGCGGCTCGGGCAATAATCTGCTCGACAGCGGCGGGGGCGACGTCGCCTCGGAAGGCCTGTTCGATAGCGGCCTCGACGATGGTGGCGGTCTGGACAGCAGCGGCGGTTTCTTCGACGGCGACGGGTCCGACGAAGGGCTGTTCGGCTGATGCGAGCGGCCGATCAGGATTGGTCGAGAAACTGCGTGACCTGCCAGGGGTCGTAGGTCCCGACATTCCAGACATGGCCTTCGCGGTCGCGGCACAGGAAGCCGCGGCTGCCGAATTCGGTGTTGGCCGGCTCCTGCAGGATGACCGCGCCGGCATTGCGCGCGCGCTCGCACACGCGGTCGGCGTCCTCGACCTGCAGATAAACGGTCTGGGTCTCGCGGCCGCCGATTTCGTCCGGCTGGGCCAGCAGCCGGCCATATTCCCCTTCGCTGCTGACCGAGCCCAGCATGATCATGCCGCCGTCCAGCGTGAGCTGGGCGTGGGCGATGGCGCCGCCGGCGCCAGGCACCGTCAGCTGGCATTCGAAGCCGAAGACCTCGCACAGCCAGTCGATGGCGGCGGGCGTGTCGCGGTAGCGCAGGCAGGGGATGGCGATCGACGGCATGGCGGCTCCTTGGTCTATGGATGATTACATCTGCTGGAACAGGTAGGTGTGATTACGGCTCACTTCAAGCTCGAACGGATGGCCACGCAGCCTGAGCATGTGACGGCCGCGCAGGTCGCGCGCGACTTCGCCGATGGCGTCCACGCGCACCAGGGTCGAGCGGTGGATGCGCCAGAACTCGTCCGGATCGAGTTCCTCGGCCAGCTCCTTCAGCGTTTTCCGGATCAGGAATTCGGCGCTGGCCGTCTGCACCCGCGTGTACTTTTCGTCCGACTGGAAGAATAGCACTTCGCGCGTGCTCACCATGCGCAGGCTGGCGCCGACCTGGGCCTGGATCCAGCGCAGATAGCCGGTCTTCGGCTTTTCCTGGCCCTTGTTTTCCAGCAGGGAGGTCAGCTTCGCCAGCTGCTGGCCGATGTCCGGCTGGACGGGGAAGGGGGTCTTCATCCGCGCTTTCAGTTGCGCTTGCAGGCGTGCGCAGGTCGTGGCCAGGCGCTCGGCGCTCACCGGTTTCAGCAGGTAATCGAGCGCGCCCTGTTCGAAGGCGTCCAGCGCGTACTGGTCGTAGGCGGTGGCGAACACAATGTGCGAGCGCTGGTAGAGCCGGCGCGCAGCCTCGATGCCGTTCAGCCCCGGCATGCGGATGTCGAGGAAGGCGATGTCGGGTCGATGCTGCTCGCCGAGCGCCACCGCCTCGATGCCGTTCGCTGCCTCGGCGACGATGCGCAGTTCCGGCCAGACGGCGGCCAGGCGCGCGCGCAGCAGGTCGCGCATCGGCGCTTCGTCGTCGGCGATCATCGCGGTCAGCGGCGCTTTCATCGTATCCGTCCCGAATGTCGGCATCACGCGGTCTCCATCATCTTGTAGGGTAGCTTGATCAGGGCACAGGCGCCGCCGGCGGGCGGGGTCTGGATCACCAGTTCGGCGTTCGTCCCATACAGCAGTTGCAGGCGTTCGCGGATGTTGGCCAGGCCGATGCCCTCGTCCGCATGCGGGTCGATGCCGATGCCGTCGTCGCAGACTTCGACATGCAGGGTGGCGCCATCGACGTAGGCACGCACGGTGACGGTGCCGCCGGCGATCTTCGGCTCGAGTCCGTGCTTGATCGAATTCTCGATCAGGGTCTGCAGCATCATCGGCGGGAAGGGCGCGCTGCCGAGGAAGTCCGGCACCTCGAAACGCACCCCGAGACGCTCCTTCATCCGCGCCTGCATGATCGACAAATACGCCTTCGACAGCTCGACCTGCTTGCCCAGCGTGCCGCCGTCGCGGGCGCGCATCTGCGGCAGGGTCGAGCGCAGGTATTCGATCAAGTGGGCATGCACGCGCGCAGCCTCTTGCGCATCGGTTTCGATCAGCTGGCCGATCAGGGCCAGGGTATTGAACAGGAAGTGCGGCTCGACCTGGGCCTGCAACGCCGCCATCTGTGCTTCCATCAGCCGCCGCTCGAGCGTGGCGACGTTGGCCTGCATGGTCGCTTCCTTCGCCACCAGCTCGGCTCTGCGCTTGCCGCCGGCCAGCACCTTCACGCCGAAGGAGATCAGCACATACCAGAAGGCCGGCTCGGGCATGTTCAGGATGATGCAGAACACGATCGCCAGGAACCAGGTCAGGAACAGCTGGCGCCACTCGACCACCGCGAGCCAGTCGAAGAAGCGCCACCACAGCTTGCTGGCTTCGTTGAAGGCGTCGCGCATGAAATCGAGGCCGTGGTTGATCTGGCTGGCGCGCATGGTACAGGCTCCTTATTGCTCGCGCACCGTGCGGCGGCGGTCGATGACGAAGGCGCCGGCGACGATCTTGACGCCCATGAACAGCACGAACAGGAACAGGGCCAGCGGCAGGATGCTGATGACGAACGCCAGCAGGATACAGCAGACCAGCATGGCCGGCCAGGGCATGGCGGCGATAGTGCGGGCGCCGCGGCGGCAGGCGCGCACGATGTCGCGGGCGACGTCTTCCATGCTGTCGCAGAAGGTTTTGAAGTTGGCGCTTTTCATGGTTCGGCACTCCTTTGGTGTTCGTTCGATGGAGTCACTTTAGTCCCGGCACGGGCAGGGTTCCAGCATGCTCCGACGAAATGCGGAAAACATGGGATGACTGGTTTGGAGAACGGATAAATGGACGCGAATCTACGCATAGACGCCGTTGTCAGGGAGATTTAAAATTGCAATTATGCAACCTGCCATGCCACTGAATACTGAACTCCGCATATGAAAAAAATCCCGTTTATCCTTTTTGCTACTGCCGTTTCTGGCTGTGCCAGCACTGCGCCGGCAAAAATCGGCGCCGATACGTACTACGCATCGAAAACCAATACCGCCGGTATGTTCGGTGACGTTTCCGCTGTGGCTGGTGCGCTGATCGTGGAAGGAAACCAGTTTTGCGGGACCATGAACAAAGAGTTCGAGCTGGTAACGCAATCGGTCACACAAAATATTCCTGGGGTGCGCTTTGGCGGGGCATCGATTACGTTCAAGTGCGTGGAACACGCGAAAAGCCCCGTGATGCGGCCGGACAACGGTGTCTCCACCGTCAGGACGAACTGAAGAATCGACACCCATGACCCGCACCGGCCGCCTGTTCCAACTGATGGACGCCCTGCGCGGCAAGCGCCGCCCGGTGACGGCCTTTCAGCTGGCCGAACAGCTCGGCGTGTCCGAGCGCACCATCTACCGCGACATCCAGACCCTGGCCCAGCTCGGCGCGCCGGTCGACGGCTCGGCCGGCGTCGGCTACGTGCTGCGCAGCGGCTTCTTCCTGCCGCCACTGATGTTCGACGCCGACGAGCTGGAGGCGCTGGTGCTGGGTGCGCGCTGGGTGCGGCACCAGGGCGACGCGGCCCTGAGCGAGGCCGCCGCACGCGCCTTGGCCAAGATCGCCACCGCCACCCCGCGCGACCTGCGCGACCACATGGCCGAGACCAGCCTGTGGGTGCCGGCCGGGCCGCAATCCACGGCGCCGGATCCCTTCGTGCAGCCGGCGCGCGAAGCGATCCGCCGCCAGTGCAAGCTGCGCATCGCCTACCGCGACGAAAAGGACGCCGCCTCGGAACGGGTGGTGTGGCCGTTTGCGCTGGCCTACTTCCAGGAGCGCCGTGTGATGGCCGCCTGGTGCGAGCTGCGCGATGCGATCCGCCACTTCCGCATCGACCGCATCGTCCAGGCCGAACTGGGCAAGGAACGCTATCCGACGCCGCGCCATGCGCTGCTCAAGACCTGGCGCGCCATGTACGATATTCCCGACCACTCCTGACAGGATTTGTCATAAGTCTTCATTAACATTGCCGCATTCTCAACCTGAAAGGAGACGGCAATGCAGCTCTACTACCACCCGATTTCGTCCAACGCCCGCCGCGTGCTGCTGGCGGCCGAGCACCTCGGCATCCGGCTCGACCTGGTCGAGGTCAATCTGATGAACGAGGCCGACCGCCGACGGCTCGCCGAAGTCAACGACAACAACAAGATCCCGGTCCTGGTCGACGACGGTTTCGTGCTGTGGGAATCCTGCGCCATCATGCAGTATCTGGCCGACAGCCAGCCGGGGCAGACGGTGTATCCGACCGATCCGCTGGCGCGCGCCGACGTCAACCGCTGGATGTTCTGGGCCTGCCAGCACTTCGCCCCAGCGATCGGCGTGATCTGCTGGCAGCGGCTGTGGAAGAAGATGGTCACCGGCGAAGACGCGGATGCCAACGAGGTGGCGCGCGGAACGAGCGAACTGGCGCGCGCCGCCGCCGTGCTGGACAAGCACCTGGCGACGCGCCGCTGGCTGGTGTGGGACGGCGTGACCCTGGCCGACTATGCCGTGGCGGCGCCGCTGATGTACCGCGAGCGGGCGCGCCTGCCGCTGGACGACTATCCGCACCTGCTGGCCTGGTGCGAGCGCGTGCAAGCCCTGCCGGCGTGGCGCAACACGGAAGCGGTCTGGTAAAAATTTTTTTTCAAATGCTTGTCGATTTCGTTCATGATCGTTCGTCGTCGAAATGGTGTGCGGTTTTGCACTCACTTTTCAACATGGGGATGTCATGAACAAACAGATCTTCGTTAACCTGCCGGTCAAGGACCTGGACAAGTCGAAAGCTTTCTTCAGTGCGCTCGGTTACAGCTTCAATCCGCAATTCAGCAACGACAGCGGGGCCTGCATGGTCATCGCCGAAGGCAGCATCTATGCGATGCTGCTGACGGAACCCTTCTTCAAGACCTTCATCGACAAGCCCATCGTGCAGGCGAAGGAGGCGACCGAGGTGCTGGTCTGCCTGAGCTGCGAGAGCCGGGACGAGGTGGATGATTTGGTGGCCAGGGCGGTCGCTGCGGGTGGGCGCACGCCGCGCGCGGCCCAGGACCACGGTTTCATGTACGCGCACGCCTTCGAAGACTTGGATGGCCACATCTGGGAACTCGTCTGGATGGCCCCGCAGGCTTAATCAACTTAACCAAAACAACGAGGAGATGCCATGAGCAAGCAAGTCATTTTCAACCTGGCGGTCAAGGACGTGGAAAAATCGAAGGCCTTCTTTTCCAGCCTGGGCTTCACTTTCAATCCGCAGTTCTCGAACGAGCGCGCGGCGATGATGATCATCGAGGAGGGCAGCATCCAGGCCATGCTCACTAGCGAGGACTTCTTCCAGTCCCTGACCGGCAAGCCGGTCGCGCAGGCGAAGGAAGCCAACGAGATCGTCATCTGCCTGACCTGCGACAGCCGCGAAGAAGTGGCCAGCCTGGTCGAGAAGGCGGTCGCCGCCGGCGGCCGCACGCCGCATCCGCTGGAGGACGAGGGCTTCATGGTCAGCCAGGGCTTCGAGGACCTGGATGGCCACCTCTGGAATCTGGTCTGGATGAATCCGGCCAGCCGGACCACTCAAGCTTCCCAGTAACGGCGCAGCAGCCCGTAGTTGACCGTATCGGCAAACTCGCCGAACACCAACCAGCGCTCGGGCATGTAGCCTTCCTTCCGGAAGCCGAGCTTTTCCAGCACCCGGCCGGAGCCGATATTGCGCGGGTCGATGTCGGCTTCGATGCGGTTCAGGTCCAGCGCGTCGAAGCCGTGCTGGATGGCGGCGCGCAGGGCTTCGGTTGCATAGCCCTGGTTCCACACCTTGCTGACGAGGGCATAGCCGATCTCGCAGCGGCGGTTCTGGCCGAAGAAGTGGTGCAGGCCCACGTTGCCGATCAATTCGCCGCTGGACAGCAGTTCGATGCCGAAGCGGACTTCGCTGCCGTCTTCGCGGGCGGCGATGATGGCGCGGATCGATTCCTCGGCCTGGGTCATGTCCGTCCAGGGCTCGCGGCTCCAGTAGCGCGCCACTTCCGGGTCGGCGAACAGGGCAAAGTGGGCGGGAATATCGCCCTCGACCATCGGGCGCAGTTTCAGGCGTGGGGTGGTGAGGACGACGTCCTGCATTTCAGGCTCCTTGGTTAGTCAGCGATAGTACCATTGCTGTGATCACGCGCTCGGCTTCCTCGAAGTCCTGGGCCGTCAGCGCGCCGCGGTCCAGCACCAGCGTCATCTGCACCGAAAAGTCCGCATACGACTGCGTCATCGCCCACACCGCGAACAGCAGGTGCGTGGCGTTGACCGGCGCGATGCGGCCATCGGCGATCCAGCGCTCGAACACGGCGATGTCCTGGCGCAGCAGCGGCACCACGCGGTGGCGGATCTGTTCGCCGTATACCTTGGCGCCGCCGATCACTTCCATCGCATACACGCGCGAGGCCAGCGGCTGTTCGCGCGAGAAGCGCAGCTTGGCCGACACATAGGCGCGCAGCACGTCGGCCGGGTCCTGGCTGGGGTCGGCCAGGCTGGCCATGCGCGCCAGCCAGTCGTCCAGCACGTCGTCGAGCACGCGCTTGTACAGCGCCTGCTTGGTCGCGAAGTAGTACATCAGGTTCTGCTTCGACAGCCGGGCGCGCTCGGCCACTTCCTGGATCGTCGTGCCTTCGAAGCCGCGCTCGGCGAACAGGCGCACGGCTTCGCCCAGGATCGTCTTCTCGACGTCTTCGCGATGCTGGACGCGCTTGCCGGGCAGGGTGGCGCCGGCGGGTTCCATGGTGGTCTCGTTGAGTGTGGTCATGGCGATGGTGTCAGAGGCAGGTGCGAAGGAAGGCCAGCAGTTGCGGTTCGGCGGCGTAGGCGACGTTGAAGCGGAACCAGGGCGTGTGCGGCGCCCGTAGGCTGAAGAATTCGCCGGGCGCGAGCAGGATGCCGGCGCGCAGGGCCTGGTCGGCGATGCTGCGTCCGTTCTTCTCCGGCGTCGCCGGCAGGGGCCAGCCGGCGCTGACGAACATGCCGCCGCGCGGGCGCGCCAGCGGCTGCAGGCCGGCTTCCAGCAGGCGCTCCTGGGCGCGCTCGCCGGCATCGAACAGCTGCTGGACCAGGCGCTCGACCTGGCGCCGATAGGCGCGATTGCTGACGGCGTCGAACACGGCGCGCTCGTTGACTTCGGAGGTCGTCAGCCCGGTCAGCATCTTGACGCGCACCAGTTCCGGCATCAAGGAAGCGGAGGCGCAGATCGAGCCGACCCGCAGCACCGGCGACAGGGTCTTCGAAAAACTGCCGATGCGGATCACGCGGCGCAGGCCGTCCATCGCCGCCAGCGAGGCTTCGCCGGCACTGGCGAGTTCGCGGTAGATGTCGTCCTCGACCAGCCAGAAGTCGTACTGCTCGGCCAGCGCCAGCAGGCGGTGCGCCTGGGCCTGCGACAGCGATGTGCCGAGGGGATTCTGCAGCACCGTGTTGACGAACATGAGCTTGGGGTGGTGCGCGGCCGCTTCGCGTGCCAGCGCTTCCATGTCCAGGCCAGCCGCGCCGCGCGGGATGCCGACCGGGACGCAGCCGTGGTGGCGCACCAGGGCCAGCAGGTTGCTGTAACCGGGGTCCTCGACGAACACCACGTCGCCGGGTCGCGTCAGCGTGCGCAGCACCAGGTCGAAGGCGTGGGTCGCGCCATGGGTCAGCAGGATCTGTTCCGGCTCGACCGCGCACAGTTCGTCGGACAGCGTCTTCGACAGGTGCTGCCGCAGCGAGGGAAAGCCGAGCGGATGGCCGTAGCCGCGCAGGCGGCCGGCCGGGATCTTCATCGCGTGGCGCACGGCGTCGAGGATGGTCGATTCGCCATACCACTCGGGCGGCAGCCAGCCGGCGCCGACCGGCAGCGCATCGGACTGGCCGGAATACAGGTCGGGGGTGAGGGCGTCGACTGGTGCGGCGGACGCCGCGGCAGGCGCGCAGGCGGGCTGGGGCGCATCAAGCGCGCAGCGGGCGACGAAGAAACCGGAACCGCGGCGCGAAGACAGCACGCCCAGGTGCAACAGGCGGTCATACGACTCGACGACGGTGAAGGTGCTGACGCCGTTCACTTTTGCGAATTGTCGAACCGATGGCATTTTGGTACCGACGCGTAGTTCGCGCCGATTTACCATCCCGATGATCGCCTCGACGATCTGGTCGACCAGGCTGCCGCGGCGCTGGCGGTCGATGGCCAGCACCGGCCAAGCGGCGGTTTCCCTGTCCAGGACTTCTCGCACGTGTTCCCCAGATACAGCCATCGAGTTTGCCACTGCGTAGCTCCTTCCGGTGCGCCATCGGCAACTGTACAGGCTATGCTACCAGTACGGTTGGCCGATTTCGCCGGTTGTGTATATGTGCCGACCTTGTCTTGCTGACTATTATTGCACGATGATTTTGCCAACTGGTAAATCTTTTGGCCGACCTCAGGGAGAGAGACAGATGAACGAGTCCAAGCCGCAATCGATGTCGTCGTTCTGGATGCCATTCACGAACAACCGCGATTTCAAGGCCCATCCCCGCCTGCTGGTTTCGGCGGAAGGCATGTACTACAAGGACGTCGACGGCAATGCCATCCTCGACGGTACCGCCGGTCTCTGGTGCGTGCCCTGCGGGCATGCGCAGCCGAAGATCGTCGCCGCGGTCAGCGAAATGGTCGGCCAGCTCGACTTCGCGCCGACCTTCCAGATGGGCCACCCGGCCGCGTTCGACCTGGCCGAGCAATTGATGGAATACACGGACCACAAGTTCGGCCACGTGTTCTATACCAACTCCGGTTCGGAAGCGGTCGACACGGCGCTGAAGATCGCGCTGGCCTACCACAAGGCGCGTGGCGAGGGCGGCCGCACCCGCCTGATCGGCCGCGAGCGCGGCTACCACGGCGTCGGCTTCGGCGGCCTGTCGGTGGGCGGCATCGGCCCCAACCGCAAGAACTTCGGCCCGCTGCTGCCGGGCGTGGACCACCTGCCGCACACGCACAACCTCCTCAAAAACGCGTTCTCGCGCGGCGAGCCGGACTTCGGCGTCGAGCTGGCCGACGAGCTGGAACGCATCGTCGCGCTGCACGACCCGTCGACCATCGCCGCCGTCATCATCGAGCCGGTGTCGGGTTCCACCGGCGTGCTGGTGCCGCCCAAGGGTTACCTGAAGCGCCTGCGCGAGATCACCAGCAAGCACGGCATCCTGCTGATCTTCGACGAGGTCATCACCGGCTTCGGCCGCCTGACCACGCCCTTCGCCGCCGACTATTTCGACGTCGAGCCGGACATGATCACCACCGCGAAAGGCATCACCAACGGCACGGTGCCGATGGGTGCGGTGTTCTCGAAGCAGTTCATCCACGACGCCTTCATGGACGCGCCGCCTGGCATCGAGCTGGCGCACGGCTACACCTATTCCGGCCACCCGCTGGCCTGCGCGGCCGGCCTCGCCACGCTGGAGGTGTTCAAGGAGCAGGGCGTGCTGGAAAACGCCAAAGCGATCCAGCCCTACTGGGAAGACGCGGTGCACTCGCTGCGCGGGCTGCCGCACGTGATCGACATCCGCACCATCGGCCTGGTGGCCGGCATCGAGCTGGAGCCGATCGCCGGCAAGCCGGGGGCGCGCGCCTTTGCCGCCTTCAAGAAGGCCTTCGCCGACGGCATCCTGATCCGGGTGACGGGCGATATCATCGCGCTGTCGCCCCCGCTGGTGCTCGAGAAAAAACACATCGACGAGCTGTTCGGCAAACTGGCCGACGTACTCCGCAACCTGGACTGAACAAAGCATCAAGGACATCATGAACGAGACGATCCAACACTACATCGGCGGCCGCGAGGTCGAAGGCAGCTCAGGCCGCCACGCCGATGTCTACAACCCGGCGCTGGGCCAGCCCTGCGCGCGCGTGGCGCTGGCCTCGCCGGAAGACGTCGATGCGGCCGTGGCAGCGGCCCATGCGGCTTTCCCGGCCTGGGCCGCGACCCCGCCGCTGGCACGTGCGCGCGTGCTCTTCAAATACCTGCAGCTGTGCCAGCAGCACGTCGACGACTTCGCCGCCATGGTCACGCGCGAGCACGGCAAGACCTTCGCCGATGCGCAAGGCGAGGTCGCGCGCGGCATCGAGGTGGTCGAGTTCGCGGTCGGCATCCCGCAGATGCTGAAGGGCGAATTCACCGACCAGATCGCGCGCGGCATCGACGCCTGGTCGATGCGCCAGCCGCTCGGCGTGGTCGCCGGCATCACGCCCTTCAACTTCCCGGTGATGGTGCCGATGTGGATGTTCCCGGTCGCCATCGCCTGCGGCAATACTTTTGTCCTGAAACCCTCCGAGCGCGACCCGTCGGCGTCGCTGCTGCATGCGCGCCTGCTGAAGGAAGCCGGGCTGCCGGACGGCGTGTTCAACGTGGTCCAGGGCGACAAGCTGGCTGTCGACGCGCTGCTCGACCATCCGGACGTGCAGGCGCTGAGCTTCGTCGGCTCGACCCCGATCGCCGAATACATCTACGCCCGCGGCAGCGCGGCCGGCAAGCGCGTGCAGGCGCTGGGCGGCGCCAAGAACCACATGGTCGTGATGCCGGACGCCGACATGGACATGGCGGTGGACGCCCTGATCGGCGCGGCCTACGGCTCGGCCGGCGAGCGCTGCATGGCGATCTCGGTGGCGGTGGCGGTGGGCGATGCCGGCGATGCACTGGTGGCGCGCCTGGCCGAACGCACCGCTGCACTGAAAGTGGGCGACGGCATGGAGCAGGGCGCCGAAATGGGGCCGGTGGTCACGCTGGCGGCCAAGCAGCGCATCGAAAAACTGATCGGCGAAGGCGTCGAGCAGGGCGCGACCCTGGTGGTCGATGGCCGCGGCTACCGCGTGGCCGGGCGCGAGGAAGGCTTCTTCGTGGGCGGCACCCTGTTCGACCACGTGCGCCCCGACATGAGCATCTACAGGGAAGAGATCTTCGGCCCGGTGCTGTGCGTGGTGCGCATGCCGGACGTCGGCAGCGCGCTGGAGCTGATCAACGCCAACGAGTACGGCAACGGCGTCGCCGTGTTCACCCGCGATGGCGGCGTGGCGCGCGAGTTCGTGCGCCAGGTCCAGGTCGGCATGGTGGGCGTGAACGTGCCGCTTCCGGTGCCGATGGCCTTCAACAGTTTCGGCGGCTGGAAGAAGAGTTTGTTCGGCGACCACCATGCGTATGGACCGGAAGGGGTGCGGTTCTATACGCGGCACAAGGCGGTCATGCAGCGCTGGCCTAACACGGCGAGTGCTGGCGTGGAATTTGCATTCCCGCAGATGAAGTAAGCACCACCGTCGTCCCCGCGCAGGCGGGGACCCAAGTTCGACGAGCAGTCGAAACGCGTACAACTTGGATTCCCGCCTTCGCGGGAATGACGGTCTTGAGTATCCGTCCGATATAAAAGCAAAGGGATGCACATGATCGAGTCACTTCACTACCTGCCCGTGGCAGGCAGCACGCACGCCGCATTGTCCGAACGCTTCACCGACCTCGCCCCACCGCTCACCGCGCGCCAGGCCGCCATCGAAAGCGCGCGCTGCCTCTACTGCTACGACGCCCCCTGCACGCGCGCCTGCCCGACCGGCATCGACGTCGCCAGCTTCATCCGCAACATCCACGACCACAACGTCGACGGCGCCGCCACCACCATCCTGCAGGCGAACATCTTCGGCGGCAGCTGCGCCCGCGTGTGCCCGACCGAGATCCTGTGCGAGGATGCCTGCGTGCGCAACAACGATGCCGAGGGCCAGCCGGTCAAGATCGGCCTGCTGCAGCGCCACGCGATCGACAACGCGCAGTTCGACGGCCACCCGTTCAAGCGAGGGCCAAGCACCGACAAAACCATCGCCGTGGTCGGCGCCGGTCCCGCCGGCCTGTCCTGCGCGCACCGGCTGGCGATGCTGGGCCACGACGTGGTCGTGTTCGAGGCGCGCGAAAAAGCCGGCGGCCTGAACGAATACGGCATCGCCAAGTACAAGCTGCCGGGCGACTTCGCGCAGAAGGAGGTCGAGTTTCTGCTTTCCATCGGCGGGATCGAGATCCAGTACGGCCGCGCGCTGGGCGTCAACCTGCAGCTGGCCGAGCTGCATACGCGCTACGACGCGGTCTTCCTCGGCCTTGGCCTGGCGGTCAGCCGCGAGCTGGGCCTGACGGGCGAGAACGCGCCCGGCCTGATGGCGGCGGTCGATTACATCGCCACGCTGCGCCAGGCCGAAGACCTCTCTGCACTACCGGTGCCGCGCCGCGCCATCGTGATCGGCGCCGGCAATACCGCGATCGACATGGCGGTCCAGCTCAAGCGCCTGGGCGCGGAGGAGGTCACGCTGGTCTACCGCCGCGGCTTCGAGGCGATGAGCGCGACCGGCCACGAGATCGACATCGCCAAGGCCCATTTCGTGCGCATGCGCACCTGGGCCGCGCCGCTCGAAGTGCTGCTCGACGATGCCGGCCGCGTGCGCGGCATGCGCTTCGAAGAGACCCGCCTGCAGGACGGGCGCCTGGTGAGCACCGGCGGCATCATCGAGATCGCCGCCGACGCCGTGTTCAAGGCCATCGGCCAGAGCATGGGACTGGCGGCGCTGACCGATCCGCTGGCGCGGGAAATCGAACGCAGCGACAAGATCCTGGTCGACGACGGCTTCCGTACCGCGCTGCCGGGCGTGTACGCGGGCGGCGATTGCGTCGCGCCGGGGCAGGACCTGACGGTGCAGGCGGTCCAGCACGGCAAACTGGCCGCGCTGGCCATTCATCACGATATCCTATCCAAAGCGGAGGCAGCATGGCCGACCTGAGCATCGATTTCTGCGGCATCAAGTCCCCGAACCCGTTCTGGCTGGCCTCTGCACCGCCGACCGATAAAGCCTATAACGTGGTGCGGGCTTTCGAAGCCGGCTGGGGCGGCGTGGTCTGGAAGACCCTGGGCGAGGATCCGCCGGCGGTCAACGTCTCGTCGCGCTACTCGGCCCTGCATGGCAAGAACCGCGAGGTCATCGGCTTCAACAACATCGAGCTGATCACCGACCGCAGCCTGGCCTTGAACCTGCAGGAGATCACGGCCGTGAAAAAAGCCTGGCCGGACCGCGCGATGATCGTGTCGCTGATGCTGCCTTGCGAGGAAGCGCCGTGGAAGGAGATCCTGCCGCTGGTCGAAGCGACCGGCGCCGACGGCATCGAACTGAACTTCGGCTGCCCGCACGGCATGCCCGAGCGCGGCATGGGCGCCGCCGTGGGCCAGCAGCCCGACCTGATCGAGATGGTCACGCGCTGGTGCAAGACCCATACGCGTTTGCCGGTGATCGTCAAGCTGACCCCCAACATCACCGACGTCCGCGCACCGGCGCGGGCGGCGCTGGCCGGCGGGGCGGACGCGGTCTCGCTGATCAACACCGTCAACTCGATCACCCACCTCGACCTCGACAGCATGGTGGCCTATCCCATCGTCGGCGGGCGCAGCACGCATGGCGGCTATTGCGGCTCGGCGGTCAAGCCGATCGCGCTGAACATGGTGGCCGAGATCGCGCGCGATCCCGTCACCGCCCACCTGCCGATCTCGGGCATCGGCGGCATCGGCAACTGGACCGATGCGGCCGAGTTCATCGCGCTCGGCGCCGGCTCGGTGCAAGTCTGCACCGCCGCGATGCTGCACGGCTTCCGCATCGTCGAGGAGATGAAGGACGGGCTGTCGCGCTGGATGGACCGCAAGGGCTACGCAAACATCGCCGCCTTCTCGCGCAAGGCCGTGCCCAACACCACCGACTGGAAATACCTGGACATGAATTACCAGGTCATCGCCAGCATCGACCAGGACAAGTGCATCCAGTGCGGCAAGTGCTACGTCGCCTGCGAAGATACCTCGCACCAGGCGATTGCGCGGCTGGTCGAGGGCAACGCGCGCCGCTACGAGGTCAAGCGGGAGGAGTGCGTGGGCTGCAACCTGTGCGAAATCACCTGCCCGGTCGAGGGCTGCATCACGATGGTGCCGCAGCCGAGCGAGAAGCCGTACATGAACTGGACGCAGGATCCACGCAATCCGCGTGCCGAAGTGGTCGCGTAGGGTGGGCGCGGCCGGCGTAGGCACCCGTGCCCACGCGAATGCCGATGTCATACAATCGTTCGCGTGGGCTCGCAATCGAGGCCACTGGCCCCAGTTGCCCCCTACCTTGATGGAGATTTGACCCGATGAGCATGGACCCAGCCGCAAACAAGGAACTCTGGAACGAAGACCTCGCGCCCACCAGCGCGGCGCAGCGCAGCTGGCGCTGGTACCACTTCGCGGCCCTGTGGGTCGGCATGGTGATCAGCATCCCCGCCTACATGCTGGCGTCGAGCCTGATCGAAAGCGGCATGTCGGCCTGGCAGGCGGTGGTGACGGTGTTCCTGGCGAACGTGATCGTGCTGCTGCCGATGCTCCTGATCGGCCACGCCGGCACCAAGTACGGCATTCCGTATGCAGTGCTGGCGCGGACTTCCTTCGGCACGCGCGGCGCGCGGCTGCCGGCGCTGATGCGCGCCATCGTCGCCTGCGGCTGGTACGGCATCCAGACCTGGTTCGGCGGCAGCATGATCTACACGCTGCTCGGCGTCCTGATGGGCGGCCCGATCGGTGGCGACCCGCTGCCGGGACTGGGCATCAACGGCGGCCAGCTGGCCTGCTTCCTGGCATTCTGGGCGATCCAGTTCTACTTCATCGTGCACGGCATGGAGGCGATCCGCAAGCTCGAAACCTATACCGCGCCGCTGAAGATCGCGATCTGCTTCCTGCTGCTGTGGTGGGTGTACGGCAAGGTCGGCGGCTTCGGTCCGCTGCTCGACCAGCCCTCGCAGTTCGTGCCGGGCGGCCCGAAGGCCGGCCTGTTCTGGAGCGTGTTCTGGCCCTCGCTCACGGCCATGATCGGCTACTGGGCCACGCTGGCGCTGAACATCCCCGATTTCACGCGCTTCGCCAAAAGCCAGCGCGACCAGGTGATCGGCCAGTCGCTGGGCCTGCCGCTGCCGATGGCCCTGCTGGCGGCGCTGGCGGTGACCGTCACCTCGGCCACCATCGTCCTGTACGGCAAGGCGCTGTGGGACCCGGTCGACGTCGCCAGCCGCATGACCGGCGTGGCGGTGCTGGTGGCGCTGCTGATCCTGCTGATCGATACCGCCAGCGTCAACCTGGCCGCCAACCTGGTCGGTCCGGCCTACGATTTCTCGGCGCTGTCGCCCGGCCGCATTTCCTACCGCGTGGGCGGCTACATCACGGCCGGCATCGCGCTGGCCATGATGCCCTGGAAGATCCTGGAGAAGACCGAGAACTACATCTTCATCTGGCTGACCGGCTACTCGGCCCTGCTGGGCCCCATCGCCGGCATCCTGATCATCGATTACTACTTCATCCGCAAGACCGAGCTGGCGGTCGACCAGCTGTACCGCGACGACGGCATCTATTCGTATCGCAACGGCTGGAACATGGCGGCCATCGTCGCCTTCGCGGCCGGCGTGCTGCCGAACATCCCGGGCTTTCTCAACGCCGCCTTCCCGGACGCCTTTCCGAACGTCGGCGACGCATTCAAGACCTTGTACACCTATGCATGGTTCGTCGGCATCGCGATCGCCGCGGTGGTGTACGGGCTCATGATGAAGGGCAGGGCGGTGCCGGCGATGACCGCTGCCCGCGAAACCTAGGGTGGGCACGCCGTGCCCACCATGTAGCCGCAAAACGTGGGCACGGGGGTGCCCACCCTACCAGGAGATGCTGATGTCAGTATTGATTCGCGGTGGTACCGTCGTGAACGCCGACCGTGCGTTCCGTGCCGATGTGCTGTGCAGCGGCGACAAGATCGTCGCCGTCGGCGAGAACCTGGAGGCACCGGCCGGCGCCACCATTGTCGATGCCGGCGGCCAGTACGTGATGCCGGGCGGGATCGACACCCACACCCACATGCAGCTGCCTTTCATGGGCACGGTCACCGCCGACGATTTCTATACCGGCACCGCGGCCGCGCTGGCGGGCGGCACCACCACCATCATGGACTTCGTGATCCCCGATCCGAAGCAGCCGCTGATGGACGCCTTCCGTACCTGGCGCGGCTGGGCCGAAAAATCCGCCGCCGACTACACCTTCCACGTGGCCGTCACCTGGTGGGACGAGTCGGTGCACGCGGACATGGGCACGCTGGTGCGCGAGCATGGCGTGAACAGCTTCAAGCACTTCATGGCCTACAAGAACGCCATCATGGCCGACGACGAGACCCTGGTGAAGAGTTTCAAACGCGCGCTGGAACTGGGCGCGATCCCCACCGTGCACGCCGAGAACGGCGAACTGGTCTACCAGCTGCAGCGCGAGCTGCTGGCCAAGGGCATCCGCGGACCGGAAGCGCATCCGCTGTCGCGCCCGCCGGCGGTCGAAGCCGAAGCGGCCAACCGCGCAATCGCCATCGCCGGCGTGCTGGGCACCCCGGTCTACATCGTGCACGTGTCCTGCGCCGAGTCGCTGGAAGCCATTGCGCGCGCGCGCGCCCACGGCCAGCGCGTCTACGGCGAGGCCCTGGCCGGCCACCTGGTCATCGACGACAGCGTCTACAACAACCCCGACCCGGCCTTCGCGCGCGCCTTCGTGATGAGCCCCCCGTTCCGCTCCAGCCACCACCAGACCGCGCTGTGGCAGGGCCTGCAGGGCGGGAACCTGCACACCACCGCCACCGACCACTGCACCTTCTGCGCCGAGCAGAAGGCGATGGGGGCCGACGATTTCACCCGCATCCCGAACGGCTGCGGCGGCGTCGAGGAACGCATGGCCGTCGTGTGGGACGCCGGCGTCAACAGCGGGCGCCTGACCCCGTCCGAATTCGTGCGCGTGACCTCGACCAATGCGGCGCAGATCTTCAACATCTACCCGCGCAAGGGCGTGGTGGCGGCGGGCGCCGATGCCGACATCGTGGTCTGGGATCCCGAAGCGACGCGCACCCTGTCCGCCGCGACCCAGCATTCGAAGGGCGGCTTCAACGTGTTCGAGGGCCGCAGCGTGCGCGGGGTGCCGACGCATACCGTGGCGGCGGGCAAGCTCGCCTATGCGAACGGCGAGCTGCGCGCGGAACAGGGCGCGGGTCGTTATGTCGAGCGGCCGGCGTTTAGCGCGACGACTGCTTGATCCGTCATGCCGGGCATTGCCCGACCTGACTTCCCGCGAAGGCGGGAATCCAAGTTGGACGAGCAGACGTAACGCGTGCAGAACTTGGATTCCCGCCTGCGCGGGAATGACGATTTTGCTGCTAACGATAAAGGAAGCACCATGAACGAACTGCGCATCAACGGCACCCGCCTGTGGAACTCCCTGATGGAACTCGCCCGGATCGGCGCCACCGACAAGGGCGGCGTCAAACGCCTGGCCCTCACGGACCTCGACCGCCAGGGCCGCGACCTGGTGGTCCAGTGGGCCAGGGAAGCAGGGCTTGCGATCACGGTGGACAAGATCGGCAACGTCTTCATGCGCCGCGAGGGCAGCAATCCCGCGCTGCCGCCCATCGTCACCGGCAGCCACATCGACACCCAGCCGACCGGCGGCAAATTCGACGGCAACTACGGCGTGCTGGCCGGGCTCGAGGTGGTGCGCACCCTGAACGACCTCAAGATCAGGACCGAAGCCCCGATCGAGGTCGCGTTCTGGACCAACGAGGAAGGTTCGCGCTTCGTGCCGGTGATGATGGGTTCGGGCGTGTTCTGCGGCGCCTTCAGCCTGGAGACCGCCTGTGCCGCGCGCGACGTCGAGGGCAAGAGCGTGGGCGAAGAACTCGAACGCATCGGCTACCGGGGCGAACAGACCCCGGGCGACCATCCGATAGGCGCCTATTTCGAGACCCACATCGAGCAGGGCCCGGTGCTGGAAGACGAAGACAAGGTGATCGGCGTGGTGCCGGCGGTGATGGGCCTGTCCTGGTACGACTGCACGGTCGAGGGCATGGAAGCGCACGCCGGCCCGACCCCGATGCACCTGCGCCGCGACGCCCTGCAGGTGGCCACCGGCATCATGCAGGAGACGGTGGCGATCGCGAACCGCTACCCGCCCTACGGCCGCGGCACGGTCGGCATGGTGCAGGTCTTCCCCAACAGCCGCAACGTGATCCCGGGCCGGGTCAAGTTCAGCATCGACCTGCGCAACGTGAACGACGAGCTGCTGAACACCATGCACGAAGAGATCACGGCCTTCGTCGACCGCAGCGCCAGCGAGACCGGGTTGAAGATCACCCTGGAGCGCGTCTCTTATTACCCGCCTTGCCCTTTCCACCCGGATTGCGTGGGCGCGGTCCGCAATGCGGCCGAAAAGCTCGGCTATTCGACCATGGACGTGGTGTCGGGCGCCGGCCACGATGCGATCTATGTGGCGCGCCTGGCGCCGGCCGGGATGATTTTCGTGCCCTGCAAGGATGGCATCAGCCATAACGAGATCGAGGATGCCCAGCCGGCGCACCTGGAAGCCGGCTGCAATGTGCTGCTGCATGCGATGCTGGAACGGGCCGGCGTTGCGGCCGGCTAATGCCGGCCGGGTTAGCACATCATCGTGTGCTATGGATAGCGAAATTGTTGCAGAACGGTAATAATTTCGCTTGGGATGTTTCTAGTCTCGCCAAGCTGAGGAAGTGGTAGCATACTATTCCAGATTGCTGCCTCGATTTGCAGTCCTCGGAAGGTGTTGACGATGCTGACTGGACATTACGAAACACCCCTGGTCCTGATTTCCATTCTTGTCGCGATCGCCGCTTCCTATTCGGCGCTCAGCCTGGCAGGCCGCGTGAGCGAATCGCGCGGTCGCGCGGTGGCGGTCTGGATCGTCGGCGGCGCCATCGCCATGGGCTCGGGCATCAACGCCATGCACTACACCGGCATGGCGGCCATGCGCATGGAGCCGGGCATCGTCTACGATCCGTGGCTGTTCGCGCTGTCGGTGGCGATCGCCATCGGCGCCTCGGGCCTGGCGCTGTGGATCGCCTTCCGCCTGCGTCACAACACGCCCAACATCTGGCTGCCGCGCGTGGGGGCGGCGATGGTGATGGGCGGCGCCATCGTCGGCATGCACTACACCGGCATGGCCGCCGCCAGCTTCCCGCTCGACAGCGTGTGCACGGCCGCCAGCAGCGGCGTCAATCACGACACCCTGGCCACGCTGGTCGTGATCGCGACCTTCGGCGTGCTCGGCTTCGCCATGCTGGCCTCGCTGTTCGATGCGCGGCTGGAAGCGAATGCGCGCGTGCTGGCGATCTCGCAGGTCACTGCCGCCGAGCGCCAGGATCTGCTCATGCGCGAACGCGCCGCGCGCGACGAGGCCGAACGCCTGAGCGCCCTGAAGGACGAATTCCTGGCCACGCTCTCGCACGAGCTGCGCACGCCGCTCAACGCCATCCTCGGCTGGGCCAGCATGCTGCAGCGCGGCGGGCGCGACGAGGAGGGATTCAGGCGCGGCCTGGAAACCATCGAACGCAATGCCCGCGCCCAGGGCCAGCTGATCGACGACCTGCTCGACATGAGCCGCATCATTTCCGGCAACCTGCGCCTGGACGTGCAGCTGATCGAGCCGGAAAAGGTCGTCGAAGCGGCCCTCGGCACCGTGCACCCGGCCGCGGTGGCCAAGAAGATCGATCTGCGGGTCGACATCGCGCGCAGGCCTGGGGACATGCGCGGCACCGTGCTGGGAGACCCCGCCCGGCTGCAGCAGGTGATGTGGAACCTGCTGTCGAACGCGGTCAAGTTCACGCCCAACGGCGGCATGGTGCAGGTGATGCTGGGCCGCGATGGCCAGGAGGTGGTGCTCCGCGTGGCCGATTCCGGGATCGGCATCGCGCCCGATTTCCTGCCCCACGTGTTCGACCGCTTCCGCCAGCAGGATGCCTCGATCACCCGCAAGCACGGCGGCCTGGGGCTGGGCCTGTCGATTGCGCGCCAGCTGGTCGAGCTGCATGGCGGGACCATCGGCGTCTCCAGTCCGGGTCCGCACGCCGGCACCACCTTCACCGTGCGCCTGCCGCTGGCCGAGGCGCCGGCCCCGGCGCCGCAGCCGCAGGTGCCAAGCGCCGCTGCCCAGGCGACGCGGCAGGGCGATCTTGCCGGCGTCAAGGTGCTGCTGGTCGACGATGTCGACGATACCCTCGAGGTGCTGCAGCAGATTCTCCAGCATACCGGCGCCACCATCATGGCCGCGTCCAGCGCCGGCAAGGCCCTGGCGCTGCTGGAACGCGAGCAGCCGGACGTGATCGTCAGCGACATCGGCATGCCGGACGTTGACGGGTTCGAGCTGATCCGCCGCATCCGGCGCCGCTCGGCCGGTGCCGGCGGCGCCATCCCGGCCATCGCCCTGACCGCCTTCACGCGCCAGGACGACCGCCAGAAGGCGACGCAGGCCGGCTTCAACGACTATCTCGCCAAGCCGGTCGAACCGGGCTCGCTGGTGACGCACATCGCGCAGGTGATGGGCCAGCGCGGCCAGCGCGAGACGGCGCACAGCGCCTGATGCCGGCCGGGGCGGGATCGCTTCAGCGATAACTGCGCAGGAAATCCAGCAGCACCCGCGCCGCCATGTCCGCATCGTCGGCCGTCATGGTCTCCAGCGGATTGTGGCTGATGCCGCCGTTGCCGCAGCGCGTGAACAGCATCGCGACCTCGGTAACCGCCGCCATCGCCATCGCATCGTGGCCGGCACCGGACAGCAGGTCGAAACGCGGCAGGCCGGCGCGCTCTACGGCCTCGCCCAACTGGTCCATCAAGCGCGGGGCGCAGGGGGCGGCCTCGGCCTCGACCAGCAGCTCGGTCCTGTATTCGATCCCGCGTCGTTCGCAGATGGACGCGATGCCATCCATGATGTCCTGCACGGCGGCGCTGCGCTCCGCGTCGGTGGCCGAGCGGATGTCGAGCGAGAGCCTGCAGCGGCCCGGCACCACGTTGACCGAACCGTCGGGTACCGCCAACTGGCCGACGGTGCCGACCAGCGTGCCCTGGCCGGTGCAGCGCCGCTCGACCAGCAGCACGATCTCGGCCGCCGCCGCCGCGGCATCGCGCCGCATGGCCATCGGCGTGGTGCCGGCATGGCTGGCCTGGCCGAGCAGCTCGACCAGGTAGCGCGAGCTGCCGGCAATCGCCGTGACCACGCCCAGCGGCAAGCCGCGCTCCAGCAGCACCGGTCCCTGTTCGATGTGGACTTCGACATAGCCGAGCAGCTTCGCCGGGTCGCGCGCGATGTCGGGGATCTGCTGCGGATCGTGGCCGGCCTGCTGCAGGGCTTCGCGCATGCTGACGCCGTCCGCATCGCGCGTGTCCAGCAGCGCCAGGTCGAAGCGGCCGGTGAGCGCATGACTGCCGAGGAAGGTCGAGCGGAAGCGCACGCCTTCCTCTTCCGCGAAGCCGATCACTTCGAGGTGGTAGGGCAGGCGCTCGCCACGAGCGTGCAGTTCGCGAACGATCGCGATCGGCAGCAGGATGCCGAGGCGTCCATCGTACTTGCCGCCGTTGCGCACGGTGTCGTAGTGCGAACCGGCGATCAGGGTCTTCGCATTCGGATCGGCGGCGGCATAGCGGCCGACCACGTTGCCGACCGCGTCGATGTGCACGTCCATGCCCGCGTCAACCATCCAGTCGGCCAGCCTGGCCGCGGTGCGCCGGTGGCCGGGCGTCATGTAGGCGCAGGTCAGGCCCTGCTCATCGTCGGAGATGGCGCCGATTTCCTCGGCCCAGGCCATGATCGCCGGGCCGAAGGCGAGTTCGACGCCCAGCAGCGCGTTCAGGCGGATCTCGGCGATGCGGTGCACCTGGCGCAGCGCTTCCTGCAGTTCGTCCTGGCGGCGGTTCTTGAGGCGCCGCTCGAAGGTCGCGATGATGGCCTGGCGCGTCAAACCCTTGCCGGTCGGGCCCTTCACCGCGAGGATGAAGGGGAAGCCGAACTTCTCGTTGTAGGCCGCGTTCAGGCGGTGCAGCAGCGCGAATTCCTCGGGGCTGCAGCGGTCCAGGCCGGAGGCTGCCTGCTCGCCGGTCGACTCCGCCGTCAGCTCGCCGGCGATCGCGGCCTTGCCGGCCAGCTCGGGATGGGCGCGCAGCAGGGACAGCTGCCCGGCTTCGCCGGCCTGCACGACCGCGTCCTGCAGCGCCAGCTTGAGCGCGGACAGACTGGTGAAGGGGCGCTGCGCCGCGGCGCGCTCGGGGATCCAGGGCGAGTGCTCGTAGATGCCGTGCAGGGTGTCGATGAAGGCGGCAGTGTCGCAGGTGTTCAGGTGGTCGAGGGTCGTCATGGCGTGATGATAAGTCCTGCAACAGGTTCGATCATATGCTTACGCTGATGATGAATATGGCGTGGGCACGGGGTGCCCACCCTACACGATGCGGTCCGTAGGGTGGGCTCCCTGAGCCCACGCACGCCGCCGGCGGCGATCACGGCTTCACCAGCGCCTTGGCCGCCGCCGTCACCTGGTCCCGCAACCACTTGTGCTCCGGCGACTGGTGCACCCGCTGGTGCCACAACTGATAGAAGCGCATCGGCGGGAACTTGATCGGCACCGTGAAATTCTTCAGCGGCAGGGTGCGCTCGTAAAAGCGGATGAACTGGCGGCCGGTGGTCAGCACCAGGTCGGTCTGGGTCAGCATGTAGGGAATCAGGCCGAAATAGGGCGACTCGACCGCCACCTTGCGCTGCAGGCCTGCACGCTCCAGGAAGCTGTCGATGACGCCGTGGTAGCCCGGCAGCATGGGCGAGGGCGCCACGTGCGGCAGGCTCAGATAGTCCTCGAGCGTCATCGCATCGGCTGCGGTGCGCCTGGCGTAGGCGCTGTCGGCGCGCATGGTGCAGATGATCGGGTCCTCGAACAGTTTCGAGATGTGCAGGTGCGCCGGCGGCTCGTCCCAGTTGGCGATCACCAGGTCGATCTCGCCGTCCGACAGCATGCGCAGATAGTCGGTGCCCGGCCCCAGGTGGTGGATCGCGACCTTGCTGTTGGGCGCACCGCGGCGGATGCTGGCGACCACGTTCGGCAGGAACTGCGTGTCCAGGTAATCCGGCGCGGCGATGTGGAAGGTGCGCGCCGCCTGCTCTGGGACGAAGGGCGACTTCTTGATGAACAGGCTCTCGGTCTCGTCGAGGATGCGCTTGGCGGGCTTGAGCAGGCTTTCGCCGTGCTGGGTCGGCACCATGCCGCGCGCGCCGCGCACCAGCAGCGGATCGCCGGTCAGTTCGCGCAGCTTGCGCAGCGAGGCCGAGATCGAAGGCTGCGGCTGGTTCAGTTTCAGGGCCACGCGCGACACGTTCTTCTCCACCAGCAGCAGGTAGAGGATGCGGATCAGGTGCAGGTCGAGGTGCTGGGGCAGGCTGCTCATGAAGAATCGATTCGTATATGCGTGTGCTTATGTCGAATATACGGTATTTTTCATGTTGAATAAATGGAAACCGGTTTATCTTGTGTTAATCGAATAAGGGATGGACATGGACTACCTGCTTCCGTATGGCCTCGAATGGATGAATCTGCTGGTTCGCTGGCTGCACATCATCACCGGCATCGCCTGGATCGGCGCCTCCTTCTATTTCGTCTGGCTCGACAACTCCTTGCGGCCGCCCGCACCCGGCGGCGAACTGGCGAAAAAGGGCGTGGCCGGCGAGCTGTGGGCCGTGCACGGCGGCGGCTTCTACAATCCGCAGAAATACATGGTCGCACCAAGCGAACTGCCGGCCGACCTGCACTGGTTCAAATGGGAAGCCTACTCGACCTGGCTGTCGGGCTTTGCGTTGCTGACCATCGTCTATTACTTCAATGCCCAGGCCATGATGGTCGACCGCAGCGTGGCCGAGCTCACGAGCTGGCAGGCGATCGGCATCGGCCTCGGCAGCCTGGTGGCGGGCTGGGTGGTCTACGACCTGCTGTGCCGCTCGAAACTGGGCAAGCACGACCTGGCCTTCGGCGCCGTGATCTTCATCCTGCTGGTCGGCGCCACCTGGGTGCTCACGCACTTCCTCAGCGGGCGCGCGGCTTATATCCACGTCGGCGCGATGATCGGCACCATCATGGTGGCCAACGTGGCGATGGTGATCATCCCCGGCCAGCGCAAGATGGTCAACGCGATGATCGCCGGCCAGAAGCCGGACCCCATCTACGGCATCCGCGGCAAGCAGCGCAGCGTGCACAACAACTACTTCACGCTGCCGGTGCTGTTCATCATGATCAGCAACCACTTCGCGATGACCTATCGCCACGAGCATGCCTGGGCCGTGCTGGCCGGGATCATGCTGGCCGGCGTCTTCATCCGCCACTTCTTCAACCTGCGCCACAAGGGCCGCGTCGAGTTCAAGTACCCGGCGATCGGCGTGCTGTTGCTGGCAGTGGTGGCGATTGCGATCGCACCGAAGGCGCCATCCACGACCGCCGCAGCGGCCAACAGCGGCGCCGACGCGGGCGCCCAGTCGGCGGCGCAGTTTGCGCAAGTCCAGGGCATCATCCAGCAGCGCTGCGTATCCTGCCATGCGGCGCATCCGACGCAGCCGGGCTTCGCCACAGCGCCGGCCGGCGTGATGCTGGACGACCCGCACGGCATCGCGCAGAACGCCCAGCGCATCTACCAGCAGGCGGTGCAGCTGAAGGCCATGCCGCTGGCGAACATGACGAACATGACGGACGCCGAACGCGCCCAGGTGGCGGCCTGGTTCGAAGGCGGCGCAAGGACGAACTGACTGAGCAGGGACAAACCGAATGGAACAGGCACAAGAAAAACTGATGCATTGGATCGACACCCACTTCGATGAAGAGGTGGCCTTCCTGCAGGAGATGATCCGCATCCCGACCGACACCCCGCCGGGCAACAACGCGCCGCACGCCGACGCCGTGGCCGAGCGGGTCAAGGACTTCGGCTGGCAGGCCGAGAAGCACGCGGTGCCGGAACAGCGCGTCCGCGACTACGGCATGCAGAGCATCACCAACCTGATCGTGCGCCGTCCCTACGCGGAGGGCGGCCCGACCGTGGCCCTGAACGCCCACGGCGACGTGGTGCCGCCGGGCGAGGGCTGGACCAAACCGCCCTACGGCGGCACGATCGAGGACGGTTTCATCTACGGCCGCGCGGCGGCGGTGTCGAAGAGCGACTTCGCGACCTTCATCTTCGCCGCGCGCTCTCTCGAAGCGCTGGGTGTGCCGCTCAAAGGCGCGCTCGAACTGCACTTCACCTACGACGAGGAATTCGGCGGCCTGCTCGGCCCCGGCTACCTGCTCGAACAGAAGCTGACCAGGCCCGACTTCGTCATCGCCGCCGGCTTCGCCTACGACATCGTCACCGCCCACAACGCCTGCCTGCAGCTGGAAATCACGGTGCACGGCAAGGCCGGCCACGGCGCGATGCCGGAGACCGCGGTCGATGCGCTGCAGGCCGCGACACGCATCCTGAATGCGATCTACGGCCAGCTGCCCGAGCTCAAGAAAATCAAATCGAAGGTAGCCGGCATCGATTCGCCCACCATGCTGGTCGGCCGCATCGACGGCGGCACCAATACCAACGTGGTGCCGGGCAAGGTGGTCATGAAGATGGACCGCCGCATGATTCCGGAAGAGGATCCGGTGGCGATCGAAGCCCAGGTGCGCGCGCTGATCGAGGACGCGGTCAGGGACTGCCCCGGTGTCCGTATCGAGATCCGGCGCCTGCTGCTGTCGCACGCGCTGCGCCCGCTGCCGGGCGGCGAGAAGCTGGTCGAAAGCCTGCAGCGCAACGGCCAGGCCGTCATGGGCGAGGCGCCGCAAGCGAAGGGCACCCCGCTGTACGCCGATGCGCGCCTGTACGGCGAGCGCGGCATCCCGGCGGTGCTGTACGGCGCCGGACCGCGCACGGTGCCGGAATCGAATGCCAAGAAGGCGGACGAGAAGCTGAACCTGGAGGACCTGCGCAAGGCGACCAAGGTGGTGGCGCTGACGCTGCTGGATTTTCTCGCCGCGGAAAGCTGAGCGTTACAGCCCCGGCGGCAGTGCCGGCCGGGCTCCGCACCACTGCGCGCGCTGCGCCCACGCGGCATCGGCCGTGCCGGGGGCGGGCGTCGTTCCCGACACCTGCCGCAACTGCACATACTTCACCACGGCCTCGCAGTTGCCCAGTTCCGCACCCCGCCGGAAAACCTCGGCCGCCAGGTCGGTGTCGCCGCGCGCTTCGAGCACGAGTCCGTAGTGATAGTAGGCCGGCGGATAACGCCACTGCATGGCCTTCTGATACAGCCTGCTCGCTTCGCCCTGGTCGGCAAGGCCCGCGCGTCCTGATTCGAGCAGCATGCCCAATGCGATTTCGGCGCGGCCTTCGCTGTGGCCCAGCGCCTTGCGGTACAGTGCGGCCGCCTGGGCATCGTCCTGCGCGTTGCCCATGCCCAGTTCGAAACTGCGGCCCAGGTAATAGAGGCCAGCCGGGTCATTTTGCGCCGCCGCGCGTGCGAGCCAGGCAGCGGCGGCCGCGCGGTCCGCATCGCTTGCGGCACGTTGCATCGTCAGCACGCCAAGCCGCGTCTGCGCGGGCGCCAGGCCACCCTCGGCGGCTTTCGTCAGCCAGTACAGCGCCTTGTCGATGTCGAGCTCTCCGGCGGTGCCGAACTGGTAAGCCCAGGCCAGGTTGGCCTGTGCCCAGTGGTGCCCCTGTTCGGCGGCTTTGGCGTACCAGTAGACCGCCTGTTTCTTGTCGAGTGGGACGCCGGCGCCACGGTTGTACAGCACGCCGAGATTGTTCTGTGCGTAGGCGTTGCCGCCTTGCGCCGCCAGCCGGTACCAGGCTGCGGCCTGTGCCAGATCCATCTTCACATGGGTGCCATGTTCATACCAGGTCCCGAGCCTGTTCTGCGCGGCGGCATCGCCCGCATCGGCGAGTGCCTTCGTGCTCGCGAACAGTGCCGCGTTCGGCGTTTCCACTTTCTTCGACTCGCCAGGCACCCAGACATACTGGGTCTTGAGCCAGCCGGTTGGCGCCTGGCCGGTGGCGAGCACCGCGTGGAACACGCACCGGCGGATACCTGCCAGCGCGGCTTCGTCGAGCTCGGCCCTGCCGCTGGACTTGAATACGCGTGCCTCGCCGACCAGGCCTTTGTCGCCGATTTGCACTTCCACCGTCGTGGTGCCGCCAATGCCTTGCGCCAGCGCGGCGGCAGGATAGACCGGGCGGGGACAGGCATTCAGGTCGAGCACCATCGTCTGCTGTGCGTCCTGGACGCGCCCGGCGAGCGCATGCGAGGAGAGGGCCGACACGGCAGCGGCCAGGAAAAGGGTAGAGGTTTTCATCCCATGAATGTATGCCATCCGCGGCGCTTCAAAATGCGCGGATTGTCACTGCAGGGTAGCGGTGACAAAGCGAGGATTTTGCTGGCCTCCATGCTTGCTATCCTGCTGGTCCTTGCATTGGACTGGAAGCAAACGCCATGAAGTGGACCTATCTTGTCGTACCTGTGCTGGTCATGCTGGCCGCGTTCGTGCTGAATGCCGGCCTGGTGCTGCTGCGTACGAAGAAGCGCAGCCCGCATGGCAAGTACAAGCGCCGCGCCATCATGACGGACAACGAAATGGAGTTCTTCGGCAGGCTGGTCGCGGCCATGCCGGACCATTACATCTTTCCCCAGGTCGCAATGTCGGCCTTGCTCGACCCCGCCGGCGACCGCAAGGAGGCGCATGCCGACCGTTTGCGCATCGCCCAGCAGCGCACCGACTACGTGGTCTGCAACCGTCGCTGCGAAGTCGTGGCCGTGGTGGAACTGGACGACCGCACCCATGTGCAGTCGAAGGACGAAGTGCGCGACGGCCGCCTGGCGCAGGGCGGCTACCGGACGGTCCGCTTTCAGTCGCGCCAGAAGCCGCCGGCGGCCGCGATCCGTGCTGCCATCCTGCCGCATCTAGCGCCTGTTGCTCCGGCTCCGGCACCGGCACCGGCCATCGCTGCCGATCCGCTGGCAACCGGCTGAAGCAGGCGGCGCTTCATTTTTCCGGCGCCGGCAGCTTGCGCGGCACGATCGCAAACTGCGGCGCCGTGCCATAGTCCGGCTTCACGCTGCGCGCCATGAAGCGTCGCCAGGCTTCACGCCCGGCAGCGCCGCCGACGTCCGCTGCGTAGGCGAGTGCCGGCTGCATATTCGACGGAAAGCCGGTCGGGCCGGACGCGTAACCCGTCATCTCGCCGTTCTTGACCTTGAGCGCCTGCGCCATGCCTGGGCTGTCGCAGGGTTGCGAGGTGACCGCGGGCGGCAGGCTGGCCTTGTAGGCCTGTTCCATGCTGGTAAAGAAGGGGGCATTGGCGGAAGGGCGCACGAGCAGGGCATAGATCGCGCCGCTGACCCAGCAGGTTCCCGGCGCCGTCATGCGCTGGATCGGGAATTTCGCTTTCCAGGCCAGCAGGCGGGCGGCGTCGCCGAAGCCCAGTTCGGCGAGGTGGCCGACGGCGGATGTGAAAAAATCGTCCTGCCACGGCGCCAGCCCGGCGCCCTTCTCGTAGGCGAACGCATAGCCGTTGGCGATGAAGCCCAGCCGGTTCGCGTTGCGGTTGTCGGTGTACTCGGCGTTGTACCAGTCCAGGTTGTTCTTCAGGATGCGCTGGAAATCGGCTTTCAGCGGATCCTTGTCGGGCAGGATGTAGGCCGCTTCACCCAGCGTGCGCAGGCCCCAGGCCTGGCCGCGTACCTGCTCCGGCTTGAGCAAACCCTTGATGTTCTCGCGGTAGCCCGGGTTGGAGTTGAACAGGTTGTACATCCCCCAGAACTCGAGTTCTTCCAGGTAGTAGACGTCGCCGGTGACGAGGTAGGGCAGGTAGGCGAAGGCGGCCTGGTGCGAGACGTCGTGCACATAAGGCGTCTTGCAGGCATCCTTGGCGCAAGGCGGGAACAGCTCCGATTTGCCGGTCTTCGGATTTTTGGCGTCGCTTTCCTGGCCGACGATGCTCATGTACGGATAATCGCTCAGGCTGACCGGCCTGCCGGTACGGCGGTCGCGGTAGTGCATGGACCAGCTGCCGGCCAGGTCGGCGGTGCCGAGCGTGGCCTGCTTGGCGCGCTTGTCCATGCTGAGCAGGTACACGGCGCCCCAGCCCGGCAGCAGGCCGATGTCGTTGCGCCCGCCGGTGGTGGGCATGTATGCGACCGCCATGCCGATGCCCATCGGCTCCGTCTGCGGCCCCCTCCACTTGGCGCCCATCTCGGCCAGCACCTGTTCGGGGATGTGTACCGAGCGGTCGTAGTTCGGCAGCGCGCGCGAGGCGATCAGGTAGGCGCTGTCGTGGCGCACATGGACCGCCGGGACGTCGCCCCACCAGAAGGTCTTGCGCCAGCGGGCCTGGTTGTAGTGCACCAGGCCGGGCTTCGCATACACCTCTTTGCCTTTGATGAGGATGCGGGCGTCGTAGGTCTCGTTGCGCGGCGCTTCCTGGAAGGCCCAGGCGTTCTCGATGGTGACGTCGACGCGGGCCTTGCCCAGCGCCCGGTACCAGCGCACGGCGAAGCGCGCACTGAGGCGCGGATGCTCGGCGCCCTGTTCGTTCCTGAGCGGGGCCGAGACCAGCCATTCCGTCACCAGGGGGCCGTCCAGCCAGACCTCGGGCTTCTGGCGCAGCAGCTTGTCGGCGGACGCGCTCCAGGCCTGGCCGTCGATGCGGGCGCTGGCGGATGCCGTGAAGCCGGCATCGAGCAAGGCTTGTACCGAGGCCGGCGGGCCGGATTTTGCCTCGGCCCTGGCTTTGCCTTTGACCAGCGCCAGCGCCTGGGGCTTGCCGGCGGCCGGCAACAGCGCGCTGATGACGGCGTGACGCACCGAGCCGTCCGCATGCGTGGCCTTGACGTCGACCTGCAGCGGCACGCTGCCGCCGCCAGGCAGCCGGCCGTGCAGCGCGTCGCTGCGTTGCAGGTCGCCCGGCGCGAACACCTGGCCGAAGGTGACGGGCACGGCATCGTCGCCATGGCCGCCATCGGTTTCGATGGTGACGCCGGTGATGCCGTCGCCCCAGTCCGGCGCAGCCGCGGCGGGCATTTGCGGCGCCGCTCCGGCAGCCGGGGCAGGCGAGGCAGCCGGGGCAGCCGCAGGGGCTGCTGGTGCTGCAGGCGCCGCGGCTGCGCCGCCGTAGCGCGACTGCAGCACCTTCTGGTCGTCCAGCTTGCCGGTTTCGGGCAGGCTCTGGGCCAGGGCGGTGGAGGCGGACAGCAGGGCGGCGTTGAACAGCAGGAGGGACGGGCGGAATACGGGCATGTCGATATCGGCGGCTGAAATGAAAAAGGCGCCCGAAGGCGCCCCGATGATACCGCTTACTGCGCCGTGGACGGCGCAGGCTGCTTGAGCGTGCGCTCGAACAGCTGGTAGATGCGGCGGTACTCGTCGTACCAGCTTTCCGGCTGCACGAAGGAGTGGCGCTCCATCGGATACGGCGCCAGTTCCCAGTTGTCCTTCTTCAGCTCGATCAGGCGCTGGGCCATGCGCACCGAGTCCTGGAAGAAGACGTTGTCGTCGACCATGCCGTGGGCGATCAGCAGGTTGCCCTTCAGGTTCTGCGCGTACTCGATCGGCGACGAGACTTTATACGCTTCCGGATCGAGGTCCGGCGTATTCAGGATGTTGGCCGTGTACTCGTGGTTGTAGGTGGTCCAGTCCGTGACCGGGCGCAGCGCGGCGCCCGACTTGAACACGTCCGGCGCGCGCAGCAGGCCCATGAAGGTCATGAAGCCGCCGTAGCTGCCGCCGTAGATGCCGACGTTCTTCGCGTCGCCCTGCTGGTTGGCGACCATCCAGTTCACGCCGTCCAGGTAGTCTTCCAGCTCCGGGTGGCCCATCTGGCGGTAGATCGCATTGCGCCACTTGGCGCCGTAGCCCTTCGAGGCGCGGTAGTCCATGTCCAGCACCACGTAGCCCTTCTGCACCAGCAGGTTGTGGAACATCTGCTCGCGGAAGTAGGGCGTGTAGCGGTGCGAGACGTTCTGCAGGTAGCCGGCGCCGTGCACGAACATCACCACCGGGTACTTCTTGCCGGCATCCAGCTGGGCCGGGCGGTACAGCTTGGACCAGATCGGCTCCGCGCCGTGGGTCGAGGGCACCGCCACGAACTGCGGCTGGATCCAGTCGTAGGCCTTGAATTCCGCGGTGCGGGTGTCGGTCAGCTTGACCGCTTCGCCGCCGTTCGAAGGCAGGGTGGCGATCTGCGGCGGCAGGTAGGGACCGGAGTAGTGCACCAGCAGCTTGCGCTGGTCCGGCGACAGGCGGAAGTCTTCGACGCCGCCGTCCAGGCGGCTGACTTCACGGGTCGCGCCATCCCTGGCATTCACCGCGCAGACCTCGTAGGTGCCCGGGTCCTTGCGGTTGCAGAGCACCCAGGCGGTGTCGCCGTCGCGCGACCAGGCCACGTCCGAGGCTTCCCACTTGCCCTGCGTGATGGCGCGCGTACGGCCGCTCGCGTCCAGCGTGTACAGGTGCGAGTAGCCGCTTTCCTCGGACAGATACCACATGGTCGTGTTATCCGGCAGCCAGCCGAATTCGCTGTTGTCGAAGTTGACCCAGGCCTGGTCCGTGAGGCGGTGCACGGGTTTGAGCGCGGCGCGCGGCAAATCGACGGTGGCGATCCAGCGGTCCTTGTTGTTGACCGAGCGCAGCATCACGGCGGCGTTCGCGCCATTGCCGCTCCAGACGATGGTCTCGCCGCCGAAGCCGATCTTGACCGGGCGGTTGCCTTTCAGAGGATCGAGCTTGCGCTCGGCGCGCATGGCGGCCAGCGGATCGGTGGCGATGCCGGGCAGGACATCGAAGGACAGGTCCTTCACTTCACGCGTCTGCAGGTTGACCAGCTTGAGGCCGTGCGGGCGCGGGTCCTTGCGGCCGACGCGGGTGCGCTCGTCCGAGGTCTCTTCATAGCCCGATTCCGTGACGTAGCGCGGCATCTTGCCGACGCGGCCCTTGTCCGCGTCCTTCGGGCCGGTCACGACCAGCAGCCAGCGCCCGTCCGGCGACAGGTGCGAGGTGACGATCGCCAGCTTGTCGCCCAGGTAGATCGGGGACGGGGCGCGGGTCGGGTCGGCGCGGCGCTCTTCCTCGGCGCGCAGGCGCTGGGCGTCGCGCTCGTCCTTCTGGCGTTTGAGGGTGGCGATCAGGCGCAGCTGCAGGTCGCGCAGCGCGTCCGCTTCCGGCGCGGCGTTCGGATCCTTCGCCGCGCGCGGCACCGCCACCGGCGAGATCAGATGGCTGGCGCGGTCCCAGCTGGCCCAGTCGTCGCCGACGCGGAACTGCACGCCGCGGCCGTCGGCCGAATACTGGACCGCGCCGATGGCGACGCCGCTGGCGCGCGTGATCTGCACCAGCTCACCGGTCTTCAGGTCGCGCTCGAACAGGTCGCCATTGCGCAGCATGAGGGCGCGGGTGCGTTCGCGGTTGTAGACCACGTCCGGGCTGTCGATCTTCGCCAGCTCGGCATCGCCGACCTTGCGCGCCTTGTCGATGCCGGCGCTGGCGCCGGTCTGCCAGATGTCGCGCAGCGGCGACCCGGTGCGCTTCTGCTTGTACAGGACCTGCTTGCCATCCCAGCTCCACCAGGCGGCTTCGACGGGATTGCCGATCCAGTCCGGATGGGCCATGGCCTGGTCGAGGGTGACCGGTGTTGCAGCGGTGGCAGGGGTGGCGGAAATGGCGGCAGCCAGCACGGCGGCCAGGACGGTCAGAGCGGAAGCGGGAAGAGGAATACGCATCGTCGGTTGTCGGAGTAGAAATTGCAAAAAAGCATTCTAGCGCAGCCGAGATTCATGCAGGGCGGGAATTACATATGCATGCGTAAACGACAACGCCCGGCCAATGCCGGGCGTGTGGAGACGCGAGCGTTACGACTGGAGGAACTTAGTTGCGTTCCTTCAACTGCGCGCCATCGTTCAGCCACAGTTCGGACGGCGTGGTCACGGTCGGGTTGCGGATGAAGAAGGCGATGCGGGTAACGATGGCCAGGGCCGAGATGGCGACGGTGACGTATTCGACTGGGGTCATGATGGTATCCATTTAATTACTTCGAAGCGATATTACGCAGTTCGGCCGACAGGGCCGGGCTATGGGATTCGGCATTCGCGGCCAGCGCCAGCAGTTCGCGGCGGCTTGCGCGCGAGGCGCGGGCGGCGACGCTGGCCGGCTGGGCGGCGTCATGCACGAACCAGCCGCCATGCGCGGCGTACAGTTCGATGGCGAAGTCGCGGATGGTGCGCGCGGTCTCTGCAAATTGGTGGCGCAGTCCCTTGTCCTGCGCCTGGGTGATCGTTGCTGTGCTCATGAAGTTCTCCGGTAAATACTGTGTTGTTGCGTTGCAGTATAAAAAGACTTCAGACATAAGTGAACTTTTAGTTTGTGATGCTTCCCATTCATGCGATGAATGTTTTTGCGATGCCAACTGTGCTTCTGCTTTGGTTGTGTTATGCATTGCAGAAATATCTTCAAGGAATCAAAGGAAGGAGACTGGCCCGGAACTTGCATATCCTCAAGGCATGAAATCGCCACCTCCCGTCCAGCGTACCCTGCGTATCGTCGTGGTCAACAGCGTGTCCGGCGCCGGCGAGCAGGCCATGGCGGCCCAGGCGCGGCGCAACACGGCACTGCGCATCGGGCTGCTGGAGTCCGGCTACGACATCGTTGCCTCGCTGCCGGCCGATATCTTCCTGCCCGAGCGGATCGCCCAGATCCAGCCGGACATGATCATCATCGACAGCGAGTCCGACGCGCGCGACGTGCTCGAGCACATCGTGATCGCCACCCGCGACGAGCCGCGTCCCATCGTCCTGTTCACCGACGACCAGGACCAGGGCAGCATGGATGCCGCGATCGACGCCGGCGTCTCGGCCTATATCGTGGCGGGCCTGCAGGCCGGGCGCGTCAAGCCCGTGCTGGATGTGGCCCTGGCGCGCTTCCGGCGCGAGCGCAGGCTGCTGGACGAGCTGTCCGATACGCGGCGCCAGCTGGCCGACCGCAAGCTGGTCGAGCGCGCCAAGGGGCTGCTGATGGCGAAGAGCGGCCTGAGCGAGGAGCAGGCCTACCAGAAGCTGCGCAGCATGGCGATGAACAGGAAGCTGAAGCTGGCGGAGCTGGCGCAGCGGGTGCTGGATGTGGAGGATTTATTTTGACGGGACCAAGCTTGATTCGCGCCGGCTTCATGCCGCTGACCGACTGCGCACCACTGGTGATGGCCTCGGTGCTCGGCCTGGACGAAAAGTACGGCATTAAGCTGGCGCTGAGCCGCGAGCATTCGTGGTCGGGCATGCGCGACCGCCTCATCGCCGGCAGCCTGGACGTGGCCCACGTGCTCTACGGCCTGCTGTACGGCGTCGAGATGGGTATCGGCGCGCGCGCCGTGCCGATGGCGGTGCTGATGAACTTGTCGCGCAACGGCCAGGCGATCACCTTGTCGCGCGCCCTCGGCGAGCAGGGCGTCGTCGACGGCCCGTCGCTGGCGGCCCATATGCGCCGCAGCCGCCGCCGATTCACCTTCGCGCACACCTTCCCGACCGGGAACCACGCGATGTTCCTGTATTACTGGCTGGCCGCGGCCGGCATCGATCCGCTGCGCGACATTCAGGCGGTCACGGTCCCGCCAGGCCAGATGGCGACCAGCCTGGCGGCCGGCCATATCGACGGCTTCTGCGCCGGCGAGCCCTGGAGCGCGCGCGCGGTGCTGGACGGCGCCGGCGTCACCGCGGCCACCAGCCAGGATATCTGGCCCGACCATCCGGGCAAGGCGCTGGGCGCCACCGCGACCTTCGCCGATGCCCATCCGGACGCCTGCCGCGCCGTGGTGGCGGCGCTGCTCGAAGCAGGGCGCTGGGTCGACGCTTCGGCCGCGCACCGCGATGCCGCGGCCGAGATCCTCGCCAGCCCGCACTATGTGAATGCGGACCGCGAACTCATCGCCGCGCGCCTGCATGGACGTTACGAAGACGGCCTCGGTCGGCACTGGCGCGACCCCGACCCGCTGCAGTTCCACGCGGACGGGGCGGCCAACTTCCCCTGGCTGTCCGACGGCATGTGGTTCATGACCCAGCACCGGCGCTGGGGCCTGCTGCGCGAGGAGCCCGACTATCTGGCGGTCGCCACCCGCGTGAACCGCGCGGCCCTGTACCGCGAAGCGGCCTTGCTGGCGGACTTGGCCGCGCCTCCCGGCCTGCTGCGCACCTCGGTGCTCATGGACGGCAAGGTATGGGACGGCCGCGACCCGGCCGCTTATATCTCTTCCTTTGCCGGTGCGCGCTAGCGCCCCGTTTTCGCGCATGGTGCACCGCAATGAAGCGCGGGACCGGATCCGGTCCTGGCGCGCCACAGGGAAGTGCGTCTGGCACGTCTCTTGCAAACACTCCGATCGAGGATCAACGGCGATCCCATGAACAGCACAGCCGGTCCAGGGCGGACCGGCACATAGGACAACGGCGTCCGCTGCACCCGAGCACATCGCGCATGTGCCTGGCCAGGCAGCGGGCGCCTTTCTTTTTTCGGGAGCGATCATGGCGGGCAAAGCGAATCACATCAAGCTGTTCTCCTTCAACACGCCGCAGATGCGTGCCTTTCACCTCACCTGGGTGGCCTTCTTCATCTGCTTCTTCGCGTGGTTCGCCTGCGCGCCGCTGATGCCGGTCATCAAAGGCGAGTTCCACCTGTCGATGGCGCAGATCGCCGACATCAACATCGCGGCAGTCGCCATCACCATCCTCGTGCGCCTGCTGGTCGGGCCGCTGTGCGACCGCTTCGGTCCGCGCAAGACCTATACCGGCCTGCTGGCCGCAGGCAGCATTCCCGTGCTGGGCGTGGCCATGGCCCAGAGCTACGAAAGCTTCCTGCTGTTCCGCCTCGGGATCGGCGCGGTGGGCGCCAGCTTCGTGATCACCCAGTACCACACCTCGGTGATGTTCGGTCCGCGCGTGGTCGGCACCGCCAACGCGGCGGCGGCCGGCTGGGGCAACAGCGGCGGCGGCGTGGCGCAGGCCACCATGCCGCTCCTGATGGGCGCCGTGATCATGCTGGGCGTGAGCGAGACCATGGGCTGGCGCGTGGCGCTGCTGGTGCCGGGCCTGCTGATGCTGGCGATGGCCGTGGTGTACTGGAAGTTCACGCAAGACTGCCCGGAAGGGAACTACGCCGAGCTGCGCGCCGCCGGCATTCCCTTCGAAGCCAGCGGCAAGGGCGGCTGGGCGAGCTTCGTGCAGGCCTGCCGCAACTACCGGGCCTGGCTGCTGTTCGTCACCTACGGCGCCTGCTTCGGCATCGAACTCTTCATCCACAACGTGGCGGCGGTCTACTACGTCGACCACTTCAAGCTGTCGCTGAAGGAAGCGGGGATGGCGGCCGGCAGCTTCGGTCTGCTGGCGCTGTTCGCCCGCGCCCTGGGCGGCTGGCTGTCCGACCGTGCCGCTGCGCGCGGCGACTTGAACAGCCGCGTCAACCTGCTGTTCATCCTGATGGTGGGCGAGGGCCTGGGCCTGCTGTGGTTTTCGCAGACCGGCAGCACGGCGCTGGCGATTGCGGCCATGCTGGCCTTCGGCATGTGCACCCACATGGCTTGCGGCGCCACCTATGCGCTGGTGCCCTTCGTGAACCGCAAGGCGCTGGGCGGTGTGGCTGGCATCGTCGGCGCGGGCGGCAATGTGGGCGCGGTGCTGGCCGGCTTCCTGATGAAAGGCACCGGCGATGTGCGCCAGACCCTGTTCATCCTCGGCGGCGCGGTGCTGCTGTCCAGCGTGTGCGCGATCGGTGTGCGCTTCTCCCGCGCCGCCGCGGCGAATGACAAAGCCGCCACGGCGCCGGCTGCAGCGTAAGGAATCGCATCATGAAACTGATCGTCATCGGCCACGGCATGGTGGGCCACAAATTTCTCGAGACTTTATATGCGGATGTCGGCGCGGCCGCTTTCGAGGTGACCGTGCTGTGCGAAGAGCCGCGTCCGGCCTACGACCGCGTGCACCTGTCGGACTTCTTTGCCGGCCGCAGCGCCGACGACTTGTCGCTGGTGGCACCGGGCTTCTTCGAGCGCCCGCGCCTGACGCTGAAGCTGAACGCGAAAGTGGTGGCGGTGGACCGCCTGGTGAAGACCGTCACCCTGGCCGGCGGCGAAGTCCTCGCCTACGACAAGCTGGTGTTCGCCACCGGTTCCTCGCCCTTCGTGCCGCCGGTGGAAGGCCGCGAGCGCGCTGGCTGCTTCGTCTACCGCACCATCGAGGATCTGGAAGCGATGCTGGCCTGCGGTGCCAGAGCGCGTTCCGGCGTCGTGATCGGCGGCGGCCTGCTGGGCCTCGAATGCGCGAAGGCCTTGCGCGACATGCGGCTCGACACCCACGTCGTCGAATTCGCGCCGCGCCTGATGGCGGTGCAGGTCGACGAACTGGGCGGACGCATGCTGCGCGGCCGCATCGAAGCGCTGGGCGTGACGGTGCACACGCAAAAGAACACGTTGCGCATCGTCGACGGCGAAACCGCCGCCCACCGCATGGAATTCGCCGACGGCAGCTTTCTGGAGACCGACATGATCGTGTTCTCGGCCGGCATCCGCCCGCGCGACGAGCTGGCGCGCGCCTGCGGATTGGAACTGGGCCCGCGCGGCGGCATCGCCATCGACGATGCCTGCCTCACGTCCGACCGGCACGTCTATGCGATCGGCGAGTGCGCGGCCTGGCGCGGCCAGACCTTCGGCCTGGTGGCGCCGGGCTACGACATGGCGCGCACCGTGGCCCGCGCGCTGCTGGGCCAGCCCGGCAGCTTCGCGGGCGCCGACATGAGCACCAAGCTCAAATTGATGGGCGTGGACGTGGCCTCGATCGGCGATGCGCATGCGAACACGCCCGGCAGCCGCAGCTTCCAGTTCAGCGACGAGCGCAAGCAGGTCTACAAGAAGATCGTCGTGTCCGACTGCGGCAAGCGCCTGCTGGGCGCGGTGCTGGTCGGCGATGCCGCCGAATACGGCAATCTGCTGCAGACCATGCTGAATGGCCTGAAGCTCCCTAGCGCGCCCGAGTTCCTGATCCTGCCGCAGGGCGAGGGCGGGCCGCGCGCAAGCATTGGCGTCGACGCGCTCCCGAGCACGGCCCAGGTCTGCTCCTGCAATGCGGTCAGCAAGGGCGCGATCGTCGATGCGGTGGCGGGCGGCGCCTGCGATATCGCTGCACTTAAAAACTGTACCGGTGCCGGCACGGCCTGCGGCGGCTGCTTGCCGCTGGTGAACCAGATCATGAAGGCCGAGATGGCGAAGGCCGGCCTGGCCGTCAGCAACCACCTGTGCGAACACTTCCCGTACTCGCGCCAGGAGCTGCACCACCTGGTGCGGGTCGGCGGGATCAGGACCTTTGCCGAACTGCTGAACAGGCACGGCAAGGGCCTGGGCTGCGACATCTGCAAGCCGGTCGCCGCCAACATCCTGGCCTCGACCTGGAACGACTTCGTGCTGAAACCCGAGCACGCCAGCCTGCAGGATTCGAACGACTACTTCCTCGGGAATATCCAGAAGGACGGCACGTATTCCGTGGTGCCGCGCATGCCGGGCGGCGAGGTCACGCCGGACGGTTTGATCGCGGTGGGGCAGGTGGCCAAGAAGTATGGGCTGTACACCAAGATCACGGGCGGCGCGCGCGTCGACATGTTCGGCGCCCGCGTCGACCAGCTGCCCTTCATCTGGGAAGAACTGATCGCCGCCGGCTTCGAGTCCGGCCACGCCTACGGCAAGTCGCTGCGCACGGTGAAGTCCTGCGTCGGCTCGACCTGGTGCCGCTACGGCGTGGGCGACAGCATTGGTTTCGGCATCGCGCTGGAAAACCGCTACAAGGGTTTGCGCGCGCCGCACAAGATCAAGTTCGGCGTGTCCGGCTGCACCCGCGAGTGCGCCGAAGCCCAGGGCAAGGACGTCGGCCTGATCGCCACCGATAAAGGCTGGAACCTCTACGTGTGCGGCAACGGCGGCATGAAGCCGCGCCACGCCGAGCTGCTGGCGTCCAACCTGGACGAGGCCACCGTGGTGAAGCTGGTCGACCGCTTCCTGATGTTCTACGTGCGCACCGCCGATCGCCTGCAGCGCACCAACACCTGGCGCGAGAGTTTGGAAGGCGGCCTGGATTACCTGAAGCAGGTGGTGGTCGAGGACAGTCTCGGTATCGGCGCCGAGCTGGAAGCCGACATGCAGCGCGTGGTCGACAGCTATGCCGACGAGTGGAAGAACGCGGTCGAGGACCCGGCCGTGCGCGCGCGCTTCCGCAGCTTCGTCAACGCCGAGGGCGTCGACGACAACGTCGTGTTCATGCCGGAGCGCGGGCAAGTGCGGCCGGCCACGCCCGAGGAACGCCGCGTCATTCCCATCATCCGCAGCGCTTGAGCTTATAGGAGATCGAAAATGCATCGCGATATTCAGCTGAACCAGTGGAACGCCGTCTGCCCGCTCGACCGCATCGTGCCCGACACCGGCGTGTGCGCGCTGCTGAACGGGCGCCAGGTGGCGGTGTTCCGCGTCGGCGCCGAGTCCCCGAGCCTGTTCGCCATCGATAACTACGACCCGAATTCGCAGGCGGCGGTGCTGTCGCGCGGGCTGGTCGGCAGCATCGGCGAGCGCGTGGTCGTCGCTTCGCCCATCTACAAGCAACATTTCGACCTGCGCACCGGCGAATGCCTGGAGGCGCCGCATAATTCCGTGTCCAGCTATCCGGTGCGGGTCGAAGACGGCCAGGTCTGGGTGGGAGCCTGAGATGCAGGCGCACGACATGCGGCCCTCGCTGGTCGTGATCGGCAACGGCATGGCCGGCATGCGCACGGTCGAGGAGCTGCTGAAGCTGGCCCCCGACAGCTACCGCATCACCGTGTTCGGCGCCGAGCCGCATGGGAATTACAACCGGATTCTGCTGTCGCCGGTGCTGGCCGGCGAGAAGAGCGTCGCCGACATCATGCTGCACACGCGCGAATGGTATGCGGCCAACGGCATCACCCTGCACGCCGGCGATCCGGTGGTCCGGATCGACCGCAAGCGCCGCACCGTGCATGCCGCGTCCGGCCTGGCGGTAAGCTATGACCGCTTGCTGCTCGCCACCGGCTCGAAGCCCTTCATCGTGCCGGTGCCGGGCCACGACCTGCCGGGCGTGATCGGCTTTCGCGACCTGCACGATGTCGACACCATGTTGGCGGCCGCCCGTGCCGGCGGGCGCGCGGTCGTGATCGGCGGCGGCCTGCTGGGACTGGAAGCGGCGAACGGCCTGCTGCGCCGGGGCATGGAGGTGACCGTGGTGCACGTCACCGCCAGTCTGATGAACCAGCAGCTCGACCCCGCCGCCGCCGAGCTGCTGCGCGCTTCGCTGGAACGGCGCGGCCTGCGCATCCTGCTGAACCGCCAGACCGCCGCCATTGAGGGTATGAACGGCGGCGAAGGCCGCGTGCGGGCGCTGCGCTTCGCCGATGGCGAGACGATACCCGCCGACCTGGTCGTGATGGCGGCCGGCGTGCGCCCCAACGTCGCGCTGGCGCGGGAGGCCGGCCTGCACGTCGAGCGCGCCATCGTGGTCGACGATACCCTGCAGACCTACGATCCGCGCATCTACGCGGTCGGCGAATGCGTACAGCACCGCCGCGCGACCTTCGGCCTGGTGGCGCCGATCTGGGACCAGGCGCGCGTCTGCGCGGCCCATCTTGCCGGCGCCGGCCACCGCCGCTACGTGCAGCAGGCCACCGCCACCAAGCTGAAGGTGACCGGCATCGACCTGTACTCGGCCGGCGACATCGTCGGCGGCGAGGGCAGCGAAGACCTGGTGCTGCGCGACCGCCGCGGCGGCGTCTACAAGCGCCTGGTGCTGAGCGGCCGGCACCTGACCGGTGCGGTGCTGTATGGCGACGTCGCCGATGGTCCGTGGTATTTCGAACTGATCCAACAGAAGGCCGACATCTCGGCCATTCGCAACCAGCTGCTGTTCGGCCAGGCGCAAGCGCTGGCGGCAGCGGCCTGAAGGAGTCGCATGATACGCACCACCTGTCCTTATTGCGGCGTCGGCTGCGGCGTGCGGGCCGAAGCCGGCGACGATGGCGCGGTGACCGTCGCCGGCGACGCGCTGCACCCGGCCAGCCGGGGCCGCCTGTGCGTCAAGGGCGCGGCCTTGGGCGAGACCGTGGGCCTCGAAGGACGCCTGCTGTCGCCGATGCTGCGCAGCGAAGCCGGCCTGCAGGCGGTGCCGTGGGAGGCGGCGCTGGACAAGGTGGCCGAGGGCTTCCGGCGCATCGTCGCCGAGCACGGACCGGACGCGGTGGCGCTCTACGTCTCCGGCCAGCTGCTGACCGAGGATTACTACGTCGCCAACAAGTTCATGAAGGGCTATATCGGCAGCGCGAACATCGATACCAACTCGCGCCTGTGCATGTCCGCGGCGGTCGCCGGCCACAAGCGGGCCTTCGGCGAAGACATCGTGCCCGGCTGCTATGAGGACTTCGAACTGGCCGACCTGGTGGTGCTGGTCGGCTCGAACGCCGCCTGGTGCCACCCGACCTTATACCAGCGCATCGTGCGCGCCAGGGAAGCGCGACCGCAGATGAAAGTGGTCGTGATCGACCCGCGCCGCACCGCCACCTGCGACCTGGCCGACCTGCACCTGCCGCTGAAACCCGGCAGCGACGTCTGGCTGTTCAACGGCCTGCTGGCCTGGCTGGCGACCCAGGGCGCGCTCGACAGCGCCTGGGTGGAGGCCCACACCGCCGGCCTGGGCGAGGCGCTGGATGCGGCCGGGCAGGCTGGCAGCCTGCTCGACGTGGCGAAGGCCTGCCGGCTCGATCCGCAGCAAGTGCTGGCCTTCTACGAACTGTTCGCCCGGACCGAGAAAACCGTCACCGCCTTCACCATGGGCGTGAACCAGTCTTCCAGCGGCGCCGACAAGGTCAATGCCATCATCAACTGCCACCTGGCCACGGGCCGCATCGGCCGCCCCGGCATGGGACCCTTCTCGCTGACCGGCCAGCCGAATGCGATGGGCGGGCGCGAAGTGGGCGGCCTGGCCAACATGCTGGCCGCGCACATGGAGCTGGACGACCCGGCCCAGCGCGCCGCCGTGCAGGCTTTCTGGGATGCGCCGCGCATGGCCCACCAGCCGGGCCTGAAGGCGGTCGACTTGTTCCACGCGATCGAGGCGGGGACCGTGAAGGCGGTCTGGATCATGGCCACCAACCCGCTGGTCAGCCTGCCCGAGGCCGACCAGGCGCGGCGGGCGCTGGCGAAGTGCGAGCTGGTGGTGGTCTCCGACATCGTGCAGGACACCGACACCAACGCGCTGGCCCATGTGCTGCTGCCGGCCCTCGGCTGGGGCGAAAAGGACGGCACGGTCACGAACTCGGAACGCTGCATCTCGCGCCAGCGCGCCTTCCTGCCGGCGCCGGGCCAGGCGCGGCCGGACTGGGAGATCGTCTGCGATGTCGCGCGCCGCATGGGTTTCAACGGCTTCGATTTCACCTCGCCGCACCAGATCTTCGACGAGCATGCGCGCTTATCGAGCTGGCAGAACGGCGCCGGCAGCCAGCGCCGGCGCCTGTTCGATATCGGCGGCCTGGCGGGCATGACGCACAGCGATTACGATGCGCTCGAACCGGTACAGTGGCCGGTATGCCGTCCCGGCGACAGGACCCGGCGCCTGTTCGGCGACGGCCGCTTCTCCCACCCGGACGGCAGGGCGCGTTTCGTGCCCACGCGCGCGCGCCTGCCGGCCCACCTGCCCGACGACGAGTTCCCGCTGGTGCTGAACACCGGCCGCGTGCGCGACCAGTGGCACACCATGACGCGCACCGGGCGCTCGCCGCGCTTGGCCGAGCACCTGCCCGAACCCTACATCGACATGCACCCGCAGGACGCGCTGCTGTGCGGCGTGAAGGAGGGCGAACTGGCGCGCCTGCGCAGCAACTGGGGCGCCGGCGTGGCGCGGGTGCGGCACGGCGGCGGCATCGCGCGCGGCAGCGTGTTCATGCCGATCCACTGGAGCGGCCGCACGGCCTCGGATGCGCGCGTGGGCGCGGTCGTGAACCCGGCGGTGGACCCGGTTTCGGGCGAGCCGGAGTTCAAGCACACGCCGGTGCGCATCGAACCCTTCGGTGTGAACTGGTACGGCTTCATCCTCAGCCGCGCCGAACTGCCGCTGGAAGACGCGACCAACTGGACCCGCATCCAAGGCAGCGGCTTCGTGCGCTACGAGCTGGCCGGCCGCAAACCCTTTGCCGAGGCAGGCGGCTGGGCGCGGCGCCTGCTGCGGGTCGAGGACGAGGACGCCGACTGGATCGAGCTGGAGGACCGCAATGGCGGCGTCTACCGCGCGGCGCACCTGGTCGATGGGCGCATCGAAGCCTGCCTGTTCGTCTCGCAGCGCCAGGATCTGCCGGGCCGGGCCTGGCTGGCGCAGATGTTCGATAAGGCGCAGCTGTCGCCGCAGGACCGCATCGGCCTGCTGTCCGGCCGCGCGCGCGAACAGGGCGCGGACCCCGGGCCGACCGTGTGTTCCTGCTTTGGCGTGGGCCGCAACACGATCCGCATCGCGATCGAAAAGCACGGACTGCAGGATGCGGCCGCGGTGACGGCCTGCGTCAAGGCCGGCGGCAATTGCGGCTCCTGCGTGCCGGAGATCCGGGCGCTGCTGGCGGAAGCGAGCGTCCAGGCCTCATAAATGCAGGTCATCCGGCATTTCGTGCAGTCCGTCGCAAAAGCCGGCGGGGCAGGGCGCCCTCTGCCTACAATGATCTCACTTGATAACGGAGATCCTGCGATGCGCCCACACCTGCTTGCCCTTGCCGCTGTCCTTTCTTTCACCGCCGCCACCGCCCACGCGGACGACCAGGTCCGCAACACGCCGGCCTTTTCCTCGATCAGCGTCGAGGGGCCGATCAGCGTCACCGTCGATGCCGGCAAGGCGCAAACCCTGACCCTGCGCGGCGATGCCAAGTTCCTGCGCGACGTGACCAGCGAAGTGGTGGATGGCCAGCTGCGCCTGAGCGTGCGCGAGAAGAAGAACATCTCCTGGCGCGGCGACCCGCGCGTCGTCATCACGGTGCCGGCGCTGCGCGCGCTCGAGGTCGAAGGTGCCGGTGCGATCCGGCTGAACCAGATCCGCGGCGAGCGCCTCGACGTCAACTACCGCGGTGCCGGCAGCATGAACATCAACGGCGAAGTGAAGACTTTCAAGATGACGGCGGAAGGCGTGGGCGAGGTCGATGCGAAGGCCCTGGCGGCGAACGATGTCGACCTGCGCTTCCGCGGCATCGGCGACGTCAAGGTCACCGCCAGGAACCGGCTGGATGCCAACCTGGAAGGCATGGGCAGCGTGACCTATTACGGCAAGCCGCGCATCGTGAACAAGTCGGCGTCGGGCATCGGTTCGGTCAAGGCCGGGGACTGAGCGTTTCTCAGGCCGGCGGCAGGATCCCGAAGGCCTGCGGCACCGCCACCTTCATGATGTCGATGAAGCGCCGCAGCCGCGCCGGATAGAAACGCGCCGGCGGATAGATCAGGTGGATGGGCAGCGGTGCCGCTTCCCAATCCGGCGTCAGCTGCACCAGGCGGCCGGCCTCGAGCTCTTCGCGCAGCGCCCAGGACGAGCCGAGCGCCACGCCCACGCCCAGCAGGGCGCTGTTGCGCATCGCGTACAGGTTGTCGGTAAACAGACGCGGCTGGATCGGGAAGCGCAGCGTCTCGCCGCTCTGCCGGTGCGTCAGCGCCACCTCGTTGCGGTAGAAGCTCGACACCGCGATCCACGGAAGATCGCCCAGCTGCTCCGGATGCGTGGGCCGCTCGCGGCCTGCCAGCACGGCCGGCGCGCAGACCACGATGCGCGGCACCTCGCCCAGGCGGATCGCCACCACCGAGGGATCGGGAATGTCGCCGACCCGGATCGCGCAGTCGATGCCTTCGGCGATGAAGTCCGGCGTGCGGTCGTGCAGGGTCCAGTCGACCGCCATCTTCGGGTAGCGCTGCAGGTACTCGGCCAGCGGCGCCACCAGCTGCTGCTGGCCGAAGGCGTGCGGCGCGATCACGCGCAGCAGGCCCACCGGCTCCTCGCCGGCGCCGCGGATCTCGCTCTCGAATTCCTGCCAGCCGGCCAGCAGCTCCCTGGCGCGCGTGTAGCAGCGCATGCCGTCGTCGGTCAGCTTCATCGCGTGCGTGGAGCGCTGCAGCAGGCGCACGCCCAGCGATTTCTCCAGCGTCTTGAGGCGCCGGCTGATGGTCGGCTGGGTGGTTTCCAGCAGACGCGCCGCCGCCGAAAGGCTGCCGGCATCGACAATGCGGACAAAGGTTTCCACTAGCATCATACGGTCGGCGGTGGAAACAACGCCGTTCAGTTCGAGGTTCATACGTGCATCGTATAACAGTTCGACGCGCGCCGCGTCTACCATGCCAGGTGCGCGCTGACGATAATGGCGGCCATGAACTCGACATCCTCCACCATGAAAACCGCCCAGCCGCATTTATCGTCCTCGCTGACCTTCCTGCTTGCCGGCGGCACCGGCCTGACGGTCGCTGCGCTCTACTACAGCCAGCCGACCCTCGGCGTGCTGGCCGGCGACCTGAACGCCAGCCCGCGCGACATCGGCTGGATTCCCACCCTGACCCAGCTCGGCTACGCGCTCGGCCTGCTGCTGCTGGCGCCGCTGGGCGACCGCTTCGACCGCCGCAACATCATCCTGCTGAAATCGGCGATCCTGTGCGCGGCGCTGCTGCTGACCGGCTTCGCGCCGGGCCTCGCGGTGCTGCTGGTGGCCAGTCTGCTGGTCGGGCTGTTCGCGACCGTGGCCCAGGACATCGTCCCGGCGGCGGCCACGCTGGCGCCGGCTGCGGAACGCGGCAAGGCGGTCGGCACGGTGATGACCGGCCTGTTGATGGGCATCCTGCTGTCGCGCGTGGTGAGCGGCTTCGTGGCCGAGAACTTCGGCTGGCGCTCGGTGTTCATCGCCGCCGCCGCCAGCGTCGCGCTGCTGGGCGTGGTGCTGGCCCGGGGCCTGCCGCGCTTCGCGCCGACCACCGACCATCCGTATCCGGAACTGCTGAAATCCCTGGCCCACCTGTGGGTCGAATATCCGAAACTGCGCCAGGCCGCGCTGGCCCAGGGCCTGCTGGCGCTCGGCTTCTCGGCCTTCTGGTCGACCCTGGCCGTGATGCTGCATGCCGCACCTTTCCACCTGGGTTCGGCCGCCGCCGGTTCCTTCGGCCTGGCTGGCGCCGCCGGCGCCCTGGCGGCACCTTTCGCCGGCCGCCTGTCGGACAGCCACGGCCCGCAATGGGTGACGCGCATCGCCGCCGGCGTCACCGTGGTCTCGTTCGCAGCCATGTTCCTGATGCCGCTGCTGCCGGTGCAGGGCCAGCTGGCGCTGCTGGCGCTTGCCACGGTCGGCTTCGACCTCGGCGTGCAGGCCAGCCTGATCTCGCACCAGACGATCGTCTACGGCATCGCGCCGGAAGCGCGCAGCCGCCTGAACGCGATCCTGATGACCAGCGTCTTCATCGGCATGGCGGCCGGCGGCCTGCTCGGCGCCCAGGCGCTGGCAGCCTGGGGCTGGAGCGGCGTGGTGGGACTGGCGACTGTCGCCGCGGTCGGCGCGCTGATCGTGCGCCTCAAGGCCAGGTAAGGATCACGCCGGCAGCGGCGCGGTGTTGACTGCCAATTGCGCGGCAAACGCCCTTTGGTAGGCCGGCCGCGCCTCGCCGCGCGCCACATAGGCGGCCAGGTTCGGAAACGCATCCAGGATGCCCGAGGGTTTCGCCCGCAGCAGCACCGACACCATCATCAGGTCGCCGGCACTGAATGCGCCGTCGAGCCAGTCGGCGTCGGCCAGACGGCTCGACAACTGCTGCAGGCGCGTCCGCAGGCGGTCCTTGACCAGCGCCAGGCGCTCCGCGGCCCAGGGCTTGTCGCCTTCGAGGATGCGCACCGTGAAGAGTTCGAGAACCGGCGGCTCCATCGTATTCAACGCGGCGAAGATCCACATGACGGCGCGTTCCTGCGCGTGCGCATCGCCCGGCAGCAGGCCCGGATGATGGCGGGCGATGTGCAGCACGATGGCGCCGGTCTCGAACAGCGCCAGCCCGTCTTCTTCGTAGGTGGGAATCTGGCCGAACGGGTTCAGGGCCAGATGCGCCGGCGCCTTCATCGCAGCATGCGGCACGAGGCGCACTTCGTAGGGCAGAGCCGCTTCTTCGAGTGCCCAGCGCACGCGCGTGTCGCGCGCGAGTCCGCTGCCGCCGTCGGGCGAGCGGTCGAAGGCGGTGATGGTGATGGTCATAAGAAGGTCCTTTTGGTGACGGCCACCGTGACGATGTAGGCGAACAGCGCCAGCGCGCCGATGAAGGCGGCCAGGCGCTGACCCCGCGTGCGGCCGCGCTTCAGGGCGATCGTGCCCAGCACGATGTAGCCGAGCAGGGCCAGGACCTTGGCCGTCAGCCAGGCCTGCTGGCCCGGATACTGCTGGCTCCACACGGCAAGGCCGATGGCACTGGCCAGCAGCAGGGTATCGACGATGTGCGGCGCGATGCGCACCCAGCGCTGCTGCAGCATGCCGGAGGCGCGCAGCATCCAGACCCCGCGCAGCAGGAACAGCGAACCGGAGAGGGCGGCGCAGCCCATGTGGAAGTGTTTGAGGCCGAGGTAGTCCATCGCATGAGCCTACCTGCGAATGGCTCGGCCGGCAATCACGTCCTTTGCACCGGCTTCGACGTCAGCAGGCTCGCCACCACCGACAGCGCCAGGATCAGCCCCACCACGCCCTGCGCCACCCCGACCGGGATTTTATACACGTCCAGCAGCAGCATCTTCGCGCCGATGAAGATCAGGATCCCGGCCAGCCCATACTTCAGCAGGTGGAAGCGCTGCGCCATGTCGGCCAGCAGGAAGTACATCGCGCGCAGGCCGAGGATGGCGAAGATGTTCGAAGTGAAGACGATGAAGGGATCGCCGGTGACGGCGAAGATGGCGGGAATCGAATCGACCGCGAAGATCAGGTCCGTGACTTCCACCAGCACCAGCACCACGAACAGCGGCGTGGCGTAGCGCAGTCCCTGCTGGACGACGAAGAAGCGCTCGCCGTGGAATTCGTCGGCGATGCGCATGTGGCCGCGCATCCAGCGCAGCACCGGGTTCTGCGCCAGGTCGGATTCGTGGCTGGCGAACAGCAGCATCTTCACGCCGGTTACCAGCAGCAGGAGACCGAACAGGTAGAGGATCCAGTGGAAGCGCGCCAGCAGCAGGGCGCCCAGCCAGATGAGCAGGGCGCGCATGACGATCGCGCCCAGCACGCCGTACAGCAGCACGCGCTTCTGCAGCGCGGCCGGCACCGCGAAGAAATTGAAGAGGGTGATCCAGACGAAGACGTTGTCGACCGCCAGCGATTTTTCGATCAGGTAGCCGGTGAAGTATTCGAGCGCCCTGGCGCGTGCCACGTCCGGCCCGACGGTGCCGTCGAGGTACCACCAGAACAGCGCGCCGAAGGCCAGCGCGATCGTCACCCATACCACCGACCAGGCGGCCGCTTCGCGCGTGCTGACGGTGTGCGATCCTTCCTTCTTGAGCATGAAGAAATCGACGGCCAGCAGGCAGATGACGAGCACCGTGAAGGAGGCGTAGAGGCCGGGTGTGCCGATCGATGCGGGCATGGCATGCTCCCAAAAAGGTATTTTACTGAGACAACGTCGCAATGCTATAGATCCGGGAAAAACATCCTTTCTATACGAATACTAAAAAATTGATGCCTGGAGATCTTCGGAATTGGCTTGACCGGTTTTCTGGAAATGATTTCGCAAAAATATC
>NZ_JANUGX010000016.1 GCF_024753245.1 Massilia norwichensis | reverse complement strand
GTAATGAAGTGGAATTAACTCCAAATATCCCCCTTCCATCATCGTAATTGCTGCCTTTTGCTCCCCACGGATTTTTCTGATGACCTGAGCACGCTCGTAGCCAGTCGGAAGCATCCCGTCCACACAATAACCCGGGTAGAACACACGAATCAATTCGTCGTCGGTTGCTCTCTTCCACATCGCATCGCACATGCGAAGTCGTTGCAGCAACTTGCTGCGTCTTGGCTTCTTAATCTCCGGCAAGTCACTGCTAGACTTCGTCAGTTCCCTTTCAAACTTGCTAAGTTCGTCATCGAGCTTACTACGTGCGTCCGCGAGCATTGCTGCTATAGCTGCCCGGCCCGCACCGACCGTCCGGCTTAGGTCAATCACAAATGCGACTCCTCCAGGTTTAAGATCATAAGTAACTGTCTTTCCGGATGCAGTGTGGCAACCGTCCATGCTCGAGATCCGCTCGGCAAGCCAGCACTTTTTCCCATCATCTGCGTGGGTATATGGCGCCTTGTACGGCTTCAGACTAGTTCGTCCAAACGTCGCAGCACGTTCCCCGCTCTTTGGCCCCGTTGTAATCGATACTGCCTGGTACTTCGGGTTCCGTTGCAGGAAGTACCACGCCCACCGCTTATAGCTCCAGTCTTCGTTGTTCGGATAGGCAGCTACGTCCATCCAGTTAGGTCTCTTACCTTGGTCTAAGACGACCAAATCCGCGTATTGCTTCGTATTCATTCCTTCCCCTTGGTGCAGCAGAATATGGCTGCATCCTTTTAACGTAAAAATGCCATCTTACCGGAAAAAGATAAATCCTTTTTGTGTATTTCTGCGTGATGTCTTCATCTTATTAAGCCGTTTATGTGAGTAACTCCAAGTGTGAAAATTCATCCTGTCAATCGACATCTGCTGACATCTACATAGGAGCAAAAGTGAACAAACTTGAGCCGTTGGTACCGAAGGCAAGAGGCTACAAAAAAGGGGTAGCGCAACACATACCTGATCTAACCCCGACGCTCAAAACGCTACCTCCGGAATTCATCGAACTGATCCGGGTGGCCCAGGCTTCCAAAACACGCGGGTTCATCAAGGCAGATCGCACTGCTGAGAAATCGGCAATTGGTGTTTCGACGCTTTGGCGCGACGTGAAACGAAAAGTCTTTGTACCCCCCGTTCGCATCTCAAGTAGGAGCGTGGCATGGGTAGAAGCTGAAGTTGACGCTTTGTTAGCAGCGAAGGCATTGATGTCCCGCACCGGCAAAAAGATAGACCTGGCTCAGTTCGTTGCGGCCCTGATCGAACAACCCCTGTGAAATGGTGACTATGTCTATTCGTGAAAAACGGCGGGGAAGCGTCGCACTCGGCGCATTCCTTGAGCTCAAATTTCCACCCGATAACGAACTGCTCGGAAAGATGATCCTCGAAAAATCTATCGGCATGATCGCTGGTCCCAGGGGTGGCGGCAAGTCGTGGAACGCAATGATCTTTGCATATGCAGTTGCCGCCGGAAAGACGCTCTTACCCTGGGGCGTCGGCCGCAGCACTGCAGTGACGTACCTAGATGGGGAAATGAGAGCTACTGGAGTGCAGGAGCGCTTTCGGCTCCTTCACACAAAAGACCCCTTTCCGTCGTCACGCGCGAGAGCTGAAACTAATTTTCATATAGTCAGCCGGGATTACATTGGCGACCCCATCGGCTCTCTCGACACCGAGGAAGGCCAGGCAAAGATTGACAGCCTCATCCGCCCTGCAACGAAGCTGCTCATTGTGGACAACCTGTCTGCGTGGACGAGCGGAGGTCGAGAGGACAGCAACGCGTGGGCAGTGATCAAAAACTGGCTCATCAAGAAGCGACTGCTAGGGATAGCGGTCTTGCTGATCCATCACGCAGGAAAAAACGGACAGCAACGCGGATCAAGCGTGCATGAAGATCTGCTGGACTACTCGATTCTGCTCAGTTCACTTCCGTCCCGGAGTGGCCGTGATGAGACGCGTTTTTCCGTCTATCACAGCAAGCTACGGGACTATATCCCCGAGCTGCGTCCGATGTACGAGTGCTCGATTTCGAGCGATGGCGAAGGCTTCGATTTTGAGTTTTATCTAGCTGGCTCGAACCAATCACCGCAGGAAATTCAGATGATCGAGCTCGCTGAAGCCAACATGTCCATGACGGCAATCGCCAAGCAACTAGGATTCTCAACAGCAAAAGTCAGCCGCTTTTTTAAAAAATACCGCGAGTTACAGAAACTGGCACCGGAAGCATCGAACACATCCAGCGAAGCAGACGACGAATAAACAGGCACAGCACGCAAGACCTCGTTGCACCGTTGCATACGCTATACACCTGCAACGTTGCAACGATGGCAAACAGGACCGCCCTGCCGCCACGCTGTACTCGCCGTTAGCTCAACTGGCCACCGTCATACCATACAAACTGACAACAGTAAACAAGCTCGAAGGCCTACTACTTGCACATGTACCCATGGCAGACCTATCAGCCTGTCAGCGAGACAGACTACTGATAGCGCGTGCCTCACGTCATCGTCAGCAAGTAACCAGTAACTAGCCTAACTGTTCATATTGTTATAGCCAATACCTGCCGACTTGTTGGCTAACGCTAGCCGCTGCCGGCTGGAGCCGCACACCTAAAATGAGAGCAGAATGAACACGAAACGTGACCACTTAGCGGGATGCTTGATGATCGACACGATGGGCCTACGTGTCGAGAACGTACCTAACCTCAAGTTGCCAAAAGCCTTCGCCAGGGTCAGCGATGACCCACATACCGTCGACGACTATGGCTGGGCCAAAGGCAATCTGCGCTCAGAATCCGGAAAGCACATGTCTATGCGCGTGCGGACCATCAAAGCCAGCAGCCAGTTGCTCGTTGAAGGCAGCAACTCGATGCAGTACTTGGACCACAACATCGTTTCGTCCGGTGATGCTGTTATGACAGCCTTTTCCATGCTTGACGCGGTGCGACGCCAACATCGCTTGCACCTCGACAGCGTTTTCCGCCCCAGAGAATTCATGCAAGGCCGTGATATCGAAACGACCCGCATCGACGTCGCGGTGCCGTTAAGAATACCGGGTGATCTACGCCTCGGTGCAGTTATCAACGCACTAGCGTTTGCAGGGCTGCGTGCAAATGTCGCAACCAGCATTTACCCGAACGAGTCCGTCTATTTTGACCAGCATTCGCAGCTTGAAACGCTCAAGGCTTACGACAAGGCAGTCGAGATGAAGCAAAGCCGCCGCGCTCTGGAGCTTCCCAGCACGCAAAATGCTGTGGACCTGATGAGTTTCGCAAGCAGCACTTTGCGGTTTGAAGGCGTTTTTCGCCTCAAACAGCTGAAGCGCCTGTTTGGAAACACGCCAGTCATGCCCTCGATGCTGCCACCTCATGTGATGGCAGAAATGTTTAGTAGACTGCTCAGTAAATACGAACTACACGGAGGTCTGCGTCGGCTACTGTCGCAGGCAGACTTATGGAAGATCAGATCGCCGTATCGAACGACGGTAGCTCTTTGGCAGGCCGGCACTGACGTACGTTCAATCTTCAACGGTAACGAAGGGTTGCTGCGCAGTCATCACCGGGTCATCAAGCGCGACTATGGCATTAACGTTCTTGCGCCCTCTCCTGTCACTCTGAACCACCATGTCGAGTTGGGCGAGATCCTCCGAATCGAGAACTTTGTCCCGGTGCCCGCCGCAATACGCGCTGATCCTGCGCTGTTCTACCAGCGTGACATGGTTGAGGAGTTCAAGGCCCACTGCCGGGCGAACGGCTTTCACGGCATATCAGCTATGTACGTGGACCCATACGAGAATACTTCTAACCTGCTTGCGTCAACACATTAGCGCGATGTGCTTGAAGTTCGACGACCTTTAAGAAACCGATCCGTCAACACGTACCGTTTACGTATCCGTCCGCCGTGATAGAGCTAAAACAGTGCTCGCCAATGGCTCGGACGGTTCTACTCCGCTGATAGTTCACGAGAACAGGTCGGCACCAAAGCGCCTAAGATTATCGTTGAGAAAGCGGCTTGACATGCGATACTTAACGGACGCATAAGCGGCCGCGTCCGGAGCCATCTTACATACGGCGTCAGCAACTAGCATACGGAGTTCTATGAACCATGATCCAATTCTGTGGGGAATCCACGCCGGCAAAACTGGCGATGCAGAGTCTTTATTCTTGCATCAGAACGTTGTTTCCCTAGGATGGCATGAGATGGGTGATCTCAAAGTTATGCCAAACAAAAGAGAATCGTTCAAAGAGCGATATGCGCAAGTCTATCCTGTAGCTGCAAAAGAAAAACCTGGAACTGTACCGACGTCGGCAGGTCAGCTGTTCCGCTTTGTGCATGAGATGCGCGAAGGCGATTACGTTGCCTACCCGTCGAAAAAATCTAAGCTGATCCATCTTGGGCGTATTGTCGGCCCCTACAAATACGATCTAAGCTCCGAACCTGGGTATCCGCAGCGACGACAAGTTTCTTGGCTTAAAGCTATCCCCAGATCCCATTTCTCCCAGGGCGCGCTTTATGAAATCGGCTCGGCATTGTCAGTCTTTGTAATAAAAAACTATGCCGATGAGTACTGGGCAGCGATTAATGGAAAGCAACCGCCGCCACCAGTGTCTGTGACAAACGATGTTACGGTGGCAGAGATCAGCCAAGACATTGAGGAAAATACACGTGACTTTGTTCTTAAAATTTTAGCGCAACAAACAAAAGGCCATCCTTTTTCCCATTTTATTGCAAATATCTTACAGACGATGGGCTATCGCACGCGGGTTTCCGCCGAGGGACCTGACGGAGGCATCGACATCGTTGCGCATAAAGACGAGCTTGGTTTCGAGCCCCCTATCATCAAAGTACAATGCAAAAGTACAGAGGGGAGCATTGGCGATCCAACGATTTCCCAGCTGTACGGCAAGGTTGCGCCTAACGAGTTTGGACTTTTTGTCACGCTTGGCTATTTTACAAACCAAGCAATCCAATTTGCTCGCAGTAAAAGCAACCTCCGGCTTATCGATGGCGACGACCTAGTTGCGCTCGTACTAGAACATTATGAGCAATTGGACTCAAGGTACAAAGGCCTAATTCCATTACGCAGAGTTTATATACCTGAACCTTCGCCAAGCGCCGCGCCTGACTGAAATACCCGCTCCCCCAAGCCACACGACGGCTGTTCAGCCAATCGAGTCGCGCTAAGGGTCGCGCAATTCACGGAAAACCATCACTTTCCACGGCTCTGCAGGTGACAAAATGGTAAAATATGTCTCAATGGAAATTCTTTAAAGACGGTTATCGATGATGAAAACCCGGAGGGGAAATTGAAGCGAGCCCTTGCGTGAGCCACCGCAGGCTGATCAGAGGTGAAGACATCCCTAGCTCACTATGGGATAAAGCGCGAGCTCATCTACACCTCGCACCAAGTCTCGTTGGGGCTTGGCAACACATGCTTGAGCTGGCCGGCGTTGCTGATCTCGCAACACAAGCAGTACCGGTAAGTGTTATAGGCGGAATTGATAAAAAATCCACTGATGAGCACTTAGCTTGGAGATTCAGCGGCTCGTGTGCACGCGTACAGCTTGCGATGCTTGATCCACACGCACATCTTTCAAATGTCTCGGACGCATTCGCTCGGGTCTTTTCTGGGGGTGATGTGCTCATGGCCGATGTCCCATGCGGCTCCGGTGCCGCAGCTTTGAGCGTCCTTTCCACAATCGCAGAGTTGCGCAAGTGCGGACGAGTGCCGCGCTATCCCTTGAGGGTAAAATTAGTCGGCGGAGAATTGTCGGAGTCTGCGCGCCAATATGCCCGCGAAGGCTTAAACAATATTATGACAGAGCTAAATGAGCAGGCAATTTGGGTAACGCACGAGTTCCACTCATGGGACGCTCTCTGTAAATTTTCGACTGCTGATTTAATTAAACGATTAACATTACTGGGTGACGGTTGCGCCGCCCGCGCATTGGTCCTCGCGAACTTCTCAGGTTTCTTGAGCAATACCGGGAAATGGAAGGACGCGGCCCCACAATTTGAGTCGCTATTCGTGCATAGCCGTGATGAGCAAAGCGTAGCAATATGGATAGAGCCTCAGACTAACTCAGTTCTGAACAAGGACGGGGGGTTCTTTGGTCGACTACTAAGCTGGTTTAAGTTAAAATTCGGCGCCAAAATGAATGCAGAAGAAATCAATGAATTCACTATTGAGAATTTAGGGATAACTGCAGCCGAAACTCAGCACCCACTTCGTGAAGAACAGCAGTTTCAAGTAAATCTGGTCGTGCAGCGCTTCGATCTTCGTAATAATGGGGCGTCCGAATGAGGCCAGAAATTCTCGCTCTAAGGGCGACAAATCAGTATCGATCCCGTGACGTCATTGCCTATTTAGGTTTGCGATATTACTTTGCGAATGTCTGCGCATCGCGCGACAGATGGGCAATGGAAGTTGCGACGCATCTGGTGCGGGCTAGAACCGAGGCGCCATACTTCAAGGCGAAGCACTTCAAAGACTTCATTGGGGACGACGTAGTCTTGCACCGTAACATCTTTATACCGGGCCCAAACGAAGCGTTTGCTGAAGCAGCATTGCTTGCGCAATGTGCGGAACACGCCGCGTTTACTCCTCTCCCATGCGTTTTTAGCTATCACTTAGCAATGGGAGGCGAATCACAAGGGGTGTATGTACCTTATTTCGATGGCTTTCGCCGCCGTCACGAGAAAATACGCGAGGCGTGCACAGATAATCCAAATTCAGTAGTCTTTTATACTGATATTAAGAAGTTCTATCCCTCAATTCCTTCCTACAAAGCCCTGGAAGCTTGGAACCAGGCCTGCCTCGATTCGCATCTCCTGCCACAATGGCGTGACCTTGGGTTAAAACTTCTTGCAGATCATCTCAATGTTGCTACGAAGACTCAAGAAAGCCGCGCCGTTTTAACAGGACCTATGTTCAGCCATTTGATTGCAAATCTAGTGATGCGAACGGTGGACGACCATATGGTTAATTTGTTCCCGAATCGATATTTCCGCTATGTAGATGACGTTGTCCTTGTCGGATCGAACGAGCAGGTTGCGACAGGTCGAAAAAAACTTACGGAGTTGCTAGCTTCATTAGACCTGCACCTGCACGATCAAGACCAGGAGAAAGATTTCGTAGTGCCATCAGTAGAATGGCTTGAAGGGGCAGCCGACTTAGACAATGATTATGGTAAGGAGTGGGCAAATTTCGTGGGAGGTCTAAAACAGTTAATCGTTACGCAGCCTGCAGCGCGCCACTCACTGGCGGATCGATTCCTTGCAGCAGATTTCCGCATTCCCCTGCCCTCATACGATCTAGATGTGCGAACCGCTCCCTGGTTAATCAAACTGCGTGCCCGCATTACCAGGTATCCGTGGCTTCTCAAGGTCATTAAGAGGAACGACGCCGAGCGTTTGATTCAGAATGCACATGTGTTGCGCGAGCAATACGGTCGAGCTCTTGCAGCCCTGGTAGAGCTTGGTACTAGTTCAAATCGCTATACCCGGAAGCGCGCGATTCCGAAACTCCGTTTTTTTGCAGGTCGGCTGCTTTACATCGGATCCGCAGAGATGCTGCTTCAGTTTAGCAAGTCACTAGGCACGATCCCCGAACTGCGTATGCTTTCGATTATTTTGTACTCGGTGGCAACTCGCGATGTCACAAAACTGGTCCCACTTGGCACGAATGCCGTTCAGTCTGCTGCGCAAGTCCTTGCAATAAGCGCGCTACCTGTGTCTTGCCAAATAAAGAATTGGACTCCGGAATGCTTGCAGGGTGTTGCAATCTTGCGCTTCAACGGTATAACTGTCGATGCTCCTTCGGACGATGCTTTGAACCGCTTAGCTGTATGGGGCGGGAAAGGCCCCGACCTTATGGGTGCAGATTCTGATGCGTCGTTACTAGAGCTAGCATGTCTACACGGCGTATCAGCGAGCGCGAGGCATTCTGAAACTTTAACCTCTGTTTTTGATTGGGACGAATCGCTTGCGTTTGACGTGATAAATCAAGTGCAAGATTCCGACTATTGATAGCGATATCGATAGCACATCATTATAGTTCGTATAACTCGTCAATAACTTCGCTGCTAACATTACAGCGGCGTACTGTTAGGGTAGGCCGATCCTCGAGCCCTCATATCTTCGGTCTCATAGACAGCCACTTGATCAGCCGAGTTGCTTGTTTCATTTAGAGATGGTCGTTCATCGCTGCTGCGCTAGGCCCCCCCGTGGCAAAGCGGCCAGGTTTCGAGGCTGCCTGAATGGGCCGTTTGGCCATGTTCTCAATGATGGTGCATGGTCTCGGCTTTCCTCAATCTGGCGCAGCAATGCGGCACGGTCCCGCCTTCGGATTGTGCGAGTTCGCCAAGGCCCTGTTGCTGCCAGGACGTCCACTTTCTCGGCCCGCGGGTATGATGCCCTTCATACAGTCCGGTCAGCCCAGACGTGCCCCAGCGCTGACGCCACTACTCCACGCTGTTCGAATGCACACCAAACTCGTCACCGTTCTTTTGAAGGGTGAATCCCTCGCTTAACCGAAATCCGTTAAGGGCCGCCTCTGTGTCCTCGGATGGAAAAACGCCCATCTCACGCAGCGTGCATTGCTCATGTTCGGACAGTTCCAAGTGCTTCATCGCTCAGCTCATGCTGCATTGTTAAATCGACTTTGACAGCAAAAAATGGCCGACCACTTAACCCTGGCAACTTATTGCAGCGTTAATCGTGTATGATTCCGCAACACTAACACACAAGGCGCGCAATGAGTACCTCAAGCACCAGTCCAGCAGATCCAGAATTCAAGACAACGAATAATCGCTGGTGGGAAGTGTATATTATCCGATATTTTGTCGGGACTGTTATTGGCGGCGCCGTTTTATTATATCTTAATAACGCGAAAACCTCGCGCTTGTCTAATCTGATACTACCTGGAGTTACGGATATTTCGAAACTCGATATGCAGTTGCTTATCTTGTTAGGAGCAATGGGGTTGGCGTTTTGCTATATCTCCAGTGCTCCCATTCTAGTTCTGCATGCGTCGCGAGCAGCTTTTTTGCGTGAAGACAGGACGAGTTTTAACTGGATCTTGGGGGGCTCATGCGTACTCATTTTGATCGCGGCGACCGGATTTCGGATTTTTAGCAGTTTTAACAATGTAGATATCTTATCCACTACTGCACTTGCTCTGGTTATATTCGTGCAAGCCGTACCGCTCACCTTCTCGCTATTGAAGAATGGAGAGATCTCGCACAAATACTATACTGACTTAACGAAAGCCAGAACCAAGACGGACTTGGCCAGTCAAGAATACAAAGAGTCCTATCGCCATCTACGCGAGCACGGGAATGCTTTTCTTATCGTTTTTTTCGAAGCAGTATTGGGTATTGTATTAGTGGCCGCCACATCGGCTGACATGGCGGCAATCGTGCTGATATGCTGGATACTGCCCGCTGCATTGATATGGGTTCATGGCAGCGTACTTGAATATCGTTTTTCGAAGCCTTAATATTTTGATAGCGTACAAGAGGATGCCTTTGTACATAAACGGCTATTTTCGTGTGTAAGTACTCTCCCAGAAATAGATGTGTTTTTAGCGGCTAGAACCAGCGGGTTGCTGCGTTGACTCGTGCTTGCAGTGCGCGCGCAGCAAGCACCCTCCGCTTTGCACCGCATTGGTTCCGTTTGCCAAAATTCGCATTTATTTCCGGTCAAGTACTTAGAAAGGCCGGTGACACAATGAATTTTATAGCAAACTTTGTAGTTGAATCCAGGGTCACTAACTATCGATAATGGTGGCTTTTGAATGGTCAGCGACTTAAAGCCGTTTTGCTCGCACGCTAACCCCTCAAACAACCGATTGAACATCCTATGACTGGCATTTTGGCTCGTTAACTTCCATCGTGATTCGCCGTCGCAGTCGACTCCCCCTCACCTTCTCAACTGAGAACTGGCGATACTTTGAGCACAGGTGTTTCTACCTATGTGTTGAGATGCAAAATTTCTACTCCTACCCAAGGCGCACCGAGGCGACAGCAGAGCCCGCCGATAGAGGGCTTTTCCTGCTGGCCACTCGCGTACCACTATTCAAGGTGATAGACTGCAACGTTTACGGTTAGGTCGATTAATGCACACCAAACATCGTCTGTTGAAGTAAAGACATGTCTTCGACCCTTGGCCGTCAAACAGATTGCTGTGCAGTTGGGCGTATATGAGATCGACCGTCGCTGGATCTCCCACGAGCTTCCTGCCACCGCCGCACATCGTTGTTAAAGTTTCAAGTGTCTGACGTTGTCGACCAGATATTTACGGACGGCGCTGTCGAAGAAAAGAGCACGAGGAAGAAGAATGCCCGACATGGACCAATACCCGCTCAGTGAGCGCGATATCTGCACCAAGTTCATTACCCCTGCAATTGTGCAGGCGGGCTGGCAGCAGCACCAGCTTCGCGAGGAAGTAAGTCTCACAGACGGTCGTGTAACGGTGCGAGGCAAACTCGCTACACGTGTCACGAATCCCGATGTCAAAGGAGGGCCCAAGCGTGCCGATTTCGTGCTCTACGCCAGACCGAACGTTCCAATTGCAGTGATCGAGGCAAAGCAGGCCAAGTTCTCCGTTGGGCATGGCATGCAGCAGGCCCTGGTCTATGCTGAGATGTTGGATGCCCCCTTCGCAATCAGCAGTAATGGCAATGGTTTTCTGGTTCATGACCGCACGGGTATTACTCAACCTGTCGAACGGGAGATCCAGCTCAGCGAGTTTCCTTCATTGGACTATCTCTGGCCGCTATACCAACAGTGGAAAGGTCTGGCGGCACCCGAAGCCGTCAAGCTCATTGAGCAACCCTTCTACACCGACGGCAGTGGCCGCGAACCGCGCTACTATCAGCGTGTAGCTATTAACCGGGCCGTCGAAGCTATCGCCAAGGGCCAACAACGCGTACTACTGGTCATGGCCACTGGTACTGGCAAAACGTACACAGCCTTCCAGATCATCTGGCGCATGTGGAAGGCCAAGGCCAAAAAGCGCGTTTTGTTTTTAGCCGACCGTAACATCCTCGTCGACCAAACTATGCAGCAAGACTTCGCACCCTTTGGCGAGGTCATGCATAAAGTCGGCAATCGCGAAATCAAGAAGAATTACGAGATCTACTTGGCGCTTTATCAGGCAGTCACCGGCAAGGAAGAATGGAAGCAAATTTACAAACAGTTCCCGGCAGACTTCTTCGATTTGATTGTCGTTGACGAATGCCACCGGGGCAGTGCCGCAGACGATTCGGCGTGGCGGGAGGTCCTCGAATACTTCAGCAGCTCCACGCACATTGGCCTGACGGCTACGCCGAAAGAAACTAAAGAAATCAGCAACGCCACTTACTTTGGTGAACCGATTTACACCTATTCGCTTAAACAAGGCATTGAAGACGGCTTTCTTGCTCCCTACAAGGTAATCCGCATCGCCACCGATGTCGATGCCGTTGGCTACACCCCTGAAAAAGGCAAGATCGACAAACTTGGTCAGACGGTTGAGCAACGCCAGTACAACATCAAAGATTTCGACCGCAATCTAGTGCTGGAAAAGCGTACTAAGCTCGTTGCCAGCAAGGTGTGGGAGTACCTCAAAGCTACCGACCCAATGGCCAAGACCATCGTCTTTTGCGACGACCAAGACCACGCCGAGCGCATGCGACAAGAGTTAGTGAAGCTCATCCCGGCCGCTGCTAGCAATCGCCGCTACGTAATGCGCATCACCGGCGACGATACTGAAGGCAAGGCGCAGCTCTCGTACTTCATCGACAACGATGAGCCTTATCCCGTTATTGCAACCACCTCCAAGCTGCTGACTACCGGGGTTGATGCCAAGACCTGCAAGCTCATCGTGCTGGACCAGAACATCAACTCGATGACTGAATTCAAGCAGATCATTGGCCGCGGCACACGCCTGCGTGAGGATTACCGGAAGCTGTACTTCACTATCATGGACTTTAAAGGTGCCACGCGCCTTTTCGCGGACCCGGATTTCGATGGCGAACCGGTAGTAATCTACGACCCCAAGCCAGATGAACCCGTGGTGCCACCAGAAGATACGACTCCACCCTGTGCCGACGAACCCGATCCGTCACCGGATGAGCCTAGCGCAACCAATGGCGAAGACATAGACGGTAACCGGGGCGGTGGGGGTAGAGGCGAACGCCGCACTAAATACTTTATCGACGATGTCAATGTGCGGGTGGCTGTCGAGCGCTCACAGTACCTGGATGCCGACGGTAAGCTCGTTACCGAGGACTACCGCGTTTTGCTTAAGGATGACATCAAAAAAGCGCTGCAAGCCGAGTTCGGTACAATGGTCGACTTCCTGCGCCGTTGGGATAGTGCTGAGCGCAAACAGGCGGTACTGGATGAACTGGCCGAGCACGGCGTACCGCTCGAAATCCTGCAGCAGGCCGTTGCCAACGGCAGCGAACTCGATGTCTTTGATCTGGTCTCCCATGTGGCTTTCGACCAAAAACCGCTCACGCGCCGCGAGCGTGCTAACAACGTGAAGAAGCGAGATGTGTTCGGTAAATACGGCGAGCAAGCCCGCGCCGTGCTTGAAGCCTTGCTTGACAAGTTCGCAGACCACGGGGTTCAAAACATTGAAGACGCCAAAGTGTTAGAGCTACCGCCGTTTGATCAATTCGGCAGCAAAACGCAAATCCGGCGCGGCATCTTCGGCAGCGTCGAACAATACACCCAAGCAATACATGAGCTTGAAAAAGCGCTCTACAACCTACCTGAACAGAAACAGGCGTGAGCACTTCTCAAGCCGAACGATACGAGAAAAATGCAATGAATCTAAGCAGCACCATCAAGTCCATTCAAGACATCATGCGCAAGGACGACGGCGTTGACGGCGACGCCCAACGTCTCGGCCAGCTTACCTGGATGCTTTTCCTTAAGGTGTTCGACCAGCGCGAGGAAGAATGGGAAGACGACAACGCCGAGTATCAGTCACCGCTGCCCGAGCCCTATCGCTGGCGCAACTGGGCCGCCTATATCATGGATGCCGATGGCAAGAAGAAGCCCCAGATCGCTGCGAGCGACTTGGTACCCTTCGTCAACAACGAACTGTTTCCCGCACTCAAAGACCAGATCGATGCGAGCAAGAGCCCGCAGCACAAGGTCGTCAAACAAGTTTTTGAAGACGCTAACAATTACATGAAATCTGGCCCGCAATTGCTGGCCGTGATCGAAAAGCTGGAAGACGCCATCAACTTCCACGACTTCAAAACACGGGCAAGCCTGGGCGATGTGTACGAGCAAATGCTCAACGACTTGCGTGGCGCCGGTAACGCCGGCGAGTTCTACACCCCGCGCGCCATAACTGCCTTCATGGCAGCCCAAGTCAACCCGCGTCTGGAAAAGCGCGAAACCGTGATGGACCCGGCCTGCGGCACTGGCGGTTTCTTGACCGCCGCCATAGACCACTTCCGAAATCAACTCTCGACCAAATCCAGTGCCGAAGACAAACGCGCCATTGAAGGGCTGATCCACGGCATCGAAAAGAAGCAACTGCCCCACCTGCTGTGCACCACCAACATGCTGCTGCACGGCATCGACGTGCCCAGCCAGATCGAGCACCGTAATACGCTCGGCATTGGCTGGAACGAATGGAACGCCAATAGCAAGGTCGATTGCCTCATCACTAATCCGCCTTTCGGTGGGTACGAGGATGACACGGTGGGCGGCGACTACCCAGCCGATCTGCGCACCCGCGAAACAGCCGACATGTTCATGGCCCTCATCATCAAGAAGCTACTGAAAGAAAACGGCCGTGCCGCCGTGGTGCTGCCCGATGGCTTTTTGTTTGGTGACGGCATCAAGGGCACGCTGAAAAAGCTGCTGCTGCGCGACTGCAAACTGCATACCATAATCCGCCTGCCTAAGGGCGTGTTCGCGCCCTACACCACCATCAAGACCAACCTACTGTTCTTCACCAAGGGCGCGACGGTGGACGACGGGACCGAACACTTCCACACCGACACCATCTGGTTCTTCGAGCATCCCTATCCAAAGGGCTACAAGAGCTATTCCAAAACGAAGCCCATCCGGCTGGAAGAATTCAAGCTGGAGCAAGAATGGTGGGGCGATGAAGGCAATGATTTTGCTGACCGCGTGGAAAGCGAATTCGCCTGGAAGGTTGATTTCAAAATCAAACGCGAGCAGGCCGAAAACCTTGCTAGGCCACACTGGCAACGTGCCGAAGACCTGAACAACCAAGCCGCGGCACTGGAAGGCGAAGCAGGCGACTTGCGCAAGAGCCTGGTCGGCAGCACCGACGCCGCCTACCGCGAAAAGATCGACGCCCAAATCACCGAGCTGCGCGCCAGAGCCGAACCGCTGCGCCTGCAAGCACGTGATGCGCAGGTAGCGGGCGACCGCATCTACTGGCCGATCTTCAACCTCGACATCAAAAACCCCAACGCACCGGAAGAAGAAACTCACGACCCGGACCTGCTGCTCGAGAAATACAAAAAGATGTTGGGTGAGATTGAAGATACCGAAAACCAACTGAAGGGCGAACTGGCTGCCGCGCTGGCGCATCACTTTGTCGGTGAGGACGCCTGATGGATGCGCAACAGTTTTTAACGGAGTTTGGGCATATAGCCAATGCTCCGGGCGGTGTTAGCAAGCTGCGTGAGTTAGTTCTACAGCTCGCAATTTCTGCGCGGCTTACTGAGCGCGTTGCAGATGACACTAGCGCACTTGAGCTGATCGAGGCCAACAAGAAACGCCAGAAGTCCTTGGTTGCACAAAAGGTTCTCAAGCGGCAACCTGCTCCAAGGCCCGTCGCGTCAAGCGATCAGCCGTGGGCGCTGCCAGAAGGTTGGGCTTGGACACGTCTGGGTTCAGTTACCAACTATGGCGATGCGCCCAAGGTTGAGTTCGAGGACGTTAACGAAGATACTTGGGTGCTTGAATTAGAGGATATTGAGAAAGGCACCTCAAGGCTTCTGTCGAAGGTCTTTGCACGCGAGCGCAAGTTCAAGAGTACTAAGAACGGATTTCCAGCTGGTGCTGTGCTCTACGGGAAGCTTCGTCCTTACCTCGACAAAGTCCTGATTGCGGACTCGCCGGGGGTATGTACAACTGAGATTAATCCGATCTCATTTTTCGATAACATCGACGCTAAGTACTTACGTTGGTATTTAAAGTCGCCCTACTTCATCGCCTATGCTGATGGCTCGACTTATGGGATGAATCTTCCACGACTAGGTACCGATTCGGCGCGAGAGGCACTGTTCGCGTTCCCGCCCTTCATCGAACAATCCCGCATTGTCGCTAAAGTCGATGAGCTGATGGCCTTGTGCGACACGCTGGAAGCGCAGCAACAGGCCCGCCGCAAACTGCAAAACAATTTGCGCCAGTCCAGCCTACAAGCAGTCGCCAGCGCCGCCAGCCCGTACGAACTGCAGACCACCTGGGCACGCCTGGCCGATAACTTCGGGCGGCTATTTCATGCGCCGGGAGATGTTGTTGACTTACGAAAGGCCGTTCTTGATCTTGCTGTATCAGGGTATTTAAGTCATCCAGAGGAACTTGATGAGCCAGCGGCCGTCCTGAAGTCTAAGATTCTGGCAGCCAAAGAACGTGGGATAGCAGACGGCTCCTTCTCTCGAAAGAAGCACGTCAAGCCAGAGGAGCTAGAAGAAACGACATTGCCCCTGCATTGGGAGTCCATAACATTGGATGATGCGATTTCCACGATTGATGCAGGCTGGAGTCCAGCGTGTTTGCCAAATGCTCGCGACGACGAGAGCAAATGGGGCGTACTAAAAACAACTTCAGTACAAGTTTTGCGTTTTCTTCCGCACGAGCACAAGGAGCTGCCTGCTTCGCTTGATCCTCGGCCCCAATATCAAATTGAACTAGGGGACATTTTGATTACCCGGGCAGGCCCAAAGAATCGCGTGGGTATTTGTTGCGTGGTTGACTCTGCGCCGCCGAAATTGATGATCTCCGACAAACTAATCCGATTTCACATCGTTGGCGACCTTATCAATCCTCGTTTTGTGGCTCTTTGCTTGTCTGCTGGTGAACCCGGCCGAATTGTTGAGCGATTGAAGTCCGGCATGGCGGATAGCCAGATGAATATCTCGCAGGACAAACTTCGTTCAATTACTATCCCACTACCGCCGATTCAAGAGCAGCAGCGAATACTGGAAAAGATTGAAGCGTTCATGGTAGTCGTCGACGCTTACAGCGAGCGTCTAAGCAAGAGCTTACGTTTGGCGGAGCAAGTTGCAGCCGTGGCTGTTTCAGCAATCACTGGCGTTGCCATCGAACAAGAAGAGGAACCCATGAAAGCCCCGCAAACCGAACTAGTCGCCCCACTGCGCTTGGGCACTGCGCCCGGTATCAAAGATCAAGCCATGCTGGCGACCATCCTTGCTCGCCACAGCGGCGAAATGAGCGCTAAGGATTTGTGGCAGCGCTTCGGCGGTGAGATCGACGCCTTTTACGCGCAGTTGAAAATCGAGGTGGCACACGGCTGGATATTGGAACCCGCTGTCGCTGAGATGCGTGAAAAGCCAGCCGACGCGGTAAGAGCTTGATATGCAACTGCAGCGCATCTGCATCCCGACTTTCCGTAATCTGCGTGATCTCGAAATCACCTTCGACTCGCATCTGCAGCCCGCTTCAAGCGCGTCAGCGGATGCGCTGCCCAAGCTCATCCGTAGCCACGTATTGATAGGCCAGAATGGCATTGGCAAGTCAAACCTAATCGAAGCGGTGATCACAATCTTCCGCGATCTGGATCTGGACCGCGAAGCGGCGTTCGATTACACGTTGGAGTACAGCATTCGCGGCCATGTGGTGCGCATCGAAGCAGAAAGAGTCAAACAGAAGCGCCCCTTTGTTTGGGTGGACGACAAAGCCGAGTCGCAAGGTCATTTACTGAAGAACCGGGAGCTGCTACCTGCGCACATTTTTGCCTATTATTCGGGCCGCAATGAGCGTATTGAAGCATTGTTTCACGAGCATCAGCGCCGCTTCAATCAGCGCCAGGAAATCACTACTGACGAGGTGCTATCTGGGCGACTGTTGGAGAACTTCACGGGCTCTGAGGCCGATATCCGTGCCATGGAAGAGGCTAAACGCCGTCGCGAGTCGCGACTGAAGCACGCGGGTGATGATCGCCTCCGCCGCTTGTTCTATTGCCGTGGTGGGCACAGCCAGTTGGTGCTTCTGGCGTGTTTGCTTTCCGACGATCCAGTGTTCCAGAAGGTACTGAGAAACCTGCACATCGAATCGCTGGAGTCTGCTCTATTTGTGTTGAAAGAACCACATCGCCTGCGCGAAAAACGTCGGAGCGGAAAATTCGACGAGCATGAACTTAATGAGGGCGACCCACGTTTCTGGTATGCACGTGGCAACGTGGTAAGCGAGTTTCTCGACAAGCTTTGGCAAGTGGCCTGGGCACCAATTGAACATGAAGCGACTATACAAATCGATTTTCGTGGTCGTAGCGAGAAACAGAAGCAGCTTTATTTATTTGTGCCGACCCAGGACAAGCTCAAGCAGCTCGGCGAATTGGTTGGTGGCACTGACAGTTTCTTCCGATATGCCGAAGGCGCTTACATAGGAGACCTGATTGAGGAAGTACGCATCACTGTCAAGAAGCGCGACGAGCACGGTGGAAAGGTAAGTTTTACCCAGCTTTCCGAAGGCGAATTGCAAATGCTCACCGTGCTAGGCCTCATGCGCATCACCCGCGAAAATCATTGCCTGTTCTTACTCGATGAACCAGATACCCACTTGAACCCGATTTGGAAGCTGCGTTATTTTGATGACATTGAAGGGGTTTTAGGAGATATCCATAAGGGCGGGTTCGACAGCGATGCGTTTGATGCAGGATCTTTCGATACATCAGTCGGGCAATCCCAGATCCTCATAACCACCCACGACCCGATGATGGTCGGCAGCCTCAAGCGCGAACAGGTGCATATCCTGCGCCGCGACGGCAAACGAACGGTTGTGGATACGCCGGATGAACACCCGCAAGGGATGGGCGTGACCGGCCTACTGAAAAGCGAGCTGTTCGGCTTGTCGTCCACGCTGGACATTGAAACTGAGCGACGCCTTTTCAGGCGGAATGAGTTGTTTGTGAAAGCGTCGCGTACGGTCGAGGAAGATGCTGAGTTGAGCCGGCTTTCTGCAGAGTTGGCCGATTTGGGATTTTCAACCGCCGACTTCCGTGATCCCGATTACGCACTATTCGTGCGCAAGATGGCGCAACACCGCCGCTTCCGCAAGCCAGTGCTTACGCCTGAGGAGCAAGCCGAGCAGGACGCTATTGCTGAATCCGTCATCGATGAAATTCTGCGTGAGGCTGCCGAATGATTTTCATCGATCTTGAAAACAAGCTTCCCACTGACGCAGACCTGCCCGCTGACATCCGGTGGTCCCAAGCCGATTGGGATGCATGGTTGGTTGAAACAAGGAGTTTAGTTGCAAAACTCGCAACGCTCAATGCCGCCGGGAAGATCGACGAGCGTAATGAACTGATCGACAAACGTGGCGACCATTGGGGGAAACTGAAACCTTGGTTGCTGGCCTTGTCTGGCGGCAAGTGCTGGTTTACCGAAGCTCGCGACATTGCATCGCATCTAGACGTTGAACACTTCCGTCCTAAGAAGGCTGCTCGCAATATCAAGGGGGCCGTACGTGACGGCTATTGGTGGCTAGCTTTCGACTATATGAACTTCCGCATCGCCGGCAACGTACCTAATCGAAAGAAGGGTGTTTGGTTTCCGCTCCGGTATGGTTCCCAATATTCCACGTATACCCATCGTTGCGAAGGGGATGAAGTACACCATTTTCTCGATCCGACGAATGCCTATGACGTTACGCTGCTGGCGTTCGACGAGGAAGGAAAAGCCATTCCTGCACCGGGTATTGAACGCTGGGAACATGTAAGGGTGAAGCGCACAGTGGAGCGGCTTAAACTCACTGAGCACAAAGCGTTGGCTGAGGAGCGCCGCAAGGTTTGGCAGAATACTACAAAGCTAATCAACAAATATCTACAAGCGTTATCAGATTCACGAACGTCCGCCGCGGCCCGTGAGCGATTGAAAGCAACAGCTCGCGAAATAGTCTGCTTGACCAGGCCAGATGCAGAACTTTCGGCTGTTGCGAAATGGTGCGTCCGCTTGCGTAACGATTCGCAACTTTCGCGCCTAGTTGGGTGAAGCCGCGATACAACCGAACTTCGAGCCTTTCAGCCTCGTAGATTCATGCTCAAGGAATTTTCACAAACCTATAAAAGGCTTGGAATCTTCCTTTTGGCTACCGGTCTGATGTAGCCGGCGAGAACAGTCAACGAGCGGTGTCCTGTGGTTTCTTGGATAATATGAGCTGGCATGCCCACCGTCGCAGCCTCTGTGCAGTAGCCGGCGCGCAGACTGTGCCCTGCCACCATCTTGGCTGCTTCGTCGCCGGCCACCATCCGCATAGAAGCTTTGACGATCAACGCTACGGACTGCGGTGTGAGCGCCTTGGTGCCGACTATTTGGTCGTGTCGATTGATCGGCCGGAAAAGTGGGCCGCTTTCGATGTCTGCGAGCGCTAGCCAGCGCTTCAGTATCTTGACCGGGCAACGGTTACCATGAGCATAGGGTATAAACACAGTCCGCCCAGCCCCCTCCTGGTCGGTTTTAGAACGACGTATCAACAGTTCCATGCCGCTGTCGTACTGGGTGATGTCTTCATATCGAAGCCGGACGAGTTCAGACCTCCGAAAGGCGCCAGCAAACCCAACCAAGATTAGTGCCTTGTCGCGTGCCGCCCTCATGGTCATTTGCTTATCGATGTGGATCATCATCTCCAGGAGATCGTCTTTGACGAGGGCCGTAACGCGGCGCTGTTTTATGCCAAAGGTGCGACGAATTCCCTGCATTGTGCGCTTCACTAGACTATTGGTTACAGGCGATGGCAGCCCTTGATCAGTATGAGCGCGATGGATAGCGATTAGACGATGCTGTAGCGTACTAACTGCCAGGATGCCAGCGAAATTCGCAAGGTACTCGGCAACCATCGTCGGCGTTGCCGGTATCGAGCCGCCGTACTGTTTGAAATGGCGAACGTCCGCGTCGTATGAGCGCGTGGTGGCATTCGACTGAGCGGCTGCGGCATAGCTAGCCACAAGCGCCGACGGCTTAGCCTGAGCCGTTTTGAGCGGTTTCTGCACACTGGACGATTTTGTGCTGGTGCTGGCTGCCGGCATTGATTGATCGACCCTCATCCTAATACTCCTCAGGAAGAAGCAAGGTCGTCACGGAACGATCCGCTTCGGTGATAATCCAGATACGTAAGCCACGTCTTAGCACGTATGCGGAAAGTATCCGAGTGTGGTTGCGGATTGCATTGGCATTGGCAACGCGATCCGCCTCGTCCAAGTCTCCAAAGTCTCCGTTCTGGTGTCGTATGAGCAGGGTCGAAGCATTGACTCCAGCATGATCGAGCAGCGCCAAAGCGCCGGGAGTCGCAACCGTTCGGCCGAGCGGAAACAGTGGAGCACTGCGCGCTGACGCAAAGCGGCAGTGATCGCTATTGTTGGCTTGATTAGATTTGGTCATGATAGATATTTGTGGACGCACAAAAGCAGACCGGACGGTAGAAACCGTCCGGTACCTGGGGTTTCGATGCCTGACCTGTTAAGTCATTTCTTCGCTGTAGTGTTTGGCGTTTTCCCCATTGGATGTACGCCGATGTACCAACTCGGCACAAGCACGTTCAGATCGGTCCTCACGAGACGATCTGCGCTAGCCGTCGGATCGATTACATACTCAACAAATTTCGCGTCGTGACTGCCCTTAGCGCGATGGAAAACACCATAGCGGCCTACCTCCCATTCAGGATCGTAGTCGACCATGACCATACACAAGTCAGGGAGTTGCGACGGCTTTTCGCACGCTTTCCAAACAGTTGCGACCCACGAGTATTGAGCCAGCAGCTTTGCCAAGAAATCGCCGTCAATCACATGGGCGTAGGGGCCGGTTTTCGGTAGACCGAGCTCTTCCGCTTTTTGCCAGACATTTTCGAGTGTCGTAGACGCAAGGGTAGCGACGGCTGCAAGGGCGCAGGCGTGCCTGTCCTTTGTTGTAACTGGCTTGAAAGCCGGCTGAAAGCCTACCGCAGTCGAGGTAACGGTGGTCGGGATAGATACGGTCATGATGACTCCAATGGTTAAGTTAGGACGTGCACGGCCATGCCATCGCCATCCCGTCAGGGAGCGATAAATCTAGATGGGGAAATGTTTCGGATAGCGTGCGACTAGCGCACTAAGATGGCTGTGCTTTACTGGCTGTACGGTTGACTGAAAACGTAGCTCAGCAGCAATATTTTACCATCATTTGTAGATATTTTGATAACTTTATAACTTTGCGCGAGATTTGGGCGACAAGTGTTGGACTATCTGGGCCTTCACCGCCACTGGTTTGTTGGCCCGACCGTTTAAACGCCGAGCCTGCCGTTAAACTTGCTCGGTTGCTATCACCGGTCGCCGTACCGGTTTCACCGCCGCCAAGCACGGGGAAATCGGTATGACAGCGCGAGACTCACTGCCAGCGCATTCGCGTTCAACCTCAGTCAGAAAATCTGACCAAATCGTCAGCGCCTCCTTGCGCTCTTCAAAGTAGGTATGAACGTCGTAGATACCTTCGATACCGGACAGCTTATGATTAAGGCACATTTCAGTGATGTCTCTAGGTACGCCCAGTGCCCGCATGTGGCTTTTGGCTGTAGACCGGAGATCATGTGGTGTGAACCGCCGCACGGCAGGCTTGTACTCTGTTAACCAGAACTCTATGGCAGCCGCAATCGTGTTCGGGTTAATCGGCCTGTCGCCTTTGGTGGAAGCGTTCTTGTAATCGCCCCGAACAGGCAGGACAAACTCGGATTCGCCTGAGCGTTGTTTCAGTTCTTGAAGCCATGACTTTACTGGGGCGGTCAAAGGTATCTGGATACCAGCCCCTGTCTTTGACGAGGGGATACTCCACACATCCTGATCAAAATCGAAGTGAGACCACTTAGCGGTTCTCAGTTCACTGGAACGTACGGCGGTAGCCAACAGCAACCGGACTGCGAGCGCGTTTTCCCTGTTCAGTTCGGCGCGCATTACCAGTCCCAGCTCTTCCCGACTCAACATTAGCCGACGCCGGGTTGCCGGGCGCTTGCCCATCAGTGCGCTCAGATCTATTCCAACACAAGGATTAGCAGCTACCAGCTTTCGTCCCGCCGCATGTTTGAACAGCATCCGTGCAGTGGTCAGGAGCATACGCGACTCATTCCAGGGAGCCTCAACGGACTCCACCATCTCCACTATATCCAGTGACGACACCTGAGCCACCGCATACGAGCCGAGGCGGCTCCGAATTCGGACCAAGCTGCGGCCATAGCCTTTTTGCGTGCTTTCCCCCAACTCGCTCAGGATTTTTTCGCGATAGTCGTCGATCAGTTGGCGAACCGTCCAATCCTGCAACGCCAATGCCTTCATGCGCCGCTTGTCCACAGCGGGATCGCCGGCTTTGTCGATCTCCGCACGCTTTTCCCTGGCGATTTTCCGGGCCTCGGCCAGACTGATGTCGGGGAAGTTGCCTATCGTCAGTTCTTTCGCCCGCCCAGCCACGCGATAACGTAGAATCCACGTCGCGGTGCCGGACGATGAGAGCGTAAACGTGAGGCCGCCTCCATCAGAACGGGCGAGCGGCATCGGTAGCTCAACTACCTCTCCTGTCTCTGGATTCTTGATACTTGGGATTCCTCCGCCGTGTACTGTTCGTAGCCAATGTTGTAACTGGAGAGTTTGCAGCCTCTCCTTTACGTTGCCTTTTTGTTTCATTGCCGTCCTTTGTTTGTCGCTGACTACACACTTAGCTACACATCGTAGCTGCGACGTTATCAGACGTCAATGCATCAATATAGACGAAAAGCTTTTTAAAATCAGTTACTTAGATCGGTATTTAGACGGCGCTAGATGCTATTAGACAATTGAAAAATAATACGACGTTATTCTCATGTAATTAATAGTTTTTAGAACAGTATATCTAGAATCCCGTCTGAATTTTAGGTGTAGTCTTCGCTGATCTAACTTAGAAACAAATGTGTTTGACTTAGGCCGACAGAGGATATTACCTGTCGAGTCAGAGAGCAGTGCTTTCAGGATTTTATTTGTGACTTCCCCTTATTTAATTGATCCCGACGACACCCCGGCGCTACGCAAAGAACGCGGTGCTTTCTTTACACCGGACGAGATCACTCGTTTTATCGTTGACTGGGCCATTCGTAAGCCTAGCGATTTAGTGTTAGAGCCGGCGGCCGGAGATGCAGCTTTTCTTGTCGCTGCAGTGAATCGTCTTCGCAAGTTGACGCCGAATACTCAGGTACGTCCGGCTGTCGATGGTGTCGAGATTCACTCACATAGTGTACGTGTAGCACATCAACGTGTACAGGAAGCTGGTGGTGAGGCTCATATCTCACACAGTGATTTTTTTGCGCTCGAACCTAAGCCCATCTACGATACCGTTATTGGCAACCCGCCCTATATTCGCTATCAAGATTTTTCTGGTGAGGCTCGCACCCGCGCTCGCGCAGCCGCCTTACGCGGGGGTGTTTCGCTAACTGGTTTAGCCTCTAGTTGGGCCGCATTTACAATTCACTCAGCAATGTTCCTCAAACGAGGTGGCCGGCTGGGGTTGGTTCTTCCAGCTGAATTACTTTCGGTGAACTATGCAGCACCTGTACGGCAGTTTCTCTTCGATCGTTTTCGCAAGGTTCAGCTAGTACTCTTTGACGAGCAAGTGTTTTCAGAGGCCGAGGCGGACGTTGTGCTTCTACTTGCAGATGGCTATTTGGAAGGTCCTACCGACTGTGCGACTATTCACCAGTCGAAAAATGCAAATTCCCTGACCACACTAGGTAAAGGCATGATTTGGACGCCAGTCGACCCAGCCGCTAAGTGGACAAGCAGCCTTATCAACCCAAATGCTCTTAAGCCATTGCAAGAATTGTTGGAACTAGAGCTATTCACCAGTTTACAAACTTGGGGCGAAACCACCCTCGGCATTGTCACGGGCAATAATAAATATTTTACGCTCTCACCTCAACGTGTAGATGAGCTTGGACTTCCTCCTAACGAACTTTTGCGCCTTTCCCCGCCAGGAAGCTCACATCTACGCGGCTTATCACTCTCAGAAGAACTACTAACCAGATTAGGTCAAGAAGGTAGCGCCACTTATCTTTTTTATCCTGGCAATCCACCTTCACCTCAAGCACTTGCATATATCAAAGATGGGCACCGGACTGGTGTTGATACCGCGTACAAATGCCGAGTTCGTAAAATTTGGTATCAAGTTCCACTTGTCGCTGTTTCCGACGTTTTACTAACTTGCATGAATGCAGACACGCCTAGGCTTACAGCGAATGAGGCTGGAGCTCGCCACCTCAACTCGGTTCACGGGGTCTATTTTAATAATGAATATCGAGATATTGGGCGTGAATTGTTGCCTCTTGCTAGCCTGAACTCTATTACTTTACTTCACGCTGAAGTAGTCGGCCGCGCTTATGGTGGTGGCATTCTCAAGATAGAACCAAAAGAAGCAGACGCCTGGGCAATGCCCTCACCTGCAGCGATTTTATCTTGTGTTGCCGAACTCCGTGAAATTAAACAAGATGTTGCTTCTCTATTAGAGCATGGCAAGCTACTTGAGGCAGTAGAGATTGTAGATAAAGTAATTCTCGATGGATGCTGTAATTTATCATCAGCGCGGATTAAAACTATTCGTCAGGCGAGGGCAGAGCTTGCCCAACGTCGCACAGTGAGAGCTTCTAGTGGCCGATAAACAACTATCAACAAAAGCAAAAGCGTGGGTTCTTTTCGATCAAATCGTCGCTGAAGCCACTTCTGATGGAATGCATAGCAATCCTTGGGTTAAGAATATAGATGGGACTCTACGATTTGAGCCAGACTACAATACGCTTGAGAAATTGTTGGGCGTTCCGCTCTACTTAAAGGCTGAGACACAGTCTGGAGTACCTGCGCTTGCCTTAGATGTATGGCTAAGCTACGAGCTTCGACGAGCAGGTTTTGATTCCGACCAAGTGTGGCCACGTCCAGTCCATCCACGCATTCTTCCGGCACCTATTGCAGCGCTCCTAAAATCTCTGCCTACCAAAGACAAGATCAGAGCGTCTGTAGCCGCCTACTTGAGCAAGCAAGCATCAATTCCTGGCGTTACCTCATCCAGTGCAACTATTCTTGGGAAAAACTACCTTAAGCAGGTTGACGTCATCATTACCGACTGGGTTACTGGTCCTGAATTGCTGATATCGACGAAACGAATGGACTCGTCATACGGGAAAAATGCTCCCAATCGGGTCGAAGAGTCCTATGGCGATGCGAAGAACTTGCGATTACGACATCCTCTTGCTGCCTTAGGATTCGCGTTTGGTCTTCGCTCCGATATCCTTCAAAAGGAGCCTAACGTTGCCGAATGGTTATTCGACCTACTCGCAAAGCTGGGCCAAGAGGACGATGCTTACCACGCTACATGTCTAGTGTTAATGGAATATTCAGACGATATTTCCTTAGCCTATGCTAACGGGACATCATCCTCTGCTGACTTGCCAAGATCCATTGCTGGGGTTCCCGAAGAGCCAAACCTGATCCCAAGTGGCATTCACGAAGCCAGGGCCGAGTATCAAAAAGAAGCTGAACTGCCTCCTAATGCTAGTGTGCCAGAGCCTGGGCCCGAGCAGGAAAAGGAGGAAGATGCACCCGCACCTGTGCCAAAATCCGACGTTATCCACGCTATTGAGCAACTTCCGAAGGTAAGGGTTCTGCAAGAAAAAACTCCAGATGTACTTGCTCCCAGCCGCTTCCTTACAGCGATGGTTACCCGTGTTTTAGGGGCTACGCCTGTCAACATGCATAAAGAAGCTCGACGGCGTCGTAACTCCGCAAAGTTGCAATAGTAACAACTAAGGTATATGACGGCCTTGTAGCCCTCAATATGGCTTCTATGTACTGTATTGCTTCCCTTAGGTACTAATCAGTTTTGTAGTGTGTATTTTTACATCAGATTCGACTAATAAATGATAGGTTGTTGTCGCCCTACTCATCCAATGTTGCTGTGACAGGACAATACAGTTAAAAATCGATTGAAGGGCAACGCACTTGCCCCGTTTGGACTACAATTTGTGACAATTTTCTGATATTTAGAGAGTTGGCGGTATCTACCAGCCGACCGATAGGCGCTGCGACGTCACGCTGGTGATTTGCAGGCTTCTGATTGACCACTGGCGGCGTCGGCGACAGCCTGTAGCTGACTAGCGACCCGTAGAGACAATGAACGACCCACTCATTCCTTCCGATTTGCTGAAAAAATCGGACAAGATCCTGTTCATCGCCCACCTCGCACTGGGCGATTACACCTATTTGCAGAACTGCTTCCAGGCGTTCGCGCGGGCTTACCCGCACCTGAAGCTGCACCTGTGGGTCGACGAGGTCCGCCGCACCAGCGATGCATCGCAATGGCCGCACCTGAAGAAAAACGTTCTTTACGACTGGCTGGACGCCTGCGAGTTCATCGACAAGACCTACAAGCAGAATTATTCGCCGGAGCTGTTCGAAGCCTCGATCAAGGAAGCCCGCGAAGAGCACTACCCGATCGTGGTCTCGCTCGGCACCCTGCGCCCGCACTTCTACGCCAACCTGGCGCGCCGCATCAGCCCGGACGGCTTCGTGGTCGGCCTCAAGAAGCCGATGGGCCTGTCCGAACTGCCGCACTATTTCACCTACCGCAAGCTGGACGCCGCCCTCGATCCGGACGTGGCCGACCGTTCGAGCGCGCCACACATCAGCGACGTGCACGCCGACTGGTTCCGCCGCCTCGCCAACGTCGACATCCCGCCGCGCGAACGCATCCCCTTCGTCCATATCCCGGAACGCTTCATCGAAGGCGCCAAGACCCGCCTGCAGGAATGGGGCTTCGACAAGCGCCAGGGCAAGCTGGTCTTCATCAATCCCTTCGCCAAGACCCGCAAGCGCTGCTGGCCGGTCGAGCGCGTGGCCGAACTGATCACCACCATGCGCGCCCAGCCGGAATGGCGCGACGCCTGCTTCATCGTCAACGCGGTGCCGCAGGAAGTCGAGCGCGTGAAAACCATGCTGGTCGAACGCCAGCTGGACCGCACCGAGCTGTTCAGTGCCAACGAGAATTTCTTCCAGCTGCCGGCCATGCTGGCCCAGTGCGACCTGATCGTCTCGGTGGAAACCGCCGTGATGCACCTGGCGAACGCCGTCGGCGTGCCGGTGGTGGCCCTGATGCGCCAGAAGACGCCGGAATGGGCGCCGGTCGACAAGGCCAACAGCACCGTCATCACGGCGCACCAGCGGCGCGACTGGGTGAAGGCGATTCCGGTGCAGGATGTGATGCACGCGCTGGCGTAATCCGTACCCGCCGCACGACGTGACAAGGGCCGCATTTGCGGCCCTTTTGCTTGCTGTAACCCGGTCGGGCCGGGAGCGAATCAGTGCGGCGCCGGTTGCGGCGCCACCAGCGTGCGCTGCACCCAGCCGCCCGAGACGTTTTCGCCGTCGATCTTGACGAAGCCGTCGCGCTCTTCGCCGGTAGCGATCGCCTCTTCCGAGCGCTTCAGGGTGCCCATCACCTTGCTGGTCGCGCGCGGCTCGGTGTACACCTTGACCGACGACAGGCGCGCGAACACGCTGGCGCCGGCCGACACCGGCGTGCCGGCCAGCGTGGACGCCTGCGCGTTCACCTTGCTGGCGGCGCTGCTGGTGCGCACCAGGCTCGGCTCGTTGCGAATCCGCTGCACGATGCGGTTGTAATTGTCGAGCAGGCTTGCCGCGACCATCTTGCCTTCCGGCGTATTCGTATAGCCGCCCAGGCGCGAGTAATCCCCGCCGCCCCAGCTCCAGCCCGAGATGCCGAAGTCGGTCTTGGTGGCGACGCCTTCTTCGGCCGCCACCTGGATGCCCGAACGCACGTCCGCAATCAGCAGGCTGGTCTGCGCTTCCTTGAACTTCATGTTGCCGGCAATGCCGCCGGCGACCCGCCCCAGGCCGCCCAGCAGGCGCCCGCCGTAATCCGAGATAGCGCCGCCGATGCCGCCCGTATTGTTGGCGGCGAATTGCACGCTGGGCGTCATCACGAAGTCGGCTGCCTGCAACTGGCCCTTGCCGACATTGCTGCCACTCAGCATGTCGCCGCCGGCGGCCAGTGCGCGTTCCTCCTGCAGGTTGGCCATGGCCGCGCCGCGCTCGACCACCTGGAAGCAGTTCGACTGCTGGATCATGATACGCAGCAGGGCGACCGGCGAGCCCAGCCCATAACTCTGCAGCGCCGCCGTGCTGCCGCCCCGGTACTCGCTGACGGCAATCGTCCCCAACGGACGGTCGCAACGCTCCACCCTGGAGCTCGTATCCTGCGCATGGACGCCGGCGCTGCTGAGGATGCACGCGGCAATCGTCGATACCCGAAGTAGTTTCATAGAAATTGTAGTGGAGTGAACAAACAGGGACGGTGTCGGCTTCGCCGCGAGCGGTGCTGTCTCGTCATGGCGAAAGTCAACTCTATACGGCGTTCGTTCACATTTTACAATTTTAGAAAGCTTACATTCTCGCCAATTTCCACGTTGATAAGTATTGGTGTCCTGCCTGCGCTCAGCGGTTCGCCGACGGGAAGAACAACTGCTCGCCAGCCGGCTTGAACGCGGCGATCTTCGCCTGCCCTTCCGCCGAGGTCATCCACTCGATCAGCTGCTTCGCGCCCTTGTAGTTGATGCCCTTGTGCTTCTCCGGATTCACCGCGATGATGCCGTAGGGGTTGAACATGCGCTTGTCGCCTTCGACCACGATCGCCAGGCCGGTCTTGGCCTTGTAGGCGCCGTAGGTGGCGCGGTCGGTCAGGGTGTAGGCATTCATCTCGGCCGCCATGTTCAGCACCTCGCCCATGCCCAGGCCGGCCGACACATAGTTGCTGCCCTGCGGCTTGGCCCCCACTTCCTTCCAGTAGCCCTTCTCCATCACGTCGGTGCCGGAATTGTCGCCGCGCGAGATGAACTTGACGTTGGTCGAGGCGATCTTCCTGAAGGCGCCGAGCACGTCGCGCGAACCCTTGATGCCGGCCGGGTCGGCGGTCGGGCCGACCACGATGAAGTCGTTGTACATCACGTCGCGGCGGTCGATGCCCCAGCCCTCGGCCACGAACTTGTCTTCGAGCTGGCGCGCGTGCACCAGGGTCACGTCGACGTCGCCGTTCTTGCCCAGTTCCAGCGCCTTGCCGGTGCCGACCGAGATCACGTTGACCTTGATGCCGTATTTCTGCTCGAAGCTGGGCAGCAGGTAGGCCAGCAGGCCGGAATTCTCGGTGCTGGTGGTGGTGGACAGGCGCAGCACCTGAGCCTTGGCATCCTGCGCCTGGGCCGGCGCATACGACATTCCGATGGTCGAACCCAGGACGAGGGCAAGACTGAACAGTCGACGTTGCATGATTTCTCCTTATTATTGAAGCATTAACGAACTTCGAGTTGGCCGTCGCGCAGCTTGAGGCGCTGCACGCCGGGCAGGCCGATCAGGTCGCGGTCGTGGCAGGCGATGACCACGCTGCCCCCTGCTTCGACCATGGTGGGGATCAATTCGATCACCTGCTCGCGCGCCTGGCCGTCCAGGTTCGAGGTCGGCTCGTCGAGCAGCAGCAGTTTCGGGCACAGCACCTTGGCACGCGCCAGCGCCACCCGCTGCCGCTCGCCGCCGGACAGCCGGCCCGGCTCGACGTCCTGCAGGTGGGCCACGCCGGCCCAGACCATCGCTTCCTCGACCTTGCGCGCCGCTTCCTCTTTCGCGACGCCGCGTACCTGCAGGCCGTAGCCGATGTTGTGCGCGATACTGGTCGAGAACATGACCGGGTGCTGGTGCACGTAGACGATGGATTCGCGCAGCGCACGCGGATACGGGTAGGGACGCTCCTCCATGCCTTCGAAGCGCAGGCTGTCGATCTCGGCGCGTTCCAGGCCGCCCAGCACGCGCAGCAGCGTGCTTTTGCCGGCGCCGTTCATCCCGGTCAGCACGTAGGCGCTGTGACTGGCGATCTCCAGGCAGCCGATGTCGAACAGCAGGCGCTCGCCGTGGCGCTTGCGTAATCCCTTCACGCCCAGCAGCGCCTTGCGCCGTTCGTCGCCCTTGCGCGCGTGGGTGGCGCCGAGCATGCCCTGGATCGATATCTGATGGATCACGGCCGGTCCCTTGCAACGTGCGCATCGCCCTGCAGCAGCATCAGTACGCCGTTCATCAGCAGCGCGATGGTCACCAGCACGATGCCCAGCGCGATGCCCTGCGCGAACTCGCCCTTGCTGGTCTCCAGGGCGATGGCGGTGGTGATGGTGCGGGTCTCGCCTTCGATGTTCCCGCCCACCATCAGCGCGCAGCCGACTTCCGAAATCACGCGCCCAAAGCCCGACAGCACCGCCGCCATCACGCCGAAGCGCGCCTCGTGCAGCACGCGCACCATCACCTGGACGCGCGAGGCGCCGTGGGCGACTGCGGTCTCGGCGTAGCGCGGGTCGATCGCCTGCACCGCGGCCAGCGTGAAGGCCAGCAGCACCGGAATCGCGACCACGAACTGGCCGGCGATGATGCCCGGCTGCGAGAACAACCATTGCAGGGCCCCCATCGGCCCGTGGCGCGACAGCAGCAGGTAGAGCAGCAGGCCGATCAGCACGGTCGGCAGCGACAGTGCGGCCTGGGCCAGCCAGATCGCGATGCGGCGTCCTTTAAAACGGTGCATGGCGACCAGGTAGCCCAGCAGCACGGCAGGCGGCGTGGCCAGCAGCAGCCCGAGTACGCTGGTCTTCAGGGACACCCAGATGATGCGCCAAAGGTCGGGGTCGCCCGTGAACAGCAGGGCGAAGGCGCGCAGCGTGGCGTCGAGCAGGGACATCAGGCCGCGGCCGAGGCCATCTGCCGCATGCGTACGGCCTCCAGCGCTTCCAGCATCTCGGGTTCGAACACCAGCCGCTCTTCGCCCGACAGCAGCAGGAAATGCCTGCCGCTGCAGCGCGCCAGCAGCGACATGCCGACCTTTTCCGCCACCATGTGTCCCATCTGCGTGGTGCCGGAGCGCGACAGCAGGAAGGGAATGCCCATCTGGGCGCCCTTGATCACCATCTCGGAAGTCAGGCGCCCGGTGGTGTAGAACACCTTGTCCTCGCCGCGCACGCCGTCCAGCCACATCAGCCCGGCGATCGCGTCGACGGCGTTATGGCGGCCCACGTCTTCGACGAAGTACAGCAGCTCGCCGGTGTTCGAGAACAGCGCGCAGCCATGCACCGAGCCGGCCTGCTTGTACACCGACTGCTGGGTGCGGATCGTCTCGACGATGCGATACACGACCGATTGCGTCAGGCGCGCTTCCCGCGGCAGCGCGATGCTGTCGACCTCGTCCATCAGGCCGCCGAACACCGAGCCCTGGCCACAGCCGGTGGTGACGACTTTCTTGGCGGTGCGCTCCTCGATGCCGGCGATGCCGTTGCGGGTCACCACCGCCACCGCATCCACCGACCAGTCGACCTGGATCGAGACGATGTCTTCGATCGAACGCACCAGGCGCTGGTTGCGCAGGTAGCCGAGCGTGAGCGCTTCGGGCGCGCCGCCCAGCGTCATCAGGGTCACGAGTTCACGCTTGTCGACGTAGACGGTCAGCGGGCGCTCGGCCGGGATGTGCAAGGACGAGCGGCGCCCGCGCTCGTCGATCGCCGTGACTTCATGCGTCAGGCTGGCGCTGGCTTGCGATAGTTGGGGTCGATACCGTTGCTCGTTCATCACATCATTGTGCCACGGTCGCCAGAATCTGGCCGCCACCATACGTGCCCTGCGGTGCGACCTCGCCGCCCAGGCGCACGCGGATTGCACAATATTTAAACTCCGGGATCTTGCCGAACGGGTCGAGCGCCGAGTTCGTGAGGCGGTTGATGGCCGCTTCGTAGTAGCAGAACGGGACGAAGATGGCGCCGCGGGGCGAGCTGTCGTCGGCCCGTGCATACAGGCTGACTTCGCCGCGGCGCGAGGCGATCGTGATGACGTCGCCCGGCCGGCCTTTCAACGCTTCCAGGTCCAGCGGATGCACCAGCGCCACCGGATCCGGCTCGATCGCATCCAGCACGCCGGCGCGCCGCGTCATGCTGCCGGTATGCCAGTGCTCGAGCTGGCGCCCGGTGATCAGGACCATCGGGTACTCGGCATCCGGACGCTCGTCGGCCGGGATGATGTCGGCCGGGACGAAGCGCGCCCGGCCCTTCTCGGCACCGAGGCCGCGCGGGAAGCTGTCGACGAACACCACCGGCTGGCCGGGGTCGTCATCGGTCGTGCACGGATACGTGACCGCCCCTTCGCGTTCCAAGCGCTCCCACGTGATGCCGGAAATGCTGCGCATCAGGCGGCGCTTTTCGTCGAACACCTGGGACGGATGCGTGTAGTTCCACGCCAGGCCCAGGCGCCGTGCCAGCTCCTGGATGATCCACAGATCCTGCTTCGCCTCGCCCGGCGGCTGGATCGCCTGGCGGCCCAGCTGGACCAGGCGGTCGGTGTTGGTGAAGGTGCCGGTCTTCTCGGCGAAGGCGGAGGCCGGCAGGATCACGTCGGCGAGATACGCAGTCTCGGTCAGGAAGATGTCCTGCACCACCAGGCAGTCGAGCGCCGCCAGCGCCGCGCGCGCGTGGTTGGCGTCGGGATCGGACATGGCCGGGTTCTCGCCCATGATGTACATGCCCTTGATCCCGCCGGCCAGGATCTCGTCCATGATCTCGACCACGGTCAGGCCCGGTTTCTCGTCGAGCGGCATGCCCCAGGCGGCTTCGAAGCGCGCCTTCGCATCCGGGTTGTCGACGCGCTGGTAATCCGGGTACATCATCGGAATCAGGCCGGCGTCCGAGGCGCCCTGCACGTTGTTCTGGCCGCGCAGCGGATGCAGGCCGGTGCCGGGACGGCCGATCTGGCCGGTCATCAGCGCCAGTGCGATCAGGCAGCGCGCGTTATCGGTGCCGTGCACGTGCTGCGAGATGCCCATGCCCCACAGGATCATCGAGGCTTTCGAGGTCGCGTACAGGCGCGCCACGTAGCGCAGGGTATCGGCATCGATGCCGCAGATCGGCGCCATCAGCTCCGGGCTGTAGCCTTCGACGTTCTTCGCCAGTTCCTCGTAGCCGATGGTGCGGCTGGCGATGAAGTCCCGGTCGACCAGGTTCTCATGCACGATCACGTGCATCATCGCGTTCAGCATGGCGACGTCGGTGTCCGGCTTGAACTGCAGGTGCCGGTGCGCGTGGCGCGTCAGGTCGGATTTGCGCGGGTCGCACATGATCAATTTGGTGCCGGTGCGGACCGCGTTCTTGATCCAGGTGGCGGCCACCGGGTGGTTCACGGTCGGATTCGCGCCGATCACGATCACGACTTCGGCACGGGTCACGTCCATCACCGGATTCGAGACCGCGCCCGAGCCGATCCCCTCCAGCAGCGCCGCGACCGAGGAAGCGTGGCACAGGCGGGTGCAATGGTCGACGTTGTTGCTGCCGAAGCCGGTGCGCACCAGCTTCTGGAACAGATAGGCTTCCTCGTTGCTGCCCTTGGCCGAGCCAAAGCCGGCCAGCGCGCGCTTGCCGTTCTGGTCGCGGATGCGCGCCAGCTGGCCGCCGGCCAGGTCGAGCGCTTCTTCCCAGCTGGCTTCGCGGAACACGTCCATCACCCTGCTCGGGTCCATCGCGAAGTCGCTGGTCTTGGACACGCCTGCGCGGCGGATCAGCGGCTTCGTGAGGCGGTGCGGGTGGTGCGCGTAGTCGAAGCCGTAGCGGCCCTTGACGCACAGGCGGCCGTGGTTGGCGGGGCCGTCGCGGCCCTCGACGTAAAGGATCTTGTTGTCCTTGACGTTATAGGTCAGCTGGCAGCCGACGCCGCAATACGGGCAGACCGAATCGACCTGTTTATCCGGCACGCTCAGGGCCGCGTCGCGCGCCGGCATCAAGGCGCCGGTCGGGCAGGCCTGCACGCATTCGCCGCAGGCCACGCAGGTGGAATTGCCCATCGGGTCGTCCTGGTCGAACACGATCTTCGCGTCCTGGCCGCGGAAGGCCAGGCCGATCACGTCGTTCACCTGTTCGTCGCGGCAGGCGCGCAGGCAGCGCGTGCACTGGATGCAGGCGTCGAGGTTGACGGTGATGGCGGCGTGGCTGGCGTCCTGCTGCGGCTCGCGGCGCGTGGCAGCGAAGCGCGGCTTGCCGACGCCGAGTTTTGCCATCCACTCGTCGACTTCGTTGTGGCGCGTGTACTCCTTCTCGGGCAAGTCCGCGGCCAGCAGCTCCAGCACCAGCTTCTGCGCCTTGAGCGCGCGCTCGCTGTCGGTCGTGACCTTCATGCCTTGCGAGGGATGGCGGCAGCAGGACGGCGCCAGCACGCGCTCGCCGTCGATTTCGACCATGCAGGAGCGGCAGTTGCCGACGGCTTCCATGCCCTCCTTGTAGCACAGGCGCGGGATGGCGATGCCTTCGCGGTCAGCGACTTCGATTAATGTCTCATGGCGCAGGGCTTGCACTTCCCTGCCGTTGATCGTGAAGGTGACAGTTTGCAGACCGGCGTTCATTTTGCTGCCTCGTTCATATTCAGTTCATGCGGGAAGTACTTGATCACGCAGTCGAAGGGATTCGGCGCCGCCTGGCCCAGGCCGCAGATCGACGCGTCGCGCATCACCTGCGACAGGTCGCCCAGCAGGGCGAGATCCCAGTCCGGCTGCTCCATGATGGCCACGGCTTTCGCGGTGCCGGCGCGGCAGGGCGTGCACTGGCCGCAGGACTCGTCCTTGAAGAAGCGCAGCGTGTTCAGGGCCGCGGCCTTGGCCGTGTCCTGGTTCGACAGCACCACCACCGCGGCCGAGCCGATGAAGCAGCCGTAGGGCTGCAGCGTATCGAAGTCGAGCGGGATGTCGCCCATCGAGGCCGGCAGGATGCCACCCGAGGCGCCGCCCGGCAGGTAGGCATAGAACCGGTGGCCGTCCTGCATGCCGCCGCAGTATTCGTCGATCAGTTCCGTGATGGTGATGCCGGCCGGGGCCAGTTTCACGCCCGGGTCGCGCACGCGGCCGGAAACCGAGAATGAACGCAGGCCCTTGCGACCATGGCGGCCGTGCGCGGCGAAATGTTCCGGGCCCTGCTCGACGATGTCGCGCACCCAGTGCAGGGTCTCGAAGTTGTGTTCGAGGGTCGGCCGGCCGAACAGGCCGATCTGCGCCACATACGGCGGACGCAGGCGCGGCATGCCGCGCTTGCCCTCGATCGATTCGATCATCGCCGACTCTTCGCCGCAGATGTAGGCGCCGGCGCCGCGGCGCAGGACGATCTCCGGCATCGCGTCCATGAAAGGATCGGCGCGCAGCAGCGCCAGCTCGGCTTCGAGCATGGCGCGCAGGCCGTGGTATTCGTCGCGCAGGTAGATGTAGATGGTGTCGATGCCGACCGCCCAGGCGGCGATCAGCGCGCCTTCCAGGAAGCGGTGCGGGTCGCGCTCGAGATACACGCGGTCCTTGAAGGTGCCGGGCTCGCCCTCGTCGATGTTGATCGCCATGAGGCGCGGGCCGGGCTCGGCGCGCACGATGCGCCACTTGCGCCCGGCCGGGAAGCCGGCGCCGCCCAGGCCGCGCAGGCCGGAGGCTTCCAGCGCCGCGATCACGCTCTCGACCTCGCGGCGCCCTTCGACGCAGTCGCGCAGCAGCGCGTAGCCGCCTTTCGCGCGATAGGCGTCCAGGCCGTCGTGATTCGTGTGAACGTGGGTGGTTTCCTTGGCCGCCACTTTGGCCAGCACCGTCTCGGCGGTGGCGCGCGGCACCGGATGCTGGCCGACCAGCACCGCCGGCGCCTGCTCGCAACGGCCGACGCAGGGCGCGGCGAGCAGGCGCACATCCGTGCCGAGGATGGCCGGCAGCCGGTCCAGCAGCGTCTGCGCGCCCGCCATTTCGCAGGACAGCCCGGCGCACACGCGCACCGTGAGACTGGCCGGCGGCGCCTCACCCTCGCGCAGCACGTCGAAGTGGTGGTAGAAGCTGGCCACTTCATAGACTTCCGACTGCGCCAGCCTCAGCTCCTGGGCCAGGGCCGCCAGGTGCGCGGCGGATAGACAGCCGAACGCGTCCTGGATCTTGTGCAGGCACTCGATCAGCAGATCGCGCCGGCGCGGCATGTCGCCCAGCAGGTCCTGGACCTCACACAGGGACTGCGGATCGGCACGGCGGCCTTTCGGGGCTTCGCGCTTGCGCTGGCGGCTGGCGCCCTGCACGGCAATGGGGATGACGGGATGGTTCATGGCGGTATTCCTTGATTACTTGAACAGCACGATCGCCTTCTGCAGCGTGATCCACACACCGATCAGCAGCGGGATGCCGACCGCGGCCCAGGCCAGCAGCGTGACCAGAGCGCCACCTGCGGCGACCGGGGTAGCGGTCATCACGCCGGCGCCGGACACGCCGGCCACCATGGTGTCGCCACCGGCCGCGGCGGCGGCGCGGCTGCCGGCCGAGGCCGCAACATCGCGCTCGTGGGCCTTGCGCTTCTCTTCCGCCAGCTCGGCTTCGCTCATGAAGTACTTGTCGGCCAGCGGGCGCACCAACAGGTTGCAGATGAAGCCCAGCACCAGCATGCCGGCCATCGCGTAAATCGCGGTGTCGTAGGCCAGCGCCTTGGCGACGCCGTGCGCGATCTGGTATTCGCGGATGTAGTTGACCAGGCTCGGGCCGAGCAGGCCGGCGACGGCCCAGGCGGTCAGCAGGCGGCCGTGGATGGCGCCCACCATCTGGGTGCCGAACAGGTCGGCCAGGTAAGCCGGCACGGTGGCGAAGCCGCCGCCGTACATCGACAGGATGATGCAGAAGGACAGCACGAACAGGCCCAGATGGCCGCCATGCCCGAAGGACGGGATCGCCGCGTACAGCACGAAGCCCAGCACCAGGAACACGAAATAAGTCATCTTGCGACCGATGAAATCGGAGCAGCTGGCCCACACGAAGCGGCCGCCGATGTTAAACAGCGACAGCAGGCCGAGGAAGCCGGCGGCGATGGTGGCGATCTGCGCCTTCTGCGCGGCGTCCAGTTCGTTGAAGGCGGCGCTCACGCCGATCAGGCGGCCGCCGAACACTTCCTGCAGCAGCGGCGAGGCCATCGCCAGGATGCCGATACCGGCCGAGACGTTCAGGAACAGCACCAGCCACACCAGCCAGAATTGCGGGATGCCCCACACGCGGCTGACGTGGACATGGCGGTTGGTGATCATGGTGTTGGTCTTCTTTGCCACAGGCGGGGTCCAGCCTTCCGGCTTCCAGCCGGCTGCGGGCACGCGGTAGGCCAGCGCGCCGGCCATCATGAACACGAAGTAGATCGCGGCCAGCACCAGGAAGGTTTCCCACACGCCGACCGAGGTCGGGGTCGCGAAATGCTTCATCAGCTTGTCGGCCAGCGGGGAGCCGATCATGGCACCGCCACCGAAGCCCATGATGGCCATGCCGGTTGCCATGCCGCGGCGGTCGGGGAACCATTTGATCAGGGTGGAGACCGGCGAGATGTAGCCCAGGCCCAGGCCGATGCCGCCGATGACGCCCGACCCCAGCCACATCAGCCAGATCTGGTGCTGATAGATGCCCAGCGCCGAGATCACCAGGCCGCTGCACCAGCAGATCGCCGAGACGACGCCGGCCTTGCGCGGACCTGCGTGCTCGAGCCAGCCGCCGAACAGCGCGGTCGACAGGCCAAGGAACAGGAAGAACAGGCTGAACATCCAGCCCAGCATCGAGATCTTCCAGTCGCAGGTGGTCGACGTGATCACGTCGAAGAAGCCCATCTCGGCCGGACAGGCAACCGATTCCTTGATGCCGATCGCTTTCGACAGCGGCAGCCAGAACACCGAGAAGCCATACGCCATGCCGATACACAGGTGAATCGCCAGTGCGGCCGGCGGCACCAGCCAGCGGTTGAAGCCCGGCCTCGCTATCGTGTGTTCCTTGTCCAGCATATCCAGTAATGCCATGTCTCCTCCGTGTTTTTTGTTTGAACTAATATGTTTTAAAAAGCATATACTTCTGGAATACGTTTACTGCAACGCCGAGCGTATCACGCGTCCCTTCTCTCAGAAATAGGCTTAATAAAGCATATATCCATGCTCAAGGTCCATATTCGCCCACACTGGGAAATCAGCTTCAACAACGATGCGCCGCTCGACACGGCCACCCTGCTGGCCCTGCTGCTGGCGATCCAGGACCAGGGCTCGATCGCGGCGGCGGCCAAGGCGGCCGGGCTGTCTTACCGCTATGCCTGGGGCGTGCTGCGCGAAGCCGAGGACTTGTTCGGCGAGCCCCTGCTCGAGACCGGACGCGGGCGCGGCACCCGCTTGACCCTGCTCGCGCAAAAGCTGGTCTGGGCTGACCGCCGCATCGCCGCGCGCCTGTCGCCGACCTTGGACAGCCTGGCTTCCGAACTCGAGACCGAACTGGGCAAGGTGCGCCTGCGCGGCACCGGCCTGCGCACGATCCGCATGGACGCCAGCCACGGCTTCGCGGTGGCGGCGCTGACCGGCTACCTGGACAAGATCGAGCTGCCGGTCGAGCTACGCTACCGCACCAGCCTCGATGCAGTGGCCGCGCTGGCGCGCCACGAATGCGACCTGGCCGGCTTCCACGTGCCGGAGGGCGTATTCGAAGAGGAGACGGCGCGGCGCTACCTGCGCTGGCTGGACCCGGCCAGGCACTGCCTGGTCCACATCTGCGGCCGGCAGCAAGGCTTGCTGGTCGCCCCCGGCAATCCGCTCGGCGTCGAGGGCCTGGCCGACCTGGTCCGGCCGAAGCTGCGCTTCGTGAACCGCCAGGCCGGCTCCGGCACGCGCGTGCTGCTCGAGATGATGCTGGAGCGCGCCGGCATCGACCGTGAAGCGATCAATGGCTGGAACAGCGCCGAGTTCACCCACTCCGCGGTCGCCGCCTATATCGCCAGCGGCATGGCCGACGTCGGCATCGGCATGCGCACCGCGGCCGAGCAGTTCAAGCTCGGTTTCATTCCTCTGCTGCGCGAACGCTATTTTTTCGCCCTGCACCTGGACGCTCTCGAGGACAGCCTGATGGCCCAGCTGCTGGCGGTCCTGCGCCAGCCCGGCTACCATCGCCTGGTGAACGCCCTGCCCGGCTACGATGCCGCGCGCACCGGCAGCATCGAAACCATCCCCGAAGCCTTCCCTGGAATCCGCGCATGATCCGAGACCCCGAAACCCTGAACCTGCTGAAGGACAGCATCGCCCGCTTCGTGCGCGAAGTGCTGATCCCGCACGAAGACATCGTCGCCGACAGCGATGCCATTCCCGCCGACGTCGTCGCGCAGATGCGCGAGCTGGGGCTGTTCGGCCTGTGCATCCCCGAGGAATACGGCGGCCTGGCGCTCAGCATGGAAGAAGAAGTGCTGGTGGCGATGGAGCTGGCCTATGCCTCGCCGGCCTTCCGCTCGCTGGTCGGCACCAACAACGGCATCGGCGCGCAGGGTATCGTCATCGACGGCACGCCCGAACAGAAGGCGGCCTGGCTGCCGCGCCTGGCCAGCGGCGAGATCATCGGCGCCTTTGCGCTGACGGAACCGGACAGCGGATCGGATGCGGCTTCGCTGCGCACCGCCGCCGTGCTCGAACGTGGCGATGCGGGCGACGTCTACATCATCAACGGCGTCAAACGCTACATCACGAATGCGCCCGAAGCCGGCGTGTTCACGGTGATGGCGCGCACCGATGCCGCGCGCAAGGATGCCGGCGCGATCTCCGCGATCCTGGTCGAACGCGGCAGGCCCGGACTCTCGCTCGGTCGCATCGACAGGAAGATGGGCCAGCGCGGCGCCCATACCTGCGACGTGATCTTCGAGAACTGCCGGGTGCCGGCCGCGAACCTGATCGGCGGCCAGGAAGGCGTGGGCTTCAAGACCGCCATGAAGGTGCTCGACAAGGGCCGCCTGCACATCGCCGCCGTGTGCGTGGGCGCGGCCCGGCGCATGCTCGACGACGCCTTGCGCTATGCGATGGAGAGGCGGCAGTTCGGCCAGCCGATCGCCGGTTTCCAGCTGGTGCAGGCGATGCTGGCCGACAGCCAGGCCGAGTGGTACGCCGCACGCAGCATGGTCGTCGATGCCGCGCGCCTGCGCGACGAAGGCCGCGACGTGACGATGGAAGCGTCCTGCTGCAAGCTGTTCGCCTCCGAGATGTGCGGCCGCGTGGCTGACCGCGCGGTGCAGATCCACGGCGGCGCCGGTTACGTATCGGACTATGCGGCGGAGCGTTTTTATCGCGACGTGCGCCTCTTCCGCATCTACGAAGGGACCTCGCAGATCCAGCAGCTGGTCATCGCCCGCAACATGATCAAACGGGCCGGCGCATGATGGATATCGATGCACTGCTGGCGGCGCTGCCGGCGCGGATCGACGCCATCGTGCGCCGGCATGCCGCGGCGACGCCCGATGCGCCGGCATTGCGCGAAGCCGGCCGCACGCTCACCTACCGCGAACTCGAAGGCGAGATCGACGCCTGCGCCGCCTGGCTGCGCAGCCTGGACGTGCAGGCCGGCGAGCGCGTGATGCTGGTCAGCGAGAACGGCATCGCCCAGGTCGGCGCCCTGTTCGCGATCGCCAGCCTGGACGCCTGGTGCGTCAACGTGAACGCGCGCCTGACCGCGCCGGAGCTGGAAGCGATCCGCAGCCACTGCGGCGCGCGCGTGGTGCTGTACACGGCGGCGGTGTCGCCCGATGCGGCCGCGCACGCCGCGCGTGCCGGCGCCGATGCGCACGCGCATGGTGGGCTGATGGCCAGCCTGCACGCGGATGGCGGCGTGCCGGAAACGCTCACGGCGCAGCCGGTGGCAGCCCTGGTTTACACCACCGGCACCACCGGCAAACCGAAGGGCGTGATGCTCAGCCACCGCAACCTGCTGTTCGTGGCCGCCGTCTCGAGCCGCCTGCGGGGCCTGGCGCCCGGCGACCTGGCCTACGGCGTGCTCCCGGTCTCGCACGTCTACGGCCTGACCTCGGTGCTGCTGGGGACCTTGTATGCGGGCGCCTGCCTGCAGCTGGTGCCGCGCTTCACGCCGCACGCCATGCTGGAGGCGATCCGCAGCGGCGATTTGACCATCGTACAGGGCGTCCCTGCCATGTATGCGCGCCTGCTGGAGCTGTGCGCCGCGCAGGGTATCCGCGCACCGCTGGCCTCCGGGCTGCGCTTCGCCTACGCCGGCGGCTCGCCGCTCGACCCGCAACTGAAACGCGAGGTCGAAAGCCTGTTGCGGGTCCCGCTGCACAACGGCTATGGCCTGACCGAAGCCGCGCCCACGGTCAGCCAGACCCGCCTCGATGCGCCGCGCGCGGACACCTCGGTCGGCCATCCGATCCCCGGCGTCGAGGTGCGGGTAGAAGGACCGGACGGCCAGCTGTTCGTGCGCGGCCCGAACGTGATGCAGGGCTACTACCGCGATCCGGCCGGCACGGCGGCGGTGCTGGACCGGGATGGTTGGCTGGACACCGGCGACCTGGCGCGCCAGGATGCCGACGGCGCCCTCTTCATCGCCGGGCGCAGCAAGGAACTGATCATCCGCTCCGGCTTCAAGGTCTATCCGCTGGAAGTCGAGACCGTGCTGAACGCGCACCCGGCGGTGACGCAATCGGCGGTGGTCGGGCGGCTGCAAGCGGACGGCAATGAAGAAGTCGTGGCCTTCGTCCAGCCCGCCGCCGGCAGCGTGCTGACCGCGGCCGCGCTGGACGGCTGGACCGCCGCCCGGCTGGCACCATATAAACGCCCGGCCCGCATCGTGCTGATGGCCAGCCTGCCGGCGGCGCCCAGCGGCAAGGTGCTGAAGCACCGCCTCAAAAACCAAAACGTCCAGAAGCCCTTAGGGCAAGGCGCCTCGCCGCAATGGCGTACCACGAAGACAGTACCTTAGTACGGCGAGCCGATGCAACGCGGCCATAAGGGCTTCTGGGCGTTTTAGCGCCTTCTTTTCTTCCAGTTGTAGTCCGGGCCGGTTACATCGACACCCGGATGGCCGACCACGTCCGGGTGCTCCGAACACATGGTGATGAAGCGTACTGCTTCCCCCGCCCGCTGGCGCGCGCGCAGCGCTTCCATGAACTTCATGGCTTCCACCATGTCGCTGGTGTCGAAAGGCTCGGCATGGGGGACGCCGGCGCCCTCTTCGATCGTGCTCCAGTACACCATGTACATTGCTTCGCTCCTCTTCTTCGCGCATTTTGCCGGCATTTTCGCATACGCCCCCAAAATTTCCTGGAATGTCCTAGACATTGCTGAGTCTGCGTAGGACTTGTCCGAAAAACGGCCTATATGTTCGCTGTCTCACACAAGAAGCTGGGTCCGCCGACTAGGCTTAGGCCTTGGTCCAAATATGCAGGAAGACTCATGAATCTGAATAATCATATCCAGCCAGCAAGTTCGCCGCTTCAGCTCTGGGGCGGCCTCGAATGCACCGTCAACCGCGTACGCGATAATTACTTCTCCCAGATGGACCGCAACGGTCATGCAGCCAGGCTGCAGGACCTGGAGCGCTTCGCCTCGCTCGGCATCCGCGCGATCCGCTACCCCGTCTTGTGGGAACGCACCGCGCCGGACGGTGTCGACAGCGCCGACTGGACGTGGTCCGATGAACGCCTGCCCGTGCTGCAGCAACTGGGCGTGACGCCCATCGTCGGCCTGGTCCACCACGGTAGCGGCCCGCGCCACACCAGCCTGGTGTCTGCCGACTTCCCGGACAAGCTGGCCGAATACGCCGGCGCGGTGGCCCGCCGCTACCCCTGGGTCGAGTACTATACCCCGGTCAATGAGATCTGTACCACCGCCCGCTTCTCCGGCCTGAACGGCGTCTGGTACCCGCATGGCAGCAGCGAAGCGCTGTTCGTGCGCGCCCTCATCGTCCAATGCCGCGCCACCGTGCTGGCGATGCGCGAAATCCGCAGGGTCAATCCGAACGCCAAGCTGGTGCAGACCGACGACCTGTCGCGCACCTACGGCACGCCGGAGATGGCGGAGATCGCCAACTTCTTCAATGAGCGCCGCTGGCTCGGCTGGGACATGCTGTGCGGCCGCATCGACGAGAACCACGCGCTGTGGGACTACCTGCTCGAATCCGAAGCGACGGCCGAAGAACTGCTCTGGTTTAAGGACAACCCCTGCCCGCCCGACATCATGGGCGTTAACTATTACATCACCAGCGAGCGCTGGCTCGACCACCGGCTGGAACGCTATCCGCAAAGCCATCGCACCCAGTACCGCGGCATCCCCCACGCCGACATGGAATGCCCGCGCGTGCTGGCCACGCCGACGCCCGGCATCGGCCCGCTGCTGCAGGAAACCTGGGACCGCTACGGCCTGCCGATCGCCGTCACCGAGGCCCACATCGACGCCAACCGCGAAGACCAGCTGCGCTGGCTGGTCGAGATCTGGAACGCCGCCAAGAAGGTGCAGCAGAACGGCGCCGACATCCGCGCAGTGACGGTCTGGGCCCTGCTCGGCTCCTTCGACTGGAATTGTCTGGTCACCGAATGCCGCGGCTATTACGAGCCGGGGCCGTATGACGTGCGCGGTGCGCAACCGCGCCCGACCGCGGTGGCGCACCTGATGCGCGAACTGGCCAGCGGCCGCCCGCTGTCGAATCCGGTGCTGCAGGGCCAGGGCTGGTGGCGCCGGCCGGGACGCTTCCTGGCCAAGCCGGTCGCGACCCGCGCGGCGGTGGCCGACATCAACGACCGCGGCGCCTTCCGCTCGACCTTACCGCAGCCGATCCTGATCACCGGCGCCACCGGCACACTGGGCCGCGCCTTCGCCCGCATCTGCGAAAAGCGCAACCTGGCCTGCCACGTGCTGAGCCGTCAGGAGATGGACATCACCGACCCGACCTCGGTGGAGGCGGCGATCGTGCGCTACAAGCCCTGGGCGATCATCAATGCCAGCGGCTATGTGCGGGTCGACGATGCCGAGCGCGAAGCCGAGCGCTGCATGCGCGAGAACACGGTCGGACCGACGGTGCTGGCGCTGGCGGCGATCCGCCACGCGGTGCGCTTCATGACCTTCTCCAGCGACCTGGTGTTCGACGGCGCCGCCGGCCGGCCGTATGTCGAATCCGATCCGGTCGCGCCGCTGAACGCCTATGGCCGCAGCAAGGCCGAGGCCGAGCGCCGCGTGCTGGATTCGGACCCGCAGGCGCTGGTGATCCGCACCAGTTCCTTCTTCGGTCCATGGGACGAGCACAACTTCGTGACGCAGGCCCTGGCGGCGCTGGGCGAGGGCCGGCCGTTCGCGGCGGCCGGCGACATGACGGTGTCGCCGACCTATGTGCCGGACCTGGTGAATGCCTGTCTCGACCTGCTGATCGACAAGGAGTCCGGTATCTGGCACCTGACCAATGGCGAAGCCATGAGCTGGGCCGAGCTGGCCCGGCGCGCTGCGCTGGCGGCCGGCGTGGACCCGGCCGGCATCGAGGAATGTCCGGCCAGCGAACTCGGCATGGCGGCGCCGCGTCCCGTGTACAGCGCGCTGAGCAGTGAACGCGGGCTGATCCTGCCGGCCTTCGAGGACGCCCTGACGCGCTACCTGCATGAGCGCGAGTTGGGCGAGCAGCGTGCCGACCAGGAAGAGTCGGCGCACTACGCCAGCTGACCGCCTTCAGATCAGTTAGGCAAATTAGCAACAGCCACCCGGCGTTCCGGGTGGCTGTTGTCGTTTATATGCGTAGTGAATAGCAATATATTTACGCTCAGCAGTTCTTTAGTTACACTACGTTACATAGCGTTACTTTACGCGACTTAGTGTGCCCAGCCATGCCTGCCTATCCTGCTTTCTCGCTCCTGCGCCTTTCCTTCTTTGTCGGGAGGCTGGCATGAAGCTCTACCGGGAAGATTTCGCCTGGGCCGAGCGCATGGTTGCCACGGCCACGCCGTCGATCACGCTGGACTCGGCGGTGCCGGCGCACCTGAGGCGTCTGGCGCAGCTGCGCGAGCGGCTCAAGATCCGCGTGCGCGCCCTGCTGCATGCGCGCCAGACCCCGGCCTGGCTGCGGCTGCTGAATTCGCATCCGGCGTTTTCCGAGTATGTGCGCAATTGCCCGCGCTTCCTGTACAAGGTCTACCGGCCCTACATCAGCAATGCGCTGCGTCCGCAGGAGCGCCTGGCGGCGATCGAGGCCCACTATGACTTTATCTTCCGCCGTGGCCTCGGCCAGGTGGTGGCGCGCGCCAGCCTGGGTCCGGTGGTGCTGGCCGCCGTCGACGGCAAGAGCGGCCTGCCCTACGAGATCCAGTTGCGCACCGTGAACATGTTCGACCGCGAGGGCGACCTGGTGCTGCAGCTGGCGCAGGACGGCAAGATCATCTACACGGTGGCCTTCACGGTGGCGCCGCGCGCCGGCCGCCCGGCGATCAGCATCGGCTGCGTCCAGGGCGGCAGGCTTGATGACGCACGCGAAGCGATCCGTCTGGCGACCCGCGACCTGCACGGCATGCGCCCGAAGCAGCTGATGGTCAGCCTGGTGCGCCAGCTCGGCTTCGAATACGGCTGCGAGCGCCTGCACCTGGTCGCCAACCGTAACCGCGTCATCTACAAGGCGATCAGGAACGGCCACGTGCTGGCCGACTACGACCTGCTGTGGGAAGAACTGGGCGCGCTGAAAAACGCCAGCGGCGATTACGAACTGGACTGCGCGCCGGTGGCGGCGCCGGATCTGGAAGCGATCCCGTCGAAGAAGCGTTCGGAGGCGAGGAAGCGCTACGAGATGATGTGCGCGCTGGCCGAGGGCGTCTGCACGGGCCTGCGCGCCCGCGACTGACCAACATCAAACCGGGGTCAGACACCGAATTTTGGAAATAGCTCAGCGGATATTGCCAAAATTCGGTGTCTGACCCCGGTTTTTGGCAACAAAAAAAAGCGGCGCTGCGGCGCCGCTTTTTTATTTTCGCGCCAGAATCGGCGCCAGTTCGCTCCACACCCGGTCCACGCTCATCTTGGTCATGCAGTCGTGGTGTCCCAGCGGGCATTCGCGCTGGCGGCAGGGTGAGCATTCGAGGCGCAGCGAGATCGTGCGGGCGATTTCCGACAGCGGCGGCGCGTAATTCGGGTCGGTCGAGCCATACAGCGCCACCACCGGGCGGTTCAGGGCCGAGGCGATGTGCAGCAGGCCCGAATCGTTCGAGACCACGGCGCGCGCCTTGGCCAGCAGCGCGATGGCGTCGTCGAGCGAAGTCTGGCCTGCCAGGTTGCGCACCACGCCTTCGGCCAGGCCGGATTGCCCGACCACCTGCTCGCAGGTCTCGACGTCGTTCACCGAGCCCATCAGCGCAATCTGTGCGTCCGGCAGCGTTGCCGCCACCCGCGCCGCCAGCTGCGCGTAGTAGGCCGGCGGCCAGCGCTTGGCGATGCCGAATTCCGCGCCGGGCGCGAAGGCCACCAGCGGGCGCTCCAGCGACAGGCCCAGGTGGCGCGCCACGGCTTCGGTCTCTTCGCCGGCCACGACCAGCGAGGGCCGCGCCAGTTGGCCCGGCAGCGGCAGCTCGGGCTCGCGCGCCAGCGCCGCATAGAAGGGCACCATCGAGCGCGGCGGGCTGTCGTCATGGTGCATGACGTTGACCATCCCGTAGCGCATCTCGCCCTTGTAGCCGACCCGGCGCGGAATCCGGGCCAGCCACGGGATCAGCGCGTACTTCAGGGTATTCGGCAGCACGTAGGCGTCGTGGTAGCCGCGCTTGCGCAGCTGTTTGGCCGTCTTCAGGCGCTCGCCCAACTGCAGGGCGCGATGCCGGAATGGCGTCTCCATGATCTGGTCGGCTTCCTGGATGCGCTTCCACACCGGCACCACCTGCGGCGGGGCCAGCACGTCGATGGCGCGCTCCGGGTGGGCCTGCTTGAGCAGGCGCAGCAGGGGCTGGGCCATCACGGCGTCGCCGATCCAGTTCGGCGAGATGACGAGGGTACGGTCCTGCTTGCTCATGCTACTTCCGCCGGCGCCGTGAACTGCAGGCGATACAGGTTGGCGTAGGTGCCGCCCGCCGCCAGCAGTTCGTCATGGGTGCCCTGTTCGACGATGCGGCCCTGCTCCATCACCACGATCAGGTCGGCGCGCTCGATGGTCGACAGGCGGTGCGCGACCACGAAGGTGGTGCGGCCGGCCATCAGGGTGTCGAGTGCGGCCTGCACCGCGCGCTCGGATTCGTTGTCGAGGGCGGAGGTCGCTTCGTCGAGGATCAGGATCGGCGCATCCTTGTAGATCGCACGCGCGATCGCCACGCGCTGGCGCTGGCCGCCGGACAGGCGCATGCCGTTCTCGCCGATTATGGTCTCGACGCCTTCCGGCAGGCGCGCCACCACGTCGTCCAGGTGCGCCGCCTTGATCGCCGCCGCCAGGCGCGCGACGTCGACCTGCTCGGCGCCATAGGCGATGTTGGCCTTCAGGCTGTCGTCGAACAGCACCACGTTCTGGCTCACCAGCGCCAGCTGGGCGCGCAGGCTCGGCAGGGTGATGTCCTGGTAGGGAATGCCGTCCAGCAGGATGCGCCCGGACTGCGGCTCGTAGAAGCGCGCGACCAGGTTCACGAAGGTCGACTTGCCGCCGCCCGACATGCCGACCAGGGCCACGGTCTGGCCCGGCTTGACGTCGAGCGAGACGCCGTCCAGCGCCGCCGACTGCGCGTTCGGATAGCGGAAGCCCACGTTCTCGAAGCGCACATGGCCCTTGGCGCGGCCCAGGGTGCGGGTACCGGGGTCGTGCTCGACCGGGGCGTCGATCAGTTCGAAGACGGTTTCGGCGGCGGCGATCCCGCGCTGCATCGGGCCATTCACCTCGGCCAGCGCCTTCAGGGGCGTCAGCAGCATCAGCATCGCGGTGACGAAGCCGGTGAACTGGCCCTGCGTCATGCCGGCCTTCAGCGCCAGCACCACCACCAGCGACAGCGCCAGCGAGGTCGCGACCTGGGTCACCGGCGTGGTGGCGGCGAAGGCCACCGTCATGCGCTGCGAGAAGCCTCGCAGGGCTTCGCTGCGCTGGAAGAAGCGGCGGTTTTCGTAATGCTCGCCGGAGAACACGCGGATCACCTGGTGGCCGCGCGCGGCTTCCTCGACCACCTGGGTCATCTCGGCGGTGACGCGCTGGTTCTCGCGGTTCAGGTGGCGCAGGCGCTTGCTGGTGGTGCGGACGATGACGGCGGTCAGCGGCACTACCACGATGGCCACCAGGGTAAGTTGCCAGTTCAGGTACAGCAGGTAGGTCAGCAGGCCGATCACCACCAGCGTGTCGCGGACAAACGCCACGAACACCGACTGGATCATGTCGACCACCTGGCGCACGTCGCCCACCACGGTGTTAATCACCTTGCCGGTGGATTCTTCATGGAAGCGCGCTACCGGCAGGCGCAACACGCGATCGAAGGCCAGCGCGCGCAGGTCGTTGGTCATCCGGCTCAGCACCCAGTTGTTGTAATAGGCGGTCGCGAAGGTGCCGATGCCGCGCAGGGCGAACAGCGATACCAGCACGCCGGGGACCCACCACAGGGAAAAGCCGGGCGTGTCGCGGAAGCCCTCGTCCATCAACAGCTCCAATGCTTTGGCCACCAGCGTATTGGTCGCGGCGGTCAGCGCCATCGCCAGTAGCGCCAGGTACGCGCGGCTGCGATAGGGTTTCAGGAGCGCCAGAAGGCGTTTGATGATGATACGGTTATCCAATTTTTTCTTTCGCATTCAGGCAGAAGCCCATCAGCACGAACACCATGAGTGCATAAAACAGGCTGCCTTTCATCGACCAGAAGATCACTTCGGTCAGGCCGAAGCTCACGTAACTGGTCACGACCAATATCCCGGCCAGTGCAAGAGCCGCTTGCGGCTTGTCGACGCCGCCGCGCAATTCGCGCAGGAAGAACGACAGCGGCGCCGCCAGGATCGCCGCCCACAGCGCGAAACCGAGCACGCCGCCCGTCGCCAATTCCTGCAATGCATCATTATGCAGGTGCGGGAGCGGCAACACCACCGGATCGAGCCTGCCGTCGCGGGCAAACTCGGCCAGACGCTCGCGGCAGGCCACAAAATCCCTGCCCAGCAGCGGGTGCTCGGCGATCAGCATCGTCGCCCCCTTCCACAATTCGAGCCGGGTGCCGACATTGGTGAACACGGTGCCGTCCTCGAACCAGCCGCGCACGTCGTTCACGCCGTCCTGGAAACGGCCCTGCATGCCGCTGGCCGGCACGAACCAGGCGGCCAGCACCACTGCGGCCCCGGCCGCCAGCAGCACCCGCACGCTGCGGCTGCCCAGCACGCGCGCATGGCGCAGGAACAGCAGCGCCGCCACGCCCAGCGCGATCCAGCCGCCGCGGCTGCCGGTCAGCAGCGAGGCCGCCAGCCCCGCCAGCGCACCGAGCGCCGCCAGGCGCGCGTGGCGCGGGTCGTTCTTCATGTCGATCGCGGCCGTCACCGCCAGCAGGGCCAGCAGCAGCGCCAGGTCGCCGAAGGTGATCGCGTTGATCAGTCCGCCCGGACGCTCGATCCCCAGCCCGATCCGCTGCCATGCCACGAAGGGCAAGGCCGCCATGGCGCCGCCAATCACGCCCCACCACAACATGCGCCGCGACGGGCGCGCCGCCAGCACTGCCGCCAGGCTACTTACCGCGAAAAACATACGCGCGGGCTTTTCCACCGTATTCATATTTGCGCCGCGTACCAGGGCGCACCCCAGCACGAACAGGAAGTGCAGCAGAAAGGCTAGCACGACCCAGCGCACCTGCGGCCAATGGCGCACGAGCGCATCGCGGCACGGCTTGAACAAGATCAAAGCGGTGATCAGGAAGAGGAAACTCCCAAGACTGACGCCGAACAGAGTGACGAGGCTTAGAAACGGAAACAGGAAAGCAAGGGCGCCGGTCCAGATTCGCACCGGATCCCTCGTATTCGTCAGATTACTGTTCATTGATGTTCTTATGGGATACTCTTGCCCCTGAATAGCCAGGAGCCTCGAAAACCTACTGCGCGTTGCATTGCTGGACTGCGATGCTCGCTGTACATCCGTACAGCTGTGCTTCTCCTCCAGCACTGCCGCCGCTCGCGACGGTTTTCGAGGCTCCTTTCACAGTGTACATCGGACCTTATGCGGCACGCACAGACAATCTCGGTCGTGATCACCACCTACAACCGGCCAGACGCCCTGGCCGCCGTGGTGCGGGCATGTTTTATGCAGAACGACAAGAATTTCGAAATCATTATCGCTGATGATGGCTCGACTGCCAACACGCGTAACCTTGTGAAACAATTAACAGAGGACGCGCCGGTGCCGCTGCGCCACGTCTGGCAGCCCGACGACGGCTTCCGCGCAGCAATGGCGCGCAACCGCGGCACCCTTGCGGCCCACGGCGAATACATCATTTTCCTGGACGGCGACTGTATCCCGCAGCGCGACTTCATCGCCCGCCACCGCGCCCTGTCCGAGCCCGGCTGCCTGGTCTCGGGCAGCCGCATCCTGATGAGCGAACGCCTCACGCGGCGCGTACTGGACGAAGGCATTTCGGTGCCGGCCACCGGCGTCGGCACGCGCATGGCCTGGCGCCTGCGCGGCGACCTCAACAAGACACTGCAGCTGGGCCTGCGCTGGCCCGACCTGGGCCGCGTGCGCAAGGGTTTCTCATGGCGGCGCATCAAGAGCTGCAACCTGGCGGTCTGGCGCAGCGACCTGGACCGTGTGAATGGTTTCGACGAGAGCTTCACGGGCTGGGGCCATGAGGATTCCGACCTCGTCGTGCGCCTGTTCCACGCCGGCGTGAAGCGCAAGGATGGGGCGTTCGCCACCGAGGTCTTCCACCTGTGGCACCGCGAGGCCCAGCGCGATCAGGAGTCGAGCAACCGCAACGTGGTGCTGGCGCGCGCGGCGAACAAGGTCACGCAGGCGACGGTCGGCCTGCGCGAGCACGCGGCGTAGGGTGGGCTGTCCGCGCCCACGCGGAACGTTTGCGCAATGCCGGCATTCGCGTGGGCACGGAGTGCCCACGCTACGTTATCAGGCGCTGACGCGGAACACGCTGACCGTCTGCGCCAGCTTCGCCGCCTGTTCCTGCATCGCTTCCGACGCCGCCGCCGCTTCCTCGACCAGCGAGGCGTTCTGCTGGGTCACCTGGTCCATCTGGGCGATGGCCTGGTTGATGTGTTCGATGCCCGAACCCTGTTCCTGGGTGGCGCTGCTGATCGCCGCGATCATGCCGCTCACGCGGTTCACGCTGCCGACGATGTCCTGCATGGTGGCGCCGGCTTCCTGCACCAGCTTCGCGCCGTCGCCGACCTTCTCCACCGAGTCGCCGATCAGAAGCTTGATTTCCTTCGCGGCCTGGGCCGAGCGCTGGGCCAGCGAACGCACTTCGCCCGCCACCACGGCAAAACCCCTGCCCTGCTCGCCCGCGCGCGCCGCCTCGACCGCCGCGTTCAGCGCCAGGATATTCGTCTGGAAGGCGATGCCGTCGATCACGCCGATGATGTCGACGATCTTGCTGGACGCCGCCTTGATGTCTTCCATGGTATCGACCACGCGCGCCACCACTTCGCCGCCGCGCCCGGCAACGCCGGCCGCCGATTCGGCCAGCGCGCTGGCCTGGCGCGCATTCTCGGCACTCTGCCTGACGGTGCTGGTCAGCTCCTCCATCGAGGCCGCGGTTTCTTCCAGCGAGCTGGCCTGCTCCTCGGTGCGGCTCGAAAGGTCCAGGTTGCCGCTGGCGATCTGGCTCGAGGCGGTCGCGATCAGGTCGGTGCCGCTGCGCACCTGGGTCACGATGCCGGCCAGGGCGTCGCGCATGGCCTTCATCGCCGCCATCAGGCTGGCATGGTCGCCGGAACGGACCGCCACCTCGGTGCCGAGGTCGCCGCCGGCGATGCGCTGGGCCACCGCGGCCGCATCCGCCGGGTCGCCGCCCAGCGTACGCTCGACGCTGCGGATCAGCAGCAGGACCACGACCGACAGGGCCGTGCCGATGACGGCCAGCCACAGTGCCGATTCGCCCAGCTTCACATAGAAAATGTGGTTGACGTCGTCGATGTACAGGCCGGTCATGATGTTCCAGCCCCAGGGTTTGTAAGCCAGCGTGTAGGTCAGCTTGGGCACCGGCTGCTGCGCGCCCGGCTTGGCCCACAGGTATTCGGTGTAGCCGCCGCCGTCCTTGCCGGCCTGCGTGGCGGCGATCGCGTCGAGGTAGACCTGGCGGCCTTCCGGATCGCGGGTCGCGGCGATCTTCGAGCCGACCAGCGCGGCCTTGATCGGGTGCATCAGCACCTGCTCGCCGTCGAACACGACCAGGTAGCCGGTTTCGCCATAGCGCAGCGCCTGGATGCGGGCCAGCGCCTGCTTCTTCGCCTCCTCTTCCGGCAGGGCGTGGCTGGCCGCCAGCGCGCCGTATTCCCTGGCGATCGAGGCGGCCATCTGGCCGGCGTTGGCCAGCTGGATCTTGCGTTCTTCGAGGCGGACGTCGCGGTTGTGCAGGGTGTCGATGACGAAGACGATGAGCAGGCAGAGCAGGCTCAGCAGCAAGGGGAGGAAGAGTTTCTGGCGGAAGGAGAGTGTCATGATGGATGGCCTGGTAAATTGCCTTACATCAATTTATCGCCAAACCAGTTTGAATCTCGATGGCAAGAGATTAAACACACGCGTTATTTTTGTGTTCAAGATCAAAACGCGTTCATTAAACAACGGTCTCCGGTAGCGCCGCCACAATGCCCGCCGCGCTTGCGGCGGACAATTCAATACTCTACCGCCACTTCCTTCGCCCCCAACTGCAGCTCGAGCGCATACTTCAGCTCGTCCGAAGGCGCCACGCGCCAGCCATCCCCCAGCTGCACCACGCAGGGAATGCCCTGCGGCGCCACACGCAGGCTGACCGGCAGGCCGCCTTCCTGGCGGTAGGGTTGCAGGATCTCCGCCAGCTTGGCCGGATTCACCGTGCACTCGACATCCATCTCCAGCTTGTGGCCGTACTGGATGCGGGCCTCGGCGATGCCGTAGGCCTTCTCGGCGGTGATGCGCAGGCCGCCGTTGAAGCGGTCTTCGGACACCTTGCCGACCACCAGCAGGAACTCGTCTTCGCGGAAGATGTTCTTGTTCGCTTCCAGCAGCTCGTTATAGATCGTCACCTCGACCACGCCGGTCTTGTCGTCCAGCGTCACGATCAGGATCTTGCCGCGCTGGGTCAGCTGGGTGCGCACGCCGGTGATCACGCCGCACAGCATGCGCGGGTCGCGCGAGGGCTCCAGGTCCTTCAGCTTGGTCTTGGCGAAGCGCCGCACCTCGGCCTGGTAAGAGTCGAACATGTGGCCCGACAGGTAGTAGCCGAGCGCGGTCTTCTCTTCCGACAGTTTCTGGCGGTCGGTCCAGGGCGTGGCTTTGACGTATTCCGGCGGGGCCACCAGATCCGAATCGTCGCCGCCGAACAGGCTGACCTGGTTGGCGGCGGCGGCGGCCTGGCCGGCCGCTTCCATCGCGAAGCCGACCGAAGCCAGCAGCACCGCGCGATCGACGCCGAAGCAGTCCATGGCGCCGGCGCGGATCAGCGATTCGATGGTGCGGCGGTTGATCTGCTTGCGGTCCACGCGCATGCAGAAGTCGAACAGGTCCTTGAATTTGCCGCCTTCGTTGCGCGCGGCGATGATCGCTTCGATCGCGCCCTGGCCCGCGCCCTTCACGCCGCCCAGGCCGTAGCGGATGTTCGACACCTGCTTGCCGGTGCTTGATCGCGGCGGGCCTTCCGGGGTGAAGCGGAACTGCGATTCGTTGACGTCCGGCGGCAGGATGGTCAGCTTGCAGACGTCGATCGAATCCTCGACCAGGATCTTGATCTTGTCCGTGTCTTCCATGGCCAGCGACATGTTGGCTGCCATGAACGCGGCGGTGTGGTGGACCTTCAGGTAAGCCGTGTGATACGACAGCAGCGCGTAGGCGGCGGCGTGCGACTTGTTGAAGCCGTAGCCCGCGAACTTTTCCATCAAGTCGAAGATCTCGTCGGCCTTCTCGGTCGACAGGCCGTCCTTGGCGGCGCCGGCGCGGAAGATCGCGCGGTGCTCGGCCATCTCCTCGGCCTTCTTCTTACCCATCGCGCGGCGCAGCATGTCCGCGCCGCCCAGCGAGTAGCCGCCGACGATCTGCGCCATCTGCATCACCTGCTCCTGATAGACCATGATGCCGTAGGTCTCGGACAGGATGGACTCGGTGCGCGGGTCCGGGTAGTCGAACTTTTCGCCGTGCTTGCGTTTGCAGAAGTCCGGGATCAGGTCCATCGGGCCCGGACGGTACAGCGCCACCAGCGCGATGATGTCCTCGAAGCGGTCGGGGCGCGCATCCTTCAGCATGCCCTGCATGCCGCGCGATTCAAGCTGGAACACGGCCACGGTCTTGGCTTCCGTCAGCAGCTTGTACGAAGGCCGGTCGGTCAGCGGCAGCGATTCGAGGTTGAAGTTGGCGTCCTGCGGATCGAGCGCGCGGATGTAGTTCACGGCGCGGTCGAGGATGGTCAGCGTGGTCAGGCCCAGGAAGTCGAACTTGACCAGGCCGGCGGCCTCCACGTCGTCCTTGTCGTACTGCGAAACCACGCCGGCATCGCCGCCCTGGGTGTACAGCGGGCAGAAGTCGGTGAGCTTGCCGGGGGCGATCAGCACGCCGCCGGCGTGCATGCCGATGTTACGGGTGATGCCTTCGACCTGCTGGGCAAGGTCCAGCAGCTGCTTCACTTCTTCCTCGTTCTCGAGGCGTTCCTTGAGCAGCGGTTCCTCTTCGATCGCCTCGGCGATCGACACCGGTTTGCCCGGCTTGAACGGAATCAGCTTCGAGATGCCGTCGCAGAAGTTGTAGCCGAAATCGAGCACGCGGCCGACGTCGCGGATCGCGCCTTTGGCCGCCATGGTACCGAAGGTGGCGATCTGCGAGACCGCGTCGCGGCCGTACAAATCCTTCACGTGCTGGATCACCAGTTCGCGCTTTTCCTGGCAAAAGTCGATGTCGAAGTCGGGCATCGAGACGCGTTCCGGGTTCAGGAAACGTTCGAACAGCAGGTTGTACTTCAGCGGATCGAGGTCGGTGATCTTCAGCGCGTACGCCACCAGCGAACCCGCACCCGAGCCGCGGCCCGGGCCGATCGGCACGCCGTTGTTTTTACCCCACTGGATGAACTCCGCCACGATCAGGAAGTAGCCCGGGAACTTCATCTTGATGATGGTGTTGTTCTCGAACTCCAGGCGCGCCTCGTAGCGCGGACGCTCTTTCTCGCGCACCTCGGGATCGGGGAACAGCTGGATCAGGCGCTCTTCCAGGCCCTTCTTCGTTTCGGCGACCAGGAATTCGTCGATGGTCATGCCCGGGGTCGGGAAGTTCGGCAGCTGCGGTTTGCCCAGCGTCAGGGTCACGTTGCAGCGCTTGGCGATCTCCACCGAATTGGCGAGCGCGCCCGGCAGGTCCTTGAACAGCTCGGCCATCTCGTCCTGGGACTTGAAGCACATGTTCTCGTTGAAGCGGCGCACGCGCTTGGCGTTGGCCAGCATCTCGCCCTCGGCGATGCAGACGCGCGCTTCGTGGGCGATGAACTCTTCCTTCTTGATGAACTGCACCGGGTGGGTCGCCACCACCGGCAGCCCGAGGCGGCCGGCCAGCGCCACCGAATGGCGCACCTGCTGCTCCTGGTTGGGCTGGCCGGCGCGCTGGATCTCGACGTAGAAGTGACCCGGGAACAGCTGCGCCCAGCGCTGGGCGCAAGCTTCGGCCTTGGCGATGTCGCCATTGTCGATGGCCTGGCCGATGTCGCCGAACTGGGCGCCCGACAGCACGATCAGGGCGTTCGATTGCGGCACGTCCGGTTCCAGCGTCGAGACCGAGGTTGCCAGCGCTTCCAGCCACTCGACGCGGATCTCGGCCCTGCCCTTGTATTGATTGGTCAGCCAGGCTTTGGACAGCAGTTCGCACAGCTGCAGGTAGCCGGTCTTGTTCTTGCAGAGGATCAGCAGGCGGAACGGCTTGTCGCGGTTCTCGTCGTTGGTAATCCAGGCGTCGACCCCGACGATGGGCTTGACGCCCTTGCCACGCGCGGCTTTGTAGAAACGAACCAGGGCGAAGGCGTTGGCCAGGTCGGTCACGGCCAGCGCAGGCTGCCCGTCCTTCACGGCGGCCGCCACCAGGTCGTCGATGCGGACCAGGCCGTCGACGATCGAGTATTCGGAATGGACGCGCAGGTGGGTAAAAATCGGGGAAGTCATCCCATCATTTTACCGCCAGCGGCCGGGACATGGGGCCGCTGAGTTTCTTTCCGTTATTTCGACGTGGCAATTTCGCCAAATTCTGTGGTCTTGCCAATTCCATAACGACGGCGCATGCGCAGGAAGGGTTCTTCGATCGTGTTGTAGCTCAGCGTCGCCAGCAGCCAGGTGGCGCCATAGGTAAGCGCGATCATGATGAAGGCATCGATCCAGCCATTGCCGGTGGGCACCACACGCCCGACCTGCACGGCCAGCAGATGCAGCAAGGCCATGTGCAGCAGGTAAAAGGAAAAGCTGACCTTGCCGCCATGGCAGAGCACGCGGTCGAGCAGTGCCGGCAGACGCGGGCCGAATGCCAGCCAGGCCAGGATGAAGGCTGCCCAGCCCGCGCTCTCGAACATCGACCAGAAAATCCAGAACGCCGATTTCGGGGTCGCGCCGAACGGCGCGTAATGATGCAGCGCCGCCATTTCGCACACCACCAGCACGGTGGCGCCCAGCAACAGCAGCGGCCCGAAGGCGGGCGGCACCCTGAAGCTGCGCTGCTGCTGGTAGAGCATGGCGGCCAGCATGCCGATCAGGAACTGGTCGAAGCGGCCCACGAAGGTGCAGAAATACATCAGCGTGCTGTTGGCGTTGACCGTGTAGGCGCTGAGTTTAAAGAATGCCATCAGCACCAGCAGGCTGAGCAGGTAACGCGGTCCGCGCTCCATGGCGAAGCGCGCCAGGAACGGGAACACCATATAGAACAGGAACTCGAGCGAAATCGTCCACGCCGCGCCGGTGACCGGCGTGCCGGAGGTGGGTGCGTGGCCGAGGTTGGTCGCGAACAGATAGAAGATATCCTGCGGCTGGAAGTTGTCGCGTCCGATCGAGGTCGCGATCAGGAAAATGGTCAGGAACAGCGGCACGATGCGCAGCACCCGGTTGCGCAGAAAGTCGCCATAGACGATGGTCTTCTGGTGCAGCACAATCTGCATGAACAGGAAGCCCGACAGCGTGAAGAACAGCCCGACGCCGGTATGCCCCTCGGTGATCAGGGCGGCCCAGGGCGACACCAGCGCCGGCCCGCCAAGCCCGCGGTATTCGAGCTGGAAGTGGAACAGGAAGACGATGGTCGCGGCCAGCCAGCGCAACTGGTCAATGCGCGGGTTGTACTGCAGATTGAGCGATTGCATGATTGGCCGGCAGGGCTTGCTAAGAAAACATGCATTGTAAATGGCAATTGTCCTGGAAGCTACATCGCTGAAGCGACACGCTGACCTGGGCGCGCCCGTGGCTTATAATGTCCGGCTGTCTTCCGCACTCGCCTTCTAATGATCATGCACGTCAATATCGCTGCTTACAAATTCGTCACCCTCGACAACCTCGAAGAGATGCGCCTGCAGTACCAGGCGCAGTGCAACGAACTCGGCCTGAAAGGCACGGTCCTGCTGACGCCGGAAGGCATCAACATGTTCGTGTCGGGTCCGCGCGAACAGATCGACCAGTACCTGGCCTGGGTCCGCAGCGACGCCCGCCTGGCCGACCTGGAGTGGAAGGAAAGCCTGTCGGAAGAACAGTCGCACCGCCGCATGCTGGTTCGCATCAAGAAGGAAATCATCACGATGCGCATGCCGCTGATCAAGCCGGAACTCGGCCGCGCGCCCTCGGTCGATCCGAAGACGCTCAAGCGCTGGCTCGACCAGGGCCACGACGACGACGGCGTACCGGTCGTGATGATGGAAACCCGCAACGCCTTCGAAGTGGACGTCGGCACCTTCGAAAACACGCTCGACTACCGCATCGACAAGTTCAGCGAATTCCCGGAAGTGGTGGCGAAGCACAAGGATGAACTGCAGGGCAAGACCGTGGTGACCTTCTGCACCGGTGGCATCCGTTGCGAGAAAGCCGCCATCCACATGCAGAACATCGGCTACGAGCGCGTGTACCAGCTCGACGGCGGCATCCTGAAGTATTTCGAGGAAGTCGGCGGCGACCACTACAAGGGCGACTGCTTCGTGTTCGACTACCGTACCGCGCTCAACCCGAAGCTGGAGCCGACCGAAACCGTGCAATGCTTCGCCTGCCGCGCAGTGGTCACGCCGCGCCAGCAGCTGGCGCCCGAATACGTGGTCGGCGTGTCCTGCCCGCACTGCGCCCACAAGAGCGCTGCAGCGCCGGAGCAGAACCAGGCCCAGGCCTGACAATGACAAACCGCCGGGCGAACCGGCGGTTTTCTTTTATTTCATTCACGCGGCTTGCGTGAAATAAAATTTCACGTCTAAAACGTGTTCCTGCCTGGACGTGTATCGACTCAGACGTGGAATGCCGGCAGCGGCTCGGCGACCCCGACCAGCGCGGCCGGCGCATCCATACTCACGCCTGCGGCTTTGACCATGTTCTCGATCGTGATGTCGATATTGCCCGGGTCCATGGCCATCGCCGCGGAGGTCAGGTCTTTCACGCTGGCGACATAATCCGATGCCATCTTCAGGCCGGCCGTGGTCGAATAGGCTTTCTGTTCGACTGCCAGGTCCAGGTGGGACGTGAACGAACTCGCGACCGACACCTTGCCGTTATAGGCGACCTTGTCGGTACCCTGGGCGCCGGCGGCGACCTGGGTCACGACGTTATCGATCGTGATGGTCTTTGCGTCGAGCAGCTTGGCCCAGTAATCCACACCCGCAGCTTCGGCAGCACGGCCGAACAGGTGCTCGTACACGGCGCTGACCGTGGCGCGGCTGTCCATGCCGGCGTACATCGCCTTGTATTCGTCCGAGGCGGCAAAGCTCGAGGAAATCTGTTGATAGCCGTTCGGGTGGTTGGCCAGCACATCCACCCAATATGCCAGGCCGGCGACATCCGCCGGGCGGCTGAAATATGCAACGTACAGTTTCTGCACTTCTGTTTCGTTCACGGTCGCCATCATGGCCTCCTTAGGAATAATGTAAAAAAAATATACCGCATCCTCGTTTTTGGAGGCGCACTCAACCGTGCGCGATAGCTCGTAAGTTCTTGAAAGAAAAAGATTTTTTTCGAGAAATCCAGCCTGCATGGGCAGAAGTGTTAAATGACTGACGCAACTCGGCCGTTTTATTGAACGGCGAAAAAAAACCCACTGTTTGCGCAGTGGGTTTTCTTGAAGCGGGGAAAAGTCAGCGGAAGTAAGCCGCCACTTCACGCACGCCCGAGGCATCCAGCGTCCCGGCCGCGGCGCGCAGGCGCAGCAGGCCGATCAGGTAGGTGTAGCGGGCCTGGGCCAGGTCGCGCTGGCTGGTGTACAGCTGCTGCTGGGCATTCAGCAGGTCCAGGTTGATGCGCACGCCACCCTTGATGCTCTGCTCGGTGGCCTTCATCAGCAACTGGCCGGACGCGACGGCTTTTTCCAGCGCCTCGATCTTGTGCACGCTGGACAGCACGGTGTTGTGGGCTTTTCGCAACTCGACCAGGACCTTGTTGGTGCGTGCGTCGAGGTCCGCCTGCGCACGCTCGTAACCGGCGGCCGCCTGGCGGGTGGTCGCGCTGATCGCGCCGCCCTGGTAGATCGGGATGTTCACCTGGACGCCGATGGTGCGGTTGACCGTCGCCTGGTCGTAGGTGTTGATCGATTCCGAATTGCCTTTGCTGTAGGCGGCAATGAAGTCCACGCGCGGATAGTGGCCCGCTTTATTGCGCTGGATGTCCAGGCGCGCATTCTCGACCGCGAGACGGGCTGCCGCCAGCTCGTGGTTGTGCGCGCGCGCCATCTTTTCCCACTCCTCGAAGCTGCCGAACGCGAGCGTGGCAGGGCGGAAGCTCTCGGTCAGCTGGTCCAGCTGGCCCGGGTCCATGCCGATCACGCCGGCCAGGGTGGCGCGCGCCGCGACCGCATTGTCCTTCGCTTCGGTCAATTGGGCCTCGGCGATGTCGAGCCGGGCCTGGGTTTCCAGCATGTCGGTCTTGGTCCCCTCGCCCTTCTCGAACAGGCGATTGTTCACGTGCATCATCTCGAGATACATGTCACGTGCGACTTTCGAGAGCGCCACCTGATCGTCCGCGAACAGCGCGTCCATGTAGGCGCTGGCCACGCGCACGGTCACCTCGTCGGTGCCGGATTCGAACGCGGCCTCGCCCTGCTCTGCGATCACCTTGCCCTGGCGGTAGCGCGCAATGCCATCAAGGTTCAGGATGGGCTGGCGCAGCTGCACGACCGACGAGTGGCTGATGTAGCGCGGGTGCTTGATCGACTGGGCAGTGCCGAGATCGTAGTAGTTCTGCAGCGTCTCGATATCGGCCACGTTACGGCTGGCCGAATAGCTGGCCGAGACGCTGGGCAGCAGGTTCGAACGCCCAAGGATGCGGTTTTCCCTTGCCGATTCGCGCTCGTAATAGTTCATGCGGTACTGCGGGTCATTCTTCAGCGCCGCCTCGTAGGCTTGCTGGAGGCTGATCGCGCCGGCCTGGCCGGCGGCCAACAGCGCCGCCATGCCGGCCGCGAGCGCGAGGCTGCGGCGTTTGATCGTCTTGCTGGCCACGCTCACTCCTCCGCCATCGACGACTTCGCACGGTCGAGCACCGGCTTCAGCAGGTAATTCATCATGGTGCGCTCGCCGGTCTTGACGAACAGCTCCACCGGCATGCCGGGACGGATCGCCAGCTTGTGATGGGCGATCAGCTTCGCGCCTTCCGGCGTGACCTTCACGCGCACCTTGTAGTAGGCGGCGCCGGTGCGCTCGTCGACGGTGCGGTCGGCCGCGACCTGTTCGACTTCGCCCGGAATGTGCGGCGTGCGGTTGGCGTTGAAGGCCGAGAAGATCAGCTCCGTCTTCAGGCCCGGGTGCACGCGGTCGACCAGGTTGACCGGCAGGTTGCCCTCGACCACCAGCGGGTCGTTGGTCGGCACGATGTCCATGATCTTGAAGCCAGGCGGGATCACGCCGCCGGGCGTGAACGCAGCCAGGTTGACGACGGTGCCGTCGGCCGGCGCTTTCACCTCGACATTGGCCAGTTCGAACTTCTGCGCCTGCAGGCGGGCCTGCTGGGCATCGGCTTCCTTCTGCACTTCGGTCAGCTGGGTGCGCACTTCCTTCTGGTAGTCCTGCACGCGCTGGGCCTTGCGCAGGGTGAGCTCGGTCACCTGGCGCTGGGCGCGGCCGATGTTGCCGATGTCTTCCGAGATCGAGCCGTTCAGCTGGGCGTAGGTGCGCTCCAGGTCGAGCAGGCGATTGCGGGCGACATAGCCTTCCTTGGCCAGATCGCGCATGCCGGCCAACTGCTCCTTGAGGATGTCGACCTGTTCCTTCTTGCTCTGGCGCGATTCCTGCAGGCCCTGCACCTGGACCTTGAGACCGGCGATGCTCTCGTCGATGCCGCCCAGTTCGTTCTGCAGCGATGCCTGGCGCGAGGCCAGCAGCGAACGCTGCAGGCTCATGATCTCGGACACGCGCGGATCCTTGCTGTTCTGCTCCAGCTCGGCCGGGAAGACGATGGTATGGCGGCCATCGCGCTCGGCCTGCAGGCGCGCCTCGATCGCACGCGCACTCAGGTACTGGGCATCGGTCATCTCGACCGCCGATTGGGCCAGCACCGGGTTCATGCGCACCAGCACCTGGCCCGCCTTGACGACGTCGCCATCGCGCACCAGGATCTGCTGGATGGTGCCGCCGGTCTGGTGCTGCACGGCTTGGCGGTTCGATTCCTTGGCCACGGTGCCGGCCATCGGCACGCCCTTGTCGAGCGGCGCCAGCAGGGCCCACAGCAGGAAGCCGCCGACGCCCAGCAGGACGATCAGCCAGCCCATGCGCGAGAACGCGCGCGCGTCGGTATTGACTTCGACCGGCGCGACGTCGTGGGAGACGACGTCCTGCGCCTTGTTACTGATCAGCTTCATGAATTACTTTCCTTCTCCGGTGGTGGCACCCGCGGCCTGGGCCTGGGCCTCGGCAGCGGCACGCTGGACGGCAGCCTGGGCGGCCGCAACCTGGGCCTGGGCGGCGGCCTGCGCTTCCGCGGCCTTCTTCGCAGCTTCGTTCAGGGCGGCGAGCACCTGGTTGGTCGGTCCGAACATGTGGACCGCGCCATCGCGCATCAGCAACAGTTTGGTCGTCACCTGCACCGCGCTCGGGCGGTGGCTGATCATGACGATGGTCTTGCCGCGCTGGCGCAGGTCGAGGACCGCAGCCAGCAGGGCCTGCTCGCCGACGTCATCCAGGTTCGAATTCGGCTCATCCAGCACGATCAGCGCCGGATCGTCGTACATCGCACGGGCCAGGCCGATACGCTGCTTCTGGCCGCCGGACAGGCCGGCACCACCGTCGCCCAGCTTGGTGTCATAGCCCTGCGGGAACTGCAGGATCATGTCGTGCACGCCGGCGCGCCTGGCGGCCTGCACCACCTTGTCCGCGTCGACCTCGCCGAAACGCGCGATGTTCTCGCTGATGCTGCCGGCGAACAGTTCAACGTCTTGCGGCAGATAGCCCACGTGCGGGCCTAGCTCGGCCTTGTTCCACTGGTAAATGTCGGCGCCATCCAGACGCACCTTGCCGATCATCGACGGCCAGACGCCCACCAGCAGGCGCGCCAGCGTCGACTTGCCGGAGCCGCTCGGCCCCAGCACGCCCAGCACGTCGCCCGGCGCGATCGCGAACGACACACCCTTCACGATCGGGGTCTTGACGCCCGGCGGCGCGGCTGTCACGTTGTCCAGGGTGAGTGCACCCTGCGGCTTGGGCAGGGCCATGCCGGCTTCGCGCGCCGGATTGGCTTCCAGCAGCGCTTCCAGGCGCTCATAGGCGCTGCGTGCGCCGCTGACGCTCTTCCACACGGCGATCACCTGCTGCACCGGCTGCAGCGTGCGGCCCAGCAGGATCGACGCGGCAATCATCATGCCCGGGGTGATCTTGTTGTCGAGCACCAGCAGCGCACCCAGGCCCAGCACCAGCGACTGCATCGACATCTGCACGAACTTGGTCAGGCCGCTGATGACGCCGGCTTTCTGGCTGGCGCTGGCTTGCAGGCCGAGGAATTTGCCGTGCAGCTTGAACCAGCGTCCCATCAGGTTGGGCAGCATGCCCATCGACTCGATCACCTCGGCATTGCGCAGGTTATTCGTGGCCAGGGTGTTGGCCTGGATCGACATCGAGTTGGCTTCGGCCAGCGGCTCCTTGGTCACGCGTTCGTTGACCACCGCCAGGATGATCAGGAGCACGGTACCCGCCAGGGCGAATAGGCCCAGCACCGGTTCGAACATGAAGATGACGATCAGGTAGATCGGGAACCAGGGTGCGTCGAAGAAGGCAAACAGGGCATTGCCAGTCAAGAACTGACGCAGGTTGGTCAGATCAGCGAGCGACTGGCCGGCGTTGAAACCGGCCTGCTTCAGGTTCTGCTCGAAGGCCGCGGTGTACACGCGCTTGTTGAGCGTCATGTCGAACTGGGCGCCGACGCGCACCAGCACGAAGGAACGGATCAGTTCCAGGCCGCCCATGAACAGGTAGGCGCCGACGATCAGCAGCGTGAGCATCAGCAGCGTGATCTCGTTGCGGCTGCCCAGCACGCGGTCGTAGACCTGCAGCATGTACAGGGACGGTGCCAGCATCAGCAGGTTGATGATGGCGCTGAACACGCCGACCGTGACGAAGGTGCTCTTGAACGAGCGGAGCACGATTTCGATTTCGTTCTTTTTTTCTAAAAGCTTTTTCATAGGCGAAAGACCCATGTTCCCAGGAAAATTGACCGCGCTCATTATCCATCAAAACTGTTCAAAAATGTGACGTGCGTCACAAATTTCGAAGCTCAGTCGCGCGTTGGGTACACAAACACCGTTATCAAAGTAAAAAACCCCGCTGTCTCGCGACAGCGGGGTTTCCGGGTCCAGGCCGGCGAACCGGCCCGGGATCCAGCCTGGATTACGACACGGTGATGATGCCGTTATTCAGGTGAACCTTGGTCACGTCGGTGACGCCGGTCAGGGTGATGGTCACCAGATCGGTGCCGCTGTTCGAACCGTATGCCTTCTGTTCCAGCGTGATGACGGCGTTGCCGTCAGCATTGGTGGTCAGGAAAGCTTCCAGCGCTGCCGGATCACCCTTCGTAATATCGGTCGTGGTGATCAGCTTGCTGTAGGTGTTCTTGCTGTTGATGTACAGCGAGTCGCTACCCAGGAGACCGAAGTTCATGATCGAGGCGCTGGTGGTGCCAGCAACATAGATGTCCGAACCGGCGCTCGCGACTTCAGCCTTGTGGTCTGCGTCCAGGGTGACCGGCATGCCCAGTTTGTTGGCGTCAAACACGCCGTTGGCTGCAGTAACCTGGGTCTTGACGGCCTCCAGTTGCGTTGCGGTCATATTTGCCTTGGCCAGGTCGCTCAGCGCGGTGCTCAGATCGGTAACGGCCTTCTGGGCGGTGGTCAGGCTAGTGGTCGCGTCAGCTTGCGCTTTGATCAGCGGGTTGGCGTTGACTGGATCGGCGTTATCGTCGGCGTACAGCTTGGTTACCAGGGCCTTGAAGTCGCTGGCAGCGGTTTGCGCGTCAGCGGTCGCCTTCAGGTTGGCTGCGGTAGGGTATGCATCCGACACGGCCTTGGCCGAAACGGCTGCAGCGTCCAGACCCTTTTGCTGGGCTTCGATCTGAGCGGCGGTCGCGATGGTGCCCTCAGCCAGCTTCATCTTGCTAGCGATCTCGGCCATGTCGGCCTTGGCAGCGGTGCTCAGGTCCAGCAGATCAACGGTAGCCTTGGCAGTGCCCGCTGTAGTGACAGCGTTCTTGGCGGCAGTGTCGGCGGCTTTCTCGGCGATCAGCGAGTTCAGCAGTGCAGTCACGCCTTTGTTGGTGTCTTCGGTCACGCCGGTTGCCAGCATCAAGCCCTTGTCCTTGTCGTTGACGATCAGGCCGTCAACGGTGTAGACGCCGGCAGCCGGGTTGGCGATCGCGGTCTTGTTCAGGACATTGTAGGCGGCGAGCTTCAGCTGCACGTCGGTTGCAGCCGAAGCAGCGGTTGCCGCGGTGCTCTTGACGTTGGCGTCGGCGGTCTTCTGGGCGGCGATTGCGTCGTTCAGGCCAGCAACTGCAGCCAGCTTGTTGTTCGCGATGGTCAGGTCGCCCTGGGCCTTGGTCACAGCGGCCGCATTGGCGGCCTGCTGGTCAGCCAGCAGGGCAGCGCGCACGCCGGCGGAGGCGCTGGCATAGCTGGTGCCACTGATCTGGTCGTCCAGGGCGGTCATTTTGGTGGTGACGTTGGTGGCGACGCTAGCTTCGGCGATGTCACGGGCAGCTTGATCAGTACCAACTTTATCGGTGCCGGTATTGAACTTGCCGTCGACTTTGCCATCCAGGCCGTCCAGGAAGTTGGTGTAGGCGGTGTCAGCTGCGGCCTTGTTGCTCAGGGCGCTCTGCAGGGTGAACGGGGTACCAGCCAGGTTGACCTTGGCAACGGTGGTCGCCAGCATGACCGGATCGGTTGCGTTGGCGTACGAAGCGTTGTCGGTCACGCCCGACAGGAAGGTCTTGGCTTCAGCGTTGGCCTTGGCGCCCGAGTACGAGTTGGTCTCGCCCAGTGCGGTGGTGAATGCCAGCGAAGCGTTGACCTTGTTGGTGAAGGCGGTCAGGTCCGAACCCTGTGCGCCGGCGGCGACTTGGGTCACGACGTTGTCGATGGTGATGGTCTTGCTGTCCAGCAGGTCAGCCCAGTACTTCTTGCCTGCGTCTTCAGCAGGACGGCCGAAGATGTTCTGGTAAATGGCGTTGACGATGTCGGCGTTCGACATGTTGGCGTAGGCAGCCTTGTATTCCGCCGAGGTGGAGAAGTCAGCCGAGATGGCAGCCATGGTGGTGGCCAGGGCTTTAGCGTCGCCCTTGGTGGCTTCCAGCACGCCTTCGTAGTAAGCCAGGCCCTTGGTGTCAGCCGGACGGTTGAAGTATGCGACGTACAGCTTTTGCAGATCGTTGTAATAGGTGGTTGCCATTTATTGCTCCAGATAGATCGATCGATCGAGTTATTTGTCTCTATTGTTCAGCCGCAGGTAGTCCCTTGCTGTCCAACGGGCCGAATAATGACATGCAGAACATTCAGGCAGATGTGACGGTCATCACAAAACATCAAAACTCGTTCAAAATTAGGACAATTTTTGACATTCTGGACAAGAAATTAATGTTTTTCCTCGCTCTTCCCTCTGAGGATCAATGTAAGCGAAAAATCGGCGTGCGCCGCATGAGGGCAATATGTGTAACAATTGGATAGATTCTTACCACTTGGAAAGCATCCGAAACTCACAGAAACTCACATGCTAGGCGAAAAAAAACCCCGGCACACCGGGGCTTTCCTGTTACCAACTTCCAGTCAACGCTTGAGCCAATAAGTTGCACCGTTGACGGTGCGTAAAGTATCGATCCTGCCGTCGAAAACATACGAGGCGCTGCCGCCGTTCTCGTTGCTCAACGAACCCTTCACGTTCAGGTAACCAGGCCGCTCGAATGCCTGGTCGCCGAACAGCATGCCATCGTTAGCGACCGTGCCGCTGGCACGGAAGGGAAGCGATTCATTGCCAGTAAGCACGTCAAATTTGGTCGTGAAGCTCCGGCTGCCGAAATCCACGTTCAGGGCGCCATTGGCCAGCGTGGCCGGCGCGATCATCCGGACGCCATAGCCGAAGTTGGTATAAACAACGGCCTCGCTGTCGCGCAGAGAGAAGCCGATGCTGCCGTCGGTCGGCGCGACGAATTCCGCGCCTCGCGTGCGCAGCACCACGTAATCGCCGTTCTGCGCGATCACGCTGGCGTTTTCCATTGCCTGGGTCAGATAGACTTTCGGATAATAGGCATCGGACTGCACCCAACGGCCCCATATCAGGCCGCTGGCAGGCTGCGGCGGCGTAGTCGGCAGCTGCGCCACCGGCGGCGGCTCCGGCACCACCGGCACCTCGGGTGCCGGCACGGTCGGCGGCGGCAGCGTGGTCGGCGGCTTGGGCGGCGGCGGCTCGGCGGTCGTCGCCAGCGCCTCGACCTTCTTGATTTCCAGGCTCGGCGTGGCGGTGGCGCTGCCATCGGTCCTGGCGACCGGCTCGTCGTTGCGTGGCGGCGACACCAGGTCGGGCGACAGCGGGCTGCCGCTCAGCAATTGGGGCGCCGCCTGGCCGCGCGTCACCTGCAGCAGCTGGCCGCGCTGCGCCGCCGAGAGTTCGCGGCTGGCCGCGCCCTGGCAGGGGCCGACGCCATCCGGGCTGCAGCCGCCGGCAAAGCCGCTCACCACCACGGCGCCAGTCAGCACCGCCACGCGCGAAGTGTGGTCATCGGTGAACACCGTGAAGTCGGTGCCGCGCACGCCGATCGCGGCGACCGGCGTATTGAAGCGGAAATTCTGGCGCGCCTGTTTGACGGCGTCGCCCGACTTGCTGCGCGCCACGCCGCTCAGGAGTTCGAACTTGACCTGGGTGTTGGCCGGATCGGCCTTGTCGATGCGGTAGGTCGCGATACGCGCCTGGCTGCCCGGACGCAGGATGAACAGGCCGTTGTCTGCCGTCTTTATATAGATGTAGCCGTCGCTGCCGGTGGCCAGCAGCTGGCCTTCCTGCACCGTGGCGCCTTCCACAGCCGGCTGTTCGCCCACGCTGGCCTTGCCCGCGGCGAAAATGATGCGTCCAGCATCGGCCGCGCTGGCGGATGGTCCGGCGCAAGCAGCTGCGATAAAGGTCGTGGCTAGCAGGTAACGCAACATAGTGGTCCTCTCTCTACAGGCGAGCTTAGCGGCGATGCCGTGCGATTGGATGTGACGGCGATCACAATTATAATTGAACGCTTGAGTGCGCTTGTCCTTAAATCGTCCGCGGCGATGTTGTTTAATGCACACAAGAAAGTTTTCAGAGTTATAATTTTTCTTTCATTTCAATACTCATCGGCCGGTTATCCTGCGTGGCAGTTCCCCTCCAAAAATCCGCTGCTGCGCCGCACGTCGCCTACCGTGCCGCCCTGGCCCGCTGGCTGATCGCCGTGCTGGCGGTGTTGCTGACGGCCGGACTCCAATGGTTGCCGCCGAACCACCTGTCCTTCGTTGCCAATGAATGGCTGCGCGACGCTTTCCTGCGCGTGCAGGTCAGCAGCGCCGCCGAGCCGCGCGTGCTGGTGGTCGACATCGACGAAGCCAGTCTGGCCCGGCTGGGGCCATGGCCCTGGCCGCGCGAACGCCTGGCCGACATGGTCGAGATCCTGCTGTCGCACTATGGAGCGCGCGGTGTCGGGCTCGATATCCTGCTGCCCAAAGAAACCGGCACAGCCGGCGATACGCGCCTGGCCCTGCTGGCCCGGTACGGCCCGGTGGTACCGGCCCAGGCCTTCGACTTCGACCTGGCGGGTGCGCGTCCGGCGCCGGTGCGCGACGGCGTGCTGGGCGGTGCCGTCGCAGGCTATGCGGGCGGCGTCGAGGCCACCGGCTATATCGCCAACTACGCGGCCCTGGCACAGGCGCCGCACATCGGCGCGATCGGTTTCATTCCCGATCCGGACGGCACCTTGCGCCGCGTGCCGATGATCAGCCGCTACCAGGGCCGCGCCTACCCAACCCTGGCGCTGGCGCTGATCAACTGCTGTACAGGAAAACAACAGCTGGAACTCGACGACACCGGCTTGGCGCGGGTCGGTTTCGCGCGCGACTGGAACGCCTACACCGTGGTCTCCGCCGCCGATATCCTCGACCAGGCGATCGATCCGGCCGGCGTGCGCGGCCGCCTGGTGCTGGTCGGCTCCTCCTCGCTCGGCATGGGCGACCGCGTGGCGACGCCGCTGGCGGCCAGCCGTCCCGGCCTCGGCGTGCACGCGGCAATGCTGTCGACCCTGCTCGACCGCCAGGCTGGCGGCGCTCCCGCGCGCTGGCCCGGCGCCTGGCTGGCCCTGGGCTGGGCGGTGCTGACCGCGCTGCTAGTGCCGCTGGCTTTTCCGCGCCTGTCGGCCCTGGCCAGCGTCGCGCTGCTCGGCGTCAGCTCGATCGCCTGGACCGGCCTGGCCTGGCTGGCCTGCAGCCATGACCCGGATTTCAATGCCGTCGCGCCCTACGCCAGCAATCTGCTGCTGCTGGCGGTGGCGATTCCCTACCAGTGGCAGCTGACCCAGCGCCGCTCGCGCCACCTGCTCAGCACCCTGCGCCAGTACGTGGCCCCGGCGGTGGTGGCGGAACTGCTGCGCAGCGACCTCGAAGATCCCTTGCAGCCGCGCCAGCTCGAGGTCACCACCCTGATCGCCGACATGGAAGGCTACACCGCCCAGGTCGAAGCCCTGCCGGTCGAGGAGGCGGCGCGCCTCACGCGCGACTTCCTGGACTGCCTGACCGGCCCGGTGATCGAGCGCCAGGGCACGCTCGACAAGTACACCGGCGACGGCCTGGTGGCCTTCTTCGGTGCGCCGCTGCCGCTCGAACGCCATGCCGACCTGGCGCTGGACGCCGCGCGCGCGATCCTCGAACGGGTCGGCGCCTACAGCGCCATGCGCGAGCGCGCCGGCTACCCGCCGCTGCGGGTGCGCATCGGCATCGAAAGCGGCCTGGCCATGGCCGGCGATTTCGGCACCAGTTTCCGCAGCATCTACACGGCGGTCGGCGACAGCGTCAACACCGCCTCGCGCCTGGAACAGGCCGCGCGCGACTATCCGCACGATGTCATCGTCGGTCCCGGCACCGTCGCCCGCGCACGCGAACACCGTTTTCTGCAGCTGGGCGAACGGCGCCTGCGCGGCAAGGAACAACTCACGACCGTATTCACTCTTCAGGACAGCATGAACCAAGCGGGCAGCACGCCAGCCAATCCGATTCCCGGCAGCGCCATCACGGGGACTTCCGCGTGAGCAAGCGCATCGAGCTCGCGGGCCTGTGGGTGGCCCTGTTTGCAGCCCTGCTCGCCGCGCCGGCCGCGCAAGCGCAGGCCGACGGCGCCAGGGAAGCCGCGGAGGCACAAATCTACCAGGAAGCCATGGAAGCGCTGGCGGAAGGCCGCCGCACCGACGCCTCAGAACTGCTGCGGCGCCTGGTGGCCAACCCGCAGCAGGCCGGCGCCCTGCTCGACCTGGCGCTGACCCAGTGCGGGCTGGGCAATGCCGACGAAGCCGAACGCCTGTTTGCGATGCTCGAGACGCGCGTCCAGCTCAAGCCGGACATGATGATCCTGATCGCCGAGACCCGTGAAGCCGGCTGCCGGCCCTGGAAGCCGGCCAGCACCACGACCCTCACCGTGGGCCGCGGCATCGACCAGAACGTCAACCAGGGCGCCAGCGTGTCCTCGCTGGTGGTCGACGCCGGCGTGCCGGTCGAGCTGCCGCTGCTGCCGGACTTCCTGCCGCGCCACGACCAGTACAGCGTGCTCGGCCTGGAGCACATGCGCGAGCTGACACCCAACGGCAGCATCGCCTACCTGCAATCGCAGTGGCGCCGCAACGACAGCCTGCGCCAGTACGACACGGCGGCCATGTTCGGCGGCATCGAGCTGCCCTGGCGCGTGTTGCGCACGACGGTCAGGACCAGCCTCAACCTGGGCGCGGTGACGCTGGGCCGCCGTCTGTACCAGCGCCAGGGCCAGCTGCAGGCGCGCGTGGCGCCGGCGATCCCGCTGCCGGCCAACACCCAGCTCAATCTGGTGGCGGGCGCCTCCTGGTACGACTACCCGACGCTCACCAACTTCAACGCCCTCACGCTGGAAGGCCGCGCCGTGCTGACCTGGCGCGACGGCCCGCTCTTTGCCAGCGCCAACGCCGCGCTGCTGAACGAGCATGCGCGCGCCGGGCGCCCGGGCGGCAACCGCCATGGCAACTACGCCAGCCTGCTGCTGCGGCGCGCGCTGCCGGCCAACTTCACGGCGGAAGCCGCCTGGACACGCCAGAGCTGGGACAGCGCCCTGCCCTACGCCCCGGAACTCCTGATTCCGGCCGTGCGCGCGCAGCGCACCACGGTGGCACGGGCCGCGCTCTCTTATCAGCTTGTCAAGGGACAAACGCTACAACTCGAGGCGCGGGCCGTTCAAAATAAGGAAAACATACCGATCTTTCAGTACAATGACCGGGTTTTGCAGCTGAGCTGGCAATGGCAGCTGCCCTGAAGTAGGAACCCATCGATGACCTCTGTGAGCAAGCTCCACGCCGCCGCCTCCGCCAACGACTCGTCGGCCGAGGAAGCGCTGCAGGCGCACATCCAGATCAACCTGCGCAAGATCCCGCTGTTCGCCGCCCTGAGCGAGGACGACATGCGGCGCGTGAACGCCGAAATCCGCATCCGCCACTACAACAAGCGCGAAGTCGTGCTGCACAAGGGCGGCAGCGGCGATGCCCTGCTGTTCCTGCTGTCGGGCCAGCTGCAGGTCATCGACATCACCGAGGATGGCCGCGCGGTCGGCCTGCGCATGCTGGCGCCGGGCGACTTCTTCGGCGAGATCGCCCTGATCAACGAATCGACCCGCTCGGCCTCCGTGGTCGCGACCAGCGACGTGCTGGTGGCCTTCCTGCCGGCGGCCACCGCGCTGCATTTGTTTTCGCATTCGCCCAGCGTCGCCAAGCAGATGCTCAAGCACCTGGCGCAAAAGATCCAGCGCGATTCCGAATTCCGCGCCCTGCTCAGCATTAACAACACGGCGCGTCGCATCTATACCTATCTGTCGCTGCTGCAAAAGAAGCCGGAAGGCGGCGGCTTTCATCCGGTGGTCGAAAACCTGCCGACCCACCAGGACATCGCCAACATGATCAACACCAGCCGCGAGACCGTCACCCGCGCGCTGCTGACCCTGGTTCAGCTGGGGATCGTGCAGAAGGAGGCGAACCGTTTGGTGATTCTCGATCCGCAAGGCTTGCAGAAGCTGGTTCAAGGCGGTTAACCAAGCTTGTGGCATGACAAACATGCCAAATTTGCTTACATCTCTATCAATTGTGTGGCAGTACCGTAGAGTATAATTTTGCGCTCGAACGGCCTTGCCACTCTATGAAGAAACACCTCACGCACCTTTCCGTGCCCTGCGCATCATGATTGCGCCGCTCATGCTGCGCGGCCTGTGGGCCTATCGCGGCTTCGTGTTCGGCAGCGTCAAGCGCGAATTCCAGGCGAAGTACATGAACGCGATGCTGGGCGCGCTGTGGTCGCTGCTGTCGCCGCTGGCGATGATCGTGGTGTACACCGTGATCTTTGCCGAAGTCATGCACAGCAAGCTGCCCGGCGCGGCCGCCGACGCGCGCTTCGCCTACAGCATCTACCTGTGCGCCGGCGTGCTGACCTGGGGCCTGTTTGCCGAGATCATCGCGCGCGCCCAGAGCATGTTCATCGAGCAGGCCAACCTGATCAAGAAGATCAGCTTTCCGCGCATCTGCCTGCCGCTGATCGTGGTGCTCAATGCGCTGGTCAACTTCGGCATCATCTTCGGCCTGTTCACCCTGTTCCTGCTGGCCTCCGGCAGTTTTCCCGGCGCGGTCTTCTTCGCCGTGATCCCGGTGCTGGCGATCCAGCTGCTGCTGGCGCTGGGCATCGGCATGATCGCCGGTGTGCTCAACGTCTTCTTCCGCGACGTCGGCCAGTTCGTGACGATCGCCATGCAATTCTGGTTCTGGCTCACGCCGGTAGTCTATCCGGTCACGATCCTGCCGCCCGAGGTGCGCGAAATGCTCGGCTGGAATCCGATGGCGCGCCTGGTCGAGGCTTACCAGCAGGTGCTGGTGAAGGGCGTGGCGCCGGACTGGATGTCCTTGTTGCCGGTGCTGGTGCTGGCCCTGCTGCTGTGCGTGCTGGGGCTGCGCCTGTTCCGCCGCCGCGCCGGCGAGATGGTGGACGAACTCTAATGGGCCGCATCGTCGTATCGAACCTGGGCAAGGCCTACCGCCAGTACCCGACCCGCTGGTCGCGTCTGGCCGAATGGGTGCTGCCCGGCGGCCCGCGCCACACGCTGAAATGGGTGCTGCGCGACATCAGCTTCACGGTGCAGCCGGGCGAAGCCGTGGGCCTGATCGGCATTAACGGCGCCGGCAAAAGCACGCTGCTCAAGCTGATCACCGGCACCACCCAGCCGACCGCCGGCGGCGTGCACATGGAGGGCCGCGTGGCGGCCCTGCTGGAACTCGGCATGGGCTTCCACCCCGACTTCACGGGGCGCCAGAACGTGTTCATGGCGGGCCAGCTGCTCGGCATGACGGTCGAGGAAATCCAGCAACTGATGCCGCAGATCGAAGCCTTTGCCGAGATCGGCGACTACATGGACCAGCCGGTGCGCGTGTACTCGAGCGGCATGCAGATGCGGGTCGCGTTCAGCGTCGCCACCGCGCGCCGCCCGGACATCCTGATCGTCGACGAAGCGCTGTCGGTGGGCGACGCCTACTTCCAGCACAAGAGCTTCGACCGCATCCGCAGCTTCCGCCGCCACGGCACCACGCTGCTGCTGGTCTCGCACGACAAGCAGGCGATCCAGTCGCTGTGCGACCGCGCCCTGCTGCTCGACGGCGGCCGCCTGGCCAGGGAAGGCCTGCCGGAAGAGATCATGGATTACTACAACGCCCTGATCGCCGAGCGCGAGAATGCCACCGTGCGCCTGAACGCGACGCCCGAGGGCAGAATGCAGACCGTGTCCGGCACCGGCGAAGCGACAGTGGCCGATATCGCCCTGCTCGATGAAGCCGGCCAGCGCGTGGAAGTGGTCGACGTCGGCAGCGAGGTGACCCTCGAGGTGAAGGTGGCCGCGAAGGCGCATATTCCGCGCATGGTGCTGGGCTACATGATCAAGGACCGCCTGGGCCAGCCCATGTACGGCACCAACACCCATCTGAAGGAGCTGCCGCTCGAAAGCGTCGAGGCCGGCGAAGAGGTGACCTACCGCTTCCGCTTCCCGATGAACCTCGGGCCCGGCACCTATTCCGTCGCCACCGCGATCGTCAGCACCGAGACCCACCTCGTCAACAATTACGAATGGCGCGACCTGGCGCTGGTGTTCACGGTCATGAACATGCGCAGGCCGCATTTCGAGGGTTCGGCCTGGCTCGACCCCGCCATAGAGATTCATCGCCCATGAGATTCATTTCCTACGCCCAGAACAACGAAGACGTGCTGCTGTGGCGCGCCCTCGGCCACGTGCAGGACGGTTTCTACATCGACGTCGGCGCCAGCGACCCGGTCGAGCACTCGGTCACCAAGGCCTTCTACGACAGCGGCTGGCACGGCATCAACATCGAGCCCCTGCCCGCCCACATCGAGGCCTTCCAGGAACAGCGCCCGCGCGACATCAACCTGGCGCTGGCCGCCGGCAGCCTTGAGGGCAGCCTGACGCTGTACGACGTGCCGGCCGTGCGCGGCTGGGCTTCGCCCGAGGCGGCGGTGGCCGAGATGCACCGCGCCGAGGGCCATACGGTGGCCGAACTGGCGGTGCCGGTGCGGCCCCTGTCGGCGATCTGCGCGGAGCACGTGCGCGGCGAGATCCACTTCCTCAAGATCGACGTCGAAGGCTTCGAGGCCGAGGTCTTGCGCGGCATGGATTTCGAACGCTGGCGTCCGTGGGTGCTGGTGATCGAAGCGACCCTGCCGAACAGCCGCGAGACCAACCATGAAGCCTGGGAGGCGCTGGTCACCGGCCAGCGCTACCGCTACGCCTGGTTCGACGGCCTGAACCGCTACTACGTGGCGGACGAACATCCGGAACTGATGGCGCACTTCGGCATCCAGCCGAACGTGTTCGACGAATACATCTCCTGGCACCTGGACCGCGCCTGGATCGCCAACGCCGCCGTCGGCCGCGCACTGCAGGAGCGCGACCAGCAGCTCGACACCGCGCGCGCCGAACTGCACGACATGATCCAGTTCGCCGGCGCGCTGGAATTGGAAAAGCAGGACGCGCTGAACGAGATCGCCCGCCTGCACGTCGAGCTGGCCGAGATCCCGCGCCTGCAAGCCGCACTGGCGCAGGCCCATGCCGAGGGCGAGCGGGTCACGCTGTGGGCACGCGACCTCGAGCAGCGCCTGGTCGCGACCCTGAACAGCACCTCGTGGCGCATCACCGCGCCGATGCGCTTCGTCATGCGCCGCGGCCCGGACAGCATGGCCAACCTCGCCCGCCGCAAGGCCAAGGGCGCGGCCCGCCGCGGCCTGCGCTGGCTGACCTCGCGCGAAGCGGTACGGCGGACCATCCTGCCGCTGGTGCTGCGCTCGCCGCGCCTGCAAGCCCTGGTGTCGCGCACGCTGGTGGCCGCCAAGCGCAGCCTCGCCGATGCCGCGCCGGCCAGCGACGTACCATCTGCCCTGCGCGAACTGCCGCAATCGGCGCGCGAAGCGCTCGACCAACTGCGCCGCGCCTACGCCCCGCACCAGGAATGACCATGCGCCTGATTATCGATTACCACCCCACGCTGCTGGCATTGACCGAAACCCTGCTGCGCGCCCCCGGCTCCCATACCGTGCACGTGGCCGTCAGCAGCGGCTACCCCGGCCACCCCGGCGACGCCGACCGGCTGCGCCATGCGCTGGACGGCCTGCTGCCGCCCGAACGCCTCCACGTCTATACCCTGCCCACCGCCGACGATGCCTGGGGCCGCCATGCCGCGGCCACGCTGCGCGCCGGCTTCTTGGCCTCGCTCGGCCCCGACCGCATCCTGGACGTGAACAGCGCCACCGCCCTGCGCGCAAGCGGCCAGGACGCCGCCGCCCTCTGGCGCGCGCTCGAGACCATGCGCCCGCCCGCTCGTAGCGCCGTTCAGCCGCCTGCCGGCGCCAAGCCGACGCTGGCGCTGGTGTCGCCGCTGCCGCCCGAGCATTCGGGCATCGCCGACTACAGCGCCGAACTGCTGCCCGAACTGGAACGCCATTACCAGGTCGAGCTGGTGCTGACGCCGGGCGCCACGCCGGAGGCGCAGCTGGCGCGCTTCGCCCAGCGCGACGTCGATTACTTCATGCGCCACGGCGCCTCCTACGACCGGGTGCTCTACCACTTCGGCAATTCGAACGTGCACAAGCACATGTTCGCGCTGCTGCGCCGCCATCCCGGCACCGTGGTGCTGCACGACTTCTTCCTCAGCGGCGTGCTCGACAACATGGAGCGCGACGGCGACGTGCCGGAAGCGTACCTGGGAGCGCTGTACGCATCGCACGGCTATACCGGCCTGCGCGAGCACCGCGAGCAGGGGCGCAACCCGACGATCTGGCAGTACCCCTGCAACAAGGAGGTGCTGGACCGGGCCGCCGGCGTGATCGTCCACAGCGACTTTTCGCGCCGCCTGGCCGAGCAATGGTACGGCCCCGGCAGTGCCGACGGCTGGCGCACCATCCCGCTGTTGCGCGGCCAGGTTGCGCCGGATGCCGACCCGGCGGCGGCACGGCGCGCCGCGCGCGAACGCCTCGGCATCAGAGACGGCGACTATGTCGTCAGCAGCTTCGGCATGCTGGGCGCCACCAAGCTGAACCACCGCCTGCTGGGCGCCTTTTTGGCCTCGCCGCTGGCCGCCGACCCGCGCTGCCGCCTGGTGTTCGTCGGCGCCAACGACGCCGGCCCCTACGGCATCGAGTTGCAGCGCAAGATCGGCGCCAGCGCCGCCGCCGCGCGCATCCGCATCACCGGCTTCGTCGACGCCGGCGCCTACCAGGACTGGCTGGCCGCCAGCGATTGCGGCGTGCAGTTGCGCGCCCAGACCCGCGGCGAGACCTCGGCCTCGGTGCTCGACTGCCTGATGCACGGCCTGCCGGCCATCGTCAACGCCCATGGCGCCGCGGCCGACCTGCCGCCCGACACCCTGTGCATGCTGCCCGACGAATTCGGCGATGCCGAACTCACGGCCGCGCTGACTTCGCTGCACGCCGAGCCGGCGCGCCGCGCCGCGCTGGCCCAGGCCGGCCGCGCCCACGTCGCCCGGCACCATGCGCCGGCCACCGTCGGCGCACTCTACATCGAGGCGATCGAAGCCTTTGCCCGCGACAGCGCACCGGCGCAGCGGCGCCAGTTGATCGCGCAACTGAGCGCGCCCGGCACCCCGCGTCCGCGCGACGAGGCGGCGCTGGTCGACACCGCCGCCGTGCTGGCCGCGAATGCGCTGCCGAACGCGCCGCGCCAACTGCTGGTCGACATCTCGGCGCTGGTCCAGTCCGACTACAAGACCGGCATCCAGCGCGTGGTGCGCAGCATCGTGCTGGCACTGATCAAGGAACCGCCGCCCGGCTACCGGGTCGAGCCGGTGTACAGCGAAGGCGGCAACCACTGCTACCGCTACGCGCGCCGCTTCACCTGCGGCATGCTGGACGTGCCGCCGCTGACGCTCGAGGACGCGCCGATCGAAGCGCGCAGCGGCGACGTGTTCCTGGGCCTGGACCTGGCCGCCAACCTCACCACCCAGAACCAGCCGCAACTGATGGCCTTGCGCAGCAGGGGCGTCAAGATCTGGTTCACGGTGTACGACCTGCTGCCGCTGCTGCGGCCGGACTGCTTCCCCTTCGGCTCGCAGAAATATTACGGCGACTTCATCGACAGCATCGCGCTGGTGGCGGACGGCATCGTGACGATCTCGCGCGCGGTGGCGGACGAGCTGGCCGGCTGGCTGGCGCAGCGTCCGAACCGCCGCCTGGCGCCGCTCAAGCTGTCCCACTTCCACCTCGGCGCCGACATTGACGCCAGCGCGCCGAGCAGCGGCTTGCCCGACAACGCCGCGCAGACCCTGCAGGCACTCAAACACGCACCGACGCTGCTGATGGTCGGCACCCTGGAGCCGCGCAAGGGCCAGGCCCAGGCGCTGGCCGCCTGCGAGCTGCTGTGGGCCAAGGGCGTGGCGCTCAATCTCGTCATCGTCGGCAAGAACGGCTGGCTGGTCGATGCGCTGGCCGAGCGCCTGGCATCGCACCCGCAGCGCGACAAGCAGCTGTTCTGGTTCAACGGCGTGTCCGACGAGATGCTGCTGCAGTTGTACGAGCACAGCTCGGCGCTGCTGGCCGCTTCCGAAGGCGAAGGCTTCGGCCTGCCGCTGATCGAGGCGGCCCAGAAGGGCTTGCCGGTCATCGCGCGCGGCATTCCGGTATTCCGCGAAGTCGCCGGCGAGCACGCCTTCTATTTCGAGGGCCGCGAGCCGGAAGACCTGGCCGCCGCCATCGAAGCCTGGCTGGCGCTGCACGCTGCCGGCACGGCGCCGCCATCGAAGAGCATGCCCTGGCTGACCTGGCGCCAGAGCGCGCAGCAGTTGATGGAAGCCGTGATCCACGACCGCCACCACGCCAGCGTGGACGCCGGCCAGGTCGCGCGCCAGCTGCTGGTCGACATCTCGGCGCTGGTCCGCGAAGACCTCAAGACCGGCATCCAGCGCGTGGTGCGGGCCCAGCTGCTTGCGCTGCTCAAGCTGCAGAACCGGCAGCGCCTGGTGCTGCCGGTCTACCTCAGCGACGAAGGCGGGCGCTGGCACTACCGCTACGCGCGCCGCTACCTGCACGAACTGGGCGGCACCGACAGCTACGGTGTGGTCGACGACGAGGTCGAAGTGGCCGAGGACGACGTGTTCTACTGCCCCGATCTGTTCCCGGGCGCGGTCAACGAGGCGGCGCGGACCGGACTGTACGCGCGCTGGCGCGAGACCGGCGTGCGCATCTGCTTCATGGTGCACGACATCCTGCCGGTGCTGCGCCCGGACTTCTTCCCGCCGCGCGTCGAGAAAGTGTTCGGCGACTTCCTGCGCACCGTCGGCCGCGAAGCCGACTGCCTGGTTTGCATCAGCGCCGCCGTGGCCGACGAGACCCGGACCTGGTTATCAACCAGAACGGCGGCCGGCGCGCTGCCGCGCTTCGCGGTGCTGCACCACGGCGCCGACATCGACGCCTCCCAGCCGAGCACCGGCCTGCCGCCGGATGCCGATGCCGTGCTGGCCGGGATTGCCGCCATGCCGACCTTCGCCATGGTCGGCACCATCGAACCGCGCAAGGGCCACGCGCAGGCACTCGACGCCTTCGAGCGGCTGTGGGCCCAGGGCCTGGACGTGCGCCTGGCGATCGTCGGCGGCGAAGGCTGGAAAGCCCTGCCGGACAAGGAGCGCCGCAGCATTCCGGCCCTGATGGCGCGCCTGCGCGAGCACCCGGAACTGAACCGCCGCCTGTTCGTGCTGCACGGCGCCAGCGACGAGTACCTGGACCGCATCTACGCCGCCTCGACCTGCCTGCTGGTCGCCAGCGAAGGCGAAGGCTTCGGCCTGCCGCTGATCGAGGCCGCGCGCCATGGCGTGCCGCTGCTGGTGCGCGACCTGCCGGTGTTCCATGAAGTCGCCGGCGAGCACGCCCATTACTTCAGCGGCGACAGCGGCGCGGCCCTGGCCGCGGCCATCCAGGACTGGCTGCGCCTGGACGCCGCCGGCCAGGCACCGGCCTCGACCGGCATTGCCTCGCGCACCTGGGCCGACAATGCCGCCGAATTGATGGACATCCTGTTCCCACCACGGCATGCGCCCACCATGAACGCTTCCCCGACCCCAGTCGCGAGTACCGAATGCACGATCCCATGACCTCCGAACCCGGCACCCGCAGCGATGCGCGCGCGGTCCCGCTCGTCATCGATCTCGACGGCACGCTGATCCTGTCCGACCTGCTGTGGGAAACGCTGGTGCTGAACCTCAAGCACGACCTGCCTGGGGCCTGGCGCCTGCCGCTGTGGCTGGCGCGCGGCAAGGCCGGCTTCAAGGAAAGCGTGGCCGCCGGCGTCGAGCTCGATCCGGAAGCCCTGCCCTATGACCGCGCGCTGCTGGCCTTCATCCAGCAGGAGCGCGAGCGCGGCCGCAGCATCGTGCTGGCCACCGGCGCCCAGCGCCGCCTGGCCGAGCAGGTTGCCGCCCACCTGGGCCTGTTCGACAGCGTGATCGCCACCGGCGACGGCATCAACCTGACCTCGCACAACAAGGCCGCGCACCTGGAAAAACTGTACGGCAAGGGCGGCTACGACTACGTCGGCAATTCGCGCGCCGATTTGCCGGTGTGGCTGGGCAGCCGCCACGCCTGGTCGGTCACGCACACCCCGTTCCGCCTGGCGGACGGGCGCGAGACCCGCTTCCTCGGCACCCGCCGCACGGGCCTGGCCAGCGCACTGCTGAAGGCCATGCGGCCGCGCCAGTGGCTGAAGAACCTGCTGGTGTTCCTGCCGATGCTGGCCGGCCACCGTCTGGATGCGGACGCCTTCGTCGCCTCGCTGCTGGCCTTCGTGGCATTCTCGCTGTGCGCGTCCAGCGCCTACCTGCTGAACGATGCGCTCGACGCCCAGGATGACCGCCTGCATCCGGTCAAGCACCGGCGCCCGATCGCCAGCGGCGCGCTGCCGCTCGGCCTGGCCCTGGCCGCCAGTCCCGTGCTGGCGGGCGCGGCGCTGGCGCTGTGCGCCTGGTTCGACCCGCTGCTGCTGGTTGCCGTCGGCGTGTACTTCGTGACCACGGTGGCGTACTCCCTGCACCTGAAGCGCCTGCTGATGGTCGACATCGTCACCCTGGCCATCCTGTACACCCTGCGCGTGCTGGGCGGCAGCGCCGCCACCGGCATCGTGCCCTCGTTCTGGCTGCTGGCGTTTTCCTTCTTCATCTTCCTGAGCCTGGCACTGCTCAAGCGCCACAGCGAGCTGACCAATCTGCAGAAAGCGGGCAAGGAAAAGACGCGCGGCCGCGGCTATACCACGGCCGACCGTACCCCGATCGGCATCATGGGCGTGAACGCGGCCTTCATCGCCGTGATGGTGGTGATGCTCTACTTTAATTCCGAAAACGTGCTGATGCTGTACCGGCAGCCGACCTGGCTGCTCGGCATTCTGCCGCTGCTGGTATTCTGGCTGGGACGCCTGTGGACCCTGTCCTTCCGCGGCGAGGTCAACGAAGACCCGGTGCTATACGTCAGCAAGGACAAGACCAGCCTGGCCGTCCTGGCCCTGTGCACACTGTTCGCCGTGGCGGCGGCCTGGTAAGCATGAAGAACGACATCGACACCCTCCTGCCCATTCGATCCCGCAGCGGCTGGCGCTTTGCGCTGGCCCTGTTCGGCGCCCTGTTCGCGCTGCTGGTCCTGACCCGGCCGTATTTTTTCGGCGACGTGGTCGAGTACACGCTGGAGACCGTGGCCCTCGCCGACCACGGCAGCCCGGACATCCGCCTGAGCGACATCGCGCGCGCGCACCAGGTGGCGCCGCAGGTGTCCGGCGTGTTCCAGCTGCTCGAAACCGATATGCGGGCCGGCAAGCAGGACGTGTATGCCGCCTTTGTGCGCGGCAAGGGCGGCGACGTCTATTCGGTGCACTTCTTCGGCTACCCGGCGCTGGCGGTCCTGCCCTATAAACTGTTCGAGCTGCTGGGGGTGCCGCCGTTCAAGGCCTTCCAGGTCGTCAACTATGCGGCCGTGTTCGTGCTCGGCCTGGCGCTGCTGCGCTTTTTCGGCTCAGGCAGGCGCGCGGCGCTGGGCCTGCTGCTGTTCCTGCTGTGCGGCGGTGCGCTGTACCTGAACTGGACCAGCCCGGAATGCGTCAGCGCGGCCTGCCTGCTGGCCGGCCTGCTGTTCTACCTGAGCGGCGCGCCGCTGGCGGCCGGCCTGCTGGCGGGCCTGGCCGGGCAACAGAATCCGACCATCGTGTTCTTCTTCGGCTTCGCCCCGCTGCTCAAGCTCTACCTCGACTGGCGCCCGGGCGTCGGCCTGGCGGCCAACCTGAAAGCCCAGCTGACCCGCGCCAATGTGCTCGGCCTGGCGGTGGGCGTCGTCCTGTTTTCGCTGCCGCTGCTGTTCAACCTCTATGAATTCGGCGTCCCGAACATCATCGCCCGGAAGTTTTCCGACCCCGGCCTGATCAGCGCCACCCGTCTGGTTTCCTTCTTCTTCGACCTCAACCAGGGCATGGTCCTGATCCTGCCCGGCGTGCTGGCCGCGCTGGCGCTGTGGGGCTGGAAGCACGAGGGGACTTCGAAGCGCGCACTCGGCCTGTTCGCGCTGTGCCTGCTGTTCGTGCTGGCGCTGATCTTCCCCGCGATGGCCGTGCTCAACTGGAACTCGGGTGCCCAGGGCGTGATGCGCTACGGTTTCTGGGCCGCGATGCCGCTGCTGCTGGTACTGCTGCTGCGCCTGCGCGCCAGCACCCGCTGGCCCGCCGGGCTGCTGCTGGGTCTGCTGCTGGCCCAGGGCGCGGCCACCCTGCATGCGGCCAGTTATTCGTATGTCGAATTCTCGCCGCTGGCCAGGTTCGCGCTGGCCCACGCCAACCGCTGGTACCACCCGGAGCCGGAAATCTTCGCCGAACGCATGGCCCGCAACGACGACTATATCGAGCCGCATAAAATCTACGTCTCGGCCGAATGGCACAAGGCGCTGGTGAACCCGGGCGGCGCCCACGTCGACGAACTGCTGTGCGGCGCCGGCAAGGTGCTGGCGCCCGATACCCGCATGGTCGAGAGCACGCGCGACTGGTACTACATCGACGGTGCGATCGCCTGCCGGCCCGACCCCAACCGCACCGAGCGCTACGGCAGCGCGCAGTTCGAAAGCGGCAACGGCATCGCCCTCGCCGAAGGCTGGAGCCAGGTCGAACACAATGGCGGCGCCTGGGATGGCGTGTGGTCGGTCGGGCCGCGCTCGAAGCTGGTCATCGCGGCGCCGTCCGGCTTCCGTGCGGCCACCCTGTCGCTGCAGGGCATGTATTTCGAGGGCAACCACCGGACCCGGGTCCGGGTCAACGGCACCGACCTCGGCTGGCTGAGCCTGGACCGCCTGCCGCACTTCGCCCTGCCCGCCAACAGCGCCGGCAAGGAACTCGTCATCGAACTGGCGCACGAGGCGCCGCACAGCCCGGGATCCGGCGATACGCGCGCGCTGGCGTTTTTCCTGCGCTCGGCCGAACTGCGCGAAGGAAGGTAACCGTGACCGATAGCAACGCTCTTGCACATGGAGTAACATCCGTGTCGATGAATCCGCCAGCCAATCCCAGTCACGGGGCCGTCGCCGTCGTGATCCCCAGCTACAAGGTCACGCGCCATATCCTCGGCGTGATCGCCGGCATCGGTCCGGAGGTCGCGCGCATCTACGTCGTCGACGACAAATGTCCCGACGGCTCGGGTGCCTTCGTGCGCGACAACTGCCGCGACCCGCGCGTGGTCGTCATCGAGCACGCGCAGAACCAGGGCGTGGGCGGAGCCGTCATGACCGGCTACCGCGCCGCCATCCGCGACGGCGCCGCCGTCATCGTGAAAGTCGACGGCGACGGCCAGATGGACGGCAGCCTGATCCCGCATTTCATTGCGCCCATCCTGGCGGGCGAGGCCGACTACACCAAGGGCAACCGCTTCTTCAACCTGGAACGGATCGGCTCGATGCCGCCGATGCGCCTGTTCGGCAATGCGGTGCTGTCCCTGCTCACCAAGCTGTCGTCCGGCTACTGGGACCTGTTCGACCCGACCAACGGCTACACCGCGATCCACGCCGATGCCGCCCGTTTCCTGCCCTTCGACAAGATCAGCCGCCGCTACTTTTTCGAAACCGACATGCTGTTCCGCCTGAACACGCTGGGCGCGGTGGTGGCGGACGTGCCGATGGACGCGGTGTATGGCGACGAGGTCAGCAACCTCAAGATTTCGCGCATCGTCACCGAGTTCGCCGCCAAGCACGTGCGCAACTTCGTCAAGCGCCTGTTCTACAACTATTACCTGCGCAATATGTCGCTGGCCTCGATCGAGCTGCCGCTGGGCATCGCCATGCTGCTGTTCGGTTCGATCTTCGGCATCACCCACTGGATCGACGCCAGCCGCCACGGCATGGCCACGCCGGCCGGCACCGTGATGGTGGCGGCGCTGCCGGTCATCATGGGCGTGCAACTGATCCTGGCCTTCCTGGCCTACGACATCGCCTCGGTGCCGCGCCGTCCGCTGCACAAGAAGGTCCTGTTCCACAAGCCCCATGCGTAGTCTGACCCGTCATTCGCGCCAGGTCGCCACCTATATCGCCGGCGGCGTGTTGTGCGCCCTGGTCGACATCGGCGTCATGCAGGTGCTACTGCGCGCCGGTGCGCATTTCACCGGCGCCACCACCGCCGGCTTCCTGGCCGGCCTGCTGGTCAATTATGCCTTCCACAGCCGCGTGACCTTCGATGCCGCGGCCAGCGCATCCAGCTTCGCGCGCTACCTGTGCGTGGTCGGCCTGAACTACCTGCTGACCATGGGCTGCGTCTCGATGGCGGTGGCGCTGGCCGGCATGCCGCTGGCGGGCAAGATTCTGTCGCTGCCGCTGATCGCGGCCAATGGCTACCTGCTGAGCAAATTCTGGATTTTCCGCAAGCGCGCACCCAAAACGACAACAACAGAAAAACGATGACCACCACGACCGCTTCCGGCCTGCGCCGGTTCTTCCCCGGGCTTGCCCTCCTGGCCTTGATGGCCGCCGCGTTCTTCTGGCTGACCGCGCGCAGCCATGGCCTGAACCCGACGATCTTCGCCGACGAGTGGTACTACAGCAAGATGTCGCGGCTCCAGGATCTGAGCGAGTCCATCCTCCCCTCCTATCTCTACCTCTGGCTGTTCCGGGCGAGCAATGCCTGCGGTACCGGCTTCCTGGATTGCGTACGCGTTGGCAACACCCTGCTGTTCGTGGCGGCCGCGCCCTTCGTCTACCTGTGCGCACGCACGGTCGCCGGACGCGCCCTCGCCTTCGTGGTCACGGTCTTGGCCACGCTCGCGCCGCTGAACCTGTTCACGGCCTACTTCATGCCGGAAACCACCTATTATTTCGGTTTCTGGGTGCTGAGCTGGATCGTGCTGACCCGCCGCCACTGGCACTGGGCCGTGCATGCGCTGGTGACGGGCGCCGTGCTGGGCCTGATGAGCCAGGTGAAGGTGCATGCGGTGTTCCTGATTCCGGCGCTCTGCCTTTACCTGTGCTATGCGCGCTGGATGGAAGGCGGCGCCTGGCTGCGCAAGGGCCTGGCCTCGATGGTCCTGGCCGCCTGCGCCGTCCTGGGCGTCAAGTTCGGACTCGGCTATCTGCTCGCCGGCAAGGCCGGCCTGAGCATGTTCGGCCCCTTCTACGCCGAAGCGGCCACCGTCGCCGGCACCCGCTCGCGCTGGGCCATGCTGGCGCCCTTCTTCACCAGCTTCCGCGGCCACCTGATGGTGCTGGCGGTCGTGTTCGGCCTGCCGCTGGCGCTGCTGGTGCAAGCCGTGCTGCGCCCCAGCCCACGCCGCGCCGCCGGTCCGGCCGCAGCGCTGCATATCTACGCCCTGCTGATGCTGGGCGCCGCCGCCGGCATGACGGTGGCCTACACGGCATCGCTGGCGGCCCCCGACAACTACGAGGCGGTGCGCCTGCACGTGCGCTACTACAGCTTCCTGTTCCCCTTGTTGTGGATGGTGGTGGCCGCCCATCTCGAGGCCAAGTTCGCGACCAGACTCGAGGCCGCCCCCGATGCCGAACCGGGCCGCGGCATCGGCAAGCTGGTGCGCTGGTTCCTCGCCCTCGCCCTCGCCGCGGTCGTGGCGATAGCCTTCGTCAAGCTGCCGACCTACTGGATCAGCGCGTCGGATGGCCCGGAGGTGCGCGCGGTCGCGCTGGATGGCCGCTGGGGCCGCGCGGTGGCGGGCCTGAGCATCGCCGTGCTGCTGCTGTGGGCGGTGGCCGGCGTGCGCACTGCCGCCCGGCTGTTCCTGTTCGTGGCGGCGCCGCTCTTCGTGCTGAGCGGCATCGTGAGCAACGGCCTGTTCACCTCGCAATTCCATGAAGACCAGGAAGCCGACCTGGCCGGCAAGTTTGCCCGCCGCACCGTGCCCGCCGCCGAACGCGGCCAGATCACGGTGGCCGGCACCGGCGGCGCCCTGATGCGCGCCCAGTTCCACATCGACCACAAGGACACCGTCATCCTCGACTTGCCGGACAATGTGCCGGTCGCGGCTTACCAGATGCCGCGCCACAACAAATGGCTGCTGGTGTTCGGCCGGCATCCGCTGCCGCCGGGCGTCAAGCCGCTGGCCGCCACCAAGGACTACGCCCTGGTTCGCCTCGACAACGACTTCCGCACGCTGGGCCGCATGCACCTGGCCAACGCCTTCGGCAGCGGACTGATCGCCAGTGCCGAAGGCCTGTCGCATGCCGAGACCATCGGCCGCTGGTCGGACAGCAAGCGGGTCGTGCTGCACCTGAACACGGTGCTGCCGCGCCGGGTGAACGTGGTCATCCGCGGCTGGGCCTTCGGCGACAATGCCGAGAAGCCCTTCACCATGCGCATCGGCGACAGCAGCGGCGAGTTCCGCCTGGGCGGCAGGCTGGAAGAAGTCGGCCTCGCCCTCGATACCGACGGCAAGCAGCGCGACATCGTGATCGACGTGCCGCACCCGGTCTCGCCCCAGGCCTACGGCCCTTCGCAAGATTCGCGCGAGCTGGGCATCCTGCTGCAGGAAATCGAAGTCTCGACGCCGGAGCACTGAGGCCGCGCTCTCCGTGCGTCCGCGAACAGTGGGCGCGCCGCACTGCGCTCTAGAATCGTCTCCGATACGTCGGCGATGAGGATGCGTAATGGCGACCGGGAGCAACAAGGAAGAAGGGCTGGAAAAACCGCTCGTCGAGCAGGGTGGTGGGCAGAGCATTGGCGTTCCGGCCGAAGGCGAAGTCGAAGGCAATGCCGAAACCCCGCTGGGCAATCCCGGCGTCAAGCACTGGCAAGCCACTTACATCAGCCGCGATGGTCTGCAAGACCGCGGCAACATCTTCTTTGCCGCCGTCGAGATGACGCGCATGCCGATGATCGTGACCGACCCGCGCCAGCCCGACGATCCGATCGTGTTCGCCAACGGCGCCTTCTTCGACCTCACCGGTTACACCGACGAGGAAGTCATGGGCCGCAACTGCCGCTTCCTGCAGGGCCAGCAAACCGACCGCCGCACCGTGGAAGAAGTGCGCAAGGCGCTCAGCGAGGAACGCGCGGTCGCGGTCGACATCCTGAACTACAAAAAGGACGGCACGCCATTCTGGAACGCGCTGTTCATCGGCCCCATCTTCGACGAACACGGCAAACTGCTGTACTTCTTCGCTTCGCAGATGGACATCACCGAGCGCCGCACCACGCAGGAATCTTCGCTGCAGGCGCAGAAGATGGAAGCGATCGGCCAGCTCACGGCCGGCATGGCGCACGACTTCAACAACCTGTTACAAGTCATCAACGGCAACCTCGAAGTCGCCCTGATCAGCCTCGACAAGCCCGACCTGGCGCGCCAGCAACTGGAACGGGCCCAACGCGCGGCGATGCGCGCCGGCAAGCTCACCCAGCAGTTGCTGACCTTCGCACGCAAGCAGCGCCTCGAACCCAAGGCCATCAACATCAACAACCTGGTGTTCGACTTTTCCGAGATGCTGGTGCGGACCCTGGACAGCAAGGTCGAGCTGCGGCTGGACCTGCGTCCGGGCCTGCCGGTGTGCATGCTCGATCCCACCCACCTCGAGATGGCCCTGCTGAACGTGCTGATCAATGCGCGCGACGCCATGCCCAAGGGCGGCGAGGTGACGGTGGCCACCGCCATCGTGCGCGGCGAGGACCGCCTGAAGCGGCACGGCCTGCCGCATGGCACCTATGTGTCCCTGTGCGTGATCGACAAGGGCACCGGCATGACGCCGGAGGTGCTGCGCCGCGCCACCGAGCCCTTCTTTACCACCAAGGGTCCCGGCACCGGGCTCGGCCTGGCCATGGTGCACGGCTTCGTGCAGCAGTCGCATGGCCGCCTGGAAATCGAGAGCAAGCCTGGCGAAGGCACCAAGGTCACCATGATCTTCCCGATCGCCGACAACGCCATCGGCCATGGCGATGCCGACGTGGATGGCGAGCGGGAGACGTCCGGGACCGAAGCCGGCGCCGATGCGGACAAGACCTGCGTGCTGGTGGTCGAGGACAACGACGACGTGCGCGAGCTGGCGGAACAGGTGCTGGAGATGGAGGGTTATGCGGTGCACTCGGCGGCCAGCGGCGAGCAGGCCATGGAACTGCTGCGCCGGGACACCCGCGTCGACCTGCTGTTCACGGACGTGATCATGCCGGGCGGAATGAATGGCCTGGACCTGGTGAAACAGGCGCGCGAGCTGCGGCCGGCGCTGCCGGTGCTGGTCACGACCGGCTACATGGACGAGCTGCCGCAGGGCGGCCGCAGCGGCGGCTTGACGATCCTGGCCAAGCCCTACCGGCAGGACGATTTGCTGGAGCGGGTGAACAAGGCGCTGGCGCCGAACGGCTAGCCCGCATACCGTCGTCGCCGCGCAGGCGGGGCATCGCGCCGGGCAGTGTCCGGCGCGACAGCCTGGTTTTACTGCTTGGGCAAGCCGCCCAGCAGGGCCGCCAGCTTCTGCTTCGGCTTGGCCTGCGCGACCGGCACGGCTTCGGCCGGGTCCTTGCGCGACGCGGCGGCCGGCTCGTAAGGCTTGAGGAACCACGGATCGACCTTTTCGCGGCGCGGTGCGCCCGGGCCGCGCGGACCACGTTCGCTGCGCTCGCCACGGTCGCCGCGCTCGAAGCTGCGCGAACTGTCGCTCTGGCGGCGGCCGCTGCTGCCGCGGTCGCCGGTGCGCTCGCCGCTGCCGCTGCGTCCCGGCGCGAAGCCGCTCAGCTCACCGCGCGTGATGGTCTGCTTGATCAGTTTCTCGATGTCGACCAGCAGGCGCTCGTCCTTGTCCGAATAGACCGACAGCGCATCGCCGGTGGCGCCGGCGCGGCCGGTGCGGCCGATACGGTGCACATAGTCTTCGGCGTTGTACGGCAGGTCGTAGTTGATCACGCATGGCAGGTCGGTGATGTCGAGGCCGCGCGCGGCGACGTCGGTCGCGACCAGCACGTCGATATCGCCCTTCTTGAAGGCGTCGAGTGCGGCGATGCGTTCCTGCTGGGTCTTGTCGCCATGGATGGCGGAAGCCTTGATGCCGGCCTGCTCCAGGTAGCGCGCCAGGCGCGAGGCGCCGATCTTGGTGTTCGAGAACACCAGCACCTGTTTCAGGTCGCGCGAGCGGATCAGGTGTTCGACGACGTCGCGCTTCTGCTCTTCCGCCACCTTGTACAGCACCTGGGTGATCGAGGTATTGGTGGCATTGCTGCGCGCCACTTCGATGGTCAGCGGATCGGTCAGGAAGCTGGCGGCCAGCTTCTTGATCTCCGGCGAGAAGGTGGCCGAGAACATCAGGTTCTGGCGCTTCTTCGGCAGCAGGTTGATGATGCGCTGCAGGTCGGGCAGGAAGCCCATGTCGAGCATGCGGTCGGCTTCGTCCATGACCAGCATCTGCACCTGGGCCAGGCTGATGTTCTTCTGTTCGACGTGGTCGAGCAGGCGGCCCGGGGTCGCGATCACGATCTCGACGCCCTTGCGCAGGATTTCGGTTTGCGGCTTCATGTCCATGCCGCCGAACACGACGGTGGAGCGCAGCGGGGTGTGCTGGGCGTAGGCCTTGACGTTCTCTGCGACCTGGATCGCCAGTTCGCGGGTCGGCGTCAGGACCAGCGCGCGCACGGCGTGACGGGCCGGCGACATGCTGGTATTCGCATGCGGCAGCAGGTTCTGGATGATCGGCAGCGAGAAACTCGCGGTCTTGCCGGTGCCGGTCTGGGCTGCGCCCATGACGTCGCGGCCGGCCAGCACCACGGGAATGGCCTGGGCCTGGATCGGAGTCGGGTGGACGTAGCCCTGGTCCGACAGCGCGCGCTGGATTTCAGGCGCCAGACCGAAATCGGCAAAGCGCACGGTCGGTGCGCCGCCAGCATCATTGGTGGTCGATTCAGACATTTCTTCTTTCGGGCGTAATAAGAGTTGCGCTCTACGGCCAAAGCGGCCCTGGCATGGCCAACGCGGGAAACTCCGGAGGTACGGGACGCGCCTGCGCGGCATGCGCTGCGTGGCGGCTTGGGCGGACGTAGAGATACTAAACCGCGCTCAATTTACCTTAAATCGACCCCTCTGTATATGAAATCCTGTACTTTGCCCGCGCATTTACCGCGTTTTTCCGCAGGTTTCCCTTTACATTCCTTTACTTGCCTTTACGCTTTCCGCCCTCCTCGCCCTTGGGTTTGCGTCCGATAATTGATGGAGTGCATTAATCAAAGGGACCACATCATGGTGGCAAGCATCAGCAGCAGCGGCAGCAATGTATCGAAGTGGGCCGACTCGGTCTTTTCGAAGCTCGATACCAGGAACCAGGGTTATATCGAGAAGACCGACCTGCAGGACGCCTTGTCCAAGGTCGGCGGCAATGGCAAGGGAAGCGGCGGCGCTGTCGACGTGGACGACACCTTCAGCGCACTCGACGGCGACAGCGACGGCAAGGTGACCAAGAGCGAACTCACCGAGGCCATGACCAAGCTGTCCGATCAGCTCAACGCCCAGTTCGACGCTTCGCGCGTCGGCCGCGGCGGTCCGCCGCCGGACGGTCCGCCGCCTGATGGCGGGGATAGGGCCGGCACCGAGGGCGCAATAACTGCCGACGGCGCGGCCGGCGCCGGCGGTCCTCGCGGCGCTGGCGGTCCGCATGGCGGTGGCGGCCGGGTCGGCGGCAGCGAAGACGAAGACACGTCGACGGATGGCACCAGCAGCACCAGCACCGATTACGTCGCCGCCGCCGATACCGACGGCGACGGCACCGTCAGCGATGCCGAGCAGGCCGCCTACGACAAGAAAGTGGCGAGCGAAAAAGCCGGTCCCCAGAACGACCCGATGCGCGAACTGGCCCATGCTCTGCACCTGCTGAAGGCGTATGCCGAAAACAGCGGCAGCAGCGACGCCACGGCGGCCTCGAGCGGCAATGCCGGCGACAGCAGCAGCGTCAGCATCAGCGTGGCAGCGTAATCAGGAAGTAATCAGCCCATGCTCATCGAGCACGTCGTGCAGCAGCTCAAGCCGGATCATCGGGTTATCCAGCATCAGCATGTGCTGCTTCTGCTGGTTCGGCAAGGGCAGCAGTTCGCACCAGCGGTTGGCGACCCAACCGCAATCATCCAGACGGAACGGCGGCTGCACCGGCCAGCGGCTCTGCGGCACGTCGTGCAGCGAGGCCAGCACGCGGTCGAGGGCATCGGCGGCCCCTTTCAGGTCGGACGGGATGCGCACCGCGTGGTCGTCTTCCAGCAGTTCGGCATCGGCCATCCACAAGCCATTGCTGCGCCGCTCGCTCGAGAGCACCTGGAAGCGCGCGCCGCCGCGGCACACCACCTGCAGCAGGCCCGGCGTCGATGCCGTGGTGTCCTGCACCGAAGCCAGGGTGCCCGAAGCCACGAAGCGCTCCAGTCCCTCGGGCGTGCGCACTTCCTGACCATGCGTCAGCAGCACCACACCGAAGGGGCTGTCCTCGGTCAGGCAATGGCTGATCATGTCGAGGTAGCGCACCTCGAAGATCTGCAGCGGCAGCACGCCATCCGGGAACAGGACCGTGCTGAGCGGGAACAGCGGTAAAGAGATCGTGGCCATGCGCGCATCATGACAGATTCGCTTTGCGGGATGGAGCACGATTGCATGGCGATCTCAGTCGTCCGGCGCCTGCACCGGCAGCGTGCGGATCGCCTCCAGCAGCGCCGCCAGACGCCAGCGCAGCCGGCTCCAGCCGGGGTCGGGCTGGGGCTGCACCCGCACCATCACCGTCGATGCCGGCGCGAGGTCGCAGGCGAAGGGAAAGTCGCCGGCCTGCTCGAAAGGCAGGCGCACCGTGTGCGCGGGCAGCACCAGCAGCTGGCCGAACACGTGCGGCTTGCGGTCGTGGTTACGCAGCAGCAGCACGTCGCGCACGCCCAGCGTCAGGCGCACGTCGGCCGGCACCGGCGGCGCGCCACGGGCAAATTCGAACAGGCGTTCGCGGGTCGGATAATGCAGTGGCGCCAGGGCCGCCCACAACAGCGCGGCGCCGAGGATGGCGGCCAACGACCATTGCAAACGGCGCAGCAGATGGTTGGCGGGAACGGGATCGGGGAGGTGCTTCGGCATGGTGGCACGGACAATACCATGACGGGACCGGCTACTGCTGTGCGCCTTGTATGGACATGCCCGGGTATCATTTGCCACCATGCCGCTTTCCGACCGCCCTGCCGACTCCGCCGCCGCCGCGTCTTCGCGCAGCCCTGCCGCCCTCCCGCTGCTCCTGGCCGCGCTGGTTTTCCTGGCGTCGCTGATCGTGACCTGGGTGGTGGCGAACAAGGTCGAACGCAGCGCCGAGAACGAACTCGAAGCCAGCTTCAACTACCGCGCCCGCGATCTGACGGCCAGCGTGGTGCGCCGCATGGCGGTCTACGAACAGGTGCTGCAGGGCACGCGTGGCTTCCTGCGCGGCTCGGTCGATATCAGCCAGGGCGACTTCGCCGATTACTATGCCCTGCTGCGCCTGAACCAGAGCTTCCCCGGCATCCAGGCCCTGGGCATCGCCGCCATCGTTCCGCCGGCGCAACTCGGTGCCCACGTCAGCGCGATGCGCGCCGCCGGCTTTGCCGGCTACGAAGTCAAGCCGCCCGGCCCACGCGCGTTCTACACCTCGATCACCCACATCCAGCCCTTCGGCGGCAGCAACCTGCGCGCCTTCGGCTACGACATGTTCAGCGAACCGGTGCGACGCAGTGCGATGGAAGCGGCGCGCGACACCGGCAACGCCGTCGCCACCGGCCGCGTCACGCTGGTGCAGGAAGGCACGCGCAGTGCGCAGCCCGGCTTCCTGGTGTACGTGCCGGTCTACCGCAAGGGTCTGCCGCGCGTGACGGTGGAAGAGCGCCGCGCCGCCATCGTCGGTTGGGTCTACGCACCCTTCCGCATGAACAACCTGATGCGCGGCGTGGGCGGCGAACATGCGACCGATCTCGACGTCGAGATCTACGATGGCCACGAGCTGGCCGAGGATGCCCTGCTGTTCCGCTCGCCCGGCGCGCGTGCGCCCGGCAGTCGCGCCATGTTCACGCACACCGACGTGATCGATACCGCGGGCCGCACCTGGACCCTGTCGATCCGCTCCTCGAAGCAGCTCGAAGCCACGCTCGACAAGCGCCCCTCGCTGGCCATCGCCGCGACCGGCATCGGCCTGGGCCTGCTGCTCAGCCTGGTGGTATGGCTGTTGGCGTCCGAACGGCGCCGCGCCCTGCAGCTGGCCGGCGACATGACGCTCGAGCTGCGCGAATCGCGCGACCGCATCGATGCCGAGCGCCAGCGCATCCGCCTGATCCTGCAGAACGCCTACGACGCCTTCCTCGCGATCGGCCCGGACGGCCGTGTCACCGACTGGAACGCGCAGGCGGCCAAGCTGTTCGGCTGGAGCGAGGAGGAAGCGCTGGGGCGCGAAGCCGTCGAACTGTTCACCGCGCCCGAATGGCGCGAGCGCTGGCGCGGCCATTTCGCGGCCTTCACCTCACGCGGCGAATGCGCGCTGCTGGCCGGGCCGAGCGAGATCGCGCTGGCGGACCGCCACGGACGCACGCTGCCGGTCGAGATCGCGGTCACCGCCCTGCCGTCGAACGGCGGCTACGGCGCCGTCGCCTTCGTGCGCGACATCCGGCCGCGCAAGGCCCAGGAAGAGCGCGAACGCCAGCGCCAGCAGCGCCTGGTCGAGGCGCGCACCGCACTGGAGCGCTCGCAGAAGCTGGAGGCGGTCGGCAAGCTGACGGGCGGGGTCGCGCACGACTTCAACAACATCTTGCACATCATCAGCGCCAACGTGCAGCTCATGATGCGCAACGAAGAAAGCAGCCGCAAGCGCCTGCTCAACATCATGGATGCGGTGGAACGGGGAAAGAAGCTGACTGCGCAGTTGCTGGCCTTCGCGCGCCGCCAGCCGCTGCACCCGAGCGTGGTCAATCCGGCGCAGCTGATCGATCGCATGGATAGCCTGCTGCACCGCGCGGCCGGCGACGCCATCGAGATCCGCTTCGAACTGCCGGCCACGCCGTGGAATACGCTGGTCGATCCGAACCAGCTGGAGAATGTGCTGCTGAACCTGGTGATCAATGCGCGCGACGCCATGAACAACCAGGGTCACATCACGATCGCCATCGAGAACGTCACGATCGCCCCCGACAGCGAGCTGGGCGAGACCGGCGTCAAGCCGAACGACTATGTAAAGATCGCGGTGACGGATACCGGCAGCGGCATGCCGCCGGAAGTGATGGAGCGCGCCTTCGAGCCCTTCTTCACCACCAAGCCGGAGGGCAAGGGCACCGGTCTCGGCCTGTCGATGGCGCATGGCTTCGTGAAGCAGAGCGGCGGCCATATCCGCCTGGCCAGCCGGCCGGATGAAGGCACCACGGTCAGCATCTACCTGCCGCGTGCGCAGCAGGAAACTCCGGATCCGCTCTATATCCCGACCCCGCACTGAGCGGGGCCGACATCATTCAGTCGCGAATCAATCGCGGATCAGGCGGCCCTGCTGGACACGCACGCGGTCGCCGTTGCCGAAGCGCGGATTGCCCTGCTCGGTAAAGACACGGTAGCCGCCGTTCGCCATGCGCACGCGCACATCGGTGTAGGTGGTCTTGTGCATGTTGCGCTCGACACGGTTACCGGCGTAGGCGCCGCCGACAGCGCCGGCGATGGTGGCCAGCGTGCGGCCATTGCCGCTGCCGACCTGGTTGCCCAGCAGACCGCCGACCACGGCGCCGCCGCCGGCACCCAGGCCGCTGGCGCGCTCGGCTGCGCGTTCATACGTACGGGTCGAGACCACGGTGCCGCAATTCTGGCAACGTGCGTGCGACGCTTTCTGATGGTGGTCCTGTGCGGCCTGGGCAGTCAGCGGTGCGGCGCCGGCAGCGGCGAAGGCGGCAACGAAAGCAAGACGGGCGCCGATGGCAGAGATTTTGTTCATGGTATTTCCCCTTGGTGATTTTGTTAGAAGCATGGACATAGGGTAATGGCAGCGATCTGTTCAGGAAAGAGTGATTCCGTATCAGATGCAAGCGGTTGTAAATGAAGGCTTGAGCAGTGCGCCTGTGCGGCATGGAACGGACGGGTTCACGAGGGAAAGCTACCCTGCCTGTTCCTGTATCGCCGGCATAAGGAAGCTATCCATGGAAAAGCGCCCATTCGAGATTGGTACGGCATTCGCGCGCATCGAGGAGGCGGTACGGCCCTGGCCCAAGGCGGCGCTGTTCCAGCTGGCCGAGGAAGGCTATACCTCCGTCTTCGAGCAACTGCTGGCCTGCATGATCTCGATCCGCACCTACGACGAGGTGACGCTGCCGGTCTCGCGCAAGCTGTTCGCCCGTGCACGCACGCCGGCCCAGGTGGCGCAGCTGTCCTGGGAAGAGCTGGATGCACTCATCAGTCCCAGTACATTTCACGAACGCAAAGCCAACCAGATGCTGGCCATTGCGCGCGAGGTGGAAGCGTCGTTTGGCGGCATCCTGCCGGGCGACCGCGACCTGCTGCTGTCCTTCGGCGGCGTCGGTCCGAAGTGCGCGAACCTGGTGCTGGGCGTCGCCTGCGGCACCCCGGTCATCAGCGTCGACATCCACGTGCACCGGGTGACCGGACGCTGGGGTTATGTCTCAGCCTCCACGCCCGAGAAGACCCTGGCGGCGCTGGAGGCGAAGCTGCCTCAGGAGTACTGGATAGACATCAACCGCCTGTTGGTGCCCTTCGGGAAACACATCTGCACCGGCAACCGGCCGCGCTGTTCGACCTGTCCGGTGCTGGACATGTGCCAGCAGGTAGGCGTGCTTGAGCATCGCTAGCGATGCTGAGCGGTTCGATATGCATGGCGGGTTTTACCCGATCTGGATTGCGCCGGGCTAAAGCTGCACCGCCTTGATGGCGCACCTTGGTCATGGGCTGGCCGTCCTGTGCAAGCCCTTGTTTTCCAAGGAGATTCTCATGCAAAGGCGTCATTTCGTTTCCCTGTCGCTGCTGCCGCTCGCGCTGGCTGCGATCCAGGCCGTCTCGGCCGCCCCGGCCGCATCCTATCCGGAGTATCGGGTCACGATCGTCGGCCCCGCCAACAGTCGGGTCAGCGACATGAACAATGCCGGTGTCGTGGTCGGCACCTACCCGATCGGCACCGACGGCACCCGGACCGGCAGCTTCGTCACCCGAGGCAACCGCTTCGTGGACCTGGGCACCTTGGGAGGCCGCTTAAGCCAGGTCATCGCCATCAACGACAAGGGACAGGTACTGGGCAACCGGGTCACCACGGGCGGCCAGCAGCGCGGCTTCATCTACTACCACGGCAAGACCCGCGACCTCAGCGACCCACCCGGCCTGCCGCTCACCTACGTCGACATCAACAATGCCGGCTATACGCTCGCCCTGGGCTTCGTCGGCACCGATCCCGGGCCAAGCAGCCTGCGCAGCTTCCTGCGCGACCCGAGCGGACACCTCAGGAACATCGGCACCCTGCCGGGCGAGGATGCCGTCACCCAGGCCGAAGCCCTGAACAACCGCAACCAGATCGTCGGCGAATCCGGCCCCTTCCTCGCGCCAGACCCGCCGCTGCGCGCCTTCCTCTGGACCAGGGGCGTCATGCGCGACCTGGGCGACTTCGGCTTCACACCCAACTACGCGCTGGGGATCAACGACCGCGGCCAGGTGACCGGCTATGCCTCGGTACCGACCGGCTTTCACAACCAGGTCGCCTTCATCTACAGCAACGGCCGCCTGATCGACATCGACCGCCGCCCACCGACCGCGGACCGCTTCAGCCTGGGCGAATCGATCAACAACCTCGGCCACGTGGTCGGCTCCAGCAACCATCTGAGCGGCTTCGTCTACCGCGGCCGCAAGATGGAAAGCCTGAATGCGCTGATCGATCCGCGCCTTGGCTGGAATATCCAGTTTCCACGGACGATCAACGACAAGGGGCAGATCGCGGCCGATGCGGTGCGGGGCGGGATCGGGTATGCGGTGCGGCTGGATCCGATTCGGCCTTATCTGGAGGCGGCGCCGGTGCTGGAGTCGGATGCGGAACTGGGGCCGATGGCGCAGTCGGGGTTGACGGCGGCGCAGGAGGCGGCCGAGGCGAAGGCTGAGGTGGAGGCGCAGGCGAAGGAGGTGGTGAGGCCGTTGGGGCAGTGATGGTCAAGGCGGCTACGCTCAACGACGCGGCCGCCTGTCCGCGATGAATCTCGGGCTGCGCATACGACGAATGCGAACTACGATCTCTGCAGTTATTTGACGGAGAACAAGTCTATAAAAGATATGCCTGCACAGTAGCTTTCGCCTTGTATCTTTATCTCCGATCAATTCCGTAGGAAGTAGAAATGCCCGAAATTATTCGTCAGGGAGATAAAACCAGTCACGGCGGCACTGTTCTTGAAGGGTCGCCTGCTGACATCTGCATGGGAAAACCCATCGCCTATATTGGTCACAAAGTTCAATGTCCAAAATGTAAAGGCACCTTCCCTATCGTTGAAGGGGCTTTAACGACGACGTTTTATGGCAAAGGGGTAGCTTTGGCAGGCATGAAAACGGCTTGTGGTGCCGTGCTCATCGCCAGTCAGTTCACTGACATTGTCGAGTACGGCGCGGGAGTAACCAGCGGAAGCAGTCGAGACACGGCACCCCAGGCAAATGCTGTCGACTCCTTTACATCGCCTGGCGCCGACAGCGCCCGGACGCAAAAAGAAGGCACCAAGACCAGTTTTGACGACAGGTTTGTCCTTCTCGACGATGTTACCAACGAACCGCTCGTCCATACCGAATATGCCATCAGGCGTGCATCCGGTGCGATAGAACACGGCATCACTGATGCGCAAGGCCACACCCATCTTCTCTCTGCCACTGCAATTGCCGAAGTTATCGATATTTATATCTGATCGAGAAATCATGTCCAGCGATACCGTGACCTCACCATCCGGCAAGACCTTGGTAAAGCGCGCAAGCATGAAAACGACGCCTAGGGAAAGTAGCGAAGCCAAAATCATCCGTGTTGCTCAGGAACGCAAGACTCGCCTGAATGAGAACCTAGCTTTACTCGCCGACCCGAATGTAAGCGCCTTCCTAAAGGCGATCGCTGAAGCAGAAGGCGGTGGCTACGATTTCAAATACGGAGCGGTGAAAGGGAAGAGAAACGATCCTTGGCGCTTTACGGATTTTTCGACACATCCTGGTCCCGGATTCGGTGGGCGAACTACAGCGTCTGGCATGTATCAGATTACAGTCGATACATGGCGCGACCATGGCCGCAAAATGGGCCTATCGGATTTCTCTCCAAAGACTCAGGATCTGCTTGCGGTCGAGATGCTTCGCTCGATCGGCGTGATCGATAAGATCAAGGAAGGTAATATAGCAGAGGCCATGGGGCCGGCTGCAAAGAAATGGGCGGCCTTGCCAAAGGGCCCCGGTCTCGGCAATCAGTACCCTCCTCAACCTTTTGTCAAATACGAAGCATTTTTTGCGATTTACCAAGCCAATGGAGGAAAAGGGAAATGAGGCAGCGTTTCGTACAGAAGTTGATAGTCGCGGGCCTAGCGTTTTCCCTGATGACCCCAACGTTTTCGAAAAACGCAAACGACAGCAATAGCGTTCGAACGGCCTCGACAACTGAAAATGTGGGATTGAAAGTTGGAGAGCCCTTCACGAAAGCGCGAGCGCGGATTGTGAAGCTGGGATGGAAACCAGTTCGCGTGCATCGTAATGACGGATACGAGTTTTCTGGAACGGAGAAGATACTTGCAGAGCGTGGTTTTGTTGAAGTTGATTCATGCTCCATGGATGCCGGCGTACTCTGCATTTTTCATTATCGCAAGGCCTCAGAGTGTCTTCGAGTGGATACCAAAGGGGAACAGATCAGATATATGAGCGTGACAGAATGGACAAATGCGTGCCCTGAGCAACAATGAAAGGTCATTAATGCTGTGTCAGCACGAACAAAAAAGGACTTAGGCTTGCACCTAAGTCCTTTGTCTTTTTGGTAGGCCTCCCCAGAGTCGAACTGGGCACCAACGGATTATGAGTCCGCTGCTCTAACCAAGCATGAGCTAGAGGCCCGAAAGCGGTACATCCAAGGGCGCTAAAAACTCGCCACTGTCGCACGCAAGGTAGCAACCATGCATGCAAAGTGGCGAGAGCATATTGCCTTTAGCTAGGGTCCGTCAAGACCAAACGATCAGCTGCTACCCTCGAGGAAACTCTTCAGCTTGTCCGAGCGCGACGGGTGACGCAGCTTACGCAGCGCCTTCGCCTCGATCTGGCGAATCCGCTCACGCGTGACGTCGAACTGCTTGCCGACCTCTTCCAGCGTGTGGTCGGTCGACATCTCGATGCCGAAGCGCATGCGCAACACCTTCGCCTCGCGCGGAGTCAGCGAATCCAGCACGTCCTTCACCACGCCGCGCATCGAGGCATGCAGCGCTGCGTCCGAAGGCGCCAGCGTGTTGTTGTCCTCGATGAAGTCGCCCAGATGCGAATCGTCGTCGTCACCGATCGGCGTTTCCATCGAAATCGGCTCTTTCGCGATCTTCATGATCTTCCGGATTTTGTCTTCCGGCATTTCCATCTTGATCGCGAGGGTCGCCGGATCGGGCTCGGCGCCGGTCTCCTGCAGGATCTGGCGCGAGATCCGGTTCATCTTGTTGATCGTTTCGATCATGTGCACCGGAATACGGATCGTGCGCGCCTGGTCCGCGATCGAACGGGTGATGGCCTGACGGATCCACCACGTCGCGTAGGTCGAGAACTTGTAACCGCGGCGGTATTCGAACTTGTCCACCGCCTTCATCAGGCCGATGTTGCCTTCCTGGATCAGGTCGAGGAATTGCAGGCCGCGGTTGGTGTACTTCTTCGCGATCGAGATGACCAGACGCAGGTTCGCCTCCGTCATTTCGCGCTTGGCCTTGCGCGCCTTCATCTCACCGGCCGCCATCTGGCGGTTGATGTTGCGCAGATCCGGCAGCGGCAGGACGACACGGGCCTGAAGGTCGATCAGGCGTTGCTGCAGCTCCTTGATCGTCGGGATGTTGCGTCCGAGGATGGCGCTGTAGGCGTGGCCGGCGTTGACTTCACCGTCGACCCAGTCCAGGTTCGTCTCGTTGCCCGGGAAGACCTTGATGAAGTGGGCGCGCGGCATGCCGCAGCGGTTCACGGCCACGTCCAGGATCTGCTTCTCGATATGGCGCACTTCGTCGACCTGGCCGCGCAGGGTGTCGCACAGCTTCTCGACCACCTTGGCGGTGAAGCGGATGCCCAGCAGTTCGTTGGAGATCGCTTCCTGGGCCTTGACGTAGTCCTTCGAGTTATAGCCCTGCTTCTCGTAGGCCTTGCGCATCTTGTCGAACTGCTGGTCGATGAAGGCGAATTTCTCGAGGGCGGAGGCCTTCAGCTGCTCGAGCTGCTCGGCGGAATAGCCTGCCGCGCCGGAGCTGGCGCTGGCTTCTTCTTCCTCTTCCTCTTCCTCGGCTTCTTCTTCCTCGTCCTCGTCGTCGTCATCGGTCGAAGTCGGCGCAACCGCGGTCGGCGAGGTGTTCTCGTCTTCGTCGGGGTCGACCATGCCGTCGACGATCTCGTCGATCTTGATCTCGTCGTTCTCGATGCGGCGCGAGGCGTCGATGATCTCGGCGATCGTCACCGGGCAGGCAGAGATCGCCTGGATCATGTCGCGCAGGCCGTCCTCGATGCGTTTGGCGATTTCGATCTCGCCTTCGCGGGTCAGCAGCTCGACCGAGCCCATTTCGCGCATGTACATGCGGACCGGGTCGGTCGTGCGGCCGAAGTCGGAATCGACGGTCGAGAGGGCGGCTTCGGCGGCAGCTTCGGCTTCGTCGTCGCTGGTCACGGTGGCGACGTTGTCGGACAGCAGCAGCGTTTCGGCGTCAGGGGCATGCTCGTAGACGGCGATGCCCATGTCGTTGAAGGTGCCGATGATGCCTTCGATCGCTTCCGGATCGACGATGTTGTCCGGCAGGTGGTCGTTGATCTCGGAATAGGTCAGGAAGCCGCGCTCCTTGCCCGACTTGATCAGGGCCTTGAGCTTGTTGCGGCGGACCTCGATCTCTTCCTCGCTCGCCTCGGTATCCGACGAGAACGCGTCTTTCAGCAGCGCTTTTTCCTTGGCCTTGCGGTCCTTGGCCTTGGCCTTGTCCGCGGCTTTCAGTTCGGCGCGCTCGACCGCGTTCAACGCGGCGACTTCGTCGTTCTCGGGCGTGAATTCCTTGGGCTTGCGGCCACGCCGCCCCGGGACCTTGACGGCCGGCAGCACGTAGCCCGACGTATCGATCGCGGCAAGTGCTTCCGCATCGGTCGTCTGGCTTACAGGCGCAACACCCGCGACGCGGGCTTCCGCCTTGTCTTGTGAATTGTCCGCCTTGGCGGACATCCTGGTGGATTTGGTAGCCACTTTGGTTTCGGGTTTCTTGGTTGGCACAGGCGCTTTCGAAGTCACGACGACTTACTTTACTAGGTTAAAGATAAAGTTTTGTTACCTTGCTTGCACTGCCCTGCTAACTGAAACTCCATGCATGCCTGACGACGAAAAGACGTTTCAAAGCTTGCAATAGTTAGCGTTTTATTATAGCACGCACCCCTGTATTTTCCAGTCGAGAACACCCTTGTCGCCGAGCATGTGCATCAGGCGAATTTCGCTGGGGTGTCGTTTGCGGCTTCCCGCATCAAGAGGTCCTGCTGTGCTGTGATTTCGCGATAGCGGGCACTCACCTGATCTGGGGTCAGCCCGGAAGAAAACAACTGGTTCAACTCCTGTTTCAATGCATCCATCTTGATTTGCCGCACAGCACTGGTAATCCAAATGCGGTCGGCGTCGATATCCGATTCGGGTTCGGACGCGATTTCCGCGACCAGGTGATCGAACTCGGTGCTGGCTTCCTTCAATTGCTGGGACAAGGCGGCGAAGCTGGCGTTCGCCCCCAAGGCCTGGGCCTGGGCCACCAGCCAGCGCAGGCGGTCCGCCGGCTCGGCGCCGAAGTGGTCGAAGGCGCGCAGCGCGGCTTCGTCGAGGTCCAGCGCGATCGAGGGATGGGCCACCAGCATGCGCATGATCTGCAGCTCCAGCCCGACCGGCTCCGGCCGGCCCTGGCGCGGTGGCGCCTTGCGCGCGACCGATACCGGCTTGGACAGCTCGAACAGGGCTTCGATCTCGGCCGGCGTCGACTGCGTCATGCTGGCCAGGCCGCGCACGATCTGCAGACGCAGCGCGGTCGGCGCCATCGCCTGCAGCAGCGGCTTGGCTTCGAACTGGGCGTGCGCCCTGCCCTCCGGCGTGTCGAGGTCGTGCTCCTGCGTGACTTCGCGCAGCAGGAACGACGACAGCGGCATCGCTTCGTCGATTTCGCGGGCGAAAGCGTCGGCGCCGAATTCGCGCACGTAGCTGTCCGGATCATGCTCTTGCGGCAGGAACAGGAACTTGATGGTCTTGTCGTCCGACATCTGCGGCAAACAGGCTTCCAGCGCGCGGCGGGCGGCGCGGCGGCCGGCCTTGTCGCCGTCGAAGCTGAAGATCACGTGGTCGGTCTGGCGCAGCAGCTTTTGCACGTGGGTGCTGGTGCAGGCCGTGCCGAGCGTCGCCACCGCCTGCGGAAAGCCGAGCTGGGCCAGCGCAACCACGTCCATGTAGCCTTCGGTCACCAGCACGTAGCCGGCATCGCGGATCGGCTGGCGCGCCTCGAACAGGCCGTACAGCTCTTGCCCCTTGTTGAACAGCGGGGTTTCCGGCGAGTTCAGGTATTTCGGTTCGCCGCCATCCATCACGCGGCCGCCAAAGCCGATCACCTGGCCCTTGGTGTTCCGGATCGGGAACATGACGCGTTCGCGGAAGCGGTCGTAGCGTTTCTTGTTGCCGCCGTCCTCGTCGACCTTGTCGATGACCAGGCCGGACTCGACCAGCGCGAGCGCATCGTAATCCTTGAAGACGGAACGCAGGTTGTCCCAGCCGGCCGGCGCATAGCCCATGCCGAAGCGGGCGGCCACCTCGCCCGTCAGGCCGCGGCCCTTCAGGTAGGCGATCGCGTTCGGCGCGGTGCGCAATTGCGCGCGATAAAAATCGCAGGCCTGCTGCAGCGCATCGGTCAGCGCCAGCGACTGCGCCTGCTGGGCGGCGCGCTGGGCCGGCGGAATCTTGTCGTCGTCGTTCGGCACGACCATGCCGACGCCCTGGGCCAGGTCCTTGACCGCATCGACGAAGCCCATGCCCGAGTACTCGATCAGGAAGCCGATGGCGGTGCCGTGCGCACCGCAGCCGAAGCAGTGGTAGAACTGCTTGGTCGGGCTCACCGTGAAGCTGGGCGACTTTTCATTGTGAAAAGGGCACAGGCCCATGTAGTTGGCGCCGCCCTTTTTCAGCTGGACGTAGCGGCCAACCACATCGACGATATCAATGCGGTTGAGCAGATCGGTAATGAAAGATTGCGGAATCACTAGATGAATACCAGTATTTGTCTAAACTCAGACTATACCGCAGCGCCCGCTAGCAATTGATTTGTAGCAAGGCAACAGGGCATTGCCACCCTGAATAGGAGAAAGCCGACGCGGCCGTGGAAGAACTCCCACAGCCGCCCCTGATCGGCCGGGATTAAGCCCCTGCCAGCGCCTTCTTCACTTGTGCCGACACGGCCGTCATATCGGCGCGGCCTGCCAGCTTGGGCTTCAGGATACCCATGACCTTGCCCATGTCCTGCGGACCGGCGGCACCGGAAGCGGCGATCGCGGCCTGCACTTCGGCGGCAACTTCCTCATCCGACAGGCCGGCCGGCATGTAGGCGGTCAGCACGCTCAGTTCCTTCTTTTCGATGTCGGCCAGATCCTGGCGGCCGCCGGCTTCGAACTGGGTGATCGAATCCTTGCGCTGCTTGATCATCTTCTCGACGACGGCGGTGACCTGGGCATCGTCCAGTTCGATACGCTCGTCCACTTCCTTGCGCTTGATTTCGGCAAGAACAAGGCGGATGGTGGCCAGGCGTTCGCTTTCCTTGGCGCGCATGGCGGCCTTCATGTCGTCGGTCAGTTGTGCTTTCAAGCTCATGGATTCTCCACAGTATTATTTTTAAAAAGGGAAAAAGGCAAAACCCGCTGCGGCATCGACCGGAGCGGGCTTCGACAGATTCAGGCCTCAAAAGCCGGGACTGGCACAGGCCGTCGCCGGATGGGGCAGCTGAATGGAATTAGTACAGCTTCTTCGGCAGCTGCTGGCTGCGGATACGCTTGTAGTGACGCTTCACGGCTGCGGCCAGCTTGCGCTTGCGCTCTGCAGTCGGCTTCTCGTAGAACTCGCGTGCGCGCAGTTCGGTCAGCAGACCGGTTTTTTCGATAGTGCGCTTGAAGCGACGCATAGCGACTTCGAACGGCTCGTTTTCTTTAAGGCGGATAGTGGTCATGTAAAAATGAAACCGTTGGATTTAGGGAAGAACGAAATTCTAACAGCTTTTCCGGCAATGTGCTAAGTTTTCTCAGCCTGTGCCGCAATTGCCACATTGAGCATCTCACTCGATACTGTTGCCGGCCACGTAACCCGAAGCCCAGGCCCACTGGAAGTTGTAGCCGCCCAGCCAGCCGGTCACGTCGACGGTCTCGCCGATGAAATACAGGCCCGGCACCTTATTCGCCATCATCGTCTGCTGCGACAGTTCGCGCGTGTCGATGCCGCCCAGCGTCACCTCGGCCTTTTTATAGCCTTCGGAACCGGTCGGCACGATGGACCAGCGGTTGATCGCATCGCCTAGCTTGCGCAGCTTGGCGTCGGCCATGTCCGGCAGGCGCGCGTCCGGGGCGAAGCCATTCGCCGTCAACAAGCCCTCGGCCAGGCGCGCCGGCAGCCACTGCGACAAGATATTGCCCAGCTGTTTCTTTACGCTGGTCTTGGAAGCGATCAACTCTTCGGCCACGTCCAGTTCCGGCAGCAGGTTCAGGACGATGGGCGTGCCCGGTTGCCAGTAGCTCGAGATCTGCAGGATCGCCGGACCGGACAGGCCGCGGTGGGTGAACAGCAGGTCTTCGCGGAAGTGACCATATTTGGCGCCCTTGCCTTTTTTGCTGCCGGTCTCGACCTCGACTTCCAGCGCGATGCCGGCCAGCGGCACGAAAGGCTGCCAGCTCGGGCCGTCGAAGGTCAGCGGCACCAAACCCGGGCGCGGTTCGATCATGTTCAGGCCGAAGCTCTTGGCGATGCGGTAGCCGAGATCGGTGGCGCCGATCTTCGGGATCGACAGGCCGCCGGTGGCGACCACCACGTTGGCGGCGGCGATCGGCCCGGTGTCAAGGCCGACCACAAAGCCTTCCGCAGTCTGCTCCACGCCCGTCACTTTGCAGGGCATGCGCCATTCCACGCCGCCGGCGTCGCATTCATCCTTCAGCATGCGAATGATCTGTTCCGACGAATCGTCGCAGAACAGCTGGCCGCGGTGCTTCTCGTGGTGCGCGATGCGGTATTTTTTTACAAGTGTCAAAAAATCCTGGGCCGTATAGCGCGACAGCGCGCTGCGGCAGAAGTGCGGGTTCTCCGACACAAAGTTCTGCCAGCCGGCGTTGATGTTGGTGAAATTGCAGCGGCCGCCGCCGGAGATGCGGATCTTCTCCGCCAGCTTGGTGGCATGGTCGACCAGCAGCACGCGCTTGCCGCGCCGGCCAGCCACCGCCGCGCACATCATGCCGGCCGCGCCCGCGCCGATCACCACCACGTCATATCGTCCTGCCATCCCACCCACCTTTTGCAGCGCACAAAGGACGAGATTGTAGCGCGCCTACTCGCCTCCCTGCACGTAGAAATCGCGGCCGTTCAACACATTGCCCTCCTGATTGATGGTCACCAGGTGCATGCCGGTGTCGCTCAGCCCCAGGCGCTTGAGCTGGGCCGGTTCGATGCGCAGCAGGTACTCGCCGGGGAAGATCCCGGTGATGACGTAATAGCCGTCGGCGGCGCTGCGCATGCTGGCGACCACCTTGCGCGTACTATCCACCAGCTCCAGGTTGAGGTCGCCGATCGGGCGCTTGCCGCCCTTGCCGATCAAATACGTGGTGCCGTCGATCTCGCCCGTCATGCCGACCGCGAAATCGAGCGCCGCCACCTTGCCCGGCCGCGGCACGATGCGCACGCCCTTCTGCCGCGGCTGCCATTGCGGGTCCTCGAGCGTGTCCGGGTCGAGGGCGATGTCGACGTAGCGGTTGGCCGGCAGGCGCCCGAGGTAGGCGATGCCGGCGGCGTCGGTGCGGCTCAGGTGGCCGCCGCCGTTGACGGTAAAGCCGGCGCCGCGGATCGGCTCATCTTCGGGGTCCATCGCGCCGTTCTGGTTCTTGTCGAGGAAGACCCGCACCGAGACGCCGCCGGTATTCGCCATCGGCTGCGCATCGGTCAGCACGCGCGCGCTGCGCGGCTCCAGTCCCATCGCCATGAACAGCTGGATGCCGGCGCCGTAGTCGCGGCTGTTGCCGTAGAAGGCGCTCAGGCCCAGCCCAAAGCTGCCGAGGCTCTTGTTCAGCGAGGCCGTCATGCGGTTCGGTCCATGGCCGAAGCTGTGCATCCAGCCGAGGTTGCCGACATAGCCATCGGCGAAATAGCGGTCGGCCGCCAGCGCCACGCTGCCCAGTTCCGCCCGCGGCTTGATCAGGTACTGCAATTGGCCGCTCAGGCCGATCCCCGCGACGCGGCGGCTGAGCTGCAGCTGGCCATCGGCCGTGCTGCGCCCGCCCAGCGTTTGCCAGCGCAGCGTGTTGCTGACGGCCAGGCCGGCGCCGTAGGCCGATATCCGGCCCTGCACTTCGATATTGCGCTCGCCGGAAGCCAGCGCGTCGCGGCGCACTTGCAGGGACAGCGGGAACACCATCGTCGTGTCCCTGCCCAGCGCGCCCATCAGCGTGCCATCCGCGCGCAGCTCGTCGCGCGTGCGCACCGGATCGAAGCTCGGCAGGAAGTATTCGCTGCTGAAGTCGTCCAGCCTGGTCCGGCTGGCCGCCAGCGACACGTTCCCCAGCCGGGTCTTGAGGCCCAGTTGCGCCATCCTGCCGCCGCCGCTTTGCTGGGCGATATCGCCGCTCAGGATGAAGGACTGCAGATAGCCGCGCAGCCCGAGCGTGGTGTAGCGCTGCTCGTCCTGCAGCAAGGGGATGCGCAGCACGCCGGCGCTGGCGCTCAGGTGTTCGTTCACGCCCCACTCCACCTGGGCCAGCGCGCGCTCGCGCCCGAACGCGTCGCGGTGCGCGGCGACATCGTAGTAGACCGTAGCGCGCGGCACCGCCGACTGCTCCAGCAGGAAGCTCTGGCGCTCCACCCGCAGCTGGCCGAGCGGGCCGTGGAACACCAGGCGGAATTCGTTGGGGCCGTACACCAGCGGCTGGTCGTCGAAGCTGTACTTGCCGTCCGGGCGCGACTGCTGGAAGCCGACCAGCGCATCGTTGTAGTACAGCTCGACGTCCCAGCCCGGCGGCAGGTCGCCCTGCAGGCTGTGGCTGTCGAAGCGGGTCGGCTGGTCCAGCGGGCGGTTGCTGAGAGTCAGGCCGTTGCCGGTCGCGCTGTTGGCCGAGATGTTGGCGACGCCCTGGACCGGCACGCTGCCGACCAGGGCGCTGCGCGCATGCAGCGGTCCGAGCAGGCCGGCGCCCGGATCGTTGCGGCCCAGGGTCAGGCGCAGGCCGGCATTCGGGTCGCGCCGGTTGTAGCTGGCGTACAGCGCCGCCTCCAGGCCCAGCAGGTCGGTGGTGAGATAGCCGGTGTAGCTCGACTCGGCCTCGCGGCGGGCGCCGGCGCGCGCCACCGACAGGCTCGCGGTCTGGTCGATGAAGGGCACATCGACCAGCCGGTAAGGTATGGCCAGGCGCGGGTAGCCGGGGTCGATGGCGCCGCCGCCGCGGCCGGATTGCTGGCCGCGTTCGCGCCTTGCGAGCCGCGCCTGCAGCGGCAGCTGTTCGCGCGGACGCACCTTGACCGTCAGGCTGGGCATGTCGACGTCGAGGTCGACCGGCAGCCAGGTCGCCAGCAGCCGGCTGGCCACATAGATCTCGTCGTCCTCCAGCTTGACCTGCGCGCGGTCCAGCGCTTCCTGCCTGCCGGCGATGCCGATCGCACCCGCCGGCACGTCGAGGCTGAAGCCGCGCTCCTCGGTCAATATATAGCCGCTGGCCTTGCCCTCGCCCGGCGCGATTCGGATGGCCAGGGTCAGCAGGCGCGCCATCTCGCCCAGCGGCAGATAGATGTCCTTGCCGATCTGGTAGGCGCTGACGGCGTCGCTGAGCACCTGGTCGCCGAGCCGGACTTCGAACAGCAGCAGGTTCGATTCAGGGCCTGGGGCGGGACGTGACGCCACGGGCGCCGCCGCATGGGCAGCCGCCGGCGCCGCGAGGGCCGCAAACAGCAGCGCCAGCGCAAGCGTCCCGGCCGCGCGCATCCACTCAGGGAAGTTCGAGGGTGGCCTGGGCCAGGACCTTGCCGCCGGCTTCCGGGCGGTCGCGGTAGCTTGCCTCGATGGTGCCGTGCGCCAGCGCGTTCCCGCTCGGGACCTGCAGCGGCACCGCCGCCTTGCGGCTCCGGTTCGGCGTGTACACCGCGATGCCGCCGACCAGCGCCAGCTGTTGCGGTTTGCCGCCGCGCGGCGTGAAGCTGACGGCCAGGTCGCCGTAGACCGAGCTGCTGCCCTCGCGGTCGAACTGCAGCGCCAGGACAGGCTGCTTGCCCTCGCGCGCCAGCGCCAGCCCGGACAGGCGCACCGTCGCCGCGGTCGCGCCATGGCGGACGATCACCGGCACCGAGGCGCCGATCAGGGTGTTCAGCACCACGCCGATGTCCTTGCCGCCGGCCTGGCTCTCGATGCTGGTGCTGCCTTCGGCTTCGGGCAGGCGTTCGAACTGCAGGTGCGAGCGGTACTCGCCGTCCGCCAGTTCGGCGGGCTTCCTCAGCATCACCCGCACGGTCTGGGCGCTGCCCGGCCGCAGCGTGATCTGGCGCGGCGAGTAACGCAGCATCGGATCGGCAAACTGTTCGCCCGGCGCCGGGGTCTCGATGGCTTCGAACTGGCCGTTTTCAAGCATCCGGCGGTTGAGCAGGGAGATGCGGTAGGTTGCAGGGGTGCTGCCGTTGTTGATCAACTCGATCTGCGCGGCGCGCTGGTTCTTGTCGAACACCAGACGGGTCGGGTGCAGCATCAGCTCGGCCCAGGCCGATTGGGCGAGAGATTGGGCGAGAAACAGGAGACCAGCCAGCAGGATGGGACGGCGGATTGCCAACGCGGAGAATGCCATGTGATCTGCTTCTACTGAAAGTTGACGATGAGCGGGATCGATCCCGTGTAATTGCCGCGCGGCTGACCGGCGGCGACTGTCATGGTCGCGCCCACCGACAGCGTCACGCCGCTGGCCGGGACCATCAGGATCGTTGCGGGGGACGTGACGAAAGCACTCAGCGGCATGCTGCCGGTGGCGCTGGTCATGCGGATGCTGCTGTTTGCCGGCAGCGTGATCGCCACTGCCTTGTTGGAGACGCCGCCATTGCTCGTGCCGACATTGAAGACGGCCGGCCCGGCGCTCGACGAATTCAGCAGGATGACGGCCCCCGTACTGCTGCGCGCGCCGCTCGGGCTGACCGTGATGGTGCCGCCGCTGCGGGCAATGAAGCGCCCGAAATCGAGCGAACGCGAGGCGGTGAGCACGACCTGCTGGGCCGACGCGCCCGGCGCCGCCGGCAGCAGGCAGGCGGCCATGGCCAGGCCGCCGGTCCGCAAGGCGAAGGCGCGATGCGCGAACATGCCGGCCAAGGACGGAAGCGCTCCCCTCTCGTTCAGTTGTAGTCGACCGAAGCGGTCACGGAACCGCTGTAGGTCCCGGCAGCCTGGTTCGCGCTCACGGTCAACACGCCGCCGACGTAGATCGACTGCGTGCCGGCGGTCAGGGTGCCGCTGGTCACCGTGCCCGAGATGGTGTTGGCGCCGGTCAGGTCGCTCACGGGGCTGAAGGCCATGGTGTCGGAGCCCGAGCTCAGCTCGGTCGGGCCGGACAGCGTGATCGAATAGGTCGCACCGGCTTCGCCGCCCACGTCGAACCTGGCCGCGCTGGTGGTGCTGCTCATCGCCACCACGCCGCCATCGACGGTGCGCGCGCCGCTGGTGCTGACGGTGACGGTGCCGGCGGCGGCCGCACCGGCAGCGAATTTACCGAACGCCAGATCAGCGCTCTTGGTGATGGTGATCGGCGTGACGACGGTGCTGCTCGAAGTTGCCGTGGCGCTGGCCGCCATGCTCGCGCCCGGCAGAGCCAGGCCAACGGCGGCCAGGGCCGCCACCAGGGTGATACGCGATTGCTTGCTCATTGGTTCTCTTCTTTCAAGTGGGTATTCACGAAGAAGCGCAGCCAGCCAAGGTTTCCATATGCAAGCAAATCCACGGCCTTCTGCTGCATTTTTTCCATGATGCAAGATCATCTTACGGCGGCCATGACGGACTTTCAGCAAATTTTTTGTCAGAAAATCCGTCCCACATGACATGGTTCGCGGGATTTGTTACATCGAAGAGGCGCGACGCAAAGGCGTAGCAATACGCTGTTTGCAAATTGAAGAGGAACGGGATGAGATGGAAGAAATTAACGCCAGTTTTGGGCGCTTATGTCTCAGCCACGGCGTATTTGATGCATCTCAAATAACGATTTTGGATAGTCGAACCGGGCACGGACGCAACACTAGTGCCCTTGCCGACAGGATTCAAGCCCTGCTACGCATCGCTGCGGCCACGCGCAGGCAGTGCGCCACCTGGGCCGCGATTGGGGGCGGCACCGGCTGTTCGCCGCGCAGGGCGCGCAGGATCCAGTCGGCGGTGGCGGGGGCATCGCGGCCTTCCGGGGCCGGCGCCAGCGCATCGGTCGGGGCATCGCGTTCGGCCAGCAGGCTCTGTTCGCCGGCATGGAACCAGTCGATCTGCTGGGCGCGGTTGGCGTTCGCCACCGTCTCGCCTTCGGTGCCGCGCATCAGGAAGGCATCGCCGCGTTCAGGCGGGGCGGCGGTCCTGAAGTAGTCGCTCAGCATCGTCAGGTATTCGGGGTGGGTGTAGGACACCAGACGTAGTGCCGGCCCCTCGAAGGGCTGCAGGATCTTGACCAGGGTGTGCGTCGAGTTGCGCACTCCGAGGATGCGGCGCAGCGACAGCTGGTGCGCCAGCCGCGGCGCCAGCGTGGCGATGGGCATGAAACAGGGCTTGCGGTCGGCGAAGGCATCGAGCATGTCGGCGGTGCTGGCGACCGGCCCAATGCCCATCTCGGCCAGGATCTCGGCGGTGGTGACGCGTCCCGGGTCCTGCTGCACGCCATGGATCAGCACCGGCACACCCTCGCGTGCCAGCAGCAGGGCCAGCAGCGGCGTCAGGTTGGCCAGCTTGCGCGCACCGTTGTAGCTGGGGATGAGCACCGGCGCGTAGGGGCCAGCCGGCATCGGCAGCGGCGCGAACGAGGCTTCCGCCGCATCCATGAAGCCGGCAATCTCGTCCACCGATTCGCCCTTGATGCGCATGGCCAGCAGGATGCCGCCCAGTTCGAGGTCGGATACGCGGCCGTCCAGCATGGCGCCGTAGAGGTTTCCAGCATCTTCGCGCGACATGCTGCGCGCGCCCTTCACGCCGCGGCCGATCTCCTTGATGAAGCGGGCGGCGGGGAAGGCTTCGGTATTTGGTGCGGGTGTGGTCTGCATGGCGCTAGGATACCATCGGCCTGGCCCTTGTCGTGTATGCATCACGGCGCGGCATTTTTTGGCACATTGCGCTGCAACATCCGTGATTTCCGGCTAGACTGGTCCTCTTCCAACGACAACAACGCCCGGAAAAACGCCTAGCCATGCTGATCACGCCCGATATCGAAAATACCAACGTTACCTCGTTCGCGACCATGCCATCGCCGGTCGAGCTGCACCAGAAACTGCCGCTGACCGACCTGGCCTTCACCACGGTGATGAAGGGCCGCGAGACGCTGCGCAATATCCTCGACCGCAAGGACAAGCGCCTGTTCGTGGTGGTCGGCCCCTGCTCGATCCACGATCCGGTCGCCGGTCTCGATTATGCGCGCCGCCTGAAGGCGCTGCAGGCCGAGGTGGCGGACACCATGGTGCTGGTGATGCGCGTGTACTTCGAAAAGCCGCGTACCACCACCGGCTGGAAGGGCTATATCAACGATCCGTTCATGGACGACTCCTTCCGCGTCGACGTCGGCATGGAGCGCGCCCGCCAGTTCCTGCTGGACGTCTGCGAACTCGGCCTGCCGACCGCCACCGAGGCGCTCGACCCGATCTCGCCGCAATACCTGGGCGATCTGATCGCCTGGACCGCCATCGGCGCCAGGACCACCGAATCCCAGACCCACCGCGAGATGTCGTCGGGCCTGTCGACGCCGGTCGGCTTCAAGAACGGCACCGACGGCGACGTCGAGATCGCGATCAATGCCGTGCTGTCCTCGTCCAGCCCGCACTCCTTCCTCGGCATCAACGAGAAAGGCGGCGTGTCGATCGTGCGCACCAGCGGCAATGCCTATGGCCACGTGGTGCTGCGCGGCGGCGGCGGCCGTCCGAACTACGATTCGGTGTCGGTGACCATTGCCGAGCAGGCGCTGAAGAAGGCCAAGCTGCCGGCCAACCTGGTGGTCGACTGCTCGCACGCCAACAGCTACAAGAAGCCGGAACTGCAGCCGCTGGTGATGTCGGACGTGATCCAGCAGATCCGGCATGGCAACCAGTCGCTGGTGGGCGTGATGATCGAATCGAACATCGTCAGCGGCAACCAGCCGATTCCCGCCGACCTGTCGCAGCTGAAGTACGGCTGCTCGGTGACGGATGGCTGCATCGGCTGGGAAGATACCGAGGCGATGCTGCGTAATGCGCACAAAGAGCTGTTGCAGCGCCCGTAATCCGTAGGGTGGGCACGCCGTGCCCACGCGTGGCGTTCGCATGACGCCAGCACCTGCGTGAGCTCGGAGAGTCCACCCTACGTTACAATAGCGGATTCTGCTTTCCCTCTTCCGCTCTTCCCATGATAGTCCTCGGCGTCGAATCCTCCTGCGATGAAACCGGCCTCGCTCTGTACGATACGGAGCGCGGGCTGCTGTCCCATGCCCTGCACTCGCAGGTCGCGATGCACGAGGAGTATGGCGGCGTGGTGCCGGAACTCGCCTCGCGCGACCACATCCGCCGCGCCCTGCCGCTGCTCGAACAGGTGCTGGCCAAGGCCGATCTGCCGAAGGAACGCATCGACGCCATCGCCTACACCCAGGGTCCGGGCCTGGCCGGCGCGCTGCTGGTCGGCTCCTCGGTCGCCTGCAGCCTGGCGCTCGCGCTCGACAAACCCGTGCTCGGCGTGCACCACCTCGAAGGCCATCTGCTGTCGCCGCTGCTGGCCAGCGAGCGCCCGGAATTCCCCTTCATCGCGCTGCTGGTCTCGGGCGGTCATACGCAGCTGATGCGGGTCGACGGCGTCGGCCGCTACACCCTGCTCGGCGAAACCCTCGACGATGCCGCCGGCGAAGCCTTCGACAAGTCGGCCAAGCTGCTGGGCCTCGGCTATCCGGGTGGCCCGGCGATTTCGCGCCTGGCCGAGTTCGGCGATCCGGAAGCCTACAAGCTGCCGCGTCCGATGCTGCACTCGAAGGATTTCAACTTCAGCTTCTCGGGCCTGAAGACGGCCGTGCTGACGGTGGTGAAGAACAGCGGTGCCGACATCGCCAACATCTGCGAGCAGGACAAGGCCAACATCGCGCGCGGCTTCGTCGATGCGATCGTCGACGTGCTGACCGCGAAGTGCGTGTCGGCGCTCAAGCATACCGGCCTGAAGCGCCTGGTGATCGCCGGCGGTGTCGGCGCCAACCGCCAGCTGCGCGAATCGCTGAACGCCGCGGCGGCGAAAAAGCGCTTCAAGGTCTACTACCCGGAACTTGAATTCTGCACCGACAACGGCGCCATGATCGCTTTCGCCGGCGCTTTGCGCCTGGAGCGCAACCCGGCGGCGGCCACGCACGATTATGGTTTCAATGTGCGTCCGCGCTGGCCGCTCGACGAAATCGAGCCTGCTTGAGGGGACCTCGAACAAGCTACTACGCGTTGCATTTCCGATCGGCGATGCTCGCTGTACTACTCGTACAGCTGCGCTTCTCGATCGGAACTGCCGCCGCTCGCTACGCTTGTTCGAGGCCCCGATACGCCAGTTGAATTGTGAACTTGTCTGCCTGATATCGATCCTACCGTGTGACCTTTCAGTCCGAATAGATGGCAATATCGGGCAGTTGAGTTTTACGGAGGTTCTCGATGCGCGTAGTCAGTTGGAATATTCACTGGGGTTGTGGCAAGGACGGGCGCATCCGCATCCACGCCATCATCGATGTGCTGCGCAAGCTGAATCCGGACGTCATCTGCCTGCAGGAAGTGGCGGCAAACCATCCGGAACTCGAGGGCAGCGCGACCGCCAGCCAGTTCAAGCAGCTCGGCGGCGCCCTCGGCGGTTACCACATGATCGAACATGCGCCGAGTGAAATCTACCGTAACAACCTGCCCCGCCAGTTCGGCAACATCCTGCTGTCCAAGTACCGTATCACCCAGGCCCAGCGCCACATGCTGCCCTGGCCGGCCGCGCCGGAACACCCGTCGGGCATGCCGCGCGGGATGATCGAAACCGTGCTCGAAGCGCCCGGCGGCAAGCTGCGCGTGCTGACCACCCACCTCGAGTACTATTCGCCGCCGCAGCGCCGCGCCCAGATCGGGCGCATCCGCGAGCTGCACGCGGAAGCCTGCGCGCGTGCCGCCATCTACCAGCCCGAGCCCGAGCTCGACCCGCCCTTCCAGCTGGGCTTCCGGCCGGGCAGCGCGATCTACTGCGGCGACTTCAACTTCACGCCGGATTCCGACGACTACCGCGCGCTGCTGGCCCCGCCCGAAGACGGCGCCCTGCGCCTGCTGGACGCGTGGCAGCTGCGGCACGGCGACATGGCGCGCGCGCCGACCGCCGGCCTGCACGGCTATCCGTGGCCCGACCGGGCGGCGTGCTACGATTATTTCTTCGTCACCGAAGATTTGGCGCCGCGCGTTGCCGAAGTCAATGTGCAGTCCGAGACCTCGGCCTCGGACCACCAACCCATCGTCCTCGACCTGGCTTAGACCGTCTCTGCTTCCTGCTCGGCCAGCTGGCGCAGCGCCTGCTCGAACACCTCGGGCGGCTGGCCGCCGGAGATCAGGTGACGCTCGTTGATGACGATCGCCGGGACCGAGCGGATGCCGGCGCGCTGCCAGTAGTACTCGCGCTGGCGCACCTCGTCGGCATAGGTGTCGGATGCGAGCACGGCGCGCGCCTGTTCCTGGTCGAGCCCGGCCTCACCGGCCACGCGCACCAGGACCTCGTGCGAGCTCGGGTCTTCGCCCTTCGTGAAATACGCCTCGAGCAGCTTTTCCTTCAAGGTGCGCTGCTTGCCCTCGCCCTGCCCGTCGGCCCAGTGCAGCAGGCGGTGCGCATCGAAGGTGTTATAGATGCGGCCGCGCTTGCCCATGTCGAAGGTGAAGCCGACATCGGCGCCGCGCTGGCGGATCATCTCGCGCGACTGCTCCTGCTGGGCCGGCGTCGATCCGTACTTTTCGGTGATGTGTTCGAAGATGTCCTGACCTTCCGGGCCCATGCCCGGGTTCAGCTCGAACGGTTGGAAATGGATGTCCACCTCGATCTCGCCGGCGACGCGTTCGAGCGCCTTCTCCAGCGATTTCAGGCCGATCGCGCACCAGGGGCACGATACATCCGACACGAAATCAATTCTCATCTGCTTGCTCACGACTCACCACCTTCCTGGAATTTGGCCGCCGCAAAAGACGCGGCGTTTGGCATATGGTGACACATCGAGCGAAAGCGGGCAGCGCGTGCACGAAAGCGGCTTGTCGTTTGATTAACGACAAACCGGGGTCAGACTCCGATTTTGGGCAATTTCCAAAATCCGGTGTCTGACCCCGGTTTTATCGAAGTCGAAAAGCGGCTTACTTTTTCTTGACGGGGGTCGGCTTTGCGCCGGCGGCTTTGCTGCCGATGCGGGACTCTTTGCCGGCCAGCAGGTTGCCGATGTTCTTGCCGTGGCGGATGAGCAGCAGCGCGCTCATGATGAGGACCGCGAACAGGATCTCGTTGGCGCCGAACAGCAGGCCGTAATAGAAAGGCGCGAAGATCGCCGCGATCAGCGCCGCCAGCGAGGAATAGCGGAAGGCGTAGGCCACCACCAGCCAGGTCACCAGGGTTGCCAGGCCCAGCCAGACGTTCAGGCCCAGCAGCACGCCCAGCGCGGTCGCCACGCCCTTGCCGCCGACGAAGCGGAAGAACACCGGCCACAGGTGGCCCACGAACACCGCGATCGCGATCAGGGCCACGCCGCCGTCTTCGATGCCGTAGCGCTCGCCGAAGTGCACCGCCAGGAACACCGGCAGCCAGCCCTTGGCGCAGTCGCCGATCAGGGTGGCGATGGCCGCCTTCTTGCTGCCGCTGCGCAGCACGTTGGTGGCGCCCGGGTTCTTCGAGCCGTAGGTGCGCGGGTCGGACAGGCCGAAGGCGCGGCTAGCCACGACCGCGAAGGAAATCGAGCCGATCAGGTAGGCGGCGATGGTGAAGATAATGGTGTAGGTCGTCGAGCTGTCCATGCTGTCTCTTTCTATATGACTGTGCGGGCAATTTCCTGAAACCGGTGTCTGACCCCGGCTTTGGGCAATTGCTCAGGCGCGTGGAATATACACCATCGGCCGAGCTGAAAGCTAATCGGCCAGGGCGCAATGCACCGGCCTGGCCTTCAGCACATCCACCAGCACGGCTGGCGAGATACCGATCAGGAAGCCGCGCCGGCCGCCGTTGATGTAGATTTTGTCCAGCGCCAGGATGCTTTCCTCGACGTACACCGGCATCGCCTTGCGCACGCCGAAGGGCGAAGTGCCGCCGACCAGGTAACCCGAATGGCGCTGCGCCACCTCGGGCTTGCAGGGTTCGACCGATTTGCACGGAATCGCGCGCGCCAGGTTCTTGGTCGACACCTTGCAGTCGCCATGCATCAGCACGATCAGCGGCCGCGCCGCCTCGTCCTGCATCACCAGCGTCTTGACGACATCGTGCTCCGGCACCCCCAGCGCGCGCGAAGAAACGGCCGTGCCGCCATGCTCTTCGTACTCGTAGGGATGCTCGGTAAACGCCACGCCCTGCTTGCGCAGGAATTGCGTCGCCGGGGTCTCTGAAATGTGCTCTTTCTTGGCCATGCGTGTTACGCTAAAAGCAAACGGAGGAGTTGCTTATTATGCAGCAAGAAATTCGCTTTGCCACCTTCAACGTCTGCAATCTTGCCCCACCCGGCGCCAGGCTCTACGAGAACCTGGAACCGAGCACGCCTGAAGAGTACGAAGCGAAGATCGCCTGGACCGCGCGCCAGATCGACATGCTGGGCGCCGACGTGATCGGCTTCCAGGAAGTATTCTCGCAGGCTTCGCTGGCCGAGGCGCTGTCGCGCACCCGCCGCTACCGCGAAGCGATCCACGTCGGCTTCGACCCCGATCCCGGCGCCGACAAGCTCACGCCCAGCGTGGCCCTGGTCTCGCGTCTGCCGCTGGCCGACGCCGCCGAATCCTTTCCGTATTTCCCGCCCGGGATCGCAATGCCGCCGGGGAACCGCGACCCCGACCGTTTTACCCGCGCCCCGCTGCACGCGGCGATCGAGATCCGCCCCGGCCTGATCGTCGACGTGGTGGTGGTGCACCTGAAGTCGCGCCGTCCCGACTACCGCGCCAACGACACCGGCGACGACCCGCAGCTGTTCGCACTGGCCTCGCTGCGCTCGCTGATCCGGCGCGGCACCGAGGCGGCCGCCCTGCGCGTGATCCTGTCGAAGCTGGGCCGCGAGAACGGCCGGCCGCGCGTGGTGCTGGGCGACTTCAACGACGTCGCCGACGCCGTCACCACCGGCATCGTGCTCGGCATCGGCGCCCCCAGCGGCGACCGCCTGTACGACGCCTGCCAGCTGCAGCGCCGCCAGGACCGTTTGCGCCACGTCGGTTTTTCCAACCTGCACGATGGCCAGTACACGACCATCGACCACATCCTCGTGTCCGGCGAATTCAACAGCGAGCTGCCGGACGCGCTGGGCGAGATCGCCGATGTGGTCTACCTGAACGACCACCTCGACCTCGGCCTGCCGGAAGCCTCGGACCACGGCCAGGTGCTGGCGCGCCTGCGCCTGTTCGAGCCATCGGCCAGCCAGCCGGGCGGGCCGTATATTCCACCCTACGGCGACGCCTGAGCCGTCGTGCCGGGCATTGCCCAACCCGACTCCCCGCGCATTCTCCGTCGTCCCCGCGTAGGCGGGGATCCAAGTTCTGCGTGAGCCGACGAAACGCTAACAACTTGGGTCCCCGCCTGCGCGGGGACGACATCTAAACGTGCGCAGCTCCATCCCGGTTTTTTGACGTTTCAGCGGTCCGAATGCACGGCTCGTCGCATTCCGATAGCTGTTCGTCATGGTCTTCCCTATTCTGCTGCCATCCCTCCGCATAACAAGAGCAACCCATGAAAATCGAATCCTTGCCGCCCGCCTCCGTCGAGCCCCCCGTCAACGTGAAAGCCAAACGCCGCTGGCGCAAGCCGGCCATCGCCCTGGCCATCCTCGCGCTCGCGGGCGCCGGCGGCTACGCGTATACGCATGCGGGCAGCAGCGCCAAGCCGGCCGCGACGGCCGCTGCGGCCGCGGACAAGAAGGACATCGTGCACGAGCTGTCGGCGCGCGACATCGCCGTGGTCGAGGCGCGCCCGCTGGCGGTGACGCTGCCGCTGTCCGGATCGCTGGTGCCGCTGGCCCAGGCCACGGTGCGCTCCAAGGTGTCCGGCGTGGTGCAGCAGACCACGGTGCAGGAAGGGATGAGCGTGGCCGCCGGCCAGGTGATCGCGCGGCTGGACGATGCCGAGGCGCGCGCCCGCGTGGCCCAGCAGCAGGCGCTGCTCGCCGACGCCAGTGCGCGCCTGGCGCTGGCAAAGAAGAACCAGGCCAACAGCGCGGCCCTGCTCAAGCAGAACTACATCGCCCAGAACGCCTACGACACCACGTCCAACGCGGTCGACCTGGCCCAGGCCGCGGTCGATTCGGCGCGCGCCCAGCTGGAGCTGGCGCGCATCGCCCTGAACGACACCACGATCCGCGCGCCGATCGCCGGTGTGGTCAGCAAGCGCCATGCCCAGGCCGGCGAGAAGCTGTCGCCGGACAGCCCGGTCTTCTCCATCGTCGACCTCAAGCAGCTGACGCTCGACGCCCAGGTGCCGGCCTCCGACATCCCGCGCATCAAGGTCGGCCAGGAGGTGCAGTTCAAGGTCGACGGCTTCGGCGACCGTCACTTCGCCGGCAAGGTCCTGCGCATCAACCCGGCCGCCGAAGCCGGTTCGCGCGCGATGCTGGTGTATATCGGCGTCGACAATCCGGACGGCGTGCTGCGCGCCGGCATGTTCGCGAAGGGCATGGTGACCACCGAGAAGACCGCGGCCCGTCCGCTGCTGCCGCTGCTGGGCCTGCGCCAGGACCATGGCCGCGACGTGGTCTACCGCATCGACGGCGGCAGGATCGTGGCCCAGCCGGTCAAGCTCGGCCTGCGCAACGAGGACGATGGCCTGGTCGAAGCGGTGGACGGCATCGCCGCCGGCAGCACGGTCCTGGCGGTCAAGCTGGACGGCCTGAAGCCGGGCGACAAGGTCAAGCTGCCCAACTAAAAGAACAACAAGGACACGAACATGTGGATGACCCGTATTAGCATCAAGCACCCGGTGTTTGCGACCATGGTGATGGTCGGCCTGATGGTGCTGGGCCTGTTCTCCTACCGCAGCCTGGGGGTGGAGAGCATGCCGAACATCGAGATCCCGGCGGTGTGGATCGAGACCCAGTACCCGGGCGCTTCGCCGGAACAGGTCGAAATCGACGTCACCCGTCCGATCGAGGAAGCGGCGAACACCGTCGGCGGCATCAAGGCGATCCGCAGCAATTCCTGGGAAGGCCGTTCCGGCGTCAGCGTCGAATTCCAGCTGAGCGTCGACATGGACCGCGCCGTGCAGGACCTGCGCGACCGCATCGGCACCGTGCGCGGCGGCTTCCCGCGCGAGGTCAAGGAACCGGTGGTCTACCGCCAGGAAGGCGAGAACTCGCAGCCGGTGCTGCAGGTGGCGCTGCTGTCGAAAGAGCGCAGCCTGCGCGACCTGTCGATGCTGGCCGACCAGGTGATCGTCAAGCGCATCCAGGCGGTGGCCGGCGTGGGCCAGGTGCGCCTGAACGGCCGCCAGAACCGCCAGGTGCTGGTCGACATCCGTCCCGACCAGCTGCGCAGCCTGAACGTCGGCATCGACGAAGTCATGAGCGCGATCACCGCCAACAACGCCAACCTGCCGGCCGGCCGCATCAGCCACGGCGAGCGCGAGAACATGGTGCGCATCGAAGGCAAGATGAAGGAAGCGGCCGACTTCAAGCGCATCATCGTGGCCAAGCGCGCCAACGGTCCGGTCTACCTGCACCAGGTGGCCGAGATCAGCGATGGCGCCGCCGAAGAGGAATCGATCTCGCGTGTGGACGGCGAGCGCGCCCTGTCGCTGGAAATCGCCAAGGTCCAGGATGCGAACACCGTCGAAGTCGGTGTGAACGTCAAGAAGGCCATCGAGACCATGAAGGCGACGCTGCCGAAGGACGTGGAATTCCGCGTGCTGGACGACGTCTCGAGCCGGGTCCAGCACCAGGTCGACAACGTCAAGCAGACCATCGTCGAGGGCGCGGTGCTGACCATGGTGATCGTGTTCCTGTTCCTGCACTCCTGGCGCAGCACGGTGATCACCGGCCTGACCCTGCCGATCTCGGTGCTGGCCAGCTTCATCGCGATGAAGTACTTCGGCTTCACGCTGAACTTCCTGACCCTGATGGCGCTGTCGCTGTCGATCGGCCTCTTGATCGACGATGCGATCGTGGTGCGCGAAAACATCGTGCGCCACCTCGGCATGGGCAAGAGCCATGCGCGCGCCGCCGACGAAGGCACCAGCGAAATCGGCCTGGCGGTGATGGCCACGACCTTTGCGATCGTCGCCGTGTTCGTGCCGATCGCCTTCATGCAGGGCATCATCGGCCGCTTCTTCCTGCAGTTCGGGATCACGGTGGCGGTGGCGGTGCTGGTCTCGCTGTTCGTCAGCTTCACGCTCGACCCGATGCTGTCGTCGGTGTGGCCGGACCCGGTCAAGGACCGCTTCAAGTACGCACCCTGGCTGGGCCGCCTGATGGCGAAGATCGACCGCGGCATCGACCGCGTGCACGACTCGTATGCGAAGGTGCTGGCGTTCTCGCTGGCCTGGCGCAAAGCGACCCTGGCCTTTGCCTTCGCGGTGTTCGCCGGCAGCCTGCTGCTGGTGCCGATGATCGGCGGCGAATTCGTGCCCGAGGTCGACAACGGCTACATCCAGCTGAACTTCAAGGTGCCGGTCGGCTCCAGTCTCGAGTACAACGACGCCAAGGTGCGCCAGATCGAAACGGCGCTGAAGGACTTCAAGGAAATCGAGAACATGCAGACCGTGGTCGGCGCCTGGGAAGGCCGCCATACGTCGATGATCAACCTGAAGCTGACCGACGTGCGCAAGACCCACCGCCGCTCGCAGCAGGAGATGGAAGGGGTGATCCGCGACCGCCTGGCGAAGATCGCCGGCGTCGAGATGACCGTCGGTAACCGCCCGATCTTCATCGCCATCCTCGGCAGCGACGAATCGAAGCTCGACATGGTCGCGCACCGCCTGATGGACAAGATGAAGAAAATCAAAGGCGTGGCCGACGTCCAGTACAGCCAGGAAGGTGCGAATCCGGCCACCATCGTGAAGATCAACCGCGAGCTGGCCACCGATCTCGGTCTGTCGGTGCAGCAGATCGGCACCGCCCTGCGTCCCTTCGTGGGCGGCGACCAGACCAACCGCTGGCTGGCGCCGGACGGCCAGAACTACGAGGTCAACGTGCAGCTGCCGAAATCGGGACGCCAGAAGGTGGCCGACCTGGCCGACCTGTCGGTGGCGTCGAGCAAGATGGACGCCAGCGGCAACCCGATCATGGTGCCGCTGCGCCAGGTGGTCGAATTCGTGCCCTCGACCAGCCCGCAGGTGCTCAAGCGCCAGGCGCTGGAACGCCGCGTGGCGGTCAATGCCGGTCTCGAGAACCGCCCGCTGGGCGACGTGATGAAGGAAGTGAACGAGGCCATGAAGACCATCGACCTGCCGGAAGGCGTGCGCTTCGACGTCGGCGGCCAGTCGCAGCAGATGGACGAAACCATGGCCGGCTTCGGCATCGCGCTGGGCATCGCCGTGATCTTCATCTACCTGGTGCTGGCTTCGCAGTTCGGCAGCTTCCTGCAGCCGATCGCGATCATGACGGCGCTGCCGCTGTCGCTGATCGGCGTGCTGCTGGCGCTCCTGATCACGAAGAGCACGCTGAACATCTTCTCGGTCATCGGCGTGGTGATGCTGATGGGCCTGGTGACCAAGAACGCGATCCTGCTGGTGGACTTCGCCAACCAGGGCCAGCGCGAAGGGAAGTCGCAGTTTGCGGCGCTGATGGAAGCCGGCCAGGTGCGCCTGCGTCCGATCCTGATGACGACGCTGGCGATGATCTTCGGCATGCTGCCGATGGCGCTGGGCCTGGGCGAAGGCGCCGAGAACCAGGCGCCGATGGGCCGCGCGGTGATCGGCGGGGTGATCACCTCGACGCTGCTGACCCTGGTGGTGGTGCCGGTGGCTTATACCTATCTGGACAGCCTGGGCAAGCGGGCCAAGCGCTGGTTCCAGAAGGGGCATGAGGTGGATGCCGAGCCGGATGCGGCCGAAGGTCAGCCGACCGTATAACAACGGACACGTACCTCAACCCGTCGTGGGGGGGGGGGGGCGCCCCCCCCCCCCCCCCCCCGCCCCCCCCCGCCCCCCCCCCCCCCCCCCCCCCCCCCCCCCCCCCCCCCCCCCCCCCC
>NZ_JANUGX010000015.1 GCF_024753245.1 Massilia norwichensis | reverse complement strand
TGCCCGCGCCATTTCCGTCCCGTTAGGCGCGTGCGTGCGGGCTCCCCTCGCGGATTTGGTGTAGGATTTCGTTCTTTTCGTTTAGATAACAACACTTACATCCTGCCATGATCCAATCCGGTCCATCCGTCCGCTCCTCCAGCTCCTTCGACTGGTCTGCCACCCGGCTCGGCGACCCCGGTCTATGGCCGCTGCCATTGCGGATCGGCGCCGATGTCCTGTTCAATCTGCCGCTGCCCGCGCTGCTGGTGTGGGGCCGCGACATGACGGTGGTGTTCAACGAGGCCTATGCGACGCTTGCCGGCCCCGGCTACGGCAAGCTCCCGGGTGGCAACGTGCCGCCGGTGATGCCGCCGCCGCTCGCGGTGGCCGTCAACGAACTCGAGCGTGCCTGGAACGGCGAGCCGGCGATTGCCGCCGCCCGCGCCTTCGGCTTTGCCGGCGCGGCCGCCGGTCTCGAGGCCGCCCATGATCTGCACTTCACGCCGCTGCGTTCCGCCAATGGCGACGTCGACGGCGTGTTGTGCGTACTGGCGCCGGCGAGCGGGCTGAAAGGCGCCGTCGAAGAAACCGTGGCCGGGCCGCTGCGCATCCTGGTGGTGGAAGACAATGTCGACTCCCAATACCTGGTCTGCGAGATGCTGCGCGCCTTCGGCCACGAAGCCGACGGCGTGGGCCACCCGGACGATGCGCTGGCCCGGCTGGCGGCCGGCCGCTACGACGTCCTGTTCACCGACGTCAGCCTGCCCGGCATGTCGGGGGTCGAACTGGCGCGCAAGGCGGTTGCCGATGCCCCGGCCATGCAGGTGATCTTTGCCTCGGGCTACGGCGATACGCTGCTGCGCCATGTCGAGTTTCCCTACTTGTCGCTGCAAAAACCCTACGAACTCGACCAGCTCCAGGCCGCACTCGACAAAGTGTCGGGCCAGAAGCAGGCACGCACCTGAAGCGGGCAACAGTGTGCATCAAACCGCCTGGGCTGGGCTATTATTCGTGGACGGCTTGCCATGCACGCAGGGCGGGACCGTCTGCGCCTCCCGCGCAGCAGGCCCTCATGCACGTCCACAGCCACGGAACATGATTCGACCCGCTTTCATCGGCAGTACCCACCGCCCCACCGCGCCGCGCCGGCCCGGCACGGCCGCAGCACGGGAGGTGCGATGAGCGACGATCTGAACCAGGCCAGGGAAGCCCTGCGCCGCGCCAACGAGCGCATGGAAAACATGCTCGAGAGCCTGAGCGACGGCTTCTGCGCCGTCGATCACGACTGGCGCATTACGTATATCAACGGCCGCGCGCTGAGCATGCTGGCGCCGCTGGCCCGCACCCGTACCGACCTGGTCGGGCGCGACCTGTGGGAAGCCTTCCCCGAACTGCACGGCACCCAGCTCGAAACCCTGTATCGCCAGGCCATGCAGGAGCACCGGACCGGGATGCTCGAATTCTTCTACCCCGCGCTGCGGCGCTGGTTCGAAGTCCGCGCCCACGCCACGCCCGACGGCCTGACCCTCTACTTCCAGGACATCGACCGCCGCAAGGCCGACCAGCAGGCGCTCTTGCTCAGCAACAGCCGCCTGCAGGTGGCCCTGGCCGCCGGCGGCCTCGGCGATTGGCGCTGGGATGCCGCGAGCGACCGCCTGACCCTGGGCGAGCGCGCCGCCGCCATCTTCGGCCTGCCGGCCGAGATCCCGCTGGCCTGGACCGAACTGCGTGCCCGCCTCGATCCGAACGACCGCGAAGCCGTGCGCCGCGCCGTGCTGCAGGCCTTTGCCGGCCAGAGCGAGCTCGAACTGGAATGCCGCCTGCTCGGCGAGAATGGCGAGACGCGTTGGGTGACCCTGGTCGGACGCGCCGACTACGCCGACCCGACCCGCCGCGAAGGCGTGCTCGGCATGACCGGCGTGGTGCAGGACATCAGCGCCCGCAAGAGCGCCGAAGACACCCTGCGCCAGAGCGAGGAAGTGCTGCGCGCCCTGGCCAACACGATTCCCCAGCTGGCCTGGATGGCCCAGGCCGACGGCGCCATCGTCTGGTTCAACGAACGCTGGTTCGACTACACCGGCACCACGCCCGACCAGGTGGTCGGCTGGGGCTGGCAATCGACCTGCGAACCGAGCGTGCTGCCGCTGGTGCTGGAGCGCTGGCAGGCCAGCGTGCGCAGCGGCGATCCTTTCGAGATGGAATACCCGATCCGCGGCGCCGACGGCAAATACCGCTGGTTCCTGACGCGCGTGAATCCGGTACGCGACCGTCACGGACGGGTGGTGCGCTGGTTCGGCACGAATACCGACGTCGACGAAGTCAAGCGCGCCGAGCAGGCGCTGCGCGACGAATCGCACGTGCTCGAGCTGTTGAACAGCACCGGCAGCGCCCTCGCCTCCACACGCGAACTGCACGCGCTGCTGCAGGCCGCCACCGACGCCGCCACCGGTATCGCCGGCGCCCGCCACGGCGCTTTCCTGTATGTCGGCCGCGACGGCAGCGAGGACAAGCTGTTCTCGCTGTACACGGTCTCCGGCGCCAGCACCGTCGAATTCGAACCCTTCGGCGACCATGGCTCGAACGCCCTGTTCGGGCCGGGCGTGCCGGACCTGGGGCTGATCCGCGCCGACGACATCTCCAGGGACCCGCGTTTCCAGAGCCGCTCGCCGTTCGGGCTGCCGGCCGGGCATCCGCCAGTGCGCAGCTACCTGGCGGTGCCGGTGGTGGCGCATTCCGGCGAGGTGCTGGGCACCATGTTCTTCGGCCATCCGGAAGCCGGCGTATTCACCGAACGCACCGAGCGCATCGTGCGCGGTATTGCCGCCCAGGCCGCGGTCGCGATCGACAATGCGCGCCTGTACGAGGCGGCCCAGCGCGCCGCCGAGGAGCGCAAGGTGCTGCTCGAGAACGAGTGCCTGGCGCGCGCCGAGGCGGAACGTACCAGCCAGATGAAGGACGAGTTCCTGGCCACGCTGTCGCACGAGCTGCGCACGCCGCTGTCGGCGATTCTCGGCTGGGCCCAGGTGCTGCGCCGCGGCGGACGCGACCAGAACGACCTGGCCAAGGGCTTGCAAACCATCGAGCGCAACGCCCGCGCCCAGGCCCAGCTGATCGAGGACTTGCTGGACATGAGCCGGATTACCTCGGGCAAGGTGCTGCTCGACATGCAGGTGATCGGCCCGACCGGCTTCATCGACGCCGCGGTCGAAACCGTGCGTCCGGCGGCCGACGCCAAGAACATCCGCATCGAGAAGCATTACACGGGCGAGCCGGGCCTGGTCGCCGGCGATCCGGCGCGCCTGCAGCAGGTGGTGTGGAACCTGTTGTCGAACGCGATCAAGTTCACCCCGCGCGACGGCCTGGTCGAAGTCATCCTGGCGCGCAACGACGCCAACGTGGTCATCACCGTGCGCGACAACGGTGCCGGCATCAAGCCCGAGTTCATCACCCATGTGTTCGAGCGCTTCCGCCAGGCCGACGCCTCGATGACGCGCCGCCATGGCGGCCTGGGCCTGGGTCTGGCCATCGTCAAGCAATTGATCGAACAGCATGGCGGCACTGTACGCGCCGAGAGCCCCGGCGAAGGCCGCGGCGCCAGCTTCACCATCGAATTGCCGTTGACCAAGCAGCAGCCGGCGCCGGCCCGTTCCGCGCGCGCCGCGATGATCCTGCCGAACCCGAGCACGCCGGACATGACGGTACGCAACCTCAACGGCGTCGACGCCCTGGTGGTCGACGACGACCGCGACAACCGCGAACTGATCAAGCGCATCCTGACCGATTGCGGTGCGAGCGTGCACGTGGCCGCCAGCGCGCGCGAAGCCTTTGCCCGCTTCCAGGAAACGGCGCCGAATCTCCTGATCAGCGACCTCGGCATGCCCGACGTCGACGGTTTCGAGCTGCTCGACTGGATTCGTCACCTGCCGCGCGAACAGGGCGGCCATGTGCCGGCCATCGCGCTGACCGCGTTCGCCCGCTCGGAAGACCGGCTGCGGGCGCTCGAAGCCGGGTTCTCGGCGCATATTTCGAAACCGGTCGAGCCCAGCGAATTGATCGCGACCGTGGCCTCGGTAGTCGGCCCGACGGCGCCGCTGGTGCACCGTGTGGCAGCGCCTGCCGTGGGCCAAAATAGCGTCCGCTAACATGTGTTGCTGTTCCTACCAACGCACGCGGCGCTGTCCTACAAGAAATTCTGCGGCATTTGCTAGACTGTGAAAAGTTGTAGTAAGGTGGGTTCGGAGCAATACTGTCCGGACCGTCAGCCTTGATTTGACGAGAGTAAGCATGCCCAGCCGCCAAGACATTCTGAACGCAAAGATTTTGGTTGTAGACGATTCGCCCGACAATATCGAACTCATGGAGGAGATATTGAAGGAAGAAGGCTACACCGACGTCAGCTCGACGATGCTGCCGGAGCAGGTATGCCCATTGCATCGCGAACACAACTACGATCTGATCCTCCTCGACCTGCAAATGCCTGGCCTGAATGGTTTCCAGGTGATGAAGGGACTGAAGGAAATTGAACAAGGCGGTTATTTGCCGGTATTGGCCCTGACGGCCCAGCCGAGTTTCAAGATCGCGGCCCTCGAAGCCGGCGCCCGCGACTTCATCAGCAAACCTTTCGATCTGCTGGAAGTGCACAAGCGCATCCATAACATGCTCGAAGTGCGCCTGCTCTACAAGGAACTGGCCCAGTACAGCCGTGCCCAGCAGGAACTGGCGCTGCACGACGCCCTCACCGGCCTGCCCAACCGCCGGCTGCTGGAAGACCGCATCGAGACCGCGCTGCAGCACGCCAACCGCAACCACCACAAGGCGGCGGTCATGTACCTGGACCTGGACGGTTTCAAGGCGATCAACGACACCTACGGCCACGCCTATGGCGACGAGATCCTGAAGATGGTGTCGCAGCGCCTGCTGTCCAATTCCCGCAAGGAAGACACGGTGGCGCGCCTGGGCGGCGACGAATTCATCGTCCTGCTCGGCGACATCCACAGCCTGGGCGACGCCCAGGGGCCGGCCGCCAAGCTGGTCGAGGCGCTGTCCGAGCCCTTCTTCATCAACGACCTGACCCTGCAGCTGTCGACCAGTATCGGCATCAGCATGTATCCATCGGCATCAGCATGTATCCGGACGATGCCGAAAACGTTACCGACCTGATCAGCATCGCCGACTACGCCCTGTACGAAGCCAAGCGCGCCGGCAAGAACCGCTACTGCGCGAACGGCAATGCGGCCCGCCAGGCGGCCCAGGCCGTGAAGCCCTCCGTACCGCCGGTGAACTCGCCGTCGGCACCGGCGGAGCTGGCGCAGCATCGCTGATCAATTAAATAGGCGGTACTCCCGAATCTTCCAACGTCGTTCCCGCCTGCACGTCATTCCCGCGCAGGCGGGAATCCATACCGAATATCCGGAGTCGTGTACTCCGGAATCGCCGAAATTCATCCAATATACAGAATTCTGATACTCAGCATGGATTCCCGCTTGCGCGGGAATGACGTACGCAAAAAAAACAGGCGCAGCCGTTTCCAGATGCGCCTGCCTCTACAACAAACGGAAAATCAGGCCGCGCCGGCCGTCTTCTCCCCGCCCGGTCCAAGTGCATTCGAACCGATGGTTTGCTGGTTGTGCGCCTCGATGGCGGCGGCGCCCTGGTGATCCGAGCTGGCGTCGACCTTTTCCGGCGCCACTTCGATGCGGGTGATGCTGGATTCGATCGCCACCGGGTCGCTGGCCGGGAAGGTCATCTCGACGGCGTCGTCGATCAGGGCTTCTTTGGCGACATTGCTGCTCGGCTCAGACTCGGCCGAAGCCATGGTGCGGATGGCACGGGCCCATTTGACGGCCTTGAGTTCTGCGAGCTCACCGATGGTGTTGATGCCGAAGGCGTCGCGCAGAGCGGTGGCCTGCTGCTCGGTCATGCCGCGCAGGGCCGTGACTGGCTGGTCAACCAGTTCGCGGAAGCATTTGTCGTGGTGCGTATCGTTAACGATGATTTGAATATTCATGGTTGTCCTTTCAAGTTGTCGCCTGTCGTTTTCACTATCTCACAAACTTCCGCACTGCGTATGTGCGGCACCGAACCGTGTTCCAAGGGCGCGCACGATTGATTTTTTGTCTTTATTTGGCCGTGTTATCATGACCAATTGCAACACTTTTTGCAGATTTATTTTGCAATGGGAAACCATCTGCTATCCTTTGCAAAGTTTGTGAATACAGCGCCTCGACCACCCGTCTGACAGCCCGACAAGCCGTGCCCAACACCGATAAGCCAAAGATCCTCGTCGTCAACGACGATGCCGCCAGTCTGCTGGCGCTCACCAGCCTGCTCGATCAGTGGGCCGAGGAAAGCCACTATGAAGTGCTGTCGGCCCGGTCGGGCCAGGATGCGCTGCGCCAGGTCCTGCGCCACGATTTCGCCGTGATCCTGCTGGACGTGAACATGCCCGGCATGGACGGCTTCGAAACCGCCGAAGCGATCCACCAGCGCCCGCGCTCGGCCGACATCCCGATCATCTTCGTCACGGCTTTCCTGGCCGACGAGATCGACCGCCTGAAGGCTTACCAGCGCGGCGCCGCCGACTTCCTGTTCACGCCGGTCATTCCGCAGGTGCTGCGCGCCAAGGTGCAGGTGTTCGTGGCGCTGGCCACCAAGAACGAGCAGCTCAAGCGCCAGGCCGAAAAGCTGTCGCAGCGCACCACCGAGCTGACCGCCACCAACAAGCGCCTGGTGCGCGAAATGGAAGAACGCCGCGCAGCCGAGCGCAAAAGCAGCGCCAAGGACGAATTCCTGGCGATGCTGGGGCACGAGCTGCGCAATCCGCTGTCGGCCATCAGCAGCGCCTCTTCCCTGCTCGGCATGCCGGGCGCCGGCGCCGAATCGGTGTCGCGCGCGCGCCTGATCATCCAGCGCCAGACCCAGCACCTGTCGCGCATCGTCGACGACCTGCTGGACCTGTCGCGCGCGATGTCGGGCAAGATCCTGCTGTCCAGGAAGCGCATCGACATCGGCCCGCTGGTCTCGAGCTGCCTGGACACCTTCCGCGCCACCGGCCGCACCGCCGGCTACCAGCTGGACAGCCGGATAAACGCCGGCTGGGTCGACGGCGACCCGACGCGCCTGGAGCAGATCGCCACCAACCTGATCGACAATGCGCTGAAATACACGCCGGGCGGCGGCCAGATCGAGATTGCCGTCGACAGCGTCGGCGAGGACGTCGTGCTGACCGTGCGCGATTCCGGGGTCGGCATTCCGCCTGACCTGCTGCCGCAGGTGTTCGACGTATTCGTGCAGGGTTCGATCTCGATCGACCGTTCGCAGGGCGGGCTGGGTATCGGCCTGTCGCTGGTGCGGCGCCTGGTCGAGCTGCATGGCGGCAGCGTCAGCGCCACCAGCGGCGGCAGCGGCAAGGGCTCGACCTTCGAGATCCGTCTGCCGCGCGCCGAACCGACCGCGGCGATCGACGCGCCGGCCAGTACCGTCGCGGCCGCGGCCAAGCCGACCGTGCTGCTGATCGAAGACAATGACGATGGCCGCGAGATGATGGCGACCATGCTGGGTTCCTATGGGTATCCGGTACTGCAGGCGCGCGATGGCCTGGAAGGCGTGCGGCTGGCCTGCGCCGAGCTGCCCGGCGTGGCCCTGGTCGATATCGGCTTGCCCGGCATCGACGGCTACGAAGTGGCACGCCGGCTGCGCCAGCATCCGGACACGGCCGACATCCGCCTGATCGCCCTCACCGGCTATGGCCTGGCCGAAGACCAGCGCCGGGTGCTGGAAGCGGGCTTCGACCTGCACCTGGTCAAGCCGGTGGACCTGGTCACCCTGCTCCAGCAGCTGGCCGAGCCGGCCAACGCATAAAAGAAAAGCCTGCAATCGCAGGCTTTTTTGTTACAGGGTCGACAGGATTTCCTGCTTGCGCTGCGCCATTTCCTGGCCCAGCGCCACCATGTCCAGGCCGCTCTTCTTGGCCTGCTTGAACATCTCTTCTTCCTCTTCCTTGACGTGGTGCTCGATTTCCTCGCCCAGCACCTTGACCTTGGCGTCGTACAGGTCTTCGTCCGGATCCATTTCCTGCAGTTGCTTGATCAGGTCCTTGGCGGCCTGGTGCTCGACCACGGCTTCGTCGACCATGTCGTCGGAATCCTTCACATCCTCGCGCACCGCCGGATAGAAGATTTCTTCTTCGATCTGGGTGTGGGCGATCAGTTCGTTGCAGATCTTCTGCACCAGCTTCTGCTTGCTGGCCTTGGCGCGATCGCTCAGTTCCTCGAATTGCTTGAACATCTCGGAGACTTCGCGGTGGTCGGCGGTCAGCAGCGCGATCGCGTCCTGGCCGGTGATGCCGGCAGCCTGGATGGCGGCGTTTTTGGCGGCGTTGCCGGAAGTGGCATTGGACTTGGTGGTCATGGTATTTCCCCCTTGTGATTGGATAGCTGCGCTTGAAGCAGTGACAACAGCTTCGCCCAAGACTACCCCCGCGACTGTACGGAAACACACATTCGGTATTTCCTGCGCGCCGTCCCAAGCCAAGCTGTTGTATCATTTTGGGAAACATTAATTGGTTGCTTTTATGAAAGCTTCGGCACCCCTCCCCCCTTCACCCGCTCAGGATGGCGACCCGGCCGCGCGCGTCGCGGAACTGACCGAGCTGCTCGGCCATCTCACGACCTGCTGGGACGAGGAGCGCCGCCAGCTGGCGCGCCGCCTGCACGACAGCCTCGGCTCGTCGATGACGGCGCTGACCATGCACCTGGGCCTGCTGTCTTCGCACCTGAAGGAACAGCCGCAGCGCGACCGCGCCGCGCAGATGAAGCAGCTGCTCAACAACATCATCGAAACCAACCGCAAGATGCAGCTGGCGCTGTGGAACGACAAACTCGAATTCCTCGGCCCGAAGGCGGCCATCGCCGAGCTGGTGGTGGAATGGGGCCGCGAGCACGGCATCAAGGCGCGCGCCAGCCTGCCGGACGAGGAACCCGAGTATTCACGTGCGCAGGGCGTGGCCCTGCTGCGCGCCGCCGAGGAAGGCCTGCGCAACATCGCCGCGCACGCCCAGGCCAGCGAAGTCGAGGTGATCCTCGACGACGACGGCGATCAGGCAATGCTGACGGTGCGCGACAACGGTGTCGGACCGGCGACGGACGCGGGAGCGTCGATGCGCTGCCACGGCCTGCGCCTGCTGCGCGAGCGCGCCGGCCTGCTGGGCGGCAGCCTGACCCTCGGACCGGGGCCGGAAGGCGGCACGGCGCTGACCCTGATCCTGCCGAAGCAATAGACCAACGTCGCTTCCGCTAAAGAAACAACGTCATTCCCGCCAAAGAAACAACTTCATTCCCGCGAAAGAAACAACGTCATTCCCGCGAAAGAAACAACGTCATTCCCGCGCAGGCGGGAATCCAAGTTGTACATGTCTCGACGGCTTGTCGAACTTGGGTTCCCGCCTGCGCGGGAACGACGGTGTATTTCGCGGGAACGACGGTGTATTTCGCCGGAACGACGGGGTAGTTCAGTGCAGCTTGACCAGCGGCGTCGTCCGCCGGATCAGGAAGCGCGCCACCGCCAGCACCCCAGTCCGCATCGAGCCCAGGATGGCCTGGTGATGCATCAGGTGCAGGCTCAGGTACATGATGCGCGCCATGAAGCCTTCCACGAACCAGGTCGCGCGTAGCGAGCCCATCAGATTGCCGACCGTGGTCCGGTGACCGATCGAGACCAGCGAACCGTAATCCTTGTAGACGTAGGGGTCTTTCGGCGGCGGATGCCCCTTTTCCATGTTCATGAAGGTTTTCAGCAGGTAATCCGCCTGCTGGTGCGCGGCCTGGGCGCGCGGCGGTACCGGCTTGCCGCTGCCGTCGACGCAGGCGGCGCAATCGCCCAGCGCATACACCCCTTCCACGCCCTTGACCCGGAGGTGACCATCGACTTCGATGGCGCCGCCCTTGGTGACCGGCAGCCCCAGCGAGCCGAGGAATTCCGGCGCGCGGATACCGGCCGCCCACACGCAGATGTCGGACGGATAGATCTGGCCCGCATTGTCGGTCACGCGATGGGCGTCGATCTGCGTGACCCGGCAGTTGGTGACCACGCGGATCGCGCGTTCGTCGAGCAGGCGCGTGGCCGAAGCGGACACCCGTTCGGGCAACGGCGCCAGGATGCGCGGCGCCCCCTCGAGCAAGGTGATGCGCACGTCGCGCTGCACCTGCAGGCGATTGAAACCGTAGGCGGCGTAGGCGCCGGAAGCTTCGCGCAGCTCGGCGGCCAGTTCGACGCCGGTGGCGCCGCCGCCGATGATCACGATGTCCAGCCCGCTGGCGGGACGGTTCGGGACCAGGCCGGCGTCCGTGACCGCGGTGTCGCCGGCGGCGTTGGCGCTCAGGGTCGCGTCCGCGGTGGCCGAACGCGCCCCGGCCCCGGCCGCATCGGATGCGACCACGCCGGATTCGAAGGTGCCGCTGCCGACCGCCTTGGCGACCGCCACGCCCGGATTCGACGCGCCCTCGCCCTTGGCCTCGGCGGCCTGGGCCAGCAGGCGCAACAGGCGCAGGCGGAAGCGCTCCGCATCCTCGGTGGCGTTCAGGGAAATCGTGTGTTCGCGCGCGCCGGGCACGCCGAAGTAATTGGAGGTGCTGCCGACCGCGATCACCAGCTTGCCGTAGGAAATGGTGCGAGCGGGAAAGATCTCTTCGCCATCGCTGGCGGCGCTCACCGCGCCCACGGCGATGGTTCGCGCGCCGTGATCGAGCGCCGTCATGGCGCCGTACACGAAGGTGAATCCGCGGTCATGGGCCAGCATCTGGTAGGACAGGCCCTCCTGGTGGATGTCCAGGGTGCCGGCCGCCACCTCGTGCAGCGAGGGCTTCCAGACGTGGTAGAGCCGGCTGTCGACCAGCATCACCTTCGACGGGCCCAGCTTGCGGCCCAGCTTGCAGGCGAGTTCAAGCCCGCCTGCCCCGCCTCCTACGATCACGATCTCGCTATGCAAATCTACCTCCTTGTCGGGCTAACAAGGGCAGTTTACTACGGAGGCGGAAAAGCCGCTGGCGCGGCCGAACCGGCTCTTCAGTCGTGACCGCGGCCGTGGCCGCCGCCATGACCTTCGCCGTGACCGTGACCGCGTCCTGGACCGTCGCCATGGCCGCGGCCGTGCTCTTCCCAACGGCCCGGTCCGCCGTGACCACGGCCGTGGCCGCGGTCATGGTCGCGGTACTCGACGCGCTCGACCACACGCACGTCCGGACGGCGGCCGCCGTGGCCATGGAAGTGTTCGCGGTAGCGCGGCACATAGGTGTTGGTGTACCAGTCGTCGCGCACGAACAGCACCCGACGGCCGCAGGCATCGTAGCGGCCGCAGAATTTGGACCAGTGCTTGCGGTGGCCCGGCGGGACACGCAGATAGATCGGCTCGGCCACGTAGTGCGGCGCCTGGCGCACGATCACCGGCTGCGGGGCGTACAGCACGGGCCGCGGCGCGAAATCGCCGATGTCGACGCGGCCGTAGAAGCCGGGCTGGCCGACGCTGATGCTGACATTGGTCTGGGCCAGGGCCGGGACCACGGATGCGGCGGCAAGCGCCAAACCGAAGACGATGTTCTTCATGGGTTTCCCTCCATATAACAATGTGGCGAGTTTACCAAACGAAATGTTGCGTTCAGTACGCTGCAACACATAATTACATCCGTTACCGATACAATCGCCTGCTGCACTCCCTTTTCTCCTCCCGAATCCTGAAGGCAAAACGATGTTCCTGAAATACCTCCCGCTGGCTGGCGCCCTCCTCCTCACCGGCGCCGCCCAGGCGCAGGTCGGCATCACCGCGGACCTCGGCACCACCGGCGCCGGCTTCCACCTGGTCGTTCCGATGGAAAGTAACCTGAACGGCCGCTTCGGCGCCAACATGTTCAACCACAACTTCGACCGCACTACCGGCGGCGTCGACTATGCGATCAAGGGCGAGCTGCAAACCTTCGATGTCCTGTTCGACTGGTATCTGCGCGACGGCAGCCCCTTCCACCTGACCGGCGGCCTGGTCTACAACGGCAACCGCTTCGACGCCACCGCCCAGGGCAACCAGCTGGGCCAGCTCACGCTGAACGGCCATACCTATTCGACCGCCAGCGCCGGCATCCTGAAAGGCCGCATCGACTACCGCAAGGCCGCGCCCTACCTCGGCATCGGCTGGGGCAATGCGCTGGCGAACACGAACAAAAGCCACTGGAGCTTCAACGCCGACCTCGGCGCCTTCTTCATGGGCAACCCGAACGTGAACCTGGGCAGCTATGGCTGCACGGTCTCGAAGGAAGCCTGCGAGATCCTGTTCAAGGACGTCGCGGTCGAGCGCCTGCGCCTGGCGGATGACGTCGACAGCCTGAAGGTCTACCCGGTGCTGCGCGCCAGCCTGAACTACCGCTTTTGATTTATCCGGCGTTCGGCGCTAGGATAAGTGCAAGGAGGGACATCATGCACAAGCATCCTTTGCGCTGGAGCCTGCTGGTCCTGGTCTGCCTGATGGCGGTGGCCTGCCAGGACCGGCGCGAACCGGTCAAGCCGACGGTCGACCTGTCGGCCTCGGTCCTCATCGCGCCCTGAGCCCGGCGCCCCACGCCCGGCGATTGCCGCCGCACACGTCTGCGGCACGGTACACTATCGCCTTCTCACCAATAACAAGATTCCCTGCCCATGTCGTTTGCTTCGCTCGGCCTGATCGACCAGATCGTCCGCACCCTCGAGTCCCTTTCCTATAAAGCGCCCACTGCCGTGCAGTCGCAGGCGATTCCGGCCGTGCTGGCCGGCCGCGACGTGATGGCCGCCGCCCAGACCGGCACCGGCAAGACCGCCGGCTTCGCCCTGCCGCTGCTGCAGCGGCTGGTAATGGACGGGATGCAGGTGAATAGCAACTCGGCACGCGCCCTGGTGCTGGTACCGACCCGCGAGCTGGCCGAGCAGGTGCACGAAAGCGTGCGCGCGTATGGCGCAGGCCTGCCGCTGCGCACCATGGTCGCCTACGGCGGCGTCAGCATCAATCCGCAGATGATGCGCTTGCGTAAGGGCGTCGACGTGCTGGTGGCCACGCCCGGCCGCCTGCTCGACCTGCAGCGTCAGAACGCGCTGCGCATGAACCAGGTGCAGACCCTGGTGCTGGACGAAGCCGACCGCATGCTCGACCTCGGCTTCTCGCGCGACATCGACCAGTTGCTGGCCCTGCTGCCCAAGCGCCGCCAGACCCTGCTGTTCTCGGCCACCTTCTCGGACCCGATCCGCACCTTGGCCACCAAGCTGCTGCGCGACCCGGTCAGCATCGAAGCCACGCCGCGCAACACGACGGTCAAGGCGATCCGCCAGTGGATCGTCCCGGTCGACAAGAAGCGCAAGCCCGAACTGTTCCTGCACCTGCTGAAGCGCCACGCCTGGCCGCAGGCGCTGGCCTTCGTCAAGACCCGCAAGGGCGTCGACCAGCTGGTCGAGCTGCTCGAAGCGAAAGGTATCTCAGCCGACTCGATCCACGGCGATAAACCGCAGCCGGCACGCCTGCGTGCGCTGGAGCGTTTCAAGGCCGGCGAAGTGAAAATCCTGGTCGCCACCGACGTCGCCGCGCGCGGCCTCGACATCGACGAGCTGCCGGTGGTGGTCAACGTCGACCTGCCGATCGTCGCCGAGGACTATGTGCACCGCAGCGGCCGCACCGGCCGCGCCGGCGCCTCGGGCGAAGCCGTGTCGCTGGTCTGCGCCGACGAAGTGCAGCAACTGGCGGCGATCGAGATGCTGACGAAGCAGACGCTGGAGCGCCGCGAGGAACCCGGCTTCGCGCCCGATCACCGGGTGCCGGAGACGAATGCCAGCGGCCAGATCGTCAAAAAGCCCAAGAAGCCGAAGAAAGGCAAACCAGGCGCGCCGACGAAGGGCGACGCGCCGGTGGTGCAGGAGGATGTGCGCTTCCGGCGTTGATCAAGCCTTCATCTCGGCATCGATCTGCGACTGCTTGCTGGTGTCGCGCATGAACCAGCAGACGATCAGGGTGCAGGCGATCACCGCGGTCGCGTACCAGTAGAAACCGCTCTCCATCTGCTCCGACTTGAACCACAGCGCCAGGTACTCGGCGGTGCCGCCGAACACCGACACCGCGAAGGCGTAGGGCACGCCGACGCCGGTGGCGCGGATCGAGGCCGGGAACAGCTCGGCCTTCACCAGCGCATTGATCGAGGTGTAGCCGCTGACGATGATCCAGGCGCAGGCGATCAGGAGGAAGGCTTCCCACGGGCCGGTGGCATTGCGGATCGCGGTCAACAGCGGCACCGTGAACAGGGTGCCGAGCAGCGCGAAGCCCACCAGCAGCGGACGGCGGCCGATGCGGTCGGACAGCGCGCCGTACAGCGGCTGCAGACACATCGCGAACAGCAGCGAGGCGGCCGAGACGGCGGTGGTCTGGGCATCGGTCAGGCCGACCGACAGGCGCAGGAACTTCTGCATGTAGGTGGTGTAGACGTAGAAGGCCAGCGTGCCGCCCATGGTCAGGCCGACCACCAGCAGGACTTCCTTCGGGTGCTGGGCCAGCTGCTTCAGGCCGCCCATCGGCTTGGCCTTCTTGCGCGCGGCTTCGAAGGACTGGGTCTCCGGCATGTCGTGGCGCATGCGCAGGGCCAGCAATGCCAGGCAGGCGCCGACCACGAAGGGAATGCGCCAGCCCCAGGCCTTCAGCTGTTCGGCATCGAGCAGGTAGCGCTGCAGGACCAGCAGCAGGAGCAGCGCCATCAGCTGGCCGCCGATCAGGGTCACGTACTGGAAGCTGGTGTAGAAGCCGCGGTGCTTCGAATCCGCCATCTCCGACAGGTAGGTCGCGCTGGCGCCGTACTCGCCGCCCAGGCTCAGGCCCTGCAGCAGGCGCGCCAGCAGCAGGATGCAGGGCGAGAGGATGCCGGCCGTCGCATAGGTCGGCGCGCAGGCGATCAGCAGGGAGCCGAAGCACATCAGCAGCACGGAGGTCATCAGCGCCTTCTTGCGGCCCAGGCGGTCGCCGATGTGGCCGAACAGGATGCCGCCGATCGGGCGCACGAAGAAGCCGAGGGCGAAGATGCCGGCCGTGGACATCATCTGCGCGGTCGGGTCCTGCTTCGGGAAGAAGGAACTGGCGAAGTACAGCGCGAAGGCCGAATAGCAGTAGAAGTCGAACCACTCGACCAGGTTGCCGGCGGAGCCGACGAAGATCGCGCGCAGGCGCTTGCCGGAAATGCGTTCGCCGGCCTCGACACGGTCGTCGAGGGCCGTTTTTGTCGTGACAGTGTTCATTGTTGTCTCCTCTTTTTGAAGGCCTCCACTATCGCGGCAGGCAGGCCGGCGCGCATCCGCAATCTCGTCGCCGCGGCCTCCGTAAAACTACGGAGGGGTGTTTTCAAGCGCCGGTGCAGCTGTTATCGTCTGCCGATGTTCATCACTCACCATTGGCGCAAGCTGCTGGCCGCCGTCGCCGCGCTGGTCCTGATCGCGGCCTCGGGAAGCTGGGCCGAGCAGCGCGAACTGCAATCCCGGACCGAAGCCCTGCGCCAGGCCGCCGCCGCCAACGCGCTGGGCCTGCGCGGTATCGTCGAGAAGCACAATTTCCTGCCGCACGCCGCCGCCCGCCACCCGGACGTGCAGCAGCTGCTGCGCACGCCAAGCGACGCGGCCCTGCAGGCGCGCGTCAACGCCTACTTCGCCGACCTGCAGTCGACCACCGGCGCCGCCGCGCTGTATCTGGTCGACCGCGCCGGACTCACCCTCGCCGCCAGCAACTGGAACCTGCCGTCCAGCTTCGTCGGCCAGTCCTACCGCCAGCGCCCGTATTTCGAAGACGCGCTGCAGGGCCGGCGCGGCCTGTTCTATGGCCTCGGCCTCACCACTGGCCAGTCCGGCCTGTTCATCGCGGAACCCGTGCGAGCACAGGGCGCGATCGTCGGCGTCATGGTGGTCAAGATCAGCCTGGAGCCGCTGCAGGCGGCCTGGATGCGCGGCCCCGAGCCGGTGCTGCTGCGGGATAGCCGCGGCATCGTGTTTCTGAGCGCCGTGCCGGCCTGGCTGTTCCACGCGATCCGTCCGGTCCCGCCGGCGGAGGCGCGCTGGGTGGCCGAGCACGGCCAGTACGGCAGCCGCGGGCGCTTCGAGATCCTGCCCTGGCAGATCCAGCCGCGCAGCGACACGCCCGGCTACGTCCTGCGCACCGACGTCGACGGCCGCCGCATGAAGCTGCTGGCCCTGGACACGCCGCTGCCGGAGCTGGGCTGGACCCTGACCGTCACCACCGACATGAAGGAAGTGCTGCAGGCGCGCCAGGCCGCGCTCGCGCTCGGCGCACTGGCGGCGGCGCTGCTGCTGCTCGGCGTGCTGTACTTGCGCCTGCGCGAAAAACGCTTCGTCGAGCAGCGCGCCGCGCGGCTCGAGCTGGAACGCCGGGTCGAAGAGCGCACCCGCGACCTCGAGGAAGCCCACGCCTTCCGCAAGGCGATGGAAGACTCGCTGCTGGTGGGCATGCGGGCGCGCGACCCGGACGGCAAGATCATCTACGTCAATCCGGCCCTGTGCGCGATGGTCGGCTACAGCGCGGAAGAACTGCTCGGGCGCCGCCCGCCCTACCCCTACTGGCACCCGGACGACCTGGAGAAGCAGGCGCGCGAAAGCGACGACGCCCTGCAGGGACGGGCCGCGCCGCACGGCTTCGAATCGCGTATCCGCCACAAGGACGGGCACGACGTGATCACCATGGTCTACGCGGCGCCGCTGGTCGACGCCCAGGGCGTGCACCGCGGCTGGATGAGCTCCGTGGTCGACATCACCGCCCAGAAGCAGGCCGAGGCCCGGCAGCGCGACCAGGAATTGCGCCTGCAGCGCAGCGCGCGCCTGGCGAGCGTCGGCGAGATGGCTTCCACGCTGGCACACGAACTGAACCAGCCGCTGATGGCGCTGTCGAATTTCGCGGTCGCGGCGCGCGCCCTTGCCGCGCGCGGGGCCGCCGACATGCTGCCCGGGGCGCTGGACGAGATCGTGGAGCAGTCGAAGCGCGCCAGCGAAATCGTCAAGCGGGTGCGCGCCTTCATCAACCCGCAGCGGGCGCATTATGAAAACCTGACCATGGCGAGCGTCGTCACCCACGTCGAGACGCTGCTCAAGCCCGAGCTGCAAGGCCAGGACATCGCCTTGCGCCTGACGCTGGACGGCGCCGACGCCCCGCTGCGCGGCGACCGGGTGCTGCTCGAACAGGTGCTGGTCAACCTGATCCACAATGCGATGCACGCGATACAGGACCGGCCCAAGCCCCGCATCATCGAGCTCGGGACCCGCCGCGTCGATGAAGGACTGCGGGTCAGCGTCGCCGACCGCGGGCCCGGCATTCCGCCCGAGCAGATGGAACAGGTGTTCGCCCCCTTCTTCACCACCCGGGCCGACGGCCTGGGCCTGGGATTGAACATCTGCCGCACCATCGTCGAAGCCCACGGCGGTTTCATGACCGTCGAAAACCGCCCGGACGGCGGCGCCGCCTTTTCCTTCACGCTGCCTGCGCTATCATGAGCACCATGAAAGACCTGCCGCTGACCCTGTACGTCGTCGACGACGACGAAGCCTTGCGCCGTTCACTGCTGCTGCTGCTGTTTTCCCAGGGCCTGGCGGTGCAGGCCTTCGAGTCCGGCGAAGCCTTCCTCGAGGCCGTCGACATGCGCCAGCCGGGCTGCGTGATCCTCGACCTGCGCATGGGCGGCATGAGCGGCCTGGCCGTGTTCGAACGCCTGCTGGCCGAGCACAGCCCGCTGGTGACCCTGTTCCTGTCCGCGCACGGCGACATCCCGACCGCGCTGGAGGCAGTGCGGCGCGGCGCCTACGACTGGGTCGAAAAACCGGACACCCAGCAGCTGCTGGACAAGCTGCCGGCTGCCATCGCCCAGGCGCGCGCGCGTGCGCAGGCGCTGCGCCTATGGGCCGAGCTGACGCCGCGCGAACGCGAAGTGGCGCGCCTGGTGGGCCTGGGCCAGCCGAACAAGGAGATCGCCCGCATCCTGGTGCCGCCCTGCGGCCCGCGCTCGGTGGAAACCCACCGCGCCAACATCTTCAGCAAGCTGCAGTGCGCCAACGACAATGAGCTGGGCCGCTGGCTGACGGCCCATCCGTGGCTGGACTAGGCAGATAAGGTTATGCGCTGGCGAAGGCGCCGATCAGGCGGTTGAACGAGGCCGGATGCGTGACGTTCATGCCGTGCGAGGCGCCGCTGATGGTCTGCCGCTCCGCCTGCGGGATCCATTCGGCCAGCTTGTCGACGTTGTTGCGGTACATGCGCGGGCTGCGTTCGCCGGCGATCAACAGCGTCCGGCACCGCACCCCGGCCGCATCGGCGCGGGTGTAGGCCGGCAAGGGATCGCGAAACTGCTTCGGCAGCGTGGCCGCGTTGTCGGCCGCCATCGCGCGGAACTGGGAAGAGCTGCGTTTCCAGATGCCGGGCATGCTGACCGAGTCGACGAACATCTCCAGGCCAGCCTCGACCGCCCCTTGGGCGATCAGGTCCGCGACCTCCGCGCGCAGGCGTTCGGTGGCGGACGGCAGCGCCGCCGGCGGCGTGCCCTCGATCTGCAGCGGGCCGCCCGGATCGGCCAGGGTCAGGCTCCTGACCAGCTGCGGATACTGGCGCGCCAGGTGGAAGGCGACGCAGCCGCCGCGCGAATGCCCCACCAGGTGCACCGGGCCGAGCCCCATCGCCGCGATGAAGCCGGCCAGTTCGTCGACGTGCGCCTGCCAGCCGAACTCGCCCTGCGCGGACGCATCGGCCACCGGCCAGTAGTGGCTGAGGCTCACCGAAACGCACTGGAACTGCTGCGACAGGACGGCGGTCTGGCTGTTCCAGTAGCGGTAGTCGCACAGCGAACCGTGCACGAACAGCAGCGGCTCGCCGGCGCCGGTCGTCACGTAAGGCATGTGGATATTTACTCGTGCGTTCATGGTAGTGCTCCTTTGACGCCACTATGCCCGACACACGGGATCAAGAAAATCGCATAATATTGATCGCATCCATTAGATTATCTGATAGCAAATGAAAGCCCTGGACCTGGACGTGCTGGCCATGATCGTGGCGGTGGCCGACACCGGCAATATCAGCCGCGCGGCGGAAGTCGTGCATCGCTCGCAATCGGCGGTGAGCATGCAGATCAAGACGCTCGAGAACGCGCTCGGCAAGCCGCTGTTCGTGCGCAATCCGCGCAGCGTCACCCCGACCCAGGACGGCGAAGTCCTGCTGAGCTTCGCGCGGCGCATGCTGGCCCTGCGTGAGGAAGCCTGGGCCGCGGTGGTGCGCCCCGACATCACCGGCCGTGTGGTGATCGGCGTGCCCGACGACTATGCCTCGTCCCTGCTGCCGGGCATCCTGAAGAAGTTTTCGGCGTCCTACCCGAAGGTGGAGATCCAGGTGGTGGGCCTGCCGAGCGTGGCGCTGGCGCCGATGGTGAAGGACGGCTCGGTGGACCTGGTCTGCGCCACGCGCGTGAAAGGACTGAGCGGCGAATTCGTGCGCTTCGAGCCGATGGTGTGGGCATCGAACCCCAGCGCCCAGGCCCTGTGGAAAGAGCGGCCGCTGCCGATCGCGGTCTTCCTGCCGGGCAGCGTGGCGCGCGAAAACGCGATCCGCAGCCTGGAGCGCGCGAAGATCCCCTACCGGACCTCCTACGAGAGCCCCAGCCTGATGGGGCTGCTCAGCATGGTCGAGGCGGGACTGGCGGTGGCGCCGCTGGCGCGCTGCGCGGTGCCGGGCCATCTGAGCCTGCTGGGTCAGGCCCAGGGCTTGCCGGACATCGATCCGCTGGAAGTGGTCCTGGCGCGCAGCAGCAAGTCCAAGCGCCCGCCGTGCGATTTTCTGGCCGAGAAAATCATGTCGGAACTCCGGCGCTGAATCGGCTATCCTATCGGCCTTGTCATCCAGCAAGTAATCGTCATGCAAATCTTTGGAATCGGCCTCCACGTCATCATCGCCCTGTTCTTCGCGATCCACGCGATACGTACGCACCAGGGCATGTACTGGCTGTTCGTGCTGTTCTTTTTCCCGCTGCTGGGCAGCATTGTGTATTTCGTCGCCGTGTTCCTTCCCTCTTCGCGGCTGGAGCATTCGGCGGCCAGGGCCGGCCGCGCGCTCCAGGCCAGCCTGGACCCGGGCCGCGACGTGCGCGACCCCCAGCGCGCCTTCGAGCTGACCCCGACCGCGCACAATCAGATGCGCCTGGCGAACGCCCTGCTGGAAAGCGGCCAGCCCGCCAAGGCCGCCGAGCAGTACGAAGCCTGCCTGCAGGGCCCGTTCGCGCGCGACGCCGAACTGCGCCTGGGCGCGGCCCGTGCCCGCCTGGCCAGCGGCAATGCCGCCGGCACCATCGCCCTGCTCGAGACGCTGGCGGGCGAACAGCCGAACTTCCGTCCCGAGCAGGTCGGCATCCTGCTCGGCCAGGCCTATGCCGCGGCCGGCCGCCAGGACGAAGCAGGCTCGCAGTTCGCTGCCGCCGCACACCGCTTCGGCAGCCTGGAAGCACGCGCCGAACTGGCGATCTGGGCGCTCGCCAACGGCAAGCCGCAGGTCGCCGAGCCGGAGCTGCAGGAGATCGAACGCACCCGCAAGCACATGCCCGGCCATTCGCGCAAGCTGAACGCGGAGCTGTTCCGACGCGTGGATGCGGCGCGGGCGCAGGCGCGCTGAGACGCGTCAAGCGCTTCGTTCAGCGCAGCGTCAGCCAGAACTTGCGCACGCCCTCGTCCTCGTCCACCGGCCCTACCGTGAAGCCGAGCTTTTTCACCAACCCGATCACGGGCGCATTCTGCGGCAGCGCCTCGCCGACGATTTCGCGGGTGCCGCGCGCGCGGCAGTAGGCGATCAGTTTGTCCATCAGCATGCGGCCCAGGCCCTTGCCCTTCAGGTCGGAGCGCACCGTCACCGCGAACTCGGCGCTGATGTTGTCCGGATCGGCCACCACCCTGCCCACGCCCAGCGTTTCGTCATGCCCGTCGGGCCCGGGCCGGGTGGCGATGAAGGCCATCTCGCGGTCGTAGTCGATCTGGGTAAAGCGCGCCAGCTGCGCCGGCTGCAGCTCGCGCACGCGCACGAACATGCGGTAACGGACGTCGTCCGGCGTCAGGCGGTTGAAGAACTCGACGTGGGCGGCGCCGTCCTCCGGGCGGATCGGGCGCAGCAGCAGGGTGCCGCCTTCCCACGGCACGCTCTCTTCCAGCTCGGCGGGATAAGGGCGGATCGCCAGGCGGTCGAGCGTGGAGCCGGAACGGTCGGCCATGCCGATGCGCATGCGCGCGTCCAGCACCAGCGCGCCGCGGCTGTCGGCCAACAGCGGATTGATGTCGAGTTCGACGATCTCGGGCACATCGGCCACCAGGCGCGAGACCTGCACCAGCACCGCCAGGATCGCGTCCATGTCGGCCTTCGGGTGGTTGCGGTAGCCCTCCAGCAGGCGCGCCACGCGCGTGCGCGACACCAGCTCATGGGCCAGCACCGTGTTCAGCGGCGGCAGCGCCACCGCGTGGTCGTCCGCCTGCTCCACCGCCAGGCCACCCTGGCCGAACAGGATCACCGGGCCGAACACGGGATCGGTGGCGGCGCCCGCGATCAGCTCGTGGGCTTCGGGATTGCGCGCCATCGCCTGCACGATATAGCCCTCCAGGCGCGCGCCCGGCTGCAGCTCGGTCAGGCGGCGCCGCATGCGCTCGGCCGCGGCCAGCACCGCCGCGTCGCTGTCGAGGTCGAGGGTGACGCCGCCGACGTCGCTCTTTTGCGCCACGTCCGGCGACAGGATCTTCACCGCCACCGGGTAGCCGATCTCGCGCGCGGCGCGCACCGCGTCTTCGGGCGTGGCGGCGGCGCGGGTCGGCACCACCGGAATGCCGTAGGCGGCGAGGATGGCCTTGGTGTCGGGGTCGGCCAGCAGGTAGCGGCCCTTGTCGATCGATTCGCGCACCAGGCGCCGCGCCAGCTCGCGGTCCGGTTCGCCGTCGCCGACCGAGGCCGGCACCTGCATCAGGAGGTTCTGGTTTTCGCGGTAGTGCACGATCTGCATGAAGCCGTTGACCGCATCCTCGGGCGTGCGGTAGGCCGGCATGCCGGCTTCGGCGGCGATGGTACGCGCTTCCAGCACCGACTGCACGCCCAGCCAGCAGCCCAGCACATTGCGCGAGGAGCCCCTGGCCAGCGGCGCCACCGCGCGCGCCACGTCGCTGGGCGCGACCACCGCGTTCGGCGCGTGGATCATCAGCACCGCATTCGCGCCGGGGTCGTGCAGCAGCACCTCGACCACGTCGTGGTAGCGCTCGGGCGGGGCGTCGCCGCGGATGTTGAGCGGGCCGTCGCCGCGCCATTCCGGCACCATGTGGCGCAGCTTGCGCACGGTGTCTTCCTGCAGGATGGCCGGCGCGCCGCCGGCATACTGCAGCGCGTCCAGCGCCAGCACCACCGGGCCGGCGCCGTTGCCGAGAATGGCCAGGCGTTCGCCGTACAGCGGCTTGGCGCGCGCCAGCGTCTCGACCGCCGCGAACAGCTGCTCGGTGGTGTACACGCGCAGCATGCCGGCACGCCGGATCGCGGCATCGTAGACGTCGTCCGGCGTGGCCAGCACGCCCGACAGGCAGGCGCCGGCCGTCGCCGCTTCCAGCGAGCGGCCGGCCTTCAGCACCACGGTCGGCTTGCTGCGCGCCGCCGCCCGCGCCGCCGACATGAACTTGCGCGCATAGCGCAGGCTTTCGACGTGCAGCAGGATGGCGCTGGTGCCGCCGTCGCTGGCCAGGTAGTCGAGCACGTCGCCGAAGTCGACGTCGGCGGACTCGCCCAGCGAGACGAAGCTGGAAAAGCCGATCCCGCGCGAACGCGCCCAGTCCAGCACCCCGGTCATCAAGGCCCCCGACTCGGACACGAAGGCGATCCGGCCCGCCGCCGCGCCGCCGGCGGCGATGCTGGCGTTCAGGCCGATGCCCGGCGCCAGCAGGCCCGCGCTGTTGGCGCCGAGGATGCGCAGCAGGTAGGGATTGGCCGCATCCAGCATCGCCTGCTTCAGGCTGCGTCCGCGCGCATCGCGCCCAAGGGCGACGCCGGCGCTCATCACGATCGCGGCGCGCGTGCCCAGTTCGCCGAGCGCGCGCACGATGCCGGGCACGGTCTGCGGCGGGGTGCAGACGATGGCGAGGTCGGGCACCGCCGGCAGGCTGGCGACGTCGGGCCAGGCCTGCTGGCCGCCGATGCTGTCGTACTTCGGATTGACCGGGTAGACCGGGCCCTTGAAGCCGCCTTCGCGCAAATTGCGCAGCATGGTGGCGCCGACGCTGCCCGGACGGTCGGTGGCGCCGATCACGGCCACCGACTTCGGCGCGAACAGCTGGCGCAGGTTGCGTACGCTCATGCCGCCGTCCCGGCCGCGCGCTCCCAGCCGTGCAGGGCAGTCGTGACGGATTGGCTACACTGGAGCCGGGCCAGCACGGCATGGGAGAGCAGAACGTGAGCAGCAATCAATCCGGACAGACGGGCGGCAAGGCGCCGGCAAAGGCGGGCGGCGCCGATGCCGGGCGCAAGGTGATCTATGCGGCAATCGGCGCGAACGTCGGCATCGCCGTGTGCAAATTCATCGTGGCCGCCATCACCGGCAGCGCCGCCATGATGGCGGAGGGCATCCACTCGACGGTCGACAGCGGCAACGAACTCTTGTTGCTGCTCGGCGAACACAACAGCGCCAAGCCGGCCGACGCCCGGCATCCGTTCGGCTACGGCAAGGAGCTGTACTTCTGGGCGCTGATCGTGGCCATGTCCGTGTTCTCGCTGGGTGGCGGGTTGTCGATCTACCATGGCTACGAGGCGATGCGCCATCCCGAGCCCCTGCAGGACCCGTTCTGGAATTACGTCGTGCTGGGCGTTTCCGCGCTGTTCGAAGGCTATAGCTGGAACGTCTCGCGCAAGGAGCTCAACCAGCGGCGAAAGCCGGGCGATTCGCTGTGGAAGACCATGCGCGCAAGCAAGGACGCCACCGTGTTCACGGTGTTCATCGAAGACTCGGCGGCTCTTGCGGGCCTGCTCATCGCCGCTGTCGGCATCGCGCTCGGGCAGGCGTTCGCCAATCCCTACATCGACCCCGCCGCATCGATCCTGATCGGACTGTTGCTGGTAGGTGCCGCAGTGACCCTGGCGCGCGAGACCGGCGCCCTGCTGGTCGGCGAAAGCATCGGCGCCGAAGCCACCCGCAAAGTCCGCGAGGTGTTCGAAACCGACCCGGCGATCCTGAGCGTGACGGGGGTGCAGAGCATGCAGCTGGGACCGGACGAGGTGCTGCTGACGGCCTCGGTGCAGTTCCGCCGCGGCATGCGCATCGACGAGGTGGAGCGCGCGATCGAGCGCCTGGAAAAGGCGGTCGCGGCGCTCTACCCCTCGATCAAGCATATCTATTTCGAATCGGGTGCGCTGCGTTCGGCAATGGCCTGACCGGGCCGCTGGAATCATGGTAAATGCCTCCGTCGTCGATGGCGATGTTGGCACGATGCTACCACTTATCCGGCCTCGCCACGGCCGCGTCATGCCAGCCGTGCATGGCCGGGGCGAGCCGGGCCATGCTAGAATGAAGCCGTGAAATCCATCGTCCGATCGCTGCTGTTGTGCTTCCTGATGCTGGCGTTGCCCTTCCAGGCATTCGCCGCGGCAGGCATGCTGCCGCGCGTCGGGCACGCTGCGGCAGCCGTCGCAAGCGTGACCGTCCAGGCCGCGCCGCTTGCCGGGCAGCCGCCCTGCCACCAGCAGATGGCGGAGGACCACAAGGTGTCCCCGCCCCAGGCGCCCCCCGCCGACGATGTACCTGCTGGCCAGCATGACAAGGCCAAATGCGGCACCTGCGGCGCCTGCTGTGTGGGCGCGGCGATGGCCCTGGGCCTGCCCGCCGTCCCGGCGCTGGCGCCGCCTTCCACCGTGTCGATTCCTTTCCGCGCCGGCCACCTGCCCAGCGTCGACCCCGTCCTTCTCGAACGACCTCCCAGCAGCTTCCTCGCCTGACCCGATCACGCGCCGTCGCCCATCGGGCCGACGGCTGTCATCACGCATCGTCAACGAGGAACACCATGCAACACCGATTCCCCTTCGTGCGCGCCGGCGCCTGCCTGCTGCTGGCCGCATCCGCGTTTCACGCCCAGGCGCAAACCCGGCACGCCGCCGACCCGCAGGCCGCGGTGCCGGCCACCCGCTACCAGTCCGCGCTCGGTGCGCGCCTTGCTGCCGCACCCTCGACCACGCCGGACCAGAACTGGGTCGCGGGTAACCAGACCGTGGCCGCCATCAATTCGATGGCGCTGACCATGAAACCGATGGCCGGGCATGGCGGGCACATGGCTGCCCAGGCACCGGCGCCGCAGGCGGCCGATCCGCATGCGGGTCACGCCATGGCGGCGGCGCAGTCCGCCGATCCGCATGCAGGCCACGCTGGCCACGCCGGCATGCACGGCATGGCCATGGGCAAGCAGGACAGCCCGGACATGTGCACGCCCGGCGCCAGCGACGGCGCGGCCGGCGGCGGCAAGATGTCCTGCTGCCAGCCCGGCTGCTGCTGCAAGGACAAGATGGATAAGATGGACCATACCCACAAGCCCAAGGAGACTCCATGAACCTGAAGATGCTCGGCGCCCCGCTGGCGCTGGCCGTGCTGGCCGGCTGCAGCACGGTGGCACCTGGCGGCGGCTTCGACTCGGTGGCCGCCGGCGCCCGCGACCGCATCGGCGTCGAACCGCGCCTGGCGCGCGACGATGCGGCCGCGCGCGAACTGGCGCAGGTGGTCGAAACCACATTGGCCAAGCCGCTCGGCATGGACGATGCGGTCAAGGTGGCGGTGCTGGCCCATCCCGGCCTGCAGGCGAGTTACTGGAAAGTCGGCATCGCCCAGGCCGACCTGGTGCAGGCCGGGCGGCTGCCGAATCCGGTGCTCGACTACAAGCATGTGGGGAACGGCGGCGGTGTCGCGATCGAGCGCACCTTCACCGTCAACCTGGTCCGGCTGCTGACGCTGCCGCTGGCTTCACGCCTGGAGGCGCAGCGCTTCGAGCAGGCCAGGCTGGAAGTCGCGCGCGAGATCGAGCAGCATGCGCGCGACACCCGCATCGCCTGGGTCGAGGCGGTGGCCGCCAACCAGGCGCTCGAGTACGCGCGCCAGGTCGATGCCGCCGCCGAAGCGAGCGCCGAGCTGGCCGGGCGCATGGCGAAGGTCGGCAACATGAGCCAGCTCGACCTCTCGCGCGAACAGCTCTACCACGCCGAAACCCAGGCGGCGCTGGCCCTCGCCGGCAAAGAGGCGGTGGCCAGCCGCGAGAAACTCACCCGCCTGCTGGGCCTGTGGGGCAAGGACGCCCAATACAGCCTGCCCGAGCACCTGCCGGAACTGCCGGCGGCGCCGGCGCAGCTGCGCGACATCGAGCGCATCGCCATCGAACAGCGCCTCGACGTGCAGGCGGCCAAGCTCGATGCGCAGGCCACCGCCGCCAACCTGGGCCTGACCAAAGCGACCCGCTTCGTCAACGTGCTCGACCTGGGTTACGTGAACGAGAGCGACAGCCACGCGCCCACCGCGCGCGGCTACGAGCTGAGCCTGGAACTGCCGCTGTTCGACTGGGGAGGAGCCCGCACCGCGCGGGCCGAGGGCGTCTACATGCAGGCGCTGCAGCGCGTGGCCCAGGCCGCGGTCACGGCGCGCAGCGAGGCGCGCGAGAGCTATCTCGGCTACCGCACCGCCTTCGACGTCGCCGCGCACTACCGCGACACCATCATCCCGCTGCGCAAGAAGATTTCGAAGGAAGTCCTGCTGCGCTACAACGGCATGCTGCTGTCGACCCAGGACCTGCTCGCCGATTCGCGCGACCAGGCCGACGCGGTCTCGAACTACATCGACGCATTGAAAGAATTCTGGACGGCGCATGCCAGCCTGGAGGCGGCGCTCGGCGTGCGCCTCGGAGGTGACGGAAAGGCGCAGCACGTCCAGCATGAGCAGAATCACGAGGAACACGCAGAATGACATCGCGCAGAAATTTTCTCATCAACGGCGCCGGCGCCGGTGCCGCCATGGTCGGCGCATCGCTGGTCAGCAAGGCGGCAGCCGCCGCCATCCCCGAGGCCCCGGTCCAGAGCTCGAGCGGTACCGCGCCGCCGCTGGTCCCGCCCAACGGCCGGCCCTACAATCCGGTCGTCACCCTGAACGGCTGGACCCTGCCCTGGCGCATGAAGGACGGCGTCAAGGAATTCCACCTGGTGGCCGAACCGGTGGTGCGCGAGATCGCGCCCGGCATGAAGGCCAACCTGTGGGGCTACAACGGCCAGAGCCCGGGCCCGACCATCGAGGTGGTCGAGGGCGACCGCGTGCGCATCTTCGTGACCAATAAACTGCCGGAGGCGACCAGCATCCACTGGCACGGCCAGTTCCTGCCGAACGGCATGGATGGCGTGGCGGGCCTGAACCAGCCGGCGATTGCACCGGGCAAGACCTTCGTCTACGAATTCGTGGCGCGCTATGCCGGCACCTTCATGTACCATCCGCACGCCGACGAGATGGCGCAGATCGGCATGGGCATGATGGGTTCCTGGGTGACCCACCCGAAGGATCCGCGCCAGCATGCGGTCGACCGCGACTTCGTGTTCCTGCTGAACGCCTACGACATCGAGCCGGGCAGCTACACGCCCAACATCAACGAGATGCTCGACTTTAATATCTGGACCATCAACAGCCGCGCCTTCCCCGGCACCGACCCGATGGTGGTACGCAAGGACGACCGCGTGCGCATCCGCATGGGCAACCTGTCGATGACCAACCACCCCTTCCACATCCACGGCCACCGCTTCGAGATCACCGGCACCGACGGCGGCTGGGTGCCCCCGGCGGCGCGCTGGCCGGAAGTCACGGTCGATATCGGCGTGGGCCAGATGCGCGCGATCGAATTCATCGCCGATGCGCCCGGCGACTGGGCCTTCCACTGCCATAAATCGCACCACACGATGAACGCGATGGGCCACCAGGTGCCGAACCTGATCGGCGTCGACCACAGCGGCGTGGCGCGCAAGATCAACGACCTGGTGCCGGGCTACATGGTCATGGGCGACAAGGGCGGCTCGATGGGCAGCATGCGCATGCCGCTGCCGGAAAACACCCTGCCGATGATGGATGGCAAAGGCCCCTTCGGCGAGATCGAGATGGGCGGCATGTTCACGATGATCAAGGTGCGCGAAGGCCTGGCGCGCGGCGACTTCCGCGATCCGGGCTGGTACCGCCAGCCGCCGGGAACGGTGGCGCGGGAGTGGAGCGGGCCGGCGCCCGAGCCTGTGCGGGCGCCTGGGGCGGTGGCTTCAGCTGGGGAGCCGGTGGCGAAGGTGAGGAAGGGGCGCGGGCACTAGAGCGTCGTTCGCGCGGATTCTCGTCGTTCCCGCGCTTCCGCGTCGTTCCCGCGTCTCCTCGTCGTTCCCGCGAAGGCGGGAACCCAAGTTCTGCGTGCGTCAAGTTAGTGCGCGCAAAGCTTGGATCCCCGCCTTCGCGGGGATGACGACGTCAAGGCGAGCTATGACGTCAAGCCGGTTTCTTGCGCAGCGCCGCGATCTGCTTGCGCAGCTCCGCATTTTCCGCTTCGAGGCTGTCGCGGGCGGTCTTGGCGCCCACCAGTTCCATCTCGGCTGCCAGGCGGGCGTCGGACAGGCTGGCGTTCTGGGTCACGCCCTTTTCGAGCTGGCTGCGCAGGTCGGCCAGTTGGGCGTCCTTGCCTTCGATCGCCAGCTGGTCCTTGGCCTTGCCGACCAGCGCGTCCATCGCCACCTGCTTGGCGTTGCGCAGCTCGGCGTTCAGGCGCTCGATTTCCTCGTCGCGCTCGGCCAGGGCGGCCAGCGCTTCGTCGCGCGCCGCGCTGGTCTCGTCGAGGCGGGCCTGCACGGCATCGCGCTCGCTTTCCAGCGTGTCGCCGGCTTCGCGCAGGGCTTCGAGTTCTTCTTCATGGCGCGCCAGCGCGGCACGCGTGCCGCTGCCCGCGTCTTCGGCGAATTGCTGGGCCCAGCGCGCCAGGCCGTCCAGCAGCTCGGGCGGCAGTTCGGCGCGGGGCGGTTCGGGCGCCGGCTCGGCGGCCGCGCGCCAGTCCGCCAGATGGCGCGAGATGGCGCTGGCCGAGCCGCCGCCAAGCGCATCGCGCACGGTGTCGATGGTGACCGGTGTGCCGCCTTCCTGCAGCCGGCTGGCCGCCGCTGCTACGTCTTCAAAATTCATAAATCGGATTCAGGTGTGTCGAAGGCCGTATGATACGCCACACCTCTTATCGGTGACGAACGCGACTAGATCCGGAAATCGTCGAGCGACTTGCCGCCGGCCAGGGCCTCGGCGATCCACTTCGGCTGGCGCCCGCGTCCGGTCCAGGTCTGCGCTTCGTCGGCCGGGTTGCGGTAGCGCGCCTGGCCCTGCGGCGCGGCGCCGTTCTTGGCGCCCGTCTTGGCGCCATTTGCCTTGGCGCCGTTCACCTTGATCAGGGCCGCCACCGGCACGCCGACATCCTGGGCAATCGCCAGGATCTGCTCGCGCGCCTTCTTGACCTCGTCCTGCTGGCGGGACTTGATCTCCTTTTCGATATCGAATTGCAGGCCCTTGAGTTCGGCGAGGTTGTAATTCGACAGGTCGGTCTTTGCCATGAAATGCCTTTCGTATGGAAGCGCTTGTTCATCTTGCATGCTTGCCGATTCTACATGAGTGACCGGTTTGCACGCCGCACTGGTAAAAACCAGTTTCTTGGATTACATTTATTTCTATCGAACAACTTCTATCGCCCATCATGACGAGCCTCCCTCCCCCGCGCGAAGCCCGCGTCGCTGTTCTGGTCGATTGCGACAACGTGTCGCCCGATGTGCTCGAACATGCACTGCGCATGGCCGCGCAGTTCGGACGCGTGGTCATGCGCCGCGGCTATGGCAACCGGGAGACGCTGGTGCAGAGGTGGCAGGAAGCGCTGGTGAAGTTCGCCTTCACGCCCTGCCTGCAGTTCCAGTACGCGGCCGGCAAGAACACCGCCGATATCGCACTGGCGCTCGATACGCTGGAAGCGCATTTCGACGACCGTGCCGATACCTTCTGCCTGGTGACGAGCGACTCGGACTTCGCTTACCTGTGCCGTAAGCTGCGCGAGCGCGGTGCCACCGTCTGCATCGTCGGCGAGCCGAAGACGCCGGAAGCGCTGCGCCATGCGAGCGACCGCTTCTTCGAATGGACCCCGGCGAGCGAAGCGCCGACGCCGTCGGTGGATCCTGTCCGCAAAGCCGGCAGCCCGCGCCAGGAAGCGCCCAAGCCGCTGCCCAAGCGGCGGCCGCGGATGGTGATCGACGCGGTGTCGCTGCTGGCGGCCAGTACGCCGGACGGCCGGGTCTCGCTTTCGCCGCTAGGGAATTACCTGAAGCATACGGACCCGGCGTTTTCGACCAAGACCTACGGCCATTCGGGCCTGCTCGACATGGTGAAGACTTACGATTTGCTGGACACCCGCATGGATGCGAACGGCCACTGGACGGTCGCGCTGGCGGCGCCAAGCCCGGAACCGGTGGTCTGAGCCATGCTCGAAGCCATCCTGGAAGTCATCGGCGAATTGCTGCTCCAGATCTTCATCGAAGGCCTGGCCGAACTCGGCGCGCACTGAGTTCAGGCGCGCGCACTGACCGGATAGCCGGCCTCATCGATCGCTTTCGCAATCCGGTCGAGGTCGGCCGAACTGTCGATCTTCACCTTCTTGGTCGGCAGGTCGATATCGACCTTGGCCCCCTGGTCGATCTCCTGCACCGCCTTGGTCACACGGCCCACACAGTGTTTGCAAGTCATGTCTTCCACGGTCAATTCATACATCGTCTTTTCTCCTTTGGTTGAAACAGTTGAAATCGTTGAAACGGTTGGCTTCCAGCGCCGCAGCAGCAGCGCATTGCTCACCACGCTGACCGAGCTGAGCGCCATCGCCGCCCCCGCCAGCACCGGATTGAGCAAGCCCAGCGCCGCGACCGGGATGCCGACCACGTTGTAGACGAAGGCCCAGGCCAGGTTCTGGCGGATCTTGCGATAGGTCGCCGAAGAGATCGCGATCGCGTCCGCCACCAGCAGCGGGTCGCCGCGCATCAGCGTGATGCCGGCCGTGTGCATGGCCACATCGGTGCCGCCGGCCATGGCGATGCCGACATCGGCCGCGGCCAGGGCCGGGGCGTCGTTGATGCCGTCGCCGACCATCGCCACCTTGCCGTTTTCACGCTTGGCCATCAGTTCGCGCACGCTGGCGGCCTTGTCGGCGGGCAGGACCTCGGCCACGTAACGCGCCAGGCCCAGTTCGCGCGCCACCAGGGCCGCGGCGCCGCGGTTGTCGCCGGTCAGCATCACGGCATCGACGCCCATCGTCTTCAGGCGCGCGATGGCGGCGGCGCTGCCCGGCTTGAGGCGGTCGCCGAAGGCCAGCACGCCCTCGATACGGACGGCGCCGCCCTCTTCCACGGCGAGCCAGGACACGGTGCGGCCATCGCTTTCGTGGCGCCGCGCGGCATCTTCCCAGGCGTCGAACGCGGCGCCGATCTCCTGCATCAGGCGCCGGTTACCAAGATACACGTTTGCCGCGCCCACCCGCGCCCGCACGCCGCGGCCCGGCAGCGCCGCCGCCTCGCCGGCCGCCGGCAAGGCCAGCCCGCGCTCCTGCGCCGCCTGCGCCACCGCCTTGGCCAGCGGGTGTTCGCTGTACTGCTGCACGGCCCAGGCCAGCGCCAGCAGGCGGCCGGCATCCGCGCCTTCGACTGCGACCACAAGCGGCTTGCCCTCGGTGAGCGTGCCGGTCTTGTCGAACACCACGGTGCGCACCGCGTGCGCCGTCTCCAGCGCTTCGGCGTCCTTGATCAGGATGCCGTGGCGGGCCGCGACCCCGGTGCCGACCATGATCCCGGTCGGCGTCGCCAGGCCCAGTGCGCACGGACAGGCGATCACCTGCACCGCCACCGCGTTCAGCAGCGCCTGCTGCCAGTCGCCGGTGGCCAGGCCCCAGCCCAGCAGCGTGACCAGCGAAATCAGCAGCACCGCCGGCACGAACACGGCGCTCACGCGGTCGACCAGGCGCTGGATCGGCGCCTTGACCGCCTGCGCATCCTCGACCATGCGGATGATATGCGCCAGCATGGTGTCGGCGCCGACCTTGGTCGCTTCGACCAGCAACATGCCCTCGCCGTTGACGGCGCCGCTCAGCACCGGTTCGCCCGGACCGCGCGCCACCGGCAGGCTTTCGCCGGTCAGCAGGGATTCGTCGAGGTGGCTGCTGCCTTCGAGCACACGGCCGTCGGCCGGCACGCGCGCGCCGGGCCGCACCACCATCACATCGCCGGCGCGCAGCTGTTCGAGCGGCAGCGCGATATCCTGGCCGCCGCGCCGCACCAGGGCGGTATCGGGCCGCAGCGATTCCAGCGCGCGGATCGCTTCCACGGTCTGGTGCTTGGCGCGGCCTTCCAGCCACTTCCCGAGCAGCACCAGCGTGATCACCACCGCCGAGGACTCGAAATACAGCTGCGGCATGCCGTGCCCTAGCGGATCGGCCGCCAGTTCATAGACGGACAGCGCATACGCCGCCGAGGTGCCGATCGCCACCAGCAAGTCCATGTTGCCGGCCCCGGCCCGCAGTGCCTTCCAGCCGGCCCGGTAAAAGCGCGCGCCCAGCCAGAACTGCACCGGCGTCGCCAGCAGCAGTTGCAGCCAGCCCGGCAGCATCCAGGCGTGCACCAGCATGGGCAGTACCAGCGGCAGGCTGAGGATGGCCGCGGCGGCCACCGGCCACCACGTCGGCAGGCCGGAACGCGGCGCCTCTGCGCGCGGCTGGCCGCGCTGCACCGGCGCCGCCTCGTAGCCGGCCTGGGCCACCGCGGCGACGATGGCGTCCGCATCCAGGTGCGCGCCGTGCACGGTCGCCTGTTCGGTTGCCAGGTTGACGCTGGCGTCGCTCACGCCGGGGACCTTCTTCAATGCCTTCTCGACCCGCGCCACGCAGGACGCGCAGGTCATGCCCTGCACCGCCAGCTGCAGCGCGGCCGGTGCGGTTTCGCTTGTGGTTTCCATGTTGTGCTCCTGTCAGTCAACGACAGGATAATCCTTCCCACGATGGGAAGGTCAAGCCCCGTCCGCGATGGGGTCCGCCAAATCGTCCCCTTCGAAGGGCGGCGGGCCCGGCGGCAGCGGCGGCATCGGCCGCACATCGTAGACCATGTCGGCGCGGTCATGCAGGGCCGGCGCCGTGATCAGGAAGCTGTCGCGGCCCAGGCGCTGCGGGCCGCCGGCCAGCCGCACCGGGCGCAGCTCGCTGTGCGCCAGCACCAGCACCACCTCGTAGCTGAGGGTGGGCGCCGCGAACAGACCGAGCAGCGTGCGCAGCGCCCGCGCCCCTTCGGCACGCGGCAGGAAGCGTTCGAACTGCGCGCGCAGCAAGGGGCCGATGCGCACGCGTACGCGCAGGTCCGGGCGCCAGCTGCGCTCGCCCAGCATGGCGTCCTGGCCGAGCGCGGCCCCGCCCAGACGGGTCTGCTCATCGGGCGCCAGCAGGTCCCAGAAGCCGATCCCTTCTTCCAGCGCCACCGGCACCCCGAAATGGTGAGACAACACGCGCCCCAGCACCACCGCCGAAGCCGGGCGCTGCCTGAGCACCCCGGCGTAGCGCGCCAATGTGGCGTCGCCGACCGCCTCGTGCGGCGCGCCGGGAGTAAAGCCGGCCAGCGCCAGCAGCAGAGGGAGGAAGCCGTCGCCGCCCTCGCGCACCGCGTGCTCGACGCGGTATTTGCGCCAGGCGCCGTAGAACAGCGCCAGCATGCGGGTCGTGAAGATGTCGAGGAAGGCGCGCGGCGCTTCGGCCAGCCCGGCATCGCCCTGGGCCGATTCCCAGGCCGCGATGCGCTCGGTCACGTGCGCCGGCATGACGCCGTGTGCGCCCAGCAGGCCCATGAAGGTCGGGGTCAGGTGGAACTGCGGCGCCGTCCCGTCCTCGGCGGCGCTGGCCGCGATCGCCTCGACCTGGGCGGCCGGGAAGCCGAGCGACAGACTGTTCCGGAAGCGCAGGTGCTGCTCCAGCGCGCGCCGCGGCGGCACGCCCTGCTCGTCCAGCCACAGCAGGAGCAGTCGCACCGCCTGGAAGAACTCGAAGCGCTGCGGCTCGGCCAGCAGCCGCCCGATCAGCCCAGCGCCCGGCTGCTGTGGCGGGGTTCGCATGCGAGGAGCTCCTGGCCGGTCTGGCGCGACACGAGCTGCAGCCGCGTGAAGCAGTTCAGCTGTCCGTTCAGCGCAAAGTAATGGTCGAGCACACTGGCGAACACGAACAGGCTGCTGCCGGCGAAGGCCTCTTCATCCACGGTCATGCGGATGCCGATGCCCGGCATCAGGGTCGACACCGGCGCCGTCCTGACCCAGGCCCGCACCGCGCCGTGCTCGAGACCGTGGATGCCGGCGATCAGGCGCTGCGCGGCCGCCGAATGCGGCAGGTCGTACAGCGCCAGCATCTTGCGGAAATCGTCCAGGCCGGCCATGGTCAGACTGGCATGGCTGAGCGAGAGGTGGGAGATCAGGCGCCAGTGGGCGCCGCGCGCGCTGGGGAAGCGGTAAGTGGGGCTGGGTTTGCGCAGCATGCGGATCGGCGCCGCGCCCGCCAGCTCGTCGGTGCGCAGGTCGCCCTGCGGATCGCCGTAGCGCAGCTGGGCCGGCAGGTCGCGGTTGGTGCAGGTCAGCAGCGTGGACAAGGTGGTCCGGCAGTCCGCGGCGCCGGCGGCGTCGGTGGTGCGGAAGTCGGCGTCGATCAGGGCGATGCGCATTTCGTGGCCAGGGCTGACGGCGGCCACGGCATGGTCGCGCCGCGTGATCCAGTAATGCCTGGCGTCCGGCGCCGCGCCCTCGCTGGCCACGTACAGCGGGGCGAACGAGGTGATGCCGCCTGCGCCGCCGGCGCCTTCGCGCACCAGGCGCACCGCGTCGACGCTGTGGATCTCGTAGTCGGCGGCATGCGCGCCGTCGGCCAGCAGCGGGTAGTCGGCGCTGGTATGGGACAGCTGAAGCGGCGCCCCGGCCTTGGCGAACAGATTGATCGCCGGGGTGCAGCCCAACAGCAGATTGCGCGCCGTGAGCCCGGCCAGCAGGCGCGCCGCGTCGGACTCGCCGCTCACGCCGCGCAGTACGACGTGCAGCGTGAAGCTGGTGCAGCGCGGCGGCAGCAGCGCGCGCAAGGCAGTGGTGTCGAGGTCGATGAAATGGAATTTGTCGGGATAGCAGAAGTACTCGCTCAGCAGGCGCAGCGCCGGATGGGCGCGCGCCGGGAACGGGATCATCGCATCGTCCTCGCTCAAGCCCGCCAGGGCCAGCGGCACATTCGGCAGCGGCAGCCAGGCGGCCTCGCCGCCGGCCTGGACGAAGGCGCAGGCGCCGCGCAGGAACAAGGCGTCGATCAGGCCCGCGCGGGTAGAGGCTTCGCCGTCGACGAACAGGCGCAGGCGCGACGGCAGGCTGTCGGCCAGCGGGCGCGGGCCCGGCGTATCGATGGTGATGGCGATCGCGCTGCCCGCCCCGCGCGGCAGGCGCAGCGAGCGCGGCGCCTTCGCCAGCGGGTTGAGGGCCAGCTGCGCCACCCGCAGCGGCGCCAGCAGGACGTCGTAGACGGTGCGGAACAGGATCAGGCTGTCGTGGCGGGCGCTGGTGCGCAGCATGGTCCCGCGCGGCAGCAGCACCGGCGCGTCGGGCAGTTCGGCATCGCCCTGGCCGCCGACCTGCACGATGGTGTGCGAAGGCATGGGCCGCAGGTAGTGCGGGTACAGGCTTTCGAGCAGCGATTCGGTGAATTTGGGGTAGTCGTCGTCGAGGCGCTTGCGGATCCTGGCGCTCATCAGGGCCACCGACTGGATCAGCCGGGCGACGCTCGGATCCTCATAGGTTTCGCCCGCCAGGTGCAGCTCGCCGGCCGGCTTCGGATACCGGGCGCGGAATTCGCGTGCGAACTGTCCGAACAGTCCCAACTCTTCTTCGTAGTAGCGCAGGAGCTCATCCATCTTTGAATAGTCCCACCCGCGCTGCGGATGTATCTTGCGTACAATCAATACCGCCCGTGCCGCCCGGGCATCCCTCCTATGCGCCGAGCGTACGGAGATCCGCCACGACCTCATCGCCGAAGGACTTGCCGAGCAGGTAGTCGACCAGCTGCTCGGCGCATTCGTCGGGGTCGACCAGGGTGCCGGTTTCCTTGAGGTCGATGAAGCGCTGGCGCATCGGGAAGTTCTCTTCGGAGCTGGCGCGGATCTCGGCCTGCATGCCGGTGTCGATCACGCCCGGCGCCAGGCTGCAGATCTGCACATCCTGTTCGGCGTCCATCACCACCGCGCGCGCATGGTGGTCGAGCGCCGCCTTGGTGGCGCAGTAGACGCTCCAGCCCGGATAGGCGTGACGTCCGGCGCCGCTCGAGATGTGCATGATCCGCGTCGAGCCGCCGTCGCTGGCGCGCACCACGGCCGCCGCCAGCGCCATCGGCGCCGCCACGTTCAGGGTCACGGCGCGCAGCACCGCGCGCGGGTCCTGCTCCTCGAGCGGTCCGACCGGGTTCACCATCCCCGCATTGTTCAGCAGGAGCACGGCGCCGGTGCCGTCCAGGTAGTCGGACAGCGCGCTGCCGCCCAGCCAATCCATCAGGGCCGGTCCATCGGCCAGGTCCAGCTCCACCTCTTCGAACAGGTCGGGCCAGGATTGCGCCAGCCCGTCGGAGCGGGTGCGGGCCAGGCCCAGCACCGGCACGCCGCGCGCCAGCAGGTTGCGCGCCAGGGCGGCGCCGAGGCCTTTGGTGTGGCCGGTTACGATCGCTTTCATTTGAGTCTCCATCCGCCGCCGCGCGGGGCACCGTTGCAAATGTTATCGCAAGCGGGGGCGGTCGATAAAGTCAAATGTGCCGCGCGCGCACCGATGCCTGCGCTCCAGTTCGGCCGCACATGGCAGAATGGAACCAAGAGCATCAGATCCGGCAAGACAAAACCATGCAGATTCCAGACCTCCCCGTCGACGAAGCGCGCCGCCTCACTGCCCTGCACGCCACCCGCCTGCTCGGCAGCGCGCCCGAAGAAGCCTTCGACCGCATCACCCGCATGGCCGCGCGCCTGCTGCACGCGCCCACCGCCCTCGTGTCCCTGGTGGACAAGGACGTCCAGTGGTTCAAGTCGCGCTGCGGCTTCGAGGCCACCGAAACCGCGCGCGACATCTCGTTCTGCGGCCACGCGATCCTCGACCACGAACCGCTGGTGGTGGGCGACGCCACCCAGGACCCGCGCTTTCGCGACAATCCGCTGGTGCTAGGGGAACCGCATGTCCGCTTCTATGCCGGCGTGCCGCTGTACTCGGTGGACCGGATGCCGATCGGAACCCTGTGCGTGCTCGACAAAGTGCCGCGCCAGCTTGGCGGCGAGGACCTCGACATCCTGCGCGACCTGGCGCGCATGGTCGAACAGCTGATCCACCACCGCCAGCTGGCCACCGCGGCCCAGGCCCTGTATTCGCACGTGCTGCTGGACGCCGCCAATCCCGAGCTGAGCGCGGCCGCCGGCCAGGTCGAATTCCTGCTCAACCACGACCAGCTGACCGGGCTGTCGAACCGCCAGGCGCTGGCGCGCACCATCGACAAGGGCCTGGCCGAATGGCGCAGCCAGGGCACGCCGACCCTGGTCGCCGCGATCAACCTCGACAAGTTCAAGCGCCTGAACGAGCTGCTGGGCCACCACGCCGGCGACCAGGCCCTGGTCTCGATCACCTGGAGCCTGCAGAGCGTGCTGCGGCCGGAAGACCTGCTGGCGCGGGTCGGCAACGACGAGTTCGTGGTGCTGCTGCCCGGCCTCGGCGACGACAGCGTGGCGCGCGACCGCCTGCGCCAGATCATGCAGGCCGTGCACCGCGAGTTCAAGACCCCGGGCGGCGGCGCCATCCCCCTCACCTGCAGCATCGGCTACGCGATCTACCCGCACGACGGCGACAGCGCCGACGTCCTGCTGAACAACGCGACCCTGGCGACCCGCCGCGCCAAGCTGATGGGCGGCGGCCAGATCCAGCATTTCTCGGAAGAGCTGAAGCAGGCCTTCAACCGCAAGCTGACGATGGAAGGCCAGCTGCGCGCCGCCCTCGACCACAAGGAACTGTTCCTGATGTACCAGCCGAAGATCGCGCTGAAGGACGGCTCCGTGGCCGGCCTGGAAGTGCTGCTGCGCTGGCGCCATCCGCAGCACGGCCTGATCTCGCCGGTCGAATTCATCCCGGTGGCCGAAGAGGCCGGGCTGATCGTCGAGATCGGCGAATGGGTGCTGAAGAGCGCCGTCGACCAGTGCCGTGCCTGGCGCGCCGCCGGCGTGCCCACGGTGCCGGTGGCGGTCAACCTGTCGGCGCGCCAGTTCCACCGGACCGACATCGTCGGCTGCGTCGCCACCGTGGTGCGCGATGCCGGACTGGCGCCGGGCGATCTCGAACTGGAACTCACCGAGAGCATGTCGGTACAGTGCCCCGAGCGCAGCGCCGACCTGATGGCGCGCCTGCGCGAACTCGGCTGCACCCTCAGCATCGACGATTTCGGCACCGGCTATTCCAGCCTCAGCTACCTGAAGCGCCTGCCCGTCGACAAGCTCAAGATCGACCGCTCCTTCGTGCAGGACATGCACCAGAGCGCCGACTCGCTGGCGATGGTCCAGGCCATCATCGCGATGGCGCACAGCCTGCGCCTGGAGGTGATTGCCGAGGGTGTCGAACTGCAGGAGCAGCTCGACGGACTGCGCGCCGCCGGCTGCGACCAGATCCAGGGCTTTTATTTCAGCAAGCCGCTGAGTCCGGAAGACTGCGCGGCCTACCTGCGGGAGCATGCTGCGCGCCCTGCGTGAAATCGATGCCGACAAATGTTGCCTGACACAGCCGAAAGATTTACAATTTCGCTAAGGCAACATATCAAATCGGAGCACATGCGGTACTCGCAGAATCACAAGGCGGAAACGCGCCAACGCATCATCGCCGAAGCCTCGCGCCGTTTCCGCCGCGACGGCATCGAGGGCACCGGGCTGGTGCCGCTGATGAAGGCGCTCGGCATGACCCACGGCGGCTTCTATGCCCACTTCCCGTCCAAGGAAGCGCTGGTCGAGGCTTCGCTGGACGCGGCGGTCGCGCAGGCCGACGAACAGTGGCAGGCGTCGCCCGCGCCGGAACAACTGCAGGCCTTGCTGGCCAGCTACCTGTCGACGCGCCACCGCGACCATCCCGAAGCCGGCTGCCCGCTCCCCACCCTGTGCGCGGAACTCGGCCTGCGCGGCCAGCCCAACCCCAGCGCCGATGCACTGGCGCGGCGCATGGCGGCCCGGGTGCAGGAGTGCACGCCTGCCGCCGGCGGCGCGGACGGCGGCCTGGTCGCGCTGGCCGCCATGGTCGGCGCGCTGACCTTGTCGCGCGCGGTCGCCGATCCGGCGCTGTCCGAACAGATCCTCGGCGCCGTGCACGCGGCGCTGCAGCCGCCGGCCCAGGCCTGACTCAGGGATAGCGCACCGGCCGGCCCAGGGTATCCGGCAGCGGGATGAACTCGGTCTCGCCCGGTACGCTCGGGAAGCGCATCGCGCGCCAGTCTTCCTTGGCCTGCTCGATACGGTCTGCCGAGCTGGAGACGAAGTTCCAGGTCAGGTAGCGCGGCCCATCCATCGGTTCGCCACCCAGCAGCATCACGCGCGCGCCCTGGCCGTTGGCCGCGGCCAGCGTGACGGCGGCGCCGGGTTTCAGTACCAGCAGCTGGCCGGGGCCGAAGCGGCCGTCGCGGCCCAGGTCCAGCGTCCCCTCCACCACGTAGATCGCCTGCTCGCCGTACTCGGCCGGCATGGGCAGGCGCGCGCCCGGCTGCAGCGCCAGGTCGACGTAGAACATCGGCGACTCGACCGGCACCGGGGCGCGCTTGCCGAAGAACTCGCCGGCGACGATGCGGGCGGTGGCGCCCTCGCCTTCCAGCACCGGCAGTCGCTCGGCTTCGATGTGGGTGAAGCTCGGGTCCTTTTCTTCCTTCGCCTTGGGCAGCGCGACCCAGCATTGCAGGCCGTGCAGGGTCGAGCCATTGGCGCGCACCAGCGGGCCGGTGCGTTCGGAGTGGACGATGCCCTTCCCGGCCGTCATCCAGTTGACGGCGCCGGGACGGATGTCCTGCACGGTGCCGAGGCTGTCGCGGTGCGAGATCTCGCCTTCCAGCAGATAGGTCACGGTGGACAGGCCGATGTGCGGGTGCGGGCGCACGTCGATGCCGGTGCCGGCATTGAACACGTGCGGCCCCATCTGGTCGAGGAAGACGAAGGGGCCGACCATGCGGCGATTCACGTGCGGCAGCGCGCGGCGTACTTCGAAGCCGCCGCCCAGGTCATGGGTGCGCGGCACCACGATGGTTTCCAGCATGCTTTGCTCGTCGTGGGCGTCGTAGCCACTTTGTTGATCGCGTTCCATTTTATGCTGCCTCCGTGGTGATCTGGATCTGCCCGGACAGGGTCTTGTGGACCGGGCACTTGTTGGCGATGTCCGTCAGGCGCTGCTTTTCTTCTTCGGATAACTGTCCGACATAGCGGATGCTGCGGTGCAGGGCGTAGGCCGCGCCTTCCTGGCCATGCCGGATCGTGACCTGCACGTCGTCGAGCTGCCAGCCTTTCCGCTTGGCGTACAGGTTGACCGTCAGCGTGGTGCAGGCCGCCAGCGCCGCCGCCAGCAGGTCGTGCGGTTCGGGGCCGCTGTCCTCGCCGCCGAAGGCCGGGGCGACGTCGGTCAGCAAGCGGTGCGGGCCGATCTCGATGACTTGCTGCATCGGCCCCTGGCCGCGGTGCGTCGTGATGTCCATGATACGTGATCTCCTGGCGTGTCGATGGATGCCATTATGGCCAGCCGGGGGCTGGAAGGAAAACGAGTTATTTTCCTGTCTACGATCGATTTTTTCGATGCTCATGCACAGCGGTCAGACATAGGCCAGCAGCCGCCCGCAGGCGATCACCGTCAGCCATAGCAGCAGCGACAGCACGGCATGCAGGCGCGCCCGCGGCGGTGCGCGGCTGTCCCAGCGCTCGGCGGACCGGTAAGGCCCAGCGTGGAAAGCCAGCGCATTCAGCCCGGCCACGGCGATCAGCACCAGCTTCAGCAGGAACACGCGGTTGGCTGCCAGGTCCGGCGCCTCGGCCGCGAACAGCAGCAGGCCGCTCGGCAGCACCAGCAGCATGCTCCCCACCGACCACGGCAGCAGGTAATGCGCCAGCAGCCGCACCGGCAGTGCGCGCCCTAACCCGAGCACGCGCAAATCGAACATCGCCACCGCGCCGACCAGCACGGCAAAGCCGGCAATGTGAACGATCTCGACGGCCGGATACAGCCAGGCGTTGGCGCGCATCGCCAGCGCCGGCGAGGTGGCCGCAAGCCAGTGCGTCCAGTCGAGCGCCGCACCGGCCGGCCCGGGCCCAGCGGCCGGGTGGGCAGGCAGCATCAGCGCAGTTCGGTGGTCTTGCCGTTGACCGTGATGCGCTCGGCGCGCATCTCGTCCGCCTTGCTGCGGTGCGGGTAGCCATAGACGCTGGCCGTGCCGCCCACGCTCAGCATGTCCTTGGTCAGGCCGCGGCTTTCCATGCGGCCCGGCGGCGCCAGCACCACGATCCAGGTCTTGTCGCCGCTCTTGAGGCGTACCCAGCCGTGCGGCTGGACATAGCCCGCTTCCTGGATGGTGCCGGACAGCTGCAAGGGTTTATCTGCGTTGTACTCGCTCCAGCCGTGGTGGGCCGAAGCCGTGAAGGCCATGGTGGCCGTGGTGGCCGCGATGGCTGCCGCCAGGGCGGCGCGCAGGAAGCTGCGTCTCATTGCGTACTCCTTCGAAAAGTCGGGCATACGATGAATGCATGCGGGCGATTCTACGCTGCCGGTCCGGGGCGCACGCCAGCCGGACCTTTTGCGCCGATCAAGACGACGGGGCCGAATCCAGCGGCAGTTGGCCCAGCACGGCAAGCGCGCCGCCGCGCATGCGCGCGACCACGATCCCGCCGGGCGCGACCGATTCGTCCGCCAGCGCCCGGATGTTGACGTCGTGGGTCACCAGCGCCAGGTTGCCTGCCTTGCCGTCCAGCGGGTGGGCGGCCAGGCGCGCGAGTGTCCGCGCCACCCTGGCGCGCCGGGCGGCGCCGTCTTCCTCGAACATGGAATCGAGCACCGGCGCCGGCTCGACGCGGCCGAAGGCGAGCCGCGCGGTGTCCAGGCAGCGGCACCAGCGGCTCGACCACACCGCGCCGACCGCCACGCCACCATCGCGCAGGGCGGCCCCGAGTGCCTGCGCCTCGCGCCGGCCGCGTTCGGACAGGTTGCGCTGGGTGCCGCACTGGCCGAGCCGGAAGCCGGGCGGATCGCCGACACCCGGATCGGTGGCGGCATGGCGCACCAGCAGGATGTGGCCGCCGCCGCGCAAGCGCGTCCAGAGTTCGCTTGCGGCCGCTGCCTGATCGGGCATTGCCCCGGCTGCAAGCGGCCCGCCGCCGAGGGCCGTGGCCAGCGCCGCCAGGAATCCGCGTCGATGCATCCTCATCTCCATCGCTCCAAGGCCGCGATTATCCGGCGCCCTTCGACAAGCAGGCGCACGGATAAAACGCGTGGAATTGTTTGAGTTTTCGCGCTGCCGGCGCTGTTACCATCGCTGGATGACTTCGCCTATTGCTCCTTCGCCTCCATCAGCCCGCAACTTCGGCATCGACTGCCTGCGCGGCCTCGCCATCCTGCTGGTGATCGTGCACCATCTGGCCCTGCCCTTCCGCCTGCCGCTGGGACCGAGCCTGCTGCGCGACTACCTGCCCAAGCGCCTGCTGGACGCGGTCAGCTTCAACGGCTACGAGGCGGTCTTCATCTTCTTCGTCATCTCCGGCTTCCTGATCGCCACCCGCATCCTCGAGCGCGACGGCAGCCTCGAACGCGTGGACCTGCGCCGCTTCTACCGCGCCCGCGCGTTGCGCATCCTGCCGCTGCTGCTCCTGATCCTGGGCGTGCTGTCGGTGATGGCGCTGTCCGGCATCGAAGGCTTCGCTCCCGGCGACGAACAAAGCCTGGCTGGCCTGTTGGGATCCGCCTTGACCTTCACTTTCAACTGGTACGAAGGCCGCACCGGCTGGGCGCCGGCGGGCTGGGACGTGCTGTGGTCGCTGTCGATCGAGGAGGTCTTCTATCTCGGCTTTCCGCTGCTGTGCCTGTGGCTGCCGCGGCGGCTGCTGATCGGCCTCCTGCTGGTCTGGGCGCTGGCCTTGAACCCGCTGCGCGGCCTGGTGCCGGCGGCGGATGAAGTCTGGCGCGAGAAGGCCTACCTGCCGGGCATGGCGGCGATCGCCTGGGGCGTGCTGGCGTCCCTGCTGGCGCAACGCTGGCGTCCATCCCGGCGCGACGCCCGCGCGCTGGCGCTGTTCGGCGCCTTCTGCATCCTGCTGGTGCTGGGCTGGGGCGAGCTGGTGCACCGCCACCTGTTCAAGTCGAGCATGGTCGGGCTGGTGCTGGGTTCGGCCCTCATGCTGCTGGCCTTCCATGCGCACCCACCTGCCCCGCGCGCGGGCCTGCGCTGGCTGGCGCGCATGGGCAGCCTGAGCTACGAACTGTATCTGTCGCACATGTTCATGGTGCTGGGCGCCGTCGCGCTGTACCGCGCGCTGCTGGGCAGGGAGCAGGCCTGGACCTTCGGGGTCTACCTGCCGGTGCTGCTCCTGTGCTTCGGGCTGGCGCTGGTGCTGGAAAAATTCACGCTGCGCTTCAGCCGCCGGGGGTCTTGCGCCGCGGCGGAAGGCAAGCGAGAACTATTGGTTCAATAAGCCACGTGCACCGCAACCCGCAGCTGTGCGCGCATCCGATGGACAGCGGCACCTACCGGGCCGTGCAGCGCAGGTCGGGCCGCGTCGCCGCTTAGTGCAGTCTCAGTACAGCGACTCCTTCGTACGGCGATTCAGCGGCTGGCCTCGATCCAGCGATTCACCTGGCTCTCCAGGATGGGCAGCGGCAGCGTGCCGTCGCCCAGCACCACCGCGTGGAACCTGGCGTAGCTGAACTTCGGCCCCAGTGCCTGCTGCGCCCTGGCGCGCAGCTCCAGGATCTTCATCGCGCCGGTCTTGTACGCCAGGGCCTGGCCCGGCCACACCATGTAGCGCTCGATCTGGTTGGCAGCGCCGGCCTCGTTGTAGCCCAGGTTTTCCATCGCATAGGCAATCGCCTTCTCGCGCGACCAGCCTTGGGCGTGCATGCCGGTGTCGACCACCAGGCGCACCGCGCGCAGCAGCTCGTCGTTCAGGTGGCCGTAGTAATAGGCCGGGTCCTCGTAGAAGCCGAACTCCCGGCCCAGGGTCTCGCAGTACAGCGCCCAGCCCTCGGTGTAGGCGGCCGCGCTCGGGTGCTCGGTGAAGAACTTGCGGAAGTCCGGCAGCGGCAGTTCCTTCAGCAGCGCCGCGTGGAAGTGGTGGCCCGGCACGCCCTCGTGCAGCAGCAGCGTGGCCATGCCGACCGTGTCGTACTCGTTCGGATCGTTGACCACGGCCCAGAACACGCCCGGATGCGAACCGTCGGCCGCCACCGGCGTGTAATGGTCGGAGGCGGTGGCGCGGGTCAGCTCGGGTTCGAGCTGGATGTCGAGCCTGGCATTGGGCAGCAGGCTGAAATACTGCGGCAGTTTGGCGTCCACCTGCGCGTAGATCTGGCGGTAGCGTTCGAGCACCTGCTGCTCGCTGGTGAAGGGCTTGAATTTCTTCTGGGCGGCGACCCACTGCGGGAAATCCTTCAGCGGACCGTCGTAGCCCAGCTTGGGGGCCAGCTTCGCCATCTCGGCCTGGATGCGCGCGACTTCCTTCAGGCCCGTTGCGTGGATCTGCTCGGGCGGGGTGTCGAGGTTGGTGTTGTTCCTGATGCGGGCGCGGTACCAGGCGGCGCCGTCCGGCAGCGCGCCATAGCCGGCGGTATCGCGGCCGGCGGGCAGGTAATCCTTTTCGAGGAAGGCGCACAGGCGGTCCAGGGCCTGGCCGATCTCGACGGCGGCCTGGCGATAGCCGGCTTCGAGCTCGCGCTTGTCCTTGTCGCTGAAGGCGGCCGGCAGACGCCTGGCCGGCGAGTAGAACACGCTGCCCTGGGGATCGCTGCTGCGCAACTGCTGGAACTGCGGCAGCATGCGGGTCGTGACGATCTTCGGCTGCACCACGCCAGTCCGCATGCCCTCCTTCATGTTGACGATGGCCTGGGCTATCCAGGCCGGCAGCTGCTGCAGCCGGTGCAGGTAGGCACGGTGCTGGGCCGGCGTCTCCAGCGGCTGCGAGCCGGTGCCGCTGGCGTAATTCGCCAGGTTGCTCGGGATATTGTCGAAGTGGTTCAGCGGCAGCAGGTGTTCCGGGAAGCGCTCGAGGTCGAGCTGAGCCTGGATTTCGGCGGCCAGGATGTCGTAGTTCAGCCGCGCTTTATCGGACAGGCGGGTGCGATCGATGGCCTGCAGCTGCTTCAGGAAACCGTGGTTGGCGGCCAGGTAGCGCTTGCGCACCTTGGGATCGATCGCCATGCCGATCTGGTCGTCGTAGCGGCTGTCGCCGTTGGCGGTGGCGTACAGCAGCGGGTCGTATTTCGCGCGGGCGTCGTAAAAGCGGGCGGCGATCCGGTCGATCTGCTGCTGCGCAGCCTGGGCGGTGGCGGATGCCGGCGCGGCGGCGGCTTGGGCCACGGTCAAGGGGGCGCCGGCAGCGATGACGGTCGTCAGGGCGGCAGCCAGGCTGGCTGCGCGCATGGAACGGGCATACTGGAACATGGGTCTCCTTTTGGATTTGAATCAGGCGCCGAAGCGGCTGAAAGCCCGCTCGACCAGCCTGTGCGCATCGTGCTCGACGATCGCGTTATGCGCCGTGATCACGCGCGTGAACGGCCATTGCAGGACGGTCCGGGCGCTGCCGGCCGCCAGCATCCTGCTGCGCGTGACCAGGCGCACCGTGCGCGGCACGTCCAGGCGCGAGCGCACGTCGGTCAGGCGCGCGTACAGCGAGGCATTCCACGGCAGCTTGCCGCTCCAGCACTGCAGCACGTCGGTCATGATCAGGGTGTTCGATGCCTTGTGGAAGAACACCACCTCGTTCACGAAGGGCATGCCGCGCATGACGACCTGGTCGAGTTCGTGCTGCCATTCGGGCAGGACGCTGTCGCCAAGCTCGACCAGGCCTTCGAGGTCCGGGCGCTTGGCGGCCAGGCCGGGCGCGCCGTACAGCCGGGCCTCCGGGAACATGCGCAGCGCGTGCTTCGCGAACATGTGGTGCGCGCGGTTGGGCGCGACGATCCACGCGACCCGGCCGAGGCTGCGCAGCTGTTCGGCCACGGTGTCGTTGAAGCGCACCGGCGAGTGGAGCCACAGACGGCCGTCCTGGAAGCGGACCACGGTCATCCGTGAGGTAATGGGCAGGCCGGCGGCCTTGAAGCCGCGTTCCATGTGCCAGAGATCGGGGGCGATTTGTATGAGCATGCCGCTATTGTAAAATAGTTACATGCTAAGAATCAGCCTCGACGCCCTGCTCACCGTCGACACCATCGCCCGCCGCGGCAGTTTTTCGGCCGCCGCCAAGGAACTGTTCCGGGTGCCGTCGACGATTTCCTATACCGTTTCCAAGCTCGAGGAAGACCTCGGCGTCGCTTTGTTCGAGCGCTTCGGTCCGCGCGTGGTGCTGACCGCGGCCGGCGAGGAGCTGCTGAAGGAAGGCCGATACCTGCTGAAGGCGGCCGGCGACCTCGAAAGCCGGGTGCGCCGCGTCGCCTCCGGCTGGGAGACCGAATTCACCATCGGCGTCGATTCGGCGCTGTCGCCGCTCGGCCTGCAGGACGACATCCGCGCCTTTTATGAAGTGGCCGACCAGACCCGCCTGCGCATCGTCAAGGAAGCCCTGTCCGGCACCTGGGAGAGCCTGCTCGACCGCCGCGTCGACTTCCTGGCCGGCGCCGCCGGCGAAGGACCGTCCGGCGGCGGCTACACCGCCGAGCCGCTGGGCAAGATGTCCTTCGTATTCGTGGTCGCGCCCTCGCATCCGCTGGCCGCCATCAGGCACCGCCTCGGCAAGGTCGAACTGAGCGAGCACCGCGCCGTCTCGGTGGCGGACTCGGTGCGCCTGCTGCAGGCGCGCACCGTGGGCCTGCTGTTTGGTCAGGACACGCTCACGGTGCCCGACATGCAGACCAAGTACGATTTCCAGGTGGCCGGCCTCGGCTTCGGCTTCCTGCCCGAAGCCTGGGCCCGTCCCGCGATCCAGGCCGGACGTCTGGTCGAGAAAGCGGTCGAGGAACCGAAGCCGGACGAGACCCTGTTCATGGCCTGGCGCACCGGCGAGGATGGCGCGGCGCTGCGCTGGTGGCGCGAGCGGCTGCGCGCGGCGCCGCCTCTGGAGCGGATGCTGGCGATGAATTGTCCGGTGGAGCGGCCGCTGCCCGGCTTGAGCCCGCCACTCAGCAGACCGGGCGCCGTCCACGTCACGACGCTGTCATAATCGGGCTCTACACTCCGTTGCCACGAGTGAAACATTCGAGCCCAATGGATATGAAGTCAAAACCGGACGAGGCAGTGGCCGCGTCCCCCTCCGACAGCCCGGCACCCTTCCTCAACCGGGAGATATCGCTGCTGGAATTTAACCGGCGGGTCCTGGCGCAGGCCGAGGATCCGTCCGTCCCGCTGCTCGAACGCCTGCGCTTCCTGTGCATCGTCAGCAGCAACCTCGACGAATTCTTCGAAGTGCGCGTCGCCAGCCTGCTGGCCCAGCACCGCCACCAGAGCGGCGCCGACGACCTCGCCACCATCAACCTCGACGGCGCCAGCGAGGAATGCCGCCAGATCATCGCGCGCCAGTACGCGCTGCTGAACAACGAGATCCTGCCGCGCCTGTCGGAGAACGGCATTCACCTGCTGCGCCGCTCGGACCGCAACGCGGCGCAGAAGGCCTGGGTCAAGCAGTACTTCGACAAGGAAGTGCGGCCGCTGCTGACGCCGGTCGGGCTGGACCCGGCCCACCCCTTCCCGCGCGTGATCAACAAGAGCCTGAACTTCATCGTCGAGCTGGCCGGCAAGGACGCCTTCGGGCGCGGCACCGGCATCGCGATCATGAAGGCGCCGCGCGTGCTGCCGCGCGTGATCCGCCTGCCGGACGAGCTGTCCGACAAGCCGGGCGCTTCCTACTGCCTGCTGTCCTCGGTAATCCAGGCCCACATGGCCGACCTGTTCACCGGGCGCGAAGTGGTCTCGTATTCGCAGTTCCGCGTGACCCGCAACAGCGACCTCTGGGTCGACGAGGAAGAGGTCAAGAACCTGCGCCAGGCGTTGCAGAGCGAACTCCACAGCCGCAACTACGGCTTCGCGGTGCGCCTCGAAGTCGGGCGCGGCTGCCCGCGCCACCTGGCCGACTTCCTGCTCGACCAGTTCGCGATCGACCGCTCGCGCCTGTTCGCCGTCGACGGCCCGGTCAACATGGGCCGCCTGCTGGAGATCGTGAATACCAATGCCCGGCCCGAGCTGAAGTTCGGCCCCTTCGTACCGGGCTTCCCGGCCAAGCTGGTCAACCACCACGACATCTTCGCGGTGCTCAGCCGGCAGGACGTGCTGCTGCACCATCCCTTCCAGTCCTTCGAGCCGGTCATCGACTTCATCCGCTGCTGCGCCGCCGACCCGGGCGTGGTGGCGATCAAGCAGACCATCTACCGCGCCGGCGCCAACTCCGAGCTGATGGAAGCGCTGATCAACGCCGCCCTGCGCGGCAAGGAAGTCACGGTCATCGTCGAGCTGATGGCGCGCTTCGACGAGGAAGCCAACATCAACTGGGCCGAGCGCCTGGAAGAAGCCGGGGCCCAGGTCGTGTACGGCGTGGTCGGCCTGAAGACCCACGCCAAGCTGGCCCTGGTACTGCGCCGCGAGCAGGACGGCCTGCGCCGCTACGCCCACCTCGGCACCGGCAACTACAATCCGACCACCGCCAAGCATTACACCGACTTCGGCCTGCTGACCGCCGACGAAGAAATCACGCTAGATGTCAACGAGGTCTTCATCCACCTGACCAGCATGACGCGTCCGACCCAGCTGTCGAGCATCTGGCTGGCGCCCTTCTCGCTGCAGAAGGAGATCGTGAAGGCGATCCGCCAGGAAGCGGCGATCGCGCGCGAGGGCAAGCCGGCGCGCATCATCGCCAAGATGAATTCGCTGACCGACGAATCCGTGATCCGCGCGCTGTACGACGCCTCGAAGGACGGCGTGCGCATCGACCTGATCGTGCGCGGCGCCTGCGCTTTGCGGCCGGGCGTGCCGGGACTGTCGGAGAACATCCGCGTGCGCTCGATCGTCGGCCGCTTCCTCGAGCACAGCCGCATCTTCTACTTCCGCAATAATCTCCAGCACGACATCTGGCTCAGCAGCGCCGACTGGATGAACCGCAACCTGTTTCGCCGCGTGGAGGTCGCTTTTCCGGTGCGCTCGCCGGCGCTGAAGAAGCGCGTGATCCGCGAAGGCCTGCAGGTCTACCTGAAGGACAACGTCAACGCCTGGGAACTGGGCAGCGACGGCCATTACCGGCGCCGCAAGCCGCGCGGCAGCCAGGCGCCCTACAGCGCCCAGCTGCACCTGATGGAGATGCTGGGCCTGGAGGCGTCGGTGGAGTCGCATAACAAGGACAATGAGCATGGAACTGATTCTGTGGCGCCACGCCGAGGCTGAACCGCACAAGCCCGACCAACTCGCCGACCAGCTGCGCGTGCTGACGGCCAAGGGCGCGCGCCACGCCTCGCGCGTCGGCGCCTGGCTCGACCGTCAGCTGCCGGCGCAATGCCGCATCCTGGCCAGCCCCGCCACCCGCTGCGTGCAGACCGCCGAAGCGCTGGGGCGCAAGTTCCAAACCGTCGACGCGCTGAACACCGACTCGACGCCGCAGGCCATCCTGGAGGCTTGCGGGTGGCCGGACGCGCGGCTGCCGGTGGTCGTCGTCGGCCATAATCCGCTGCTGGGCCAGGTGGCTTCGCTGATCTTCTGCGGCGCGCCGCATGAGTGGAAGATCCGCAAGGCCAGCGTGTTCTGGATTGCGCACAAGGGCGAGCAGGATCCGGCGCCTTTTGTGCGGCTGGCGGTGGGGCCGGATATGGTGGGGAAGCTGCGCTGATCGTTGGTTGCCGGTTTGCGGGGCCGGTCAGGCCCCGGTTCCTTGGCTTCCTGCTTGCTCAAGTCGGTTAGTTGCAGATCACGGAGTCGGAAGCGCCCCGCAAAGGGCGCCGTCCCTTACTTCAGGCTCTGCAGGGCCTGCATTAATCCCGGATAGCGGAACACGAAACCCTCCCGCTCCAGCCGCGCCGGCACCACGCGCTGACCTTCCAGTAGCAGGTCGGCCTGCTCGCCCAGCGCCAGCCGCATCGGCCAGCCCGGCGTCGGCAGGATCGCCGGACGGTGCCAGACGCGCGCCGCGGTCCGGCTGAAATCGGCCTGGCTCACGCACTCCGGCGCCGTGAAGTTGGTGGCGCCGACCTTGCCGACATTGGCCTGCCCTGCCCCCAGCGCCTGCTGCCAGCGGTGCGCCATCGCCCGCACGACGTCGTCCACGTGGATCCATGACAGCCACTGGCGGCCGCTGCCCAGCCGCCCGCCCAGCCCCAGCAGGATCGGCAGCAGCATCATCGGCAGCGCCCCGCCCATGCCCAGCACCAGGCCGAAGCGCATGCACTCGACCTGCACGCCATACTGGGCCGCCGCGCCCGCCGCCTCTTCCCATTCGCGGCACAGGTCCGACATGAAGACCGGCTGCGGCGGCGCGGTTTCACTCAGCGCACTCGCATCTCCGATTTTCTGGATGCCGTAGTAGCCGATCGCCGACGCCGACAGCAACAGGAAGGGTTTGTGCTCGGCGCGCGCGATCCACGCGACCACGCGCTGCGTCTGCGCCACGCGGCTGCGGCGCAGCGCCGCCTTGCGTTTCTCGCTCCAGCGCGGCCCGAGGATGCGTGCGCCGGCCAGGTTGACGACCACATCGACCTGCGCCGCCGTCCCCAGTTCGTCCATCGATTCAATGCAGCGCACCCTGCCCTCGAACTGCCACGCCGCCTGCCGCGCCTGGCGCGTCAGGACGATGACTTCGTGGCCGTCGCGCAGCAGCGCCCGCACCAGGTTCTGGCCGACGAAGCCGGTGGCGCCGGTCACCAGCACCATGCGTTTGATGCGATCGAACTCGACGGGCGGCGTGTTCGCGACGCTGTCGGCCGCGCGGCCCAGCCGCAGCGCAGCCAGCCCGTCGCGCAGGCCCGACAGACCGACGCCGATGCCGCACAGCGCCAGGAACACGCTCAGCCAGCCCTGCGGACGCCAGGCCAGGCCGGTCGGCTGCGCGGCCCAGTCGCCCGCGTTCAGCGCCAGCAATGTGATGAAGGCGCCGCCATTGATCGCCAGGACCGTGTGCGTGACGCGCTCGCTGGCCGGCAGCAGCCGGGTACGGTCTTCGACCACGAAGTCCCACAGCGTCAGCACGATCTCGACGCCGAACACGCCGAGCAGCAGCCAGGCCAGCAGGCCGTGCCATTCCCAGTACGCCAGGCCGACGAACAGCAGCGCGTAGAGCAGCGCCCGCACGGCGTGGATCGCGAGTTCCTTGCGCGCCGTGGTCCGCTGCGCCAGGGTTTCGGTCAGCTCGTGGTGATAGAGGGTATCGAAGGCGCCCAGGCAGCCTTGTGCGGCCATTAGCTGCAATGCCAACGTTTGGGTGTTCATGCCTCGGCCCTCCGGTCATGGAACCACAGCCACGCCAATGGCGGCAACATCACCGCCAGCGCAAACGCATCCACCGCCACGTGCGCCCAGCAATCCGCACGCATCGATACCAGGATGTCCTGCGGCGCCCAGATGGCCAGGCCGGCGATCAGCCACAGCCAGATCGCCGGCTGGCGCAAGCGGTCCGCCAGGCGTACCAGCGCGAACATGAACAGTGCCATCACCTGCACGGTCGGGCCGAACAGCGCGATCCACCAGGTCTGCAAACCCCGTGCCTCGGCGGGCGCGCCGGCCGGCCAGAAGGCGGCTTCGACGCCGCGGTGATAGCCGTCGAACAGCGCGGCCCCGCCCAGCCAGGGCAGCAGCGCGCCGACCGCCACGTGCACGGCGCAGACCAGCAGCAGCCAGTGCACCGCCCATTTCCTCATCGCAGAATGTTCCATGTTCTTCCTCTCATTGGACGCAAAACGGGCACAGGCCGTCGCGGTACAGCGTCGGCGCGGTGTTCATGACGGCTTTTTGTCGTTCGGTCCGAGGAAGCCGGCCAGCTTGCCGCCCATCTTCAGCATGCGCTGCATGGTCTGCGGCGAGAGGTGCTTGTAGTCCTCGAAGGTGGCGCTGAGCATCTCGAGGAAGTCCAGCGTGGTCTGCATGCGCGCCAGCGCGGCGACGTCGAGTTCGGGGTCCTGCGTGCCCTCGATCGCGCATTCGCGCAGCACGGTCAGGGTCGGGTCGATCTCGCGGCGTTTGCGCTCCTCGACGATGACGCGGAAGATCTCCCACACATCCTGCAGGGCCGTGAAATGGTCGCGCCGGTCGCCCAGCACGTGGGTGACGCGCACCAGCTTCCAGCTCTGCAGTTCCTTCAGGCTGTTGCTGACGTTCGAACGCGCCACGCCCAGCGTCTCGACGATCTCGTCGGCGGCCAGCGGCCGGTCGGCCAGGAACAGCAGCGCGTGGATCTGCGCGACGGTGCGGTTGACGCCCCAGCGGGTGCCCATCTCTCCCCAGTGCAGGATAAATTTCTGCGCGGTTGGGCTGTTCAGCATGATTTTCTCTTATTTCTGTTAATGCAGAAATTAAAGAACATACTGAAAAGGATGTCAATGAAAATCCTGCAGGCGTCACCTTGTGACAATCGTGAAAGATGAAAAAAGTTTCGCTGACTGAAGAAAGGGTTGCTAGATACGCCCTGTCGTCACTTGCGATGGCGGCAAGGCCCTCTTACACTGTCCGCTGGTTAACGTCCGCTAGTGGCCACGGGCGACGTTCAGTGTTCCTTTACAACGCCGCTGAGCGGACGTTTGTGCAGGAAGAAAACTTGGTACTCAGCCGAAAGACTCTTGTATATGAATAAGTTTGCTGTACAGATCACGCTGAAGACTTTGTTGTGTCTGGCTGGGACCGCGCACGCCGACTCCAGCGTGGCAGCATTTACGGCCGACCAAAAAATTTACCAGGTCGTTCTCGACCAAGTCATAAAACATGAGGCTCCAGAAAGATTTGTTGTGTGGGACACAGCAATTCCTTCCGAAACGATTTTGCTACCCCGGGTGCCGCGCCACCTACCCGAAAAACAATTCACCTCGCGACTTCGCGGCCTGCCGCCAATACTCCAGAAGGGCTTGCTTGAACCTCGTGAACATGGTGCCGCATCCCTTGCCGGCTTAAATGTTTCAACTGACTCTGCAGCATTAATGGGGTTCGTCGAGCAAACCAGGTTCCTGAAACTCGTTGAGCATGGCAAGAGCCCTAACGGGCTTCTTGCCGTCGGCCTATCAAAAGTAGTCTTCGATCAGACCGCGAGCAATGCACTGGTCTATGTAGAGTCTTGCAGGACTTTCTCGGAGACAATCTGTGGTGGCGAAGGCTTCTGGTTCGTTCGGATTGGGCCACGCTGGAAGGTAAAAAAACAAGCATACCTATGGCAAGGGATAGCCCAGCCTTTCTGGGAATTTAAGGTACCCCTCGTTGAATCAGCGTCCGATCCGGGTCGGAGGCGGACGCTACAATACGACGGCTATCGGCCCAGAGGCGGTCGTTCAGCAGTTAGCCTTTCTACACTCGTCAACTCAATCATCCATCGAGGGCACAATGGCATCTTTGCTACATGAGGTATGGGAAGATGAAGACGGCGTGTCGGTCTTCGTGTCTGATGGAAGGCCGCCGCAATTTTTAAAGGACGATGCCAGCTTAGTCGCAACGTTTGAAGCATCGTCCTGGACAGAAGCCATGTCAAAGTATTACGAAATGTATGATCTTGGCGTGTACAAGCCCTTTGCTTCATCCTCAGAACCCTACTCTGAGGAGTTAAGAGCGCACCAAATCGAGCAGTTAAACGCGAGCAAAAAGGTCGTCTAAAGTTAAGCTTAGACAGGTCCGCTATGTCTGCTTCGGATCGGTTGCCGACGTGACACTTCGTGACTTTTTCTCGGCCTCGACCTGCTATTCTCAGCTGAACAACCGGCTTCGGCCAACTGCAACGCTCACCTTAAAACCCTCGGCATCACGGGAGCATGATGAAAATTGCCGTATTGTTCGGCGGGCTCAGCGAAGAACGCCAAGTATCGATCGCGAGTGCCGCACAAATCATTCCTGCGCTGCGCCAGAGCGGGCACGACGTATTTTCCGTCGACACGGCCACCGGTCGCCTGTCTTTGACAGATGAACAGCGCTTGCTCGAAGCCGGCGTCGCGCCGGAACCGCCGACGTCGACCGAACTTGCCACCGTCGGTGCGCAAGGAGTCGGTACGCGGGTCGATACACGCGACATCCGCGATGCCGACGTCGTGCTGATCGCGCTGCACGGCGGCGCCGGCGAGGATGGCCGCATCCAGGCCCTGCTCGACCTGGCTGGCGTGCCTTACACGGGAAGCAACCACATCGCCAGTGCCGTCGCCATGGACAAAGACCTCAGCAAGCGTCTGTTCCGGGCCGCGGGTGTGCCCACCGCGGACTGGATGATGTCGCCGGCAAGCGCCGCCGACGTCGAGCGGCAGCTCGGTTGGCCTGTGGTCGTGAAGCCGAACAAGCAGGGCTCGACCATCGACCTGAGCGTGGTGCGCGCCGCCGGCGAACTCGATGAGGCCTTGCGCAAGGCGCATCGTTACGACGACGAAGTGATCATCGAGGCTTTCGTCGCCGGCCGCGAATTCACGGTCGGCATCCTGGACGGGACAGCGCTGCCGGTCGGCGAGATTATCGTGTCGGCGGACGTGTTCGACTACAAGGCCAAATACCAGGTGAACGGCGCGCGCGAACTGTTTCCCGCGCCGATCCCGCCCGCGCAGGCGGCGCAGTTGCAGGCGCATGCGCTGCGCGCGCATGCCGCGCTCAAACTGGGATCGTACAGCCGGGTCGACTTCCGGCTCGACGACGCAGGTAACATCTACTGCCTGGAAGCGAATTCGCTGCCGGGCATGACGGCAACCAGCCTGTTACCGCAAGCGGCACTGGCGGCCGGGATGCCGTTCGCCGCCTTACTGGACCGTATTTGCCGAGGGGCGGTCGGACTGCGTTGAAGCGCCACGGCGTTCCGGGAAATGCTAGACCTGCGTCACCTGAAACCCAACCCCGACCTCACCCCAGGCCGCAACCTCCTTGTCGAACCAGGCCGCCACCGTCGGGTGCTGCCTGAGCCAGCCGCGCGGCGTGTCGATCTCGATGCGCTGCTTCATGCGCAGCTTGAGGCCGTCGAGGTCGCCGTCCACGCGCGCGTGCATGAACACGGCCGCCAGGCGCATCGCCAGCACGGCACGCGCGAGGTCGGGCGCGCCCAGCTCTTCCCGCACCTTGCGCAGGTTGCCCTTCTGGGCCAGCACGATGGTGCGCATCAGGCGCTGTTCGCGGTTGGTGAAGCCCGGCAGGTCGGCATGCTCGACGATGTAGGCGGCGTGCTTGTGGGCGCCGGTGTGCGAGACCGCCTGCCCCACCTCGTGCAGCATGCAGCTCCACAGCAGGTGGCGGCGCAGACCTTCGTCGCTGCCGGCCAGGCGGTCGTAGAGGCGGCCGGCGATGGCAGCAGTACGCAGCGCACGCCCCTCGTCGACGCCAAAGCGGCGCATGCAGGCCTGGATCGCGCTGTCGCGGCGGTCGCTGCGGCGTGCGCGCAGCTCGAGGTCGGACAGCACGCCCAGGCGCAGGCCGGCGTTGATCGCGGTGATCGCGCGCACGCCGAATTCCAGCATCGCGCCCAGCAGCACGCTCAGGCCGCCGGCCATCACGATCACGCGTTCGCGCTTGATGCCCGGCAGGTCGAAGGCGTCGACGTGGCCGGCCGCGATCAGGCGGTCGCGCAGCGCCTGCAGGCTGGCGATCGACATGGTGCCGTCGCCGAGGCGGTTGCGGGTGATGACTTCGTTGATCGCGCGGATCGTGCCGGATGAGCCGTAGGCGGCCTGCCAGCCGTGCGCGCGGTACTGGGCGGCGGCGTCTTCGAACAGGGCGCGCGCGGCGTTGACGGCGGCGTCGAAGGCGGCCGCGTCGACGCGCCCGCCCGGAAAGTACATCGCGCTCTGCGGATGGGTGCCGGTGCTGAAGGACTCGACCAGGGCGATCTCGTCGCCGCGGCCGGCGATCACTTCGGTCGAGCCGCCGCCGACGTCGATCACCAGGCGCTGCTCGCCGGGCTTGGCCAGGGCACAGGCCACGCCCATGTAGATCAGGCGCCCCTCTTCCTCGCCGGAGATGATTTCGACCGGATGGCCGATCGCCGCTTCCAGGCGCGGCAGCAGCTGCTCGGCATTGGTGGCCACGCGCATGGTGTTGGTCGCGACCACGCGCACGGCATCCAGGCGGTGCTGGCGCAGGATGGCACCGAGATCGCGCAGACTGCGCACCGCGGTGTCCATCGCGTCAGGCGTCAATGCGCCGTCCGGCCCCAGGCCGGCCGCAAGGCGGATCGGGTCGCGCGCGGTGCGCACGATGTGCATCTGGCCGGCGATCGGTTCGCCGATGTGGAGGCGGAAGCTGTTGGAGCCTAGGTCGACTGCTGCGTACATGAAATCCATCCGTTTGGCACTGCGTGCAGTATAGCCGCCCCGGATTGTACGGTGCGCGTATGTCCGTGCGATGACAGGTCCGGCGTGCCGGGTTCAGGCGACGCGCCGCACCGACTCCCGCACCACCAGGCTGAGCTGCGGCACCTCCAGGTCCAGCGGCTCCTGGGCGATCATCTTGACGATCGCCGTACCGAGGCAGCGGCCGACTTCGAACAGCGGCTGGCGCACCGTGGTCAGCGGCGGCGTCGTGTACATGGAGCTGTGCAGGTCGTCGAAGCCGATCACCGAGATGTCTTCCGGCACGCGGATGCCGCGCCGGTACAGCGCCAGCCTGGCGCCATAGGCGGTCAGGTCGTTGGCGGCGAAGATCGCGGAGAAGCGCTTGCCCGATTCCAGCAGGCGTTCGAGGGCCAGCAGGCCGCCCGATTCCGAAAAGTCGCCCGGCGCCACCAGCTGCGGGCTTTCCTTGATCTTGTGCTTGGCCAGCGTATCGCGGTAGCCGGCCAGGCGCGCCTGCGCGTCCAGGTGGTCGGCCGGGCCGGTGATGAAGGCGATCTGGCGGTGGCCCTGCAGGATCAGGTGCTCGACCGCTTCGCAGGCGCCCCAGTAGTTGTCGAGGCTGAAGCCGTAGGCCTGCGGCCCCTCCAGCTGGCGGCCGAAGGCGACGATGGGCACGCGGTTCGCCAGCTTCAGGATCTGCGCGTCCTTCAGTTTGCCGCTCAGGATCACCAGGCCGTCGACGCGGCGCGCGATCAGCAGTTCGATGCGCTCGGCTTCCTCGTCCGCGTGCCAGTGGCCGGACACGATCAGCGGCGCGTAGCCGGTGCCCTGCAGCACGTCGTCGATGCCGGCCATGGCGTCGGCAAAATAGCCGGACACCAGCGACTGGGTCAGCACGCCGATGGTGCGCGAGCTGCCGGTCTTGAGATTGCGCGCCAGGACGTTCGGCCGGTAGTTCAGCTTTTCGATCACGCTTTCGATCGCCTGCCGCTTCTCGTCCGACACCTTGGCGGTGCCGTTCAGGAAGCGCGAGACGGTCGCCGCCGAGACGCCGGCGATGCGCGCGACCTCGTGGACAGTGGCGCCGCCGTTCGCGGCCGTGGTGGAGTCTTTTCTCATCCGTTCAGTATAACAGGGAAAGCATGGCATGAAACCGGTTTCAGAAACCGTTTCAGAAACGATGTTTACGCGACCTGCCGGCTGCTCCGTCCGCCGGCGGCCTTGCGGCACATCTGCTCGACCATCGCGCGGTGCAGCGGCAGGTCGGCCTGCGCCCGCCCCGCCATTTGCGCGATCATACCGAATTCGCGGCGCGCCTCCTCGATCCGGGCCGGGTCGACGGCGCCCGGACGCAGCCCGGTCGCGAACTCCATCCCGTACAGCACATATTGCCAGCTCGACGGCGGATACATCTCGAGGTCGGTGACGAAGTCGAGCCGGTGCGGCGGACGGCTTCGCCACATCGCCAGCTTGTCGCGCAGCGTGGCCGGGATCGTGGCCGGGTCGGCGTTGTCGATCCAGAAGCGCGAATCGGTGCGCCGGGTCAGGCAGTAATGCAGCTTGATGAAGTCGACGATGCGCGCATAGCGCTCGCGCATCAAGTCATTGAACAGGCGCGCGGTCGGCGCCATCGCGCCGTCGTAGGGGAACAGGAAGCCGATCAGGTAGGCGGCGGTTTCGATCAGGCCGATGCCGGAGGATTCCAGCGGCTCCAGAAAGCCACCGGACAGCCCGACCGCCACGCAGTTCTTCACCCATTGGGTCTCGCGGTAGCCGACCTGCAGTTCAAGACGGCGCGGGCGCAAACCCTGCGCCTGCGGGCCAATGTACTCGCGCAGCACCTGCTCGGCGCGCGCATCGTCGGTGTGCCGGCTCGAATACACATAGCCGATGCCGCGCCGGTCTTGCAGGCCGATGTCCCAGGTCCAGCCGGCTTCGTGCGCGGTCGAGATGGTGTACGAAGGGATCGGCGTGTCCGGCGCCGGATACGGCACCTGCAGCGCCAGCGCGCGGTCGACGAACAGCACGTCCTGCACGCTCTTGAAGGGCGCGCCGAGCGCGTCGCCGATCAGGCGTGCGTGGAAGCCCGTGCAATCGACGTACAACCCGGCACGCAGCGCGCCCTGCTCCTGGGTGTGCACGGCAGCGATCGCCCCTGCCCCATCCAGCTCCACGCGCTCGACCTTCGCCTGCACGTGCCGCACCCCCAGCGCGCGGCCATGCTCGGCCAGCAGCGCGGCAAAGCGCCCGGCGTCGAAGTGGTAGGCGTAGTTCATCGGCCCCAGATAGTCCGCGTCATGGGCGCGCTTCGGCGCGTGCGACGCGTCGGCGATCCGCTTCTGCATCGTCACCGCCTGCGCGAAGGGCACGCCGGGGCCGGCATCGCCGTTCAGCCAGTAAGGCAGCAGCTCGAAGCCGCCGGGGCGCTGGCTGGGCTGGCTGAAGGGGTGGAAGTAGTGGTCCGCACCAGGCTCGCCGGGCGCGCGCACCCAGTGGCGGAAATGCACGCCCTGCTTGAAGGTCGCGCTGCACTCCTTGATGAAGCGCGCCTCGTCGATGCCGATGTTCGACAGCGTGCCGCGGATCGAAGGAAAGGTGCCCTCGCCCACGCCGATGATGCCGACCTCCGGCGACTCGACCAGCGTCACGCGCACGCCCTGCGCGTCGCGCGCCGCCAGGGTCCTGGCCAGGAAGCAGGCGGTCAGCCAGCCAGCGGTGCCGCCGCCGCCGATCAGGACTTCGGTGACGGGGACGACAGGGTCGGGTGCGGACATCGCAGGTCTCCTTGGGGGATTGTGGCTTTTTTGTTGATAAAGAGTTTGACATTCAATTAATCATGAATGTACTATGAAATCGATTTCAGGATGAATGAAATCGATTTCAGCAACGCACTGAACTCGACACTCGACCGCAGCAAGAAGCCTTCGACAGATAATCAATCAGGAGACAGTATGAACAAGACCGTCCTCGCCGGCCGGCGCGCCGTCACGCCCATTCAGTTTGCCATCCTCACCCTGTGCGCCGGCGTGGCGCATGCCCAGAGCACCGACCCGGCCGTCCCCGCCGGTTCCGGCGCACCGGCCGGCCTGAGCGCACCGACCGCGCAAGCCAACGACAGCGGCAAGATCGCCGAAGTCGTGGTCACCGCGACCAAGCGTTCGACCTCGCTGCAGAAGACCCCGATCGCGATCACCGCGCTGAACGCGCAGACGCTGGAAGACAACCACGTGCAGACCCTGCTCGACGTCGTCAACCTGGTGCCGGGCTTCCAGGCCACCGGCCAGGGCGACCACGGCGTGACCACCATGACCCTGCGCGGCATCGGCAACGACAGCGCCAAGACCGAATACGCCGATCCGGAAGTCGCGACTTTCGTCGACGGCATCTACTCGCCGCGTCCGGAAGGCGCCACCGCCCTGCTGTTCGACCTCGACGCCATCGAAGTGCTGCGCGGTCCGCAGGGCACGCTGTGGGGCCGCAACTCCACGGTCGGCGCGGTGAATATGCAGACCGCCAAGCCTGTCCTCGGCAGCAAGAGCGGCAGCGTCGAAGCCGGCCTGGGCGACTACCGCCGCTATGGCGCGCGCGGCGCCTTCAACATCCCGCTGGGCGAAACCGCCGCGCTGCGCATCGCCGCGGTGCACGAGCAGCACGACGGCTACGTCGACTACCAGGCCTACACCGCGCCCTCGCTGGAAAGCCAGCGCGCCGCCTGGGCCGCATCCGGCGGCGCGGCCAGCGCCTTCCAGCCGATCAATCCGAACCAGTTCGTGCGCACCGGCCCGAAATACAGCGCCCAGGACCAGACTGCCGCCCGCATCTCCTTCCTGTGGGAGCCGAGCAGCGCGCTGCGCTGGAACATCGCCTACGAGCGCTTTTCCGACCGCGGCACGCCGTCGATGAACCTGATGCAGAACCCGCGTCCGGGCCAGGATTTCTGGTCGGCCCTGATCGACACCGCGCCGACGCTGAAGCGCGATTCGGATTCGGTGCGTTCGCGCCTGGAATACCAGCTGAACCCGGACATGCAGCTGACTTACATTGCCGGCTGGTCCAAGTTCGACGGCTCCTCGACCTTCGACCAGGACGCCGGCGCCGACCTGCCGACCAGCTTCTCGACCGGCGGCAACCACCAGGAAAACAATACCGTCTATTCGCACTACACCAACTACAGCCACGAAGTCGAGCTGCAGTCGCTGGGCAGCCGCACCGTCGACTGGCAGCTGGGCCTGTACTACGGCGCCGAGGACAACGGCATCCGCTTCGACATCCCGATCTTCAACGGCACCCAGCAGGGTACCGTGAACTGGCAGGGTTCCTTCATCCAGCCGAAAGAGACGGTGAAGTCGGCGGCGGCCTTCGGCCAGGCCACCTGGAACCTCTCGAGCAGTCTCCATCTCACCGGCGGCGCACGCTACACCCACGACAAGCGCACCAACGAAGGCGGCAACGGCTACACCTGGAACGGCGATCCGAACGTGCCGCAGGTGCCGCTGTCGCCGAACATCGACCCGACCCGGCCGGGCCAGGGCTACACGCCGAACAACCCGTCCAACACCGGCGAATACAATGGCCACAAGTGGACCGGTCTGCTGCGCCTGAACTACGACATCGACCGCTACAACATGGTCTACGCCAGCGTCGCCACCGGCTACAAATCGGGCGGCCTGCAGGACGGCGGCAAACCCTATGGCGACGAGACCCTGACCAACTACGAAGTCGGCAGCAAGAGCACCTTCCTGGGCGGGAAGCTGCTGGTGAATAACGCCATCTTCTACGAGAAATTCCGCGGCTTCCAGTTCAGCGCCCCGGTCACCAACCCGGACGGCACCCGTGGCCTGGCCACCAACAATGCCGACGGCGCCAAAATCTACGGCCTGGAATCGGAGATCACCGCCAAGATCACGCCTGATGACCGTATCATGTTAGCGCTAACCTACACCCCGCACGCCAAGTTGGGCAAGCTGATCGGCGGCTCGAACGACTACACGCTGCCGGTCTGCAGCGTGCCCGGCATCAGCACCTGCCTGGACGTGACCGGCCACACCATGCCGCACACGCCGAAGTTCTCGGCCCACGTCCAGTACCAGCACGTGTTCCGCCTCGGCGAAGGCTCGACCCTGGCGCCGCGCATCTCGGCCCACTACGAGACCAAGTCGACGCTGTCGGTGTTCGACCTCGGCGAGGAAGACCGCCAGAAGGCCTACGGCCGCGCCGACCTCGGCCTGCGCTACACCCGGGACAAATGGTGGATCGACCTGTTCGTGCGTAACGTCAGCGACGAGAAGATCAAGACCAGCGCCTTCAATCCGGGCCCGCACGCGATCTGGCTGGCGCAATACCAGCCGCCGCGCACCGTGGGCTTCAACACCGGCGTCGACTTCTGAGCGCAGCCGGCGCCCGAACCTGTGAGCTCCGTATGAATCACGACGACTACCTGGACGGCCCGCGCCTGCTGGCCGACATCGGCGGCACCAATGCCCGCTTCGCGCTCGAACGCGGCCCCGGCCGCATCGGCGACGTGGCCACCCTCGCCTGCGACAGCCACCCACGCTTCGTCGATGCGGTGCGTGCCTATCTGCGCCGGCGTCCAGAGGCGCGGGTGCGGCATGCGGTGGTGGCGATCGCCAATCCGGTCGAGGGCGACCTGATCCGGATGACCAACCACCACTGGCAGTTCTCGATCGAGGAGGCGCGCACCGACCTCGGCCTGGACACGCTGCTGCTGGTGAACGACTTCGCGGCGCTGGCGATGTCGGTGCCGACGCTGGCGGCGGCCGAGCTGGTGCAGGTGGGCGGCACGGTCAACGAAAATGCGGCCCGCGCGGGCGGCACGATCGGCGTGCTGGGGGCCGGCACCGGCCTGGGCGTGGCCGGGCTGCTGCCCGCGGGCGATACGGGCGGCTGGAGCGTGCTGGCCAGCGAAGGCGGTCACGTCGCCTTTTCGCCGGCCGACGAGCGCGAACAGCAGATACTGTCTTTTTGCTGGCGCCGCTTTCCGCATGTGTCGGCCGAGCGCCTGATCTCGGGGCCCGGCCTGAGCCTGATCCACGAAGCCTTGTCGGCGCTGCGCGGCGACGCGCTGGAGACGCTGACGCCGGCGCTGGTGGTCGAGCGCGGCCTGGCCGGCGAGGCGCTGTGCCGCGAGACGCTGGAAATCTTCTGCGGCATGCTCGGTACCATGGCCGCCAACCTGGCGGTGACCCTGAACGCGCGCGGCGGCATTTATATCGGCGGCGGTGTGGTGCCGAGGTTGGGCAGCTGGTTCGCCGGCTCACCCTTCCGCGCCCGCTTCGAGCACAAGGGACGCTTTTCCAGCTTCACCGCGCGGATCCCCTGCTTCGTGATCCATGCGCCCACGCCGGCGCTGGCGGGCGCGGCGACGATGCTGTCGCAGCATCTGGGCCGCCGCAGTCGGACCGAGGCTCAGATCGCGCCTCAGATCGGATCCGTCGCCAGCTTGGAGCGCCGCACCGCCGCCTTGACGCCGTAGCGCAGCGCCGACTGCCGCACCAGTTTCTCGAACCAGGGCGGCGCGTCGGGCGCGATCACGATGCTGCGCAGCAGGCGCGTGGCATCGATCGACACCATGATTCCGTAGTGGTTTTCCTCCGAAATCGTGGAATACCCGGTGCGGTCGATGATGACGCGCACCTCCTTTTCGTATTCGTAAGCCTTGGTTTTGTAGGCGAAGATGCGGGCATAGTCGGGCGAGACGTCCAGCTTGGGGTCGCTCCAGTGCTTGACGTACTCGACCCGCTCGATCGAGATGTCGTGCTCGGTTTCCACGCCTTTCAGGGCGCCGGCCAGCTGGCCCACCGTGGTCGTCAGCGCCACCGCGCATTCCGACTTGCCGTACAACGCCCACATGGCGGCGCTGTCGTCCTGGCTGCGGTGCCAGCAATTGATGAAAACGGACTCGCGCATGCGCCGCTTGAACTGTTCGTAGGTGTAGTCGATTTCACCTCTGGCATAGGCGTCGCTGATCTGTTGTCTGAGTGAAGGGGTGAACGCGCCTTCGAACTTGTCGCTGAAGTGGTCGGCGCGGCAAAAGAACAGGGTCGAGTTCTCGAAAAAATCGAACAGCTTGGCTGCGTCGAGGTAGCGCCACAGCACGGTGTCCTGCCTTAAGTCGCCATTGATTCTTGGCTCAACGAAATTTCTAGCTTCGAGCGTATCCATTTGGACGATTGTAGTGCGATGTCTTTCAACCAGCGTGCTGGCCGGCGTCCACCCGTGCGCGTGTAGGAATCTGCCTCAGGAAGGGATACGGATTGATGGCGCCGCTCGTCGTATAGATGCCGTAGTGCAGGTGCGGCGGCGTGGTCGCGGCGTTGCCGGTGTTGCCGACATAGCCGACGATCTTGCCGGCATCGATGCGCATGCCGGCGTGCACATCGCCATAGCTGTCGAGGTGGGCGTAGTAGTGACGCTGGCCGCCCGGGCCCAGCACCCAGACCACCTGGCCGCCCAGCCGGTTGGTGCCGACCCGCATCACAATGCCCTCGGTGGCCGCCAGCACCGGCGTGCCGCGTTTGGCGAAGATGTCGATGCCTTCGTGCTTGCGGCCCTCGCTGCGCGCCCCGCCCCAGGTATCGACCAGGCGCGCCGGTTTGACGCCCGCGACCGGCACCGGCAGCGCAGTCGGTGCCGGCAGCGAGCCTAGGCGGATGGCGTAGGCCGCGCTTTCCAGCCATGGCCGCAGCACGCCTTCGAGGGCGATCAGGACGATGGCAAGCGCCAGGCTCCGCAGCAGTGTTCGCATGCGCCGCATATGGGGCCGGCTGTGCCAGAATCAAAGCATGGAAACCGTCTCCACCATCGGCCATTCGAACCGCACGATCGAGGAATTCATCGCCTTGCTGAAGCAGAACGGGATTGCCTGCCTGCTCGACATCCGCACGGTGCCGAAGTCGCGCCACAATCCGCAGTTCGGCCAGAACCAGTTGCCGGCGTCGCTGGCGGCGGCCGGCATCGAATACCGCTACCTCGCAGGCCTGGGCGGGCTGCGCCGTCCGCGCCCGGATTCGCCGAACGGCGGCTGGCGCAACACCTCGTTCCGCGGCTACGCCGACTACATGCAGACCGATGCCTTCGCGCACAACGTCGATACCGTGGTCGCCCTGGCCGAACACACGCGCTGCGCCCTAATGTGCGCCGAAGCCGTGCCCTGGCGCTGCCACCGTTCGCTGGTGGCCGACGCGCTGCTGGTGCGCGGAATCGCGGTCGAGGAAATCATCGGCCCGCAAAAGCCCAAGCCGCACAAGCTGACGGCCTTTGCCAGGGTCGAGGGCGAGCGCATCACTTACCCCTCCGACGCCCAGCTGCAGCAGGAAGCCCAGGACAGCCTGGGATTTTAAAACTCACTCGGGCAGGGTCTGCAGGTTGGCGCGCACCCTGCCCAGCAAATCCACCAGCGCGGTCTTCTCGTCCTCGCTGAAGTCCTGCAGGGCCTGTGCCTTGAGCCGGCCGTCGTTGCTGTGCAAGGCGGCATGCACGGCGCGCCCTGCTTCCGACAGGTGCAGGCGCGAACTGCGACGGTCCGTCTCGTCGGCCTGGACGTCGAGCAGGCCGCGCTCGCGCAGGGCGCGGATCTGGCGCGCCACCTGGGCCTTGTCGCGGCCGGAATGCGTCACCAGATCGCTCTGGGTGGCACCCGGATGGCGGGCGAAGAAGCCGAGCGCCTTGACCTCCATGTGGGCCAGGTCGTTGGGGCCGTCGCGCAGGCTGCGCTGCTGCGCCGAACGGTAGAGATGCATGATGGCATGCATGGTCTCGAGGACATCCTCAACCGGGATTTGGTTGACTTGATCAACTGTTTTCTGCATAATGGATGATATTATCAACTAATTTGGAGCAAAGATGACGCACGACGCCAACACTTCCACCGAACCTGCGACGCTGGTCCAGCGCGTGCGCCACGAGCTCAAATTGCGCGAGCTCGAGGTCGCGGCCATCGACGCTCTGTCTCCCGGCTTTCTCGCCATCACCTTCAGGGGTGAGGCGCTGGCCGATTTCACGTCCCTCGGTTTCGACGACCACGTCAAGCTCATGTTCGACGGCGCCCCGCCGGAAGGCCAGGTCCGGCGCGACTATACCCCACGGCGCTTCAGCCGGGAAGCGCGCGAGCTGACGATCGAGTTCGCGCTGCACGGCGATGGCGCGGCATCAAGCTGGGCGCGCGGGGCCAAGGTCGGCGACCGCCTGCTGATCGGCGGCCCGCGCGGGTCGATGATCGTGCCGCTGACGCTGGGCTGGCACCTGCTGGTCGGCGATGCGACCGCGCTGCCGGCGATTTCGCGGCGGCTGGAAGAACTGCCGGCGGGGAGCCGGGCGTTCGTGTTCGTGCTGGCGGATGCGGCGGACCGGCGCGCGTTCGGCGGCAACGCCGAGGCGCAGGTAGCGTGGCCAGCCTCCGGCGATGACCTGCTGGCGGCGCTGCGCGCGCTGGATCTGCCGGCGACGGAAACGGGCTTCGCCTGGGGTGGCGGCGAAGCCGCGCTGATGGCGCAGGTGCGCCAGGTGCTGCTCGAGAAGGGCGTGCCCAAGCAGCATATGCGGGTGTCGAGCTACTGGAAACAGGGCGTGTCCGACCACCACGAAGACCTGTAAGCCGTCGCGCCCTGCCCGATGCCCGAGCGATTACGCGGCTGCGGGGGCCGGCTGCCGGGTCTCGGCGGCGGCTGCGGTTTGCGTCTGCAGGGTGCCGGTCGTGTCCGTGCCCTCGGTCGGCGCCGTCGGTTCGGTGTCGGCCGGGAGCTGGGTGTTCTTATCTTGAGGCATGCTAGTTCCTTTCGTTGTTGAAGGGGTGGGGAAAAATTATTGGCGCACGTCCAGCGGCGCCGTGCTGGCCGCGGGATCGAGGGTCGAGCCGTCCACGGCGCGCACGCCCGCCACCTCGACGATGTAGGCGCCGGGCGCGAGATCGACGCAGAGCATGACGGCGGCCGGGCGCCGCGGATGGTGCTGGACCGCGCTCACGGCCACGCCATCGCCGATCCGGTAGTGCTTCGGATTGACCGCGCTGTGCTGCTGCACCGGTTCGCTGAACGAGACGGTCAAGCGCTTGCCGGCGCTGTCGTAGCTGGCCGAGACCACCTGCAGACCGCCCGGCGTCGGGCCGCCGGCGCAGCACGGCAGGTCGGCGCCGCCGACGGCGGCCTCCATCACTTCCAGCAGGCAGCCCAGCGATGCGCTGTCGCCGTCGGAGTCCGGCCCGGCGATCAGCATGCGGATCACCTCGCCCAGTTGGCGGGTGCCGATCAGCATCGTGTCGCGCCAGGCATTGCCGCCCTGGAGCGCGGTGCCGGCGACGATCGCAATGCCGTCGTAGAGGGCGCGTCCGGTTTCCGCCGCATAGCTTGGTGCGCGGCCGCTGCCCTGCTCGGCCAGGCAGGCGGCGCCGAAGGCCAGCACCACCGCCATCGCGCTGTCGTACAGCGCCGCCAGGCGCAGCAGGCCACCGCCGACGACCACGGTCTTCTGGCCGTACTCGGTGAAGGCGAACACGTTCGGACGGTGGCTGGTCCAGTCGATATAGAAGCGGATGCCGGGACAAAAGGTGGCGTAGAGACGCGAGTAGTAGCTCGCCATCCAGCGGTTGGTCGCGTCCGACAGCGGCCGGCGCGGCACCTCCGGCGCCAGCAGCCGGGCTTCCTGCGGCGCCGTGAACAGCGCCGCCGCGCCCGGCGGGATGACGGTGGCCGATTCGGTGTCGGCCACGAAGTCCGGATGCATCACCGGCCCGGCATCGCCATCGACAGCCGCGCCGAACGCCGAGTGATGGGCCAGCCTGTAGCGGGCCCGGTAGGCGGCGCTGCCGAGCACCGGATTGTCGGCCGCCGGCGCCGTGTGCGGCCGCATCTTCTCGGTCTCCTGGTAGCACTGCAGCGCGAAGTCGCCGGCGATGACGCCGTTGGTGATGATCAGGTGGTTGTCCAGGCAGCCCGAGAATTCCTCGTAGGCCGGCACCTCGGTGGCGATGTAGTGGACGGCGCCGAGATAGCTGCCGCTGTGCACGCGCGCGATCGGCAGCGCCTTCCCGTCCGGGCCGACCAGGCTGTCGGTGCCGGGCACCAGCTGGTCCGCCCGTTTCAGCAGGCCGCTGCCCGCCATCAGGAACAGCTGGTTGGGCGACGCGACCAGCGAGCGATGCCGCTCCCCCGGCCGGTTGGCCTCGTATTCGATGTAGAGCATCAGGTTGCCGAGGCCGCTGCCGTTCGGCGGCGAGCCGGCGCTGAACTGAACTTCCCTGGCCGACCATTCCCAGCCCGTGGCGCGCCGGCTGGCAACCAGCACCTGGTCGCCGATGGCGATGTCGCCCATCGGCCGGGTACCGTCCGGGACCGCGACCGGTGCCGTGGAAGCGAAGCACGGGTAGGTGCCATCGATGGTCCTGGGCCGGAAACCGGGCAGATTGCGGTGGCCCTGCTTGCCGTTCCAGCCCGTTATACCGGCCTGGCCTGGTAGCGTTGGCGCGGGTCGGTCGACGCTCGTTTTCATCTTGCTGTTCCCCTTCGTTGTGACGGCGCTCACTGTAGGGGAATTGCCTGAAGGATACCTTCCGATATCCTTCCGGTTTGCAAGTCATTGTTTTTGCTGGGAAATTATTATTTGCTTTGCTGGGCAAGGTATTGCAGGTAAGCGCGGTCGGCATAGCCGAAGCGCTGCAAACGGGCCACCGCATCGGCGGCAAACTCGGCCTTGCCGATGCAGCCATGCAGCCTGACCCACAGCTCGAGCATGCTGGCGTCGCGCGCAGCGCCGGCGTCCGGGCCCAGGACCTCGAGTGCGCTCAGGCAGGCGCTGCGCGCCGCGCCACCGTCGCCGGCCGCCCTGGCGGCGTCCGCCGAGATCGACAGGGCCCGTACGAAGCTCAGCAGCAAGCGCTTGTTGGACTTGTTGTCCTGGTAAAGCGGGCCAAGCCGCGCAAGCGCCGCGGCGGCCTCTTCACGTGCCGCCGCGGCCTGTTTCGGTTTCAGCAGCAGGTCCGCCAGCCGCACCTGGGCCAGCCCCGCCATCCGCGCCCACTCGGTATTTTTCGGATCGGTCGCCGCCAGCCCGGCCAGGCGCGCATGGCTCTGCCGCATCCGTGCCAGCACCGCTTCGCTGCTGTCGGTGCGCGCCAGGATGGCAAGCTCCTCCATCTCGATCCCCGCCGCTTCGGCCTGCCAGCCGAGGTTTTTCTCGTCGCTCCGGGCCAGATCGGCCATCAGCACCCGGGCGGCCCGGTAATCGCCCAGCGCCGCCTGGTCCTGCCCCTGCGCCAGCCGGTTGGCGGCGCGGTGCTGGAGCGCCCAGGCTTCGCTCCTTGCCCACAAGGGCTCGCCGGGCGCCGCCGCCCGCAGTTGCCGGACGATCGCCATTTCCTGCCCATACAGCGCATCGGCGGCGTCGCGGTCGCCCAGCCCTTCCCTGGACCTGCCAAGCCAGGAATAGCTGTCCGCCAGTTCCTCGAGCAGGGTCCGGGAACCGGGCTGGCGCTCGAGGGCGCGCCGTTTCAAGGCGATCGACTGCGCGAACTCGCGCGCCGCAGTGGCTGGGTCGCCGCGCGACGCCGCCAGCGAGCCGAGATTGTTATGCGCGTAGGACTGCTCGATCCACCATTCCACATTGTCCGGCTCGAGCCGGTGCAGGCCGTCGCTGAACCTGAGGTAGTCCTGCCAATGCGCGGCAGCCTTGTCGACGTCGCCCCGGTCCAGGGCCAGCTTGCCCAGCCAGTAAGCGTTCACGCCGAGGTTCTTGAGCACCTCGATGTTGTCTGGCGCTTTGGCCTGCTGCGCCGTCAGGATGCCCTGGGCCGCGTCCAACGCCTGCGCCGCCCCCGGCGAGTCGCCGCGCGCCCGCCGTACTTCGGCGATGACTTGCAGGGCCTGGGCGCGCTGCGCCAGCGCCGTCATGCCCAGGTCGTCGCGGTCGCGCGCGCCCAGGTAGCCGAGCGCCTTGCTGCTCACGCTGTCGAGCAGGTCGAGCCGTCCGAGGGGGCGCAGCTTGTCGGCGAAGTCGCCCAGCATATAGCCCATCAGCCCCTCGGCTTCGATGCGGCGCTGTTCGGCGAGCTTGCGCGAGACCGTGGCGCTGATGCCGAGCGCCAGCGCCAGCAGCGCCAGCGTCACGATCGTGCCCAGTGCCAGCAGGCGCAGGCGTTCGCCGCGGCGCGCGCGGCGCTGCGACAGGCGGATCAGCTCCGTCTGGTCTTCGGTGAGGGCGAGCTGGCCGGACTTCTGCAGCGCCAGCGCGCCATCCAGCTGCCGGCCGCGCGGCAGCAGCAGCTCGGCGCTGCGCCCTTCGCGCACCCAGCGCGCGGTCTGGTTGGCCAGGCGCGCATGCTCCAGCAGAGCGCCCTTGTGGGCCTCGATCCATTCGCGGATGCGCGGCCAGCGCCGCAGGATCGCTTCGTGGGCGATGCCGAAACCGGGCGCGTCGCCCAGCAGTTCGCTGACGAACAGGCGCGACTCGACCAGCGCCTCGACCACCTGGCGCTCGGGCTCCCCGCGCAGCGCCGACCACGGCGCGCGGCGGCCGGTGACCGTCTCCTCGTTGGCGGCGATCACGACCACCAGCGACATGACGCGCTCCAGCGCCGCCTTCTGCGCCGCGCTGAAACGCGCGACCACCTGCTCGGCGCGCTGGGCGATCGCGCCTTCGACCCCGCCGAGCTGGCGGAAGGCGTCGAAATGCAGTTCGCCGCTGTCGCCGCGCAGCGCATACAGCTCCTGCAGGCAGTACTGCAGCAGCGGCAAGGCGTCCGGGCTGGCGGCGGCGCTTTCGCACAGCACGTCGTCGAGCCGGGCGCCGGTCTGCGTATCGACGCCGAACGACAGCCCGGCCGCGGCCACCGGCAGCCGGATAATCTGGGCGATCTCGGCGCTGGTCGGCGGGGTCAGGTCGAAGTGCGCACCGTTCGGCTTGCCGTCCATCAGCAGCGGGTAGCGCGCAATCTGCGGATAAAAATCGTTGCGGCAGCCGATCACCACCAGCGCCGCTTCGCTGCGGGCCAGGTCGCCGATCAGCTGGAACAAGGCCTCGCGTTCCGCTTCGGGACAGCGCCCGGGCGCGAACAGTGCCTCGAAATGGTCGATGAAGATGCCAAAGCGGAGCGGACCGGCGCCTGCCTGCGCGCCGGCCTGGGCCGTCACCGCTGCGGCCCGCATCCGGCCCAGCACTTCTTCACGGTCCTGCGCCAGGCGCCCGGCCAGCGACACGGCGCTGTCGCCGGCGAACAGGTCGGCATCGCCGCTGTGCAGGTCGAGCATGGTGCTGGCGAGCGCGGCGAACAGGCTTTGTTCGCCCTGCTCCGCCAGGTCGAAGGTGGTGGTGGACAGCAAGGCGGGCCGCTCGCCGCGCAGCGCCGGCGCCATCGCCGGGAACAGGCCGGCCCGCACCAGCGAGGACTTGCCGGAGCCGCTTGGACCGAGCACCAGCTGCAGCGCCATCCGCGCGTCGACCTGGGCGTCGACCGCCGCCAGCAGGCGCCGGGTGGCCTCGTCGCGGCCGAAAAAAACCTGGGCGTGTTCTTCGTCGAAGGCGTGCAGGCCGCGGAAGGGCGTGCGGTCGGCCCACTTGCTTGCCTCGGCCGGCGCCGGTTCGGCGAAGCTGACCGGGGCCAGCGTGCGGTAGCCGCGCTTGCGCACCGTTTCGATATAGGAGGGGGCGGTGGCGGTATCGCCGAGCAGGCGCCGCAGCTGGGCGAGGATCTTGTGGACCGGGTTGTCGCCGTAGACGTCGGTGCGCCAGCATTGCGCCAGCAGCTCGTCGGCGCTGACGATCTTGCCGGCCGCCCGGCACAGCACCACCAGCACTTCCATGGCGCGCGGCTCCATCTGCTTGCGCTCGCCCGACTGATGGATGCTGTTGGTCGAGGGGTCGACCAACCACTCGCCAAACAGGAATTGTTGTGCGTCCATCGTCGCGTGCCAGTTGCTCTAGAGCTATTAGTGATCTACGGCATCATAACATTGGCAATGCGAAAAAGATAATCCTTCCGCCGGGCTTCAGGCGGATCGGCCGGAGATCAAGCTGAGCTGCCCATCCCTGCCCAGCTGGTAGCGGTCGAAATCGCGGGCCAGGAACAACTGGCCGCCGTACACCGCGCGCGCTTCGTTTTCGATGTCGCGCATCGACGGCGCCCCCTCCCCTTCCTGGTAGCGCGGGCTGAAGTGGGTCAGCACCAGGTTCGGCACGCCGGCCTCGCCGGCCGCCAGCGCCGTCATGCGCGCCGAGCTGTGCTGCGGGCCCGGTCCCACCTTCTGCAGCACATCCTCGGTGTAGGTCGCTTCGTGGATCAGCACCTCGGCGTCGCGCGCTTCGTCGACCAGCAACGCCGGGCTGTCGTTATCGCCGCCAACGATGATCTTGCGCGGCTTGCGGCCGGGCTGCAGCCAGTCTTCCGGCTGCAGCACCCGGCCATCGTCCAGCACCACGGGTCTTCCGCGCTGCAGTTCGCCCCAGGCTTCGCCGCGCGGCACCCCGCCCGCCGCCAGCCTGGCCGTGTCCAGCCTGCGCTCGACCGCTTTCTCGGTGAAGCTGTAGGCCCAGCAGGGTATGCGGTGCGACAGCTTTGTCGCCCGCACCGCCAGGTCGGGCAACACGTCGGCGTCCGCCAGGTTTTCCACGTCGACGAAGTCGAGCGCGAACGGCAGGCCCAGTTCCGTGGTCGCCATCACGCCTTCCAGGAAGGGCCGCAGCGGCGCCGGTCCCACCAAAGTCAGCGGCGCGGTGCGGTTCATCATGCCGGCGCTGGCCAGCAGGCCGGGCAAGCCGTAGCAGTGGTCCCCGTGCATGTGGGTGATGAAGACCGCGTGCAGGTCATGCAGCGACCAGGGTGCGCGCAGGATGCGGTGCTGGGTGCCCTCGCCGCAATCGATCAGCGACCAGTGGCGCGCCGCGCGCGCCGCGCCCAGCGAACGCAGCGCCAGCGCGGTGACGTTGCGGGACTTGCTCGGGGTGCCCGACGAGGTGCCGAGGAACTGGAATTCCATGCTGTCTCCGTGATATGAACCCGGGCTTATTATCGGCCATGCGGCCGGCTTCGCTCTTCCCGCAGCCGGTTTGGCGCCGCGAAAAGCCCGTTTCGTCGCTTGCGGCTTGCCTGCACCGCCCGCCATGGCGACAATCGTGGCCATACCAACAAGAAGGACATGCGATGACATCCCTCTCTCCCGCACTCGGCCAGGGCCACGCGCCGCGGCGCCGCCTGCTCGCCTTCGCGGCCGAACTGGGCCTGACCCTGATCGTCAGCGCCTGGGCGGCGGTCCTGATGACGCTGGCGGCCGGCCGTCCGGGCCAGCTGCTCAACGAACTGGTGGTCTCGATCTGCATCGGCCTGGTCGCGCTGCTGGTCGTCGACGTCGCGCGGCGGCTGTTCTGGCGCGACCACGGCCTGCAGCGTCGCTGGCGGATTCCGTTGGTGCTGCTGCTGGTGGCGGCGGCGCCGTTCGCGCATTACGTCGGCCTGCGCATGGGCAGTGCCATCCTCGGCCTCGACGCGCCCGACTTCGCGCATTACCTGACCATTCCGCGCCTGAGCATGATCCTGTTCACGATGCTCGCCATCTTCGGCCTGCTCGCGGTCTTCGTCAGCCGCGAGCGCATGGACCGCATCAAGCTCGAACACAGCGAAGCCCGGGCCCGCGCCGAAGCCGTCGAGCGCCAGGCCCTGCAGGCCCAACTGCGCCTGCTGCAGGCGCAGATCGAGCCGCACATGCTGTTCAATACCCTGGCCAACCTGCAGGGCCTGATCGCCATCGATCCGCAGCAGGCCGGCCGCATGCTGGACCAGCTGATCCAGTACCTGCGCGCCACCCTGAGCGTGTCGCGCATGGAAACCACCACGCTGGCCCAGGAATTCGCCGCGCTCGACGCCTACCTCGGCCTGATGGCGGTGCGCATGGGCGCGCGCCTGGCCTACGCCTGCCGCCTGCCGGACACGCTGCGCGCGGCGCGCCTGCCGACCATGCTGCTGCAACCCATCGTCGAAAACGCCATCGTGCACGGCCTGGAGCCGAAGGTCGACGGCGGCATGGTGACGATCGAAGCCGCCGTCCGTGGCGAGCAGCTGGAGATCGTCGTGCGCGACACGGGACTCGGCTTGCAGGATGCCAATCCGCGCCAGGGCGGCGGCGTCGGCCTGGCCACCACCCGCGAACGCCTGCAGGTGCTGTACGGCGAACGCGCCGGCCTCGAACTGCTGCCCTCCCCGCCGCAAGGCACCCTGGCCCGACTCACTTTACCGCTGGAGTTCGCATGAACGCATCCACCACCGTCCGCGCCCTCATCGCCGAGGACGAACCGATCCTGGCCGCGATCCTCGCCCAGTCCCTGCAGCGCCTGTGGCCGGGCCTGGAAATTCTTGCCACCGCACCGAACGGCCTGGCGGCGGTCGAGCAGGCCCTGGCGCTGCGTCCTGACCTCCTCTTCCTCGACATCAAGATGCCCGGCCAGACCGGGCTGGAAGCGGCCGAGGAACTGGCCGAGCGCTGGGACGGCGGCCAGCCCTTCCCCGAAATCGTGTTCGTGACCGCCTACGACGACTATGCGCTGAAGGCCTTCGAGCAGGCCGCCGCCGACTACGTGCTGAAACCGGTCGGCGACGAGCGTTTGCGCCGCACCGTGGAGCGCCTGCGCGCGCGCCTGGAGGCGCGCAAGGACAGCGGCGGCGGATTGGAACAGCTGGTCGCGCAGATGCGCGCGCTGCTGCCGCAAGCCTCCGCGCCGGAGCGCCTGACGACGATCCGCGCCGCGGTCGGCAACCTGGTGCGCATGATCCCGGTGCGGGACGTGGTCTACTTCCAGGCGCTGGACAAGTACGTCAACGTCGCCACCGCCGACAGCGAAGCCTGATCCGGCTGCCGCTGAAGGAGCTGATGGCGCAGCTGGACCCGGCGCAGTTCGCCCAGGTCAGCCGCAGCAGCATCGTCAATCTGCGGCACGTGGCCAGCGCCAGCCGCGACGAGACCGGCAAGCTGACGCTGGCGCTGCATGGGCGGGCGGACCGCCTGAAGGTCAGCCCGCTGTTCGCCCACCTGTTCAGGCAGATGTGAAGATGGACGCGGCGGCGCTGCCGATCACGATGAGTGCGCCGGCGCCGGCCATCAGCCTGCCGTCGCGGTGGTTGCGGCTGCGGAATTCCTGCCATGCCACGACCAGCAGGCAGACGCCGATGGCGGCGATGCCGTAAGCGATATTTTCCATGTCATGCTCTCCTTGCACTGGTAATCATCAACAGGTCGCTCGCAGTCTTGCCGATCAGGTCGCGGGCGCGCGCCTGCCAGCACCATTCGTCGACCAGCCAGCGCTGGCAGCCCGACAGGATCACGACATCGGCCCCGACCGCGTTCACGTAGTTGGTGACGGACAGCCCGGTCGGACGCGGCAGCAGGGCCAGCGACAGCCTGGCGCTGGCCGTCCCCAGTTCGTCGACGGTTCTGGCGTAGGCCCGCCTGATCTCGCTTTCCATCTGCTCGCGGCAGGCATCGATGGCGTCGTCCCTGACGCCGGCGGCGCGCATGTGGCCCTGGCCCGGCACGTTATAGGCATGCACGATGGTGATCCGCGCCCCGGGCAGCAGGCGCGTGGCCAGCTTCAGGGTCTGCAGCGATTCGTCCGAAAAGTCGCTGGCGAAGACGGCGTGCGCATACGGCCGCCGCGGCTCCTGGCGCACCAGCAGCATCGGCCGCATGGCGTAGCGCGACAGGTCGCGCAGCAGATTGAAGTTGTACAGCGTCGGCCACCACGGGTGGGCCTGCCAGCCCATCACGATGGCGGCCGGGTCGGCCTCGCTGGCGCGCCGCAGCGACAGCTCATACAGGCGCCCGAATTCGAAGGTGGCGGAACAGCGCATGCCGTAGCGGATCAGCGCCGTCGCCGATGCCGTCTTGACGTCGTTCATGCAGCGCGCCAGCGTGACATGCCGGCCGCGGCTGCCGTCGTGCGGCGCCGGCGCGGCCATGCCTTCGGGCTCGTCGCCCGGAATCACGGACAGGATTTCCATGGCCTGGCTGTTCAAGGCCGGCGCCAGCATCGCCGCCCGCTGCGCGGCATGCCCGACCGGGTTCGGGAACATGGAGGTGATCATGATCGGTTTCGACATCTCAGCTCTCCTCGGTCAGGCGTTCGAGGGCCCGGCGCCGGCCGGACAGGCGGACCTCGTCGCCGCTGCCGACCAGCAGGTCGCATGGCGGGCGGCTGATCATCCTGAGGGCCGGCCCACCCAGCGCCGGCCAGCCGCGCGTCTGGCGGAAGGGCCGGCCGATCACGGCCAGGTCCGCGCTCTCGTCGCGCACGACGTCCTCGACGACCCGATGCGGCAGGCCGTACTCGACCGCGTACGACATCGACGAGCCGCCGCGGCCGGCGAAGCTGTCGACCAGCGCCCGCATGTACTTGCAGGCGGTGGCGCGCGCCCGTTCGCGGTACAGCTTGATCAGGCGCGGCTGCAGCTCCAGTTCGCGCATCAGGCGCTCGTCGGGCAAGAGATAGGCGTGCAGGAAAACGAAGTGGGCGGAAGGCGCCAGCAGCAGCGCCAGGTTCGCCGCCGAGATCGACTCCGGCGAAAAATCGGTGGCCACCACCACTTTCCGGTATGGCCTCGGGGATGCCGGCTTCGCCAGCAGCACCGGCAGGCGGCTGCGCTGCATGACCTTGACGGCGCAGGAAGGCGCCAGCCATTCGAGCAGGAAGTGCCGCTGGTCGGCGGCGAACACCAGCAGGTCCGCCCTGTTCGCGGCGGCGCTGCGCAGCACGGCCTCGGCGTCGGTGCCGCGGTACGGCACGCGCGACGCTTCGACCGCGATCCGGTCGATGGCGCGCGGCACCAGGTCGAGCGCGAGCTGGCCGGCGCGCTGCACCAGGCGGCACGGCTGCTTCCCGCGGTCGGCGACCAGCAGGATTCTTTGTATGTGTGGAGCGTTCATGCGATTGCCCTCCCGGCCAGCGCGACGCTGGCCGATGTCAACGAAATGGGAAACACGGCGCGCCAGGGCGCACCGGAACGTCAAGCAATTCGTGTGAGGATGCTCGGAAGACGCTGGACGGCCATGCGTCCAGGTCTCCCGAGCTCAGGAGAGGCAGGCGATATCTCGCGTGGACATTTGCACGAGACGGGCGTGATGCACGCAACGTCCGCGGGACAAGTGGCACTGAGTGAATTTGGTGGAAACAGCGGTGACCATGCGCAACTCTTCCTTATTCAGCGGCATAGTGTTCCATGAACATGGTCGAGTATATATGAGCTGCGGGTTTCGTCAACCGGGTCAAGGCCGGCGCAGCGGCTCGATCGCCCGGGCCACCGTCGCTGCGGACATCTGCCCGAGGCGGCGCTCGACCAGCGCGCCTTTCGCGTCGAAGAACAGGGTGGTCGGCATGCCCGGCGAGTTGGTCGCCTTGGCCAGGCGGCCGGTGCGGTCGAGCAGGACGTTCTCCAGCTGCAGGCCCTGCGCTTGCAAGTAGGCGCGGATATCGCCGACCGTTTCGCCCTGGTTGACGAAGACGAAGCAGACGTCCCTGTGTGACCGCTGCGCCCGCGCGAGCTCGGGCATTTCGCGCCGGCATGGCGGACACCAGGTGGCCCACAGGTTCACGACCAGGGGCTGGCCCGCCAACGCCGCCATTGGCACGTCACGGCCGTCGAGGTCGGTCAGAACCAGTTGCGGCAGGCTTTGCCGGTCCGGCTTGACCAGTGCCAGCGCGACGGAACCTGCGCCCCATGCAAGCCAGGCGGTGAGCACGCCCACCAGCAGCGCCCTGCCCGCGCGGCGATCGCGCCAGGCCAGCCAGGCGCCCAGCGCCAGCGCCGCCGCGATGCCTGCCAGGGGCGTGAAACCGCCATCGCGCAGGTCCAGCATGCGCAGCGGCTCCTCCATGTAGAAGGCCCGGTAGCGGAAGACGAACACGGCCCGCGCGGCCAGCACGGCCGCTGCGGCGAGCAGCCACAAGCGGCGTTCGATCTGGACGCCGGTGCGTGCAGCGATGCGATTCGCGATCGCGAAGCCGAGCAGGATGGCGGCGAGCGCGGCCAGGGGCGCGGCCGGGAGAGTGAATGGGCCAAGGGTGAGATCGGTCATGGCGGTATTGTGCACGGAAAACACGAAGGCAGGCTGGTGCGTGGGCAGCTGGACGCGAACTGCATCCGTTTCGTGTGACGTGCCGGACAGGATCGGGCAACAAAAAACCCGCTGTCTCGAATGAGAACAGCGGGTTTTTTGATGTCCCTGAACACGCAGGGACAGTGTTCTGGCGGAGGCGGTGGGATTCGAACCCACGATACAGGTTTAAGCCCGTATGCTTCCTTAGCAGGGAAGTGCCTTCGGCCACTCGGCCACGCCTCCAGTCAGCTCTTAACAGTGTTGCTCGTTGTCGCTGAGTGCAAGCATCTTAATGGCCACGCCCCATTTCGTCAAGGAAGCGCAACCAAAAATATGCGATAAAGTTAAGATTTCTCCAGATCAAACGCTTTATGCAGGGCGCGTACGGCCAGCTCCATGTATTTTTCGTCGATCAGGACCGAAATCTTGATCTCGGAAGTCGAGATCATCATGATGTTGATGCCCTCTTCCGCCAGCGTGCGGAACATCTGCGAAGCGACGCCGACGTGGCTGCGCATGCCGACGCCGACCGCCGACACCTTCGACACCTTGGCGTCGCCGACCAGGCGGGTGAAGCCCAGCTCTTCCTTCTGCGATTCCAGAACAGCCAGCGCGCGCTGGTAATCGTTGCGCGACACGGTGAACGTGAAGTCGGTTTTACCGTCGACCGACACGTTCTGTATGATCATGTCGACTTCGATGTTGGCGTCCGATACCGGGCCCAGGATGTGGAAGGCCACGCCCGGCTTGTCCGGCACGCCCAGGACGGTGATTTTGGCTTCATCGCGGTGGAAGGCGATGCCCGAGATGACGGCTTGTTCCATATTGTTCTCTTCCTCAAACGAAATCAGGGTGCCCGAGTTGGCTTCTTCCTCGAGCGGCATCAGGGGGTCGGTCAGCGAGGACAGCACGCGCGTCGGGACGCGGTAGTTGCCCGCGAATTCGACCGAGCGGGTCTGCAGGACCTTGGAGCCCAGCGAGGCCAGTTCCAGCATCTCCTCGAAGGTGATTTTCGACAGGCGGCGCGCTTCGTCCACCACGCGCGGGTCGGTCGTGTAGACGCCGTCGACGTCGGTGTAGATCAGGCATTCGTCGGCCTTCATCGCGGCCGCGATCGCCACCGCCGAGGTGTCCGAGCCGCCGCGACCCAGGGTCGAGATATTGCCTTCTTCGTCCACGCCCTGGAAGCCGGTGATGATCACGATCTTGCCGGCGTCGAGGTCGGCGCGCACGCGCGAGTCGTCGATCGACTGGATGCGGGCCTTGGTGAAGGCCGAGTCGGTGCGGATGCCGACCTGCCAGCCGGTGTAGGACACGGCGTCCTTGCCGCGCGCCAGCAGCGCCATCGCCAGCAGGCCGACGGAAACCTGTTCACCGGTCGAGGCGATCATGTCCAGTTCGCGCGGGTCCGGCTGCGCCATGATCTCTTTTGCCAGGCCGATCAGACGGTTGGTTTCGCCCGACATCGCCGACGGGACAACGACGATCTGGTGGCCGGCATCATGCCATTTGGCGACGCGGGCCGCGACGTTCTTGATGCGTTCCGTCGATCCCATCGACGTCCCGCCGTATTTGTGGACTATTAAGGCCATGTGGTGAAGGTTTCCGCTTGTAAAAAATAGAAGGGGTCTTTAACTCTACATGCTGCGGTGCAGAATCACAAGATGTGGGGAGGTGAAAGCTATACCTAATAGGAATATGGTAATGCGAAAAGGGCATATTATGCGCTTTTCGCATCTCAGACCCGCATCTCAGGTCGATTCCCAGCGCAGGCGAATCCGCCCTGCCCCTTCCAATCCTTCAGATACAAAGCGGCAATCCATGCCCAGCCCGGCCGCGAACAGCAGGTCGAAGCCGCTGCTGACGATGGGCAGGCGCGAACGCTCCCATGCCGGCACGTCGTGCGCCTGGAACAGCTGCTTGAGGCCGCGGGTCGGCCGGTTCGGCGCCAGCTTGAGGCGCTCGCCGCCCTTGCGGAAGTCGATTTCCACCTTGGCCGACCGCAACCAGGCCGGGTCCAGCCCGAGCGGAGCGGGATCGAAATGCAGCACCCCGCCGTAGTCCGGGAAGGCGATGCTAAGCTCGCCAGCCCAGGTAAAGGCCTGGGCATGCTTGACGATGATGCCTTCGTCGTCGGGGTCGCGCAGGCCGGCCAGGTCCGGCAGCTTGGGCACCAGCAGCAGGCGCTCGCGGTAGCGGCGCACGTCGACGTCCGGGTGCGCGACCAGCGGCTGCGCATCTTCGCGCGCGCTGGTGAGCTGGGCCACCATCTGCTCCAGCCAGGCCGTGGACGGCATGCCGAAGCCGCGTTGCGCGAACCAGTAGCGCAGCAGGTTGTTGATGCGGTCCGCGCTCAGGGCGCGCAGGCACGGCAGCTTGATCGCCTCGCCGTCCAGGCAGGCGGCCAGGTCCTGCGCCGCCAGCTCGTCGAGCAGGCGCTGGCTCGACGCCGCGTGCGCGCTGCTGCGCGCGATGCGGCGCTGGAAGCCGGGAAAGGCCTGGGCCAGCGCCGGCATCACCGTGTGGCGCAGCGCGTTGCGGGTGTAGCGCGGATCGCTGTTCGATTCATCCTCGACCCAGGCGATCTGCTGCGCCGCCGCATAGGCTTCGAGTTCGGCACGCGCAACGGCCAGCAGCGGGCGCGCCATCACGATACGGTCGTCGCCGAGCAGGGTCGGCGCGCGGTTGGCGGCGTCCATGCCGGACAGGCCGGCCGGGCCGGAGCCGCGCAGCAGTTGCAGCAGCACGGTTTCGGCCTGGTCGTCGAGGTGGTGGGCGGTCAGCAGCAGCTCGACGCCGTGCGCGCGGCACATGTCGCCCAGCGCGGCGTAGCGCTGCTTGCGCGCCGCCGCTTCCACGCCGCTTTTGCCCTTCTCGACCGTGACTTCGCGGTGATCGAAGACGACACCGAGCTCGGCGCATGCCGCGGCACAATGCGCATGCCAGGCGTCGGCGTTCGGGCTCAGGCCGTGATGCACGTGGAAGGCGAACAGCGGCAGGCCGGCTACCTTGGCAGCCTCGTGCGCCAGGTGCAACAGCACCATGGAATCGAGTCCGCCGCTGAGGGCGACCGCTATGCTGGACGGGGAATATTCGGTGCGCAGGCCATGAAAAGCCTGCGTGAAAGGACCGGCGGCAGGGGCCGGTCCGGATGAACGACGACTCACTCTTCGCGCGGGGTGGTTTCCTTGAATTTGCCGTAGGCCATCAGCTTCGCGTGACGGGCTTCGAGCAGATCCTTGGTCTTCATGCCCTGGAACTGGCGCAGGGTGTCGGCCAGCGCGCGCTTCAGGCCCTGGGCCATGGCGGCCGGGTCGCGGTGGGCGCCGCCCAGCGGTTCGCTGACGATCTTGTCGATCAGGCCGATGGCCTTCAGGCGATGCGCGGTCAGGCCCAGTGCGTCGGCGGCTTCGGCCGCGCGCTCCGAGGTCTTCCACAGGATCGAAGCGCAGCCTTCCGGCGAGATCACCGAATAGGTCGCGTACTGCAGCATCAGCACGGCGTCGCCGACGGCGATCGCCAGCGCGCCGCCCGAACCGCCTTCGCCGATGATGGTGGCGATCAGCGGCACTTTCAGCTCGGCCATGACGTACAGGTTATGGCCGATCGCTTCGGACTGGCCGCGCTCTTCGGCGTCGATGCCCGGGAAGGCGCCCGGGGTGTCGACGAAGGTGAAGATCGGCAGGTTGAACTTCTCGGCCAGCTTCATCAGGCGCATCGCCTTGCGATAGCCTTCCGGCTTGGGCATGCCGAAGTTGCGCATCGCACGCTCTTTGGTGTCGCGGCCCTTCTGGTGGCCGATCACCATGCAGGACTGGCCGTTGAAACGGGCCAGGCCGCCGATGATGGACTGGTCGTCCGCGAAAGTGCGGTCGCCGTGCAGTTCGTGGAAGTCGGTGAAGATCGCGTTCACATAGTCCATCGTGTACGGACGCTGCGGGTGGCGCGCGATCTGGGAAACCTGCCAGGGGGTCAGCTTGGCGTAGATGTCTTTCGTCAGTTGCTGGCTCTTTTTGGCCAGGCGGTCGATCTCTTCCGAGATGTCGACAGCCGAATCGTCCTGCACGAAGCGAAGCTCTTCAATTTTGGAATCGAGCTCGGCGATCGGCTGCTCAAAACTGAGGAAAGTTGTTTTACTCATCGTAACTCCGATTATTCTTGTGGCCCCGCGCCAGCCAGGGCGCGGCAGCAAACGCGCATTTTAACCCGGATTCGGGTCCAAACTGCGCCATAAGTACCAAGTGGCAACTGTTCGCCAGGGCTCCCAGTTGGCGGCGACCTCGCGCGCATCGCTGCGCGACACGGGTTCGCCCGAGAAATAGTTCTGGCTGATGCCCTGGATCAGGCCGGCATCGTCGAGCGGCAGCACATTTGGCCTGAGCAGATTAAATATCAAAAACATCTCTGCTGTCCAGCGGGTGATGCCGCGGATCTGGACCAGTTCGGCGATCACCGCCTCGTCGTCCATCTCCGACCACTGGTCGGCGTGGACGCGCTTGGCCTTGAAATGGTCGGCCAGGTCGAGGATGTATTCGGTCTTGCGTTTCGACAGGCCGCAGGCGGACAGTTCGGCGGCGCCGGCCTTGATCACCTGCGAAGGCGTCATCTTCGGGCACAGTTCGCGCAATTTGCCCCAGGCGGCTTCGGCCGCCTTGACCGTGACCTGCTGGCCGACGATCGAGCGCGCGAGGGTCGTGAACGGGTCCGGATGGCCGCGCAGGTGCATGTCCCCGAACTGCGGGATCAGCTTGTTCATGATGCGGTCCCGCCGCATGAGCTCGGCCTTTGCCTCCGCCCAGTAGGGAGGAAGATCAGGCAATGCCGGTGCCGCGCCCATGAGGTCCTTGGAAAGTGCCATGCCGGATAGCTTCGCTCAGGCGCGGCGCCAGTTGGTCGTGCCGTCGGGCTTGTCTTCGAGCACGATGCCGGCTGCCGTGAGTTCGGCGCGGATCGCGTCGGCTTCGGCGAAGTTGCGCGCCTTCTTGGCGGCGGCGCGGCGGGCGATGGCGTCGTTGATGCCGGCCTCGTCCATGCCGCCCTCGCCCGGCGTACCTGCCTGCAGGAATTGCTGCGGCGAGCGCTCGAGCAGGCCCAGCACGGCGGCCAGGGCCTTCAGCTGGCGCGCGGTGTCCGGCGATTTGGTCCGGTTGACTTCGGTCGCCAGGTCGAACAGCTCGGCCACCGCCAGCGGGGTGTTGAAGTCGTCGTCCATCGTTTCGCGGAAACGGACCGCGTGCGCCTCGTCCCAGTCGACTGCCGGCGTGCCGCTGCCCAGGTCGACGTCGGCCAGGGCCGTGTACAGGCGGGTCAGCGCGCCCTTGGCATCGTCGATGTGGGCATCCGAGTAATTCAGCGGGCTGCGGTAATGGGCGCGCAGGATGAAGAAGCGCACCACTTCGGCATCGTACTGCTTTAGGACGTCGCGGATCGTGAAGAAATTGCCCAGCGATTTGGACATCTTCTCGTTATCGACGCGCACGAAACCGTTGTGGATCCAGTAGTTCGCCATCGGCGGGCCGAAGGCGCCTTCCGATTGCGCAATCTCGTTCTCGTGGTGCGGGAATTGCAGGTCGGCGCCGCCGCCGTGGATGTCGAAGTGCTCGCCCAGCAGCGCGCAGGACATGGCCGAGCATTCGATGTGCCAGCCCGGACGGCCGATGCCCCATTTCGAATCCCACTTCGCTTCCGCCGGCTCGTTTTCCTTGCCGGCTTTCCACAGCACGAAGTCGAGCGGATCGCGCTTGCCGGTATTCACGTCGACGCGCTCGCCGGCGCGCAGGTCGTCCAGCGACTTGCCGGACAGCTTGCCGTAGCCTTCGAAGCCGCGCACGGCGTAGTTCACGTCGCCGTCCTCGCCCTGGTAGGCCAGGCCCTTCTGTTCCAGCTTCTCGATGATAGCGAGCATGTGCGGCACGTGGTCGGTGGCGCGCGGCGCGAAGTCGGGCGGCAGGATGCCGAGGGCGGCCGTGTCCTCGTCCATCGCCTTGATGAAGCGGGTGGTCAGCTGGGACATGGTCTCGCCGTTCTCGACCGCGCGCTTGATGATCTTGTCGTCGATGTCGGTGATGTTGCGGACGTACTTGACCTCGTAACCCGAGGCCTTGAACCAGCGGTAGATGACGTCGAAAGCCATCATCATCCTTGCGTGACCGACGTGGCAGTAATCGTAGACCGTCATCCCGCACACATACATGTTGATCTTGCCGGGCTGGAGGGGAACGAATACCTGCTTGTCACGCGCGAGCGTGTTGTAGATCTTTAATTGGCTCATCGGATGGTGTTCTGGATGGTTGGAGCTTGACGCTCGGACGCAGCGCTGCGGGGCAGCGTGCCGGGAGTGTGACACCCGTCGCGACCGTCAGGACTGTGACACTGTGCTACTTTGATAAAATCAACAGTCCGTCGCAAAGTATAGCATTGATAAAATCCTGACTGGCCGCATATGCCACAGGTTTATTTTTCTGCAAAACTCTTGACACGACTTTGCGTTTGCCCACAGAGAGGAAGCCACGATGCACACCATGAAACCGTCCCGTCCCCGCCTGCTGACCCGCGCCTTCGCCACCGCCGCGGTCGCGACAGGTGCCCTGCTGCTCTCGGCGGCGGCCTGGGCGGCCGACCCGCAGGTCTCGCTGAAAACCACGATGGGCGAGATCGTGCTCGAACTGGACCAGGAAAAAGCGCCGGTCACGGTCGCGAATTTCCTGCAGTACGTGAAGTCGGGCTTCTACAAGGGCACCATCTTCCACCGCGTGATCGACGGCTTCATGATCCAGGGCGGCGGCATGGACGCACAATTGAAAGGCCGCAAAACCCGTCCGCCGATCAAGAACGAAGGCAATAACGGCCTGTCCAATGCCGCGTACACGGTCGCGATGGCGCGCGAGGACAATCCGGATTCCGCCACTTCGCAGTTCTTCATCAACGTGGCCGACAATTTCGGCCTGGACGCCATCAACCGCGTGGATGCCGGCTACACCGTATTCGGCAAGGTCGTGAAGGGCCAGGAAGTGGTCGACAAGATCAAGGGCGTACTGGTCGACGACGTCAAGGGCATGCAGAACGTGCCGGTCACGCCAGTCGTGATCCAGTCCGCGACGATCGTCAAAGCGAAGTAAAATACCGAACTCTTAACAATAAGGCACAGGACAAACCATGACCACCGTACTCATGACCACCAACAAGGGCAACATCAAGATCGAACTCGACGACGAAAAAGCGCCGAAGACGGTTGCCAACTTCGTTGAATACGTCAACAAGGGTCACTTCAGCAACACGATCTTCCACCGCGTGATCAAGGACTTCATGATCCAGGGCGGCGGTTTCGAGCCGAACATGTCGCAGAAGCCGACCGACAAGACCGTCGAGAACGAAGCCAAGAACGGCCTGAAGAACGACAAGTACACCATCGCGATGGCCCGTACCATGGCCCCGCACTCGGCCTCGGCCCAGTTCTTCATCAACACCAAGAACAACGACTTCCTGAACTACCCGGGCCAGGACGGCTGGGGCTATGCCGTGTTCGGCAAGGTCGTCGAAGGCCAGGACGTGGTCGACCAGATCAACACCGTCAAGACCGGCCGTTCGGGCATGCACTCGGACGTGCCGACCGAAGCCGTGATCATCGAAAAGGCAGAGATCGTCTAATTAACAAGGTGCGCGTGGGACCGTCCACCGAGAAAAACCGATGAACAGTCCCGCGCGCACGCTTGCGCTCTTCATTTCCGACCTGCACCTGCAGGAATCGCACCCGCGCACGGCCGAAGCCTTTTTCCGCTTCCTGGCCGAGCGCGCCCCCAAGGCCGACGCGCTCTACCTGCTCGGCGACATCTTCGAATACTGGGCCGGCGACGACGACCTCGACACGCCTTTCCACCAGCGCATCGCCGGCGCCCTGCGCGCCCTCGCCGATGGCGGCGTCGCCGTGTACTGGATGGCCGGCAACCGCGACTTCCTGGTCGGCCAGGATTTTGCCCGCGCCGCCGGCTTGCGCATCCTGCCCGACCCTAGTGTGGTCAGCATAGCCGGCCAGCAGATCGCCCTCGTGCACGGCGACGCCCAGTGCACCGACGACACCAAGTACATGGCCTTCCGCGCCCAGGTGCGCGAGCCGGCCTGGCAGCAGCAGTTCCTGGCCATGCCGCTGGCCCAGCGCAAGGCGATCATCGCCGGCCTGCGCGAAGGCAGCCGCCAGGCGCATGGCGAAAAGTCCTATGAAATCATGGACGTGACCTCAAGCGCGGTCGCCGCACTGCACGAGGCCACGCAAGCCGCCACCATCATCCACGGCCACACCCACCGCCCCGCGCTGCATCTGGACGAACAGAGCGGCCGCCGCCGCTACGTGCTGCCGGACTGGGAACTCGACGCCGAGCCGGTGCGCGGCGGCTGGATCGCCATCGCCGACGACGGCAGCATCACCCCCCATGGCCTCGACGGCCAGCCCGCCTGAAGCACACCTGCCAGAATTCCCAGCTTGCATGAAGGGCAACAGCGTCCTTACACTGGGCCTTTCAAAATAAGAACCGCCAAGCTCTGTGTTGACAGGCACCGAACCGGTGTTATACTTCACTACAACACCACTTCAATACAACGCTGAAGTAGTGCCCCATCAACGAGGAGGCAGGCATGGAAGGACAGCGCCGCACCGCACAGCAAAGGAGCCGGCAATGAGCATCGGCTGGAACGACAACGCGCCGATCTATCGGCAATTGAAGGAAAGAGTGATCGGCATGATGCTCGACGGCGCCTTGAAGGCCGGCGATGCCCTGCCCTCGGTGCGCCAGATCGCGGCCGAGTACCAGCTGAATCCGATCACGGTCTCGAAGGCTTACCAGGAACTGGTCGACGAAAACTTAGTAGAAAAAAGAAGGGGGATCGGCATGTACGTCACTGAAGGGGCCAGCGAAAAGCTGCTGGCAAGCGAACGCGAGCGCTTCCTGCGCGAGGAATGGCCGGCGATGCTGGAGCGCATCCGCCTGCTGGGTCTGAATGTGGATCAGCTGCTGGACAGCGAGCGCGGAGGCCAGGCATGAATACCGTCCTCTCCGCCAAGGGCTTGAGCAAGCGCTACGGCAAACGCGTGGCCGTCGACGGCATCGACTTCGAGGTCCCCGCCGGCCGCATCGTCGGCCTGATCGGCCCGAACGGCTCGGGCAAGACCACCACCCTCAAGGCCGCGCTCGGCCTGATCCCCTTCGACGGCCAGTTAAGCGTACTCGGCTTCGACCCGCGCACCCAGCGCGACGACCTGATGCAGGACGTCTGCTTCATCGCCGACGTCGCCATCCTGCCGCGCTGGATGCGGGTCAAGGATGCGATCGATTTCGTGCAGGGCGTGCATCCGCGCTTCAACCGCGAAAAGGCCGAGCGCTACATCGCCAACACCAAGCTCAAGCCGGGCATGAAGGTCAAGGAGATGTCCAAGGGCATGATCGTGCAGCTGCACCTGGCGCTGGTGATGGCGATCGACGCCAAGCTCCTGGTGCTGGACGAGCCGACGCTCGGCCTGGACATCATCTACCGCAAGCAGTTCTACCAGAACCTGCTGGAAGACTATTTTGACGAGCACAAGACCATCGTCATCACCACCCACCAGGTCGAGGAAGTCGAGCACATCCTCACCGACCTGATGTTCATCCGCGACGGCAAGATCGTGCTGGCCGCCTCGATGGAGGAAATCGGCGAACGCTACGTCGAAGTGATGGTCTCGCACGACAAGATCAGCGCCGCCAACGCCCTGCAGCCGATCGACCGCCGCACCGTGTTCGGCAAGGCCGTGATGCTGTTCGATTCGGCCGCGCCGGGCAGCGCCTCGCGCCAGCAGCTCGCCGCCCTCGGCGAAACCCGCAACCCCAGCGTCGCCGACCTGTTCGTCGCGACCATGAAAGGAACCTACGCATGAACGCCCTGACCATGAAGTGGCTGCTCCGCCGCGAGTACTGGGAGCACAAGGGGTCGATGTTCTGGGCCCCGGCGATCGTCGGCGCGCTGCTGGTGCTGTTCGTCGGCGGCACCGTCATCTACGGGCTGGCGATGCACGGCACGCCCGGCACCATCCAGATCAATGGCCGCATCGTGAGCCATGGCGCCTTCGCCGCGGCGATGCCGCCCGAGATGCAGATCAAGCTGTCGCGGCTCGCCAGCGGCTTGTACGTCGCCGCCGGCGCCCCGCTGTTCCTCGTGATGGCCGGCGTCATGTTCTTCTACTGCCTGGGCGCGCTGTACGACGAGCGCCGCGACCGCAGCATCCTGTTCTGGAAATCGCTGCCGGTGTCGGACGCCACCACGGTGCTGTCGAAGGCCATCACCGCGCTGTGCGTCGCACCGATCATCGCCGGCGTGCTGGCAGTCGTCGCTTCCCTGCTGCTGCTGACCATCGGCGCGATCGGCCTGTCCTTCAGCGGCGTGCACCTGATCGGCGCCCTGCTGACCCAGCCCGACCTCTACCTGCAGCCGCTGCGCCTGCTCGCCCTGCTGCCGGTCTACGTGGTCTGGGCGCTGCCGACCGTCGGCTGGCTGCTGCTGGTGTCGAGCTGGGCCAAGACCAAGCCCTTCCTGTGGGCCGTCGGCGTGCCGCTGGTCGCCCTGCTGCTGGTCAAGTGGATCAGCTACACGCTGGAGAACTTCTCGGGCACGCCGCTGAACATCATGCCGGTCGCGCAAGACATCGTCGCGCGCATGCTGAGCGGCAGCGTGCCGGGCATCTGGTTCAGCTTCACCGATGGCATTCCAGCCGCCGTGCGCGAATCCGGCCAGGGCCAGGGTCCCGACATGGGCCTGCTGTTCGAAGCCTCGTGGATGACGCTGGCCACGGTCCAGGCCTGGGTCGGCGCGCTGGCCGGCGCCGCGATGATCTTCGCTGCGATGCGCCTGCGCCGCTGGCGCGACGAGGGCTGAGCATGCGGCGCATGCGCGGCATCCCCGCCTCCCTGCTGCCGGGTCTGCTGCCGGGTCTGCTGATGGGCCTGGCCTTGTGCGGCGCCGCCACCGGCGCCGCTGCCCAGGACCGGGACGGCGGCACGGTCCAGGTCAAGGCCGCCCGCGACCCCGAGATGCACAGCTACCGTGCGATCAGCGCCGGCCTCGACACCTTCGACGCCAAGCACGCACTGGCGCCGGACGCGCCGCTGTTGTTCCAGGCGCGCACCCGCGCCGGCAAGCCGCTCGACGCCGCGCTGCTGGCGGGCCATGCCGGCAGCGACCCGCTGGGCGCCGTGCTGGCCGGCGACGACGGCTACGCGCTGCGCCTGGCGCTCGACGCCGAAGGCCGCTTCCAGGTGCCGCGCAGCCAGCCGGCCTGGGACGCGAACGCCGAACTGCGGCTGAGTAAAAAACGCAGCGCGGTCCGGGTCTGGCCCTCGGTGCGGTCGCCCGGCCTGCTCGACAACCAGCGCCGCCTGGGCGACATCCGCCTCGAGTGCCAGGTCTTCGTCGCCATCGCCAAGAAAGAAGCGCCGCTGCACATCGTCCTGCTCGGCAATGCCATCATGCTGGGCAGCGACTGGTGCGCCTTCATGAAGAACAGCGATAACGCCTGGGACGCGACGACGCCGGGCATGCTGCGCGGCGCCACGTTGCGCGACGGGCAGCGCAGCCTCGCCCTGCGCGCCAAGGACACGCGCGTCGAAGTGCCGATCGGCGACACCAGCTGGAGCAACGACGCCATCGTCGAACTGGCCTTCGCGCCGTCCGACGCCCCATCCCATCCATCCCCGAAAGATGCCGCACCATGAAGATCGCTGCCCTGCTGCTGCCTGCCCTGCTGGCTGGTGTCGCCGTCCCCGCCCTGGCCGTAGAGCCGGAAAAGGACAAGGAACTGGACGAGCGCGGCACCGTCCACATCAACGCCATGAAGAATCCCGAGCTGAAGTCCTACCGCGCCCTGGTCGCCGGGCTGGACAAGTTCGACGATCTGCATGCGCTGGCACCCGCCGTACCGCAGCTGCGCTTCGAGGTCCAGGCCGGACGCAAGGCCGACAAGGCGCCGGCCGCCGACCCGCTGGCGGTGCGCATCGCCGCCGACGAATTCTCGATTCCGCTGACGCTCGACCAGGATGCGCGCTTTTCCGTGCCGCGCAGCCAGGCCGCGTATGACGCCAAGGCCGAACTGATCCTGAACCGCAAAAAGTACGCAGCCCGCGTCGAAACCTATGTGCGCACGCCGGGCCTGGCCGACGACCGCTACCGGATGGGCGACGTGCGTCTCGACTGCCAGGTGAAGGTCGCGATCGGCAAGGAAGAGATTCCGTTCTGGGCCAACGCCCTGGTTAACAGCATCCTGCTCACCACCGACTGGTGCTCGTGGTTCAAGGGCGCCACGCCGAAGGGCGGCGACCGCAGCTGGTCGCACAAGGCCGGCGCCGCCCTGAGCGCGGCCACCCTGCGCGAGGGCGAGCGCAGCCTGGCGCTGAAGGTCGACGGCAAGAGCTTCCGCCTGCCGATCGGCGATACCAGCTGGGGCAACGACGCGATGATCGAGCTGGTGTTCGCGCCGGACCCCGCGACGCCGCCTGAAGCAGTACCGGGCGCCGCCGAGGCGATGGAGGCGATGCGCGCGAAGGATGCGGCGCCATGAAGGCCGCCCTGTTCCTGCTGGCGGCGCTGGCGGGCGGCCTGTCTGGCGCAGCCAGCGCCGCTTCCGATGAGCCGCCCAGCGTGAACGTCAACAGTCTCAAGAATCCGGAGATGCACGCGTATCGCAGTGTCTGGGCCGGGCTCGATGCTTTCGAAGCGCACCATGCGCTGGCCCCGTCGGCGCCGCTGAAATTCCGCATCCTGCGCCCCGACGGCAGCCCGGTGAGCACAGCCGACGGCCTTGCGCTGCGCCTTGCGGGCGACAATGACTCGGTGCCGGTGCCGATCGGCGCGGACGGCCTGCTGACGATCGCGCGCGACCAGGCGGCCTACGATGCCGACGCCACCCTGATCCTGAACCAGAAAGCCGGCCTGTTCCACGCGTGGCCCGAAATCCGCACGCCCGGCTTGCCGCCGAACGTGCGCCGCCTCGGCGACTTGCGCCTGGAATGCCGGGTGATGGTGGCGATCGCCAAGGAACGGATGTCCTTCGTCGCCAAGGCCGCGCTCAACACGCTGATGCTGGGTAGCGACTGGGGCGGCAGGAAAAACATGAACCTGGCCTTTCCGGTCCCGAACGGACTGGAAAACGCAAGGATCAGCCACGACGGCCGCACGCTGGAACTGACCGTGCACGACAACGACTACATGGCGCCGGTCGGCGACCGCGGCTGGCCGGACGATGCGTTGATCGCGCTGCGCTTCGCACAGCCGGGGCGCTGAGCAAGCGCCTGACGCGCTACTCGAATTGCTGGCGGAAGGCGGCAAACTGGGCTTTGAGCTCGTCGACTTCCGCCCGCAGCGCCGCCACTTCCTGCTCCAGCTGCGCCGTCCGCCCGCCGCCGGACGCTGCCGCCGCGCCACCGCCACCGGTTGCATCGGCGCGCGCCACGTCGATCTCGCCGCCCAGCAGCTGGCCGTAACGCGGCTCCTTGGTGCCCGGCGCGCGCTCCAGGCGCGCGACCAGCGGCGGATACTTATCGATCAGGAACTGCAGCGCGGCGTCAAGCTCGGCCACCGACTTGAACTCGTGCAGGCGCCCGCTGCGGGTGCGGATCTCGCCGGCGGTCTGCAGGCCGCGCAGCATCAGCACCGTCAGCACGGCCAGCTTGTCCTGCTCCAGCGACCACTTGATGCGCATGCGGTGCTCGTACTTGATCACGCGCGCGCCGGCCTGCGACATGCTGCCGACCAGCTTGCGCTGCATCAGGCGCTGCAGGGTGTCGTGGACCACGTCCTCGGACAGCTGCATCACCGGATCGCGGCTGGACAGCTGGTTGCAGCCGTTCATGACGGCATTCAGCGACATCGGGTAGTTGTCCGGCGTGAGCGCTTCTTTTTCGGCCAGCACGGCCAGTACGCGGATTTCGTTGGGGTCCAGATCGGATGCGGGGTCGAAGCTGCCCGGGATGTCGTCAGTCATCTGCTCATTTGATTATTTAAATTGCTCATTCGACCAGGCGATTCAACTGCGCCTCGTCGAGCCTGTCGTTCTCGGCCAGGTTGGCGCAGGAGATGCCGGCTGCCTTGATGGTCGAGCACAGGCGTTCGATCTGTTCGTCCTGCTGGGCCACGTGGCTGATCAGGTTGCGCAGGGCCTTGGACAGCGGATCGTCGCCGTTCGGCGTCACGCCGTAGGCCGCGAACATCTGGGCACTGCGCACCTGGTCTTCCTTGCGCACGATGTGGGCCGGGTTGCCGACCGCGGTGGCGCCGTTCGGGACCGGCTTGACCACCACCGCGTTCGAACCGATCTTGGCGTACTCGCCGACCGTGAACGCCCCCAGCACCTGGGCGCCGGCACCGACGATCACGCCGCGCTCGAGCGTCGGGTGGCGCTTGGTGCCGGCCACCAGGGTGGTACCGCCCAGGGTCACGCCCTGGTAGATGGTGCAGTCGTCGCCGACCACCGCGGTCTCGCCGATCACGACGCCAAAGCCGTGGTCGATGAAGACCCGCCGGCCAATGGTCGCGCCGGGGTGGATCTCGATACCCGTGATGATGCGGGCGATGTAGGAAATGAAGCGGCCAGGCCACTTCAGGCCGGCCCGCCAGCAGGCATGCGCCCAGCCGTGCATGACGACCGCATGCAGGCCGGGGTAGCAGGTGAGCACCTCCCAGCCGTTGCGGGCGGCCGGGTCGCGTTCGATGATGCTCTGGATATCTTCGCGCAGCTTGGAGAAAAACATAGGCCGAATGGTAACGTATCCGCTCCGTCCGCGCTTGACCTGCCCTTGCTTACTGCTTCGGCTCCAGCGCCAGGCGCTGGCGGCGCGCCTCGTACAGGCAGACGCCCGAGGCGACCGAGACGTTCAGGCTCTCGACCGAGCCGAACATCGGGATGCTGACCAGCACGTCGCAGGTCTCGCGCGTCAGGCGGCGCATGCCCTCGCCTTCCGAACCCATGACCAGCGCGGTCGGGCCGGTGAAGTCGCCTTCGTACAGGCCCTTGTCGGCGTCGTCCGAGGTGCCGATCAGCCAGACGCCGCGTTCCTTCAGATCGCGCATGGTGCGCGCCAGGTTGGTCACGGTGATGTAGGGAACGGTCTCGGCGGCGCCGCTGGCGACCTTGGCGGCGGTGGCGTTCAGGCCGACCGAGCGGTCCTTCGGGGCGATGACCGCGTGCGCGCCGACGCCATCGGCCACGCGCAGGCAGGCACCCAGGTTGTGCGGATCGGTGATGCCGTCCAGGATCAGCAGCAGCGGCGGGCCATCCACCGCGTCCAGCAGCTCATCCAGATTGCGCGCCAGCGACAGCTGGCTGGCAAACGCGATCACGCCCTGGTGGCGGCGGGTGCCGACGATCTTGTCGAGACGCTCGGCATCGACCGGCATCACGCGCACGCCATGCTGCTTCGCGTGGGCGATCAGGTCGGTCATGCGGCGGTCGTTGCGGCCGGCGTCGACGAAGATCTCTTCCACCGATTGGGCCTCGTGGCGCAGCCGCGAGGTCACCGCATGGAAGCCGAAAATCATTTTATTTTTCATTCAATTACTTCTTTTTACTGGTTTTGGAAGCGGCCCTGGGGGCCTTTGCGGCGCTCTTGCTGGGAGCGCTCTGTTTTGCTGCAGCCGTTTTTACGGCGGTTTTTTTCGCGGCGGCTTTCTTGGCCGGCGCTTTTTTGGCGGCCGGCTTGGCGCTGCCATTGCCAGCCTTGCCGTTATCGGCCTTGCTGTTATCAGCCTTGCCGCGGCTGCGACGGGTTGGCGGCACGAAGACGATGTCGTCCTCGCTTTCGTCGCTGGCGCTGAAATCCGGCGGTACCGGCGGATCGCCCTTCATGCCATGCACCTGCTGCGGCGAGGCCGGCACGGCGGCCACCGGCAGGTCGGAAGCCCGCATGCCAGCCTCCGCTTTCGCCTTCCTGCGGCGCGGCGGCTTCGAGCCGTTCATCGCCTCGACGGCGGCAGCACGGGCGCGTTCCAGCGGCGCCGGGATCGGCTCTTCGGCCGGGGCCAGTACCAGGTCGATCTTGCGTGCTTCGAGGTCGACCTTCGCCACCTGCACGGTCACCTTGCCGGTCAGGCCGTAGACCTGGCCGCCGTTCTTGCCGCGCAGCTCGTGGCGCGCCTCGTCGTATTCGAAATAATCCTGCCCCAGCGCGGTCACGTGCACCAGGCCCTCGACGAACAGCTCGTCCAGCTGCACGAAGATGCCGAACGGGGTCACGCCCGAGATCACGCCGGTGAAGGATTCGCCCAGGCGGTCCTTCATGTAGTAGCACTTGAGCCAGTTTTCGACGTCGCGCGAGGCTTCGTCGGCGCGGCGCTCGTTGGCCGAGCAGTGCACGCCCAGCGCATCCCAGATCGTCAGGTCCTTCGGATCCTTCTGCTTGCCCTCGGCCTTGTCCTTGGCCTGCTGCTTGCGGGTCGCGTTCGACACCGTCGTGTTCAGCTTGGACAGGTCGATGCCGGTCGGCTCGTACTTCTTGCCCAGCAGGACCGCCTTGATCGCGCGGTGGGTCAGCAGGTCCGGATAGCGGCGGATCGGGCTGGTGAAGTGGGCGTAATGCTCGTAGGCCAGGCCGAAGTGGCCGACGTTGTCCGGGCTGTACACCGCCTGCTGCATCGAGCGCAGCAGCATGGTCTGCAGCAGGGTGGCATCCGGGCGCTCCTTGATCTGCTGCATCAGCTCGGCGTAGTCGCGCGCTTCCGGCTTCATGCCGCCGCCCAGGTTCAGGCCAACCTGCTTCAGGAAGGTGCGCAGCTGGTTCAGCTTCTCTTCGGTCGGCACCGCGTGGATGCGGAAGGTGCTCGGCTGGTCGTGGCGGATCAGGAAATCGGCCGCGCAGACGTTCGCCGCCAGCATGCATTCCTCGATCAGGCGGTGCGCATCGTTGCGGGTGCGCGGGATGATCTTCTCGATCTTGCCCATCGCATTGCAGACGATATAGGTTTCGGTGGTCTCGAAATCGATCGCACCGCGCGCCTGGCGTTGCTGCAGCAGCGCGCGGAACACCTCGTTCAGGTTCAGCAGGTGCGGCACGATGCCGGGACGGCGACCCGCTTCCGGCCCCTTGGTGTTGCCGAGGATGGCGGCGACTTCGTTGTAGGTCAGGCGCGCCGCCGAGTGCATCACGGCCGGGTAGAACTGGTAGGCGGTGACTTCGCCGGCGGCGGTGACGACCATGTCGCACACCAGGCACAGGCGGTCGACGGCCGGGTTCAGCGAGCACAGGCCGTTCGACAGCTTCTCCGGCAGCATCGGAATCACGCGGCGCGGGAAGTAGACCGAAGTCGAGCGCTCGATCGCGTCGTTGTCCAGGCCATCGCCGGGCTTGACGTAGTGGCTGACGTCGGCGATCGCCACCAGCAGGCGGTAGCCTTTGGTGCGGCCGATCTTGACCGGCTCGCAGTAGACCGCATCGTCGAAGTCGCGCGCGTCTTCGCCGTCGATGGTTACCAGCGGCACGTCGCGCAAATCGACGCGGTTGGCCAGGTCGGCGTCCACCACTTCGTTCGGCAGCCGGTTGGCCTGCTTGATCGCGCCCTGCGAGAACACGTGCGGCACGCCGAACTTGCGCACCGCGATCTCGATCTCCATGCCGGGGTCGTCCAGCTCGCCCAGCACCTCGACGATGCGGCCGATCGGCTGGCGGAAGCGCGACGGCTGCTCGATCAGCTCGACGCTGACCACCTGCCCCGATTTCGCCTTGCCCGGCGAGCCGTCGACCAGGATGTCCTGGGCGATGCGCTTGTCTTCCGGCGCGACGATCCAGACGCCGTTTTCCTGCAGCAGGCGGCCGATGATATGGGTATTCGCGCGCTCGGTGACTTCAACGATCGTGCCTTCGGGACGGCCGCGGCGGTCGGTGCCGACAATACGCGCCAGCACCTTGTCGCCGTGCAGGACCTTCTGCATCTCTTTATCGGGCAGGAACAGGTCGTCGCCCGGCTCGTCCGGAATCACGAAGCCGTAGCCGTCGCGGTGCGCGCTGACGCGGCCGGAGATAAAACTGGAATGGTCGGTCAGTGCATACTGGCCGGCCGGATTCGCGCGAAGCTGGCCGTCACGCTCCATCGCATTCAGGCGACGGGTGAGAACGCCCTGCGATTCCGGGTCCACCTGCAGGGCGCGTGCCAGCGTGCCGCTGTCGAGCGGCCCCTTGGCATCGCGGAAAACGCCGAGAATCTCCTCGCGGCTTGGAATGGTATGAGTTGGGTGCTTCAAATCGTTTTCTATTCTTGTTGAGCCAGTGACGCGCCGAAGTCTGTGCCGTGTCCGCACTTTCCGGCAGCGCAATGTTGGTTGGATTGACACCTAGACAGGCGTAGTGTAACGGAGGACCGGGGTATTCGCCTAACGTGCGCCGTCCAAGCGTGTCGAGGCTGCCCTTTCATTGGGCCTTTGACATTTTCCATTCATCCGCTATACTTTCGGTCTCTTCGCAAACGGCACAGTCGAATGCGAGGTTGCTGCGGTGGATTGCAGCCGGCAAAATGCAGATCGAAAGTTGGTCTAGCGCAAAACGGCAAAGCCTGATATCGTAGCGGAATTCGACGGCAACGTCGAGCGATGATTGCAAGGCCAGGCCCACGTGGCGGAATTGGTAGACGCGCATGGTTCAGGTCCATGTGCCGCGAGGTGTGGGGGTTCGAGTCCCTCCGTGGGCACCAAAAGCTACCTAGTTGTTGCAGTCAGTTGTACCGGTTGTTTGTATGCCCACGTGGCGGAATTGGTAGACGCGCATGGTTCAGGTCCATGTGCCGCGAGGTGTGGGGGTTCGAGTCCCTCCGTGGGCACCAAATGCTACCCGGCTTTAGAAATAAAGCTTCCAGAATACTGGCGCAAAACGCCGCAATCTTTGCAAAAGGATTGCGGCGTTTTGCGTTTTTGTTTTGTGGTTCAGCGCAGGTGCCGGGCCAGGAAAGTGCCGATGCGGCGCTCGTACTCGGCCGGCGCATACGCATGCAGGTCCACATGTTCGGCACCGTCGACGATCCACAGCGATTTCGGCTCGGGCGCGGCGGCGAACAGGCGCTGCGTTTCCGCCAGCGTCGTATGGCGGTCGGCGCTGCCGGCCGCGATCAGCAGCGGCGCTTTCACCTCCGGCAGGCGCGCGATCGGATGCAGCTGGGCCGGCTGGATAGCGAGCCGCAGCGGCAACTGCCACAGCAGCAGCTTCGCCAGCGGCTTGCCCAGCACGCCGAGACGCATGCGCAGCCTGTCCTCGACCGCTTCCTCGATGGTCGGATACATCGATTCGAGCACCACCGCATCGACCGGCGGACAATCGCGGCACAGCACCAGCGATGCGGCGCCCAGCGAAGTGCCGATCACGCCGATGCGCTGCCCCGGCGCCTGGCTGCGCAGCCATGCCAGCGCCACCCGCACCCCATCCGCTTCGCGCAGCCCGAAAGTCACCGCCGGCGCCAGGCTCTCGCCCTGTCCCGGCAGATCGGCCAGCAGCACGCCATAGCCCTGCGCGTGCAGGAAGCGCGCGCGCCCGATCATCGCACGGCGGTCGCTGCGGATTCCGTGCAGCAGCAGGACCGCGCCGCGGCCGCTGCCCGCCAGGTACCAGCCTTCGACCCGCATCTGCGGGCCGGCGGCCAGCGAGACTGCCTGCGCCTGCGGCCACGGCGCCGGGCCGACATGCTGGCGCCGCACCGCGATCAGCGAGGAGCCGGCGAGCCAGGTGGCGGCCGCGCCGAGCAGAATCAGCACGCACAGGGACAGCAGCAGGGTCTGGATGCGCATGCCGGCCCGTCAGTGCGTGGCCAGGTCGTCGAGGATCGGGCAGTCCGAGCGCTGGTCGCCGTGGCAGGAGCGGGCCAGCGCCTCCAGCGTGCGCTTCATCGCCTGCAGTTCCTCGATCTTGCGGTTCAGCTCCGCGATATGCTGTTCGGCCAGTTGGCGCACCTCGGCGCTGGCCCGGCCGGGGTCCTGCCACAAGGCCAGCAACTCGGCGATCCGTTCCAGCGGGAAGCCGAGCGCGCGACCGCGGTGGATGAACTGCAGCACGCGGACTTCCTGCTCGCCGTAGACGCGATACCCGGCAGCCGTGCGCCGCGCCGCCGGCAGCAGCCCGATCGATTCGTAATGGCGGATCATCTTGGCGGACACGCCCGAGGCCTGCGCCGCTTCGCCGATATTCAGCATCGTCTTCTCCCATGTCCTGTACAGGATACACCTTCCCATCGTGGGAAGCTCAAATGGGTCGGTCCGCTTGACTTGGCGGCCGGCTGCCCTCAAGCTCGGCCACATGAAGAGAATCTGCGTTTCCCTGCTGGCCCTGGCGCTCGCCGCCCCAGCGCTCCTGCATGCCGGGCCTGCCCCCTGGTACCAGTGGCGCAGCAAGACCACCGGTAACCTGGTCTGCTCGCAGACGCCGCTCGGCGAGGGCTGGACGAAGTTCGCCGGACCCTATCGCGATGCGCGTTGCGAACTCCGCATGACTGCGAAATAATGTAAAAAGACAAACATTGAGTACGGCCCCCGAGAACCCAACCGAGGAGACACCGATGTTCACCAACCCCGAGCAATTCGCCAACGCCACCAAGACCCTGTTCGAACTGCAGATGGAAACCTTCAATGCCCTGGCCAGCAAGGCCGTGCAGGGTGTCGAGCAGGTGGTGGCGCTGAACATGCAGACCGCAAAGAATTCGATGGAAGGCGCAATGGCCGCCAGCCGCCAGATGAGCCAGGCGAGCGACCCGAAAGCGGCGATGGACACGCTGCAGTCGCAGATGCAGCCGGGCGTGCAGAATGCGCAGGCCTACGGCGAGGAACTGCGCCGCATCATCGCCGACATCCAGACCGACTTCCAGCAGGCCGCCGACACCCACCTGGTGGAAGCGAAGAACACGCTGTCGGCGCTGATCTACGACGTCACCCAGAACGTCAAGCCGGGCCAGGAGAATGCGGTCGAGATCATCAAGGCCGCGATCGACAATGCCTTCAAGGGCTACGAGCAGGTCACCCAGTCGACCCGCGATGCCATGCGCCGCGTTGAGGAACAGGTGGCGCGCGCCACGTCGCAGCTGGGGGCCGCTGCGGGCCAGGCACCGAAGTCCTGACCCGCCCTGCCTGCGCCGCCTCAGCTTCCCGCAGGCGGCGCGACGCCCAGCATCTCTTCGATGTGGGCGAACGAGGCATCGTCCTTCACCACCGAGCGCAGCCACACGTGCAGCGGTTGCTCGCCCCAGTGCGCAGCCTTGTCGGCCAGGTAGGCGACCGGGCTGTGCGGCTCGGTGCGGCGGAAGAATGCGGCGACTTCGCGCAGCTGGGCGATGGCATGCTCGCGCGATTGCAGCGGGCCGGCCGGGACGGCGCCTGCGGCTTCGGCCGCCGCCGCCATCTGCGGCGCGGGCTGCGCTGAAGCCGCCGACGCCGCCTCGCCGGGCTTGCCCGACTTGTCCGCCGCCTTGCCGCCCTCCTTCACCATCGGCTTCACGAACAGCATCACGCTCTGCAGGCCGGACTTGGCCGCGCTGAAGCTCGGGCCGTCCACGCCCAGGCGCGCGTCGACGCTGTGCTCGATGCGTTCGAGCGCGCCGGCGCAGTGCTCGCAGTCGCGCAGCAAGGCTTCGTAGAAAGCGGAAGCGCTGCGCGCCTTGGCCGCTTCCAGCTTGGCCAGATCATCGCCGCCGCGCATGCGGGCGACGTCGAAATCGCGCAGCGCGTGGCCGCCCTGCCCGCTTTGGCCCTCCGTCAGCGGGATCTCGCGCAGCAGCGGCGCGATGCGCGAAGCCATCCACGACAGGTTGCCGATGCGCCGCTCGACGCCATCCTCGTCCGGCAGCGGGTACAGGCCGTCCCAGTAGCGGTCGCACAGGGCCGCGATCAGGACCAGGCTGTCGGCCAGACCTTTCAAGCCATCGGTGCGGGCCGCGGCCTCGGCCAGCCACACCGCCAGCTGCAAGTCCTTGCTGCGCTTTTCGATCAGTTGGGCGCACTGCCTGGCCACGAACTTCCAGTCCGCCTCCTTCAGCTCCGTGACCCAGGCGCCCTGCTCGATCGAGGGATCGTCGGCCTGGCGTGCCCGCACGATCTCGTCGATCTCGCGCGAGAAGGCCAGGTCCTCGCCGCAGGGCCGTTCGGGCGAGACCGGCGCCAGCAGCTTTTCCATGTTCAGCATGCTGCCCTCCTCACGCCGGCTCGACGGCGTACTTGATCTTGCCGGCCTTGGTCGCGCTGACCTTGATCTGGCGGATGGCCCCGCCCGCGGCCATCGCCGCCAGCACGTTGTCGGCGATCTCGGGCAGCAGCGTGCCGTTCAGGATGGTGTCGACGTTGCGTGCGCCGGAATCGACTTCGGTGCAACGCGCCAGCACGGCGTTGATCAAGGCTTCGTCGTACAGGAAGGCGGCATTGTGGTTCGTGGCCACCCGCGCCTTGATGCGTTCCAGCTTGAGCCGGATGATGTTGGCCAGCACCTCGTCGTCGATCGGGTAGAACGGCACCACCGTCAGGCGCCCGAGGAAGGCCGGCTTGAAGTGCTTCATCAGGCCGGGCCGGATCAGCTCTGCCAACTGCGCCGGGGTCGGGCGCTCGCTGGCGGGTTTGTTCAGGCAGGCCTGCATGATCTGCGCCGATGCCGCGTTCGAGGTCAGGATGATGATGGTGTTACGGAAGTCGATCTGGCGCCCCTCGGCATCGTCGAGCACGCCCTTGTCGAAGACCTGGAAGAACAGTTCCAGCACGTCGCTGTGCGCTTTCTCCACCTCGTCGAGCAGCACCACGCTGTACGGGTTGCGGCGCACGGCTTCGGTCAGCACGCCGCCCTCGCCGTAGCCGACATAGCCCGGCGGCGAACCCTTCAGGCCGGACACGCTGTGCGCTTCCTGGTACTCGCTCATGTTGATGGTGACCAGCTTCTTCTCGCCGCCGTACAGCAGGTCGGCCAGCGCCAGCGCGGTCTCGGTCTTGCCGACGCCGGAAGTGCCGACGAACAGGAACACGCCCTTCGGCTTGTTCGGGTCTTCGAGGTTGGCGCGCGCGGTGCGCACACGCTGGGCGACGATGGCGCTGGCATGCTGCTGGCCGAGGATGCGCTCGTCCAGCATCCCCTGCAGGTTCATCACGGTGCGGATCTCGTCCTTCACCATGCGGCCGAGCGGAATGCCGGTCCAGCTGGCGACGATGCCGGCCACCGTGTGGCCGTCGACCTGCAGCGGCACCAGCGGGGTCTCGCCCTGCAGCTCGCGCAGCTCGGCGATCAGCGTTTGCAAGGCTGCGCTGTTACCATCGCCGGCTTCGAGACGCGTGCGCGTGGCGTGGATTTCGCTTGATATCGCCTGTTCGCGGTCCCATTGCGCACGCAGGCGTTCCTGTTCCTGCAGGCCGGCCTCGCGCTCGGCGCGTAATGCCGTCAACATCGAAGCATGGTCGGCGCCGCCGCTCTCCTCGCGCACCAGCACGGCGATGCGCGCATCGAGCCGTTCCAGGCCGCGGGTCGCTTCCTCCAGCGCGGCCGGCGTCGCCTTCTGGCCCAGGGCGACCTTGGCGCAGGCGGTGTCCAGCACGCTGATCGCCTTGTCCGGCAGCTGGCGTCCGCTGATGTAGCGGTGCGACAGCCGCACCGCTTCACGGATCGCCTCGTCGAAGATGCGCACGCCGAAGTGCTTCTCCATCAGCGGGGCCATCGCGCGCAGCATGGCGCAGGCGGTGTCCTCGCTCGGCTCCTCGACCTTCACCACCTGGAAGCGGCGCGCCAGTGCGGCATCCTTCTCGAAATACTTTTTGTACTCGCCCCAGGTGGTGGCGGCGATGGTGCGCAGTTCGCCGCGCGCCAGGGCCGGCTTGAGCAGGTTGGCGGCGTCGTTCTGGCCGGCTGCGCCGCCGGCGCCGATCATGGTATGGGCCTCGTCGATGAACAGGATGATCGGGTGCAGGCTTTTGCCGACCTCCTCGATCACGTTTTTCAGACGGTTCTCGAACTCGCCCTTGACGCTGGCGCCGGCCTGCAGCAGGCCCATGTCGAGGGTGTGGATCTCGACCCCGCGCAGCACGTCCGGCACGTCGCCCTGGGCGATGCGCAGCGCCAGTCCTTCGACCACCGCGGTCTTGCCGACGCCGGCCTCGCCGGTCAGGATCGGGTTGTTCTGGCGGCGGCGCATCAGGATGTCGATCGCCTGGCGGATCTCGGCATGGCGGCCGATCACCGGATCGACCTTGCCCTCGCGCGCACGCGCCGTGAGGCAGGTCGTGTACTGGTCGAGCGCGGGCGTCCTGCCGGGCGCGCTCGACTGCAGCTCGCCAACCGGGTCGCCGCCCGCCTTGCCCCGCGCCTGCGCATTGTCCGTCAGCGCCGGCGCTTCGCAGGAGCCGCGCGTGAGCTTGTCGAAGTCGTGCTTCAGGCGGTCGAGCGGGAAGTCCATGAAACAGCGCGAGGCGCGCTGGGCCAATTGCGCCAGGCCGGGTTCGGCCAGCAGCGCCAGCAGCAGGTGGCCGCTGCGGATGCGCTGCTCCTGGCCCGGTGCCGGCTGACCCAGCGAAGCGATCAGCCACGCATGTTCGAACAGTACCGGCAGGTGGCGCGAGAACACCGGCGTGCGGCCGCTGCCGCCCGGCATGCGCTCGACTTCCTTGCGCAAGTCGGTTTCCAGCGCCGTCAGGCTGATCCCGGCGGCGCGCGCGGCCAGCACGAAGTCGCTGGCCGGCTGTTCCAGCAAGGCCAGGAACAGGTGCTCGATGTCGACCTCGTACTGGCCGAAGCCGACGCAGATCCCGGCCGCGCGCGTGGCCGCCGCGCGGGTGGTGTCGTTCAGCTTGCCGATCAGGGTCTTCAGGTTGATGTCCATCGTCTATTCCTTTCTTTCGCGATCGCGTAATGCAGATTCGAGGGCTGGAGGACAGCATTGAAGTCGACCGGCTCGCTGCCATCGGCCAGGTGCAGGGTGGCGTGGATGACGAAGTGGAGCCGGTTTACGCTGCCGGCTTCGCGTTCCAGCGAAGCGCTGACGTTCTTCAGGCGCGGCTCATGGCGCTCGATCGCGTCCTTCAGGCTGGCGCAGATGGCAGCCCGGTCTTCGCTGCTGGACAGGCAAAAGCCCGCGAAGTCGGCCAGGCCGTAATTCAGGATCGAGGAGCGCACCTCGGGGGTGGTATCGAAGCGCCCGGACGGAAAGCCGAGGCGCGTATTGAGCAGGGTTTCGAGCTCGCGCGCCAGGCTGTCCTTGAGCTGCTCGACGGCGCCGCGGGTGCTGCCGCTGCCGGTTTCTCCCATCAGGCGGTCCAGCAGGCCGGGGACATAGGCTGTCATCGCTGCTCCAAAAAAGACCGCGGCACGAGGCCGCGGCAAGCGCGCTGGCAACGAAGCGCAGGAAGAACGCAATTACTTGTGGACTCAGGCCACCTTATTGGCGGACAGGTCCCAGCCGCCCGATGTATTGCCGCCGGAGCCGCCGCCGATCTTCTGCTGGGTGTACTTCCACTTCACCTTCGAGAACTTCAGGCCGACGTGCTCGGACATGAAGTCGCCTTCCTCCACGCCCGGCTTGATCGAGCCGATCAGCACGTTTTCGAGTTCGATCTCGAAGTACTTGACCCGTTCGCCCTGGCCGTCGGCGCGCATGAACTCGAGCTTGGCCTTGGGGATGGTCTTGCCGGACGAGCAGGTCTGCAGCAGCACCGGCGAGGACAGGTCGGCCAGCTTGGTGATCGCGATTTCCTCGTGTTCGCAGCGCTCGGCGGTGTGGCCGCCGCCGGTCGAGGAGGTCGCCGACTTCGGCTGGATCACGCCCCAGTTCACCGATTTGCACTCGATCCAGTCCTTGTGCTTGTCGTCGGCCGACTCGCCCTTGATGCCGTCGATTTGCAGGTACACGTCTATCGCCATTTCTTACTCCAGTCTTGGTGGGTGAATGAATCAGGATTTGGTCGACTGCGGCAACTCCGCGACCAGTCGGAGCGAAACGGACAGCTCGTCGAGCTGGAAGTGCGGACGCAGGAAGGACACCGCGCGGTAGACGCCGGGGCGGCCCGGCACTTCCGCCACCTGCACGCTGGCTTCGCGCAGCGGGAACTGGGCCTTCTGTTCCTGGCTGGCGTTATCGTCCAGCAGCACATATTGGGTCAGCCAGCGATTCAGATAATCCTCGACATTCGAGGCGGCGGCGAAGCTGCCGATCTTGTCGCGCATCATGGCCTTCATGTAGTGGGCGATGCGCGAGACCGCGAAGATGTACTGCAGCTGCGAAGACAGCAGCGCGTTGGCGTTGGCGGCGTCGTTGGCGTACTTGCGTGCCTTCTGCGCCGACTGCGCGCCGAAGAAGGCGGCGTAGGAGGTGTTCTTGCAGTGCACCAGCGAGATGAAGCCGAGGTCCGACAGCTCCTTCTCGCGGCGGTCGGTGATCGCCAGCTCGGTCGGGCACTTCAGCGCGACCTCGCCTTCGTCGGTCTTGAAGGTGTGGGTCGGCAGGTTCTCGACCAGGCCGCCGCCTTCGACGCCGCGGATCGCCGCGCACCAGCCATAGTCTTCGAAAGCCTTGGTCAGCTTGGAGGCGAAGGCATAGGCCGCGTTACACCACAGGTACTTCTGGTGGTCGCTGCCGTCGACGTCCTCGACGAAGTTGAAGCCTTCGGTGGCCATGCCGTCCATCGGGTTGTACGGCAGGCGGCCCAGGAAGCGCGGCAGAGTCAGGCCGACGTAGCGCGAGTCTTCCGATTCGCGGAACGCCTTCCACTTCGCGTATTCGACGGTGTCGAAGACCTTGGCCAGGTCGCGCGGCTTGCCGAGGTCGCCGAAGCTCTCGACGCCGAACAGTTCCGGCGCGGCGGAGGTGATGAAGGGCGCGTGGCTGGCCGCGGCCACGTGCGACATCTGTTCGAGGAAGTAGACATCTTCGGGCTGGCGGCTGATCTCGAAATCGCCGATCAGGGCGCCGTAGGGTGCGCCGCCGAAGGTGCCGAATTCCTCTTCGTAGATTTTCTTGAACAGGCTGCTCTGGTCGAATTCCAGCGCCGACTGGAAGTCCTTCACCAGCTCGCGCTTGGTGGCGTTGAGCATGCGGATCTGCAGATTGGTCGAGGTCGAGGTGTTCCGCACCAGGTAATTCAGGCCGGTCCAGCTGCGTTCCAGCTTCTGGAATTCGGGCGCGTGCATGATGGCCGAGAGCTGGCTTGAAATCATGCGGTCCAGCTCCGCCAGGCGCGCATCGATGGTCGCCGACAGGTTGCTGGAGATGACCATGGTGCCTTCCATCACCTGGGTCACCAGCTCGGAGATGATGTCGCGCGCGCGTTCGTGCTCGCTGCTCGACTTCGCCACCCTGCTCTGCTCGACGATCTGGTCGAGCAGGCCGGTGTCCAGCTCGAGCGCCTGCGCCGCTTCCGGGCTTGTCACGCTGTCCAGGATCGCCGCCATTATTGTTCCTCCTTGGTCTTGCGCAGGCTGTCCAGCTTTTCGGTGTTGGTCAGCACGTCGTTCAGGATGTCTTCCAGCTTGTCGTTCCCTGCCAGCTTGTTGCGCAGGTCGGCCAGCTTGCTGCGCGCATCCAGCAGGCCCTTGAGCGGCGCCACCTGTTGCACCACCGACTCCGGCCGGAAGTCGGCCATCTCGCGGAACTGCAGGCTGACCGCGAATTCGCCGCCCTCTTCCGACAGGTGGTTCTCGACGCGGAAGTTGGCCACCGGCGCGACCGCGTTCAGCACCTCGTCGAAGTTGTCGGCATCGACGCTGACGAAATTGCGGTCCTTCAGGCGCTTCTTGGCGGCGTCCGGATCGCTGCCGAAGTCGCCCAGCACGCCGACCACGAAGGGCAGCTCCTTGTTCTCGATGGCGTCGCCGATCTCGACGTCATAGGTCATCTGCACGCGCGGGGCGCGTACTTTCTGCAGGCGTTTCTGCACGCTTTCATTCTTGGGCATGTCGGCTCCAGGCTGGGTAGAAGGTTTTACTTGAGCGCGCCGAAGGGGTCGTTGCTGGCCGGGCGCGCGCCGGACGAGGAGCTGATCGCCTTCTTGCCGGTCGTGTCTTTCGGACGCACTGCGGCCGGGCGCGCGCCGTTCGACACCAGCACCTCTTCGTTCAGGCTGGTGCGCAGCAGCTTGGCCAGCTCCTGGGCCTCGGTGCGCACATTGCCGCTCAGGTTGTTCTTCTGGCTCAGGTCGGCCAGCGCCTTGCTGGTCACGCGCAGGCCGCTGACGGCGACGATGCTGTTGGCCAGCGTGTCGTCGGGATCCCGCTCCAGCGCTTCCAGAGCGCTGACGATGGCTTCGCCGTAATCGGTGCTGTCGAAGCGCATCTGGGCCATCCTCACCCACGGCGTCTTGTCGACCGGGAAGGTGCTGCCGGCGCTCTTCAGCAGCGCATAGGCTTTGTCGGTCTGACCGGCCAGCACGGCGGCGTCGACCTCGGCCATCGCGGCGGCCATGGTGGGTACCGGCTTGGCGCTGCCGGCCCCCTGGCCACCGCTGGCACAGGCCGACAGGATCGCGATACAGACTAGACTCGGCATCAGGCGTTGGAACTTCATCTGGCTCTCCCTAGGTGAAATCAAGCGCCATTATTGGCGCGCGGTTTCTCGAAAGAATTGCGTGGCATCAACGGAAGTTTCCCCGGTCCTTGCGTACCGTCGAAGCGCTCGTTGCGCCGGGTCAGCGCGTGCGGATGCCGATCCCCGTTAAATGTCGCTGACGATCCATTTACCAAGGGCAACATTACGCCATGGCTCCTGTCCGTCTTTCCGTGCTTCTTCTTAGCGTCCTGCTGGCAGCCTGCGCCGGCGGCGCCGGTTCCTCGTCCGGCGGGCTGCTCGAAGCCGCCGGCCTGCGCAAACCGCCGCCGCTGCCGGAAGCCCAGCAGCCGCCGCGCAAGGTCGTCGTGCGCCTGCATGCGGCCAAGCGCCTGAACCTCGATGCGCGCGGCCAATCGCTGGCGCTGCTGGTACGGGTCTACAAGCTGCGCCAGCGCACCGCCTTCGAGCAGGCGCCGTATGCCGCCTTCCTGACGCCGCAGAGCGAGCGCGAAGCGCTGGGCGCCGACCTGCTCGAGGTGCGCGAACTGACCCTGGTGCCCGGCCAGCAACTGGAACTCAACGAAACCCTGCCGCGCGAGGTGGGTTGGCTCGGCGTGGTCGCCCTCTTCCATTCGCCGCCGGCCCAGGGCTGACGCCTGGCCTTCGCCGCGCCCGAGGCGGAAAAGGCCGGCGTGACAATCGGTCTGCACGCCTGCGCGATGCGCAGCAACGGTGTGGGCAGCAGCCCCGCTGCGGGCAGCGGCCTTGTCCGGTGTCAATGAAGTCCGCGTGGTTTCCTCCAAGCTAGAGATTTGTGACACTTCGCAGGAGGCATCCGTGAAACCACCATCGAAGGTGCTGTGGGGCGAGGGCCTGTTCCTGCGGCCCCAGCATTTCCAGCAGCAAGACCGCTACCACGAGGCGCGCCTGAACGACACCGCCAGCGCCCTTCACCCGTATTGCTGGGGCGTGCGCAAGCTCGAGATCGACCTCGACGCGTTGAAAGCCGATACCTTGCGCATCACGGGCCTGTCGCTGATCTTCCCCGACGGCGAGATGCTGCACGCCCCCGAGCGCGACGCCCTGCCGCCCCAGGTCCGGCTCGGCGAACTGCCGCCGTCGGTGCAAACGCTCACCTTCCACGCTGCCCTGCCGTCGCTCAAGGACCATGGCGAGAACTGCGCCGCGCGCGGCGAATCGCGCCTGGACACCCGCTTCGGCCAGCATGAACACGATACCTTCGACCTGTTCACCGACGCCGCCAGCGCGCCGGTTGCCTACCTGACGCGCAGCCTGCGCCTGGTGTCGGAACTGGAACCGCTCGAACCCTACGAGACCATCCCGTTGGTGCGCCTGCGTCGCCTGCCGCTGGGCGGCTTCGAAGTCGACCACGGCTTCGTGCCGCCCAGCCTGTCGATCGATGGCGCGCCCGGGCTGCACGGCATGCTGACGCGGCTGATGGAAAAGCTGCTGGCCAAGGTGCATGCGCTGTACGGCCACTACCGCGAGCCGAGCAAGAACGTGGTCGAACTGCGCGGCGGCGATGTCGCCTCGTTCTGGTTGCTGCACACGGTCAGCAGCGGCTACGCCGGGCTGACCCACTTCCTGGCGCACCGCGAACTGCATCCCGAGCGCCTGTTCCATGAGCTGCTCGGCCTCGCTGGCGGCCTGATGACCTTCTCGCGCAGCAGCAAGCTCGAAGACCTGCCGGCCTACGCGCACCAGGACCCGGGCCCCGCCTTCGCGCGCCTGGACACCATCCTGCGCGACCTGCTCGACACCGTGATCTCGTCGAAGTACTTCTCGATCGCGCTGACGAACGAACGCCCCTCCTACCACCTGGGTGCGCTCGACTCGGGCAAGATCAACGGCCAGACCACGCTCTACCTGGGCGTGGCGGCCGACATGCCGGCCCTGCAGCTGGTCGAGATCGTGCCGCTGCGCTTCAAGATCGGCGCTCCCGAGGACGTCGACAAGCTGGTGCTGTCGGCCATGCCGGGCGTGCGCCTGGTGCACGCGCCGCAGGTGCCGAGCGCGGTGCCGGTACGCCCCGACACCTATTACTTTGTGCTGGAAAACCGCGGCGTGCTGTACGAAAGCATGCTCAAAGCCCAGGCGATCTCGATCTATGTGCCGAACGGGATTCGCGACCTCAAACTCGAACTCATCGGAATCGCAGCATGAGCCATCACGTCGAAAGGCGCGCCGCGCCGCCGCAGCCCGGCAGCCGCAACGCCGCCGGCAGCGCCCCCACCTCCCTGGTCGACATCATGTACGAGGGCTTCTATGCGCTGTTCCTGCTCAAGAACGGCAACGGCCCGCAGGACAAGACTGCCTTCGCCGACCACATGACGCGCTTTCTCGGCGATGTCGACCGCAATGCCAAGGCGCTGGGCGTGCCGGCCGACGACGTCACCGCGGCCAAGTACGCGTTCTGCGCGGCGGTCGACGAGATCATCCTGCGCTCCGACTACGAGATCCGCGAAGCCTGGGAGACCCGTCCGCTGCAGCTGCGCCTGTTCGGCGACCAGCTCGCCGGCGAGCACTTCTTCCAGCGTCTGGAGGACCTGCGCGCGAAGGGCGCCGTGCACCTGCAGGCGCTGGAAGTCTTCCACGTCTGCCTGCTGCTCGGCTTCGAGGGACGCTTCGCGCTGGACGGCCGGGACAAGCTGAACTACCTGACCGCGCGCCTGGGCGACGAGATCGCCCGCATGCGCGGCAAGAACCGCGGCTTCGCTCCGCACGCCGAGCGCCCCGACCAGATCGTGCACAAGCTGGGCAGCGACCTGTCGCTGTGGGCGCTGACGATGGTATTCGCGGTGACGGCCCTGGGCGGCTACCTGGGCTTCCGCACCGCGCTGGCGCACGAGACGGACCGGGCACTGGCTGGCTACAACGACCTGGTGAAACTGCCGCCGCAGTCGGCGAACGTGACGATCACGCTGCCTTGAGCCGTTTGGCAAAACGCAAACCGGGGTCAGACTGCGCGATGCACCAGTGTCTGACCCCGGTTCAGGTTTTATCAAGCTTTATTGCACGACCTTGAACTCGATCCGCCGGTTGCGCGCCCGGCCTTCCGGCGTGCGGTTGTCCGCCACCGGCCGGTCCGGTCCTTCGCCCGACACCGACACCATGTCGGCCTTCACGCCACGCCCGACCACGTAGGCCTTCACCGCTTCGGCGCGGGCCTGGCTCAGCGACAGGTTGCCTGCACGCGAGCCGGCGTTGTCGGTGTGGCCGATCACCTCGACCTTCTTGTCCTTCAGGCGCAGCAGGACGGCGCTCATCTGGTCGAGAATGAGCTTGCCGGAGTCCGCCAGCTCCGCCTTGCCCGACTCGAATTCGATGATGCGGTTGGCCAGCGCCGCGTCCAGCATGCCCTGCTCGGACACCGCCACACGCAGGCCGTTGTTGACCGTGTAGCTGGGGTCCAGGTTCATTGCCAGGTCGCCGGCGATCTGCTGTTTCTGCGCTTCGCTGGCGACGTCGCCGCGCAGGCTGACGCTGGTGCCGTCGACTTGCAGCTGGCCGCGCGTGACGAGCTTCAGGTTCGGTCCGATCAGGCGCGCGACATGCTCGTTCCAGTTCGGCGGCGCCGACACCCGGCCCACCGCCAGTTGGTCGACCACGCGCTCGGGACCGTAGACGGCGCGCAGGCGCCCCAGCAGCGCCGCCTTGCTGGCATCGTCCACGACCGTGCCGGAGACCACGATCGGCGCGGTGGCGGCAGCCGAAGCGGCGTTATCGGCGAAGGCAGGCGCCGCGGCCAGGCCGGCGGCAAGGATAAAGATGGTTGGCTTCACGAGGCGGCTCCGATGAAGGTCTTCAGGAACAGTTCGCGCGCCAGGCGCAGTGGCAGCATGGGCTGCTCGAGGTAGCTGGCCAGCGCGCGCACGTCGATGTCGATGCCCAGCTGTTCGTCGATCCAGCCGTTGTCGGTCAGCTGCACCTGCTGCTCGCGCCCGGCCAGCGGATCGACGATGCCGTGCAGGGTCTCGGCGGCGGCGCCGAAGCCGATCACCAGCGCCGGCCGCTCGGCGACCAGGGTCACGAACAGCACCAGGTCGAAGGCGGTGCGGCGGATGAAGGGCGTGACCAGCTCCAGCCAGAACGCCGCGACCTGGCAGCGCGCCGCGGCGCCGGCATCGCGCGGCAGCGGCAGCACCAGGCTTTTTTGCAGCGAAGCCGGGCGGCTGTGCATGACTGGCTGCAGCAGCAGGCCGAGGCCGAGGATCAGGCGGTTCGCCTCCAGTTCGAGGCTGCCGGACAGCGAGCTGACCGTCGACATCGCCAGGAACTCGTCGAAGGGCGCCTCGTGCTCGCCCAGCGCCACCGCGGCATCCGCGATCGCATGCAGGTGCGGGCCGGGCTCCATGGTCTCGAGCACGCGCGGCGCCATCGATTCGAGGTAATCCCACAGCGGCCCGAAGGCCAGCGGGCAGCGCGCCACGAAGGCGGCCGGGTCGGGCACCTCGACGGTGCGCATCATCAGGAAAGGGAAGCGGCGTCCGGAGCGGTCGCGGCTCGCCACCAGGTGGCCGGCGATCGCGTGGCGGCGGCTCGGGCCGACGAAGGCGAAGCTGACCGGCGGCGAGGCATCGTAGTAGATCTTCCAGCGGGCGTCGTTCGGCAAGCGGGTCATGACCTGGGCCAGCCAGTCGTCGAGCATGCCGAGCGCCGGCTGGTCGTCGCCGACCTTGACGAAGTCGCTGCGCGCCGGGATCTTGCCGAAGTAGCCGATCCGGGGCGAGGCGGCGCTGCGCGTCATTGCGCGGCTCCCGCCAGTTGCGGATTGCTGGCGCCGACAGCGGCGCGGCCGACCACGCTGTCGGGCAGGCGCAGGCCGTTGAAACCGCGGCTGGCCTGGCCGTCGCCGGTGCTGGCGGCACTGCTGACCAGCTTCAGCGTGACGGCGACCGTCACGTTGCTCGCGCTCCAGCGCAGCTCGTGCACACCTTGGCTGATTTTATTCTTCTGGGCGGCGCCAATGAGCTTTTCCAGGCCGAGCTCCCCCGGCACGTTGAACAGTTCGACCGTGCGGCCGTCGAAGGTAACTGCACTGACCTTGGCCCCGCTCGTGCCCTGCGGCCCCGGATGCACCATGTTCACCCAGGCCGGCTGCGTATTCCGGTAGCGCAGCTGCTGCCCGTCGATCTCGACCGTGTATTCGGTGATGCCGGGCGCAGTCATCGGCAGCAGCTGGAACACGGTCTGCGGACCACCACCGGTGGCCACGCCGTTGGCAGACAGTGGCGCAATCCAGCCCGGGAAGCCGCTCACCACCTGCGGCGCGAGGGTGACGCCGATGTCGGCCCAGGTGCGGCTGGTCAGCACGTCGCCGCGCCGCACCACCAGCGGCCCCATGGTCGTGGACACGAACTTGGCCACCGCGCCATCCGGACCGAACACCTGGCCGATCTCGGCAGCCCCCGCCTGCAGCTGCGCCCCCGGCGAGAACGGTGCTTTGCCGGCCAGGTTCTTCTGGAACGGCTCGACCACCTGCGCCTGCCAGGTCTTGTTGATCTCGGACTCGGACGGCAGCACGATCATGGCGAAAGTCTGCACCAGCGGCCGCACCAGCAACGGGCGCAGCATCTGCTTCTGGGCGTCGGTCATCCCGGTCAGCATCTGCTCGTCGACGTATTTCAGGGCCTCGGCCAGTTCGGAGCCGTTGCCTTCCAGGGTCTGCTGCATCAGCTGCTTGGCGCCGGGGCCGGGGTCGCCCTGGTTCTTCAACTGGTTCAGGCGCGAACGCAGCTTCGACAGCGCGTCCAGGTAGCCGGTCATCAGCGAGGCGTCCTTCTCCTTCACGCCGACCAGGCGGGCGACGCCGGCAAATTCGCGGCCCACGGGACCGGCAGCCGCAGAACCGGCCACGCCGGCGGGCATGGGCGCCGCCGCGTCGGCAATCTGGCGCGCCTCGCTGGGCGCCTGGCGCAGCACCACTTCGCGGAACCAGCCCATCAGTCCGCGCTTCAGCTTGGCCTGGTTGACGCGCGCCTGGCCGGGGTCGTCCCAGGAAGTCTCGTCGTAGACCGTTTTGAGCACCTTGGCCAGCGGCGAGGTCTGCGGGTCGCCGAGCCGGTTCATGGCCTGCACGCTGGCCTCGAAGCCGTTCAGGTCGGCGATTGTGACGCCTTGCACGAACTTGCTCCACTCCTTCGCATAGTCGGCTTTATACAAGTCGATCAGGGTCTTCTGGATTTGCTCGGGGCTGCCTTCCAGTGTGAGGTCGTCCTTGGCCACGGTCTTCAGTACCCAGTCGGTGCTTTGCAGCTCGCGGTTCGACGCCTCGCGGATCGCGCCGAGCACGAACTTTTCCCAGGCGTCGCGGGTGAAGGCGCCCGACACCGCATGGCTGCCGACCACCAGCGCCTGGTCCTGCTCGCCGACGATGCGTGCCACCGTCACCGCCGGGAAGCGCGTCGCGGCGCGGGTGCGGATATCGGCGTACACGCGCTCGCGCGCCGGCGTGCCGCGCACCACGCGGCGCAGGTTTTCGCGCGCGGTATCCAATAGACTCAGCTTGGGCGTGATCTGCGGCCAGGCCGGGTCCTGGATATGCGACAGGTGGAAGGTCATCAGGCGCTCGGCGCTGCGGATCATCTGTTCCTTCGCCATGCCGCCGCGATTCGCCTGCAGCCACACGCGCCAGTAGCGGGTCAGCTGGTCGTTCAGGTGGCCGGGCTCGGCGTGGCTCTTATCGGCCAGCATCAGGTAGGTCTTCAGCGCGTTGTAGGCATCGCCGACGTTGGTCGCCGAGACGTCCTGGTAGGGCTGGCCCGGCTTGGCGCTGGGCGCGGCTTGCGCGTTGGGATCGAGCTGGGAGGCGTTGGCGTTCATCTCGGCCAGCAGCGCTTCGAGCGCGCCGGCCACCGGCTGCACCATCACTTCACGCACCCCGGCAAAGTATTCGTCGCGCAGCTTGCGTTCCAGCGCCTCGCCCTGGTACAGGCCGAAGGACAGCGCCCACGGCTGGTCGGCGCGGTATTTTTCCAGCTGTTCGATGCGGTCCTGCAGAATGTCCAGCGCTTCCAGGCGCGATTGCAGGCCGCCGGTCCTGGCCTGCATCTTCATGACCTTGTCGAGGTCGGCCTGGACGTTGGCCACCAGCTGGCGGTTGCCCATGGTGGACCAGCTCCAGCCGCCCAGCGCGCAGCCCAGCAGCACGGTGGCGGCGAAGAAGGCGGCGTATTTCACCCGCGTCGCGGCGGGGCTGGTGTAGCGCTTGACCAGGTCTTTATCGGCGAAGATCACCTTGCGGAACAGGTCGAGCAGGAAGAATCCCGACTGCTCTTCAAGCTGCTCGCCTTTCTGCTCGCCGCCTTTGAGCTGCAGGTCGAAGCGGCTGGCCACGCGGTGCGACGACAGGTTCTCGACGAAGCCTTCCTGCAGCGCGCTGGTGAAGTAAAAGCCGCGCATGACCGGCTTGAACTGCCAGGTGTTCTCTTCGAACAGGGTGGCGAGGAAGGCGCGCAGCTGCGGCTTGAGCGAGGCAAATTCGAGCGGGAAGGTGAACACGCCCGGACGCATGTTGGTGCTGCGGTTACCGGCCATGGTGGCCAGGCTCATTTCCTTGAGGCCGTCGTACAGCTCGTCGAAGTGGACGTCGAAGAAAGCCAGCACGTCCTGCGGCGTGCTGCGCCGGTTGTAGCGCTGGGTCGCGCCCCACACGCGCTCGCGCTCGGCGCGGTCGCTGTCGTGGAAGAAGTCGGAAAAGCCGGCGATCAGGTCGGCCTTGGTGAACACCACGTACACCGGCGCGTGCACGCCCAGCCGCTCGGTCAGTTCCTGGACCCGGGTGCGCAGGCTCTTGGCCAGCTCGATCGAGGCTTCCGGCGACCCGCTCCCCAGTTCGGCGACGCTGACGGCGATGATGATGCCATTGATCGGCGCGCGCCGGCGATGGCGGCGCAGCAGGTCGAGGAAGCTGAACCACTCGGCGCGGTCGGCTTCGAACACCGAATAGCGGCCGGCGGTGTCGAGGAGGATGCCGTCGGTGGTGAAGAACCAGTCGCAGTTGCGGGTGCCGCCCACGCCCTGCACCGCCTTGCTGCCGGGGATCGGGAAGGTCAGCCCCGAATGCTTGATCGCGCTGCTTTTTCCCGCCGCCGGGTTCCCGATGATCATGTACCAGGGCAGTTCGTACAGGGCCTGGGCGCCGCGCGTCAGCCCCAGCTTGGAGGTCTTGATCGTGTTGATCGCCTCCAGCATGCTCTTGCGCAGCATCGGCGCATCGTCGCGCCTGGCATTGTCGGCCTGGGCGACGATCGCCTCGCTCAGGCGGTTTGCTTCGCGCTTGCGCCACCAGCTGCGCGCCAGCCACCAGATACCCCAGGCGGCCAGCAGGAGCAGGCCGGCGAGCACGGCCCAGATGGCCGCCACTTCGAGCGATTCCGCGCCGAGGAAGAGGAAAGCCGCGAGGGCGGCAATCCCGATCACGGCCATTACGCGGCGGTTGGTGAGAAACTGCCAGAGTCGGGCCATAGTGGGTTCGGTTCAGAGAGTTGAATGGAATGCCACAGGCAATGTTGGCACTATTTCCCGACTGAATCTTGCGTTCGAACAATGGCGCGGGACCATGTCTCGTCAGCGCCGCATCACCCCGCGCAGGCGCAGTTCGGTATGGCCGAGGTCCATCATGGCCCAGCGTCCGCCCCAGGTCAGCCCCAGCGATTCCGCGACCTCGCCGTACAACTGGTAGCCGTGCATCGCCCACGGGTCCTTTTCGGAGATCACCAGTTTGCCGTCGCGCAGGAAGGCGCAGTCGGCCGCCAGCCCATATTGGTGCCAGCTCTGGAAGGCGCGCGCATTCGTCACCGCCGAACCCATCTTCGCCAGCATGTCCTGCCGCGCCGGGCTGCGGTAGCCCTCCAGCAGCGCCATCTCGTAGCCGTATTTCTCCTTCATGATGCGAAAGACCAGCAGCAGGCGCTGGTTGAAGTCGGGATGCATGAGGCCCCAGTTGCGGCTGGCGTCCACCAGCATCGGCCGCACCAGCTCGACTTCGCGAGTATTGAAGGCGACCGGCGGCAGCGCGGCCGGCGGCACCAGTTGCTCGCCCTTGAGCAGGGCGGCGACCTGGGCGTCGACCACCGTATCGCTGGCTTCGTAACCGGGCAGCATATCGGGCCGGCGCAGCAGCAGCGCCACCAGCGGCGGGATCAGGATCAGCGGCACGCCGATGGCGAGAAAGGCGCGGCGCTTCCCGATCCATGCCCTCGCATCCCGCCAGCGCCAGCGCAACGCCGGACCGGCTTCCCGCAGCACCGATCCGCTCGAGGTCCGCCAATCGCCGGCGCGCATCTGCAGGCGCCGCTGCAGCCCGCCCAGGAATTGCAGAACGCTGCTGCGGCCGGACGGAAAACAGGCCAGCCAGATGAGGCTGCAGGCAAGACAAAAGTACAAAAGAGCGAGGAAGATCAGCATCCGCTTCTCCGGTTTGTTTCTAATTGGCATCAATGTCCAATCTTAGGAGGTACACGGTGCGCCCTACAGATGAAGATCAATCCGGCTCGCGGCGTCCGAACCTGATGTCGCCGACGCGCCGCACGGCGAGCGAGACCAACATCCTCGCCATGCTCGACCGCCACCAGGCCGGCGGGCCGGGACGGCGCCTGCTGCGCGGCCTGCAGGGGGTACCGGCCATGGCCTGGTATGGGGCGGCGGGCGTGCTGGTGATCGGACTGGTGGGATCGCTGGCCTGGCTGGCGCGCGACAGCGGCGCACCCTCGCCCGCCGACGGCGCAGTGGCCGGCGCGGCGGCATCGAACGCTTCGCCTGTGGCGGCCGCGCCACCTTTGGATGCGCCGGCCGCGAGCGCCAGCGCCGAGGCAGTGCCAGCCGCCGATGCCGGCCCGGCCGAGCCGCCACCAGCGGCTGGCGCCACCATCGTCGACCTGGCGCCTGCCGACCCGCCCGCGCCCACGCCCGCATCGGCCGTGTCGACGCCGCGTGCGCTGCCGCCGCAGGAGCACGCCGGCCGCATCCTGCCGCGCGATGAGCGCTCCGCATTCAGGCACGAGCACGAGTACAAGGGGCAGCGCCTGGCCGCGGCGGTAAAACCGCCACGGACGGCAGGCGCCAAACCGGCCGCGGTCGCTCAGGCACCGGCACAGGCCCGTGTCGAAGCACGCGGCCGCCGCAATGCGGCAGCCACGAAGCAAGCCCCGGCCGCGGTCGACACCGACGTCGCCCTGATCTCGGCCATCATCCAGCACGCCAGCAAGCGCCAGGACGCCGAAGACGAGGCGCGCAAGCCGTAGCAAAACGTCACGCTGTCGTAAAAAAGCCCCGCAATGGCTGGGTAAAGCGGTTTCGCGCCGTTATACTGTACAAAGCTACAGTATGGTGCGACATGATCAGGGTTCTGGAAAACGAGTTTTATTATCTGGATAACTTCCAGCGCGTCCTCGACTGGATCGCCCAGCGCTACGCCGACCTCCTCGACGAAGAGGAGCACGGTTTCATCGCCGCCTTCGGCCGTCTGCCCCGCCCCTCCCAGGCCCTGTTCGTGCGCATGGTGATGCGCAAGGGCAGCCTGTTTCGCGCCTCCAAGATGCAGTACCCGGAAATCGGCTGCCCGGTCGCCGCGGTCCAGGATCTGCTGCCGACCGGCTGGATCGCGCTCGATCCGGTGCTCGGACTCGAGGAACTGTTCGAGCTGCTGGTCAAACCCGAGATCGCCGACGCTTTCGCCCTGAAAGCACCTTTGCGGAGCGCGCGCAAGGACGAGCAGCTGCAGGCGCTGCGCGAACAGCATGCCGAAGCGCGTCCCTTCTCGCAGTGGTATCCCGGCAGCGCCGACACGGTATTCGCGATCGACATGAAGCCGCTGTGCGACCGCCTTCGCCTGGTCTTCTTCGGCAACCTGCACCAGGACTGGACCGAATTCGTGCTGTCCGACCTGGGCCTGTTCCGCTACGAGCAGGTCGAATTCTCGGAAGCGTCGCGCGGCTTCCGTTCGCGCCAGGACATCGAGCACTACCTGCAGCTGCATGCCTGCCGCGAACGCTTCCACGAGCTGGAACCGGGCTGCGAGCAGATGCGCGAGGTGCTGCATGAGGTGCTGCGCGACCTGCCGCGCCACAGCTTCGGCAACGACTGGCTGGAGAGCCGCCGCGAAAAGCTGCTGTTCCGCATCGGCCAGCAGTTCGAGAAGGACAAGGACTGGGCATCCGCGCACGCCGTGTATGCGGGCTGCCGTTTCCCGGGCGCCCGCTCGCGCGCGATGCGCGTGCTGGAGAAGGACGAGAAGTTCGACCAGGCCTACGAACTGTTCTGTGCGGCCGAACAGGCGCCGGAAAGCGAGGCCGAACGCCAGCACCTGCTGCGCATCGGCCCGCGCCTGGCGCGCAAGCTGGGCCACGCCAAGGTCAAGGCGCGCAAGGCTGCGCCGCCGGCGCGTCTGGATCTGAACCTGCCGATCCCGAACGGAGAATGGCGCGTCGAAGGCGTGGTGCTGGCCCACCTGCACCGTGACGAAGCGCCGGTGTTCTACGTCGAGAACACGCTCGCCAACACCCTGTTCGGCCTGCTGTGCTGGCCGGCCGTGTTCGCGGCTATTCCGGGTGCGTTCTTCCACCCCTTCCACCGCGGCCCGACGGACCTGTACAGCCCCGACTTCCACCAGCGCCGCAGGCGCGAATTCGATGCCTGCCTGGCGCGCCTGGACGACGGCAGCCACGTCGAGGCCATCCTCGCCACCTGGGACGAAAAAGCCGGTATCCAGTCGCCCTTCGTGGCCTGGGACTGGCTCGATCGCGACATCCTCGAACTGGCCCTGCGCTGCATCCCGGCGCCGCACCTGAAGCTGTGGTGCCAGCGCATCCTGCAGGACGTGAAGGACAACCGCACCGGCTTCCCCGACCTGATCCAGTTCTTCCCGGACGAAGGCCGCTACGAGATGATCGAGGTGAAGGGCCCCGGCGACCGCCTGCAGGACAACCAGCTGCGCTGGATCGAGTACTGCCGCGAGCACGGCATGCCGGTCACGGTCTGCTACCTGCAGTGGCAGGAGGCGGCTTGACCGGCGAGGCAAAAGGCTACACCGTGGCGGTGCGGGCGCTGTGCGAATTCACCGCCAAGCAGGGCGACCTCGACCTGCGTTTCACGCCCTCGCCCACCGCGCTGGAAGGCATCGCCGGCCACGCCGTGGTGGCCTCGCGCCGCGGCGAGCATTACCGTTCCGAGGTCACCCTGGAGGGCGACTACGGCCTGCTGCACGTGCGCGGGCGCGCCGACGGCTACGACCCCGACCAGAACCTGATCGAGGAAGTCAAAACCTTCCGCGGCCAGTTCGCCAGCATCCCCGACAACCACCGCCACCTGCACTGGGCCCAGCTGCGCATCTACGGCCACCTGATGTGCGAGCAGCTCGCGATGGAACAGGTCAACCTGGCGCTGGTCTACTTCGATATCGGCAGCCAGCAGGAAACGCTGCTGCGCGAGACCCGCAGCGCCGCCGAACTGAAGGCGATCTTCGAAGACCACTGCAGCCGCTTCATCGCCTGGGCCGAGCAGGAGATGCGCCACCGCGAAGCGCGCAACGTCGCGCTGGCGGACATGCGCTTCCCGCACGCGGACTTCCGCCCGGGCCAGCGCCAGCTCGCCGAGAGTGTGTTCCGCGCCAACGCCGGCAAGCGCTGCCTGCTGGCCCAGGCCCCGACCGGCATCGGCAAGACCCTCGGCACCATGTTCCCGGCGCTGAAGGCGGCGCCCAAGGAGAGCATCGACAAGCTGGTGTTCCTGGCCGCGAAGACGCCGGGCCGCAAGCTCGCACTGGATGCCGCCAGCACCCTCAAGGCCGGCGGCACGATCCCGATCCGCGTGCTGGAACTGACCGCACGCGACAAGGCCTGCGAGCACCCGGATAAAGCCTGCCACGGCGATGCCTGCCCGCTGGCGCGCGGCTTCTACGACCGCCTGCCCGCCGCGCGCGCCGCGAGCCTGGACGCCCCACTGCTGGATCGCGACACCCTGCGCACGATCGGGCTCGAACACGATGTCTGCCCCTATTACCTCGGGAGCGAGATGGCGCGCTGGAGCGACCTGATCGTCGGCGACTACAACTACTGGTTCGATGGCGGCGCCATGCTGTATGCGCTGGCGATGGAGCGCGGCTGGCGTGTCAGCGTCCTGGCCGACGAGGCGCACAACCTGGTCGCGCGCGCCCGCGGCATGTACAGCGCTTCGCTGGCCCGCGGCAGCCTGCGCGCAGCGCGCAGCGTGGCGCCGCCGCAGGTACAGAAGCCGCTGGAAAAGCTGGGCCGCGCCTGGACCGAAGCGGGCAAGGCCGCGCCCCTGCCCTATCAGGTGCTGGACACCATCCCGCAAAAGCTGCTGGACAGCCTGCAGAACGCCACCAGCGCAATCACCGAATACATGGCCGCTTTCCCCGAGGGCCTGGACCCGGCGCTGCAGGAGTTCTATTTCGACGCCCTGCAATTCCAGCGTCTTGCAGAATCCTTCGGCGAGCATTCGCTGTTCGACCTCACGCGTACCGACGAACGCGACACGGAACTGGCGATCCGCAACCTGGTGCCGGCGCCGTTCCTGAAACCGCGCTTCGCGTTCGCGCATTCGACCACGCTGTTCTCGGCCACGCTCAGCCCCTGGCATTATTTCGCCGACCTGCTCGGCATGCCCGAGGACACGGTCTGGATCGACGTCGATTCGCCCTTCGTGGCCAGCCAGCTGAAGGTCGAGGTGGCGCGCGGGATCTCGACGCGCTACCAGCACAGGAAGAGCTCATTGGTGCCGATCGCCGACCTGATGGCGCGCCAGTACGCCGAACAGCCGGGCAACTACCTGGCCTTCTTCAGCAGCTTCGACTATATGGAACAGGCGGCCGACATGCTGGCCCAGCGCCATCCGGCGATCCCGCAATGGCGCCAGTCGCGCCGCATGAGCGAGCTGGAGCGCACTGCGTTTCTGGAGCGTTTTACCCTTGAGGGCACAGGCATCGGTTTCGCCGTGCTGGGCGGCGCTTTCGGCGAAGGCATCGACCTGCCGGGCGCGCGCCTGATCGGCGCTTTCGTCGCCACCCTCGGCCTGCCGCAGGTGAACCCGGTCAACGAGCAGCTGCGCGAACGCCTGCAGGCGCTGTTCGGCGCCGGCTACGACTACGCCTATCTGTATCCGGGCCTGCAGAAGGTGGTGCAGGCCGCCGGCCGCGTGATCCGCACCGAGCAGGACCAGGGCACGGTCTGGCTGATCGACGACCGCTTCGCGCGGCCCGAGGTGCTGGCGCTGCTGCCGGCCTGGTGGCATGTGCAGGGACGCGCTACCGCATCAGCTCCCTGAGTCTGGCGTAACCGCTGCGGCTGACGGGAACCCGCGCACCGCCGCGCAGCACCGCGCAATGGCCGTCCTTGCCCGATGGTTCGATGCGTTCGATGGCGGCCAGGCTGAGGATGTAGGAGCGGTGCACGCGCAGGAAGGCGCGCGGATCCAGCTGTTCCTCCAGTTCCGACAGGCGCTGGCTCTTCAGCCATGCGCGCCCGAGGGCCACCACCTGCACGTAGTCGTCCTGCGCCTCGATGTAGTCGATCTGCGTCGCCGGGATCACCTGCACGCGCGAACCGTCGCGGATCAGGATGCGCTCCAGCGGCGTGCGCCGCTGCGCCGCCTCGCTGGCCACGGCGACCGCCTCCGCACCCGCTGCCGCCGCCTGCGGACTGCCGAGCCGTGCGCGCGCATGCGCCAGCGCCTGGTCGAGGCGCTCGCGCGAAAACGGCTTGAGCAGGTAATCCAGCGCATGCACCTCGAAGGCGCGCAGCGCGAACTGGTCGTAGGCGGTGACGAACACGTATTGCGTCTTCGGACCCGCCAGTTCGACCACTTCGAAGCCGTCCAGCTTCGGCATCTGGATGTCGAGGAAGACCAGGTCCGGCGCCAGTTCGGCGATCGCCTTGACCGCCTCGAAGCCGTTGGCGCATTCGCCCGCGATCTCGACGTCCGCGTGGGCGCCCAGGTATTCGCGCAGCACCGCGCGCGCCAGCAGTTCGTCGTCGACGATGATCACACGCATACGCTCACGCCTCCTCCACGGTGTCGACAGCTTCGGCCGGGAGCGCCAGCTCGACCCTGAAGCGGCTCGCCTCGACGCCCCAGTGCACGCTGGCCTCGATGCCGTAGGCCGCCGCCAGGCGCCGGCGCACATTCTCCAGGCCCAGCCCGGTGCCGCGCACGCAGGGCGTATCCGGGTCGACGTCGTTGTCGACCACGATGCGCAGCAGCGAACCGGCGCGCGTCGCCGACACCCGCACGCAGCCAGGGGCGATCATCTGCCCGATGCCGTGCTTGACCGCGTTCTCCACCAGCGGCTGCAGCAGCATCGGCGGCACCAGACAGGCCAGCGCGTCCGGCGCCGCCTCGACGTCGAAACGCAGGCGCTCGCCGAAGCGCACCTGCTCGATCGCGATGAAGTCCCGCACCAGTTCCAGCTCGCGGCTGAACGGCACCTGGCGCTGCGCGTGCAGGCCCAGGCTGAGCCGGAAGAAGCCGGCCAGGCGCAGGGTCATGGCGCGCGCCGCGCCCGGATCGATCGAGGTCAGTGCGCTGATCGAATTCAGGCTGTTGAACAGGAAGTGCGGATCGACCTGGGTGCGCAGCATCCGCAGTTCGGCGTCCTGCGCGGTCAGGCGCGTCTCCAGTTCGCGGGTCTCCAGCCGGCGCACGCGCTCGGCCTCGATCAGCAGGTAGTTCACGGCCGCCGCCAGGCCATACAGGATCACGCCCAGCGCGAACATGGTCGCCAGCTTCGGCCCATCCAGCTCGAACACCGCGCCCGCCGGCGCAAAGGCGCGCAACAGCGCCGCCCAGGCCGAACCGATCGCGCACCACAGCCCTGCCGCACAGGCCGCGGTGGCCCCTACGCCGCCGACGATGGCGGCCGGGTGCTTGTGCCCGATCGGATAGGCGCGGCACACGTAATAGGCGGAGAAGGCGGTGGCATTCGCGTAGACGATCGCCAGCGGCACCGCGAACACCAGGCTCGCGCCCCAGCCGGCGCCGCCGGCGACCAGCAGCGCGGCGGTCGCCAGGCCCAGCATCAGCCAGGCCAGCATGTACAGCAGCGCCGCATACCACCTGGAGACCACGCCGTGCATCGTCCGCTTCCCGCCGATGCGCTCAGTTGCGCACTTCGACGCCGCCCATGATGGCGTAGCCGGTGACCAGCAGGCGCTTGCGGTTGTCCGGCGGGCGCGCGGTCTTTTCCGTGAAGCCGCCCATCACCGGGGTGCCCTGCAGGACCACGGTCCAGTCGGGCGGCACCTTGATCGTGATCCCGCCCCAGATTGCGAAGACATTGATGACGGCCTCGGGACCGAGCCCGCAGTCGCGCAGGTCGAGGCCGCAGCCGCCCATGATCGCGGTGATCTCGCCGCCGCGGAAGTCGGGCGTGCTGACGCGGCGCTCGAAGCCGCCGAGGATGGCGGTGATGTCGATCACGTTGTCGGCCTTGGCGTCGTCCTTGGTATAAGGGCCGGTGTGCACATGCACCACGCGGCCGCCGCCGAGCGTGCGGTACAGGATCAGTCCACCGAGGGCTATCATCACCAGCGGCCAGAAGGTACGCCAGCTGATGAACTCGTAGCCGAGGCGGTTCAGCACCAGCGCCAGGCCGATCGCGATCAGGACGATGCCGGTGACGCGGCCGCTGCGCGGGCCATCGCTGCACAGGGCCACCAGGCCCGAAGCGATGAAGGCCAGCGGCCAGAAGAAGATCACATGGCGCAGGTAGATGATGTTCAGGTTATCGAGCAGGAACAGCACGCCGAAGGCCACCACCAGCAGCCCGATCACGATCTGGCCGTTGGCGCTCGCCTTGGTGCGGGACGCTTCATTTTCCATGGCGGTCTCCGCGCTTGTCGAAGCAGCCGTGGCGGCCACGGTCCGGGTTGTTGCCGAAGCGGCGTTCGGCGATCGGCTTGACCGCCATGCCGATGCCGCCGACGATGATGAACAGCGGCCAGCTGTTCCACCAGTTCAGCCCGAACAGGCCTTCGAACATCGCGAACAGCCACAGGCCGATGAAGACGGTCCACAAGCCATTGACGAATTCGCGCGCGCTCGGATAACCGATGGTCTGGTTGATGCCGGCCACGACCAGCAGCAGCGGCGCATAATGCCACAGGCGGTCGATCTCGTAGATGTCGAGCTGGTCCAGCAGGAAGGCCACGCCCAGGCCGATCAGCAGCAGTCCCCACAGGACCTGGCGCCGCAAGTGATAGGATGCTTCGCTGTTCATTGCATTCTCCTCGTTGGAATGGGGACAAGATATACGAGGATGGGCGCGCGGCGGAAGCGCTTTTCGGCGAATGGCGGTGGCGGATCGGTGAATGGCGCCAGCGAACGGCGGCGGACGATCAAAGAAAAGCCCGCCGCGTTGCCGGGGCGGGCTTGCTGCAGCAATGAAGAGGCCGTGATCAGGCGGCCGGCTGCGCCATCACCATGGTCGGCTGGCCCTTCTGCTGGTTGCGGTACTTGGCGCGGGCGATGGCCTGCTTGACCGCTTCGCGGGCGACGTTGGTCTTGTAGATCTCGGCGCGTTCCTTCTTGCCGCGATGCTGGGCGACGTGCTTGCTGCCGATTTTCTTGGTCATGGCGTTCTCCTGTGATGCCTTGGGGTGAATGCCCTTCGAGAGCGGGGTCAGGAACGGGACGAGCCCATCTTGTCGCCGTCGGCCGAGTGCATCAGCAAGCCCCATCCGAGCTGGCGCCGGATTTCTTCCGGCGTCGGCGGCGGCGCGCTTTCCTTCGTGCGGCGCTCGAGGTACTCGCGCACGAGGTGCTTCGGTGGATGACTCGTCGTTGGCAAAGACATGAACAACCTCCGCTTCCCAAAGGGCGTGGAATCTGGTGCCGATCCTCGAGGCGACCGGCTGACCTGTTGAGGTATTTGGAGTCCTGCGGAAGATCGCGGGCGTCCTCACTCAACGCCTTCATCTTATCGAAACGGACGCGCGCGCACCGTTAGGTGACGCACACTGTGCGCCGCACGCCTGCTCCC